>NZ_CP150150.1:4800000-6873755 GCF_037963285.1 Paenibacillus sp. FSL H3-0329 | reverse complement strand
AGACTGTCACTCCTTTAAATCTTCCAAATGTGGCATCAGCCATGAAGTGGAAATGTCGAAGAAAATAGGTTGGTGCTGATATTTATCCCCAGTAGGCAATATGAAGAGACAAAAAAATATGGATAAATTTGATTTGTTCACAACTTTATCCACAGCTTGTTGATAATTAAGAGAACAAACAAATCTATTCACATTCAAAAGTAATACCATCATAGCAAAACGCCCCTTATTTTTCAATGAGCAGGGCTATTTTATCCACAAATTCAAGCACTTGTGTACAATTATTAGGAACACCACTACATATTGTTGATAATTTGTTTACGGTTCGACACTTTACGCCAAAGGTTCGATAATTTTATACACAGGTTGTGCTCAACTGTGAGCAGTCGACTTTATTTTTTGATCACAGGTGGATAACTGTCATATCTTGTGGATTACTTTTTTTCTGGGGAGAGTTGTGGATAAACACCTGAGCTTGAGGGGGAGGAACAAGCCGGTTACTAGGTTGACTTTTGCTCATAAAATGTGTTTAAATATATAAAGGTGTTTTCTGTAAGGATATGTCTCGATATATAAAAATGATGATTCTTGTAGATACTGTCCCTACTATAAGGACGGCTTAGTCCGTTTCTGCTTATATGACAGTAATTAAGTTCCTGTAAGGGAGGTGCAATTATGAGACCGACATTTAGACCAAATGTGAGCAAACGTAGTAAGGTTCACGGTTTCCGTAAAAGAATGAGCACGAAAAACGGCCGTAAAGTGCTGGCAGCTCGCCGCTTGAAAGGCAGAAAAGTTTTGAGTGCGTAAGTTAGGCCACTAAGGGACCACTGCGGTGGTCTTTTTTTACTGCTTTTTATTATTATTGCTCTGCAAAAGTCTAGGATCTCGCTTAATGCGCTAGCTACACTTTGCGGGGCTATTTAACGTATATTGAGAAATATTTTGTGAGAAGTTGAAATTATTTTTCCTACTATATATAGAAGCTTAATTTCAGCACAGTGAATGTGGTCGTTTATGGCTGCTTGCAAATGCCTATACTATTAGAAGAAAAAATTCGGAGGGACACTTAAACCGGATTTTTATGAAGGAGATTCCCGTGCACAAAAAGTTACGTTTACGAAACCGTGCCGACTTCAGTCGTGTATACCGCCATGGGAAGTCATTTGCGAATCATCAATTTGTAGTGTATTGGTTTGGCAAAAAAGAGGTAGAGCGATTTAGAGTAGGTGTGTCTGTTAGCAAAAAGGTCGGAAACGCGGTTGTCCGTAACCGTATGAGAAGATTAGTTAAGGAAATCGTCCGTCACCATGAACCCGAGATTGCAGGTGGCTTAGACATGGTGTTTATCGTAAGAAAAGGAGCGCTTTCCATGGAGTATGCAGAGCTCGAAAAAAGTGTGCTGCATGTGCTTCGTAAAGCCAAGCTACTCAAGGCTTCCCGCAAATAAAGGGTGCTTAAGAGGCTTGTTTATTTGTATTCATAATTATGGTATGATTTACGGTGGAATGGAATGTTTAAGAGAGGGGTTTTGAAGTGTCTCTAATGAAGACTAGACGAGGAAAATGGTTTCTCCTCATCACGGTAATGGTGTTGTCGTTAGCTGTTCTGTCGGGATGCGCTCCGTCGACTGCTGTTACGCACACTACGGAGGATTTGAAGAATGGAGGCTTCTGGCAAAGTAATGTAGTGTATTATTTCGCCATTGCCTTGGACAAGTTTGCAGATTGGTTTAACGGAGAATATGGTTTAGCCGTACTTGTGATGGTTATTATTGTCCGCACGTTGATTCTTCCGCTTACTATTAAACAGGTGAAGAGCTCGCGTGCAATGCAAGCCATTCAGCCGGAACTCCAAAAGATCCAGAAAAAATATAAAGACACACCTGAAAAGGTGCAGCAAGAAACAATGCGTTTGTTCCAAGAAAACAAGGTTAACCCAATGGCGGGTTGTTTACCGCTGATCGTTCAAATGCCTATCTTTATCGCTCTCTACAACTCGATCTACTATAATCCACATTTGCGGGAGCACACCTTCTTGTGGCTGGAGCTAGGTAAACCGGATCATCTGTTTATCTTACCAGTGCTAGCAGCATTAACAACATTTATTCAAACTAGAATGATGACCAAAATGAATCCAGTGCAACAACAAGGGCCAATGCAGTTCATGATGATGATCTATCCAGTTCTGATCTTCGTTATGTCGTACAACTTCCCTGCAGCCTTGCCACTATACTGGGTGTACAGTAACCTTTACACTATTATTCAGAACTACTTCTTATACCGCAACAATGATAAACACAAATTGGCAATCGCAAGTGCTGTAAAAAGTACAGATGACTCCAGTCCTGCTCCGAAGAGCAAAGGCGGTAACAAGTCATCGAAGGGAGCCAAAAAGTCAAAATGAGCAAAGTCGTCGCAACAGGGAAAACCATTGAAGAAGCTGTAGAACGGGGACTAACCCAGCTTGGAGTTCAAAAGGACCGGGTAACGGTCAACGTACTTGAGCAGCCATCAAGAGGATTCCTGGGATTGATCGGTGCGAAAGGTGCCAAGGTTGAACTAACCTTGATAGCCGAAGCCGCACCGGCATCAGCGGCGAGTGCTCCGTCACTGCCTCAACAGTCAGCAAGAGAGAGCAAACAGGAGGCCATCGGCGGTGTGCCACGCCAAGATTCCGGACAACCGGTGGAGGAAGCTTACCAAGAAGCCGTTCATTTCATTGTGGATGTCGCTAAGAGCATGGGGCTCGAAGTGGAGGTGGAAATCGTCCACACCAAGGAATCCACGATTCTGCAAATTTCCGGTCCAGATTTGGGACTGTTAATTGGCAGAAGAGGACAAACTCTCGATGCTCTACAGTATTTGGCTAATATTGTAGCTAACCGTTATTCCGACAGTTTTATACGGCTTGTGTTAGATGCAGAGAACTTCCGTGAGCGCCGTAAAAAAACGCTTGAAGAGCTGGCTGATCGTTTAGCCGGACGTGTAATTCGCACTCGTAAAGAGGTTGTATTGGAGCCAATGTCTCCTCAGGAGCGCAAGATTATCCACTCCAGGTTACAGGATCATCGGCAAGTGAGTACCCTCAGTAAAGGCGAAGAGCCAAATCGCCGCGTCGTTATAACCTTGAAGTAAAGACTATATGGATGCAATGACTCCTTGACCAATGTAAGGGGTCATTGTTTTTTTAAAAATAAAAGAACGTTTCTATTCAAAAAATATAAGTTTTGGGGTGAAAAACAGCATGCTTAGTGACACCATTGCTGCCGTATCGACGGCATTAGGCGAGGGAGGAATTGCTATTATTCGGGTAAGTGGCCCACAGGCTATTTCCCAAGTGGCACCATTATTTCGCAGCCGAATTCCATTAACTGAAGCGGAATCGCATACCGTTCATTACGGACATATCGTCAGTCCTGATAGCGGAGAGAAGATGGAAGAAGTGTTGGTAACCGTTATGAAAGGACCACGTTCTTTTACGACCGAGGATGTAGTAGAGATCAGTGCTCATGGCGGTGTGATTTCTGTAAGAAGAGTGATGGACTTACTTCTGCAGCAGGAGATAAGGTTAGCCGAGCCGGGGGAGTTCACCAAGCGTGCTTTCTTGGGCGGACGTATCGATTTATCGCAGGCTGAGGCTGTTATTGATCTGATTCGCTCTAAGTCTGACCGGGCTTTTTCTGTAGCTTTAAAACAGGTTAGCGGATCCTTATCGGATCGAATTCATGCTTTACGCCACACACTTATTGAGATGCTGGCTCATATTGAAGTGAATATAGATTATCCAGAACATGATGTAGAATCCATGACAGCTGAATTTATTAAAGACAAAAGCAGTGAGGTTATGGAGGGAATAACAAAGCTGCTTAAGACATCTAATGAAGGAAAAATACTTCGTGAAGGGATTACGACAGCTATTGTCGGACGTCCGAACGTTGGTAAATCATCATTGCTAAACGCATTAGCTCGTGAGAATAAAGCGATTGTAACAGATATTCCGGGAACAACACGTGATGTAATAGAAGAATTTATAACGATAAATAATATACCGCTTAAGCTGCTCGATACTGCGGGAATTCGTGAAACGATGGATGTTGTTGAGAAAATTGGGGTGGAGCGCTCCAAAGCGGCAGTTAGTGACGCCGACCTGATTCTACTTGTGCTGAATGCTAATGAAGAGCTGCATGAGGATGAATTGGCATTGATGGAACAAATACACGGTAGACAGTGCCTAGTAATCATGAATAAAATGGACTTACCGTCCAAACTGGATAAGGATAAGTTGCTCTCGTTTTTTGAGGAGTCTAACATTGTACCGATGTCCGTTCTGGAAGAGGAAGGTCTAGACAAACTTGAAGATGCCATTTCGACACTCTTTTTTGGTGGAAAGCTGGAATCGGGTGACTTGACATATGTGAGTAATGTGAGACATATAGCCCTGCTCAAAAAAGCCTATAAATCACTTCAAGACGCATACGATGCTGCAGAACAGTATATACCGATTGATATGATTCAAATCGATGTACGGCTCGCATGGGAACAGCTTGGGGAAATTATTGGAGATACAGCAGCTGACTCTTTGTTAGACCAAATATTCTCACAATTTTGTTTAGGAAAATAAGATTCACGATTTAATATAATTTCAAGGGGGAAACAGGACATGAGTTATGATGGAGGCAACTATGACGTTATCGTCATTGGCGCTGGTCATGCTGGCTGTGAAGCAGCACTGGCTGCAGCCCGGATGGGTTGCAGTACGTTAATGATCACAATTAACCTGGATATGGTTGCATTCATGCCCTGCAATCCGTCCATAGGCGGACCTGCCAAAGGACATGTAGTGCGTGAAATTGATGCGCTTGGCGGAGAAATGGGCCGCAATATAGATAAGACATTCATTCAACTGCGTATGCTGAATACAGGTAAAGGACCAGCAGTACATGCTTTACGTGCACAAGCTGATAAATTCCTTTATCAACATACAATGAAGGAAACTATGGAGAAAACGCCTAATTTGACACTTCGTCAAGGGATGGTTGAGCGTTTAATCGTTGAGGATGGACGTTGTGTAGGTGTAGTTACGAAGACTGGCACCGAATACCATAGTAAGACTGTTATCCTGACAACAGGTACTTACCTGCGCGGTAAAGTGATTATGGGTGAGCTAACATATGAAAGTGGACCTAACAATCAACAGCCATCCGTGAAGCTTTCTGAGAATTTGCGGGAGCTTGGGTTTGAATTGGTGCGTTTTAAAACAGGTACTCCACCACGTGTACATCGTGATACGATCGATTTCTCTAAGACAGAAATTCAACCAGGGGACGATGAACCGAAATTCTTTTCGTTCGAAACGAAATCATCCGATAACGAACAGCTTCCTTGTTGGTTAACGTATACCTCTGAGGTTACTCATCAGATTATTAATGACAACCTTCATCGTGCGCCGATGTTCACAGGTATTATCGAAGGAACTGGCCCACGTTATTGCCCTTCTATAGAAGATAAGGTCGTAAGATTCAGTGATAAATCTAAGCATCAGATCTTTTTAGAGCCAGAGGGAAAAAATACATCGGAATACTATGTACAAGGTCTGTCCACTAGTCTTCCTGAGGATGTACAGCTAGCTATCTTACGTTCCATCCCCGGTATGGAAAAGGTAGAGATGATGCGTAACGGCTATGCTATTGAATATGATGCAATGGTTCCTACACAGCTATGGCCATCTCTTGAAACTAAACGTCTTCCAGGTCTGTTCACTGCTGGACAAATCAATGGCACTTCCGGTTATGAGGAAGCAGCAGGCCAAGGGGTTATGGCTGGAATTAATGCAGCACGCAAAGTGCAAGACAAAGAACCCGTAATTCTAGATCGTTCACAGGGATACATTGGTGTACTCATTGATGATCTCGTGACTAAGGGAACGAATGAACCTTACCGTCTGCTTACTTCACGTGCAGAATATCGTTTGTTGCTTCGCCATGACAATGCAGATCTAAGACTTACACCTATCGGTTACGACATTGGTTTGATCACACAGGAGCGTTTCGATAACTTCACAGATAAGAAAGAACGGGTGGAGCGTGAAATTGTTCGTCTGCAAGAAACAAAGGTTAAACCTGTTGATGTAAACCAAGTACTAGCGCAATATGAATCGGCACCTATTGTAGATGGCAGTAATTTGCTAGTTCTGATGCGGCGCCCAGAGCTTGTATATAGTTTTGTTGATCAAGTATCACCATCACCAGAGATGCTGGATGCAGAAATGAAAGAGCAAGTAGAAATCCAAATTAAATATGCCGGATATATAGAAAAACAACTTCAACATGTGGAGCGCCTGCAAAAGATGGAGAAGAAAAAAATTCCAGATGACATTAATTATAATGAAATCCATGGATTAGCGATGGAAGCGCGGCAGAAGCTGACTAAGATTCACCCGATCTCTATCGGGCAGGCTTCTCGGATTGCGGGAGTTACACCTGCTGATATTTCCATTCTTCTTGTATATCTTGAGCATTACAACCGGGTAACCGCGGCGAAAGGATAAGCTATGGATAATACGGAAGTTCAATTCACACAACTATTACAGGAACGAGGCATATCCCTTACAGCAGAACAGTTAGCACAATTTGATCTGTATTATAAGGAACTCGTATCCTGGAATGAAAAAATGAATCTCACGGGTATAACTGAGCGAGAGCAGGTATATACAAAGCATTTCTATGATTCTATTTCATTAGCTTTTTTCCTTGATATTAACGAGGTCACCAATCTCGCAGATATCGGTTCAGGAGCTGGTTTTCCAGGAATTCCACTTAAAATATGTTTTCCTCATTTGAAGCTAACGATTGTTGATTCGCTCAATAAACGAATTTCATTTCTGCAGCATGTAAGTACGACATTGGGATTAACTGATGTACAATTGATCCATGGGCGGGCAGAGGATGTCGCGCGCAAGTTCACTCATCGTGATGCCTATGATTTGGTTACAGCACGTGCGGTAGCAAGACTGTCTTTATTGAATGAATTTTGTCTTCCCTTCACACGCAAAGATGGGGTGTTCGCTGCAATGAAGGGCAGCGATCCTTCAGAGGAATTAAGCGAAGCTAAGTACAGCTTAAAAGAGCTTCGTGCTGAACTCAGCAAAGTGGAGTCGTTCAGCTTACCAGTGGAGGAGTCGGATCGACATATTGTTATGATCCGTAAGACAGGAGCAACACCAGCTAAATATCCAAGAAAAGCGGGAATTCCTGCCAAAACGCCATTGATGAAATAATGTTTCACGTGAAACATTGCCGATACTCAAAGTTCCTTTAGGAGCATTCCCTTTGAACAAAGGGAATGCTCTTTTTTTATGAAGATGATGATAACAAAAATCGATAAATATCAATTTAGATGAAAATTAGATTTATAAGCTGATTTGGTTGTGCACCTGTAAAAATGCAGGAAAAATAGGTCTTTACGGAGAATATGATTATGTAGAGAAAAGTGATAGAATAGCATAGTAGACTTTAATTTTGTATATAACTCCTTCTCTGTACTCTTGTTCGAAAGAAGGAGAGATTATGATGCCTGTTCATTACAGGTAATTCCATAATATCAGAATGTTTTAGATTGCTGTACGATATGCTTTCCGTGAAGAAGGTCAAGAAGATCGTACTATAACGAAATTAGGTGGTTATGAACGGAATGAAAGAACAATTTACCAAGCTATTTGGGTTTAACGAGCGGAGCAGCGGAGAAGAAATCAAACAAATACCAGTTCATGAGGTCGTTAGCAGTCCTTACCAACCACGGACTATATTCGATGATGACAAAATTGATGAGTTATGTCAGACAATTAAAACTCATGGTGTCATTCAGCCTATTGTTGTACGTATGCGAGATTCTATATATGAGATCATCGCAGGTGAACGGCGCTGGCGGGCAGTTAAAAAGCTTGGTTTAGAGACGATCCCTGCTATTGTCCGTGAGTTCAATGATTCGCAGGCTGCATCTATTGCGCTCATAGAAAATCTACAGCGTGAAGGTTTGACCTCCATAGAAGAAGCTGTCGCTTATCAGAAGTTAATTGATCTTCATCAATTAACACAAGAAAGCTTAGCACAACGCTTAGGCAAGAGTCAGTCGACTATAGCGAATAAGATTCGTTTACTCCACTTACCTGAAGAGGTTAAGACAGCATTGATGGAACGTCAGATTTCCGAAAGACATGCGCGTTCACTCTTATCACTGGATAGTGTGGAAATGCAATTAAAAGTTTTGGCAGAGATTATTGCAAAAGGATTAAATGTTAAACAAACGGAAGCTCGTATTGCTTTCTATAAACAAGTCTCACAAACTAAAAAGTCAAAACGGGTCTCCTATACCAAGGATGTTCGTCTAGCTCTTAATACAATTCGTCAATCTATTGATATGGTGTCAGGCTCAGGTATGGAAATCAAAACGTCAGAAAATGACCGTGGTGACCATTACGAGATTGTAATCCAAATCCCCAAAAGATAAATTGTTTCAAAAGCTGAAGGCGGCCTTAAAGTGATTGGCCGCCTTTTGTGTGACTTGAACCAGGATGTATTGCTCAGTCCTGCATTTTAGAGTTTTAGCCTATATAAAGTAACATAGTTTGGCCGTTTGTACTTGCGATCTACGAGAAGATTCTTCCTAACTATTCGAGGTGAAATTAGTGTCCAAGATTATTGCCATAGCAAATCAAAAAGGCGGTGTCGGTAAAACAACATCCTCTGTGAACCTAGGTGCCGGTATGGCTACATTAGGAAAAAGAGTGCTTCTAGTTGATATCGATCCTCAAGGCAACACTACCAGCGGCGTTGGCATCAACAAGGCGGACGTAGCGAATTGTATATATGACATTCTCATTAATGAAGTAAATCCTCTAGAAACGATACTTGAAACTCAAAATGAAGGACTGCACATCATTCCAGCGACTATTCAATTAGCAGGGGCGGAGATCGAATTAGTATCAACGATTTCCAGAGAGTTGAAATTGAAAAAAGCCTTAAATGCGGTTAAAAATAATTATGACTATATCATCATTGATTGTCCTCCATCCCTTGGGATTTTGACGATCAATTCCCTTACAGCTGCTGATTCGGTAATCATTCCGATTCAATGTGAATATTATGCGCTCGAAGGGTTGAGTCAGCTTTTAAACACCGTGCGTCTAGTGCAAAAAAATCTTAATCCGCATTTGAAAATAGAGGGAGTATTATTAACCATGTTGGATGCCCGTACGAATTTAGGGATCCAAGTCATCGAAGAGGTTAAAAAGTATTTTCAGGAAAAAGTTTACAGAACTATCATTCCTCGGAATGTCCGCTTAAGTGAGGCACCGTCTCATGGACAATCCATTATTACTTATGATCCTCGCTCAAAGGGAGCAGAAGTGTATTTAGAGTTGGCAAAGGAAGTGATTTCTTATGAGTAAACGTTTAGGGAAAGGTCTGGATGCTCTGATTCCTTCTTTATCTATTAATGAAGATGATAAGGTAGTAGAAATCCCATTAGCTCAATTGCGAGCTAACCCTTATCAACCACGCAAGGATTTCAATGAAGAAGCAATCCAGGAATTGGCTGAGTCTATCAGACAACATGGCGTGATTCAACCGATCATTGTACGGAGTGTTTTGAAGGGGTATGAAATCATTGCCGGGGAACGCAGATTCCGGGCTTCGCAATATTGTGGTAAACCTACGATTCCAGCAGTCGTAAGAAATCTAAGTGATCAACAGGTTATGGAGATCGCCCTGATTGAGAACTTGCAACGTGAAAATTTAAACGCCATGGAAATCGCAGTTGCTTATCAAGGTTTGATGGATCAATTTTCACTCACACAAGAAGAGCTATCTCTGAAAGTTGGGAAGTCCAGATCACACATCGCTAACTTCCTAAGATTGCTTACTTTACCGGAAGAAGTAAAAGAATATGTTTCACGTGGAACAATGTCTATGGGACATGCGAGAGCTATTGTTGCCTTGAAAGATCCGGAAGTTATTAAACAATTGGCTGAACAATGCGTGGAACAGCAATGGAGCGTAAGAGAGCTTGAAGAAACGGTGAAAAATCTGGATCGAAAGCCGACGAACGGTACAAAGATTAAAGTTGTTAAACGTGATCCCTATATTGATAATGTAGAGGAAGTATTGCGTGAACGGTTTAAAACAACGGTTAAGATAAAACAAGGTAAGGAAAAAGGGAAGATTGAACTGAATTACTACAGTGCGCAGGACTTAGAAAGACTGTTGGAATTATTGGGTAACTAAATGGGTATCTATGCCAAGAACATATCCTGAGCTATCCGTAATCGGATAAGTAGGGGTATGTTTTTTCAAAATATAAGGATGTATAAAGTAGAGCTGAATATTATCCTTATATTTTCTACAGATAAGGTTATTATCAATAAAGGGTGACAACGTTATTTCTTCTTAATGAAAAAGAGTATGAGACGAGGAGCGGGGTTATGGAAGACTTCGTATATTTGGATCATGCGGCTACGTCCTGGCCTAAACCTCCAGAGGTGGCAGCTGCGATGATGAATGCTTTGCAGTCGGGAGCAAATGCTGGTAGAGGAAATTATTCGCTGGCCATGGGAAGCGGACGGGTGTTGGTGAGAGCCCGGAGTTTGCTGGCGGAGTTGTTTGGGGTTTCTAATGCACAAGACATAGCGTTTACCCAAAACACTACGATGTCATTAAATATGGCGATTAGAGGTACGCTCAAAGCAGGGGACCATGTAATCTCCACAATGACTGAACACAATTCTGTGCGGAGACCTTTGGAATATTTACGTAAGTCACTAGGAATAAGTGTTGATTATCTGAAGGTGGATCGGGCGGGTCAATTGGATTTGAAGGAATTGGGCAAAACGTTTCGACCAAACACTAAAATGGTAATTTGTAATCATAGCTCCAACTTACTAGGTAGTATACTTCCCATTGGTGAAATCGGAGATCTAACTAAAGCAAAGGGTGCTATATTTCTAGTGGATGCTGCTCAAAGTGCAGGCTCGCTTGATATTGATGTAAAAAAGATGAATATTGACTTATTAGCTTTTCCTGGGCATAAAGGATTGCTTGGACCACAAGGGACTGGTGGACTCTATATATCACCTGAATTGGATCTCGAGCCCTTAATGCATGGAGGCACAGGCAGTCAATCTGAGAATAGTGAACAACCCTCCGTTCGCCCAGATCGGTATGAAGCGGGAACGCAAAATGCGGTAGGAATTGCTGGTTTACTAGCCGGTGTTCAAAAGGTAAAATCGATAGGGACAACCGTTATCCACGAAAGAGAGTGGAAGCTGACTCAACTGCTGATGGAGGGGTTGTCCCATATTCCAAACATTAAACTATTAGGACCCACATTAGGGGCTCCGAGAACTGGAATTGTGTCGTTTGTAGTGGATGGGGAAGAATCGGCGAATATAGCTCACCGTCTAGATCGTGAGTATAAAATAGCCGTCAGAGCGGGTATGCATTGTACCCCGCTGGCACATAAGGCTGTTGATACACTAGAAAGTGGTGCTGTTCGGGCGAGTGTAGGCGTAGATACAACAGAGCATAATATAAGCAGAATGCTAGCTGCTATGGATGAGTTATATGGCTGATGCCCGCAGCAGATAAATAAAAAGGATGGTCCATTCATGTCTGAAATGAATCAATTAATTAATGAACAGTTGCAGTGGTTTGTGTTTGGTTTCGTAGTAATTATGCTAGTACTGATAGTGACTGTAATCGCCCAGGGAGCTAAGCTGCGGACTATACGGCGCAAATATGAGGCCATGATGGCAGGAAGCGGTGTGGAGGATCTGGAAGGCCTTCTGGTTGATCTGAAGAACCAAAGCGACATGCTGGAAGAAGAACAACGTGAGCAAAAAGCGTTGATAGAAGCTACCCAAGTCAAAATCCGCAGCATGAAGTCAAATATCGCTCTCAAGCGTTATAATGCCTTCGGTGAACGTGGTAATGATTTGAGCTTCTCGGTGGCTATTCTGGATGACAATAGCAGTGGCATTGTATTAACCAGCCTTCATAATCGTGAGAACTCATATATTTACTCCAAGCCTATGCAAAATGGGGAGTCACAATATGCCTTATCGCCGGAAGAGAAAGAAGTTATAACTCTCGCGTTGCAGCAGAAGTAGCATGTAGGTTCCATTGTTTTAAAGCAGAATATAGACTTGTAGCGATAATATCAGATAATCGCATGACTAGACTTAGCCGTGTATTCTGCAATACGAAATACTCCATAAAGCCGCCGACATTAACGATTCCAGTCAAATGGATATCCCCAACCGGCGGCAATTGTTTATTTACGCCAGCTCCTGGTCTGAGGGGGCCTTCAACGACTTGGATGCAGCCAACACTAGTAGAGTGACCTAAGCAGGCATCTATTCCGATGACAAACGGGTTATTATATTTTTCATTAATTAGCGACAAAGTCTCTTCAAGATTGACGGCATGAACCGGTTCCTCAAGGGTACCGTATAAATGAAACAACGGGCTATGAAAACGGGATAATGCAGTACCAACAAGAGGACCGAGAGAATCTCCGGTGGAGCGATCAGTGCCTACACAGATGACGATAATTTGAGTCTCTGGACGCGTGCGTGAAAAGTGAAAAAGTAGCCGATGAGTAATTGCGGAATAGATATCGGGATCTGTATGTGATATTTTTAAACAGGACGTTTCTTGCGCTGCTGTAGCCTTGGATGAGGAGTTCATACCATCTTCCTTTCTAAAGGTGATTCTATTTGTTGGTATCTAGTATATGGATAGAAGAGGGGTTTTATACTACAGCAGCAAGAGATAGGACGATAAACCTATGGAGAGGCTTGACGTATATGCAGGATGAGATGTTAATAGCGTTTGACTCCACCCAGCAGGCGCTTCGTGCTGAAATGCTGCTTGAGTATGCTGAAATAGAAATTGATATATTTCCAACTCCGAAGGAAATCACCGCAGGCTGTGCAATTTCAATTCAGTTTTTTCAAAATGCGCTGGAAGAGGTAAAAAAGATTATAGTTGAGCAAGAAATAGAAATACGCGGCATCTACGGAAAACACAACGAGAACTACATACTGATTTAGGGGTAGGGAGGAGTACATGCGATGAATATGTGGATACTGGAGGCTGATACACCCGGTGCGGATACATTAAAAGATGCCATTCGCTTTAAAGATAAGGTGTGGAATTGGTTTACCGATGCTGATATGTGGGCGGATGTATTATTTGCGGGTCTACGGATTCTTGTTATTTTTCTCTTAACCCGGGTTATTATTAAAATTGTTTCTAATATTATTGATCGTTCGCTTGAGCGTAAAACCGGTGGCAGACTTCTGTCCAACACACGAAGGTTTACTACGGTTGGGGAATTGATGAAAAATGTAGTGACAGTTATCTGTAATTTTGTGATGATCATGCTCGTGCTTTCTGAGTTCCACTTCGATTTGGCACCATTGTTGGCTGGAGCGGGTGTACTTGGTTTAGCAGTAGGTTTTGGGGCGCAAAGTTTGGTGAAGGATGTTATTACAGGTTTCTTTATTATTTTAGAGGATCAATTTGCAGTGGGTGATGTGATTCAAACAGGTACCTATAAAGGAACTGTAGAATTAATCGGACTGCGAACAACCAGGCTGTTAAGCACAACTGGAGAAGTATTTATTATCCCGAATGGATTAATCACGAACGTGACCAATTATTCTCTCTCGAATGCATTGGCTGTAGTTGATGTTCCTGTAAAAATGGAGCGCAGCTTGGAGGCCACGCTAGGTTTGATTGGAGAAGCGTTAAAGGGAATAGAAGAGCGTAACTCTAATGTGCTTGCTTATCCTAATGTGCTCGGTATACAGTCCATGAGTACTTCGGAATATGTAATTCGTATAGCGGCTAGCTGTTTACCCAATGCAAAAGAGGTTGCGGAGAGACAGATTCAGAATGATATTAAGCAGGCACTAGAGAAACTAAGCAGTCTAGAGCAGGCTCAAGCTGCTCAAGCCGAAGAGGAAGCTCGTTTGAAGGCAGAAGAAGAAGCAAAGGTTGAAATTGAACTGGGAAAAACAGAAAATGAGCAGGAAGTATCGGATACGCCTGACACTCGATCAAGACGCCAAATCGCAGCTACACAAGAGGGGAAAAAGGGGGAAGGGTAGTGGAACGTAAAGTTTTTCAGCTTGGAGATATTGTACAGATGAAGAAACAGCACCCTTGCGGTTCTAATGAGATGGAGATCATTCGTATGGGGATGGATATCCGCATTAAGTGTACAGGATGTCAGCACAGTGTTCTGATTCCCCGGGCGAAATTCGAGAAGAATATGAAGAAGGTACTGCGTTCTGCAGAGGGAAATACAGACAATAATTAAGCTTGCAAATGGCATGTCTGCATGATACAATTATTTTTGCTGCGGAGAGGTACCCAAGAGGCCCAAGGGGGCTGACTCGAAATCAGTTAGGCGTGTCACAGCGTGCGTGGGTTCGAATCCCACCCTCTCCGCCACTTCAGCATAATATAACATTTTAATGAATCCTTCGTTCCTGTAACGGAGGTTTTTTTGTGTCCAATGAGCTGTTTGCAAAAGATCATAACATGCAAAAAGAAGGGCCCTTTCGGGTCCTTCTTTAAGAGGCAGTACATCAATGATGTTGGAATTTCTCTGTATATAGCTACTAAAGTGATTTAGGCGTTGCTGAGGTTACTGCTTTTTAGACAATAACCCACTACTATTCCCAGCTAACAATAGATGCTGAATCAGATATCCTGTGATTGTGTTCGTCTACGACGGCCAACGGAACCACACCTCTCTTTTGTACTGCCTGAGAATAGTATGGTGTAATGTCGTTTTTTTATACACATTTATTTTTAATTAATGTACACGTGCTTTTTCAACCTTTTTCCACTTCCGATTTTTGTTACTGGTCTCGGGGAAGGTATCCCCTTTTTCCATTTTAATATGCTGTGGATTCTGAATTTCGGTATGGAAGCTTCGCGCTTCACCTACCTCTGTATACATGCCTGGATTGGGGGCTTTGTCGCCTTTTTCATATTCCGTCTTTTCGCCCATCATTATCGCTCCTTCCTTAAGTGCAGATGAATTCACTGATTATTGTGCGCAGGTAGGGTTTTTTTCATGTAAAAAGAGGGTGGAGGGTTGTCCGGTATTAATATTGCTTGCACTCTGCTGCTCGTTTTGGTATATTAATCAGGTGCGAGTCTATGTTTGTGCTCGTTCCTTGCTCCTGACGTGATTAGGGGCCTCAGACCATAAGGAGGTGAAAATTATGCGCAAATATGAAGTGATGTACATTATTCGTCCTGACATTGAACAAGAAGCTGTTCAAGCAGCAGTCGATAAATTCCAAGGCATCATCTCCAATGGCGGGGAAATTACAAAGCACGAAGTGCAAGGTAAACGCCGTCTTGCGTATGAGATCAAGAAATTCCGTGATGGCGTTTATGTTTTGGTTAACTTCAATGCAGAACCTGCAGTAGTTACTGAATTAGAACGTCTTATGAAGATTTCTGACGAAGTTATTCGTTATCTCATTACGAACGACGTTGCTTAAGATCTTGACAAGCTTTGTAATGAATCGCTCTAAAGGAGGGGACCAGAATTGTTGAACCGTATCATTTTGATCGGACGGTTGACCCGTGACCCGGAACTTCGTTATACTCCCGCTGGTGTTGCCGTAACTCAATTTACGCTTGCCGTAGATCGTAACTTTACGGGCCAGAACGGTGAACGTGAGGCAGACTTCATCCCGGTTGTTACCTGGAGACAGCTAGCAGAAACCTGTGCCAATTATTTGCGCAAAGGTCGTCTGACAGCAGTGGAAGGACGCATCCAAGTGCGGAACTATGAGAATAACGAAGGTAAACGTGTATACGTAACTGAAGTTATTGCTGATAATGTTCGTTTCCTGGAATCTTCACAAAGCCGTGAAGGTGGAAATACTTCAAGTGGTGCAAGTAGTATGCCTGAAGAGCCAGCATATGGTGGCGGTGGTAACGCTGGACGCGGAAATAACAACAATAATTTCTCGCGTAACAACAATACTCAAGATCCTTTTTCGGGCGATGGTAAACCGATTGATATATCGGATGATGATTTGCCATTTTAATTAGGAAGGACTGAAAAGAATATGGCTTTTAAACCAAGAGAAGGCGCTGACAACGACAAAAGACCAGCACGTCGTGGTGGACGCAACAAGCGTAAAAAAGTTTGCTTTTTCACTGTGAACAAGATTACTCACATTGATTATAAAGATACTGAACTTCTTAAGAAGTTCATCAGCGAACGTGGAAAGATTTTGCCACGCCGTGTAACAGGTACAAGTGCAAAATACCAACGCGCTCTTACCATTGCTGTAAAACGCTCGCGTCAAATCGCGTTGCTTCCTTACACAACGGAATAGGACGTTTTATAGAAGCAGTCGGGAAACCGGCTGCTTTTTTTGTTGTGAAAAGCCAGCGTGCGGATTACGTTTGACGTTCAATCTGGAATGTGTTAAATTACAGCTATCCTATAATAAAAGGGGAAATATTGATGTTGGTGACCGTTCTTAACTAGCAATTTCATAACACTGGATTAGGAAGGCTTTAGCAGGCTCGTCTTTTGGCGTTTACGTGCTCTATTTGAGTCCGTCTCGCACAGATGTCTGTTGTTCCTAACGGTGGATGATTTAGTTAAGAACACACGAAGCGTCATATGGCCTCTTTACGGCTATTGTTCTCTTTGTAATTAACCGTGCTCTTAGAGCACGGTTTTTTTGTTTTTCGGCCACCCTGGCTTTTATAGGGGGACCTTAAAACGCCAGAGAACAATAGTATAAAAAGAAGGGCAAGGACTGCCATAGTGGCATTCTTTGTCCTTTTTGCGTTAGGGAGATTTTGTTCCAAAAAAATAGTTAGATCAATAAGGAGGATTTGCTGTGAATTTACAAAGTCTAAACACGTTGGAATACGAAATTATTAAAACCGAGCTTAGCCGTCATGCGGTATCTTATGTAGGAAAGAAAACTGTAGAAGAGCTTATGCCTATGACCTATTTGCCTTCCATTCAAAGAGCGATGGAGGAAACGTCTGAAGCTAAAGAGCTGCTGGAGCGGGGGTCCAGTGTACCGATTCCTTCATTAGAGGGGATTGAGTGGATCATGTCACTAATGGGGACTGGATATCTGTACAGTGAGCAAGACTTCACTGCAGTGGCTACATTTCTAAAGAGCTGTAGTCAATTGCGCAAATATATGGCTTCTAAAGAGCAAAGTGCTCCCCGGATTGCTGCTTATGCCTCCTCGCTGCTGGAATTAAATCATGTGCGGGAAGCAATTGACCGCTGTATCCGCTTTGGGGGAATTGATGATGGAGCTAGTAAGGGGTTAGAGCGGGTTCGTAAACGGATTGGCGTAGCTAAAGAACGTCTTCATAAAAAAATTGACGGGATCATGTCGCGCCATCAATCGATTTTGCAAGAGAATATTTATAGTCAGCGTGGTGGACGTTACGTTATCCCCGTAAAGCGGGAGTATCATAAGCAAATAAAGGGATCGGTACTTGATCAATCCACAAGTGGACAGACGGTGTTCATCGAACCAGATGAGATCGCCTCCATGCAGATTGAGCTGGATTTGTTATTAGGAGAAGAGGCACGTGAAGAAGCTGTGATCCTCAGTATGCTGACCAGCATGGTAGAACAGGAACAAACTGCACTGCGCCTAAATATCGAGGTTACAGGCACCTATGATTTTATTTTTGCCAAAGCAAAATATGCACGAACGCTGGGAGCATCTGAGGTTACTCTAAATGATAGGGGTTTTCTAAGGATGAACGGAGGCAGACATCCCATGCTGCAGGGCATGATTCCAATTAGCCTGGAGATAGGGAAGGGATATAAATCCCTAATCATTACAGGTCCAAATACAGGCGGGAAAACGGTGGTGCTCAAGACCCTCGGGCTGCTGACCCTCATGGCTCAATCGGGGTTGTTGATTCCGGTCGAGGAGGGGAGTGAGTTTACGGTCTTTACGGATGTGATCAGTGTAATCGGAGACGGACAAAGTTTGGCCCAATCACTCAGTACATTTTCGGCACAAATGAAGAGTATTGAGGGAATGCTGAGAGATGCCTCTAAAGGGGTGCTGCTGCTCATTGACGAGCTGGCGGCAGGTACAGACCCTGGGGAAGGAATCGCCCTCTCAATCGCCATTCTGGAAGAGCTGAGCCGTAAAGGGGCGAATATTATCGTCACAACCCACTTTAACGAGCTAAAAGCCTTTGCCGCTGCGACAGCCGGTTTTCAAAATGCACGAATGGAATTCGACAAAGAAACGCTGCAGCCGTTGTATCGTCTGACTATCGGAGAAGCGGGGGAGAGTTATGCTCTGCAAATTGCTAAAAAGCTGGGTATCCAGGATAACGTTATCAAGCGATCGTGGGAGATCGTTGAGGCGCAGCAGCAAAGGCTGCAGAAAGGTGATGGGTCGGCATGGGCAAGTCTTTTTAGCAAAGAGGGAGAGAAAGGGAAGACTGCACCTGTTATAGAGGATTTTGAAAAAGAAGAAAAGTCTGTGGAATCACTGAGCGATAAGGAGAAGCAGACCCAGTATGAAATTGGTGATGCCGTTCTTGTAACTTCACTGGGGCGGATAGGAATTGTTTATGAGAAAAAAGATCACTTAGGAATGGTCGGAGTGATGATCCAGAAGCAAAAAATGCGGATTAATCATAAACGTTTAAAGCCATATCTATCCAAAGATGAGCTGTATCCTGAGGAATATGACTTTGATATAATTTTTGAGAGCAAGGATACCCGTAAAAAGCGTAAATTGATGCAGCGTAAGCATGTCGAAGGCCTGAGAATTACGCATAAGGATGAAGAATAATGTAATAAAAGGATCTGCCTATGAGGTAGGTCCCTCTTTTTTTATAAATACTATGAAATATGCGTAAATTCAAGCAGGAGTATAGGCCTAAAGCTTAGAAGTTATTGTAACCATTCTAAAACTTTGTTACAGTAAATATTTATTCCATAGCTTAAATGTAGATATACGTTCAACTAGAGAAGGGAAGGAACACATGAAGAATAAGAAGATATGCGGGTTCTTGTTAACAATGCTCGTGATGACTACTGTATTGTCAGCATGCAGCAGAGCAGGTACCAGCAGTAATTCATTATCTTTACATCACAATGAGGTGGTCGAAAAGCCACAGACTGGCGGAGTAGTTACTTATGGATACTCATCGCCGTTTATGGGCTTCTTTGAGCCTGCTTTTTATGAAGGTGAAGATGATTTTCATGTGCTGGAGTTTATTACTGAGGCCATGTTTACGATAGATGATGATTTATCAACGGTTCCTAATATCGCCACTTGGCAGGAGTCCGAGGATCATAGAATATTTACCTTTAAAATCAAACCGGGAATCCGTTGGCATAATGGAGATGAACTGACCGTAGAGGACTGGAAATTTGCGATGGAGACTATTGCTAGTCCAGACTACACCGGATCACGTTATTATAGTGTGGAAATGATTCAAGGTGCGGAAGCCTATCATAAAGGTGAGGCGAAGAATATAACAGGTCTTAAGGTTATAGATCCTTATACTTTGAAAATAACAATGACAGCTGCCCGCGTAAATACGATTGATAATCTATGGCCGTATCCGATGAATAAAAAATATTATACTGGAGTCGCTGTTAAGGATATGCCTGAGAGTGATCAGATGCGAAAAAATCCGATAGGGATTGGTCCCTTTGAGGTGAGCCTTATTGAACCTGGCCAGCGGGTGGAGATGAAGCGCTTTGATCAATACTATAAAGGTAAGGCTTTATTGGATGGTGTGTTGTATAAGGTATTTGATGACAAGGAAATCATCAGCCTGTTTGAACAAGGCGTAATTGATATAGAGAATGCCCCACGAGATACTTATGAAAAGTTGAGTAAACTCGATAATATTAATATTTTACAATCAAATGAGCTTGCTTATGAGTATATAGGGTTTAAATTTGGGTATTGGGATAGTGAAGCTGAAAAAATCGTAATGGATAACCCTAAATTTGCGGATAAAAGATTACGTCAGGCGATGTATTATGCACTTGATCGGGAGGGGATCATTCAATCATTTTCTCATGGGTTAGGCAAGCCTATAGAAACTCCGGTTTCCAGTGCAAGCTGGGCGAAGATCCCTGATAGTCAGATTAATACGTATCCCTATGATCCGGAAAAAGCGAAGCAGCTGCTTGATGAGGCTGGTTTTGTAGATGTTGATGGAGATGGCCTGCGTGAGGATCAAAAAGGAGAAAAGTTAGTTATTAATTATGATTCTATGCTAGGCAGTCATTCAGCGGAGTTACGAACTGCTGCTATTCTGGAGGATTGGCGAAATGTGGGACTTGATGTGCAGCTTAATGGTGGGGCGTTAAAAGAGCTCAACACCTTCTATGAAGCAGTAGAGGCTGATGATCCGTCCATTGAGTTGTTTAACGGGGTATGGGGATTAGCTAATGATCCTGATCCTTCAGGTCTCTGGAGAGAGAATGATTTGTGGAACTACCCACGTTGGTCCTCGGAGCGGAATGAAGAATTGATTCGCGATGGCACAAGTATGAAGGCGTATGATAGAGATTATCGACAACAAATCTATTATGAATGGCAGAAGCTAGTGAATGAAGAGGTTCCTATGATCTTTTTTGCGGAAAGAGAAAGCATTACTGCTGTCAATAAACGTCTACAAGGTGTGCGTGTTGATTCTTTGGGCTCCATAATTGAGCCTAATAAATGGTGGATAAAGGACTAAATTAAAAAAAATAAAAAAAATTACGCAAAAAGTGAAATCAAATTGCTGTTTCATTCGTCATATATATTATGGAGGATGACAACGATGAAGAGACGGATATTAATATGGGCTGGTGCAGCTTTGATAGTCGTTGTCTTAATTACGGTGTGGAGGCCTATCGAGTTGGGCTTTAAACCGGATATTGACGCGGGTTCAGCAGTGCTGCTAGATATGGATAGTGGAGACATATGGGTCAATATAAACGGCGATGTGCCTATGCCACCGGCCAGTGTGTCTAAATTAATGACTGAAATGATTGTGCTGGATCACATAACCTCTGGAACCCTTAGGTGGGAGGATAGAGTCCCTATTAGTGCTTACGCCAGTCAAATGGGAGGTATGAGTCTCTCATTAAAACGAGGAGATTTCTATACAGTAAGGGAGCTATTCGAAGGCATCACCATATATTCTGCTAATGATGCTGCAGTTGCATTGGCAGAATATATGGCAGGATCAGAGGATTCTTTTGTACTTATGATGAATGATAGAGCACGTAGTTTAGGTTTATCTCCTAATACGGTATTTACCAACGCCTCTGGATTGTCGAGCAAGGATCTTGGTATCATTCGTCAGCCTACGCATATCGGTGGCCAGACGATGATGACAGCGAGGGATACAGCCAAATTGGCAGCTGCGCTAATCCATAATCATCCTGATGTACTGAATATTTCCGGTCGTACACAGATGCAATTAAAGGATAAAGGGTTATATGTTAGTAATAGCAACCTTATGCTTCCAGGTATGGGCGGCGCTTACGCATACGATGGAGCAGATGGGTTGAAGACTGGATATGATAGCCAGACGGGATATTGTATTGCGGGATCAGCCCAGAGGGAGGGGCACCGGCTTATTGCGGTCGTTATGGGGGCGGAGACTTATGGCAGCCGATTTGAGGGTGCTGCTAAATTGTTCGATTATGGGTTTTTCCGCGGTTTACATTATGGAGAACGGGTAAAACATATTATACATGCCCTTGGGATTCGAAGTTAAATTTGGAGCATCATACCAGTAATTATTACTTGGTATGGTGCTTTTTCCCTATTCATGTCGGTATTTGTTGTTTCTTTTTATCAATTTAGTGATTACAATAGAAATATTGTTTTATCCCATATTATTTTAGAAACACAAAAAAACTTTTTTTCTATAATTTAGAATGACCCGAATTTCCTGAAAGGGGGGACAATAAGATAATGGAATAAGGGACAGTAAATTCGCCGCCGAGAGAAATAAAACCATGACTGCCTGAGAACGATCAGGAGGCATTGTAAATATATGGTACGTGCAATTATTCTACAATAAAGAAGGAATCAAAGATGAAAAAAATAAAGAAAAGATACATTGCGCTAATTGTTCTCGTCGTTATTATAGCGGGAGGTTTTCTCTTTCGAAATTCTTTGGCCGTATTAGCTTTTGACCTCTTTTTGTCCGATCGGGTAGAAAGCAAGCTGAAAGAAGAATCTTACCAGCCACTTAAGGATGAGAATAAGGTTAAGCCAGAGCCGGTTGTATACAAAAGCGATCCATTCTCGCTGATGCTGCTCGGGACTGATCAACGCGACAATGAAACCGCACGTTCGGACACGATGATGTATGCTGTTGTTCGCCCAGAGGATTACAAAATTCTGCTTATTTCTATTCCACGTGATACGTATACCGAGATTATTGGGCATAACGATAATAAAAAAGATAAGATTACCCATGCTTATGCTTTTGGTGGGCAGCAAATGGCTAAGGATACTCTGGAAGCACTGCTGGAGCATGATATTCAGTATTATGCCACCATTAACTTTCAAGGGCTCAAGGATGCCGTTGATGCTATTGGAGGCGTTCCGCTGCCAATCAAGAAGGACATTGTAAACAAGGGTAAGGACCATGAAAAGTTTACGATCGAGGGTGGAAAGTCGAATTATAACGGTCAAGAAGCACTTAACTATACACGCTACCGTGAAGATAGTGACTTTAACCGGACCAAACGCCAACAGGTTTTTATTGATGTTGTAGCTAATAAAATGTTATCGATCAGCCAAATCGGCAATATTCCAAAGCTGCTGGATATTATGGGCAATAATTTTAAGACCGATATAGAGCCTTCAATGATCATTAGTCTGGCCAAGAAATTCATGGGCGGCAAAGACATGGATATCTCAAGCTTTACGGTAATGGGCGAAGGAAAACGTATTGACGGACTTTATTATGATATCGTTGATGAAGAGGATTTGCGTGAAGCTAAGGCGCTGATTGATAATTGGATGAATGCAGGAACACCAGTAGATCAACTGATTGAGCCGGGAAAAGCAAGTAATGCACTCGAGCCCAAAGCAACAGCAGTTACGCAGTAATTCTAATTGGAAAGCTAAACTCATATAAATAAATTGCAGCAGCCATAAACATTCTCATGGCTGCTGCTTACTGTCTTCATGTTATAATGAATTGGAACTATTATTTAGCTGCTACGTATAATCACATTGGCATGGCAGTAAAAGGAAGTTAAAGAACCGTAATTCCTTCGGAACTCTTTGAGGAGGATCAAGAGATGAATATTGCATTTTTTTTACTTCCGAAACAGGAGGTGGCCTGCGTAACGCTCGATTCTACGCTGCGCCAAACGCTTGAGAGGATGGAGTTTCACCGCTATACAGCAGTCCCGATTCTTAACCGTAATGGAGAGTATGCCGGCACGGTAACGGAAGGTGATCTGCTCTGGTACATGAAAGAGTCGGAGGGCAAGGTTTCGTTTGAGAACGCTTCAAAATTTTTGCTGAAGGACGTTCCATTACGTATGAATAACAAGCCGGTCTCGATTGATGCGGATATGGAAGATCTAATTAATTTGGCTAAGGTGCAGAACTTTGTACCTGTGGTCGATGATATGAACCGGTTTATTGGAATTGTTCGCCGGAGTCAAGTCATAGAGTATTGCGAGAAATTTGTAACAAGACAATCACAGGAATCATTATAGTCCCAGTGTATTCGCGGTTATAGAAGCTATCGGAACAAGGCCTGTATTTCCGGCGATAACGGAATGCGGGTCTTTTTTAAAGAAAGCTCCTCTCCAAAAAGAGGCATAGTCAGCATGGATTGAAGCATACTTAAGGGGCGCGGGGCGTCCAGTGTGACACCGAATTTTTTATGCTATAATGGAGAATAAAGCTTTTTGCCGGAGGTAGAGAGACGTGTCCAATGTGCCGAAGGATCTGGATGTAGCCAAGCGCGCCAAGGTAATTGAATGGCTGAAAACCGAAGTGATTGATCAAGTTTCACGGTTATTTAAAGCGTTATGGGAAGGCAGTACTACCCGTGTCGGTGACAGTCTGGCTAGCTTGATTATGAGCTCTTATATTTTGGGCCGCAGACTAGGGATTCCTTATCGTTCTTTAGATGACTTGCTACTGGAGAAGCTTAGAAAGCACAAGCAGGAAGGGCATCAACTGGAAGATTGGTACCAAGATATATCTGCTTTAGAAGAACATATGCGTAAGAGGTGAATACTGTTGAAATTTCGCTGGTCATCTGTGGCTTGGAGCGTAGCATACTTACTTTTGCTGCTTAGTTTAACGACTCCACTCCTCATCATCACTACCCTGTTTATGATTGTTCCGGCAGTAGTGTTGTTTACTACACTGAACACGAGACAATTTGTGCTGCATGTATTGCCGGTGTTGCTGATTGTAGGCTTGATTACACCAATTTATCTGTTGATAGCTGCGTATTTCTTAATACCGGCTCTGGTTATGGGGCGCTGGTATAAAAGACATGCCCCGGCCATGTCTACTGTGATCGCAGGTACGGTTACGATTCTTGCACAGTTCCTGCTGCTTTTGCTGCTGGGTACGGCATTATTTAATTTTGACCTGTCTACCTATGTGAACGATGTATTACAAATGGTTAATTCACCTCTGTCCGAGCTCGGAACTACCAATCCTCTGCTCACTGATATTGGATTTTCAACTGAGGATGTAAACAAGATAAGTCATATGACGGTCCAAATGATCCCTATGACTCTAATCGTAAGCTCCTTCATGATTGCTGTGATTACGCATGCTATTGCCCGCCCGATTCTGAACAGTATGAATTATGCAGTGCCTAAGATGAAGCCTGCACGTGAATGGAGACTTTCGAGATCGTTTATTTGGTACTATCTGATTGGTGTTGTTCTACAGCTCTTCTTCTCAGGGTCGGAGAACAATTTCATCCTCATGATTTCTGCCAATCTTCTGCCATTGCTGCGAATTGGCTTTATGATTCAGGCCATCGGATTTTTCTTCTTCCTGGCGCATGAACGCAAATGGAACAAGATGTCTGCCGTTTTGTTAGCGATACCGGTTATTTTACTGCCGCCGCTGCGCATTATTGGTATTATTGATCTTGCGTTCCCACTGCGGGAGTATGTGACCAAATCGAAACGATAGGGTGAGAGTTCATGCCTAAATTTCTGCAAAGACGCTGGCACGGCTATCATACCGTATGGGCGTTCATGCTGCTGTTGGTCCTTATTATAATTGTCAGTGTTTATAACTGGGCGCTTGGGGTCGCCGGTCTGTTTCTGTCAGGTACTTTATGCTTCTATATGTTGAAAGCGGAGATCTCGTTCCGCCGTAATCTGGTGGAATATATTAATGGGCTGTCTTTCCGCATTAAGCGGGTAGAGGGCGAAGCAGTCAGCATGCTGCCGCTTGGAATCATTCTGTTTAGCGAGGATCGAACGGTGGAATGGAATAACCGCTATGCCGGCGATATTTTCGCACGCAAGTCTTTAGTTGGGGAATCACTGCAAGAATTATTGCCTGATATGCAGTCTTTTTTTACAGGTGCTGCAGCGGGTAAGCGGGAGGTCGGCAAAGAAGGTGTGCTCCATGACACCCGCCTTGAGATCACCGTGGATGAACGATTTTATCAAGCTGTCATTATTCCGAGTGAGCGTATTCTTTACTTGTATGATATCACTGAGCTTGTGGTGTTACGTGAGCGGTATGAGGATGAGAAGCTGGCGATCGGCATAGTGATGATGGATAACCTGGATGAATCCGCTCAAGGAATGGATGATCAACAGCGAACCTCGCTGATTGCTAAGGTGACGAGTGAGATCACTGAATGGAGTAAGCAGTTTGAGGTTTATCTGCGGCGGTTGTCCTCGGAACGTTATCTAATGCTGCTTAATCATCGTAGCCTGCAAGCGTTGGAAGAGAGCCGCTTCGTGATTCTAGATGAAGTCAGAGAAATGACTGCTGATCTCAAGGTACCTATGACACTGAGTATTGGTCTGGCCTTTGGCGCAGACTCTGCAAGTGAATTAGGGGCATTGGCCCAATCCAGTCTAGACATGGCGCTGGGCCGAGGTGGTGATCAGGCGGCTGTAAAAGCAGGCCAACGGTTATCCTTCTACGGTGGCAAGAGTAATGCTGCTGAGAAGCGTACCCGAGTGCGGGCGCGGGTCATTGCGCATGCTTTGCGGGATCTGATGCAGGAGAGCGATCGTGTGCTGATCCTCGGTCATCGGACACCGGATATCGATGCTGTGGGTGCTGCAATCGGCCTGTTAAGGGCTGCGCAGATGTATAATGTAGAGGCTAGCATTGTGATGGAGACTCCAAATCCATCGATAACTAACATGATGGAGCAGATTCGTAAGGATGACGATTTGTATAAGTCATTCATCACAACGGAGCAATCCCTACAGATCATGACAGAGCATACCCTGCTTATTGTTGTGGATACACATAAGGCGTCTATGACGATGGAGCCGCGGCTAGTACAATATGCCAGCAGAATCGTAGTGGTGGATCATCACCGCAGAGGTGAAGAGTTCATTAATGATGCTGTATTGGTATATTTGGAACCTTACGCTTCATCGACCTGTGAGCTGGTGACAGAGCTGCTTCAGTATATCCATGAGAAGGTAAAGATCAGTCCGCTGGATGCTACAATGTTGTTAGCGGGGATCACGGTGGATACAAAGCACTTTGCGCTCCATACGGGTTCGCGTACCTTTGAGGCGGCAGGCTTCCTGCGCCGGAATGGTGCCGATACCGTACTTATTCAGCGCATGCTGAAGGAGGATTTACAGGAGTATATTTCCAAAGCCGAAATTATCAAACATGCGCGAATGGTGTATGACCAAATCGCGCTCGTAGTTACGGCACCAGGCATGAAAATCCCGCAGCTTCTTATTGCTCAGACTGCGGACACGCTGCTTGGGATGACCAACGTAGTCGCTTCATTCGTCATCAGCGAGCGGCCTGACGGCCTGATTGGCATTAGTGCCCGATCACTCGGACGTATGAATGTACAGGTCGTGATGGAGAAATTAGGCGGCGGTGGGCATCTGTCCAATGCCGCAGTACAGCTTGAAGGAACATGTAAAGAAGCAGAAGCCAGATTACTGCAGGTGCTGGCGGAAATCGAATCGAAAGAGGGGTTATTCGAATGAAGGTCATTTTCATAAAAGATGTTAAGGGTCAAGGTAAAAAAGGTCAGGTTAAAGAGGTATCCGAAGGTTATGCTTCCAACTTCTTATTGCCACGTGGATTGGTTCGTCCGGCAACGGAAGGCAACGTGAAGACGCTGGAGAATCAAGCAGCTGCTGAACAACGCCGTAAAGATAACGAAAAAGAAGAAGCACAGCAATTGGGTAAGAAGCTTGACGAGTTAACACTGACAATGAAAGCAAAATCAGGTGAAGGCGGACGTTTATTCGGCGCTATTACAAGCAAACAGATTGCTGAGACACTGGCTTCCACCAAAGGAATTACTATTGATAAGCGCAAGATTGAATTAGGTGAGCCAATTCGCCATATAGGAGTATTTCAAGTAAGCGTAAAATTGCATACTGAAGTAAAGGCCACACTTAAGGTTGAGGTAACGGAGGAGTAACATGGGTGGAGATCTCTTTTTCGATCGGGTTCCCCCGCAGAATCTTGAAGCCGAGCAGGCGGTAATTGGTGCGGTTCTGTTGCAGGATGAAGCGCTCATTACTGCAATGGAACGGGTGAATACTGAAGACTTCTACGATAAAGCGCATCAAATGATTTTTGAGGCGATGGTGCAGCTCGGAGAAGAGAGCCAGCCGATTGATCTTGTTACACTTACGTCCAGACTGCAGGACAAAGGAGAGCTTGAAGATATTGGTGGTGTTAGCTACTTAGCTAAGCTGGCGCATGCCGTGCCTACTGCTGCTAACGTAGAATACTACGCCCAGATTATCGAAGAGAAAGCCATGCTGCGCCGTTTGATTCGCACAGCCACGCAGATTGTGAGCGAAGGTTATACTGGCGGTGAAGATGTAGCCGATATGCTGAGTGATGCAGAGCGGCGTATTCTTGAAATCTCCAACCGGCGAAGCGGCAGTGGATTTATTGCGATCCGCGATGTCTTGATGGAAGTGTTCGACAAGGTTGAGTTGCTTCATCAAAATAAGGGGGGTACCTCAGGTATCCCAACCGGATTTGTGGATTTAGATCATATGACTAACGGATTCCAACGTAACGATCTGATCATTGTTGCGGCTCGTCCATCTGTTGGTAAGACTGCATTCGCCCTGAATATTGCACAGAACGTGGCAGTACGCGCTAAAGAAACTGTTGCGATATTCAGTCTGGAAATGTCAGCGCCACAGCTGGTACAGCGGATGATTTGTGCTGAAGCCAACTTAGATGCCAATATTATGCGTACCGGTGACTTCAAGAGTGATGATGATTGGTCCAAGCTGACGATGGGCATTCAGTCTCTATCTGAAGCGGAGATTTATATCGACGATACACCAGGTATCACGGTAACCGATATTCGTGCAAAGTGCCGGAGACTGAAGAAGGAAAAAGGACTTGGCATGATCGTCATCGACTACTTGCAGCTCATTCAGGGCCGCGGTAAAGGCGGAGAGAACCGTCAGCAGGAAGTATCGGATATATCTCGTACATTGAAGCAGATTGCCCGTGAGCTGGATGTGCCGGTTATTGCCCTGTCGCAGTTAAGCCGGGGTGTAGAGCAGCGTCAGGATAAACGTCCAATGATGAGTGACTTGCGTGAATCGGGTTCTATCGAGCAGGATGCCGATATTGTTGCGTTTCTGTATCGTGATGATTATTACAATGCGGATACGGAGAAGAAGAATATTATTGAGATCATTATAGCTAAACAGCGTAATGGTCCCGTAGGCACGGTAGAACTGGTCTTTCTTAAAAATTTCAACAAGTTCGTTAACTACGAGCGAGCACATGCGGAACCCTTTGCTGGTTAAACCTGACATGTATAATTCCCGAACGATTGCACATTTCTTTGTGTAATCGTTCGTTTTATTTGACTTTGAAAAAAACCGCTGTTACACTGAGAATTGTCCTTTAGCGGGTTAAATCTGCTTGGCGTCCGGAGGGCCACGTACATAAGAATGACGTATAGGGCCCATATTATGAAAAATAATGGTGCTAAGTAGCACCTACGGAGGAATGAACATGTCAACGGTAGTCGTCGTGGGAACACAATGGGGAGACGAAGGTAAAGGGAAAATCACTGACTTTCTAGCGGAAAGTGCAGATGTGGTCGCCCGTTATCAAGGGGGCAATAATGCCGGTCACACGATTCTGATTGACGGTGAGAAGTTTAAGCTCAGCTTGATCCCTTCGGGTGTATTTTATAAAGAGAAAACTTGTGTAATTGGTAACGGAATGGTTATTAATCCGGCTGCCTTGATCCAAGAAATTAATTATATTCACGAGAACGGTTTTGACACTAAGAACTTAGTGATCAGTGATCGTGCTCATGTCATTATGCCATACCATATGGTGCTGGATGCTCTCGAAGAAGACCGTAAGGGTCCGAACAAGATTGGTACTACACGTAAAGGTATCGGTCCTTGTTATATGGATAAGGCAGCACGCAACGGTATCCGTATTGCTGACTTGATGGACGCTGAGGAATTCGAACTGAGACTCCGCCCCTTGATGCAAGAGAAGAACCAAGTGATTACACAGGTCTATGGTGCGGAAGCTCTTAACGTAGAAGAGATTCTGACTCAATATCTGGAATATGCAGAAGTGCTGCGTAATTATGTAACAGACACCTCTGTTATTCTTAATGAAGCCATTGATGCGGATCGCAAAGTGTTGTTTGAAGGTGCGCAAGGAGTAATGCTTGATATCGATCAAGGTACGTATCCGTTTGTTACTTCATCCAACCCATCTGCCGGTGGGGTATGCATAGGTTCTGGTGTGGGACCGTCCAAAATCAAACAGGTTATTGGGGTTGCAAAAGCCTATACCACTCGTGTTGGAGATGGCCCGTTCCCTACAGAGCTGAATGATGCAACAGGTGATTATATCCGTGAAACAGGTCATGAATATGGCACAGTTACCGGACGTGCGCGCCGTGTAGGCTGGTTCGACAGTGTAGTTGTGAGTCACGCTCGTCGTGTAAGTGGAATCACAGGGCTATCTCTTAACTCGCTGGATGTACTTAGCGGACTTGAGACTGTGAAGATCTGCACAGGCTACAAATACCGTGGTGAGGTAATTACTCATTACCCTGCTAGCCTCAAAATGCTGGCAGAATGCGAAGCGGTATATGAAGAGCTTCCAGGCTGGAGCGAAGATATTACTTCTGCAAAAACGTTGGATGATCTTCCAGCCAATACACGCAGATATGTTGAACGTGTATCTGAGCTTACGGGTATTCCGATTGCTATCTTCTCAGTGGGTCGTAACCGTGAGCAGACGAATCAAGTATTGCCAATTTATATCTAAAACCTAGTTATACTAAGGAGCCTCGTTAGAGGCTCTTTTTTTTGTTCTGAGGACTATATCTCTCTCTTTTGGGGCCTAGATTTATGCCTAGACGTTTCCCAAGGCCGGTTCTAGTCAATACTGGATGTATAGAAGAACATGTACATGATCTACCAGATAGACTTGAACATAGGTGAGAGGAGAAATGAAGATGAAGATCGTGAAGCGTGCACTTAGCGTATGTCTGATTGTGGTACTTGCCAGCACTCTTTCAATTCTAACAACGGGCGTGGTTGTAAATGCTTATATTCAGTCGGTACTGGCTAGCTTCGATATTAAAGTGAATACTCCCGGTCCGGGATTTGGAGGAATGATTCGGAGCATTATTGGCATGGATAACAAATCTGACTCGGATACAGCTAATAAAGAAGTAACCACAGGGAGTACAGTTAGCAAGGAGACCGACAAAAGCACGGATTCGCCAGCTAAAGGCAAGGGTGAGCCCGTAGATGATAATACTCCGACTGATGCCTTACCAGTTATGGGGCAAGTTACAACCGAAAGTTCAGCTGATAGCGGAAGTGGAAGTGTTGGTGACCAACAATTAGTAATGACACCTGAGGCACTCAGTGACTTTAAAGATAATCTTCCATCGGAAGAGAAGGTAAATATATTCAATATTTTGATGTCCAAACTACCCCAGGATGAGATGGCAAAAATTTCAACAGCGATGGAGGATGGATTAACAGAAGATGAGGTTAAAGAGCTGCAGCAGGTAATTGCAAAATATGTTGATGCAGACGAATATGAGAGCATAATGAAAATGCTTACACCAACTACAGAATCTACGCAATAGCATTTGTAATTGTCACTTTATAGACACATGAAAAAGGTTAAAATTTCATATTTGCGCAAAAAAACCCGCGTATTTGGCGGGTTTTTTGTTATGTCTAAAGTTGAAATTTTTCTCTAAGCTATGGTACAGTAAACAAGGACCTCAAGAGGTTAATTTTTTGTAACCTCCTTAACAACCTTTTTATAGGTTCATTAGAAGCAGGAATTAAGCACTAGTATACGCAGAAATTTACATGGACGTAATCTATATAATCGAGGTCGTACAATTAGCTTGGCCGCTTTTGTCGGAAGTAAAAGCGGACTGAAAGGGAGAGTTTCATGAAGGGATTTATGTTCATGCGTCGGATGAGCAAGCTGCAGGATGGACATCCAGCAGAGTCCGAGGCGAATGTTCAACAGAGCCACAATTTCGATCACGACTCCAAACACTTTCAACAAGAGAAAGGTACTCGCAGATTTCGGCGCGCTTGGATTTTGGGATCTGTCGGCCTTGTGCTTCTAGCTACGGTGTTGGTTGGAGCAGAGAAAAGGTATGTAGCTGCTAACACGGTTACCTATTATCAAGTGTTGGTGAAGGGTGAAGAAATCGGAAGACTTACCGATCAGACGCAGCTTAACCAGCTATACGATAAGAAACAACGAGAATATCAGGAGAAATATCCGAATTCAACCATGGTGCTGCAAACAGAGGGCATTACAATAGAAGAGCAGAAGGCATACAAGCCAGAAGTTGATAGTGAGGCGACACTTACTAAACTAGATGGAATGCTGAAGGCTTATGCGGTAGGCGTACAATTGATGGTAGATGGCAAGGCTGTTGGCATAGTTAAGGATCAGGAAACTGCTAATGCAGTGCTTGAAGGGGTAAAAAATCATTATGTCCCACAAGCAGAAGTAGCAACGACGGCTAGTAAGCTAACAAGAACGGCTGCTTCCAGCTCATCTGCTGCAAAAGCGAAGACTCCGGAGCAAGTAGAGTCGGTAGAGATTAGTGAAGATATTTCTATCGTTCCTATCAAAGCAGATCCTAATAAAGTGTTGGATGTGGAGGCAGCGGTCCAGACACTTACCGAAGGTAAAGAGGCGCCCCTTCTTTATACCGTTCAAGAGGGTGATACGATTTCGGGGATTGCCAAACGGTTTGAAATCACCCAAAAAGAGATTTATAGTAACAACCCTAACGTGAAAGAACTGACGTTGAAGATTGGAGATACACTGAAGCTGAAGGTACCCCAACCAGATGTTACAGTAGTAACAGTGGAAAAAGTGACTGAGCAGATAGTGACTGAGCCGGAAGTGGTTGTGCGTTCGAGCGATCAGCTAGCGGCAGGCAAAAGCAAAGTCGTTCGTCCAGGGCAAACTGGACTTAAAGAAATGGAGTATCGGGTAACGAAGGAAAATGGTACGGTCGTCCAAGAAGAATGGTTAGGCCAGACCGTTATACAAGCCTCGCTGCCAGAAGTTGTTTATCGGGGAACGAAGGTTGTTGGTGAAGGAACAGGCATGTTCAGTTGGCCGGTAAGCGGGGCGACCCTGACAAGTAGCTTCGGCGAGCGTTGGAGCCGTGCCCATAAGGGTATTGATATGGTATCTAGCAATCGGAATATAAAAGCTTCTGATGCCGGGACCGTGATCTTTGCAGGTGTGCAGAGTGGATACGGGAATGTAGTTATTGTAGATCATCGCAACGGATACCAGACCTATTATGGTCATTTAAAAAGCATCTCGGTTTCTACAGGCCAACGCTTGGAGCAGGGTGGCAAGATTGGCGTAATGGGCAGCACCGGACGTTCGACGGGTACACATCTGCATTTTGAGATTCGGAAGAATGGCACTGCTGTAAATCCAATGAAGTATTTGCAATAATTCATACTTTGTCCTTTAACTGCTCGATTTCAATCGGGCGGTTTTTATTTTTTTTAATCTACGAGTGACGGCAAAGCCGTTTCTTTTTGCTGGGCAGGGGGATTGCTTATTTCGTAGGATGTGACGGTTAGACAGGTATGTTAAAATAAAGGAATGATCATTAAGTAAGGATAGGAAGGTGAAGCTGGGACATGCAGATGGGAACGATTCTGGTAGTAGATGATGAACAGCCTATTGCTGATATATTGAAATTTAATTTAGAAAAAGAAGGCTACGAGGTTATTTGTGCTTTTGATGGCAACAGTGCAGTGGAGCTGGCATTGTCCAAAAGGCCCGATCTTATGCTGCTTGATCTTATGCTGCCCGGCAAAGATGGCATGGACGTCTGCCGCGAGGTGCGTTCTGCGCACTTGGACATTCCTATCATTATGCTTACAGCCAAGGACGGAGAGATTGATAAGGTACTTGGCCTGGAGCTTGGTGCTGATGACTATGTGACCAAACCTTTTAGTACACGTGAATTGCTGGCCAGAGTTAAAGCCCAGATGCGGAGACAGCATAAACCGTCACCACAGGGGATGGCGAGTGAACCAGCAGAGAATAAGCAGGGCATTTATCATTTTGATCTGTTTATAGATACAGATATGTATATGGTCTATAAGGGCGGGGAGCCGCTTGACTTGACCCATCGTGAATATGAGCTGCTCTACTATATGATCAAACATGCCGGTAAGGTGATGACTCGGGAGCATTTGCTGCAGGCAGTGTGGGGATTTGAGTATTTCGGTGATGTGCGGACCGTTGACGTGACGATCCGTCGTCTAAGAGAGAAAATTGAGGAGAACCCCAGCAAGCCCGAATATATTTATACTCGGCGTGGACTCGGCTATTTGATGCATAGCCCTAAAAATGGAGGACTGTGATGAAGTGGCGGTCCTTTATCCGGACAATTCAGGCAAAACTTATTATTATTTACGTATTGCTAATTCTGATAGCTATGCAGTTGATCGGGGTTTATTTTGTCAGCTCGATGAAGAACTCGTTAACAGATAATTTCACCAAGGACCTTAAAGCACGTGCTGAGATGTTGTCTATCCTGACTGCTGATAAATTTGGTAGTGAGGCTGGAACCGCAGATGAGGAAACCGCTGTGGAAAGTCTGCGCGGAATGGTCAATAATCTGTACATTAACGGGGCTGAGATTCAGGTACTGGATGCCAGCGGCAAAATCATCACCACTTCCGTTCCCTCGCAGAATGACTATGTCGGGCAGCGTAACACCCAGACAGTTGTGAATCGGGCCTTGCAGGGCATCAGTGATAACGAGGAATATATTATTGCCGATGATAATGTGCGTAAAAAGGTTGTGGCCAAGCCTGTGCTCTCGGGTGACAAGGTAGTGGGCGCAATCTATATTGCTGCTGACATGAAGGATCTGTACGCCACGATGGGCCGGATCAATAGTGTATTTATCTCAGGTTTGCTGTTAGCTCTAGCGTTAACGGTTGTTTTATGCGTCATTCTGGCGCACACCATCACGCAGCCTATTAAGGAAATGACGAGGCATGCTACGGCTGTCGCTGAAGGCCGATTCAATCGTAAAATGCCTGTATTAGGAAATGATGAAATTGGACAACTCAGTCAGGCGTTCAATTATATGACCGGTAGATTGCGTGAGGCACTCTCGCAGAATGAAGAGGAGAAGGAGAAGCTTACCTCTATTCTGACGAACATGAGTGATGGTGTTGTGGCTACAGATGAGAACGGAGTAGTGATTCTGATGAATCGGCGGGCAGCACTGATGCTCGGAAATGAAGGCCCGTTGCCGGAAGGCGCTCCTCTAGATAAACTGTTGGGCTTAGATTACGAACAAAGCGGATCTCTGGCTAAAGGTAATGCCCAATCTGCAATGCTTCATCTGACCCATATGGGTGGAGAAGATTCTAATATCGTAAGAGTGACGTTTACTCCCATTCATCGTCGTGAGGGTGGCATTGCCGGCACAATTGCTGTGCTGCAGGATGTCACCGAACAGGAGAATCTGGAGGAATCACGCCGGGAGTTCGTGGCGAACGTTTCGCATGAGCTAAGAACACCACTTACCACTATTAAAAGCTATGTTGAAGCACTGGATGATGGAGCACTTGAAGATCCGCAGCTGGCGGTTCGATTTGTTGGGGTTATTCGCAACGAAACCGAACGGATGATCCGTCTGGTTACGGATTTGCTGCATCTTTCCCGTCTGGATTCCAAGGAAGCTCTTCTTCGAATTCAGCAGACGGATATTACCGAGATGCTGGAGGATGTGGCGGATCGTTTTTCTTTTCAAATTCGGCAGAAGCGTATCGATATAAGTACAAGGGTCCGCAAAGATGTTACCACGGCGTGGCTTGATCGCGATCAAATCGATCAGGTCTTGGGGAATTTGGTCTCCAATGCGCTAAAATATACGCCAGAAGGCGGTACGATTGAACTGGAAGCGTTGAAGAATGAGGATGGAATGCTCTCCATTTCTGTGCGTGATTCGGGGATAGGGATTCCGAAAAAGGATATCGAGCGGATCTTCGAACGATTTTATCGCGTGGATAAGGCACGTTCGCGGAACATGGGAGGCACCGGACTTGGCCTTTCCATTGCCCGGGAAATTGTGAAGGCACATGGAGGCTCCATTTCCCTGCAATCCGAGCTAAATGAAGGTTCAAAGGTAACCTTTACCCTGCCTTTGAACGAGCAAAGGGGGAGTGAGGCATGAAGGAACGAATCAAATCATGCATTCTAGCCTTGCTCGTGCTCGGAAGCCTGGTTGAAAGCTATTATTTGATCTACCGTTTGCCTGGTGCTGATTCAGCAGTGCTTTCTGAGAACCTGTATGTGAAGACAGATAATATGGGTCCGGAAGAGAAGGTAGAGAACCTGTTATACCCTGACAAAATGATCATCCATATGGGAGAAGGCAAACATACGCTTTTTTATCCGGATTCTACGTTCTATAGCTTGATCATGAATCGCTTAAAAGGTCGTGGCTTCGAAAGCTTCCAGCGGCATTCGGTACAGGATTATGATTGGGATAAGATCCGCAATGAGAATCCTGGGATTGAGCTTTCATTCGGAGCGGGCATTCCGGTAACGTTATTGCAGCGGGTGATGCAGTTATCGCCAGATTCCCTTTTTGAAGGAGAAAGCATTGATCGCATTTGGATCTATAACATTAAGAATGATTCCAAGGCCCATGCTATTTTCTTCAGTACGAGAGGCGACATCATATACGAAGCGGCAAAAGCGGATTTAACGGTTCAGGATGTGCAGCAGCATGTTGATTTCGGTAAGAATTGGACGCCTTACAAGACCGTAAGCGGGGATTATTATGTGCCAGACAGTAAGATTTCTCTGGTTCAGGTAGACATGCCTTCCGGGATGTACACCATAGAGCAAATGCAGAGTAATCTTTTCTTCGATGTTGGAAGCACTAGATATATTCGGGAGAAGAACGGCTCGGAGATTTATACGGATAGCAAACGGAGCCTTCAGGTGGACCAGGGTAAGAACTGGATGAGCTATAGTGACCCTGCAGCGCTTCCAGCTGGAGAAAGTACCCCTGCCAAGGATGCTTTGGAAGCTGTAGAATTTGTGAACCAGCATGGCGGATGGAATGGGACTTACCGTTTGGAGGCTACAGAGGAAGGCAGACAGGAGAGAAAGGTCTCTTTTCAACAATATTATGGCTCCTATCCGTACGGCTCCTATCCGATTATGAGCAATTCATCATTACAGTATGGTGTAATAAATCTGGAACTGCAGCAGGGAACAGTATCCTCTTATGAACGTTCTCTAATCTATATAGATGAAAGTAAGGCCGTAAAAAAGGTAGTGGAGCTATCTGGAGGTGCGGATCTGGAGTATAGGTTGTCTCTGGTCAGTAAAACTTCGGCAGTGAAGGATTTAACGCCTGCTTATGTGCCTGAGGTGAAGGAAGATCATCTGGAGCTGATACCTGTCTGGAAAGTTACACTTAGTGATGGCAGTGTTCTTACTTTAAATTAATGGACAAGTGGTTCATATAACAATTAGGAGGTTCGGGTATGGATTGGGGAAGAGCTAAAAATGTACTGATTTGCGCCTTTTTAGGTCTGAATCTGCTGCTATGTTACCAGCTGTGGGTCGATTTGCGCGATCAGGTTAGTGCTAATCTTGATTTTACTTCCCTGTCTGCTGAGACCCAAGCCGTAATGGAGCAGAAAGGGATTCGTGTATTGTGTCCCATTCCGGCGTCTACCCCGCAGCTTCCTAACATTACTTATCGTTATTCTGCTGAAGAGCAGACTGAACCACCAATTAAATTAGATGTACCTATAGACAGCAAGCTGATCTATTCTTCCTTCTCAGAGCTTAGCAAGGCGCTTGAGGATAAGATTCCTGATATTTCCAATTATCGCTTTGATTCACAGGAAAGTGAGGTTGGGAAGTTTGTTCTTCATCCGCTGGTTCAAAATCAGTGGTCGTTGTTCCGTGTTAGGCTAGAGTTGATTAACAGTGATCAAAAAATCGTAGCTTACCGCTGGCCGAAGATTGAAATAGGGACAAGCAGCAGCGATAAAGAACAGAAGGTGCTTCCAGCATCGCAAGCACTTAGTAGCTTGATAGAGAAGTATTTTCCGGCAGATTCCGTAGTGAAGGAGATTGAGCTGGGGTATTACGGTGAGCTGTTCAACTCGGAAAGTCAGGTAGCTTCGCCGATGTGGCGGTTTATGCTGGAGAACGGCAATGCCTATTATGTGGATGCTATTAGTGCGGACATCATCAGTCCTAAGACAACAGAGTAGAAGGAGTAAGGAAAATGGGGATTTCATTTACAGTACTGTCCAGTGGTTCTACCGGCAATGTAACGGTGGTACGAAACGGGGAGACAACACTTATGATTGACGCAGGTTTTAGTGCCAAGCGGATCGATGAGCTGTTGGCCATGCGTGAACTAACGGGTAATGATATAGACGGGATTCTAGTTACACACGAACATTCCGATCATATCAAGGGACTCGGGGCCATGGCCCGTAAATACGATCTTCCGATTTATGCGAACACCAATACCTGGGGAGCTATCGAGAAGGGAATTGGTAAAATACCGGAGTATAACCGTATGATCATGGAGTCTGGCCAGCACAAGGATTTCGGCAGTATGCGAGTAGAATCCTTTGCGATTTCTCATGATGCAGCGGAGCCAGTGGGTTACAATTTTTATGATGGAAAAGAGAAGTTATGTGTAGCTACAGACCTGGGCTATGTTAGTGATAAGGTAAGAGATGCAATTTCAGATGCAGATGTATTGGTGCTGGAGGCGAATCATGATATCGAATTGCTGAGAATGGGACGTTATCCGTGGAATACGAAACGGCGCATCCTAGGCGACATGGGTCACCTTTCCAATGAGGCAGCTGGAGCTGCGCTTAGCGAAATTCTTACAGGGCGGACCAAACGGACCTATTTGGCGCATTTAAGCCGGGATCACAATATGATGGATTTGGCAAAAATGTCGGTACGCGGCGCAATGGAGGATCGGGGCTGTTTTTTCAAAGATAGTGAGTTCAGACTGTGTGATACGTATTATGATCAACCTACGCCATGGGATAAGCTGAGCCAGTCATAAGCTGATCAAGTTCAGCGGTCTTGCGATCTAATTCTTGGCGGGAGATTAGGCCTTTTTCAATCATCAATTCGATCATTGCGCTAAAGGCAAGGGTCATGTGGTAGTGTTCATCCTTTAAGTCACCAAGCTTACCGATAAACTCGACTAAATCCATACTTGTTGAAAAAGAACTCATAATTAATCCTCCTTTAATAGTGTGAATATATAGTGTAATTAGAACTGAAAACTGTAAAAAATTCGCAGGTGTTTTAGCTGAGGAAAATCCCGAATTGCAGGTTGCCTGTGATACAATTAAAAGCGTGATGAGCAAAGCTAAAATTTTAGGGACACTTCTATTTTATTGTAGTCTTTTAAGTTGCAAAATATTCCTAATAGAGAAGATATATTAAAAGATTATCATAATCTAACGATTGATCGAAACTCTTGTGGGGTTAATGGATAAAGTGAAACTTTTTAGTGATATTTGGAGTCTAATGGTTACAGAGGTTTGGTTCGGACGTGGTTGCTATAGGTTCAGGTCTTAACAACAGTGAACGCTTGGCAATAGAAGGGGGAGATTTTCGGTGGGATTGTTTGATGATGATTTCTATTCAACTAAAGTTTCGCGGTCCAGAGGGGATGAAGCATCAAAGGGATCGTTTGCTAACCGTAGACATTCTGTACGCAGATCGCGTAAAGGGCTATCTACCTGGCAAATATCCGCCGTTTGCTCCTTAGTCAGCGCTGTGGTGGCAGTTCTGTTATTCAGTATGTTTACAGGCCAGATGAGTCATGAGACTGCTCAAAAGCCGGTTGTAACAACTGGAAATGTTGCCCCAAGCAGTAGTGATCCATTTGACCGGATTATTCAAGCTGCTGCCACGGTTCGCCCTGCAGTAGTAAGTATTATCAATCATAAAGAAGATAATGAAGAATTAAACATTCTGGATGAGTCCGCACTAGGCTCAGGAGTGATCTATAAAAAGACAGGAAATAAAGCATTTATCATTACCAATAATCATGTCATCGAAGACTCCGGTAATCTCGAGGTAGTTACAGTGAACGGAGAGACCCGTAAGGCAACACTCGTTGGAACGGATAAAGTAAGCGACATTGCGGTACTCTCTATTGATGCCAAAGGAATCGATACCATCGCGCAGCTCGGTGATTCCTCTAAGCTTCGTCTAGGTGAAACGGTCATTGCTATCGGTAATCCGCTAGGACTTGGTGATACATTGACCTCGGGGATTGTTAGCTATACTGAACGGATGGTTCCCGTATCCCTTAATCAGGATGGAGTATATGACTGGGAACAAGAAGTGATACAGACTGATGCGGCGATTAATGAAGGAAATAGTGGCGGCGCGTTAGTGGATCTCGATGGCAAGGTCATTGGAATTAACACGATGAAGATTTCAGATACGGGTGTAGAGGGTCTGGGTTTTGCAATTCCTGCGAATCATGTGATAGATATCGCTAATGAGCTGGCTGAAAAAGGGCATATTGCCCGTTCGTACTTGGGTGTATATTCAGTTGATTTGAACAATCCGTACGTTCCACTAGCAGAAGATCAACGCAATGAATTGAACCTGCCGAACAGTGTTAAGGATGGAGTAGTTGTTCTAGAAGCCGTTGGCCCTGCGAAGGAAGCTGGACTGCAATTCAATGATGTCATTACCAAATTTAATGATCAATCCATCATATCTACCCTTTCTCTTCGCAAGTACTTATATAATCATACGAAGATCGGTGATGATCTGAAAATTACTTACTATCGAAACGGCGAGGCCAAACAGGCAACAGTTAAACTTCTTGAAAAACCACAGGAATAATATGCTGGAAGTCGGTATATAATGATATAGCAGTTACGACAAGTAGAGCGGACTACCCCTTCGATTCCAAGGGGGTACCTTCTTGAAAAAGCGGATAAAAGTAACGTTTTTGGGAAAGCTATTTTTCTAAAACCATGATAATTATGCCAGAAAAAGGATCTATTTAGGGAATAAACACTAAGTGGCAGCCCTTACATTGGAAGGTAATACTTATTAGGGCAAAACCGGATATATTCGGATGCTTGCTTGCCTTTGCTAATCAGGTGTGGTAATATGATATCAATCATACATTTAGTCCCTAATTCTCGCATTGAAAAGGGCTGTCATATTTGGTAATACAACCTTTTTCAATGTGTGAATTTTTTCTTTGTTTGAAGATAAAAAGAACATATTAATTTAAATTTGTGGAGGTAACACACATGCAAACAGGTACAGTTAAATGGTTCAACGCAGAAAAAGGATTCGGATTTATCGAAGTTGAAGGCGGAAGCGACGTATTCGTTCACTTCAGCGCAATCACTGGCGACGGCTTCAAAACTTTGGACGAAGGCCAACGCGTTGAATTCAACGTTGTTCAAGGCAACCGTGGACCACAAGCCGAAAACGTTGTAAAACTGTAATAATAGAAGAAACCGTCCCAGCTTGTGAAAGTTGGGACGGTCTTTTTATATCTAGTTACTCACTATTGACTTACAGGATGGGAGGAACGGCAATGAACTACCGGAAGAAACCTTTGGAAGAAATACCGGAAGAAAATACCGCAATTTGGGCATGTACCAATGAGGGATGCAACGGATGGATGAGGGATAATTTCGCATTTGAACATGCGCCTTCTTGCCGTCTATGTGACTCTCCAATGGTTCGCAGCACGAAGATGCTACCTCAATTGCTTAATTCAAATGGCGATCTCAAATCGCTGAAGAAGGGTATTTCCATCTAACCAATACCTAAATGAGTCAAGCATTTAATAGAACGACGAACCACTCAAGACGGGTAAACCGTCTTATTTTTTTTGCTTTCTTTATGCTAAAATGTGATCTTTGTCACAAATCATTTGAATTTCACCGTTAAATGACTATCTTTATGTGACATTTATCACAAAAAGAAGCTTAAATTTTTGACAGAATATAATTAACGAAAAGGGGAGAAGGAAGGGACAAATATGGATACAGTAATGCTGTCGCGTATACAATTTGCGTCGACGACAATATTCCACTATTTCTTTGTACCGGTATCAATCGGACTAGCGCTCTTGATTGCAATCATGGAGACAATGTACGTTAGAAAAGGTAATGAAGAGTACAAAAAAATGGCGCAGTTCTGGGGAAAGCTATTCCTCATCAATTTTGCAGTAGGGGTAGTTACAGGGATATTGCAGGAATTTCAGTTCGGGATGAACTGGTCCGATTATTCACGTTTTGTGGGTGATGTATTCGGGGCTCCACTTGCAGTTGAGGCATTGGCAGCCTTTTTCCTGGAGTCTACTTTTATTGGGATATGGATATTCGGCTGGGATAAGGTATCCAAGCGAGTACATTTACTGTCCATCTGGCTGGTAGCATTCGGTACGATGTTATCTGCATTCTGGATTCTAGCGGCTAACTCTTTTATGCAGCATCCTGTGGGTTTTGAGATAAATAATGGACGTGCAGAAATGAATGATTTCTTCGCGCTTATTACGAACGGACAATTGCTGGTTGAATTCCCACATACAGTACTGGCTGCTTATGCAACAGGTGCTTTTCTTGTAACAGGTATTAGTGCTTATAAAATATTGAAGAAACAAGAGGTTTCTTTCTTTAAGAAGTCTTTTCAGATTGCAGCTATCGTAGGGATTATTTCTTCTATTGGTGTAGCTGTTGCTGGTCACGCCCAAGCGCAATATTTGGTTGAAACTCAACCAATGAAAATGGCAGCTTCCGAAGGACTGTGGGGTAAGAGTGGTGACCCGGCACCTTGGACCGTATGGGCAAACATTGATCCAGAGAATCAAATCAGTACTGGAGAATTTCAAATTCCTTATATGCTGAGTTTCCTTTCATACAGTAAATTTTCCGGTGAAGTTAAAGGTATGCTTGAGCTGCAAGCGGAGTATGAGCAAACCTATGGCCCCGGTGACTATATTCCACCTGTACGTACGACATTCTGGAGTTTCCGGATCATGGTTCTAGCAGGAACGTTAATGATTGTATTGGGAATGTACGCTATGTACTTAATGTGGCGCAAAAAAATGGACCGTCCGAACACTTGGTTTATGCGGTTCATGTTATGGGGCTTGCTGCTTCCTCCGATTGCGAATACAGCCGGTTGGGTCATGACCGAATTCGGGCGTCAGCCATGGACGGTATTCGGACTGATGACAACGGAAGACAGTGTGTCGCCTAATATTACAAGTGGTCAAGTTCTGTTCTCCGTGATTTCTTTTACAACGATTTATTTAATTCTAGGATTAGTGTTGGTCGGATTGTTTATTAAAGTGATTAAAAAAGGTCCTTATGCGATGGATAACGATCACGGCGATTCGAATGATCCATATAACGAGGAGGGTTCCCATGATATCTCTTAATGAATTGTGGTTTGTGCTGATTGCAGTTCTGTTTATAGGGTTCTTCTTCCTGGAGGGTTTCGATTTCGGCGTAGGGATGGAAACACAAATTCTCGCTAAAAATGATACAGAGCGCCGTGTTCTGATTAACTCGATCGGACCTTTCTGGGATGGGAATGAGGTATGGCTTATCACCGCTGCGGGTGCAATGTTTGCGGCTTTCCCGGAGTGGTATGCAACGCTGTTTAGTGGATTCTATATTCCTTTTGTATTTGCCTTATTAGCTCTGATAGCGCGTGGTGTCGCTTTTGAATTCAGAGGTAAACGTGATTCATTAGCTTGGAAAAGAACTTGGGATGCCTGTATCTTTATCGGCAGCTTCCTTCCACCATTCCTCTTGGCTGTAGTGTTTGCAAGCTTTATCAAAGGGTTGCCTATTGATGGGGATATGCAAATGTATGCAGGGTTCACAGATATCGTGAATGTGTACACTGTAGTAGCAGGGCTTACTGTTGTCCTTCTGTGCCTAGTGCATGGTCTCATGTTCACAACGCTGCGTACAGTGGGTGATCTACAGGCTCGCGCTCGTAAGTTGGCACAAAAATTGCTGATACCACTCGCAGCTTTATTTACTGCTTTTGTGATTATGACTTATAATATGACGGATATTTTCGAGCAACGTGGAACGGTTCTTATGATTATTGTAGCCCTGGGAGTTATCGCCTTTGTACTGTCCGGTTACTTCATGACGAAGAAGAAGGACGGCTACGCTTTTGGAATGACAGGAGCGGTAATGGCTCTTTCGGTAACTTCTATCTTTGTAGGATTGTTCCCGCGTGTTATGATTAGTTCAATTGATCAAGCTTTTAATTTGACGATCACTAATGCGGCTTCGGGCCATTACTCTTTGAAGGTAATGACGATTGTGGCACTGACCATCCTTCCGTTCGTATTGGGATATCAAATTTGGAGTTACTTTGTCTTTCATAAACGGGTTCACGAGAAGGAGCATCTTGAATACTAATGGATAAAAACTTGCTTGGGTATAAAGGAGTTAAGCCAGTCTTTCTGATTGTAGGCTTCCTTACCCTGGTGCAAAGCTTGTCCATACTTCTGCTGGCTAAATCGCTGGCAGAAGTAATCTCTGCGCTATTTGCGGGAGAACCTCTGAAGGAACAATGGGGCACTGCGCTATTGTTCCTTCTTGCATTTCTTGTGCGCCATGCTTGTGCTATGCTGATGAGCCGTGTCTCTTACCGCTTCGCGGAAGCAACGGGCAGCACTATGCGGAGGGAAATGATGGACAAGCTCTTCCAGCTTGGCCCTAGAATGGTGGGCGGGCGTGGAACCGGGGATCTTGTTACACTAGTGCTGGAAGGCGTAACTAAATTCCGCACGTATCTGGAAGCAATCATTCCTAGAATGGTAGGGATGTCTGTTACACCGGTCTTGGTGCTTATTTACGTCTTTACGATGGACACTACGAGCGGGATTATTCTTACGGTAACTATGCCGATTATTATTGTTTTTATGATTTTGATTGGGATGACGGCCCGTAAGCAAATGGATCGGCAATTGAAATCATATCGCACATTATCTAATCATTTCGTAGACTCACTACGTGGACTAGAAACATTAAAATTTCTAGGGCGCAGTCGTAGTCATAGCGACAGCATTGCTACGGTCAGCGATCGTTATCGCTCGGCGACCATGCGTACGCTGCGAGTGGCCTTTTTGTCATCGTTCGCCCTGGATTTCTTCACTATGCTGTCTGTAGCTTCTGTAGCGGTAAGTCTTGGTTTGCGGCTTGTAAATGAACAAATGACATTGGTTACGGGCTTAACGATTCTAATCTTGGCTCCGGAATATTTCCTGCCTGTCAGATTGGTGGGTTCAGATTTCCATGCTACTTTGGATGGGAAAGAAGCCGCTGAAGCAATGAAGAGCATTATAGATCAAGATGAGGTGAAGGCTGAAGTAATCGGCCCTAACGGTAATCTATCTGTCGGTTCTGCAGCAAAAACATCGGAACAAATATTCACTTGGCATGAGAATAGCGTGCTCACATTAAATGACGTTAGCGTGAAGTATGAGGAAGCAGGGCTTTCTTCGCTGGAAGCGCTGAACCTGCAATTTAAAGGAGCTAGCAAAATTGGGATTATCGGAGAGAGCGGGGCCGGTAAATCTACTTTAGTGGATATATTAGGGGGTTTCTTACACCCTACCTCAGGAAGTATCACGGTTAACAGTACAACGGTTAGTGCATTAACGGATGAGGCTTGGCGAAAACAGACCTCATATATCCCGCAGCGTCCGTATATTTTTAGCGGCACGTTAGCGGATAATATACGTTTTTATTACCCTGAGGCTTCTATGGAAGCTGTTGCCGCGGCAGTGAAAGCTACTGGTTTATCGGGGCTGGTGGATACTCTTCCGCATGGTTTAGATGAGATGATTGGTGGCGGTGGCCGTTCGTTCAGCGGTGGCCAGGAGCAACGGGTGGCATTAGCCCGGGCACTGCTTAGCAGCCGTCCAATTATGCTTCTAGATGAGCCAACGGCGCATCTGGATATTGAAACGGAATATGAGCTGAAGGAGACGATGGTGCCTCTTTTTGAAGGAAAGCTGGTCTTTCTGGCTACCCATCGCCTACACTGGATGCTAGATATGGACATTATTGTAGTAATGAAGCAAGGCCAAGTGGCAGAAATCGGTACCCATCAGGAGTTACTTGCCCGCAAGGGTGCGTATTATGAGTTGATTGGGTCGCAATTGGAGGGAATCCATTGAAACGTGAAGGATGGTTTGCTCCCTATGTATCGTCGTATTTTTGGCGTTTTGTGCTAATTATTGTGCTTGGGGCGTTGACGATATTTACAGCCTCTTCATTGATGTATACTTCAGGATTTCTGATCTCAAAAGCGTCTACACCGGTCGAAAATATCCTGATGATCTACGTGCCGATTGTTGGTGTACGTACGTTCGGAACAAGCCGAGCAGTCATTCACTACGTGGAACGGCTGATTGGGCATGACACCATTTTACGGATTCTTTCTAAAATGCGTGTGCGCCTGTACAATATTTTGGAGCCACAGGCCTTGTTCCTGTCGTCGCGTTTCCGTACTGGGGATATTCTCGGGATGTTAGCTGATGACATCGAATATTTGCAAAATGTATATCTGAGAACTGTATTTCCAAGTGTTATTGCTTTATTGATCTACGGGGTTGCGGTGATTGCGTTGGGCACCTTTGATATCGGTTTTGCGTTATTAATGGCTTTGTATATTTTGGTGTTGGTCGTGGTATTGCCGCTTATATCTTTGTTGTTCACCCAGAAACGTCAACGTGAAGTGAAGGTAGAGCGTAATCGCCTCTATCAAAAGCTGACTGACGCCGTTCTCGGTATGGGCGATTGGGTCATTAGTGGACGGCAAAGCCAGTTCGTGGAGACCTATGAAGCAGATGAGAAAAAAGTGGCCAAAACGGATGCAGCGCTGCGCAGCTGGGCGCGTCTACGTGCGTTCATCGGGCAAGCAGTTGTTGGAGTTGGCGTGCTTTCGATGTTATATTGGGCCGCCGGGGAGTATGCGGATGGTGCTATTGCAGGTACGTTGATTGCGGCGTTTGTATTGGTTGTTTTTCCTGTGGCAGATGCTTTTTTGCCAGTATCCGAAGCTGTGGAGAAAATCCCGCAGTACCGTAACTCGCTGGAGCGGTTGTCTGGAGTGGTTGGAGAAGAGCATAATATAGTTTCCGAACAGGCATCTGTAGTTGATGTTCTACCTCAGGCCATAAAAAGTGCTCATATCCAGCTCGAAAATGTGGGTTACCGCTATGGATCAGAGGATAACTGGTCGGTTCGTGATCTCAGCCTCGACATCCCACAAGGCAAAAAAATTGCCATCATCGGCCGTAGTGGGGCAGGGAAATCGACGTTGTTAAAGGCTATTCAAGGGGTTATCCAACCTTCTGCAGGTTCGGCTATGATTAATGGAATCGCGGCGGCTGCCTATGGCGATAATATTCCTTCTATTATTGCGGTGCTAAATCAAAGCCCACACTTATTTGATACTACGGTAGCGAACAATATTCGCATGGGTGATCCGAAGGCTTCCGAACAAGCGATTAAAGAAGCTGGCGCATTAGCCAAAATGGATACGCTGATCTCCTCGTTACCAGAGGGATACAATACCTTTGTCCGTGAAGCGGGGCAACGTTTCTCCGGTGGAGAGCGTCAGCGGATAGCGTTAGCTCGTATTTTGCTGCAAAATACACCTGTCGTCATTCTTGACGAACCGACCGTAGGGCTGGACCCAAGCACGGAACGTGATCTTTTGCAGACGATGTTTGAAGCTATGGACGGTAAATCTCTGATCTGGGTAACGCATCATTTGGTTGGTGCAGAGCAGATGGATGAAGTAATTTTTATGGAAAATGGCTCGGTAGAAATGCGTGGAACCCATGCGGAGCTGATGGAAAAAGAACCACGTTACCGCAGATTGTATGAGCTGGATCGTCCAGTGGAGTTTCTAGGGTAAGATGGAGAGTTGGTAGATAACATTTATAGAAATTAGAGAGATATTAGTGAAGAGATTCCTTTTGCCCGTTTGGGGTGAGAGGAATCTTTTTTTTCGGTAGGGCAAGAATATAGACAATGGATGAACAGATTGCTGGAATGGATAGATAGGAGTTCCATTTTCGTGGGAAGTATGGTAGAACAATAGAAGGAGTATAGGCCGCAGCGGCACAGAAAGGGATGCTTGGTTGAATGTATGTAGTATGTAAAGAACATGTAGAGTTAGCCATCGACAAATTTGTGGACGAGTATGAGGATGCACCTGATATTGTGGACTTGAAGGAGACCGAGTTCTCGGACTGGGACCCGCCGGCCAAATGTGCGGAATGTGAGAAGAATGCGGAATATTTAGTGGTCTAAAGGACTGTTAAAATTTATTAAAAACACCTTGCAGTCCCGGAAATGGGCCGCAGGGTGTTTTTTTGCATGAAATAATATATGTGTTAGCCGATTAGGTCTTATGCATCTGCTGCATCTACTATGTCGGTCAGCGAGCTACTTCGGTTGCCTCGGCGGTAGAGAATAGCTGAGATGATGGCGATCAATGCTGCAATAGAGAGTCCCCAGTAGATATTGGAGTAGGCTGCAGAAAGCGGCAGTCCGCGCTGCCATTCTAGTGCGCTTGCGGCCATAGCCACGCTGAAGGCGCCGCTGAAGAATTGCAGCAGCTGGAACAGGCCCATCCCGGAGCCAATTTGTGAAGAAGGCAGAATCCGAGAGATTTCATTGGATACACTACTGGACAGTGTCGTGAAGGCCAGACTCATAATCATATAGATGAACATGACGGCAATCCATGACCGCCCAGCAAAGAAAGCGAATAGGATGGTAGCGGTCAATACGAGCAATGGTGCAAAACGCAAAATCCCCGCATTGCCATAACGGTCAATGATTCGCCCGACGGAGCGGGAGACAAAGATGGCGAGCAGCGAACCCGGAAAGATCACAAGCCCGGCATGGCTTGCGCTGAAGCCGAAACGGTGAGTCAGAATCTGCGGCAGCAGGAATAACGTGGCAAAGCTGCATAGGTAGGAGGCAACTCCGATCAGAGCCAACACGAGATATGAGCGGTTACGGAAAAGATCCGGCATCACGAATGGATCAGGTGTGCTGCGGATACGGCCAACAAATAAAGCAATGGCGACAATTCCGGCGATCAAGGCAATCCACAACCCGCTGGTCAGGAACAGCAGCAGCCCGGTCGTGCCGACGCCCAAGAACAGCCCGCCAAGCACATCAAAGGAGCCACGGGTGGGTACTTCTTTGGGCAGCAGGATAAGGAACAGCGGCACTAGAAGCAGAATAGCTGCCGTTACAGAGAATAGCCAAATCCAGCCGAGATATTCGACGATGGCTCCGCCCGCGACCGGCCCAAGCCCTAGACCCAGCGAGACGGCTGACATAATTGTCGCCATTGCTTTGCCGCGGCGGGCTTGCGGGATATAGCGGGTAAACAGGACAAGCGACAAGGACATTACTGCGCCCGCGCCTGAGGCCTGGAGAATGCGTACGATAAGCAGGAAGATAAAGTTAGTGCTGAAAAAGCCGGCAACAGCCGCGAGGCCCAGCGTCAACAAGCCTATAACCAACAGACGGCGAATCGGCAGAAAATCAGAAAGCCGGCTGTACGTGATTGAGGCAATCGAGAACATAATGGAATACCCGGTGACAATCCAAGAAGCGGACGCAGCCGTAATCCCGAAGGCTTCGGTCACATCAGGCAGCGCCAGATTGAACATAGCCGTATTCATGATTACGAGAACCACAGCGACACTGAACAGCAGGGTCAGCAGGCCTTCTCGTGGAAGAGGCGCTTCCGGAACGGAGGCTTCATGATCCGCATTCGCGGAGAGGTTATTTACAGAAGTCATGTGCGAAGCACTCCTTTTATTATTGTTTAATAGTTCGATTACTTACGAACAATTGAAATATAGCATGCGTTGATATAAAATGCAATTAGGAACACCAATATTTTTTTCGCATTCATCGTACGACAAAAGGGGATAATCATCCGTGAAAATACTATTTCATCCGGACCGCAAGGACATTCAGCTTGCCTCCGTATTGTATGCACTCAGCGATCCGATTCGCTTACATATCGTATCGGATATTCACTTAAATGGAGAACAGGCTTGCAACGGCTTCAACGTCCCGATCGCAAAATCCACTATGTCTCACCATGCCCGTACTTTGCGCGAGTCAGGAGTTGTTTTTACACGAGTTCAAGGAACACAGCGCATGTTGTCCCTGCGGACTGAGGATCTTAATGCACGTTTCCCAGGCTTGCTGGACTCTATATTGAGCGCTTATGAAGCTGGGGGGAAACCGGATTTAGTGATGGAGGAGCAGGAAGAAAGTAAGTAGGGATGGATTGAACCTGCTGAGGACGAGGAATACATGAAATTCTAGATTCAGGCAATCTAGGAATACGTGGGATCAGGAGATCCATAGATTGCATGAAAAATAGGACATTTAGGGACTGCGCAAGAGTAGGCCGTTTTAATTGTCGTTTCTTTTCCACCAAATATGTGATAGAACAGAAGGTACTTACTAAAACTACAAGGGACGCCCAGTGCGCGTCCTTTTGCTATTTCTATAGAGGATTATGACAGGAGGCACTTATGCTTATTCAAATTATTGGCGTAGGAAAATTGAAGGAAAAGTACTTGATCGATGGCATCGCGGAGTATGCAAAACGGCTGACACCATACCTGAAGTTTCAGGTCATTGAGGTGGCAGATGAAAAAGCACCCGATTCTCTAAGCGAAGCAGAGGTCGTGCAGGTAAAGGGACGCGAGGGCGAACGCATCCTCGCGCAGATTAAGAGCGAGGCGCATGTCATTGCGCTCGCGATCGACGGCAAGCTGTGGAGCTCGGAAGAGCTTGCCGCAGAAATTGACCGGCTCGGCACCTACGGGACGAGCCATGTCGTGTTCGTCATCGGAGGGAGCCACGGGCTCTCCGACGAGGTCATGCGCCGCGCGCAGCAGCGCATGAGCTTCGGGCGCATGACGCTGCCACATCAGCTCATGCGCCTGGTGCTGGTGGAGCAGGTGTATCGCGCGGTGAAGATCAATCGGGGGGAACCGTATCACAAGTAAGGCGAACTTGTATACTTGCAAAAATAACTCCGAAATCCAGCGTTATGCGATTTAGGATTTAAACTATTTCAGAGTGGTCTCAAGAGATGGCGGATGAATTTCAGCTGTGTTAGAACAGACATTAAGGTGTGATATTTAATTCGAATCAAATGCAGATGATGAAGACCTGCGGGAAGAACTTTGTGAGTGCTGCCATTTTTTGATTTGAACTGTGCGCGGTGCTTATCGTTCACCCCCTCCTTTTTACTGTGTACTCCTTTCGTAGGACTTAAACCTTTTATTATTCGACTATGATGTTTAAACAGAGTCGAATGATAGAAGGTTTTTTTGCATGAAGACAATCAATATTGAAGCATCTAAGCATCTAGTTTTGGTAAATAATCAACAAGGAGCGAACATGAATGGAACAAACGGTTAAGAATAAAGTCACAGGAGAACAAATTACTTTTCTAGAAACGGCAAAGGACACGGAGGGAGAGTATTTATTAATCGAAGTTGCACTGCCTCCATTTGGCAAAGGTCCACCTTTGCATATTCATGATCAGCTTGAAGAGCAATTCGAAGTAATTACAGGTAAGCTCACCGTAACTTTAGGTAAAACAGAGCATGTGTTAGAAGCGGGAGACCGCCGTATTGCCCCACTTAAAACGTCACATACCTTTGCGAACGAGCATGAAGAGCCAGTTGTATTCCGCGTCCGGCTAACGCCGCCAAGCAAGTTCGAGCAATCGGTTCGCATTCATTACGGGCTCATGGACGATAGATTAACAGATGAAAAGGGCAAACCCAAGTCACTTGCCCATACCGCTTTCGTTTTAACACTACAAAACACCCTAATCGTGGGTATTCCCTTCTGGTTACAACGTTCTCTCTTTAAATTCATTATTAAACGAGCCCGTAAAAAAGGAGTTTATGAAGTTCTGAAAAAGTATACAGGAGAGGTGCTGTAAGGAGAATTAATCGTTCATTTCTCACACAATCTTATAGAATACTACTTTCGTAGGACTACAAACTATTATATTTCTCACTATAATGTCCAGAGGAAGTCGAATTATAGTTGTTTTTTTGTTGCTTTGATTTTATCGGGTGAAGGGGGATCAATGTGAGGAAAGTATATCGTCGTTTAATAGTTGCTGTTATGAGTTTCACATTAATTGGAGGTACAGCCGCAGGGGCTGCCGGCATTCAAAGTGAGCTGTACCTGGGTGACAGCCATGAGGCTCTTTCAAAAGTAACAGTATTTGCAGGAAGTGGTGAATTTGACGATTGGGATGGAGCGGCATCAGAGGCTTCTTTTCGTATGCCTCAGGGAATCGCTGTCTTGAAGGATGGTTCTGTGCTTGTGGCAGACACCCGGAATCATCTCATCCGTCAAGTGAAGAATGGAGAGGTTTCTACCTATGCGGGCTTAATGCTTGACGGGGAAGACTACGGAACTCCTGAGGGAGCTTGGCACGATGGTGCTAAAGAAGATGCTGTGTTCAACGGTCCTTCGGGCATGGATACGGATTTGGAAGGTAATATATACATAGCAGATACCGAAAATCATCGGATACGAAAAATATCTAAGGATGGGATGGTAACAACGGTTGCCGGTGATGGCATAATCGGCAATGAAGACGGTATAGGTAATGAAGCGGGATTCTATCATCCCCAGGATGTGGCTGTCGCTGCAGATGGAACCTTGTATGTTGCGGATACGTTAAATCATTTAATCCGGCAAATAACAGCGGATGGTCAAGTGACTACACTTAACGCTGCATCTGATCGAGTCGTCGAGGTGATTGGCGGCTATGCTGTTCCTGCAGGTGATTATGCAGATGGAGAGCTTTCAACCGCCAAGTTTAATGATCCTACCAGCATTGCGATCGACCATAAAGGCAACTTATATGTAAGTGATACGGGCAATCGAGTAATTCGCTATATTGATCTGGCCAAGCGTACAGTGACAACCGCGGCGGGTTTGCCTGCGGGGGAGGAGCCTGTGTATGCGAATGGTAGCCTGTATGCCGAAGGTGGTTATGCGGATGGTGCCGCTACACAGGCACGCTTTCAGTCTCCTAGAGGAATCGTCGTAACAAAGGATGGGGGACTAGTCATTGCCGATAGCTTGAACCACACGATTCGTTATCTTGTTGACGGGTATGTGAGTACAATTGCTGGTGTACCTGCTCAGTTTGGTCAAGTAGATGGCATTAACGGTCATAATCTGCTCCATAATCCGACAGATGTAGCGGTTCTGCCAAATGGCGGCTTGCTCATTGCGGACAGCTATAACAATAAAATCCGTGAGCTTGAGTATTACCAGCTTCCAACCAATTTGCCCCACAATGATCAGGTGAAGGTTGTGATCAATGATACCGTGATCAGACTTGACGTGCAGCCCGAAATTGTGAAGGGGCGCACAATGGTGCCCGTGAGAGCTTTAAGCGAAATGCTGGGCTATAAGGTTGGATTGTTGGATAACCAGCGTACCATTGAATTGACAAAGGGAGACGTAAGTATCAGGCTGCAAATGGAGAGTAAAGTGATTTCCATTAACAATGCCGAGACGGGTGCAGAAGAGCAGCGAGAGATTGAGACAGCGCCATATAACAAAGATGGCCGTTCCTATGTTCCGATCCGATTTTTCAGTGAGGCATTTGGAGCAGATGTACAATGGGATTCGAACACGAGGACGGTAATTTTACGGGAAATCGCGGAAGCGGTCGAGAAGCTGCCTGCAGCAGATCGCAAGTCGCGTGTGACGGTAATCGAACAGATTAAAGGAACGGTCTGGATCAATCAGGCGGGCGGTTCATTGACTTACCGGGCCTATAATGGCATGAATCTTCATCAAGGTGATCATATTCTTACGGAAAAAAATACGAGCGCGATATTAAGGACGGCCGATCGTGGGGATGAAATTACGATAAGCGAAAACTCGGAGCTGTACATTTCAAACTTAAGTGATGCGTCCCGTGTAAAGCACACGAGCTTTATGTTATGGAGCGGGCTAGCTGCGGCCAATGTGTCCTCACTGGTAAGTGCCAAGGATACCTTCAACATCCTTACGCCGACGGCTGTGACTGATGTTCGAGGCACGAATTTTATGGTGGGTATCAATCCGGTTACGTTGTTTCCGATGATTACTGTAAACAGCGGTCTAGTTCAGGGAAGCGGCAACGGAACTAGTCAGGATCCAGCCCTCCTCGTATATCCTGGGCAGCAACTGAGCTTAAATCCAGGATTAGATTCGCAAACGCCCAATGTGCCTTATGTGGTTGATCTTTCCGGTCTCGTTAATCAAGCTTCACCTGCTGTTATCGAAGCCATATTAAAGGCTAAGCAAAAAATAGAGCAGGAAAATGAGGAGATGCTGGAGAGGTTTAGAAATCAAGCCCCAGGGTCTATCCCTAGCGGAAATCCGGGTGGCTTGTCTCCAGACGATCTGGATCGATACCAAAATAATTTAGATAATCTTCTTCCTAATATTTTAAAGCAGGCTCGTGATCAGAATTTAATAGGACCAGAACAATTGCAGGCACTTATCGATGAGGCCAATAAGCAATCCGGTAAAAAGATCGATTTGAATAATGTCCTGCCGCTTCAATTATCGGATGAGGAAAAGCAGCAGCAGGCAAGGCAGAAGCAATTGGAGGAAGAACAAAAAAGACTGCTGGAGGAGCAAAATAAGCAGCGTCTACTAGACGCACAGAAGCAGGCCCTAATAGATAAGCTTCTAGCTGCAAAAGTACTGCAAGAGCTGGAGAATAAGAAGAAACTTGAAGAAGCCGGTAAACAATCGGAGGAAAAGTTGATGCAACGACTTTTGGATGCTGAGAAGAAAAGATTTGAGGAGCTGAAAAAATTTTTGGAGCAGATGAAGAAGCTGCAAGAACAAGCTCAGCGGCCGCCAACACCGACGACACCATCAGGACTATCGGGATTGACACCGACGCCGACGCCAACACCGACGCCGACGCCAACACCGACACCGACGCCAACACCGACACCGACGCCAACACCGACGCCGACGCCAACACCGACACCGACGCCAACACCGACACCGACGCCAACACCGACGCCGACGCCAACACCGACACCGACGCCAACACCGACACCGACGCCAACACCGACACCGACGCCAACACCGACGCCGACGCCAACACCGACACCGACGCCAACACCGACGCCAACACCAACACCGACGCCAACACCAACACCAACGAATACTGCTCCTGAGGCGGTTAAACCAATATCTAATCAAATGGTAAATTCTAATGCGCCATTTGAAATCGATATGAGCGAGGTTTTCCATGATGCGGATGGTGATTCGTTAACATTCACAGCCCGTTCGAGTGATACGGCAGTTGTAGAGGTAGATGTGGAAGGAGCTAGCATGCGCATTAGCCCAACTGGTTTCGGTTCAACAGAAATTCATATAACGGCCAATGACGGTAAAGGCGGACTAACTACAGCCTCCTTCCGTTTCGCGTACTATGGGGAGATACAGAATATGAGGTCTGAAGTTCAGCCTCATTTCATTGAGCTCTATTGGAATGAGTATGGGGAAGAGGGGATCAACTATCACGTTTATATGAATGAGGAGCTGATCGAAACCACCCCAACCACCCATGTTTCACTTAGGAATCTTAATCCGGAGACGGTGTATAATCTGCGTGTAATTGCGGTTACTCGCGATGAAAAGATCATAGCGTTATCCGATTATTCGGTAACGACACTTCCTATCTACTTTGAGCCTATACCAAGTGACGGCTGATTCAATTACCGTATGTGGAACAAATAAATAAGCAGCTTTTTTGGAGGACTTTACGCTCCTATCATTTGTCTATGTTGTTTAGATAAAGCGAAATGATAGGAGACTTTTTATATGGAGACGACCAAGAGGCTTCTATTAATATTGGTGGCTTCTAGCGATGAAGAATTCTTTATGCGTAAGGACAAAAGAATGATGACAAGGAAAAGTAGGAAATTAGCAATAATGTTATTGATTATCCTTTTTATAATAGGAGGTATTTCGGGAAGCGTAGAATTTGGCGGCATATCGACTGTTGCAGCCGCTACAAACATCTCCGGTCAAGATGGAATTGGGTATAGTGGCTCCATTCTTGGGGATGAAGTGTTAGGAAGAACATTTACTGGATATCAGGCATGGCCAAGCGGATTTATAAAAGGATCTTCTGCCTTTGCCGGCGGTGTCTATGACGGAACTAACACAAGGTCGAAGCGGGAATCGGTTCGAACCGGAGTCGGAGGCCACACGGGCTGAGGAGGCGGTACTTATATTACGGTTGCTTCAACAGAAATAGTCAGGCGAATGCATGTGTTTTTGCCAATAGTTTCGCTGAGCTGAACCCTATAAGGCACCCGGACCGGGTGTCTTTTTTTCGTGCGCCCATAGTATATTTGAGTTAACTTACAGGGGGGGAATTAAAACTAATGGACTCCAAAAGCATCATAGATTAATATTTATAATAAACTTATCTTCCTAACCAAAGAGATCAGGACCTTTCGAACCATCTATAACTCAAAACTTAACTTATATTTTAGGTAGGTGCGTACGATTGTCGGCTATGATTAAGAAACTAAAAGATTACATAAAGGAGCCTCCTATAGAGATTGAAGGCTTCATTGAGCTCTCCATCCCATTGACGGAATTGGTGCTCCGTGAGCATCAAGAGAATGGGATGATCGGATGCTTGAGCCCCGTTAACATCAGTATTCAATGGGATGAAAAGACGGCGCGCATGATAAAGATCGGGGTAGGTAATGCTGCTTATCGGTCTCCTGAGCAATCAGGACGGATTAATCGTGTGCCGGATGAACGCAGCGATCTATACGCAGTAGGCGTTATTTTTTATGAGCTGTTCACCGGACAACTGCCTTTTCTTCCTGAAGACGGTGAAGATTGGAGTACTGTACATATTAGCAGGAAGCCTCAGCTTCATAATCGGTTGGAGGGAGAAGGGCCGCTGCAAAATATTTTGATGAAGTTACTTGCCAAATCTCCGGAGGATCGGTACCAGAGCGCTTACGGGTTACTTGAGGATCTGAAGTGGTGTCGGGACATGCTGAATAAACAAGGATCGCTGACGCCCTTCGAAGTAGGCCGCCTAGACCAAATTCGTTCGCTAGGTCGAACCGATAATTGGTACGGGCGCAGCGCTGTAGTAGAGCAAGTGGAGGCCAAACTTGAGCAGGCGGCTCAAGGGATGAGCGTATTTTCATGGGTGAGCGGCCAGGAGGGCATTGGCAAAACGACGCTCGTTCGCAGATTACAGTTAAAGGTCGCTCGGCGTGGAGGCATGTTTGTTGAAGGGAGAGCAGAACCTCTTCAGCAAACTGCACCGTATGAACCGATTCTTCAAGCTTTGCGACAATGGGTGGATCAGCTGTGGAGCGAGCCGGCAGATGTCATTTCACAGCTTAAAATAAAGCTGCAGGCGGAGTTTGGACGAGATGTGAGGGAAATCGTCACTATTTTGCCCGAGATTCATTCGCTGTTTGGAACCGAGACGGAGGTATCGGCTGCCGTGGACGAAGAAAATGGCTGGGATCGTGCCAGAGATCATCTGCCACATCTCATGCAATGCATGGCCGAATGCAAGCCCCCGCTTGTCCTGTTTATTGATAACCTGGAATGGGCCGACCATGGAACGCATGCGGTACTTGACTCCCTTGTGAAGCATACGGTACCCGGTTTGTTCCTGATTGGAACGAGCCGGATGACAGTTGAGCAAGCTCCCACTTTGGGAGAACCTAATTTGAATCACTTCCCAGAGATTACCTGGTTAGTTGAGAGATGGCGTACCAATTCGGAGGAAATAGTGGCCCTCCTGCCACTGACATACGAAGAGGTGAGCCAATATGTCTCCGATGCCTTGCATGAAAATTCTGCTCGTATTCGTCTTCTGGCCAGATCTGTCTATAATCAAAGCGGTGGTAACCCTCGGGCGATACGTCTGATACTAGAAGGCTGGCTGCAAGAGAAAAAACTCAGCTTTGACGATAATAGGCATCAGTGGTCATGGGATCCGGAAGTCATCCGGCAAATGGGCGATCCAGAAGCTCACCTCCGTCTGATGGAGGTGAGCTTCACTAAGCTATCGAACGATACAAAGCAGCTTCTAGCCATGGCTGCCGCGATTGGCTCTGCTTTCCGATTGTCGATTCTTGCCAAAGCATGCGACATGGTGCCGGATGCCGCTTTCCATGGGCTACAAGAGGTAGAGGCAGAAGGAATCATCTATCGTGAGGATGAGGATGAGCAGGGAGACAGACAGGATCGAATCTATTTGTTCGTCCATGAGTGCATTCACCGAATGGCATATGATTTCGATTCAGGACGCAACGCGGACAGGCACCGTAGGATCGGGCAGCTGCTGCAACGCAGCTTTCCCAAGTGGAGTGATAATACGACGCTGACGGCAATCGATCACTTGAACCTAGCCGCATCGGTTCTGTCAGGGCAAGAGGTTCGGCAACTGGTTGAGCATAATCTTCAAGCGGGAAAGAAGGCATTAGCTGATGGGCGCTATGTAAAAGGGAAAGAATATGCGGAGAATGGGATTCGCCTATTAACGGAATACAAAGAGCTCGAATCGGGCGAGCTCAATGTTCAACTGCAGTTGGTGTTAGCATGGACGGAGTATATGGGCGGGCAACCCGACCGGGCGAGAGTACTATTGTCGGATTTAAATAAGAACACCAAGGGGATGAGCCGATCGAAGCGTTCGTGCATATGGGTGCCCTTGATTCAATTTCACGCGTTTGTGGACAATGAGGCGGCAATTGCAATTGGAAAAGAAGCGTTGGAGGCTTATGGATGGAAGCTTCAGGAGAATAGCTCCTTGTTGTCCATCGCCAAGGAAGTGACTCGGACAGGGCTTATGTTGTATCGAAAACGCAATAAGTCTTATCTGTTGTCCGACGCTCTTGATGAAGAGTATACGGAGTTATGCCTGTTATTGGAGCAGCTATTTTTTCCTCTCTTTATGCATGACGCCAGAGCGTTGCTAGAATTCTATGCTCGGTTTATCCGTTACGGGCTTCAGAAAGGGTTAAACGAATCACTTGCCGTCATGATCGTAGGATACGAGTTGATCATACAGAGGGTGCTTCCAAACTATGTTCAAGCGCCTTCAATCGCCAAACGGGTATTTTCGGAAATGGTTAATTTGTCCAATTTTAATCAACATTCATTTAATTTTGCGAGTGGAATGTTTAAGCAAATGGATAAGCCCTCGGAGGCTTTCATCATGATGTATAAGTCGATGCGCCAAGGGTTAGAAAGTGGAGAAAGAGATTTCGCCAATCTGGCCCTGATTACCTGTCTCGTGACGTACAGCGGTGACCTGGATGCTTTAAAGGAGCTACTCCAGTATTATGAGGAGAATATGCGACAGTTCGCCAGCGACAAGACACAGGAAATAGTACGGATCGCAGAGAGTTACATGTTAGCACTACAGGACGAATCTAAGAGGGAAGACTTCATTTCCATTCCGCAGGTTCCGTCAAGCGGCGCTTCGAAGCAACAGGAAGAGGATAACTATGGTTGTGTCTGCAGGCTAGAAGTGGCTTACTTGTCGGGTAATTATGAGGAAGCCTTGTACTGGGCGAAGCAGGGAAGGCAGAACGAGCTGTCACTGGATTGGACAAGAATTCGCAAGCAACGCTTTTATGAGAGTTTGAGCTTAGCCGCTATATTTTTGGAGAAAAACGAGGAAGAACGCAAGCAGATACGGCAAGCTATACGTCGTCAATTGCGAAAAATGAAAAGCTGGCGAGGATTTCTAGGCAACAGGTCCTCCGCATATTTGCTAATGAAAGCGGAGGACGAACGAATGGCTGGAAATCCGATGGCTGCGGTACACGGATATATGGCTGCGATTGGGCAGGCGAGAGCTGAAAAATACGCTCTAATTGAAGGGATTGCCTGCGAACGGCTTGCAATCTGCTATAAAGATGACTTAATTAGCGGATCCGGTGCGATGATTAACATGATGGATGCCTGCGCCGCGTTCGCCGAATGGGGCATCACCTCCAAGGTGGCCCAAATCAAAGGCAGATATGCCGATCTGTTGGTTTACCCAGCTGCCAAGCAGCAGGAGGAGCAGATCTTGGAGCAGGAAGTGGAAAGCGACCGTAAGCGCATGGACATGCCACAGCTGAATACTTCAGTGGAAGGCAGGGAAGAGGCGAGGGAAGGCGAGTATGAGCTTGTGCGACAACTCATTGAGGGGGTTAGCAAGCTGAAGCAGGCTAGCTGGATGACAAGTCTGCTGGAAGCAGCGCTTCGCCAGTCTGGCGCCGATTGGGGTCTCTTGTTGAGCCGCCAAGGTGACGGGTTTGCTATCGAAGCAGGCGGATCAGATCGGTCGGATAAGCAAACGGCATCCGGATTGTATGCAGAGAGCGTCTTGAGTCATACTGCGTTGACAGGTAAGCCGCTACTTCTCCATGATGCGATTCGGAGTTTTTGGGTGAAGGATCATTATATTGAAGCACAGCAGCCCAGATCAATATTGTGCATACCGATCGCGGTTCCGGGAGATCGAGCTTCCTATTTACTCTACTTGGAAAATCGGAAATTACCAGGTGTGTTTACGGATCGGGACGTAAAGGTGTTAGAGCTTGTCGCGACGCGGATGATTTATGTCGAGCTGCTGGAAGGCGATGTTGGGGGTGCCGTAGAAAATATCTCGTTGCCGTTGCCTGTCCCAAGCCCCGATCAAACGGAGCTGAGTGAGCCACTGACCGACCGGGAGTACGAAATCTTAATGAATATTGCTGAAGGGCTATCGAACCGAGAGATTGCCGAGCGGCTCGGTATTGCCGAAACGACGGTCAAGACGCATGTATCGAGAGTCATCGGCAAGCTTGGCGTGAAGCGGCGGGGGCAAGCCGTTGTCCGTGCCAGGGAGCTGCAATTGATAGATTGACGAACGAGGAAGCGAGCCTTTAAGGGGCTCTTTTTTTCGTTTTTTTGAGGTGTACATCTTTAGGAGGGTAAGAAATTCTGCCTTATCCGAGGATATATCTCCACACTCTAGAAAAAGGACTTTCAGTTCTATCGGGGTCCGTCTATCTATAATTAGACAGTATATTGACTAATTAAAATAATCTGCTATGATGAATAAAGACAACATATTGTCTAACTGAGAAAAGGAGGACTCATGGATAATTACAGAGAGTTATTTTTGATGCAACAAATATATGCGACTTCATTCTCTCTTACCAATAAGATTCAGGGTAAAGGTGATAACTACATGGATCATTTTACATCCAGACAGTTTATGGTAATGATGGCCGTTGCTCATATATCCGAAGATGAATCGACGTTGAACAACATTGCAAGAAAGTTAGGTTCCACAAAACAGAGTGTGAAACAGATGATCATGATTTTGGAGAATAAGGGCTACATTAAGATTTCGCCTAGTAGTAAGGATAAACGGGCTGTCAATGTGACGATTACTGACTCTGGAAAACAAGCCCTATTGGAAGACGGCGAAAAAGCAACATTCTTCTTAGAAGAACTTTTTACGGAGTTTTCTACGGAGGAATTGGAAACAATGTGGGGTCTATTAAAGAAACTATACCGCTTTGACGGTGAGCAACAAGATGGATTTGAAGAAGATGGTAGTTTGGAATTCACGGAGAATCAAAACGACACCCAGATGAAGGTACTGAAGGAATTTGAAAAACGAAGAACCCATCGAGGAGTGGAGAATAGCCATGAAGAATAAGTCTGCAAGGCTAATTAATATTGAAGAATACGCACCAATCAATGGAATCAATCAATACTTGTATCACTTGGGAACTAACTATGATAACCCTGTGATGCTATTTTTGCATGGAGGACCCGGCTCAGCTGAATCTTTGTTTACGAGGGCGTTCCAAGAAAAATGGGAAGACATCTATACGGTGGTTCATTGGGACCAGCGCGGGACTGGGAAGACTTTAACCAGAAATCCAGATAAGCTTCCAACGATTGATCTGGTGCTGCAGGATTTGTTTGAAGTCATCCAATTCTTGAAGAAGAAATATAACAAGCAGAAGATCGTCCTGATCGGTCATTCTTGGGGAAGTGTATTGGGTTCTGTGTTTATTAAGAAGTATCCAGAAGAGGTAGCTTATTATATAGGCGCCTCACAGGTTATTGATATGTTGGAAAATGAGAGAGTCGGTTATAACAAAGTTAAAGAACTAATTGCGCAAGCCGGTGATACTAAATCAATGAGAAGGCTGGAGTCCGTTGGTGAATATCCGGGCAACCGAATTGTATTTAACAAACCATTTTTGAAGAAGGTTGATGTGGTAAGAAAGCTCCAAGGAAAATATGAAACAGGAATAAAGCTAGACCTTTCGACTTGGATAACGGTGTTCAAGAGCCCTATTTTCAAGTTTTCAGATATTATTGCGTTCATGAAGATTTTTCGGGTAAATGCTAAGCTGCATGAATTTCTAGGTGATTTCAATCTCCGTACTGAAACGGCAAAATATAAGGTTCCTATTTATTATATTTTGGGTGGGAATGATTGGCAGGCTCCTTATGTCATTGCCCAAAAGTATTTTGAAGAGATCGAAGCTCCGAATAAAGGAATATATATCATTCCTAATGCGGGACATATGACAATGATGGAACAGCCAGTTCTGTTCTTTGATGCTCTGTTGGAAATAAACAAGATTGAAGAAATGAATAAAACCAGTGAAACTACCTACAGCGAGAGCACGCCATTGCTGGCGTAGTAACTACATATAAATGAGATATACCCCTAAAGTAATGTTTACTGAAGGGGGTACCTGCAAGGGTGCCCCCTTCAATTCGCCGTTAGAGTGATACGGTGAACCTTATCATAAGTAGGGGGAAAAGTTTGACGTGAAGTCCTTGCTGGCAGTGGAACGAGAGGGCGTTCAGCTAACGAGAAAGTTCAAATAAAAATCTATATAAAAAGATGTGTCTGATACATCAGAAGCTTGCTTAATTTAGTTTGATCGGGATACCGAATTCCATTTCGCACTGTCCATCCGGATGGTGAAGGGAGTTGGGGAAGTAAATCTCCAGGGCCGGACGTGAAACATCCCATATATATGGGCTTAGGGGAAGCCACTCGATGGAGACCAGGTGCAGCAGATCTTTCACCATATCCAGTCTGTCTGTTATCCGCACAATGGCGTACTTGCCTCCAGGAATCGTCCGGATGCCCAGATCGCCAGTCGGCGTCATCTGTTGCTCCGTTGTAATGCAAGCATCATACCTGTGTCTGCCATCCGGCGTGATGAAAGGGTCGTCGAGGATGAGTCCGACCGTCAGACATCCTTTTTTCAGTGCTTCTCTCGCGTCCAACCACGAGGCTACCCGCTCAAAGAGCCCTGTAATGTCCGAATTGATTGTTCCTTCATTGATGGTTCCCCTATACCGCGCGTAGATAGCATTCATTGGAGCAAGGTTCCGAATCTCAATCGGGAGTTCCGCCAGCTTGCGGGACAGTTCGGTGGACTTTTCAAAGGTGAATCGGGCCCTGAACCGTTCCGCAATCGTCTGGAGAGGAAACCTGTCCCGGCATTCGGAAGCGCTCAGCCCGGTATGCTCACGGAACACTCTGCAAAAGTGGGCCGGGGTTTGCAGACCACAATCCAAGGCGATATCAGTTATGCTCCGGTTTGGGTGGAACAACAGTAGCTTGATTGCCTTCTCGATGCGGATCCGCCGGGTAAACCCGTGCACGTTCTCGCCCATCACCACTTTGAACACCCGATGGAAGTGAAAGGGGGAGAAGGCGGCCATGTCCGAGACTTCTTTAAGGGTTAATGGATTCGTAAGATGCTCCTCCATATAGTTGACGACATGGTTGACCCGGTATCGGTATTCCAATTCCAACGCTTTTGCTGCCACCATTCGTTTCACCGTCCCCCCTTATTTTCATTATTGATTCAATCCTATCTCTATTATAGCAAGAATTGTTAATCAGTTAGCAAGAAATTGGAAGATGATACGCGCCCATTACACTACCATAAGGGAAGAAAGAAGATAACCTTAAAGGATGTGTTCATGTATGACCGAAATATTCCGTTATGCCAAGCTGGCCATGTTGGCAGGGGCAGCTAGCCTGATCCTTACCATGTCCGCTTGCTCTTCCGAAAAGTCCTTAGCCCCTGTGGTGTCCCCCAGCAACTCTAAGGTGATCAACTTGCCCAACGGGGAGTGGCCGATCGGCACTCCAGAGCAGGTTAAGATGGATCCCAAGGAAGTCGAAGCAGTGATGCAATATGCCAAGGAATCGCCGGTTCTCTCCATGCTCGTTGTTAAGGACGGTACAATTGTCTCCGAGTATTACAAGGACGGCATGTCGGATTCCAAGCTGGCTATAAACTCGGTCACCAAGAGCGTGACATCGCTCTTGATCGGGATAGCTATCGACAAAGGTTATCTGAAAGGAATAAATGAGCCGATAGAGCCATTTTTCCCCGAATATAAGGAGTTGTTCAATTCAACCGATAAGAGATCCATTACATTAGAGCACTTGCTCAGCATGACAAGTGGCTTGCATTTCCCGGAATGGACTGATTGGAATTATATGATCCAGCCTATGACGGAGACCAAGGACTGGAACCAATTTGTACTCAGCCAACCGATGGATTCTAGGCCAGGTGAAATATGGAACTACAATACAGGCGGTTCCCAACTAATGGCGGCAATTCTTAGGAAAACGACTGGGCAATCCGAACTCGATTTTGCCAAGGAGCATCTGTTGGGTCCTCTCGGAATTGATAGCATGAAGTGGCCCCGTTCACCGGACGATTCGAATTCAGGGGGCTTCGGCCTGAAGATGAAGCCAAGGGATCTGGCCAAGATTGGCCAATTGGTGCTTAACCGTGGCGTATGGGATGGCAAGCGCATCGTCTCGGAAGCATGGATCCGGGAATCGACCTCTCGGCATTCGGAGGGAAATGTGTTTTTCGGCGAATATGGCCACCATTGGTGGATGAATCAGTACGGCGGGCACAAGGCAGTTTTCGGTTTGGGTTATGCCGGCCAATATCTGACCATTGTTCCCGACCTGAATCTAGTGATCGTCGTGAACTCGGCTGCCACCGGGAATCCCCAGGATACCACCCTTCCTATCCAGTTTATCGAGAGCTTGGTTAAAGCGGTGAAGAACAAATAGAGGATATAGTCCTAGCCTACCGCTGTTTTATTGAACTCCAACCAACGTTGAAATTCGAATGTATACACAATTAAAGGGCACCCACACGAATGCCCTTTAAGGGGGAAACCTATGACAAGGATGCCTGGGGAGAATCCTCCCTCTGCCCGGTAAGAAAGAAAATGCCGCTTCAGCTATCGCGGTGAACCTTATCATAAGTATGGCGAAATAAATCCGTGGCAGGCGTTGTCCCCAGGTATCGTCATCCCAATCGAACCTAAAGAAGAAAATAGCGGCGTAGGGATCATCTCCCTTACGCCGCTACTATTCTAGTTTAATTCATTTTATTCCAACAAATCGTTAACGACAGCTTGGAGCTGATTGCTGTTAGTTAAAGAAAACGGCGGGTTATATTCGTATCTGTGATCATGGGCATACCCAATAGCTTCTATGACTTGGTCTAAGTTGTTAGTGGTTACTCCCGTTATCCCTGCAACGGCAAATGTCGTTGCGTCAGGCTTAGGGGCATATCCAGGATCCCAAAAGTAATTACTGATCTCTGTCAACGCTAGTCCAGCACGAACTTCATTAACTATCGCTTGGATTTCAGTTACGGTCCATGGAGATTTCGCGTCCGCGCTCAATGCATAATCAATATAGATTAAGTTCGACTGAGTGACACCTGTTACTCCAGCAATGTCAAATATGGATTCGTCAGGCGCATCGACATTTGGCTCTGGCTGGCCATAGTAAGCATTAATCGCTTCCAACGCGGCTTGTGCAGTCATTGGTGTTGGTGTTGGTGTTGGTGTTGGTGTTGGTGTTGGTGTTGGTGTTGGTGTTGGTGTTGGTGTTGGTGTTGGTGTTGGTGTTGGTGTTGGTGTTGGTGTTGGTGTTGGTGTTGGTGTTGGTGTTGGTGTTGGTGTTGGTGTTGGTGTTGGTGTTGGTGTTGGTGTTGGTGTTGGTGTTGGTGTTGGTGTTGGTGTTGCTGTTGGTGTTGGTGTTGGTGTTGGTACTGGTGTTGGTACTGGTGTTGGTACTGGTGTTGGTACCGGTGTTGGTACCGGTGTTGGTACCGGTGTTGGTACTGATGTTGGTACCGGTGTTGGTACCGGTGTTGGTACTGGTGTTGGTACTGGTATTGGTGCTGGTGTTGCTGCTGGTACTGGTGTTGGCGTCGCTGTTGGTACTGGTGTTGGCGTTGCTGTTGTTCCTGATGCTTCAGCTTTAGCTTTAGCTTTGTCTATAGCTTCTGTTACTGAATAAGATCCGACTACAAGATCGGCGCGAGTAGCAAGCTTGGCTCCATTGTTGCCTACATCAAACCCGCTCGCCTTGGCAACATCTAAGTAACCCTGGTACCATGGAGTCGTCGTTTGCACCTCGGATTTTTTACCAAACCCCTTAACTAGCATTGTAGCAAGCTGCCCAGTAGTTACGTTATCCTTTGGTGCAAATGTGTTGTCCGTCATGCCATCAATGATTCCAGCTTTTTTTGCCGCTTCAATAAACGGAATTGACCAACTCGAAGAAGCATCCGAACCATCTACATCTTTAAAGGACGAAGTGGCTTCTGTCCCGACGGTTAAGTTGAAAATTTTAGCTACAAGTTTAGCAGATTCCGCACGCGTCATGTTTCCAGTAATATCAAATTTATCGGTGCCATTACCTTCCATGTATCCCTTGGCTAGCAATGCATCAATTTTGGCAAGAAGAGCCGCATCCAGACCTGCTAAATCTGGGAAATCTTTAGAAGTCTTTGTAGGTGGTGAAGTAACTTCTGCTGCAGAAACCACACTTGGAATGAGTAAGCAAGCTACTAACGATAGAAGAATCCATTTTGAAACTTTCCTTTTCATAGAATACGCTCCTTAATTTATTTTTTTAGATGTAAATCTGACGTAAGGTTTATATCGGCATTTATTTCAATTTTAAATAGATTTTGAGGAAAATAATCTACACCCGGATATCAAGGCTGGCTTGGTCAGCAGATTTTTTGCAAAGCTCGGATTCAGCATAATCAACCATGCCGGGTTTCAAAAAATGATAATTGTCCTTGATTAAGAAGTAGCTTTCACCGATATTCATCTCATGGCATGCTACTCCTACGATATCGCCGTTTTCCTCCCAGCTGCCGATCCGGTGCGTTCACGAGTGATTGGAGTAAGGATGCGTGTGCCTTAATCATAAACGGTCGTCCATAGCCGTATCATAAATAGCGGCAAATTTTTTGGAAAATCGCGCTGCGGGCTTTTTGGAATTACAAAATAATGGAGGGGTATAAATGAAGTATTTTTACGGAGTATTATCTTTTTTGGGACTCGTCTTGCCCTATTCGCAATTCATCCCTTGGGTCGTGCGCAACGGCCTCGATTTGGGTCTCCTATTTGAAGCCATAATCAGTACGCGTATCGGAGCTTTTGCATGGATGGATGTTTTAGTTACCGCGATCGTGCTTATCGGATTCATTCTGTTAGAAGGTACCAGAAAGAGAATGAAATATTTATGGCTGCCGATTGCAGGTACGCTACTGGTAGGTCCTTCACTGGGTCTTCCCTTGTTTTTGTTTCTTCGACAATTACACATGGAGAAAAACATTTTAAAATAACATCATTCTGTTTTAGTATGAAGACTTGCCGTTCGTGACGCTAATGATGAGAAGATACGCGTGGCGAAAAATGTACTTAAAGAATTATTATGTGATACGTCCCTCATAGCAAATGAGGTCATTTAAAACAAGCGCACAAGCCATTGGCTTGTGCGTTTTGCTGCAGCTTAAGTATAGTTCTTATTTTATGATTAATGGTAATAGTCTGAAATTTGAGGCGTAACAAAAAATATCTTTAATAAAGAATTTCGCTTTAACTAGCGTACAATTTATGGGTCATAAGGAGGAAGAAATGACTGAATTACTAGCTCCAGCAGGAAATATGGAAGCTTTAAAAGCTGCAATTTCTAATGGTTGTGATGCAATATACTTAGGAATGCAAAAATTTGGTGCACGTGCATACTCGTCTAATTTTGATTTAGAAACGTTAAAAGAGGCGGTTACGTATGCGCACCTGAGGAACGTTAAAATCTATGTTGCTATGAATACCATCGTTTTCGAAAACGAAGTTGAAGAGATGAAAGTGCAGATACAGGAATTAAATGAAATCGGTGTTGATGGTATTATCGTCCAGGACCTGATTGCTTTTGATTATATCGTTAAAAACTTTGTTGATATGGAAGCACATTGTTCAACTCAAATGGGAATAGATGATCTAGACGGAACTTTATTATTTAAAGAACTTGGTGCGAAAAGAGTTGTTCTGTCCCGTGAGGTCAAGATTGAAAAAGTAAAAGAGATCAAAAGAATAGCTGAAATCCCTTTAGAAATTTTCGTTCACGGTGCTTTATGTGTATCTTATTCGGGAAATTGTCTAATGTCAGGATTGCTCGGCAATCGATGCGCAAATCGCGGAAGATGTGTGGGTTCATGCCGTAAGGAGTATGAACTAATCGATAAGACAACAGATACATCTTTAGGTAAAAGCTATATTCTATCTACTAAGGACTTAAACACCATCGATTATATCCATGATTTAAAAGAAATCGATTCTTTAAAAATAGAAGGCCGAATGAAGGCGCCTACGTATGTTGCTAATGTTGTATCCAAATATCGTAAGGCCTTAGATCATAAAATAACCGAAGAAGACAAAGAAAATCTGAAAAAAACATTCAATAGAACATTTACTAAAGGGTATTTGTTTCACGAAGACAGGAGAAATATTACAAATATCTTAAAACCTAATAACTTTGGTTATGAAATTGGAACAATCAGCAAGATTGTTAAAGATAGGTATGAAATAACACTTACACGTCCTTTAAATCAGAACGATACCATTCGAATAAGTCACAACAATGAAGATGTTAATTTAACGGTTGCAAAACTGTACGATAAAGAGGGCGAATTAATCAACAAAGCAGAGGATGTCTGCTATATCAAAATCAAAGAAAAGATGTCTACGGGAGATTTAGTATATAAAACGAAGGATTATTTCTATAACAAAGAATTAGAAGCATCACTGGAAAAAGAATTTAAGCGGTTTAACCTCGATATTAGAGTGTATGCACGTCCAGATTCAAAGCTTGTCATAGATGCGGAGGGCTTAGGCTGTCATTATTCATATGAAAGCGAGGAAATACTAGGCGAAGCCATTAATAATCCAACAACAAAAGACCAGGTAATCAAGCAATTTTCAAGATTAAATGATACGATATTCGAACTTAATCATGTGGATTTTGAGGAATGCAATGCTTTTATTCCAGCTAAACTGTTAAATGCAGCAAGAAGAGATATTGTACTGGGCTTATATGACTTAAGGCTTAACAGCCAGAAGAAAAGAACCAAGGCTTTGGAAGCAAAAGAAAAAATAAGCTTTGCCCCTGAAAAACCATACTTTACGGCCTCTGTAACGACTAAGGAGCAGTATGATGCTTGCGTGAGCTGTGGAATTAAGGAAATCTATTATAAAAACGTTGTTAGAAGAAATCAGGATGATTACAAGGAAAAAGAAGGGCAGCTACTAATCGGAGGATATGGCGGAATTTATCACTACAGAGAAACTAATCCGTTTGTTACGGACTATTCTCTAAATGTTGTTAATACTATTAGTTGCTATGAATTATATAAATTAGGTGCAAAACGAGTCACTTTATCTTATGAACTGAATAAGAGCCAAATTGAAGATTTAATGAATGCCTATGTTAAAGAAAATGACGGCTATCCTGCACTGGAAATGATTGTATATGGCAGGGCTCCTTTGATGTTTACGAAATATTGTCCGATGAAAAAAATGAATCAATGCAGAATTTGCAAAACGAAGAGCTATGAGTTAAAAGATGAGCACGGAACGTTCCCTATCATTTCCCATAATGATTGTACAACGACTATTCTTAATGGGAAGACGCTTAATCTTTTAGATGAGCTACACAACATCAAAGGAATCGAGGCGCTCAGATTAAACTTCACAGTTGAATCAAAAGGGCAGGTTGTGGAAGTCATTAATATGGCGTCAGGCAAATTAAATGGCTCTATGAATAATGCTGTCTTTAATCAGGAAACAGACACAAGAGGACATTTTAATAAAGAGATTGTGTAGGTAGCCAAAGGGATGACGCTGTCTTCCTTGCTAATCGTTCAGCTTAACATAAAAGAATCGAGTAGGAGGGGGCGGCGAGCCCCCGGCCTCTCACACCACCGTACGTACCGTTCGGTATACGGCGGTTCATGAAATATTCCGTAAGGAGTTGTATCTGTCCAATACACTCTTTAATCCATTGGATTCCCAATATTGGTTATTCAATGCACGTTGTAGAATTGGACTCCCCGCAATTCGCTACTAAGTTGCTGGCAGAGTTGGGTCTGGGCTCGAAGTTAAAAAGTCTTCCAGGGGAGCTGTCAGGTGGGGAGAAGCAGCGGACAGCGATCGCTCGTGCTTTAATTAATAACCCCAATGTCATCTTGGCGGATGAGCCGACAGCAAGTTTGGATACCAAGCGCGCCCATGAAGTAGTCAGTCTAATTGCGCAAGAGGTGAAGTCACGCCAGAAAGCGGCGATTATGGTTACCCACGATGAGCGTATGCTTGAATATTGCGACAAGGTATACCGGATGGAAGATGGGAAATTGTCGTTAGCTGAATCGTTAAGATCAGGGGTGTAACCAAGTTTCGTTCATAGATGTTGCGGTAACCTTATCATAAGTAACGACGAAAAAAGGGAGTATGCGCACACTCCCTTTGGAGCTAACATTGAATATTATCAAATGTCTACTTTAGATTAATCCAATAAGGCGAACCACTCAGACCACTTAATTTGCCGTCTTATTGATAAAATCAATCTCATTTCTGATCCCTTTATGGGCGTCATTCCACAGGCCCTTTGTCAGGCGAATGCGCAGCAGGCATGTGTTAGGATCTTCGTCGTTATTGGCTTCGTTATACCAATCGGCGAATATAGTGCGCAACTTAGTCATCATCTCGGCGTTATTCTCGTCACATACCCAACCCAGGTTCTCACCGATACCATCGGCCGTAAAGTTTTCGACGATGATACAAACGGCGACTTCGGGGTTCTGGGCGATCTGCCGCATTTTGCCTGAGGTCGCATAAGTGACGGTGTAGAACGCGCCGTCCTCATAATAGGCGTCCACTATGCGGGCGGCGGGACGGCTTATACCATTGGTCCCGGGTTCCAGCGCGATGGTAGACAGAGTAATCAGGCCGTCCTTGTTACCCACTTGTTCTTCCAGCAGCTTCATGGCTTCGTCGTACTTGCTCATTATACTACCTCCTAAAATGTCATAAGGTATACATTGTTAAGCTTATCATTGTAAAATCTTAGTGCATGTGAAGAATAATACGATAAAAGATTAAATCGCCATCAATCCAAGCTTATACTCGATGGTCTTTTTTTTATGCCATTTAATCTCCAGTCTACAAATATATCTATTTTTTTTATGTAATAGACATTGTAAATTACCCTGGTCCTATTGTAGAATCAAGAAGTTGTCGAATAATGGTGTAAAATGCCATCCTTGGAACTCACTAGGACGACAGACTCATTGATATTTTTAGAGTAAGAAGGGGGAAGAAACAATGTTATTCCAAGCAGCACGCCGTAAACTCAGTCTGATGATTGTGTTTGCCCTATTAGTAAGCACTCTTACGCCACATATGGTGTTTGGTGAGGCCTCACAGTTCAAAGACATCACAGGCTCTTATGCGCAAAAGGAGATTCATTCATTAACTGAAGCAGGAATAATCTCAGGGTATGAAGATAACTCTTTTAAACCGAAAAAGGCTATGTCACGTGCCGAACTGGCGAAAATCATAGTCCTGTCGTTGGGTCTAGAAGCAAATGCTGATCAAGCCGCACCGTTTAAAGACGTTGCCGCGAACAGTTGGTATCGCGGTTATGTAGGTGCATTGGTAAAGGCAGGCATTACGGAGGGGACATCGGCGACCACCTTCAGTCCTAATGCAAATGTCACCCGTGAAGAGCTGGTCGTATTTTTCATCCGAGCTTTCGAATTGGATGAAACAGCGAAGAAGCTTCCGGTTGATAGCAAGCTGTCAGATATCTCAGAGGTGTCCGAATGGGCAAAAGCGCAAGTATCCCTTGCCTTTAAAAATGGTTTCATCAACGGGGTCCAAGGCAGTGACGGCACCCTGAAATTCAAACCCAAAGAGCATGCGGAGCGCCAAGCTCTGGCTCGTCTGGCTTATGAGTTCAAAACCAATAAGTCAGTATATGTCGAGAAATCCAAACAGCTTCTGGCTGAAGAGGTTAATAAGGGCAAGAGTCCTGAGGTAACACCGACTGCCACCCCGGCAACAACTGACCACGGGACATCTGTGACAGCACCAGCGCCGGGAGCTTCAGGTCCGGGAACGCCAGCATCGGCAACCCCAGCACCGGCAACCCCAGCACCAGTGACACCAACACCAGTGACACCAACACCGACATCGACACCGACACCGGCAACCCCGGCACCGGCAAATGCTCTCCAGGTTGTGGTGAAGGGGGAGAGTTCAGATGCCATTTATGTGGAAGAGCCAACAGAAGTTATATTCCGCTCATCGATTAATGCGGCAGGAACGGTAATCGCTAGTGTCTATCAAGTAGATGACAGCGGCAAAGTGATTTCCCAAATCATTTCGTTGTACGATGACGGTTTGGAAGCCCATGGAGACAGTCTTGAGGCAGACGGGCTGTACAGTGGCAAAGCAGTATTGACTGAAAGTACGGAGGGTTACATAAATCTGCAGGCGTTTGTGGGAGATGTGCCAAGCAGCACAGTTTTTAAATTATCTGTAATGAAGCATCTTACGGATGAACAGCTTGCACAAACGGAAATCATTGAAAATAATACACAGAGTAAGCTTGATCAACTGGCTACTTCATATGGTAATTTGCAAAAAGCAAAGGAAGAAACTGTGGCTTGGCTCCAAACCCAAGCAGAAGTAGAGCATGCTGGAATTTCGGGTGAAGGAGGAAGCATCTGGTATTTGCTGGACAACGGGATTCTAGGGGGGATATCCGCAGCTCCTGAGAATACAAAAGGGTTAAGCAGCACCGTAGAAGAGGCTGCGTCCAGTACTGCATTGGCGGCTGAGGCGCTAACGCAAAATGTGGAACAAACTGTAGCCACCATAGGAAGCCAGCGGGTTGCTGTAATTTCTCCGTTCTCCGGCACACTTCCATCTTCGACTGTTTATGACGCTGTATATCACAGCTTTGACCAGTCGAGTTACCCTTTCCTTGTGGAAAGAGTAAAGGACACCGCAGCGGGCGTGAATTTCTTTAAAGGACTGAATCAGTATGGCGTCGTGGTCTTGGATACCCACGGAGATACTTATTATGATGAAATAGTGCTACAGAAGCTCCATAATAAATACGGCATTGATTTCAAATACGCTGGACCGCAAGTCATGTTCCTGACAGGAGAAAAGGCAACGACAGAGAGCAAAAAGACCTATGAGTTGGACTTGAAAAAGGGAAGATTGGCTATTATATCCGGTTATTATGCTATTACACCGTCTTTTATTACACGGTACAACGATATGCTTCCTGATACCATCGTATATAATGGCAGCTGCCGCAGCGCGTACAACGATTCCATGGCAGATGCCTTCATCAACAATGGTGCTGGCACTTATTATGGATATACCGATTATGTAAAGCTTGCATATGATCAAGCTATTGCTAAATCCGTATTTACCGCTTTAAACGATGAGAACATGACAACCGAAAAAGCCTTTCAAGCAGCAGTGGCTGCCCATGGAGCAAACGATGGGTTGGCGGCATTCTTCATGAAAGGAAGCAGCATTGGCACTAAGACCGAAGGGGTCATCAACGGAACCTTTGAAAACGGAACTTGGACCGGCTGGAATGGAAACGGCGATGTTCGGGTGATCTCCAAGCTGGGACCGCTTAAACCGACAGAGGGGAACTACATGGCTATTATCAGCACTGGCCTTGGGTATGAAAACAATGATCAAGGAGGATATGACTACAATTCAGATAGTTATATCGAGCAAAGTTTCATTGTTCCAGCGGGTGCAACAACCCTATCGTTTGATTACAATTTCATTTCTGAGGAGCCTAAGGAATTCGTTGGAAGCAAATTCAATGACACCTTCAGAGCAACGGTAACTTCCAGTGTATACATTAATACGGCTTCCCTCATTACTTCTCACATGAATGGCGGCAATACAGTGACGTCCAGTGTCTATGGCAATGATTCTGTTATTATCGGGGCTGAATCGATTAATGAATCCACGGCCTATTGGATTGAAGAGAACAAAGTAGCGATTGATTTCTACGGCGGGGATCATACAACATACATGACGAATTGGAAGCATGTACAATTTGATGTAAGCCAATTTGCCGGCAAGGGCTCCATTGTCCTTCGGTTCCATGTTTGGGATCAAGGAGATAGTATCTACGATACGGCAGTACTAATCGATAATGTAATATTAAAGTAATCAAAAAACGGCTGGATCAGGGGAACCTGACCAGCCGTTTCTTTTGGAAATAAGCTAATGGACTTGCGTTCGGATATGGATTCCAAATAAAATGTGCATATTGCACATAATTTGTGTTATACTTTATTATGTGCAATATGCACATAATATGGGGTGGAAGAAGGGTGTAAATATGAAGGCAGCAATCGTAAAGGATAAGGGGACGATTCCCGTAATGGGTCATTGTGATTCCCCTGTTGGGACAGAGGGGCTAGTTATAATTAACGTTACGGCCACAGCCTTGAGTCGAGTTAGCAAGTTCCGTTCAATGGGTATGCACTACTCTTCTGAAGTTAACTTTCCAATTGTAGCCGGTATCGACGGTGTAGGAACTTTGAAAGATGGGTCTCGTGTTTACTTTGCGCTGCCTACTGCACCATATGGCAGTTTGGCTGAGCAAACAATCGTCAACGAAAAGCTGACTGTCCGTTTACCAGATGGTATTGATGATCTCACTGCTGCCGCTATCGCCAACCCTGCTATGTCGTCATGGGCTGCATTGGTATTTCGAGCTGGTTTTAAATCCGGTCAAACTGTATTGATTAATGGCGCTACTGGTGCATCCGGTAGTTTAGCAGTTCAGATTGCTAAGGGTCTGGGGGCCAAGAAGGTCATTGTAACAGGACGCAACGAATCGAAGTTGCAAGCACTTGAAGCTGATGAGGCTATTGCATTTGATATGACAGCCGACAACGGTCAAAAAATGTTTGAAAACGCCCTAATGCCAGTTATTGCTGAAGGTGTTGATGTTATATTGGATTATCTTTGGGGCGACAGCGCACTCGCTATCATGTCAGCTCTTGTTAAGGCGAAAACGGATCGTTCAACTCGTTTTGTAAGCATTGGAACTTCATCTGGCCAAGAAAGCATTCATTTACCTTCATCTCTTTTACGCTCATCAACAATCGAACTCGTAGGTAGCGGAGATAAGAGTGTTTCTAAAGCTGATATGCTATCTGCTGTTAGAGGTGTCTTTGAAATGGCTGCCGAGGGGAAGATAAAAATTACCACAAAAGAGTTCGCTCTAGAAGATATTGAAGAGGCTTGGAATGCCCCGCTAATGCCTCGTCCTGTTGTAAGGGTGAAATAAAATGGAAAACGATATTTTTAAAGCACTGATCGATTTAGTTTCCATTATCAATAGGCCAGACCGTGATAAGAAGATGATTGCTAATGCTGGCGTAAATTTGGAAGCAGCAACCTTTCGTGTCTTTGTGGGCATCGTGCATCTCCAACCGACTAGTGTTGGTGATTTGGCCGCCATGATGGGAAAAAACTATTCGAGTGTTAGCCGGCAAATTGATAAGTTAGAAAACGCGGGGTTGGTTCATACGTATCCATCAAGTGCAGATTCCCGCATTCGTGTGTCTGAATTGACGAAAAGCGGGGAGGAAATCAATGCAATGATTAGCCTCACCCGTGAACGCATTTTGCATGAAGCTTTGGATGACTGGACTCTAGAGGAAAAAAACAGCTTATTGAATAACTTAAGGCGTTTATTTGAATCGTTGCAAAGATTCGACTAGTTGCAGATTATGACTGTTCACACACAGCTCAATGTTTATTGCGATGGTGGATATTCGGGTAAAAGGAATTACGGATTCAATGGGGAACCATTCTGAAATCGGATTTACGAGGAAGCCGCAAAAATGCTAAAACGCTACTGACACAACGTTGTCAGTAGCGTTTTTGTATATTAGGGGTATAGCGAGTAGCGCAGTGTTTTGGAGATAGGGTGACCTTGCTCATAATCTTATTATAGAGGTGGAATTTATTCATGAGTAATATCAAATGGGAAGTGGATCCGGACCACAGCTCCGTCGAGTTTTCGGTGACGCATTTAATGATTAATAAAATCAAAGGAGTATTTGAGCGTTTCCAGGCTATCTTAAGTTTTGATCCCAACGAGTTAACAACTATGGGTATTCAGGCTTCCATAGACGCAAATAGTATCACAACTCGCCAAGCGCAACGAGATGAACATTTGAGGGGCGACGACTTCCTTCATGCTGCCAAGTATCCAACCATTGCGTTTCAAAGCACCAACTGCGTCTTTGCTGGTGAGCGGCAATATGAACTTACAGGCAATCTAACTCTGCATGGAGTAACCCAATCTGTTACTTTTCATACTGTATTTGAAGGACTAAACAAGGACCCACGCGGACGGGAACGTGTAGGATTTCATTCAACAGCCAGTATTGATCGTAATGAATTTGGTTTGAAATTCAACTCGCCTCTGGAAACGGGTGGAATTATAGTCGGAAATGAAGTGAGGATCGAGCTTTGTATTGAGGCAATTAAAATACTGTGAACCGTATCACAAATTAATGTATTTTTACACCAAACGTAGTTATGACAAGGTATAAAAAAATCCCTCTCTGCGTAATAGAGAGGGACAGTAACTATTTAAGTACCAATTCATTAGAGCCTTATTAGATCATAACTGGTTGGTCTGTAAGAGCTGCGTAGGTTTAGTAAGCAGAGCAGGCCTCGCCGCTATCCAAGCCACTGAGAGTGTGGTTATAACACATAGGCCAATCCCATAAATCACCCATTTAACATCAACCAGGACAGGTAACTTGAACATAAGTTTTAGAGCTACAGTCGTTAACAACAAAGCTATCCCTGTACCAGCAGTTCCTGAGACTAAAGATAAAACAAAGTTCTCTAACAAGATTGACCGTAATGTCTTACCATTGGATACTCCCACTGCTTTGATGATTGCAATTTCTCTGCGTTTTCTTAAAAGGCTTATCACAATTTGATTCCCGATGGTAAGTATCGCTGTAATGAAGGCAAATAAAGTCACTATAGAGAAGAATACACTTATCATACGTATCATTGAATTTAAGCTTTCGGAGGCTGTACTTGATACTGAATACGCCATAGCGGATGCTGGAAGTACACCGTTTAATTCAGAGAGTAAACCCGTAGTCAGGGTCCCTCCGTCAATAGAAAACATTACCCGGTTAGGCGCCCCATATTTAGACAATATATCTTTAGTTGTTCTCATACCTACTGTTTTTACGAACCCTGATTCAAAAAAGCCAACAATTTTGAAAGGAATCTTCTTTTCTCCCATTGTAACTTCAACTGTATCGCCTGTCTTAATTCCCAACTGTTGATAATCTTCCAATAATAATGCGGTCTTGTGCGATGAATCATCTTCTATAAGGTCACGTCCACCAATAATGGAATAGGACCTTGATGCAAGTGAAGGGTCAACACCTTCAATGCTCAATTTATTGGAAGCGAAGAACTTATTCCCGTCTGACTTTTGCTGAAAAAGAGAAGTTGCTTCACTTCCGTTAATTGAACTTAAAAGACCGTTCATCTGGACACCCTCTGTCCACTTTTTAATATCGAGAGATTGAAAAGCTTCCTTGACTGCTTCAGACTCTACTAAGGAGCTTGTGATGAGTAGATTTCCTTTGGCCTCGGTCTCTAACTGTTGACTGACAGACTGAGTTAAGTTATCAGCGAAAAGTTCGCTTGATACTGCTGATGCAACACCAACACTCAAGATAAGAGCCAATAGTCCGTATCGTTTTCTTCCAGATGATAAATTATGAAAAGGGATAAACCAACGAGGAGAGATGAGTTTCCTCATGCTTCCAACCACTCTGAAAATGAAAGAGAAAGCAGAAGAACATACCTTCACAAATATGCTTACCAATATAATAATCAGTAGAATCCCTAAAAAAGATAGAACGACTCTAGAACTAATGGATTCGGTTGAACCCAGAAAAAGTGTTTTTTGTAAGTAGAATGCTACAACTAGCGAAATCAGTAATAATAAGAGTCCTCTTTTCCAAAAGCGTACCCGATAAGAAGGGATCTGATGGTTTCCTTCAAGCAATAGCTGCATAGGAGAGACGATGAGCATTCCTTTTAGAGGAATCCATGTTGATATCAGTGCCATTAGCATTCCTACTGCGAAGGTAACAATTGTGACTTTCCATGAAAACTCCCAAGACAACGGTATAGCTAACATTTTGCCTACGTAAGAAGTTAACCAAGTACTCACTAGAAGACCTGTTACTATTCCAGTAATAGTTCCTATCGTCCCGATAAGAATACCTTCTGTTAAAAAGGTACCGGCAACTGAGCGAGAGCGTACACCTATTGCCTTCATAACTGCAATATCGCGCATTCTAGTGCTCATTGCCTGCTTCATTGTATTTGAAACTGTCAAAGCGCTGATTCCCAGTGCAAGCAGACTGAACAATTGTAAAAGTAAAAGAAGGGTCTTGGCTTGAGCCAAGCTTTCGTCTGTCCGCTCTTTCGTGTCCGTTAGTGTAGCACTTGGCAGATGCTTCTCAAGTTCTGCTTGCCAAGAAGTCTTTGGTGTGCCCGCTTTCCAATGGATAAGAATTTCATTTGTGCTTCCGGCTGGAGCGTTTAGCAGATTAGCTGCTTCATTCAACGGAAGATAAGCAGCTCCAAAAATATCCGCATCTCCGTAAGACTCTTGAACATTAAGTACTAATCCTTTTACCTTGTACTCATGCAGACTTCCATCAGACGCGCTCGGCAACCAAATTTTTTCTCCAACCTTTACCTGTAGGCGATCTGCTGCATTATCAGCAAGAAGGACCTCATTTGCTTGAAGTGAACGGATGCCAGGATATTGATTTTCCCCATAATAAGGGTAAGTCTTCGTATCAATTCCCTTCAAGATCACGCTTGTTGTTTTATTTTTGGATTGCACCATGCTCTGTCCGACATATGAAGATGAATGGCTGTCGATTTCTCCCATGTCTTGGAATATATCATTCACTATATTGCTCTGTAGTGGCTTAAGGTAGGACTGGACTAATACATCCCCACCTAATAGCAGTTTGGCAGAATTCTCAATAGAACGTGGCGCCAATTCAGATAATAGGAACATACTAAAGAAACTTGCACTTCCAATAATGAGAGACAATATAGTGAAAATTGTTCTTAATTTGTTACGTAATAAACTTCTCCCGGCAGAGCTCAGCCATATCATCAGATATTCACCTTCCTTTACTCAGACAAGGATCCTCAGTTTCAACCCTTCCATCTCTAATGTAAATCACTCGGTCGGATTTTGAAGCAACCTCTGGATCATGGGTAGCAATAATGAAGGTCATTCTCATTTGCTGTTTTAAGCGGAAGATAAGGTCAAGAACTTTCTGTCCGGAATCACGATCTAAATTGCCGGTTGGCTCGTCAGCAATGACTAGAGAGGGCTTATTAATCAGAGCTCTTGCAATAGCGACACGTTGCTGTTGTCCGCCGGATAGTTGATTAGGCAGGTGCTTCATCCGATCGCCCATCCCCACAAGCTTCAACATTTCTTCTGCTTTTTTACGTATTTCACTATGTCGGGTGCCTTTGATGCAGAACATGGGAAGCATTACATTTTCAAGAGCGGTCATTGTAGAGATTAGATTGAAGGATTGAAAAACAAACCCAATTTTTTGTGCGCGATAATCAGAAAGTTTTTCTTCAGATAAAGATTCGATTGACTTACCCTCAAGTGCGATTTTCCCTGTACTAGGCTTATCTAGGGATCCCATAATCCCAAGCAGGGTTGATTTTCCGCTGCCGCTGGGTCCCATAATGCTTACAATCTCACTTTTGTAAAACTTCAGATTTATTCCCTTAAGAACAGATATTATGCCGGCTTCGGATTCGTACTCTTTGTTAAGATTTTGGATGGCCAGAATCGGTTGTTCTACAATCAACTGAATTTTCCTTCTTTCTGTTAATTTTTTTAATAAGTAATATGGTGAAATGAAGAATTAATATCACAATCACTATCAAAAGGCCTTTGAAGTTTGTCCAGTTCCAAGAATGAAAGAGGGAAGTAAATGAAAAAATAAAACGTAACATATACATTAAAGCAATGCTGAAAACAATTAAGTATAAAGAGGAATACGCTAAAAACACTTTCTTGTAAGTACTGCTCATATTGATAATATTTAATCTAAATTTCTCGCGGAAAAGTCGTTTCCTACATACATATCCCAATAATCCTTGTTTTACCAATGTAAAAGTTCTAGTATGCAGGTTGGGAATTCCGAGGATATCTGTAAGTACCCAGAAACCATCAAGACGTAATAATGGATTTAGATTGCTAATAATGGAAAGCAAAATAAAATGGTTGGCAGTAAATAGTATATTGCTCCCTGTTATTATAGATGATAATTCATATATAATAAATATCCATAATTGAAAATATATACCTCCAAGGTCGATCACTACTCGCTCTTTTCTACTTGCTTTCCAAGCATCACTCAAATCCACGAAAAGAACAGGGGCTAAAAAAAACAATCCGATCCCCATATCTCTTGGTTTAACATTATATTTAAAAGCCGCCACTGTATGCCCAAATTCATGGAATATAGCCGAAAACAAAATCATGAAAAAAGTAATAATCCAAAAAAGATAAGAACCTAAATCTGCTTTATTTGCAGAAAGACTTAAATTTATTATGTAGTTGTAGAGGGCAATACTCATAAGAACTCCAAAAATACAAATACCTTTTAAAGAAAAAAGATGCTGAAAGGGTTGGGAACAGCCTTCCAGTCGGCTTGCATTTAATAGTGGAGTACGAAAACGGATGGCCGAGGAATGTTCTGCTATTTTTTCGCTCCCTACAACGATACCCTTCTCAGTTAGAAGATGTTCTAATAAATATTGTAGCTCTTCTAAGCGTGGGGCAACTTCATATTTCTCTAATAATTGCTCAGAAATCTCTAAAAGCGACTTTTTTCCGTCCATACAGTTAAAAATGGTTAAAATCTTTTCTGTTACTTTCATTTGTAGACCATTGTCAAAGTGAACTAAATAGCGAGCCCCCTCTTCCCAAACATCCATTTCATGGATAATATAGGGTATCAATTGGGGATATTTTGTTGCTGCTATCGCATTCATAATTATCCCCCTCTTTCTTTAGACGGTACCCAATTCTTCGAAAAGGTGTTTATTATGTTTGATATAAACATCTATTGTTTCATTGGCATAATTACAATAGGGCTTTGTAATATCTCCATTCCTCATTAAATTGGCATAAGCACAACCACCACCACAAAAGAGAGAGATAGAGCATTCCGTGCATTCCTTGGAATCTGTAATTCCCCGGTCCCATTGCTGATGAGCTTCAGAATTCAGCTCATATTTTGGGAAAAATGATCCAACGGCGGTCTCTGCACGGCCTACAGAGTCGGGACAGGCATAGATAAGTCCTTCTGTCCCAAATGAATAGAAACGTTGTTCGCGCGCGCTGCATTCTTTAAAATGTGGAACACTAGTGACCCCCGAGGAAGTACAAGCATCCATATCGTCCATCCTGCTCCAATCAAAAGATCGGATCGTGTTTCTAATTCGTGAGGTGCGCATGTTTATCACTGATCCCAGTCTTGCGTTGTATTTATCAATAAAAGAATCCAAGTCGCCGAACATTTCATATAGGGCTATCAACAGTTCATGTTCAGGTAAGTGGTCGGGCATTGGTTCACTGAAGTGATTAGTAACAGGCGTGACTTGCCAACCAAAGTGGGGGAACTTATTCCAGCCCTTTTGTTCAATGAAATTAGCCAGTTCGACCAGATGACCCAGATTTTCTTTGTTAACATTTGTCCTAGTAGCAACGGCAAAGCCTCGTTCCAGGGCCATATCAATATTTTGGACTATACGATCAAATGTTCCTTGTCCACCAGCCATGATACGCCGTTTATCGTGAACAGCTTTGGGGCCGTCAAGTGAAATTTGAAAGAAATCCCATTGGTCACGGTAAGGTTGAAAAATATCTAAAAATTGATGCAAGAATGTCCCGTTAGTAATAGCGCACATACGGAAACCATATTCATTAACAGCACGTTCTACCACTTCTTTAACTGTATTTTTAGTCTGCGGAAGAAGTGGTTCTCCTCCATATAAAACCATACGATGTTGTGCTCCTATGAAGCGGCCACGATTTTCTTCCATTTTAATAATTTGAGTAATAGCTTCGAACATTTTGGTTATTTCATCTGAGTCTAATGCATGATTATGGTCATGAATTTGATGGCCTTGATAGCAATAGGGGCACCTTAGATTACAAGCATATGTTGTACAAACATTGAAGGTCATACCCCATTTACTCTTTGCCGTCATTTTTTCCATTGCATCTTTAACTTTAAAAAGTATTTGTTGTTCTTCTGCAAGGCTATGAAAGATATACCCTCTTTTTTTGAAAAAAGTAAGTAGTTCAACCTCATCTTGATTATCTCGTTGCAGATTAGTCTGTTCAATCCGATCTAGCCGTTCCTTTACTAGACCATCCACTACATCTACTGCTCCACTAAGAGAATTAATCAAGATATAATTCCCATTGTTAATAGGATGAATAGAATTATATGTGCTTTTGATCATGATTTAACCTCCTCGTATTGTGCAGCTTCCTCCTGCAATTCGTGTAGATATTGACCAAGCATGTTCTTTGCATCCGGACAACAAGGAAGGTCCAGATCTCCGTATGTTGATAAAGCTTGTGCAGCGCAGCCGCCGCCGCAAATCATTGCTGCAGAGCAGTCTTTGCATTTGGGTATTTGTAGAACATTAAAATTTCTCCATTGGTCAAAAACGGGTTCCTTCGTAAAAACAGGGGAGAACTGGCCGATGCGATATTCTGATTTTCCCACTAAATCCGGACATGCATACATATTATTATCAGGTCCAAAAGCATAGGTTTTTCCTTCAGTAGCCTCACAGTAGACAAGTTGTGGCGAAATAATCCCAACTCTATCTTGTAATTCAGGATCAAGTAACATGCCTGTCCGGAAGAAACGGAACATTTCAGGACTAAGGCCGATCTTCTTTTGTTTTTCAAGTTCTGTAAAGTTAGGGACGTGTCGGATTAAAGACTTTGCAATCTCATAACCTTTCATCAAAGTAGAACTCAGACCTAGACAAGTATGATCTGTTACAGGAGCAAAGGTTATTGAGAAGGAAGGATGCCCGAAGAAGCCGCATTGATGATAGTACTTTATTAACTCAGGTACAGTTTTAATATTAGTTTGATCTATATTAATCCGGATCATAACAGGGATGTTACGGTTTAATAATTCATTAACGCCTTGGTGTATCCGTTGAAATGTACCCTGTCCTCCAGATAAAAAGCGCCGACTATCATGTATTTCCTCAGGGCCATCGACAGAAACCATAACACTTAAACAATCGCGAAAGCGTTCTAAAATGTCGGCGTAAGCTTTCAAGTGATAACCATTTGTATTACAACCGATTATAAAATTTCGTTTTTCCGCTTCTTCGCAGATTTTTTCTACCATGTTCTTGGCGGGAGGTAAGAGGGGCTCACCTCCGAATAGGTTAATTAATCCTTTGTCCATTCCGCTTTCTTTATGCAGAATATCAATTGCGGAAAACGCATGCTCTATTTGTTCTTCGGTAATGAAGCGTGTACTCTCATGAAGCAAATGATCTTCAAAGCAATATGTACAACGAAAATTGCAGGCATAAGTCGGACAAATAATATAATGCATGAATTGATCATAATTCATGATTTGTGATGCTTGGTTTAATCGTCGCTCCTTATCTTCATTATTCTCAAAAATGTAGCCTCTCCTCAATAAGAACTCGATATCGTCTTCTTTAAGCTCAGGCGGGTAATTAGATAGTTCCCAACTCTCTGCTGAATCCAGTAAATCAAGCATTTCTGCAGAGAAAAAATCTACAGCACCTGTCAAAGTATTGATAACAAGGTTTTTTTCATCAAACTCATATCTTAAATGGTATTTATTTACTATCATGATATTTTCACCTCTATACAATTTTGGAATTATTAAAAAATATTGTTTAATTGTATAATTTATTGTGAATCACTTATATTGGGTATTAAAGAATTATTCGTAAAAAAAAGCCGCAGAGAACGGCTTTTTTCATCGACTCAAATTTGGAAACAACAATTCCAGCAACAAAGATTAATGCAGGCCATTTCGTCACGATTTTCCAATGTTTCTACCTGATCAAATAATTCTGTCCATAGATCCTTGTCGTCGTTCACGGAGCGAGTTTTGAATTGATTTTCACTCGACATATGTAAACCTCCTTTATATTATTTTTATCTAGAAGAAAGATGCTTTTAGATAAAATTGTTAACCCAAACCTAATGACATCCATTGATTCTTTAGATACCCTAATAACCCATTTATTTACAATGTTATTCTATAATTTTAAATCTACTTATTATGTGAATTTAGTCACAAAATCAAAACTCTTCCAAAATTTTCGAAATAAATGTATTAAATCTCAGTGAGGAATTTAAGTTGAGGGAATTCCTGCTCACTAGAGATGCGGTAAACTAGATGCCTTGACTACTAATATTTGCATTAAATATTACCTAAATCGTATTTATCGAGGAGGAAATAACAGGAACAAAATTGAAAAAGTATACCCTATAGCAGCACTGACCGGGAGGATGGCATGCAATTTCAACCAATTTATTATAATGGGGAATTATTTCTACCGAAGATCGAATTAAATATGACACCGAACCAATCGGTTGGCATCATAACGGACTTGAAGCGAAAGCAGCTTTTAATGAATCAATTAGGGGATCATTCCCAATATTATTTATTTCGGGCTGGGCAAAACGAGTATATGCGTTTAACGGTGGAGGAACTAATCACTTTTCTAATCAGAGTAACAGAGAGGAATGAGCGTACCGCTTCGTTGATAGATTATTTTGCTTTAAAAGAAGAACGGAAGGTAAAGATCAAGGATCTAAGCTCATCGAAAAGGATGTATGTGACATTGCTGCGTGTCTTTTTTGCGCATCAGCCTACACTTGTACTGGAGGAACCCTATTTTTACTTGGAAGAGCAAGATTGTCGTCAACTCAAACGGATTCTGGATGATCTTTCTCAAGAAAAGCAGATTTTAATTTTAACTTCGAATTTAGAGGATGCCCTTATTTCCTGTGATGCCATTTATCGGTTGAACGAATCGGGATTTCATCCATTGGATATTCGGGACTTCGACGAGGATAAGCAGGAAGTACAGAAACAAGACGAGGCCAATATAACCTTGCAGAAGATCTCTACCAAAAGAAATGATAAGGTGATTTTATTTAATCCGCCTGAAATTGATTTTATAGAAAGTGTAGAGGGGTCAATCCTTGTTCATGTGGGCGGTGAAAATTATGACTGTGCGTTGACGCTGACCGAGCTCGAGCAGCGATTATTAAATTTCGGTTTTTTTAGGTGTCACCGATCTTACATTGTTAATCTGCAAAAAGTAAGAGAGATTATTACATGGACGAAAAATAGCTACAGCTTGCGATTAAATACAGGTCAAGATGCCGTGGTTCCGTTATCCCGTTCAAAATTGCCTGAATTAAAAGCACTTCTTAACATTTAAATGGTACCATTCAGGCGCTTACAGCTACATTTCGGCGCGTTTTGATGGCAGGAAGCATGTAATCTGTATATGTTTAAGCCATCAACACTAAGGATGTGGAGTTAATGAATGTTATCCGGGTAGAACGTATCCATAAGAGATTTGGAGAAAAGGATGCGTTAGCAGATGTTTCTTTTTCAATTCCTAAGGGTGAAATTTTTGGTTTCCTTGGCCCGAGTGGCTCAGGCAAAACAACATTAATTAAGATTCTAACGGCACAGTTAAATCCGACAAGTGGACAGGCAAGTGTATTTGACCAGCCGGCGGAGATGATGCAGCAGTCTGCTCAGAAGATGCGTTTTGGCATTTTGACGGATAACAGTGGTCTATATGAGAGGTTAAGTATTGAGGAAAATCTGGAGTTGTATCGTAAGTTATATGATCTTCCCAAATCTGCGGTCGACAAGGTGCTGCAGTTTGTAAACTTAAGCGGGGAGCGCAAAAAGAAAGCTAACCTCTTATCCAAAGGGATGCGTCAGCGTGTCATGCTGGCATGCGCGATTATCCATGAGCCGGAATTATTATTCCTGGATGAACCAACTTCGGCTCTAGATCCGGTAAACACAGCACATATCTATAAAGGCTTACGCTACTTAAATGAGAAAGGAACTACGATTTTTCTGACTACGCATGATATGTCTGAAGCAGAATTGATATGCAACCGTGTAGCGATTCTGTATCAGGGTCAAATCCAAACCATCGGTTCACCGAAGGAACTTAAACGGCAGCACCGGGAGAACGTAATTAGTGTGGACTTAATCAATGGGGAAACCTACGAGCTCCCGATCGATGAGGGGGCGGCTGACCAAATCGCGGATTGGATGAAGCGGGGGCTAATTGACCGGTTAGAAACGAAAGAGCCAAGTCTAGGTGATATTTTTATTAAAATGACAGGAAGTGAGCTACTATGAGTATCTCATACAAACGTGCCCGGGCGATATTTGTGAAGGATTACAAAGAGTTTTCACGTAACTACGCGCTGTCCATTATGCTGATTTTTCCTATTATTATCGCTCTGATTTTCAAGAGGGCAGGTGCGTCTTTACCTGGAGCCAGCGGTTTTCTTTTTAATAGTTCGTTTGTATTGCTAACATGTTTCGCACAAGCCTGCTTGATTGCGGAAGAGAAGGAACGTAACACTTTACGGTCATTAATGATGACACCGGCTACGACCATGGATGTACTAATCGGTAAAAGCAGTTTGGTCTTTGTCATGTCTGCTGTTGTTCTCGCTATTTCTACATTATTATTTGGCTATGAGCCAGCTAATATATGGGCATTTGTGGCAGTAATCATTCTTTCGATTATTCTGTACACTGCAGCCGGGACGATCTGCGGTTTATTCTCCAAGACGTTGCTTGAATCCTCATTATCTATACTCCCTGTGGCGTTCATATTTATGGGGGCACCGTGGGGAGAAGTACTAGTGAAGGATTATCCGGTCTTCAAAGTGCTGGATTACATGCCAAGCAGTCAGCTTGTGCATCTGCTGGGTCTAAGCAATACAGGTTATACGACGGGCGATGTAGTGAAACCACTCCTCATTAATTTGGCATGGACGGTTGTGCTAACAGTAGTGTCTGTCATTTTATATCAGCGGCGGTTGAAGGACGAGTAAGGGAGCTCTGAAGGGACTTTAGCCAGCCTTCGGTGGGTCTTTGGTAGGGTTGAAACAAGCGGCCGACTGAGACTATACGACGATTATTTTCCAATTGAGGCTGTGATGTTGTCATGACGGGGCCTGCCGGGTAATAAAGATGATTAGAACTTTCAAATTTGGCTGATTTTGGATTGGGAGCCAAGGAAACGGGGGAAAGATCATGGCGGCACAGACAGTATCAGGCATCAGCTCCGTACAGACCATTGCGGCCTACGGCGGTACACAGAGTGATGTCAGTTCTCTGGAGAAACAGCGAAACCGGCTGATGATGGAACTGGATAAAGTGAATGCGGCACAAGGAAGTGAGATGCAAACTCCTTATCGCAGGGAGCAGCTGCAGCGGCAAATCCGGCTGCTGGAGTCCCAACTGGTACAGAAAAGCGGGAGCAGTACCTCCGTAAATTTTGTGCCTGCTTCTCCGCTTCAAGATCACCTCCCCCTTTGGGGAAATGAAGGAAAGGGAGGCCTCAAGGGCATCGGCCTGACTGATCCCCGGACGGCGACGGTGGACGCGGAGGGTCATTTCGACGCGTTAATTTAGGCAAGCGAGCGAAGGTGCGGAAAGCGTCAGGTGATAAACTGACACTCCATAATCATGAGGCTAGCTAGCCGAGCTTCCCCCGAGAAGACCCGCAGCACGGTAAAAACAACAAAATAGGCGAGAGGGAAGCTTCAACACTTCCTCCTCGCCTATTTGTGTTCATGCAGTTGCTTAGGGTTCAACTATTTTATTCTGGTGTTCCTTGGGTTACCCCATGGATATACGAGAGCGTCGGGGAATCGACGGCCCCTTGTCCCGGATTATAGGTGAAGGAGTACTCGATGGTATCCCCGTGTTGCAGGTGATTTACAGGGTAGGTATAGCTACCGTTCCCTGCCGGGGTCATGGCTACGTTTAGCTGCCCACCGTTATTCAACTTATAGTGTAAGTCGGCAAAGGTTGCGCCGTTCACATAGAACAGCAGGTCGTCACCTATTTTCTTCAGGCCCCGCACCTCATCGCCGACAATGATAACACCGGATGATGCTGCCGGTACAACAGTGATGGTGGAGAGGGCTGTTTTATTACCGTCGGCTGTTGTAGCCGTTACGGTTGTTGTGCCTGGAGTGAGTCCCGTCACGAGACCGTTCGGATTCACGGAAGCGACGTTGGTACCTGATACGGTCCAAGTGACCTGCTTATTGGTTGCATTAGACGGGGCAACATTGGCGTTCAACTGCACAGTCTGTCCGACCTCCACCTGCGCAGTGGTTTGATTCAGAGAAATACCGGTAACCGGCACGTTTACCGGATTCTCGCTGTTGCCTTCTTTATAGACACGAACATAATCCACTTGCATTGTTGCAGGAATATCCGACGGATCTGGGGTATGACCGCTGTCGAAGTGACCGCCGATCGCCAGATTCATAATGATGTAGAAGGGTTGATCGAATGGGGCGTTCGGATTGTTAGGTGCAGCTACGGAATACCATTGATCTCTACTGACTTTAAAGAAGAACTTGCCGTCCACATACCATTTCATATTATCTTCTTCCCAGATCATGGAGTACACATGATAATCATTGGCGAAGGTCTGACCTTCAGGGAAGTGATATTCACCAGCAATATATCTGTTTACAGGCCATTGTCCGCCAAAGTGTATGGCCCCGCTGGTCGTGCCGGGCAAGCGTCCTTTGGCTTCCATAATATCAATTTCCCCGGATGCGGCCCACGCTCCATAAGCGGCATCTTCCGGAAGCATCCAAAGTGCTGGCCAAACGCCGTTACCTGTAGGCAGCTTAGCACGAATATCTACTCTGCCGTACTGGAAGGACAGCTGATCTTTGGTGTTAATCTTGCCGGATGAGTACTGGGCATACCGGCTTGGGTCCTGTGGAAAGGATTTTGAATCGTTCAAAGCTCTGATATTCAGCTTTCCGTCCTGTACAAATACATTTTGTGTACTGTCTGTATAGTGCTGCAGTTCCGCGTTGCCCCAGCCCCAGCTATTCGGATCGTCAGTAATATAATAACCTTGTTCGTAGCTCCATTTGCTCGTATCGAGTGCTGTTCCGTTAAATTCATCCTGCCAAATGAGATTCATGCCCTCTATCGCCGGGTCGTTTGGTGTTCCGATGGCAATGTCATCATGATCGGATACATCCGGACGTGGGGCATCTGGATTACCAATAAAGGTATAGTTGACGTAATTGTTGCCGACACTTCCGCCCGCCTGTCCATTTAATGGATAGCCAATACGGATTTGCACATCCTCTTGGACAGGCTGGAACCAAAGCCCATAGATGTAGTCAGCCCAATATCCCCACTGGTTGGCATCGGACATGTTGTTATAGCCATTGCCGGCGTATACAAATCCGCTCTGGCTGGAATCACTCATAGCAACCCATTGTCCGTTGATGTTAATTTGGTATACGTAATTTCCTAGTTCAGTGCCTATTGGAGCGCCCCCATCAATCTTAGGTAGCGGTACACCTATTACACCTTTTGCATCTGCGGTAAAGGTCGTTCCCTCATAAGGAGTTAAGACATATGAATTTCTTACAGGTTTATTAAAGGTGAGGGTATAAACGACGTTAGCCGTTGAGGTTTTCGATTCTAACTTGACGTTGATAGACTCTGTTACGGTGAACCAGTAGCCACCGCCGCCTTCGGTGAATTGTCCGAAGTTGTTATCATAGATCCAGCCGCTGGCTGCATTATTGTCAATATCAATCCATGTACTGCTGCTTACAGGTTTTACATATACCTTCAGATCTTCAGCTACGGCTTCATAGGTAACGGCCGGATCATTGTTGAAGGTAGGATAAGTAAAGCCTGCACTTCCTGTAAATCCTGCTGAAATCTGCGGCCCTTGTGTAGGGGCCATAGCAGTAATGGTCGTTTTGTTTATGTTTTGAAATACCAGGGTGTAATCAAGTGTAACTCCATTAGCCTTGGAGAACAGCTGAATCTCCGTTGTTGCGGAGAGAGTGAACCAATAGCCATTCAAGCCACCGTCGCTCCAGTGTCCCCAGTTTTGGTTGTAGGTATAGCCGCCTGCATGGTCAATATCCACCCAGTTTCCAGCAACTTTTACTTTTACACCGACGTCATCGGAAACATCATTCCAGGTGGCAGAGCCCCCATTGAATGTGGGCATGACGAAACCATAGCTAGCTTGCCCAACCCCTGATTTTGAGATGACAGGACCGTCTGCCGCTGAAAAGTAAGACATAGAGGTAACTGTGGTTCCTGCTGCCTGCACCTTAGAAGTCGGCAATAGACCAACCCCAGCCAACAGTACTACTGCTAAGAACAAACTAAATACCTTCTGCTTAAAACCACTTTCCGTATTGTAAAGTCGTTTCATACTTGCCCTCCTTTAATAAAATAATGAAGAAACGAAACCGCTTACATTTAGGGTCATCTCTATTCTATCGAATATAATAATCAGCTAAAAGGTACAATTATTTTTGTTATAACCCAATTTTTTGGCTTTTGATTATTTATAGCGCTGTGTCACGGAACTTTTCCTCGCTGTCGTGCTTCCGGCGCATCATTTGCCGGTATTCTGTGGGCTGCATGTCCATGACATCCCGAAATGATCGTGTAAAACTTTTGTAGCTTTCATACCCTACCATGGTGGCTACCTCTACAATTTTATGATCGGTTTCGGCCAGCAGCCGCCGGGCTTTATCCAGGCGCACATCGCGCAAGTATTCTGCAAAGCCTTTGCCGATATTTTTTTTGAACAGGTTAGAAAAATAGGCATAATTAAGCGACACGTGGTTCGATACCATCGCGAGATCCAGGGGTTTATGATAGCTTTCGTGTATAAAGCGTATGGCTTCATTCAAATCTTGCGAGTTGCGATAGCTGCACTTATATTCATAATAAAATTGGTTCAGCCGAAGCAGCTGTTGTTGCAGCGCCTGAATATAATCGCGAATACCCGGATAATCGAATAGATTACGTAAACATTCGCTGTCCAGCGCTTCTTCCCCCATGTACGGGCGGATTACACGCACAGATTCCTCCAGCATCTGTACAATGGCACGGCATAGCTGCTGTGTGTATTGGATGTGATAACGTTGCAATGTATCTTTGTGAAATATCATAGAAATGCCTTGGGTGATTGTACCGCTGTTTTTGGTGCCGATTAACTGGAACAGGGCATATAACTCCTCATAGGGAAGCTCCCACTGCTGCTCCAGTCGCTCAATATGTGTTGGCAAGATGCAGCTCTTCTCTGGAAACAGGTAACTGTGGCGATAGAGCTCTAGCGCTTGTGTATAGCTGCGGGGCAACTCCTTCAATCCTTGCTGCGGGCTGGTCATGGCAGTAATGGCATCTATCTGTCCTGCTTTGAGGGCGGCCGGGAAGGCTCCCGTATCTACGGCTGCATCAACCGCGAGAATCAGGTACGGGCGGTGTTGCAGGCATATACACCCTCGTCTGCCATACACACGGTAGGCAAGGGATTCCATACTGTGGCTACTGTCGGCCCCCGGTTGGTTAATCCATAATTCCTCCCGCAGCAGACACAGGCGGTAATTACTCCACAACTCTGGATTCTGTTGCTGGGTCTGGAGAACCCACGCTTCATCAATCATTGCACCCTGCATGAACATACTCAGTTCTTTGCGGTCTGTCTCCCGGGCGCGGCGGGAGATATGCTCCATATTACGCGAGAGCGCCTGCCGTGTTTTTATCTCATTTGCTACATGTTCTACTGCGGTTTGCAGATCTTCACGTTTCACAGGTTTGAGCAGGTAGCCTTTTGCTCCAAGTTCGATGGCTTTTTGAGCATAGGCAAAATCACTATAGCCGCTAATAATCAGGTAATCTACCTCAATATGCTCCTGTTTGCTCTTCGCCATCAGCGTCAGTCCATCCATATCGGGCATCCTGATATCAGTAATCACCAGTTGGATGTTGTGCTGACTCAATATATCTAAGGCCTCAATTCCGTTTACTGCACAGTAAATATTGTCCAGCTGCAGCGGAAATTGACGCAGCATCGCCTGCAGCCCATCACGAATGTGCTTTTGATCGTCCACAATTAGAATATTGATCATGCCCTACCATCCTCCAAGATTCACATTTTCCCAAGGCAAACGTATGGTTACACAAGTATAGGCACCCTGCACACTGTCAATCCAAAGACCGCAGTTCTTACCATAATGAAGCTGTATGCGCTTATGCACGTTCTCCAAGCCCAGTCCGTTTTTGCTGGTAACAATCGGTGAATCTGAGTCGCCCCGCAGCACAGCCTGCAGACTGGACAGCATTTCCGGGTCAACACCTGCGCCATCATCTCGTATCTCAATTAGCAGAAGGCTTTCATTTTCTACCGATACGGTAATATGGATACGTACGCTGCCGCCCGAGGGCGCTGCATGATGAACGGCATTTTCGACGATGGGCTGCATGCACATTTTAGGAATTGTATAACGCAGTACCTCCTGCGGGAGATCCGCCGTCAACTCAATGCTGCCACCCTCCATGAAGTTTATGAATCGGACATAGCTGTGTATGTTGGCAAGTTCTTCGCTAAGCGCAACCGTATCGCTGCGCCATTGCATGCTGTATCGCAGTTGTGAGCCTAAAGACACCAACGCTTCGGCGATAGCGGGCTGTCGCTGAACCTCCGCGAGCATACGGATGGATTCCAGCGCGTTATATAAAAAGTGTGAATTGATCTGCGAATGCAGCGAGTGCAGCTGTGCATTTTTGGCAATCAGCTGCTTATCTACCACTTGGGTCATCAAATGTTTGATTTCGTCCAACATATTATTGTAGCTGACGGCCACCTCGTCGATTTCGTCACCGGTTTCGTTTTTATCCAGGCCGGTATCAATTTTCGCATCCAGTTGGCCTTGCCGCACCTTGCGCATAGAAGCCAGCACCCTGTCGAGCCGGCGGAAAATGCGCCGAGTGGTATGTGAAACGAGCAGTAACATTAGCAGCAATACACACAATGTGATCGCTACTACGAGCAAATACCAGCTTCGTGGGCCTTTCATCAGCGCTTGATGAGAGGCAATATCCACTACATAGGCGTTCAGTGGGGCGATGTAGCGATACAACGCGTAGTAAGTATGGTCGCCTACCTTGACCTTAATGGGGCTACTCTGCTGCAGCACATCCAGCCGCTGGTGAATGCTACCTAGAATGTTATCCAATTCCTCACCGGCATTTTGTGAAAAGATATGCTCAGGATTGTATACAGATCGGGAAGAGTCGGCTCCATCCATCACTACAGAAAAGAAATCCCCCCCGCTATCCTCAAGCAGGTCACTGAAAAAGACGCTATGCTGGGCGCGGATTTCCATAATGGTAGGGAGTTTCTGCTGTTGCCCCTGAAGGCGTACCAGCCGGTAATAGGATAGCGTATGCTCTCCATCTTTAAAAGCAAATAAGCGGTATGCCGCACCGCCTTCCTCCCGAAGTGTCACCCAGTAGTCCTTCGGCCAGAACTTGTCATAATGGTAGATTTCAGGCCAAATCTCAAATAGGTTTGGATTATCGACATAGAAACTTAGCTCGCTGATCATCTCGTAGCTTTGAATGATATTATGCATTTGCTCAAATTGATTTTGTCTAAATTTTACGAGACGCAGGCCATCCCCGCGCATATTGGAGTGAATAAAATCTACAAATGCCTTTTGATTCAGCGCAGTAGAGGAAGCGTTCTCAATAATGCCCATTTTGCTGCGCAGTTGTTCGTTAATTCGTGAGACATGGCTGCTGCCGGTAGCCATAGCGTCCTTGTATAGCTGACTTTCCTGTGTGCGGATAAATAAAAAGGATACCACAATCGCAGGGATGGCAATCATCATGCTAAAAGCCAGAAACAACTTTTGGGAGATTCGGGAATTACGGTACAGCTTCCTCATTTTAGTCAGCAGATACTTCATTTAAGTAGCCTCCTACCCTTGTAATATACCATATATTACAAACTGCCCGGTAGGTAACTAGGCTGTTTTGTTAAATGGTTAAAGAAGCGAAAAAGGGAATACCGGCCACCCTTTCGGTGGCCGGCAGCAATCTTAATACGGGCATTATTACTCTGCCATTTTGGATTTTCGCACATCCAGTTCAGCCTGGCGGTATTCCATCACCTTGCCAAAGTTGTAATTCTCGCGGCGGTCAAGGAAATTGTCGAAGATTTTATCAAATTCAGCCTCATTTTTGGCCGTAATTAGCTCAGGGAGTACTTCCTCCCAATTTTGCGAAATACGGGACCAGGCTACCGACACATCAGAATCGCCCTGTGGATCTAAGCCCTTATAGATACCGCTATCAATATCGGCCTGCTTATTGGCGAAGTCTTCCATTTGCTTAATGACAGGAGATTTCTCCGGTCTCCACTGGTTGACGATTACAGGGTTTCGCATCATCCAATAGGTATCCATGATGCCGTATTCTTTCTCCAGCTTCTCAATATCAGTGTCGAGTAATTTTACCATTTCAGGCTTCAGTTGCGGCTTGCCATCTACCATCTCCCATGTTTCGCCTTCCTTGCCAAGGAACAAATCTCGTTGGCCTTCTTCGCTGGCCAGATAGGTCAAAAAGCGGATGGCTCGTTCAGGGTTTTCGGTTGATTTGCTAATCATCGTCACCATCCAGCCGTCCATGTTGCCAGGGAATAACTTAGGGTTATCGCCCTTGCTGTTCTTTGGCCCATCGACTGCGATGTAGTAAGAGTCCGGGTTGCCGCTAGCAGCCAGCATAGGATTGACAGCCGACATACCGGTCCACTCGCGGACCATCATGAAATAGCGGGCGTTGTTTGTTTTTTCCTCTACCTGAGTATCGGAATCCACCAGGAAATCCACATTAATCAACCCGCGCTCGTAAGCCGTACGGAAGGTTTTTAGCCAGGCAATATAATCGGGATCGGTAATGCGGTCGTATACTTTTCCGTCTTTCTCATGCGGAACGGCCAGTAGGTTCTGCAGATATTCGGTCATCCCGTAAGGGACGTTCCCTTGTGCAAAAAAGGGACTGATGGGCTGGCCTTTATATTGGGAGTACTTATCCTTTACCAGTTGCAGTGCGTTCAGAAAGCCCTCTGGAGTGCTAAGGTCCGGGCTGCCCATCTCCTCATACAGATCTTTCCGCACCAGGAAAGTCTGGTTAGCCGCCGTCATGCCAGTTTCATGCATCAGGTTGGGGCTATATGAATCATTCGGAACGCCATAGGTATTGCCATTTTCTTGACGATACCACTTCAGTGTACCGTCCCCGGCCACCTTGAAGAAGTAAGGGTCATACTTGTCAGCTAATTCATTTAAGGCGTAGACATGATCGCCTTCCCACAGCTTTTTGACAGCGGTTTCCCACGAACCCATTGATATCAAGTCTGGCAGCTTGCCCGAGGTCATCATCAGGGTAATATGTTCATTGGCTTCACCGGAAGGTACTTCAAGCTTGATGTTTACGCCTGTTTTTTCCGTTACGTACTTGGAGGTCAAGCTGTCTCCCCAAGTGTGGGCATACCAGTTAGCACCTACGAACCAGGTTAAATCAACAGGGCTGGTATCCAGCTTCCATGCCGGATCATCGGGATTGAGCTTTGCTTCACTCGGGGGCGGCTGTGTACTATCTGTAGGCTGTGGTGTCGGCTTATTTTCACTATTCGCTGAATTGGAACACGCGGCTATGCCTAGCATCAGGCTTGCGGCCAGAACGAGGGTCAACCCCGGCTTAATGAGATTACGTTTCATGACATAATCATCCTTTCTTTGCTGCTTCTGAATTTTTGAATACCAGTTTCTAGACACTCACACTCTTATCCCTTAATGGCGCCAATCATCACGCCTTTGACCAGATAGCGTTGAATGAAAGGATAGACTATCAGAATAGGCAGTGTGGCCACCATCATGGATGCAAATTTAATAGAGTTGCCGGGAAGTCTTGCGCCGAATTGCGCCATAGCTTGCTGCTGCATGAAGGACATAGAGTTCTCCGCAATGATTTTGTACAGCATGGTCTGCAGTGGCAGTAATTCCTGCGAACGGATGTAGATGACCCCCTGGTAATAATCATTCCAATGATAAACGGCTGAAAAAAGCGATATAGTCGCAATGACAGCCATGCTATTGGGCAATACGATTCTGAACAGGACGCCATAGTCTGAAGCACCGTCTACCTTCGCAGACTCCTCCAGGCTATCGGGTATGGTGCGGAAGAAGCTCATGAAAATGACCATATTAAAAAAAGTGTACATAGAGGGAATGATGAATATCCAAAAATTATCATATAAGCCCAGCTTCGTCATCAGAATAAATGTAGGGATCAGCCCGCCTGAGAACAGCATCGTAACCAATGCGATTTTAAGATACAGCTTGCGTCCGATCAGATTAGACTTGCTCATTCCGTAAGCAATAATGGCGGTAAACAACACATGCGTTGCTGTCCCGATCACTGTGCGCAGAGTGGTAATGTAAAAACCGTTCATCATAGTCTTATCATTGAACACAACGCTATAGCTGGCCAGCGATAATTCTTTGGGAAACCAGTTGACGGTGCCCAGGGATGCCTGCTGCGGAGCATTAAGCGAGTTAATGAATACAAACCACATCGGGTACAGTGTTAAAAAGCAAACCGCCAGCATCAGCAGGGTGTTGCAGACCTCAAATACTCCAATTTGCCGAAATCTTTTGCGTCTTTCCATACCTCTGTCCTCTCCCTTCTAAAAAATGCTGTCGCCGGTTAGTTTTTTGGATGTGTGATTGGCCAAAAACAACAAACCTAGCGCCACAATAGAGCGGGCGAACAGGACGGCTGTTGAGAAGGAATGGCGCCCGGAGACCAACCCCATGTTGTAGATATACAAGTCTAGGCTTTCCGCCATCCTCATGTTCATATTGTTCTTCAACATAAAGATCTGCTCAAAGTTACTGCCGAGTATCCCGCTGACAGCGAGGATGAACAAAATAGCGATGGTGGGGCGTATGCTCTGAATGGTGATATGCCACATCCGCTGCCGCCGATTTGCGCCATCCAGCTCAGCCGCTTCGTACAGCCCCGGATCAATGCCGGATATTGCCGCTATGTAGATAATGGCGCTCCAGCCGGTTTCTTTTAACGTATCGGTGAAAAAGGTGATCCACCAAAAGTACTTAGGGTCGCTGTTAAACAGGATTTCGCGTTCCTGGAACCCGAACGCCATCATCAACTGATTGATCACACCGCCCTCGCCCAGCCAATTGAGCGCAATGCCGCCAAAAATCGTCCAGGCAATAAAGTGCGGCAGGTACGAAATGGTTTGTACCGTTCGCTTAAATCGAAGACTCCGTATTTCATTCAGCAGCAAGGCGAACAAGATAGGAATGGGAAAACCCAAGACCAGCTTGATGCTGCTCATTCCCAGAGTATTGCGAATCGAACGCCAAAAACGCTCATCCGTCAAAAAATCCTGAAAATGCTTCAGCCCGACAAACGGTGATTCTAGTAAGGGTTTGGCGATGCTGTAGTCCATAAATGCAATAATGAGCCAGAACATAGGGATATAACAAAAGATAAACATCCAGATGATTCCCGGGATAACCATGCTTTGCAATTGCCACTGCTTAAAAAGCGCTTTCATTTGTTCCGTTCTGTATTGGAACATTTTCCGTGCCCCCTTTCTATTTCATCGTATGAAAAAGCGTATAGGAAAAAAAGCCCATGATTATCGACCCTATCCCATTTTTTTAGATTTGTTTGACCAGCCGCAAAAATTAAGTATGCTGTGATTAAATGAAGGGAGTGTGCAAAGGATGAATAAACCTATATGGGAACAGAATTTCTTAGATAGAAATGCCGATTTAAAGCTATGGAATGTCCGCCTTGGCAACGACTTGTTAGATAATGAGGGTAATCCCATAGACCCAGGTTGGGGCAACGGAGAGCAGCAGTATTACACGGATCATTCCAGCAATCTGTATATCGATGAATTTGGCTTAAACCTGTGCGCGCGCAGCGAATCCATTGAAAAGGATGGGCGCAATTTTGCATATACCTCGGCTCGTTTGGATACAAAGGACCATTTTTCCTTTTGTTATGGCAAGTTGGTTGTGCGTGCAAAACTGCCGGTAGGGCAAGGGGTATGGCCTGCCATCTGGTTGCTTCCGCAGGAACAGGCTTACGGGCCTTGGCCAGCTTCCGGCGAGATTGATATCATGGAAGCCAAAGGCCGCTTGCCTCAGCAAATATCCGGAACACTGCACTACGGAAAGAATTGGGAACATCAAATCGTTGAGGAGTTCTCGCACCATTTTGAAAGCGGAACCATTAATGAATTCCATGATTATGCACTGGAATGGAATGCCAGTTCGATTCGATGGCTGGTAGACGGACATTGCTTTGCCGAGCGTTGCTTGGAGCCAGGCATTATGCCCTTTAACGAGTCATTTTATCTGGTGCTGAACCTTGCAGTGGGCGGCTGGTATGACAATGTAGCGGTTGACGAGACTGCACTGCCAGCGGTGATGACGGTTTCAGGGATATGGCTGTATCCATAATTAAAAATTTTGGAGATGCCCTCTTTTTCGATTTTCAATACCTACATCCCATCTGGTAGAATAGGGAAAACCATATTTCTCTATATTCTAGTAACTTAATTATAAGCTTGGGGAGGTAGACTATGGACAAAGAACTAGTGGCACAGCTGACACAGTGGCATGAAGATGATGAACACCAGAAGATTGTAGACACTCTGATGGAGATTCCTCCAGCGGACAGAGATTACGAGGTAGTCAGCAGTCTGGCAAGAGCGTATAACAATGTGGGATGTTATGAAGAAGCCCTTGAACACTTCGCGATGATTGCGGAACAAGGGCAGAATGATTATCTGTGGCATTTTCGTGTGGGATATTCCTACTATTATTTGAATCGATATGAGGAAGCGGTGAGAGTGCTGAGTATTGCCCATGACCTCGATCCGGATGATGAGAACACGGCCATGTTTTTGAAATTCAGCCAGCGCAAGCTTCGCAAAGAACAAGACGCCGCAGCCAGACGGGCAATCAGAGAACAGCATAATGATTCGGGGACGACTGCAGCTCCTTTTGACGGGATGGATCTCTCCGGCTTTTGGGACGATAGCGATTATGCGCTAAAAGAATATGTTTCTTCTCCGCCTACGGATGAGCTGATTGCTTCTGTAGAAGAAGAACTGGGTTACAAGCTTCCTGCCTCTTATATCAGTCTGATGAAGCAGCACAATGGGGGAGTGCCTTATAATACTTGTTTTCCGACCGAGGACGCGACCTCATGGGCTGAGGATCATATTGCGATTACGGGCATTATGGGCATCGGACGCGAGAAAAGCTATTCCATCTGCGGCGATCTCGGCAGCCCGTTCATGATTGAGGAGTGGGGGTATCCCGACATCGGCGTGGTAATTTGTGATTGCCCTTCGGCAGGCCATGATGTCGTGATGCTGGATTACCGCAATTGCGGGAGGGACGGCGAACCCGAGGTAATTCATGTGGATCAGGAAGATAATTATGAGATTACGTTTCTGGCCCAAGACTTCGAGACGTTTATACGCGGCCTGGTGAGTGATGAGGAATACGACACCTCTGAAGAAGATAAAGAGGAGGATTTGCGCAAAGTAGCCGTAGGCCAATTCTCACCTTTGCTTGCGAAGCTGTGCAGCGATGTGTCTGAGGTAGATCAGCTTGAGCAGAAGATCCGTAAAGTCTGTACCCGAATCGTTGAAGAGAAGGGACACTTCTCCTTTCATGCGGATGAGCTTTCTACTCTGATGTACGATGTGCAGTTCTGGCTGTACACAAGCTCTTATCCAAATACGAGCCGTCAACAATATCTGGATGTATATGAGAAAATGATCGCTTTTGGCGGCGAGTTCGGGCAAGGAGGATACGCTCCGGGATGGATCAGCGACTGGCTGGATGGGCGAATACGGGAAGAGCTAATCGTCCAGGAAAACGGGGTGCTTCGCTTCACAGATCAAGCCCGCTCTGAGGTCATTGCACGGCTGGAAGCGGAAGCTGCAAAATAGGAGACGTTGATTCGGGGGCTACTCTCCCGCACGGAGCTCGGTTGATCACAATCGTATTCAAGGGTCATCCCACAAAGGATGGCCCTTAAACTTGCCGTTTCAGACAGTGCACTCCGCATAATAAGCGAAAGAAAATTAAAGCGCTTACTCGTGAAGTATTTATATATAAATGTAATTATTAACATTTTTCGACAACATTCACCTTACTTTTACATGGTAGTTATGATATATTCTGGGCGAATATGGATAACAAAAAAGAAAGGGGAATGAGTATGGAAGCGTTGGTGTGGACATCTAATCATAAGCTGGAGCTTTGCGAATGGGAAGAGCCGCAGATTGCAGCACCGGATGAAGTCAAGATCCGGATTGAGATGACAGGTGTATGTGGAACAGATTTAGCAGTCATAACTGGGAAAGAGGAGGGGGTTCCAGGGGTCATTCGTGGTCATGAGGCAGTAGGGACTGTAATCCAAATCGGCAGCAACGTTGACCGTGTTAAGGTAGGCGACCGCGTAGTTATCGATCCGAATCAAAGCTGTGATGAATGCTATTTTTGCTTGAAGAAACAGCCGCACCTCTGTACGGGCATCGATGGAAATGGGATGCCTATTGCGGGTTTGAATCGAAATGGGACATTCACTTTTTTTTACTCAACTGCACAAACGTTTGCACACCGTCTTCCCGATCATATGAGCTGGGAGACGGGGGTTTTGATTGAGCCGCTTGCCTGTGTACTGCACAATTTCAAAGAAGCCAATGTCACAGCAGACGACAAGGTACTCATTCTTGGATCGGGTCCAATGGGACTGTTAAGCCAAATTGTGAGCAAGTCGAAATCTGCGCTCACGGTAGCGACTGAAGTTAATCCCTATCGGCTAGCTTTTGCCAGAGAGATCTCAGATTTTGCTTTAACCCCTGCCCAATTAAATCAAGCTACCGTAGACAAAATCTGTGCGGGACATAAGTTTGATGTGATTATCGATACGGTGGGCACTCAACTCGAAATGGCGGAAAAGTGGATTGAACGTGGAGGCCGCATCGTTCCTTTTGGTATTAATGCGAAGTATCGCTACACCTTTTCCCCTACTAAATTCGTGCAGCATGCAATAAAAATTATAGCAGCAGGTGAATACCGCTACATGTTCGAGGAAGCTTTGCGGTTTGCCGCTGAAACTCCTGAAATGGAGAAACTAGTGACTAGAAAAGTTAAGCTCAGTGAGCATGAAGCAGCGATAGACGAGTTGATCGGCTATGAATTGAACTCTTTGAAGGTGGTTGGGAGTGAAACCGTAAAGACGGTTTTTGTTCCCTAAACGTAAGACTACAATCAATGAGAGGTGGCACTGTTGATGAGCAATGATAGCAAATTCAGATTAATTAAAGATTACTTGTCTACACAAAAGGCTAAAGACATAGAGCCAATTTGGATACCCGCAGTGTGGAATGAGTGCCAATATGAGCGTGTTCTCTTAGAAAAAGAGGGTGAAATTTGTGTACACCCGTATGATTTTTTGACAGATCATTTGAATTATCTGGACAGGCTTTCGTGGAGATATCTGCTTAAGGAACGCACAAATCTGGACGATAGCGCGATCTATTCTTCGCTTATTCGCTATTCTACGGCTTGGGATTACAACCATGACGGAAAAATTGAATCGGGTACTTTTTTAAGATTCTTTATTCTTCTGCCTCTGCTAAAGAAAATGGGCATCAATATTCTGTACATGCTTCCAGTTAACCAGTACAGCAAGTTGAATCTGAAGGGGGATATTGGGTCCCCTTACGCAGTGCAATCGTTATTCCATTTGGACGAGAACCTGCACGATAGCCTATTGGATGATATGGAGGAGTTTACGATCCACGATGAGCTCAGCGCTTTGGTAGAGGCTTGTCATTTACTTGATATTAAGACTGTTGTTGACTTCATTCCCCGTGTGACGGCGAAAAACAGTGCGTTCATTACCGAGCATCCTGAATGGGTGTATTGGATCAAAATGGATGAATTAGAAGGCTTTGCGCCGCCCGCAATTCCCCAGCTTGGATTTTTTGAGGAGTGTACGCCGGACAAATTGGAGACGGTCTACCGCAGCCAGGAGACAGCAGTATTTCTGCGGAAGTTCACGCCACCGCCCAATGAACTCCATCCAATCCTTTGGCAGCACTTGAAAGAGAAAGCTGCTAAAACAGGAGAGGAGCTATTAACTTTGGTGGAGCAAGAGATGGGGATAACGACTGCTCCAGCGCATTCGGATTGGATAAATGATGTGCAGCCGATTTGGACAGACATTACGTTCTTACGCCTCTACCAGGATTTCTCTCCGCAAGTGAGACATCTTATAAGTCCGGATCAGGCGCCATATGTCCTTTTTGATACGATTAAATGCAATGACTACCCGGGAGAGGAGCCGAATCTGGAGCTGTGGGATGTTCTGGAGGAGGCAGTACGGGTTAATCTCGAAAAATATGGGATTGACGGCTTCCGCATCGACATCGGACACGTGCTTCCTATTCCGTTGTTGACTCGTATTTTTGACACGATTAAAGAGATGAATCCAAATGCGATCTTAATCAGCGAAGATTTGTTCAATCGCAACCACAAGAAGGCAGCAAACACCGGCTATAACATTATGCTTGGCAGTGGATGGAACGTCATGACACAAATTACTAAAGAGAATCTCATTTCATTCTTAGAAGAGCTGCCTGAGTTGAATATTCATATATTTGCCTGTGCAGAAACAGCAGATACTCCTCGGATCACCAGCCGTGGCGGTGTAGAGGTTGCTCGGATGATCGCGGTATTTAATCAATTTCTTCCGAACGCAATTCCATACGTGACGACGGGTTATGAAATGAATGAGGAGCAGCCGCTCAACTGTGGTCTTGGAGACAACACGAACGGAAAGGAGATTTCCCGAGCTTTTTTTAACGTTATGCAAATTAATTGGACCAATCCTACACCGATGCTGCCGCTGTTGGCGGAGCTAAGTGAACTCAAGAAAGATTGGCGCCACCTAGTGAAGCCGGAAAACTTTTTCGTGGCTCAATCCCCGGAAGGTATTGTTCTGTACGGGTATATGCAAGGGGATGAAACGCTGCTGTGCTGCTTTAACTTGAGTGCTGATGCTTTCTGCCAAGTTGATTTGAAGGTTGCCGTACCTGGCCGATGCCCAATGACGGTAACACTGGATAGTTCCTTAACGGGTAGCAGCGTAGGTCAGGCGTTCGATTGCTTGCTGCTTGCGCCTAATCAGGCTTTAGTGCTCGTAAACAATCATAGACAATTTAGGTAAGGGAGAGAGGCTGCAATGGAAAAGAACAATAAGGAAGTCGTGGTATGGCATGAGTTTGATGGTCCAGGAGATACCTCGATTGAGGTGCTGGAGGGAATTTGTAAGCTGTATACAGAGCGCTTCGGCGTACAAATTACACCACAAGTGATGAATATTACGGAGCTGACTGCGCGCCTGAACCAAATTAAGGACACCCAGCAAGGTCCGCATCTGGCGATGGTTCCTGCTGACATGTCCTCCTATGTGGAGAACGGTCTTTACTCCGAAGTACCGGGCGGGCTATTTGACGATACGCTGACTGAGGGAGCCCTTTCAACGATGCAAATGAATGGTGTTCAGTATGGTATCCCTGTATTGCGGGGTAATCATCTGGTTGTGTATTACAACCCGTTGATTTACCCTAGTGCGCCGACGACATGGGACGTGTTCGAAGAGGCAGCAGAAAAGTTATCCGCCCAAGGTATCATACCGATTGGAGCAGACTTACAGCAAGGCTATTGGTTTATTCCGTTCCTTACAGCTTTCGGCGGTTGGCCTGTACAGAATGGAAAGCCGAATATCGTCACCTCTGAAATGAAGCAGGCGCTTCAGTTTATTCGCGACAAGATGGATCAAGGCGTGCTCGTTAGTCTCGACGGCTCCACAGGACTGCTTGAGCAGTTCATTGACGGTAAGATCGGCGCCATTATTTGTGGCGAGTGGATTTATAACCATCTAGATAAACATATGAACAATAGGCTTGCGGTTTGCCAGCTTCCGAGCATCGAAGGGCGGCAATCATTATCCATGTCTTCTTCTATTGGCCTGATCTACCCTAATCATTCATTAACGTCCGAGGAGCGGGAAGATATTTTATCATTCACGCGCTTTATGCTGAGTGACGAATGCCAAACTATGTGGACGCTGGGTGTACAGCGGATTCCGGCTCAGGAAGAGGTGCTGAACCATCTAGCTGCCTCTGCTGCGCCTAACAGAAAGATGATTTTATCGCTTTTGGATCACTCACGGCCGATGCCGACTTATCCCTTCATGATCCATGTATGGGAGGCGTTAAATGCGGGTCTTATCGAGCTGCCCTTGAGCAATCCTGAACAAGCATTGAACAAAATAGAACAGACTATTCAAGCCTCTTGGGGCGCATTTAAAAGCTAATTAGAGATGGGGAGAGCCAAATGAAAACAACGATATTCAGCCAAATTTCTATTGATGGAAAGCTCACTATGGGCGCTGGTAATTCGAGTAAAGAGCTTTTTTCTTTATTTTCCAGTGAGGATATGGAATTTATTCATCTATTCCGGGGGAAGGTGCAGGGAATTATGGTCGGCAAAAATACAATTTTGACGGACAATCCCTTTCTTACTAATCGGTATGAGGAAAATAAAAATCCAATTCGTATCATTCCGACAACTACCTTGGATATTCCGCTAGATTGCAATGTACTCTCGGACCAAGGGAAGACGATTATTGTCACGACCGAGAAAGGACGGGATGAAGAAAAAATCAAACAGATCCGGCAAAGAGGAAAGGAGTGCCTTATCTGCGGCGAGGATAAAGTAGATTTTGTGGAGCTTGAACGTCAGTTGGAGGAGAACTATGGGATTACCAGTCTGATGGTCGAAGGCGGCGGATTCTTAAACTGGCATATTTTCAATCAGGATATCGTCGATGAGATTATTCTAATGCAGCTTCCAATCATCATAGGCGGCTCCACAAACATTACTTTAGTGGATGGAGACGGGTATCAGCAATTGAACTTTGCGAAAAAGTTCAAGGTTGTAGAAATTCAACCAAAAGATAACTACACGCTCATGCGCTACAAAAAGGTGATCTAACCTCAAACTAAGTCATAGACTGCGAATGGCTATAAGTTCTGGAAAAATCGAGAATATGGGGGTTGTGAACGATACATGTCAGAGAAAGAAGATTTCTACAAAAGTGTGTATAAAATCGCTGTGCCCGTTACGCTTCAAAGCTTGCTGATGGCATTGCTTAATTTGACGGATCAATTGATGGTTGGGCAGCTGGGAGATGTGGCAATTGCCTCGGTGGGGATGTCGACCAAAATATACGGGATCATCGCGGTTGTCTTGGCCGGTTTATCGACGGGTGTATCCATATATGCAGCCCAGTTTTGGGGAAATAAAGATTCCAAAAGCGTCTCTCAAGTACTGGGTCTCGGACTGATCACTGGCTTTGCGTTCTCGTTCCTGTTCTCTGCGGCTGTCTTTATCGATTCGCCGCTCTTTCTGAGCCTATTCACTACAGACATGAATGTAATAGATGAGGGTTATATCTTTCTCCAGATAATGTCGATCGGTTTTGTGCCTGTCATGCTCACGATGATGTATTCCGCGATTTTACGCAGTACTGGCCATGCCAAATGGCCGATGTATGTAAGTCTAATTGCAGTTGGCTTGAATATTATACTGAATTACGTACTTATTTACGGACATTTCGGTGCTCCTGCGCTTGGTCTGAAGGGCGCTGCCATTGCTACTCTTATCTCTAGGGTCTTCGAATGCTTGTTGATCATTGGTGCCGTGTACCGGTATCGTTTACCGGGAGCTGTCGGGTTAAAGAACTTATTCATTGTTCCTAAACCGCTCATTCGCAAGTTTTTTGGAACGACCTATCCGCTGCTACTGACTGAATTAATCTGGGTATTGGGCGAAACAGCATATGCGATTATTTATAGCCGTATGGGGACGATGGAAATGACTGCGATGACCATTACCTTCCCACTTCAGGGTCTTTGCATTGGCCTATTATCGGGTCTGGCTAGTGCAGCAGGGGTAATGGTCGGCAACCGTTTGGGTGCGAATGAATCTGATATCGCACTCGATCACGCGAAAAAGTTCATTCGTCTAGGCATCATTATCTCTCTGATCGTCGGGGTTATTATTGCGGCAGGCTCGAAGCTGTATGTCTCTGCGTTCAATATCTCCGAGGACGCTAAACAAATGAGCATGTATATCGTTATCGTGTTTGCTGGATTTCTTTGGGTCAAAGTATCCAATATGATTATAGCCGGCGGTATTCTAAACAGCGGAGGAGACAGCAAGTTCGTATTCGGCATGGAGTCTACCGCAACGTGGCTGATAGGTGTCCCATCCGGGCTGTTGCTGTCATACATTTGGAAGCAACCTGTCTACCTTGTGTATCTCGTCATCTCGCTGGAGGAGGTTGTCCGCTTTGGCTTCGGCTACGCCCGGATTTACTCCCGTAAGTGGATGAGAAATTTAGTTAGTGATCTGGCTGAAAAAGCTATGTAATGTAGGACCTGATTGAATCGCTCAAGACTCCCATGTATTCCCGATAAGGGGATGCATCGGGAGTTTTTTTAGCTACCGATATGATTTTCATAAAGAAAAAGGGTGAAAAAGGGCCAGCCCACAAAAGATGGTCCTAAAACTTGCGATTACGGACAGCGCGGTGAGCCATATCATAAGTAGGGCGAGAAATCTTGGTGTGCAAAATTGGAGGGTATTTTAAGGAGAGCCGTCTATTTCTATTTTACTTAGGTTGCTTACGTCTTCTGAGATAGGACCGGATCACAAATACCGCTTATAATAAAAATAAAGCTATGGTTAACAACGGCATTTTGTTAATGGGAAGCCCTCCTGAAAAATATTTGCTGAAGCCATGAAGTCCCCATCTCCAGGTTCTATCATAGTTTAAATTTACCATATATTAACTTTTGTTTGAAGTTTCAATGGTTTCATAAATCTAAAATAGTCTATGGACTGTTCAACAAATTGTGTGAGTGCTGCGGAGGTGATTTTATAGGATCAACTCCGCAAGACGATGAATGCCTTGCTCAATCGCTGCCTCATCTACTTTTGCAAACCCTAATACCCATCCTTTTCTTTTGCTATTCAAACAATAGGGCCCAAGAGGGTACACACGTATTCCATGTTGTAGGGCTAACTTTGTCACAGCTTCTTCGTCGAATGTTTCCTCAGCTTCTAATAACATATGTAATCCAGTTTCTACTCCACTGAGCGTGAAGCGCTCCCCTAATCCGCTAGCCATAATAGCTTTTGCCATGACCTCGTGTCTTCGCCGGTACACATTTCTGACTCTTCGCATATGGCGCATAAAATGACCATTTTTAATGAAGTGGGTTAGTGTTAGCTGATCCATAATCGGAAGATGACGGTAAGTCAGTTCCTGCACCTTCGCTAGCTGAGCAATTGCCTCGACTGATCCAACAATAGCCGAAATACGAATGCCTGGTGCAATCATTTTAGAGAAACTCATGAGGTACAAAGTATTATTAGATACCTGACTAAACAGCGTTGGCAGCGGCTCCCCGCGATATCGAAATTCACTATCATAATCGTCTTCAATGATCCAAAATCGTTCTTGAACGGCCTTATACAGCAATTGTTGCCGGCGGGGCTCCGACATAACGACCCCTACTGCGCACTGGTGGGAAGGGGTGGCAAAGACCAGCTTGGATTGCGGGTGAATATGCTCAACCACTAGACCATACTCATCAACGGGAACGGGTACCACATTCATACGGCGGTATCTCATTGCCATCCAAGCAGCTGGGAAACCTGGATCCTCTACTGAGACAGTGTCCCCATCAGCTAAAAGTGACTGTGCGATTAAGTCAATACTATGCTGAGCTCCTGAGGTCAACAGAATCTGATTGGTTTGGACATGTATGCCCCGTTCAAGTGATAAATAACGCTGTATTTGCTCACGTAATGGTGTGTACCCGTAGCAGTTACCGTAAGCCCAGCTTGATAAATCCATTTCAGCGGATGCCTGGAGCAGCGATTGCCGCCAGTTTTTTTGAAATTGTTCATCCAAATAGGGTTCATGGGGACTGAAATCAATATCCACTTCTAGCTGTTCTTTACCTCTGAACCAGTCATGTAATTGATCAACAGCTGAGTCTAGCAAGGAGAGTGACGGAGGTGTGGGGCCCTCTGTTTCTATTTCCTTCGTGGACATAGTGACTTGCTTCCACGTACTAACTCGCGTCCCTCCCCGGCGGGAGGTAACTGTATAACCTCGACTTAACAATTCCTCATAGACGATCTGTATAGTTGAGCGGGAGACACCTACGATGTGCGCAAGTTCGCGGGTAGGAATCAGTAATTCTCCTGGTGCCCAGACTCCGCTAGTAATATTATGAATCGCTTGATCAAGCAATTGCTGCCAGATCGGTCTCTTATCATTGCGAATTACTTTCATCATCGTACATACCTCCAAATAGAAACTCCAATCATAAAAAACGAATTATGGATTGCTCTAAACAGCGAATTTTGGATATTTTAATGCAATCCATTCATTGATATACTACCGTAACAACGCTGGTATCCGCAATTTAAATAAAAGGAGAGATTCGATATGAATTCGGTTCGTTACAAGACCAGGGAATGCCTAGATCAAGAGAAGATTGAAAGGTTCCTTCACCAAACGAGATTAGGTTATCTGGGGTTGGTTGATGGGAACCTCCCTTATGTTGTGCCACTTAATTATGTATGGACTGAAGGGAAACTGTATATTCACGGGGCTGGAGATGGAAGACGTAATCAGGTCATGCGTGATAATCCGGAGGTATGTTTTACGGTATGTGAGGAATACGGAACTATTACAGACCCGGTACCAGCCAAAACGGATACAGCTTACATGAGCGTAATGATTTTTGGACAAGCAGAACCGATTTCAGATTTGGATGAAGCCACACACGTACTTCAGGAATTGATCAATAAATACGTACCGGGTTATTATAATCGCCCCTTGTCCAAGCAGCATGTGGAAAAGTATAGATCGGCTGTATTTGGCGGTCCGGTTCAAGTTTATCGGGTAATTCCGTATCATATCACGGCAAAAGAAAGTCCTATTGAAGCAGAAAAAATGTATAAAAGTGGCATGGGTACTGGACGAGATGTTTAGCCGCAAGATACCATTACAAATGGTGTTATGCTAACGAGGTCTTTGGCAGCCTTTATGTCCTAATCATATGGGGAGAGGGAGGCTTTTTAGAGGTACTATCTATCAAAGTAGGCCGCAATCCAATGAAGGAGGGCGGCCTACTTATTTTTACATTTATTTAGGTTGTTTACGTCTTCTGAGATAGGCCCAGAACACAAATACCGCTACTAGAGCAATAATGGCGCTAATGGTGATAGACCTTGTTAGATGATTATTATCGTCCGCATAATATGCGGAAGCAATGGTTCCCGACCCATCCTGCTCGTCATCGGAAGAATCGTTCTGCATCGTTTGTAACACATCAATTAAATGCCCGGGTGCTTGAGGCTCCGAAATATTGCTTAGTCCTTTTGTTTCTGCTGATGAGGCTTGTTGTGGGGCGATGATTAGTTCCTGATTGTCTTTCTTGAAGGCAGCTATATATTCGTCCCGCTCACGGATAAGTGTAGGCTCACTCACTTCACCCTCAGCTTCTAGTGAATGAATAGCATAGGCCAAAGTATTAGGATTTCCTCCAAACTCAGTAACTTGATAGGACCCGTTTGAATCCTTTTGAATGATCATTTTAGATTTGGGTATTCCGCCCGATAAAATAAGAAACTCCCAGTTGTCTTGGGGTGTGACCGTTTCAATCAGACTATCGGAAGCCGCCCTAAGCTTAGCACCATCAATAAAATGAATCTGCATTCCTTGACCTACGGTAATTTCACTAATCTCTGCTTCATTCTTGTAACCATACCCTTCAGGATCTTTAGATAGCCCTTCTTTAATCAATGTTAATCCTTCTGTATTTGCAAAAGAAACAACATCTTCAGTTACGGTCTGAGCCCATACAGGTGAGAAAAAAGTCAGAAATAAAACGAATGAAGTTACAGTTAACAGCAGCGTTTTCTTAATGGGAAGCCCTCCTTAAATATATTTGTTGAAGCCATGAAGTCCCCATCTCCAGGTTCTATCGTAGCTGGAGCCACCTTTAATGTTGGTGTATAACATGGAGGTTTTTGTGCCCCCACTCGGGTTCATGTGTTGAATCCAATCATTTCCACTATATGTGTCGTACCCATAGATAACTACTGCGTGCCCGCCACCGGTAGCACTATTCCATTTCCAGCTTACATATATAGGACTGCCAACATTATCAATCTGGTTTTTTACATCGCTGTAAGATAGTGCTCCTGTATGATTCCAACTGGAGACACCATAATCATGAATGCCTTCTTGAACAGTTCCATAAGATTCACTCTCGTCTGTTGTACAGCCGGAGGTTCCCTTCACATGATCATAAAAAGAACATTGGCTTACAGAGATTCCGTAATATTGAAGTATGGTAACGCTGGTCGCAGCCCAGCACCAATTATTCTTAGCTTGTGTAGCTGTAGGGTAGCCAATTAAATTAGTCGCATATGCTTGGGAAACAAAAGAAAAAAGAAAGACTGAAACAAAGGTTCCAACAAGCATCAATCTCTTTTTTAAAGATAGTTTCATGAATGGAATCAGCTCCTTATTATGGATTAATATTCCTTTTAATAACACTATTAAAATACCATATATTAACTTATGTGTAAAGTTTAAATATTTTTTCGTTTTTATAATAGATTCTACACATTTGATATGGAGAGGGGGATACTGATATGGATAAGGAAATATTGATGCTCGTAGGAATACGTGCTCCAATGATCCAAAGCAAGCCATTCATAACAAAAGCCACTCCGCTAAGGAATGGCTTTTCTTCATTTACTCTGCAATTACTAGTTACAACTGAGGTTCCTTGCTAACTAGGTTTGCTTTCTTTTCAATCATGAGCTTGTTTTTCGTGGGCATAAATAATGTTATAACAAATGCGGCAATGGATAAAATCATCATGAAGTAGTAGGCGTCACTTGCCCCAAGAATCGATGTAAGGGATTTAAGGATCTCAGGAGTAGCGGAGGGATTATTCTGCATCAGTGTAGTTGCATGACTGGTTGCCTGCACTGTATAAATTGTAATTACGACAGCAGTACCAATGGCCCCGGCAATTTGGCGAACGGTATTATTCACAGCTGTACCATGAGTGCCGAGTTGTTTGGGCAACGCATTTAGTCCGGCTGTATTGAGTGGCATAGTAATGAAGCTTAATCCAATTCGCAGGCCTATGGTACGAATCATTAGATAAGTATACGTGGTCGATTCAGATAAATCTGTTACCGCCCACATAGATGGAATAATAAACAATAGGCCAATGATGAACAGCGGTTTTGCACCGAAACGGTCGTATAATTTACCGGTGACGGGTGACATGAACGCATTTACGAGTGCGCCCGGCAACAATAGTAGTCCTGCATCAAATGCTGTAAACCCGCGACCATTCTGCAGATAAATAGGCAATAAGATCATATCTGCGTACATCATCATTGTGATTAATACGTTAATAAGAGATGTCATCGTAAACACTTTATTTTTGAAGACCGACAGGTTTAGCAGTGGATCATCCGATTTGATTTGTCGAAGACAGAATACGGCTGTTACCACGACCCCAATCCCTAAGGTTAGGATCACGATTACATCATCCCAGCCTTTACTTCCTGCACTACTGAAGCCGTATAAAATTAAGCCGAATCCGACGGTTGATAAAAGAACACTTACCACATCAAGCTTCGACTTAGACGTCTCAGATACATTCACTAAATACTTGAACGCCAACGCTATAACAATGAGGACAAGTGGAATAAGCCCGATAAATAACCAGCGCCAAGAGTGGTATTCGACAACAAATCCCGCAAGGGTCGGCCCAATAGCAGGAGCGAATATCATCGCCAGCCCAAGCAGTCCCATAGCGCTGCCACGTTTTTCAACGGGGAAGATCGCGAGCACAACACTCATCATGAGCGGCATTATAATGCCAGCACCGGCAGCTTGGATCATCCGTCCGATTAAGAGTAGACTAAAGCTCGGCGCTGCTGCACAAATTATAGAACCGATTAATAAAAATGACATGGCACTTATAAATAATTGCCGTGTTGTAAAACGTTTCATTAAATAGGCCGTAATCGGAATCAAAATCCCGTTGATCAGCATAAATCCTGTTGAAATCCATTGTACGGTTGTTGCTGTGACATCAAAAACATCCATCAAACTACTTAAGGCGACATTTAAAAGCGTCTGATTGAGTGTGGATAAGAAACAACCAAAGATTAAGATGGTTAGTAAGATCCCTTTATTTATGTTCTTAGTGTCTTCTTGCATGTTGCAGTCCTCTCTTCATTGCTTTTTCGACATAGTGTCAATAAAATAAATCATATCAGGATTTAAAAAGTATTCCTATTTGCAATTTTATTGAAAATGTCGACTAATCGACAGAATAGGCAAATTAGTTGATGAAAGGCCATTTAAACGATAATAGAGGGATGAAATGACTGAACATAAAAGAGTTGACCCACGAGCCATTCGCTCAAAAAAGATGTTGAAAAACGCTGTTTTTTCATTATTGGCCGACAATGTGGAGATTTCGCAATTGACCGTCCAAAAAATCGCCAACCGCGCGGAACTAAATCGCGCAACGTTTTATTTGCATTATGAGGATATTAACGATTTATTGCGCCAGATCGTACATGAAATCTTCGATGACCTATCCATGAAGGTTGAACCGCTATTACAAATGAAGAGCAACAACGAACAGGAGCAGCTGATCACCTTTTTAAATTATTTTTTTGAATACCGGAAAGTTTTTGCTGTATTGATTGAGCATAAAGGCTTCAAAAACCACTTGACCAACCTGTTAAAAAATACTGTCGAAAAACGAAGAAACGCGAGGAACATTGACTCTACTAAGGAGGTAGTCTCCGTTGATATTATTGCAGCCTCACTACTGGGGATTATTATGTGGTGGATTAAGGATGGCAACCAATATAGCGCTGAATACATAGCGGGGCAAATTACCTTGATGTATAAAAGAAGATATTTATAAGGGCTTTTATGATATATTCAAGTAAAGTTTGAGTCCCTAGCCAATATTCATAAAAAAGGAAGTGCGAACAATGGATTTAGAAACGGTCATGCAAGAGCTTGAAGCTCTCGGCAAGGAACGCACCAAGAAAATATATCTATCCAATGGCGCGCACGAACCGCTTTTTGGTGTGGCCACAGGCCAGATGAAGCCTATCTTCAGAAAAATAAAACATAATCAACCCTTGGCCGAGCAGCTTTATGCTACAGGAAATTATGACGCTATGTATTTTGCCGGGGTGATCGCGGAGCCTAAAGCAATGACAGAGTCGGATTTTGAGCGGTGGATTGCTGGGGCTTATTTTTATATGCTATCGGACTTTGTGGTGGCAGTAACGTTGGCGGAGACGGATATTGCACAAGAGGTTTCTGATAAATGGATTGCAAGTGAGATAGAGTTGAAAATGTCGGCGGGCTGGAACTGTTACTGCTGGCTGCTCGGAAATCGCCCGGACAGTGAATTTTCCGCAGAAAAATTGGCCGCTATGTTGGAGCTTGCTAAAAATACGATTCATGATGCCCCTGAACGAACGAAATACGCAATGAACAATTTCATCTACACTGTGGGCGTATCCTATCTGCCGCTTCATGATAAAGCGGTTGAGATTGCAAAGGAAGTTGGTCCGGTGGAAGTCCATACCGGTAGTGCAAAAAGCAAGATTTTGAATGCTTCAATTAATATTCAAAAGGCAGTTGATAAATCGCAGCTGGGCTTCAAACGAAAACATGTAAGGTGTTAGTCAGTCATGGAGTGCTAAGGAGAGCGTATTGAAGGTTGTGCCTGCAGACAGAAGAATTGGGGGCTTGGCTGACAAGCCCTTAATTGTGTGCAATAAAAGTTAATGGAACAATAATAAAGCGGTAATTAATGTTATTGACAAAATATTTGACAATGATTAGTATTGAAAAATATTAAAAATGAAGTTAGCGACATAAAAATTAAATAATTCGCAAGCTATGATTGCTATGGATCACACTATAGCAGGAGCAGCTTCTGGAGAGACCGTGGGGGAATCCCCCGGCGCCGAAGGGTTCACAATCTCAGGCAAAAGGACAGAAGAGTACTAGATAATTCATTTGTTATTCTGATCATCGTCAGAATAAATAAATGTATTTTATTTATTATTCTTATACCTAAGAGATTGGAGCGTATCCAATCTCTTTTTTGTTATCATTTTCACTTGTTATTTTTTTCACATAAGGGGGAGTTCGAAATGGCAGCACAAGAATTAAAGAGAGATTTAGAGAATCGACATGTTCAGCTCATTGCGATTGGTGGAACCATCGGTACCGGATTATTTTTAGGATCTGGAAAAGCTATACAGCTGGCAGGACCATCGATCATTTTTGCTTATTTAATCGTGGGTATCGCTATTTTCTTTGTGATGAGGGCATTGGGAGAACTTCTGTTGTCAAAAGCAGGTTATCAATCTTTTACAGACATTGCCGAAGACTATCTTGGACCGCGGGCGGCGTTTGTAACTGGATGGACCTATTGGTTTTGCTGGATCATGACGGCTATGGCCGATATTATAGCTGTTGGGGTCTATGTACAATATTGGTTTGATATCCCGCAATGGATACCCGCAGTCATTTGTTTAATTATTTTATTAGGACTCAATTTATTAACTGTAAAAAGCTTTGGCGAATTGGAATTTTGGTTTGCTTTAATTAAGGTAATCACTATTCTCGCGTTAATTGCCATAGGGGTAGTTTTACTGGTGATTGGATTCAAAACAACTACCGGAACGGTTGCGCTCAGTAATATTTGGGCACATGGGGGAGTATTTCCAAACGGGATTTCCGGGTTCTTACTTTCATTTCAAATGGTTGTGTTTGCTTTTGTGGGTGTGGAATTGGTGGGGGTATCAGCAGCGGAAACATCCAATCCAGAAAAAACTATCCCATCGGCGATTAATAAAATACCTTTACGAATTCTATTTTTCTACGTGGGTGCTATTATTGCCTTATTATGCATCAACGCTTGGACAGAACTAAACCCGGCAGAAAGTCCTTTTGTTAAAACATTTAGTTTAGTGGGGATTCCGATTGCCGCGGGGGTTATTAATTTCGTTGTATTAACTTCAGCTGCTTCTGCTTGTAACAGCGGGATGTTCTCAACAAGCCGGATTCTATACAATCTAAGCAGAAATGACCAGGCTCCAGCCAACTTTGCAAAGCTTAATAAAAATCATGTACCAAGTAATGCTTTATTCATATCCACGCTTGTCTTATCTGTAGGGGCTTTGTTGAGTAAGCTGATTCCGGAGACGGCCTTTGGCATCGTGACAACGATTAGTGCCATTTGTTTCATCTGGGTTTGGGGCGTCGTTCTAATTTGCCATTTGCGATATAAAAAGACGAAGCCGGAATTGCAGGCCAAATCAAAATTCAAGGCACCGTTCACACCTTTTGTGAATTATGTTGTTCTAGCCTTGTTTGCAATCATACTCATAATTATGCTGTTTGCTGATGAAACTCGTCCGGCATTATTGTTGACGCCTTTATGGTTTATTTTATTATTTGTTTTGTATTCGATAAATAGAAGAAAGAGGGAAAGAGATAATAAAATAATCAGGACCGAAACACCTCTCTAGTTTATGAGGAAAGCTTTAACCGGCGCAGAAGCCGTGGTTATATTCAACCGCGACTGGGCAGGGAGCCCTTGCCGGTTTCAAGCGTTCCTACATGGACGTTTGCTTAAAGAATATGCAAAGTTAAACAGAAAACCGGAAGATACTGTTAAAATGGTATCTCCCGGTTTTTTAGTTTTTTACAAACTATAATATCATCGAGTTTACAGTTTTTTTCAGTTATTGTTTATTACTATTTCAACTGATATAATTCTTATTTCGACAATAAGTTTACAAGTAAGATAACTATCGTAATGGTAAAATCAATTTAAAAGTGGTGAATTCATGAGAGAGTTCTACAGTCGGGTGAATCGAAAAACCTATTACATATTAATGTTAATGATCATCGTTCTTATGATGTTTGGATTGATACTATCTACCCTAGAGTTAGATGGGATTGATTTTGGTTATATCATTCATTTTTTATGTGTGGCGTTTCTAACGGTTTGTTTATGGATTTACCCTGAGCATGAGACACATACTTTTAGAAAGATTATCATTCTATTTGGATTTGCGTATTTTTATACGCTATTCTTTTTATATCCTCAAACATGGACTACCTATATCCTCATTTGTCTTATTCCTGCACTGTCTATTCTATTTTTTGATTTAAAATTGTTCTATTTTTCCTTCATTATAAATGGGGTACTAATGGTAGTTACATTTGGCTATATCCTCTTGATTGATAGAGGGGATTTATATACATATTTACATTATGATATGCTAGGCAATTTCATTAATATAATAGCGGTTCAAGTGTTATTATTTTTCATTTTTCAAATATCATTTAAACGGATGAAAAAACAGCAGCTTTATTATGAACAATTACAGCAATCTGAGCGTTTAAAGATGGTTGGACAATTAACAGCTGCCGTTGCGCACGAAATTAGAAATCCAGTGACAGTGGTTAGAGGTTTTTTGCAGTTTTTTGATGAGGATCCTTCATTTGATGATCCTATGAAAAGAAAATTTAAATTAATGATTGATGAATTAAACACAGTAGAACAGATTATCTCGCAATTTCTAACCCTTTCAAAGCCAAATGGAGAGCAAAAATTAGAAAAAGTAGATGTGAAGGATGTACTTGAAAGTGTTACAGGATTGCTCCATTCCTACGCAATGTTATCTGATAATCAAATCGTTACCTACGTAGAAGAAGATTGCATGATTTCTATTAATAAAATTGAATTTAAGCAGCTGCTTATTAATATAATAAAAAATGCTTTAGAGGCTTCGGAAGTTGGTAAATCTGTCTCTATTATGGCGAATAGGAACAATAATTTTATTGAGATAACAATCATCGATGAAGGAAGCGGGATGTCGGAAGCTGAGGTTAAGTCGCTAGGCACTCCTTTTTATTCATTAAAAAGTAATGGAACAGGTTTAGGATTAATGATTTGCTTTAATATCGTAGAAAAATACGGCGGGGAAATTTATTATAGTAGCTCTGAAGGTAAGGGGACAACAGCTACTATCCGCTTTTTAGCTATAAATGATCAGTAATAATGAGCCTTCTTTCAATTGAACAAAGGGGATTACCTCAAGCCTTCGGCTGGAGAGGTAATCCCCTTTTCCTAGCTGCGTTAACGATTATTTTAGAGGGATTTTGATCTCCAGTTGCTTGTTATAATTTTTAACTACATTGCCTTTGGCATCTAATTTATAAGCCCCGGTGTTGCCTTTTTCAAATACGGCTTGATAAGGTCTGATAACTAGATATTCAGCGGCTGAGCGAGGCGCTTCGAACAATAAATCTTCAGAAACCGTATTTTGAGTTGCTGCAATAGAATCTCTTGCAATAGATTCTAATTTATTGCCCAGATTATCATAAATGTCATATCCTAAAGCCTGGCCTTGGGTGGCAACCCCTTTAACCGCTAAAGCGATACGCACAGAAGTCTCTCCCGCAGCAACACGGGTGGTTTTGATTTCAAATTGGTTGTCTTTCTTTATAGCAGGCAGCTGAATGTTACGCACTAATCCTGCTTGCTTGAGAGAAAATTTAAGTACATACGGTTCATCGATTCCGTTAAGCTTCACATGGATACTCAATTCAGAGGAAGCCAGGCTTGCCTTTTGTTGCTCAGTTAGCCATTCGGTCTGCAATACAACAACCGCCTTGTTGGCATCACCGTCACTGATCCAGCGTGGTGTTTTTAAATCAATGCCTCCTGGTTGAGTGAGCTTGGCGTCTATTCCCACAATAGTACCTTCTGCAAGATAGGGCTCACCTTTATCATTTAAAGTTACTCCTGCGAGCATTCCTGAAAATAGCGATCCCTCACGGCTCAGGTCGATCTTAATATAGTTACCATCAAACTGCGCACTGCCCTTTAAAGTAAGCTGATCGTGTGAATCGGCCACTTTTGTTGTATTCAGGGAAGCTTCAACAGCGGGTTGGGCACTGGATGCTTGAGTTAAAGCTGGCATTCCCAACGCTCCTAGGCATACAGCAGCACTTAAAATTACAGACATCTTCTTAGTCATTTTTTTCATGATATTATCAAGCTCCTTAATTTTTATTTAACTAGCACGTTTATCTCTAGACCGTCAATATAATGCTTCACTGGGTTTCCAGAACTGTCTGTTTTAAATGCTCCATTCTTACTTTGTGGGTTCTCAAACTCATAAAGATAGCCACGGATTGTGAGCATATTAGGGTGTTTCTCAAATGGCTCAGTAAGCAAATCGACATTAAGTGACCTATTGGAAGTCGAGAGGACTTTCTGCGAAATATCTTTCAGCACCTGTCCTTGTTGATCCTTTACTTCAAAGCCCACTAAACTCAATGCTGTATGATCTTCGTCTGTATCCTGTTCCAGCATGAGCGACAGGCGTGTCGTTAATGGACTATATTCCAGCTTTTTCAGGATCAAACTCCATCCTCCAACTTGTGCGCGTATATCAGGTGTGGAAATTTTATTAATCGTAGCCTTCCGCGCAGGAATTTGGAGAACAAACGGTTCATCAATACCGTTTAAGTCAAGGGTTACGGTCAATACAAATCGATCAGGAAAAGGTTTGTTGGAGATCCCCGAATTCGAGGAATCCACTAGTCTAAAAATAGCTGTGTTGCTTTCAGCACCTTCTATCCAGCTTAGAAACGGCATAGCTTTCCAGAGACCTTCTGAAAATTGCTCCAGGGAAGCCCCGTCGATCAATACTTCTGCAGAGGTTATCGCACCTTCCGCTAGAAAAGGCTTCCCATCCGCTCCAATCGTTACTCCGGCTAGCTTACCTTCCAGTTCTTCTCCCTCACGCTTCACCGAGAATGCCAACCGGCTGCCATCAAATACAGCCTCTTCGGCAGACAAGGTAATCCCTTCATGCGTATCACTGCTGTTTAGACGGGAAGTCAGTCCCAGACGCTGGGCCGCTTGTAATCCTATATCATCTGCCCGTTCAAAAATACCACCTATCAAGGGAAGCTGCTTGAGCGCATTGGCCAACGTAGGCGGATAGATAGCCGTTAGCATAACACTTAACAATATCGCTGCAGTCACAGCAGCTGTGATTTTTGGATATATCCGCTTTTCCTTTTCCACAGGATCCTGGACAATGGTGGCCAGCGATGCATAAATCGAATCCTGCCGTGATCGTAGTAAAGGAGGAAGCTCCTGTATATTAGCTTTCCCTAGCTCCCTGATCTGCTTTTCTAAATTGTTATTATTCATTAGCAAGACCCTCCTCCGGCACAGGATGTATCTGTTTGGACAACAATCTCCGTGCGCGATGGAGTCGTGCCCTGACCGCTCCCTCGGAGATGTCGAGCACATCTGCAATCTGCTTAATGGATAAATCGTCATAATAAAAAAGCACGATAGCAAGCCGCAGGGATTCGTCCAACTGATTAATGAAGCTTTGCAGGTCTACGTTGCCTGAATCTTCAAAATGCACATAGGAAACGACCGGTTCCTCGGGAATTTCCGCCACAGCTATAGTTCGTTCTCGCATACGAAGTAACTGATTGCATTCATTAATCAGGATGCGTATAACCCAGGTTTTGAAAAACTTAGGCTGCTTAAGGTTGGCCAACCCTTTATACACCTTCAGTGTTGTTTCCTGAAGAGCATCCGCGCAATCTTCATCTTTTAGCAGAATGGTTTTGGCTAATCTGTACAACTGGGATTCCAGTTGCCTGAAAAGACGGGTAAACGCCTCGTGGTCGCCTTTCTGCGCTTTTTTGATATCCAGTTCGTTTTCCAGCAAATGATTTTTCCTCCTTGAGGGCCCTCTGTATAATTAGATGGAGAAGACATACAAAAAGTTATATTTAGGATAAAATTCATTCTCCTGGACAAATCACTTACCTCGGTAGTGGTATAAAGTCCGTGCAATTCATTGTTTTTGGCAAGGGGAGTTTCAAGTGGATAAACTGAAAAAAATCCAGAATTACCACCTTAACTGAAAAGAAGTAGTGGGGTAATCCTGAATTAAAAAGTGTATACATATACCTTGGTACGCAGTGTGTCCGTGCATGTTATGGTACGGACAGGCTGCATGCCTGGAAGGGCAAAACAAATGCTAATAACCACCGCACCCGGCAGTAGCTCACGCTTGAACTTTTCCGCCAGCCGTTTCATCGCTCCGGGAAATAAGTAACAAAGAACAATATCCGCATGCTCGTAAGAACTGCTATAAATATCCCCACGTACATAACGGAGCCTTCCGTGGAGTAGATTCTGGCCTTTGGCTGCTCGCAGCATACGTGTGCCGAACCTAGTAAGCAGCTGGGATGTCCATAAGGGAATACTGGAATTTTCAATGCCTGTCAGCCTTTTGCCTGGACATTGGCGAATAACATCCATACCAAGTGTTCCCCAACCCGATCCCGCCTCCACAATGCTGCTATATCCCGGAATCCGATTCACCTCAACGGCAACAGCCGAGCGTACAGATTTTGACGTAGGCATCGGCGATATCCCGTTCCTCCAGCTCACCAGCACAATCGACACCATGGATAACAAGGCTGCGAAGGCGATGAGCCAAGCGATGGCTTGAATCACAATCAATACGATCATTCCTTCTTCATCTGCTAGAAGTTGGCTTCAAATTCTCTTACTTTCTCCCAGCATTTCGTTTATCAACTTGATATTTATAAAGATCCTGAATTTCCTTGCTTTCAATATCTTGACCTACATAAAAAATCAGAGTGGGATCATTTACTGGATGGGCATAAGAAAGGTAAGTGCGATGTATAAAATCAAAATCCATCTTACCCAGCTGGAAATCGATTTGATATTTATCTTCTAAATAGATTTCAAATTGCTTTTTTAAAGCCAGAGACTTCCACGGAAGTCCAAAGAATAAAAAGTAGACTCCTATAAGAAATATCAAAAAAATTAAGAGGAAAAGCGACTTTTTACTGAGAATGGTATGTTTTATAATTCATAACCCTCCCTAGCGTTTATTCTACATGAACTTTGCTGGAAATATCAAAATCAACCTCTTCAAGAAATTCAATAACTTCTCCATTGGGACTGTGAATGATCGCGTTTTTTATTAGAAGAGGCGGTTCGCCCAGAGACAGAGAGTCCGGTGCTATAAAAGCTTTTGCCCCATGTGCCAGGGCTTTTTGATACATCTCCTCTACATTATCTACATAGAAGGCAAGATGTAATAACGCTCCGTGCGCTATATCTTCATCAGACAAAGCTTTTTTTCCTTGAGCGGCGATGACTGCATCATTATCAAAAACCTCAATACAGGTTCTTTGGTCAGGTGAAATCAGCATGGAGGCTTCTTTGATCTGAAAGGATGGCAGACTCCAATGATGACCTAGCTTAAATCCTAAAACGTCAATATAGAATGAAATAGTTGCTTTATAGTCTTTGGCTTGAATTGCTACATGTGCAAGGCCTTTTACACTCATTTATAATCGCTCCCAACTTTAATATATATTTATTATAGTTGTATTAAAATATGAGATATATATATAAGATAAGTGTTTTGTAGTAATATGGTTATTAAATTTATGGTATTTTAGTGGAATCAGTTTATTTTATAAAATGGGTCTAGGAGGCGCTTGCTATGGAACAACTTATAGATGACATTGATAAAAAGATTATGCAATTACTTCAGTACAATGCCCGAATGTCCATTTCACAAATCAGCAAAGAGGTTTCGATGTCACAACCCTCTGTTAAAGAACGAATGATCAAGCTGGAGGAAAGGAATATCATTTCTGGGTATCATACAGCTTTTAATCTACGAGATCTGGATCGGGGCACAACTACGTTTATTCTATTAAAAACAGAACATTGCCAAGAGATTACGGATTTTTGCAAACATGCTATGGAAGTTACCGATTTATATCGGATTAGCGGTGAATATAATTATCTCATAAAGGTGCAAACCGCGTCGATTGAGGAGTTAGCTGAATTCCAAGACAACCTTATAAAGTTTGGACCTTCAAAATCTCATATCAGTCTGAAAAATATATTGGAAAACAGGGTGTTGCTCTAAAGCCCATTTTCCAAACACAATATCTAGTAACCGCTTTCATTCCATTGTAGAATGGATGAAAACAACGTTAGCATTGACTCGGATACAAGGGAGCATGGGTATGGAGAGATTTTTATTTAGTAAAAAGTATATTCCGTTCACCTATAAGATGATGATACCGTACCTCATTCTAGTATTGCTGACAGATGTATTGGTGGGTTATATAGCTTATACGATGCTCGTAGAGTCCAGAACGGAAATGGCGGAAACGAATGTCCGGACAGCTTTGAAGCAGACGAGGAACAATATCGAATATCAGACAGATGAAATCAAACGAATGACTAACTCGCTGTTTCTCAATACGAATTTTCAGAATGCTCTGCAGTTTAGGGGAGATGCATTGGAAAACATGCTCAAAATGAGGGATGACATCGTTCCTTATATGAAAGCCCCTCTGCAATTGTATGGGAACAATCTGAGACTTGTGCTTTATACCGCGAATGAGACGATGCTTGAAATCCCCGGTGATGATATGTCTGTACCTATCGGTAGAAGCGATTATTATATTCTTTCTGATCAGGTTATTGAAAATAAGGAATGGTTCAAGTCGATCGTTGCCAATAACAAAGACAGCTTGTGGCTTCAGGCGGACAGCGACAGTGAACTAAGCAATATTTCGTATTTCCGCAAGCTGGTTTCTTCCAAGGGAGGCCCGTCGATTATTGGTTATATTCGTGTCACGGCGAGAATTGACGAGCTTTTTGGCAATTTCGATACCTTTCCAATTGAACAGGGCATAGACCTTCGCCTAGTGGATAGGGTTAGTGGATTAACGCTTTATGAACAAGGTATTGTCGATGAACATGCGAAGCAAGATGCTTATCTGATCATTAGTGAAGATATTCCGTTGTCTGACTATGCTATCGAGGTACGGGTGCCGCGTGCATACTTAAATAAAGATGCTAGCCGAATGCAGAAGGTGATCACCACTGTTTGTTTGATCAGCTTTTTAGTCATGGCGGTGATCGGCTTCCTCGTTGCCCGCATATCAGGCAAAAAAATTAAGCGAATCGTATATTTGGTCCGGTCGTTTCAGGAAGGGAATTTTTATAAAAGAATTGGGTTTGCCGGGAACGATGAATTTGTCTACATTGCTAATAGTTTTAATCAGATGGCGACTAGCATCCAGGACTTGATCCAGAACGTCTATGAGCAAGGTATTCAGAAAAAGCAAGCAGAACTGGATGTGCTTCAAGCTCAGATCAGTCCGCACTTTTTGTACAATACATTGTCGACCATTGGCAGCTTGGCCAATTTGGGCGAAGTTGAGAAGGTTACACAGATGGTACAAGGTCTTTCTAAATTCTATCGCCTCACCTTGAATGAAGGACATGTCTATATCTCTCTTGAAAAAGAGCTGGAGCAGGTAAGGATGTACCTTGAAATTCAGAGGGTAAAGTATGCCGATGCTTTTGAGGTTTATTATGATATTGATCCTGATATTTTACAGGTTCCCATCATCAAGCTGATTTTGCAGCCATTTGTAGAAAATATATTCAAGCATGCTTGGTTTGGGGAGACGATTGCGATCCGGATTACCGGAAAACGGCTGGGTGAACGCATCGAGCTTAAGGTCATCGATAACGGAATTGGTATGCGGGCGGACACACTGCGAAATATGCGTTCGAGCTCATTCCATTCGAGCAGCTATGGACTGAGAAACGTGGAGGAACGAATCAAGCTGAGATACGGCAATGATTTCGGCATTCATATCGGCAGTTACTTTGGGGCAGGAACGACCGTTCAAATTATCTTACCGGTGGATAATGCGGAAATCCGGGAAGTTATGGGGGAGTAAATAGTATGGCGATGGAGATCAACGTTCTGCTGGTGGATGATGAAGTGATCGATTTGGAATGGCTGAGACGGCGGGTGGCGGGCAGTGATCATTTGCCTTTGCATAGCGTGAGAACGGCAACGAGCGGTTTTTCCGCTTTAAAAATGATGGAGCAGCACCGCGTTGATATCATTCTCTCCGATATCCGCATGCCGATTATGTCAGGTGTGGAATTTGCCCGGAAAGCGAAGGAGATTAACCCTGAGGTCCATCTGCTTTTTATTAGCGGACATCAGGATTTCAACTATGCCAAAGAGGCGATTCAATTAAATGCCTCCGGTTATTTGCTTAAACCCGTCGATGATGACGAGTTGAATAAGACGCTGACTGAACTCTGCGCCAAGATTGAGAAGGAGAGGAAGCAGCATATTTCCTTGTCGGAAACACTGACGCTTGTGAATCAGGAGCTGCTGCTGCGCTGGTTTAACGAGACTGCCCCGGGGCAGGTCGAGACGCACATTCACAACGTTCTCACGTTATACTTACAAGGCGCGTCGGCGGTCGCCATCGTCGAGATCGACGATATGGCACGGAAAATCCAAACTTGGACGGAAGAAGAGCGGAGTTTATGGAGCAGCACCGCCAATCAGTTTATCCGGAAGTTCGCGCAAGATCAAAATTTAGGCATGGTCATCACAACCTATGACTATCATTTTGTGATCCTAGCTGCGGTTCAGGAACAATATTTTACCGCTTTGATGGAAGAGCTCATTCGGTCATTCTATCAGGAGTTCTCCTGTTCAATTACGATTGGAAGAGGGATGTACACAACAGAACTGGGTAAGCTGCATGATTCCTATCGGCAAGCTCAGGCTGCTTTAAGTATTAAATGGATTGTTGGGAAAAACAGAATCATCCAAGATGCTTCGGAATGGAGCCCGAAGGAAAAAATCGCCTCAGATTTAGAGGTTATTGTGGACCGGATGCTTAAAGCGATGCTCGACTACGACCTTACCACCATTGATGATTGTTTGCTGAAGCTGTTTGCCGGGGACAGTCCGCTCTCCCAGAAAAACGACATCTACGATATCATTATTCGAATTACCTCCAAGCTTCATGCCGATCTGCAGCAAATGAACGAGCATCTATACGAGATTTTAAATTGGGATTCGCATCATCCCTTTGTGCTGTTTCAGTTCGAAACGGTGCATGATATTCTCTCGTGGCTGAGAAGAAGGTTCTTTGAGTTGTCGGAGCTGCTTTATTTGAAACGGCAAAGACAAAAGCGGAAGTTAATTGATGAAATCACGGAATATGTGAAAGAAAGATTAGATCAAAAAATAACGCTGAACGAAGTGGCCGCCCACTTCGATTTTACGCCTAACTATCTGGGTCATTTGTTCAAGCTTGAAACCAACAGTTTATTCAGCGATTTTTTAAGTGAATTACGGATGAAACGGGTATGCGAGCTGCTCGAAGATCCGACTAAGAAAGTGTATGAGATTGCGGAACAAGCCGGATATAAAAATATTATTTATTTTAACAGACAGTTCAAGCACTACATGGGCATGTCGCCCGGCGAGTACCGGAAGAAAAATAAAATCTAACAAAACAGCGGTGAAATGAAAACCCGGCGATGATTTTTCTGTTATTGGAGAATCGCTGCCGGGTGTTTTTGGTTTATCCGCTAACCTTTTTTTGTCGAATCGTTGAATTAGTATTATGTTTAGTTGTTTCGCTGAATTATCTAAGCGTCTCCGCCCTTTTATAATGAGAGATATAGAGAAGAGAGGGGTGCAAAGATGAAAGGGCATACATTTTGGAGCGATTTGAAAAATTACAGGGTTCTCTTGCTGATGCTGGCTCCGGCGGTTGCTTTTTTCCTTCTGTTTGCCTACGTCCCGATGGCGGGTATTATTATTGCCTTCAAGCATTACGATTACGCGGGCGGTATTTTTGGAAGTGCCTGGAACGGACTCGACAACTTCCGCTTTTTCTTTGAATCAGGCGATGCTTGGCGGGTAACACGAAATACAGCACTATATAACATTGCGTTTATCGTCGTCAATAACAGTTTGCAAATTTTTGCAGCGATTATGTTGTTTGAGGTCGGTGGTAAATGGTTCCGCAAAATCACACAATCGGCGTTGTTCCTGCCTTACTTTATCTCATGGGTCGTTGTCGGAGCGATTGCTTATAACCTGCTCAATTATGATATTGGCACCGTGAATGCTTTGCTCAGAGGTATCGGACTCCAGCCTGTCGATATTTATAATACACCTTCCTATTGGCCGTATATCCTGGTTATAGTTTCTGCATGGAAAAGTCTCGGATACGGAACGGTAATGTACTTGGCTGCGATTACGGGGATAGATACAGAAATGTATGAAGCGGCCGAAATTGATGGGGCTAATATTTTTCAGCGAATTATGAAAGTAACCATTCCAAATTTGTATCCGACGATTATTATTCTGGTGCTGCTGGCGGTCGGAAATATTTTCCGTGGTGATTTCGGGATGTTCTATAATATGATCGGCAACAACGGCTTGCTGTTCTCCTCGACAGACGTTATCGACACTTTCGTATTTAGGTCACTGATTACTTCGAATGATATCGGCATGTCAGCTGCAGCTGGTGTTTTCCAGTCCGTTCTTGGCTTTGCGACGATCATGTCAGTGAACTATGCTGTCCGTAAATACGACAAAGACCGCGCTCTGTTCTAATCGTATCAGGAGTTAAGTCTTTCATAATGGAGGTAACGATATGAAGCAGCTCGATCGTAAAATATTTTCAGGTATTGGTTATGTGTCCCTGATTTTTCTCTCAGTTTTATGTATTTTCCCTTTTATACTTGTCGTATCTTCATCCTTTACGGAAGAAACCAAAATCCTAACGGATGGTTATCAATTTATACCGACGGCCTTCTCAACCGAGGCCTACAGCATTTTGTTTAAGTATCCCGAACAGATGATTCAAGCCTATATAGTGACAATAGGGGTTACTATACTCGGCACGGTGCTTGGCTTGTTTCTGACTTCGATGACTGCTTATGCGCTATCCCGAAAAGATTTTAAGTGGCGCAATAAATTTTCATTTTTCTTTTTCTTTACGACTTTGTTCAGCGGCGGTTTAGTTCCGTGGTATCTGCTTATGGTCAACTACCTGCATATGAAGGATACGCTGATGGCCTTAGTGGTTCCGATGATGCTCAATGTCTTTTATATCATTGTTATGAAGTCTTTTATGGGCAGCATTCCGGAAGCGATTGTAGAATCAGCAAAAATTGACGGCGCAGGCGACTTTAAGATCTATGCTCGTCTAATCCTGCCGCTGTCCAAGCCGGCGTTAGCTACCATTGGATTGTTTCTAGCGCTAGCCTACTGGAATGACTGGTACAATGCATTGCTGTTTGTATCGAATGAAAACTTGATGCCGCTTCAATATTATTTGTATAAAATGCTAGGCAATATGGATGGCATGCGCAAAGCGATGATGGGTGCAGGGGCAGTCGTAACGACATCGATCCCAACCGAGAGTTTGAAAATGGCGATGACAGTTGTGGCCACTGGCCCGATTTTGCTGGCTTATCCATTCGTGCAGAGGTATTTTGTCCAAGGTTTGACGATTGGTGCTGTGAAAGGATGAACCCGGGGACACTCGGTTTATCAATATAATTAAACACAAGGGGGAAGGCTTGAGATGCTGAAGAGAAATAGATTGATAATGCTAGCGCTCGTTTTAACCTTCGTAATGATTCTAAGTGCATGTGGTGGTGGAAACAACAATGCTAATACTTCTGCACAGGCTACAAATAATGCGTCAGAGGGGGGAAGCGACACTACGAACACCTCAGAACCTGCAACTACCTCAGACACCCTTGATACCTCAAAAGAAGTGAAGCTGAAAATGATTTTTGTTGGCCCTAAACCGATAGACTATGATAGCGTTTTTGCTGAGATTAATAAAAAGCTGAAAGAAAAAATTAATGCTACTGTAGAGGGCGAGTTCCTGGATTGGTCGGACTGGGCGCAAAAATATCCGTTGAAGCTGGCAGCAAATGAAGATTTTGACCTCATCTATTCGGCAAACTGGGCTGGCTACAATGACCAGGCGTTGAAAGGCGGATTCCTGGAATTGACTGATGAGCTGCTTACCAAATATATGCCGCAGACTTTAGCAGCCATGTCTGATGTGAGCTGGGATCAGGCTAAAGTAAACGGCAAACTGTACATGGTTCCACAAAACAGAGGGGAATCCGTTGAAAAACTGATTTTGTACCGTGAGGATTTGCGTAAGAAATACAATCTTCCTGAGATCAACAGCCCAGAAGCGTATGCCACTTACTTGAAAACCATAGCGCAAAACGAAAAAGGAATTACACCGTTCACTCCGGAAACAGGAGACTGGAAATTTCATAATTTGGACCGTGTATTGCTGAAGCAGCAAAACGAATGGAATATGTTTGATCTCGACCTTCCGTTTGCTTTCAAATTGACGGATGAAAAAGGGCAAGTATTTAACGTATATGAAACCCAAGAGTTTAAAGATCTACTCGTATATTACAAAGATCTTGCTGATAACAATGCATGGTCGAAAAACGTCCTTAACAGTAAAAATGATCATCAGGCCGATTTTAAAGCAGGCAAAACAGCATCGATTACACACAACAACGGAACACTTGGAGCACTTATGGCTTTGATGCGCCAAGAGAATTCCCCTTATGAAGTAGCTTTGGCTGACATCAACCAAGGCAAGAAGAAATCAGTGGCAATTTCAACACAAAACGGTACTTCGATCCACGCTACTTCCAGAAATGTGGAACGCTCCTTGATGTTCCTCGATCTGATGCAAAATGATAAAGAACTGCACGACCTGATGATGTACGGCCTTAGCGGTGTACATTACGAAGCGGTTGGCGATGACAAATATAAAGCACTTGAAAAGAATCCGAACTTTATGGGCTTCTCTAACTGGAACTTCAACTCGCCACTTAACCGTGACAATGAAGCATTCCCGCAAGAAGCAAACGATCTGGCTAAAGGCTGGGAAGCAAATGTCTATCACTACGCGCTTGAAACCTTTGTATTCGATAACAGCAAAGTGAAAACGGAAATTGCCAACATTGGTAACGTAATGCTCCGTTATGCGATTCCGCTCGAATACGGCGTAATTAAAGATATCGATAAAGGCCTTGAAGATCTGAACAAGCAACTGAAGTCCGCTGGCATTGATAAAATCCAAACCGAACTGCAAACTCAAATTGATGCTTTTTTGGCAAACAAATAAGATAAGGAATAAGGGAGACCTAACAGTCATCAAATGGCTGTTAGGTCTCCCTGTTTAATTGAACTCATCCGCGGGTGAAGTCGCTATCGGACACAGCGGACCCCACAGTCGCTATCAGCCTAAAACATGCCTAGAATGAAGCTCAGGATAAAGAATAGCTGCACTGGAGTCCGAAAGTCTGCTTTAAAGGCTGAAAATCAGTAAACTCAGGAGAACGGATACTCTTTGTGAAAAGGAATAAAAAAGAAGAACCAGCATGAGCTGCCGGTTCTTCTTAATATATAATTTGCGCACAACGAAATAACGTGATAATATGAGAAGATCACTGTTAATACGTGTATTTTAGACAGATTTACTACATCTTATTTATACATTAATAATACCATGCGGATTAGCAGTTTGTCAAATTTGTATTTTTGCTTCTTGATAACAACCTTGAAAAGGAGCGTGTTAGTAAAAATGTTAAACGAAAAAGATTGGCAGGGAGAACAGAAACGGCTAGATTTGGTCACGGAAGAATTGCAATCAAAGATTGGCGAGCTGGAACCGGAAGTGACAGGATTACGTGAACAGGTGACGGACATCCGCAAGCAGTTTTGGGAGGAAGTTACGGTCAATACGAGCACACATGAGGATTTCGAGGAGACCTTTTACAGTATAAAACAGCAGGAAGCATTGTTGTCTGAGCGGGAGCGTAGCCACCGCCAACGGATGCAGCGTTATAAGAACATGAAACGGCTGCTGCCGTCACCCTATTTTGGACGAATGGACTTTCAAGAAGATGGATTGAACTCTAATGAGCAAATCTATATCGGGGTGGCGTCTTTCATCGATGCAGAAGGTGTCAACTTTCTGGTATATGACTGGCGGACACCTATTGCAAGTATGTATTATGACCATTCGCCAGGCGCCGCCTCTTACGATACACCCGGAGGACAAATTTCGGGGACAATGATGCTGAAGCGGCAATACCAGATCCGTCAGGGTCAGCTTCAGAACGTGTTCGATACGAGCTTAACGATCGGTGATGAATTACTTCAGCAGGTGCTTGGTAAGGGTGCGGATTCACAAATGAAGAGCATCGTGGCGACTATTCAGAAGGAACAGAACGCTATTATCCGCAACGACAGTAGCCATATGCTAATTGTGCAGGGGGCGGCGGGCAGCGGAAAAACATCCGCAGCGCTGCAACGGGTAGCCTATTTACTATATAAACACCGTGATAGGCTCAAGGCAGATCAGATTGTTCTTTTTTCGCCTAATCCGATGTTTAACAGTTATGTATCTACGGTGCTTCCCGAGCTTGGCGAGGAGAATATGCAGCAAACAACCTTTCAGGAGTATGTTGATTATTGGCTCGGATCTACGGTTCGTTTAGAGGACCCGTTCGAGCAGATTGAATTTGTACTGACGTCCAAAGCTTCTCCAGAGTATGAAGCGCGCCTAACTGGAATGCAGTATAAAGCTTCAGAAGCTTTTCTGCATGCTCTGCAAAACTATGCGTTGTGGTTAGGGAAGGAAGGGATGTTGTTTCATAGTATCCGTTTTCGGGATCGCGAGTTGATTACTGCGGAGCAGATGAAATCACAATTTTACAGCTATGATAGCTCCATTCGTTTGGCTAATCGCATCGTTTTATTGCGTGAATGGCTACTGCGTCAGTTGGCTTCGCTGGAGCGTCAGGAACAGGAGGCATTCTGGGTTCAAGATGAACTCGATTACCTCGATACCGATCAGTATGCCGAAGCTTACAGTGAGATACTTAAGAAATATCGGCGGGAAGAAGCCGTCTTTGATTTTACGACTCAGTATCTTGAGAACTATGGGGATTTTCCTAATCAGGATCAAGGGGAAGAGAATGTTTTTGACTTTGGTCTGCAGGAAGAAGAACTGCTGCGCCGCATGATTGTGAAGGAGCACTTTAAACCGCTGAGACGGGATACCAAACGGCTTAAGTTCATAGATACGATTGGGTTATACAATCAGTTATATAGCGACGATGTCATTTATCGAAGAATGACGAACGAGACTGAGGTACCTGCTCAGTGGCTGGAAATTTGTAAGCAAACGAAGGAAAAGCTGAGCCGCGATGAACTCTTTTGCGAGGATGCGACTCCATTCCTGTATTTAAAAGAACTTGTCGAGGGGACTCGTATGAACACAGAGGTGCGGCATCTGTTTATCGATGAAGGCCAGGATTATTCGCCGTTCCAATACGCGTTTCTCAAACAGCTGTTTCCCCGCGCGCGCATGACTGTGCTCGGCGATTTCGGCCAAGCGATTTTCCCGCAAGCAACGAATTTGCACGAGGTGGATTCGCCTTTGATCCGGCTTTATGGGGAAGATGAAACGAGCCTGATCCGTCTAATTCGAAGTTATCGATCAACTCGTCAGATTGTGGAGTTTACGAAGGCGTTGCTGCCTAAGGAGGAGATCGTACCTTTTGAAAGAGAGGGTGAGAAGCCGTTCCTAGTGAAGGCGAGTAGCGACGTAGAGCGGGCGATAAGAATTAAAGAGGATCTCGCGGCGCTGATGGCTGAAGGGCTCGACTCTATTGCCGTTATTACCAAGACTGCAGCTGAAAGCCGTGCGGCCTATGAAGAATTAAAGAAACAAGGATGCGAAGCTCTGCGGCTTATTACGAAGGAGACGCTCACTTTTGAGAAGGGCATTTTAGTAATTCCCGCTTATCTCGCAAAAGGGGTTGAATTCGACGCCGTACTGATTTATGATGCTTCCACACAGACGTATGATCGGGAAAGCGAACGCAAGCTTTTTTATACAGCCTGTACGCGTGCGATGCATCGGCTTCTGCTGTACACAACGGGTGATTGGTCACACTTTATTCAGCGGTTAGAGGTATCTTTATATGAGGTCGTGCAATGAGATTGGAGAGATAAATGAAAAGCATATTGTATAAGTATATGAGTAAATTTACATCTCTTAACGAAATGGAACAGCAGGATATTGTTGAAGGTATTCCTATTGAGGAATACAAGAAGGGAACGGTACTCCTTAGACAAGGAGACGTTCCCTCAAAATGTTTTTTTGTGTTAAAGGGATGTGTGAGGCAGTCCTCGGTAGATGAATCGGGCAAAGAAGTCACATCTAATTTTTATACGGAAGAGCAAGCGGTTTCGATTTTTAATCGGCATCAAGAGAGTAGACCCTCAGCGTACACCTTAACCTGCCTAGAAGACAGCATATTGGTGGTTGGTGATCTTAATGCGGAACAGGATATGCTCCATAAACACGCTCAGCTGGAAACCATGATACGCAAAATGGTAGAGGAAAACCTGGGTGAGGTTCAGGATGAGTTGACTTCCTTTATTGCTTCCAATCCTGAAGAACGTTACAAAGCCTTGTTACAAAAAAGACCTCATTTACTTACCCGTGTCCCCCAACATCAACTAGCCAGTTATTTGGGGATTACGCCAGAGTCATTAAGTAGAATTAAGAAGCGGGTTCATTCCGGTGATGAATAGCAAAATCGTTATACACTTTTGGGGATTTTTCCACCTCTAAGCAGTAGCCATATCCCAAAGCCTAGTTCTCCTACAATCATAGGAATAGTAAAAATAAAATTAAGTGTTGTAATGACTGCCTCATATTGTGTGAGAAACATTTTGCTTAGATGAATGATAATATAGCCTATTGAAGCAAGCAGCAGCAGGATGCTGATTACTTTAGGAATGACATCGGATTTTAAAGCCACATAGCCCACTATTAACAAATGCCCGCCAAAAACGACTAACCCCATAGACCAAATGAATTGAAATGCATCCAGAAATAACATCATAAATGCTTGAGTTTGTTCGATTGTTAATGTGGAAAAGCCATTTGTGTTTCCCGTGAACAGCAGCACAAATATCAAGGTTAAGATAGAGATTGCCAATATAGCGGAATAGGTTAAACGGAGCCATGCGCCGAGTAATGAAAGATTTTGGTTGACGGGTTCTAGAAACATATAAAACGCCCAGGCGACCAGAATGTCAGCAATCATAATGATGATCCAGCCCAAGATTTCCCCTTTGAAAAGGTTGTTGGAAGATACGATGTTAATAAATGTGGCACTGGCATCGCCTTGCACAACAAGAGTCCCATGGACAAAGCCATATGAAAAAAATGAAGCAATGGTCATGATGATCAGTGATATTCCAGCTGTTAAAGCGGACTTGCGCTGATTCGACAGGTCTTTTTCTGAGATAGCCATAAGATAGCCTCCTAAAGGACTTTTATTTCATTGTAATTAGGAGTACTATGTCGGGCATTGACTTAAATCAAGACTCTGAATTTAATCAAGCGAAGTAAGTATCATTGTTATCGCGTTATCAACAAAGGATCGCTCTGGGCGAGATTTCAAGAGTACAGTAAGCCCTATTAGCGATACGATTAGTGCCTGTGCCAAGGCCTTCGCATTTACACCACCCTTAAGCTCACCTGATTGTATACCGCGTTCAATAGTTTCTTGAAATATGACCGATAGATACATTTGATGTTCTCTTGTAAGGATCTCGAATTTCTCATCATGAGGTGCCAGCTCGACCATTGTATTGATGCAAAAACATCCTCGGTTCACACTGCCTGAATACTCCTCCGCCACCACATCTTCAAAAAAACTACGAAAGGCTTTTTTCACGGATGGATTGCTTTGAAGTTGGGCTCGGACACGAGAAGCATGGGACATCGTATATTTACGTAGCGCAGCTTCGAACAATTCTTTTTTGTCTCCAAAAGCTGAGTATATACTGGGGCGTTGAATGCCCATTCTGGAAGTTAAATCACTTAATGAGGTAGCCTCATATCCCTTTTCCCAAAATAGCTCCATAGCTGATTCTAATACTTTTTCCTCGTCAAATTCACGGGTTCGAGCCATTATAACACCCCTCTTTATATTTGATTTCAATAATTGATTACCGAACAGTATTTTATAATACTAGAACTAGTCGTATAAATTGTCAAATGAAAGTCGGTGGCGTCAAATATTTATGTTGACATCATTTGTTTTGTGAGATAAATTTACTGAGCACAATAACATACTGATCGGTATGGAAAGTGTTTGCGATTTAAATTTAACAGAGAAAGGGTGTGTCCAAAATGCAAGGGACTAAAGAGAAGCTTTCGTCACAAGAGACGCATACGCCATCTGATTCTATTCATGCTTCCTCGATGCCTCGTTATATGACACTTTTGTTTGCCGTTGTCTGCGGGATGTCGGTTGCAAACATCTACTTTGCACAACCATTGCTTGATCATTTGTCGAGAGAATTTGGTATTGATTATTCAACCATTGGTATTCTTATTACTATCACGCAGATCTTTTATGCAGTGGGGCTGTTACTGCTCGTGCCACTAGGAGATTTACTGAATCAGCGCCGCCTGATTATCGGCCAGATGTTATTATCTGTGGTGGCTTTGATTATCGTGGGTACTGCCTCTTCCAGCACGGTACTATTCGTAGGTATGGCCTCAGTGGGACTACTCGCTGTTGTAACACAGACGCTTGTTGCGTTCGCGGCGACAATGGCTGCCCCTGCCGAACGCGGGCGAGTCGTAGGCATGGTCACAAGTGGAATTGTGATTGGAATACTTCTTGCGCGATCCATTTCAGGAATACTTACAGATCTTGCAGGTTGGCGTTCCGTATACCTTTTTTCTGCTGCTTTAATGCTTTGTATGGTGTGTACATTATTTAGGGTGTTGCCAAATGTGGAACGTGAGGTAAAAACACTGTCATACGCTCAGCTGCTTAGTTCAGTGTTTATGTTGTTTGTGCAAGAGAGAGTATTGCGTATCCGCGCTATTCTGGCTTTGCTGATTTTTACTGCTTTCAGTATTCTGTGGACTTCTGTGGTCTTGCCTCTCAGTGCTCCGCCGTTATCACTTTCACATACTGCAATTGGGGCATTTGGTCTGGCGGGAATTGTGGGAGCATTAGCTGCTGCGCGGGCGGGAAAGCTAGCTGATCAGGGTCATGGACAGAGAACGACAGGCATAGCATTACTTCTATTGTTGATATCATGGTGGTTTATCAGTTTTACGGAGCAGTCGCTGTTGGCATTGGTCATTGGTATTGTTCTGCTTGATTTGGCTGTGCAGGCGGTGCATGTCACCAATCAAAGTATCATACTTACCTTGCGCATGGAGGCACGTAGTCGGCTCACCGCAGGGTATATGGTTTTTTACTCCATTGGAAGTGCTACCGGATCGATTGCTTCCACTCAAATATATTCTCACTATGGCTGGAACGGGGTATGTTGGCTTGGAGCTTCTGTTAGTGCTGTGGCTTTTTTATTTTGGGCTGTAACCTTGCGTGCTACGAATGCCGCGTTGCAACGGCGCCCTGCTTGGAAATAATCGGGGCAAGTCAATAAGGGTGGAGGTTCCGTTTTCCGGGCATGTTATTTAAAACAGGTTTGGGAGGGGATAAGGATGTCTAGAAGAAACAGGAAATATGCAGTGCCGGGAGCCAGCCGCGGAATGCAAATTTTTAAAGCGGAAGTGATGCGGCGCGAGGGGTATGATGTAGATCCGGAGCGGCCTGATGATGTGAAATACGAAGTCGCAAAAGAACTGGGTGTCCCTTTGGAGCACGGTCAAAATGGTCATTTGAGCACAGAATCGGTGGGCCAGATCGGCGGTAAAATTGGTGGATCGATGGTCCGCGAAATGATTCGTCTCGCACAGCAGCAATTGGTGGATCAGGAAAGGCAGTAGCATTTTTCTAATATATGTTGCAGAGATCGCGGGAGGCGGTTTTCGTCCTATATTGTACGGGACTGAGGCCGTCCTTTCGGTGTTTGCGTTATTTTATAATTGTATAGTAAAAAAATTCCTGAAATTCCCTAAAACAACCTGATTCATGGTAGAATTTTACCGATGTTCCACGGTATAGTGGAGAAGGATATATCATCATTCAAGTCTGTAGTGGGAGAGGAATTATCAGATGAATCAGAGATATCGCAAACGCAACACGGCTGCTTTTACGGGGGCATCGTATTTTGCATTGGGGGCAGGACTTTTTCTATTCTGTTTGGGAGTGTACAACGACACTTGGGAGCTAAACGTAAAAGGGTATTATTTGCTTTGTATGGTGTTAATTACGATTTCCTGTATCGTTGTGCAAAAGGTGGTCAGGGACAATACAGAGGATAAAGAATTTCGTTTGGATAACCCTAAACACAGGATGAGAAACACAGGGGCCTTCACAATTATGGCTTTTGTGGGTTTGATTATCGGGTATGCGATGTTTTTTATTGGTCTTTACAATGCTCCATTTGAATTAAATGTAAAGGGGTATTACATAGCTGTTATTCTCTTGATTTCTTATAGCGCTATTGGCGTTCAGAAAGTGACGCGGGATAACGCGGAAGATAACGAGATTCTTGCCGAGCAAGAGGCGAGACGGGACATCCAAGGATAAAGAGGGATATAGCCAGCTTTCTCGCTGCCAACAGCAAGCTGCTTCAACTTTACTTACCATCATAAATTGTAAACAGGAGCTTCGTGTATTAACGGAGCTTCTGTTTATTTTTTTGAAATAGCAGCAATAATCTTGCCGATCTAAATATTATGAGGACTATTTGTTAGAACAACATCCTTAGTTTGGATTGTTTTTTACTATACGGTTCTCTATACTCTTCATAATACTTGAAGTAGGAGTGGATAATGGATGATCCGTCTGAAGGATATAGGGAAGTTCCAGGAACTGCCGCAAATGGCCATGCATATTTACAATGGAAACATTCCGGAATTAGAGGCTGCCATTAGAGCAGGCTGGGATATTGAAGAGGGCATCGTCCTTAGCCAATATACTACGTTAACCCCGTTAGATTTGGCGCTTATATCAGAGAGAATGGATGTCATAAAGCTGCTGGTACAGCACAGTGTAAATCTGAATGTGAAGAATAATCCGGCTTTTTTGCTCGCGGTTCGCTATTGCAAAGAAGATATCGTCCGCTATATTGCAGCACAAGGGGCTAAACTGGACAAGCTTAATCAGGTCAAGTCAGGTGCATATTCGCAGGCCTACTATGGCAACAAAAACAATATCCCGCTCATACATGAGCTAGGATTAGATATTAAGCAGCATGGTGGGGGTGTATTACGCAAAGCGGTGTCAGATCATGACCTTAAGACCGTTACTTATTTACTGGATCATGGGGTGGACATTAATTACAACAAATCCGATATGGTCTATCCTTATCAAGCGACTCCGTTAACAGTTGCCACGAGAATTGGTAATCAAGCGATGGTACAATTTTTGATTGAACGTGGCGCAGACGTTACCTTGGCAGAAAAAGATGGCGATCGCCCGTACACCATTGCAGTGAGTAATAAGAATACAGCTTTGGCTGACTATTTGAAATCGTTAGAGCCGGCTGAATTTCATGATATCGAGAACAAGAAGTTTGAGCTGAGAAAATATAAATTGTCTGATGAATTGGTTAGCTTTCTTACTGGAAAAAATCTGCGTCTTGAGCTAACACAAAATGAATATGAAATTAGATATATCGACTTTTTCACATTAACTGATACCATTGAAATGAAAATCGGCCGGCAAAAGCTGCTCCGTCTGTCAGCCGATATAGATAATTACTCTGATCTGCTGCTTATGTGGAATCCGAAGAAAAAAGGCCTGATCGGCTGTTACGACGTGGAACATCAGACGTACGCGGATTTATGTAGTTTTGCAGAATTTCTCACGCAGCCGGAGATATACCTTATTAATTTTCTTGAAGGAACATAGTTGTTAATATCTCTTGATCTGCCTATTTCTTTTGCAGGAATCATTCTATTCGTCGTTGAATATATCCCGGTAACCGTATTACGTATTCAAAATACGTAGCCACAGGAGGAGAACAACATTGAAATCGATTACCGTTCAAAGCCTTACGGAAACGTTTAAGCTGGAAGTGCTTGCGGGTGCTAGCTGCATGGACCGTGAGATTACTCGCTCAAAGACACATAGACCTGGCCTGGAGTTCGTGGGTTACTTCGATTTTTTCCCCATGAAGCGAGTACAAGTATTGGGCCGCAAAGAAATCAATTATCTGCTAAAGCTAAGCGTTGAGCAACGCAAGTTACATATTGGCAATATTGTTAAGTATCATCCCCCATGCTTTATTGTGACGACGGGTCAGCAGGAGATTCCTTATTTGACTTTATTCTGCGACCAAGAAGGTATACCACTACTTCGAACGGAAGAGACGACGTCAGAGTTCATCGCAAAGATTGATACTTATCTGGTGAAGGCGCTGGCGCCTGAACTTTCAATTCATGGAGTGTGTGTGAACGTGTCCGGCATAGGGGTCCTATTGAGGGGCAAGTCCGGGATCGGAAAAAGCGAAACCGCTCACACGCTCATTAGAAGAGGTCATCGGTTTGTGGCCGATGATGTAGTTGTGCTTAAGAAGCTGGGACCGGCGACGCTTCTCGGCACGCATAATGAAACGACCCGTGAATTCCTAGCGCTGCGCAGTATTGGTCTGATCAACGTTGTACGGCAGTACGGGCGTAGAGCTTTTCAGGAAGAGACACGAATTGTACTCGACATCGAGTTGTCACCATGGCGGGAGAATTCCTTGAATAATGAGCTCGAAATCGAACCCCAGTTCACAGACTATCTTGGCGTGCAAATTCCGCATATTGAAATTCAGCTTCAGCCTGGCCGTGACGTGGCTGGCCTGATCGAGGCGGCTGCGAACAATTGGTACCTTAAGCAGCTTGGCTATAGTGCCGCTGAAGAGTTCCTGCAGAGGATCGAAAACGGGATGCAGTCGTAAAGGCAGGATAGAAGGCAGCAATTATAGTTACCCATAAATAAATGGTTTTCTGTATACTCAAAACAGACCGCAGATAAACGCTGCGGTCTGTTTTTCACAGCAAAAAGGGAAGTTGTCTTTTGATTGATATGGCTAGGACATGCGTTATTGGCTGGGCATAGGTTAGAAATGGTATAATTTCTAATAGGTATTTTGAGTGATCGTTAATAGGAGGTATTAATGATGAGTGATGAGTTATTGGCAAAATTGGATGAATGGCATGAGGAAGATGAATTTCAAGAAATCGTGGATGCAATCACGGAAATTCCTGAAGAGGAAAGAGATTATGTTCTGACTAGTCATTTGGGCAGGGCGCTTAATAATCTCGGGCAATATGAAGAGGCTTTAGAGCAGTATTTGAGCATTGAAGAAGAGGGTGAAGGTGACCCGCTCTGGCATTACCGTATCGGGGTTTCTTATTATTATCTGAAAAGATATGACGAAGCTTTAAAAGCGTTTACGATTGCCGATCAGCTGGAGCCTGATGATGAAGACACACTGGAGTTTCTGGGCTGGATCAAACGTAAATTGGCTAAAAAAGCTGCGAAAAAGCCTGTAAGCAAACCTGCAAAGAAGCCTGTAATAGCGTTGGATACCACTAATTTCTGGGATGACAGCGAGTATGCGTTCTCAGAATATATCTCTGATCCGCCTTCAGATGCGTTGATTACTTCAGTACAAGAAGAGCTGGTCTTCAAGCTGCCTGCTTCCTATGTGGATATGATGAAGTTACATAATGGGGGAATTCCTCATAACAATCGTTATCCGATTCCGGGAACAGGAGAATTTATTACGATTTCTGGTATCCTCGGAATTGGACGAGATAAGAATAAGTCGCTGTGTGGAGCTTCAGGCAGCCGGACTGTGATTGAAAATGGACGTTATCCTGAAGTTGGCGTGGTGATTTGTGATTGTCCTTCTGAGAATGAAGTGGTGATGCTGGATTACCGCGAATTCGGGAATGATGGCGAACCTGAGGTTATTCATGTAGATCGGGATAACAAATACAAAATCACGCGTTTGGCTGATAATTTTGAGACCTTTATCAGCGGACTGGTGAAATAGTCTATTTCGCTGGCTAAGAATACTTATAATCAAATCAAGGCATTCCTTAAGAGGAGTGCCTATTTCTATTAGGTGATTATAAGGGGAGCGTCTTTCGGACTCAGCTGACCTTAAATGCAGCTTTTTCGCATATTTGAAATGCCAACGGACCGCATAGCAGCTATTGGCATAAAAAACACCCAATATGAACCCGATTCATAGGAATAGCGTCGCTGGAGTCCGAAACTACGCACAAAAGGCTAAAAATATGCCAATAACGTCATCTGGGTCCGAAAGCCTCAGTGGACGAATACGATTCGGCGATTTAGCTGAAGGTGGGGCTGATTCGAAGTCGTTGGGTTTTACTAGCCAATAATCGGTCTTGAGTCAGCTAACCAACGACCCAAAACACAGAGCAGCGGTGCCCCCATTAATGGGGAACCGCTGCTCTGCTGTCTTTTTCTCGGATCATTGCTGGGTGCTAAACACCTTAGATTGCAGGATATCGAGGGCATGGTTAATCTCGGCTAATTCCTCTGGGGGAACCTCTTTAATCCGGTTCAGAAAACGTTCACCGATCCGTTCAAAAGCCTCGTTCATCATCGCTTGTCCAGCATCAGACAACCGAATCATTTGCTTACGCCGGTCCTCGGCGACATCAAGCTTCTCACACAGGTTTTTTTCTGTTAATTTCTTGAGCTCACGGCTGGTATTCGGCATAGAGATATTCTTACAATCGCTGATTTGGCTGAGGGTAACAGGCTGGCTAACCGCAATATATTCCAGAATACTATATTGAACGGGCGTAATGCCTTCCGGTCTAACATCTTTGGTAAAGTCAAATGTTACTTCATGGACTGCTGTCGTAAAGGTAACAATTTTCTGAAAAAACGCTTGTTTGTCCATAAGGATCACCTCTTATTGTAAACCTTAACAAAATAATTATCATAATACAATTATCATTTGACAACTAAATAACGGTTGTGATACCATTTTGTTATCAAATGATAATTAAAGAGGTGGAGCAATGAACGTTTTAGTCATCTATACACATCCGAATCATAAAAGTTTAAGTTATGCTTTTTTCAATAAAGTCATTCAGGGAAGTAATGAGAATCAAAAGATCACGAAGATAGAGGTCCTTGATCTTTACGAAGAGCAATTTGATCCTGTGCTGGTCTTTAATGAAAATAAACGTAGAAGAGACATGCATATTGATCCCAAGCTCGAGAAGTATCGGGAGCAGATTCGTCAGGCCGATAAAATTGTGTTTGTGTATCCAATCTGGTGGGGACGTCCTCCCGCGATGTTGCTCGGTTATATTGACCAAATGTTTGCTTCTAATTTCGCTTACAGAGAAAAGGGTGGCCTCATCCCCGAAGGGCTGCTGAAAGGAAAGTCAGTGGTTTGCATTTCCAGCATGAAGGGGCCGACCCTCTATCCTTTATATTGGTTGAATAATTCCCATAAAGTGCTGATGAGAAAAGCATTATTTCAATATTGTGGCATCAAGAAAGTGAAGTTTTTCGAATTTGGGAATATGGAGAGTCCGAAAGGGAAACATGATAAGAAGTTAAATCAGGTGTACCAATATTTTAAAGCTGTGGCTAATTAATACCTCGAAAATATCTGCTCTATGATTATTCGAGATAACACTGGAAGTGGATGTCTCAAGCGATCCCATAGTTGGATGGTTCAAAACAACGGTGGGATCAAACCAAATGTTCTCCACGATATAAATACGCGCATACATTGTAGTCATACATTTCTTCCACCGGCTGCTTTTTTTATTCAGCCTCCTTATTTACTATTAATTGTGAAAGCCTTAATTATATACAACTCGTATGTGATTAAATATAATTAATGTAAAAAAAGCCTATATTATTCTAAAGCAGCTTGTGGCTCAGATGAAGATGGAGAAATAGCTCTCACACCGGTGTAAGGTATGGTGTTGCTGGCTAATTTTTTTTGTTGGCTTTTGAAATAAGGGCTGTTATATTTGAAAATACTATGTAACTTAAGGTTCAGCAACTGGGTATCGACACAATGGAGAGGCGGATTCACATGCAACAAATGTTAGACAGTATGATTAGCGCAACAAATGACTTTCTTTGGTCGAAAATTTTGGTGGTTCTGCTTATTGTTTGTGGAATTTATTTCACCATTCGATCGAAGTTTGTTCAGTTTGGCATGTTTAAAGAAATGTTTAGGGTCCTTAAAGAGTCCAATGAAAGGTCAAAAGATTCCATTTCGTCGTTTCAGGCTTTCTGTATCAGTATGGCAGCAAGGGTTGGGACAGGGAATATTACAGGGATCGCAATTGCTATCGCAATAGGTGGACCAGGAGCTGTTTTTTGGATGTGGGTCATAGCTATTATTGGATCAGCGTCCGGATTTATTGAAAGTACTCTGGCACAGGTGTATAAAGTGAAGGACAAGACTGGATTTCGTGGTGGTCCCGCCTATTATATGGAGCAAGGCCTGAAAAAACGCTGGATGGGCGCGGTATTTGCGGTTTTGATCACGTTATCCTTTGGTCTTGTATTTAATGCAGTTCAATCCAATACGATTACAGTGGCCTTTGAGAATTCATTTGGCACTAATCGGGTGATTCTTGGACTTGTAGTCGCTGCTGCTTTTGCGGCTGTTATCTTTGGTGGGGTTAAACGTATTGCTAGAATGTCCGAATATATTGTAGTGGTAATGGCAGGGATCTATATTGGGGCCGCTGTTATTATTATGTTAATTAATATTACGGAAATACCGGCGATTCTGGCGCTTATTGTGAAAAGTGCTTTTGGATTTGAACAAATCGCGGGGGGATCTTTTGGGGCAGTCATTCTGCAAGGGGTGAAAAGAGGACTATTCTCCAACGAAGCGGGGATGGGTAGTGCTCCAAATGCTGCGGCAACTGCAACAACTAGTCATCCGGTGAAACAAGGGCTGATGCAAGCGCTGGGTGTACTTACAGACACGTTACTTATTTGTTCGAGTACTGCTTTTATTATCTTGTTATCTGATGCGTATAAACAGCCAGGGCTGGATGGAATTAAGCTGACACAAGCGGCATTAAGCGAACATATTGGTTCGTGGGCCTCTGGATCCCTAGCGATCATGATTTTGTTGTTTGCTTTCAGTACGTTAATCGGAAATTATTATTATGGTGAGACCAATATAGAATTCTTGAACTCCAATAAAAAAGTATTACTATTCTATAGATACAGCGTCTTGGCGATGATTATTTTTGGCTCCGTAGCTAAGGTTCAATTGGTATGGGATTTGGCTGATTTATTTATGGGCTTCATGGTCATCGTGAATTTGATCGCTATTCTTCTATTATCTAAGGTGGCCTTTGCCGCCCTGCAGGATTATAAGCGCCAGAAGCGTGCAGGCAAGGACCCTGTCTTTTATAAAGATAGCATAGAGGGTTTGGAGAACGTGGAATGTTGGGACAATTCTTCAGATATAAAAACATAGTAGGGTAAGTATTTGAGGGCTCAGGAAACTGAGCCCTTTTTGGTATAAAGGGGTAGTTAGAAAAACGAGCCTTTAGAATCGCTTCTAAGGCTCGTTTGGTGTACAGAAAATTAAATTACTCCCTCTTGATTTAGGGTTTAACCAGCAGCCCATACATCTAACTCAATTTTTAATTCAGGTAACCCTAATCCTTTAATATAAGCAATTGTCATTGAAGGAGGTGTCATGCCGAATACTTTATTCCAAATTTCATAGAAATGGTTCCAATCGATTTCTTCCGTAGCCCAAATGTTGATTTTGATTACATTATCAGGTGTTAGCCTTTGAGAAGAAAGGACTTCAACAATATTACTCATCGTATTTGTTACCTGTTGGTTAAAATCTGTAGGGATATGATTGTTTTGATCGATTCCAATTTGGCCAGAAAATACATACATTTCAGCATTTCTACTTATTTTTGTTACATGACTATAGTTACCAACCGGTTTAGCAATATTCTCTGGATTATATCTTGTAATAACATTATTATTTAAGTTCATTTTGTGAATTCTCCTTTAAATAGAAGATACATACCGATATCTAAGTTATATATCTCCGCTGTTTTTTAGTTTCTTTTAATTTTTGACAGACCTATCCTATCAATAATTAATTCTAGAAAAAAACAGCAGTAGAATACCCAATACCAAAAGATAGATATTTTAGCGATCTCTTTTTCACCGGGTATTCCTCCTTCATATTTAAAGTAAGATAAGTTTCCTCAGAATGATATCATTAATCCAAGTGATACTGCAACAATTCCACTTTCGACACAATTTTCTAAGCTTTTTTTGCTGTTATAAATGAAAATAATGAAATATTTTTTGAAAAAAAAGCAAAAAAGACTTACATTATTCTTTTTTATATTGTTATAATAACAAACAGACCGGTTGGTATGTTAGGGGGAGTACGTTATTGTGGATACAAAATCGCTAATGATTGAGACGGCGACACTTCTTTTTCAGCAAAAAGGATATAAAAATGTAGGCGTGAGTGAAATTTTAAAAGCCTGTAATGTGACCAAAGGAGCGCTTTATCATCATTTTCCAAATGGAAAAGAAGAACTATTAATTGCTTGTTTAAAGGGCTTAAATGAAGCAATTACGATAGATATTGAGGATATTTTTAAAAAGCATCCATCGACGTTAGAAGCTACACAATCCATGATTGACAAGTTAGTTCACAACTTAGAAACTGAGGGCACGATTACCGGATATACCTTTAGCAGTATTGTCAGTGAAATGGCTACGGTGAGTGAACCTGTTCGCCAGGCATGTAGCTTGCTCTATGAGAACATGGAACGAATTTACTGCGATAAGCTTGTAACTGAAGGTTATTCGCAGGAATCAGCCTCCGATATGGCTTTGTGGATGACGGCTTCGATTGAAGGGGCGATGATGTTGTGCCTAACGCAAAAATCTACAACTCCCTTAAAAACTATCGCCAAACTATTACCGACAATATTGAAAGGAAGAACATCATGAATCAAGAAGCAAGATTACCAAGAAACGGTAAGGAGGGGGCATTATATGGTGCAATCATTTGTACACTGACGGTACTGTTTATGTCTTCAATAAATATCATTTTAGGGGTTGGAGAATTTAATGGTGAGGTTGCCTTAACGATTCTTAAGGTGTTTCCGATCATTTGGGTAATTGTCATGATTATTGAGCCTGTTGTTATTGGCCGTATTGCCGAAAAGCTGACAGCTACATTCACACAACCCACAGATAGCTTCAACGCCAAAATCCTATTCCTTATCTTGTTCACCGTACTAGGGATGTCATTTTGTATGACGTTTATTGGAGACATTATCGGAAACGGGTTGAGTTCTCAAACGTTTAATCACTTCTTAGCCAATTGGCCAAGAAATTTCCTGATTGCACTGTTCGCTGAAAGTATATTAATACAGCCGTTTGCAAGATTTGTGATGGTAAAGCTACATGCTTCTCAGGACAAAAAGAAATCCAGCGCTGTTGGCGTAACTATACATGGATTATCAGAACAAAATTCCTAACATAAATAAGCTCTCAGGCGAAGCGATTCGTTTGAGAGCTTTTCTATTACCGTGTATAATGATGTTTTGGTTGAATAATTGAAACTCAAATCTTTGCCCGATATCTTTCGGGTAAGCCCTCCTATATAACAATGAAAGCATAACAATGAAAGGTGATTTTCTGACATGATGATCTATAGTCGTCTTGCCATAATGATGCCCCCATTTCCCTAGCTAGGCTCATATTCTTGTAGTTGTTCGAGGATATAAGCTTGTAGGAGGGCGAAAATAAGATGAAAAAATATGCAGCACCATCGTTACTTTTAATGATTGTTCTTGTGGCTTTTCCGCAAATTAGTGAGACGATTTACACCCCATCGTTACCGGATATCGCAGTAGCACTTGGGGCCACCAATAGTTCTGTACAGTTAACGTTAAGTATATATTTTATTGGATTTGCTTTAGGTGTTTTTAGCTGGGGTTGGTTGTCTGACTTCATCGGGCGGAGATCTTCCATGCTGGCTGGACTTCTTGTATACGGTATGGGAAGCCTGATGTGTTTTTACTCAGAATCCATTCATCTGCTGTTAGTCAGCCGGTTTATACAAGCGTTTGGAGCAGCAACAGGTTCGATTATTACCCAAACCATTCTTCGTGAGAGTGTCTCCGGGAATAAACGGCATGTTATGTTTGCCCAAATCTCGGCGGTCATTGCTTTTACTCCCGCAGTAGGTCCGTTAATTGGCGGATGGGTGGATCAAGCTTTTGGTTTTCGAGCGGTTTTCTTTACATTAGTGATGATGAGTGTGTTGTTATTTATGTATGCTTTTTGGAAGCTGCCAGAAACCACTGATGTTTCCATGAGAAAAAAGGTGGCTATTCTGCCTATAGTCAAAAAAATGCTCGCATTGCCACGTGTATTGGTGTTTGGATTACTAATTGGAGGCATTAACGGAATCTTATTCAGCTATTATGCTGAAGCTCCTTTTATATTTATTGAACACTTTCAGATTTCGCCAGGAGTCTATGGTTTTCTCGGCATTATTGTGGCTTTGGCGTCGATTGTAGGAGCAATGATCTCCAAAAGGTTATTAACCCTCTATGCCCCAGAAAAAATAATCCATATCGGCTGTCTAGTAATGGCGGGCGGAGCCTTGCTATTAACAATCGCAAGCAGTCTTGACTCGCTGCCGGACATGATAGTGATCGTATGTATTCTAATAGCGCTGTTTGTCCTATTAATGGGTGCAGGGATTGCTTTACCTAATTGTCTAAGTCTTGCTCTTGTTCAATTTCAGGATGTTGTAGGAACAGCAGGCGCAATATTTAGCTTGGGCTATTATTTGCTTGTTAGCTTGGCGACGTGGGGAATGAGCGCTCTTCATAATGGTTCATTACTGACGATGCCTATTTATTTCTTAGGGATTAGCGGCGGAATGTGGTTATTAGGCAAAAAATTTATTGTAGTGGAATAGAAATAACTTCTTAGTCATTTGATTAGTAGGAAGATATGGATCGGGGCGTCCATAAATTAAGGGCAGCAGTCTGGAACTTTTTGAGTTCCGGACTGCTTTTTGTTTGTTAGTCCACTTCTGGCACAATGACTTGGATATGACGAGGGAGAACACTTAGTGTAATAGGCAAAGTTGGACCTTCTTCGCCATCTACATTGGTTCTTACGGTTTCTAGAGAGCTTACACTTACATTGTGGGCTGTGAAATAGACAACGTCTTTATGATCTTTGAGGGTACCCAGCAGTAAAGATATACTGGCTGTAATGGTATTGAATATACTGAGGTCCAAAATAATAAAACAATGAAGCAGACCGTCGTCAACCGCAGCATCCGGTATTAGATTCTCGAACCCGCCGACTGAGTTGGTTAATACGGCGAGAAAGAGTAAGGAGTCTCCTTGCCATATTTGTTCATCATGGTGAATGACAAGGGGGTGGGCTGTAGGGCTTGTAAGTTGTTTAAGACCTTCTTTCAAGTATGCCAATGAGCCGAGTTTGGTTTTATCTTCGGAGGATACAGAGGATAATGATCCGGCAATTGAACCTACAGCAACAACGTTGCCGAATAGGCGGTCATTTAAGCGACCGATATCTACGTTTTTTAGGTTAGAGGAGGCAAGGGTTTGAATGGCTATTTCGGGATTCAGTGGAATTTGTAATGCACGGGCGAAATCATTAGCCGTTCCTAAAGGAACCACACCTAATATTGGGTGGTGTTCCTGATCGATAAGACCATTAATGGTCTCGTGAAGCGTGCCATCCCCGCCGATAGAGACAACCAGGTCATAACCTTCCTCACAAGCAGTGATGGAATAACGAGTGGCGTCTAGTTCTTTTGCCGTCTCGTTGATCGTAACGGAGTAGTCTTTGTCACTTAGGACTCTTGTTGCGTATCTGACATATTGGCTGGCTTCCTCTTTACCGGATGAGGGGTTAATAATAATCATAGCTTGCCGCATAAGGATAATCCTCTCTATTGTGATCTAATAGAAGTTTATTCTTACCATTACCCCAAAGTAGGCCAGCGGAACTCGTTCTCATAAAAAAAGGTGAGCAAGATTGACCTAAGTCATCCTGCCCACCTGTGTATTCAATTAATAGACTTTATCTCCATTAAAAATGGAGTTCTTAACGATAACGTAATCCACATTACGGATAGCCTCTAATTTATTGCCACCTGCATAAGAGATGGAGGATTGAAGATCCTGCTCCATTTCTCTTAGGGTTTCTGCTAAAGCCCCCTTATGCTCAACCGCAATTTTCTTACCTTCGACGTTCTTCTTTTCACCTTTTTGGTATTCTGAAGCGGAGCCAAAGTATTCTTTATAGAGCTTCCCAGCGATTTCGATGGTTTCACCCGGAGATTCTTCATGACCAGCAAATAGTGAACCAATCATGACCATAGAAGCGCCAAATCGTACGGATTTAGCAATATCACCGTGTGTGCGAATGCCTCCATCGGCAATAATAGGCTTGCTTGCAGCCTTGGCACACAAGCGTAGCGCAGCTAACTGCCAGCCGCCTGTACCGAATCCAGTTTTGATCTTAGTGATACATACCTTCCCTGGTCCAATCCCAACTTTAGTAGCATCAGCCCCAGCGTTTTCTAATTCTCTAACGCCTTCAGGTGTTCCTACATTTCCTGCAATAACAAAACTAGCAGGCAGGTATTGTTTAATATGTTTGATCATCCGAATGACTGCTTCGGAATGGCCATGTGCAATGTCAATTGTAATGAATTCCGGAACCAGCTGTTCTTTGGATAATTGTTCGACGAAATCATACTCTTCTTCTTTAACTCCGACGCTGATGGATGCGATTAATTCACGGGAGTGCATGTCTTTGATGAAAGACGTACGTTTCTCCGGTTCAAAACGATGCATAATGTAGAAATAGCCATTTTGCGCCAAGGAGATAGCGATCTTCTCATCAATGATGGTTTGCATGTTGGCAGGTACCACCGGCAATCTAAATTTATGCCCACCGAGGGTGACTGATGTATCACACTCCGAACGGCTGTTTACGATACATTTTGCAGGAATTAATTGAATATCTTCATAATCGAATACTTCTTTCATAATTTACACCTCTAAATGCGAACATTATAGTATTTTGGTTTGTTAATTGTTCGTCCAAATTGTAATGTACCTCATTCTGCGCCGTAAGTCAAAATTCTAGTACATTATGGTGTAAATTGGACATAATTATACGGCAAATTCGTGTACGGCATTCTTTTTCCTCCATTTAAAAAAGCTTGAAGGCAATATAAGCAGCAACGGTCCAGATAATGATCGCGGAGATCTTATTAATGATCCGCATGATTTTGCCACTTGAGTCGATTTGTCCTACGGTTTTTCCGGCTACAGCCAGCCCAAAGAACCAAATCCATGACACTAGGATAGTCGCGCCAGCAAATACAACTTTGTCTACACCTGTGTAACTAAGCGAGCTAGTGCCGATAACGCCAATAGTATCCAAAATCGCATGTGGATTTAATAAAGAAACGGACAGCGCGAACAGGATTTGTTTTTTGGAGGATAAAGGGGTTGCGTCTTGCGCTGACGATGCCGGTGTACTTTTCCAGATAGACCATCCCATATACAAAAGAAATAAAAGTCCTACAGCAAATAAAGCGGTCTGCAGAACGGGGATGGCAAACACAAGGACTGAAACACCTAATACGGCTAATAAAATAAGCAGGGTATCGCATAAAGCGGCTGTAACAATAACGGGAATGGCTTTTTTAAAATGTGGCTGCGAGGCCCCTTGGTTAAATACAAAGACATTTTGTGCGCCAAGTGAAAGAATTAATCCAAAGGCTAGTGCAATGCCATGAAGTAGTGCGGCTAACATAGTTATTATTCCCCCGATACTGGTCATACGTTATAAAATTTACGGACCTATTGGTTTGATTGGTCTACTACAATTTTATGGACAAATAATATGTACTATCATACAGTCTGGGCTTTGCTTTAAAAAGCTGCTTATTCAGAGGGACATTGAATGATCAATTACACTAATTACACCATTAGTAAAAATGTCATCTCAACTCATGACTTTTTGTAACTAGTGAGTCCTTAAGGGGTTACACTATAATAAAGATTAAGTCAGCAGAGTATATAGGGGGAAATGTCTTGTTTAATCTGGTCAAACAGTGGTTCTGGTACGATTGGCTCGTCCTCCTGTTTCGGATTTGTTTTTCTACTTCTTTTTTGGTCACCATGTGTTATCTTTCGGAGGATTTTACGATTCCGTTCTGGATCGCGTTTGTTTGGGGCGTGGTCTCTTTTTCTGTGCCTTGGTTTTGTTTGCAGCTGCACTACAAGTATTATCTGATGGCGGAGATCCTCTTTTCGGGTGGACTTTGCTTATATTTGGCTGCTTTGTTTCCTGAATCGTACGTAACTTTTCTGCCTATCGCTTTTATGATTGCCAGCAATAGTGCAGAGAAGTCCTATCGTTGGACAGCTCCGATCACGGTCATTTTGATTCCAATTATGTTATCTAGATTGTCACAACAAATGGATGCTGTATCAATGATTTTTAACATGGGTTTAGTGTATACGCTTGGGTTCGCTTTTCATTTACTAGTGGTGAATCACAAGCAGGGTAGAATTATTAAGGAGCAAAATGCTGTTTTAGAGCAGTATATCTCGCAAGTTGAACGTATGACACTTCTGGAAGAACGAGATCGTTTATCCAAAGATCTGCATGATACGGTGGGGCATTCTTATACTTCAATTATTATGGGGCTAGAGACTTTACGTTCGGAGGTGAACACCTCTGAAGGAGAGCACAAAATAGATGCCTTGTTAAAGCTAACCCGCAATGGCTTGGATGATGTTCGGCGATATTTGCACCATGTGGGCGCTTCGGAGGATGCATTGACGCTTATGCAGTCCCTACAGAAATTAGTGGATGACTTCCAGACCTTCTCCAAGGTTAAGATTCGCTTAAGAACATTCGGAGAGCCGTATACAGTATCTAAGCAGGCCCAAATGGCACTATACAGATGTTTGCAGGAGTCGATAACCAACGCTGCACGTCATGGTCACGCCACTGAAATTGTTATCAGCTTACATTATGAAGAGAAGTTGATTCGGCTGGATGTGCAGGATAATGGATTAGGCACTGAAGATTTAAAAGCAGGATTTGGTGTCAATGCGATGAAGGAGCGTGCCTCCAACTTGCAAGGACAGGTGTATTTCTACTCTAAGCCAGGGGAAGGAACCTTAGTGACCTGCAGTTTACCAAGGCTTGAAGAGATACAGGAGGAAACGGTTCGTTTATTGCTGGTGGATGATCAACCCTATATCCGCGATAGTCTGCGAATTATTCTAGAGCAGGAGCCGGATTTTGCGATTATTGGGTTAGCTGAGAATGGTGAACAAGCAATAAGCCTCTGCGAGCAGGAACAACCTCACGTGGTGCTGATGGACTTAAATATGCCAGGCATGGACGGTGCAGAAGCGACTAAGCTTATTAAGCAAAAGTGGCCAGGGGTACGAGTGTTGATCCTGACTACTTTTCAAGAAGCAGATATGGCAGTCGAGGCACTGCAAAATGGGGCAGATGGTTACTTGTTAAAGTCTACCGAGCCGCAGGAGCTGTTCGAAGGAATACGTCTCGTACATCGGGGCGTAAAGATGATTACACCCGATATTACGAATGTATTAATTGATCACTATGAGATGCATCCAGCTTCAGAGGCGCCGCCGACGGAGAAGAATAATGAATATGGGCTGACCTCGCGTGAGCTGGAGATTCTAGAATGCCTCTCGAAGGGAATGCGTTATAAATCTATTGCCGCTAAACTATATCTGTCCGATGGAACGGTGAGAAATTACGCGTCCACCATCTATGCTAAGCTCGGGGTACGAAACCGTGAGGAGGCAGTCGAGAAGGCTTTTGGCATTTCGGATTAATGCTAACTAAATCTAAATCAGTTAAAATTGAGAAACACCTTATTGTTTGCTTTCCCTTGTGGGAGTAGGCAGTAGGGTGTTTTTTTTGTCATATGACATTATGGCACTGGTCGATTTTACACCAAAAGCACTAGCATAAGAGTTGCTTAGATATGAACAATTTTTTATTGCAGAGAGGGAGAGAAAAGCATGAATCAAATGATCCGGAAACATGTGAGAAATTTCTGTTTCTTATTAATTACTTTTGCCACAGGGCTATTTTACTTTTGTTTTTATTTGGTGGGTATTACCTTTGGAGTTGCGATGTCCTTCACCTTAGTGGGGATTCCGATCCTCTATTATGTTTTGCGTTCTACCGAGACTTTTTTACAGTATGAGCGAATTCGAACTAAAGTCTATACCGATATCTCCGTTCGCACGCTACCAACCCGATCTCACGAAGAAGGCAGCTTGTGGGAAAAGGTGAAGATGGAGTTGCAGGATAATCATAACTGGAGAGCGATTATAGGGTTGATGTTGCAACTTGGCATCGGCATGGTCAGTCTCATTTGTGCCACTCTTTTTTACTTGACCCCTATTATTCTCCTGTTGTCACCTATCCTGTATTTATTAGATGTATCCTCTATAACGCTATTTGGGATTGAAAATAAAACATTCAACATCTCACTTTTCTTCATGTTGTTAGGTGCAGTGTCTCTATGGATAGGTGCTTATCTCGGAAACAGTCTGGTAAAGATGATCGGCAGGTATACGCGGCGTTTAGTGAAGGATTTTGCTAGAAGATAAACTCAAACAGGAAAGAAGGAAAAATGATGATAACCTCAGTTCCATTTATAAAATTATTCTCACAATCCCTTTGGATGATGTGGGAGAACATATTTGCTGTCATCACCAAATTTCGTAGTCAGTCCGTGCGTAGATACGGGATATGTAAATTGGTAGTGTTGAAATATCACGGAGAAATTTTGGTCTGCCAAGATGGGCAACGGATACTTCCTGGAGATTGGGTGGGTGAGCTTCATTTGGACAATCGCCAGATCGTGCAGCTGACACGGACGCTTGGTGCAGATCGGGCCGGAATTCGTACGGCACGCATGCTTCGCGAGGCTATGAAGGAGATCAGTCGTGATCTAGACAGCAATCCGGAACTAAGCAAAGTAAATGCGCTAACCGGGATTACGCTGCTTCACCGGGGGATTATTCATGGAATAGGTTTTGAGCAGCGCCCCATCAAGTCCAAATGGCAGCGGCACTGGTTCGGGATATACCTTCGTTTCTTACTGCGCATGCTGCATCCGGAAGGGAAACATCGTGTAGAGGACAGCACAGAGAAGTTATCTCCCATGATGCTTGTGCTTAGTAAGCAGTCCTTGAAAGCGCGGTTTGCCCCGCGTAAGACAGAGGCGGCTTCCTAATGTGGGCCTTCATAATTTTAGCAGTGGATGTGATTGTTCTTTATATGATCGTTCCTTTTGCACTTACCCGAATATTGGGATGGGGGGTTCACTCGGACGTAGGTGCAGAGAAGGAAATTGCCTTTACGTTCGATGACGGTCCGGATCCTTGTTATACACCTGAACTTCTAGATCTATTAAAAGAGCATGGCATAAAGGCGACCTTCTTCGTATTAGGCAAAAAGGCAAAGCAATATCCGGAATTGATCGAGCGTATGCACAGAGAAGGACACCAAATCGGCATTCATAATTATACTCATACACCCAACTGGATCCACTTCCCCTGGACCAATAGACGGAAGCAAGTAGATCGCACAGCAGACATTGTTGAGCGAATTACAGGAGAGCGGCCTATCTTTTACCGCCCACCTTGGGGGCTTCTTAATTTAGGGGATTTCTTTTTGCTAAGAGAATCTTATCGAATCGTATTGTGGTCTGTCATGGTCGGAGATTGGAAAGCTTCACTGAGTGCAGAACAATTAAAGGATGCCTTAATAAAAAAAATAAAACCAGGCTCAATCATTGTTCTACACGACAGCGGAGATACACCGTGGGCAGATGAAGAAGCGCCCTTGAATATGATCACTGGATTAGAAGAAGTCTTAAAAGAAATGGATAAAAAGGGTCTGAAGTGTCTTCGGATGGATGAACTGCTGAACAAGGAAGTTAGTCATAGTAGAGAAGCTAGATCCAGAGTCAAACATCGGGGGCAGATTGATCTGTAGCTATTGAAATTTCTCAATCATTTTTTATATGGCAAGGGCTATGGTAACATTTAGAGTAAAGCGGTCCGTACCTATATAAATTGTTGAGAAAAGGATGGGGTAGCATGTTGAATGCTTCTTACTGGTTAACCAATATAAGATTAGAACAAGGTTATGTTATTGAGGATGGGCAAGTAGCGGGTACGAATACGAAGATTTGTCATCTCCGCATTGACGGGGATAAGATATCAGAAGTTGTTGGAGCAGACATAGAGCTTCAGAGCCAGCTCCCGAAATATGACTGTAAAGAGTTGTTGATGTTGCCTTCTTTCGAAGAAGCACATATCCATTTAGATAAAACGTATTACGGTGGACCATGGAGAGCGGTAAAGCCTGCGTCCAGTGTTTTCGAACGGATTGAGGAAGAGAAGGTATTATTGCCTAAGCTGCTGCCCATGGCGAGACAACAAGCAGAGAGCATCCTGACGCTTATTCAGGGGTTTGGTGCCACACATGTGCGTAGCCATTGCAATATTGAGCCTGTCAGCGGTTTGCAGCGATTAGAGGCAACTGTACAAGCATTAAATACATTCGCGGGCACAATTTCAGCTGAAATTGTGGCGTTTCCCCAGCATGGCCTGCTGCGCTCGGATTCTGTGCAACTGGTAAAACAATCTCTGGCAGAGGGGGCAACCTTTGTAGGCGGAGTAGATCCTTATACGGTGGATGGAGATATCGAGAAGTCACTTCAGACGATGGTGGAACTAGCAGTGATGAGTAATGCCGGCATTGATATTCATTTACATGATGGAAAAGAAGCGGGAAAGAAAACACTGACGCGGTTAGCTGATCTGACGGAAGAAGCTGGCTTGCAAGGAAAGGTCACGGTCAGTCATGCGTTCTGGTTCGCAGGAGCTCAGCAGCAAGAGGCAGAAGAGGTAGCTAAACGGATGGCATCACTGGGTATGACTATTGCATCCACAGTGCCTATTGGAAGAATGATGATGCCACTTCCGATGCTGCATAGCCAAGGGGTAAAAGTGAAGCTGGCAACAGATAGCCTTACCGATCACTGGTCCCCTTTTGGTAATGGAGATCAATTGGAAAAGGCAGGACGTTACGCGGAGTTGTACGGCTGCAACGATGAATTGGCATTATCTCAATCCCTCGGATTTATAACAGGAGGATTAACACCCCTTGATCCAAAAGGCGAGCAGGTATGGCCAAAGGTTGGCGACACTGCTAGCTTTGTGCTGTTGCATGCCAGCTGTTCGGCAGAAGCAGTAGCCCGAAGAGCGCAGCGCCAAGCTGTCTGGTACGAAGGCCGTCTGGTGAGTGGTTCGATAACAAATAGAGACCTGTGAGGCAGATGATATGCTCCTCTCTAACTATCTGCATCAGTATAAATCGGCGATCCTCTCACTCCCGAAGGGTACAGTGCTAACTAAAGAGGATCTGCAGGTGGATAAGCTTCTAATGGAGCGTAATGGCAAGGTGGAAATGTATTATGCCCCCCATAATGAATACATTAATCCTTCTGCTAAGATGATCATTATAGGGTTAACGCCCGGGTTCACACAAATGGGCATAGCGATACAAGAAGCGATCATAGGTCTGGAAGCTGGTTTATCAGATGAAGAGGTATGTAGGACAGCGAAGGAAGCGGCGAGATTCGCAGGCTCCATGCGGAACACGTTAATTCATATGTTAGATACACTTAAACTGCATCAACACTTGAACCTAACCTCTTGTGAAGAACTATTTCAGCAGCAGCAGACGATCCTGCACACCAGCTCTTTATTGCGTTTTCCTGTGTTCGTGGATAAGAAAAATTATAGTGGGACCCAGCCCAAGCTACTTTCAAATTCATTCCTCAGGGCGCAGGCATTATCTTCCTTGCGTGAGGAGCTGAACATACTGAGCCGGGCCTTAATTATTCCCTTAGGAAAAACAGTGGAAAGTATACTTCAACTCCTTGTGTCCGCAGGTGAGCTAGATAAACAACGCTGCTTATGGGGATTTCCCCACCCCTCGGGCGCCAACGGACATCGATATAAGCAGTTCGCCAGCCATCAAGAACAGATGATGAAGATACTGCATAATCATTCATGGAAGGGCTGATTCAAGCTCACAATCAGATAATTTACATGAAGTCGAAAAAATAACGAATGACATGAAAAAAGACCGGTGAAGTGTAGGTCAAGCTATCGATCCGGCTTAAATGGCTTTGCTTCAAAGCCACGAATTTATCGCCATCGCCGATTAGCAGATCCCGCTTTAACACGGAAACCGTTAAACTGCCAAAGAAGCCGCTCAAGCTGACCAACATGCCTGACAGTAACCCGAAGATTGGGTTGAGCGGCGTCAGGTAGGGATAGATTAGATAGGAAACTCCTGTCGTGATGACAAATGCGAAAGCGAAACCCTCCCAAGTCAAATACGGATTGGCGGTGGGAACTATTTTACGCTTCCCTACATAAAGTGATGCCAGATAGTGGACCACATCATTGAGCTGCGTTAGCACTACTAGAAAAAGTACAAGCCCGGCTCCATACTCCGGTGTAGCAAATTGAAAGTAGGCCAAGTGACTAAGCCCGAATACCATCAGCATTAGCCCCCATTGCGTGGAGCTGACACTACGCATAAAACCAACCGTGCCTTTATTAATCATTCTGGGCAGTGGTAGGAGCAAGAATACATAAACTGGGATGAAGACAATAAACATTCCGTACCACTCGATATAAATCCAGTAGAACTGTAACGGAATGGATAAGTACGCCCACAGAAATAGCCTGCGGTCGGATTTTCGTGATTTCATCATGGAGAAATACTCCTTCAGTGCAAAGAAGCAGAGCACCATGAGAGAAAGAAGAGAGACGACGGGATTAAATAGGGTAGCTAGGCAAAAGATAAAAAGCATTCCCCACCACGTCTTGATGCGAAAGCCAATGCCCGTATAATCTTTATTTGGCTGTAGCTTCCCTATAACTACATACATCAAGTGAATGGCCGATAGGGCCGCAAAGATAAGAATTATAGTTAATAAAGAGCGGTCGATAACTGATCACCAACTTGTCCTAGAGTAGATTCCATTAATGGGTTCATATGTTATTATGAAGGAAACGTTCAAACTTGATAAGGGGAAAATTGTAAATGGCAGCAGATCCATCGGTCTTTATATTACTGACGAATACCGGGACGCTTTTTACGAAGCTCATTCAAGGCTATACAAAAGCACCCTATAATCATGCCTCGATCTCCTTTAATCGAGAGCTTTCCGAGCTGTATAGCTTTGGCAGGAAGCATCCGAGCAACCCCCTGAATGGAGGGTTTGTGAAGGAGGATATTAAGACAGGTACGTTCAGCAAATATCCAAATACAACATGTGTCCTATATGAACTTCAAGTTACAGCCCGCGAAGTGGAGAAAATGGAGCGGGTCTTGCAAGTCTTTATCCGAAGCCGTCAAAAGTATCTCTATAATATTCTCGGCGTAATTGGCATTGCCCTGAAGGAGCCTGTCGAATTCAGCAACTCTTATTTTTGTTCGCAATTTGTAGCGGAAATTCTAGAGCGGTCGGGTATTAAGTTATGGAATAAGCTGCCTGCACTCGTTACTCCGGATGATTTTCGCCAAAGTGATCGGCTGAGATTGGTTTACCAAGGTAAATTAAGTGAATATGAACCTGAGCGCCTAGGAGGAGACGAAGGATGAATAGCAAAGAAATATTTTCTAATCGGGTAGATTCGTATGTGAAATATCGGCCGAGCTATCCTGGAGAAGCCATTAATTATTTGTACAATACTATTGGGCTCCAACCCAATTGTGATATTGCTGATATTGGTGCAGGAACAGGAATATTCTCAGCATTACTTCTGGAGCGCGGGAGTTGTGTGACTGCCGTTGAACCCAATCCGGAAATGCGTAGAGCTGCGGAAGAGAAGTTCGCAAAGGATAACCATTTCTCTGTATCGCCGGGGTCTGCTGAACATACAGAATTATCTGACCAGTCGATGGACTTTATCGTATGCGCCCAAGCGTTTCACTGGTTTGACAGGGACGCAACGCAATTGGAATTCAAGCGGATTCTAAAACCTGGCGGAAAAGTGGTTCTGATATGGAATTCCCGACTCACTTACGGTACCCCATTTCTGGAGGAATATGAGCAGCTGCTGCAGACCTTCGGGACGAACTACACTCAAGTTAATCATAAGAACATTACCCCTGAGATCCTTAGTTCCTTTTTCAAAAAAGGACAGATGCAAGTAGCGCATTTTAGCAATCAGCAGGTGTTTGATTTGGAGGGCTTAAGCGGGCGGCTTCGATCGTCTTCCTACACTCCGGTCCCCGGAGATCCAAGCTATGAGAATATGATGACTGAGCTGCGGAATATATTTGAACGAAATAACCAGAGTGGGCAAGTGTTTTTTGATTATAAGACCGAAATTTATTGGGGCGAAGTGTAAAATAAATAAAAAGACTCAAACCTTAGTGATAACAGGGTTTGAGTCTTTTTTATTTGTAGTTATGAAAGATGTACGTAAAACGTGGTGGACTCGCCGACGAAACTTTTGGCATAAATTTTTCCTTTATGCTGTTCAACAATGGATTTGGCAATCGCCAGTCCTAGGCCATATCCCCCTTGTTTACGCGCCCGGGAGGCATTTGTACGGTAGAATCGGTCAAAGATGCTCGCTAAGTGCTCCGGTGCAATGCCCTCCCCCGTATTAGTGACTGCTAACACCATGTCATTATGCTGTTTTTTAAGGGATAAGGTGACTGAGCCTTTAGGGTTCGAATATTTTACAGCATTGTCCAAGAGGATCATAATCACTTGTTTGATCTGTTCACTATTGCCTAGCACTGTCAGATCAGGCTCGATGTCATATTCAAGGGAGATATGCTTCTCAAAGATTACAGCTTCCATCGTTAAAATGATATTTTCAACCACGTCGCTCAGATTGAATTTCGAATAAATCATTCTCGATCTGGAATCGTCCATCTCGGTCAGGTACAGCAGATCATTGGTCAGGCTGGTCATTCTCTCTGTTTCCGATTTGATATAGTGCAGCCACTTGGACTGATTGTGAATGGTGTCATCACTGTTGGACAGGAGAACATCCGCATTGGTGTTAATAATGGTCAACGGCGTCTTTAACTCATGGGAAGCATCCGCAATAAATTGTTTCTGTTTCTCAAAAGCCTCCTTTACCGGCGCAATTGAACGATTAGCAAAAAAGCGGCTAGCGAAGTACAAGATAATCAGCATCACCGAACCAACTACAGAGAAGGTATAGATTAAATTGGTGAGGATTTTTTGCTCTGCAGTGATGTCCAGAAATACAAGCATCGCCCCATCACTCGTATGCTGGATGTTGAAGATCCATTTGCTGCTATCCAAGGTGAACCTTCCGGTATCTTTACCGGCACTTAGCGCTTCTTGCAGAGCCGTATTATAAAATTCATCGTCCATAGTAAATTTGGAATCTTTCCCTATGAGGTTCGACGCTGTATCTATCTTCAGCATAAATGAGACTGACCGTTCAGGAGGTGGAGTCCCGTTATCCATACGTTTATTATCAGCATGGGGTAACTGGGAACTTCCCTTAGTTGAGCCCATTCGTCCTGTATCACCACCGGGAGACTTGTAGTTTTCCATGATTCTGTGAAGATCCATCTGAATATTGTTTTGGACATCTTGGTACGTAATTACATAAATCGAGATGAAGGCCACCAGCATGATCACCGAGATAGTGACTAAGTTAACAATAAGAAACCGATTTCTGAGCTTCGTGAACATTAGGTCGTCACCTCTAATACATACCCTACGTTTCTGATCGTACTAATACGTACGGTCGAATTTAAGAAGGTCAGTTTTTTTCTCAAAAAAGAAATATACACCTCTACATTATTGTGCTCAGCATCAGAATCGAAGCCCCACAGCTTCTCAATAATTTGTTCTTTGGAGGTTACGGCTTGTTTCCTCAAGATAAGAAGCTCCAATAGTTCACATTCCTTTAGATTGAGCTTGATCTCTTTGCCACCCACGGTAAGCTTCAGATTGGATGTATTCAGTTCAATATCCCCGAACTTTAAAGCATCATCCGGTATCACCTCGCCTTTACGTCTTAGTACAGCCCTTATTCTTGCCAATAAGATCTCTGAGGAAAAAGGTTTGGCGATATAATCGTCAGCCCCATAGTCCAGCCCAGTGACCATATCTGTAATCTCACCCTTTGCAGTAAGCAGGATAACGGGAGTGGGTATCCCCTTTTTTCGCAGCATCTTGAGGACGCTAACCCCATCCATCTCAGGCAGCATAATGTCGAGCAGCAGCAAATCATAGATTCCACTCAGTGCATAATCCAGACCCGACCTGCCGTCATGGACTGCATCCACCGAATAATTATGTTTTTTTAATATTTGAGTTAAGGCTTCAGCGAGATGAAGCTCGTCTTCTACTATTAATATTCTCATGGTTTTGCCATCCCCTACATAGAACCAGTATTTGTTATTGAGGTCATTATATCAGTATTACCTTTATTGAACCTTAATGAAGAGAGACAACAGCGGCCGGAAGTCCAACATACACCGCAGTTACGATGTACACCTGTGTTAAGGGAATGTAAAAGATAATCAATAATTTGTAAAACCATTTAAGATTCATTAAAGGTTTGGGATCTAAGATACATTCATAAGCACACGAGACAACGATAAACAGAAAGGATTGATCACATATGGCGATTGAGGTATTCAACCGTTATGAGAACAAATATTTGTTGGACAACGAAGCCTACTATAAATTTTATAACCAATTGCTTGAATACATGGAACTGGACGATTTCAACAAGCAACATGAGTTTTACTCCATAACCAACTTATATTATGACACGGAGCACAACACCCTGATTCGTAACAGTCTTGCGAAGCCCAAGTACAAAGAGAAGCTTCGTTTAAGAGCTTACGGTGTTCCAAATCAAGATACGAAGGTGTATCTGGAAATCAAGAAGAAGGTATTTGGTCTTGTTAATAAAAGAAGAACGTCGCTTAAATTAAACGAGGCTTATGATTTTGTCGCCACCGGTATGGAACCGGAATTCAAGGATTACATGAATAAACAGGTGATTGAAGAGATCAAATATTTTCTGACACGCTATGATTTGCAGCCCAAGGTGTATCTGTCTTATGACCGAAAAGCGTTGTTCTGTAAAAACAATCGCGATCTAAGAATTACATTCGATACAAATATTCGCAGCCGCCGGTACGATCTGAAGATGGAGCAGGGTGTTCATGGCGAACCCTTGCTGGAGCCGGGGCAGTGGCTTATGGAAGTAAAGGCTGAGAACACGATTCCGGTCTGGCTGGCCAGAATGCTCTCAGAGCATCAAATGTACCGTACAAGCTTCTCTAAGTACGGCAACGAATATAAAAAAATGCTGAAGAACAGTAAAACAGAACGGGAGAGTGCCCTCTATGCTTGATTCATTATTTACCGTAGCAACTAGTACAGAGTTAACGTTTACCAACGCACTGCTAACTATTTTTATAGCTATTGTTCTTGGCGGAATCATTAGCTACACCTATATGAAGACGAATGCCAGCGGCTATTCGCAAAGCTTCACACTGACGATGGTACTGCTGCCCGTAATTGTGGCAATCATCATTTTGCTTATCGGCAGTAATGTTGCCAGAGCTTTCAGTCTTGCCGGGGCGTTCTCCATCATTCGCTTTAGAAGTGCGCCGGGCGATCCGAAGGATATCACATTTGTTTTGTTCACCATGGCTTCTGGACTTGCCTGCGGAGTGGGTTCCTTTGGATATGCAGTTTTGTTCACCCTTATCCTATGTGCCCTTATGTTTATCCTTAACCGGACTAACTTTGGCGTAAGAACAACGTCGCAAAAAACATTAAAGGTAACCATCCCGGAGAGTCTGGGATATGAGGAAGCCTTCGCTGAAGTATTCAATAAATATAATGTTGGGTACGAGCTTAAAAAGATTAGAACAACTGAGCTTGGCAGTTTATATGAGCTGGTCTACGCTGTAACGCTGGGTGAGGCTGTGAACCAGAAGGAATTTTTGGATGCGATTCGTACCCGGAACGGTAATTTAGACCTCTCGCTGACCATGACTCCAACTGTTAATGACTATTAAGATAACGAAAGGATGGATGAAAAATGGATAAATATATAACCGGAAGTAAAGTAGGAATCTTGCTATTGTGTGCATTACTTATGTCGGCTTGCAGCACCAATTCCACAACAACACAGTCTGAAGCGGCGGGTACAGCAGCAGCCTCGGGAACAACGATAACTCAGAACGGGGCTGCCACGGGAGTACAACTGGCAAGCGCCAAATTGTCCGATCTGGTGACGTTCGATGAAGAGGATTCTAATACAACTTGGACGGCTGACCAATCGACGGAAATTGCTTTGGCTGGAACAAGTGCGCTTGTTGACGGCACCGGGGCCGAGTCTAAGGATGGCTCAGTGACAATTACTGCAGCAGGAACTTATGTGCTGTCTGGTAAGCTGAGTGATGGACAGATTGTAGTTAATAATCAGGATGAAGGTAGTGTGCACTTGGTACTGAACGGTGTGAACATCACGAACAGCGATAGTGCTGCAATTGATATTAAAGAAGCGGGCAAAGTAATCATTACCTTGGAAGACGGGACGGAGAACTCCGTATCTGATGGAGCAACTTACGTGTATGCCGATGAAACTACAGATGAACCAAGTGCGGCTATCTTCAGTAAAGCGGATTTAACGATTAATGGTACCGGGAAGCTGTCTGTTTCCGCTAACTATAATGACGGAATTACGAGCAAGGACGATCTGAAAATTATGGGTGGCACTATTGAAATTAAGGCTGCCGATGACGGGATTGTAGGTAAAGATCTTGTCGCTGTACAAGACGGAAATATCAGCATAACGGCAGAAGGCGATGGTATGAAATCAACCAACGATACTGAGACGGACAAAGGCTTCATAGCAATAGCAGCAGGAACATTTGATATTACGGCTGGTAATGATGGAATTCAAGCTGAGACTTCACTTGTAATAGATGGCGGAACATACACCTTAGTTACGGGTGGGGGCAACGAGAAGGGTGAAGTGAAAACAGGTGATCAAGGGCAAGGTATGGGCATGAGAGGTGGCCGAGGTCAGGGAACAGGGGATCAAGCACCAGGAACAACAGGAACCTCAATACCTGAAACAAAACCAGAGACGATGCCAGAAACAAAACCGGAGGTACCAACAACGGAAGCACCAACAACGACAACAACGGCAACAACTACAGAATCGGAAACACCAAGTACTAAAGGATTGAAGGCTGGAGGAGATATTAGCTTAAACAACGGAACCTTTACCATCGATTCTGCTGATGATGCAGTGCACAGCAACAGTAACATTGCTATAGCTGATGGAGAATTCAACATCAAAACTGGCGACGATGGAATCCATGCGGATGCCTTGGTGGCGATATCTGGTGGCAAAATTGATATTACGAAGAGCTACGAAGGGATTGAAGGAGCAAACATCGAGATTTCCGGTGGCGAGGCTCATGTGGTTGCTTCTGATGATGGAGTGAATGTAGCAGGAGGTAACGATGAGGCGACTGTAGGCGGCGGCCCTCAGGAGCAGGATCAATTCAGCGATTCTGCTAGCAATATGCTAACGATTAGTGGAGGAACACTAACGGTGGATGCTTCAGGTGACGGGCTGGATTCGAACGGCTCCATCACAATGTCGGGTGGCACGGTTATTGTCAATGGACCTACCAATAGCGGTAACGGTGCACTTGATTTCGACGGTAGCTTTGAACAGAGTGGAGGAATTTTGGTGGCTGCGGGAAGTTCGGGCATGGCACAAGCACCGTCTGACACCTCTAGCCAACATGCAGTGAGCATGACTTTCCCTCAGACCCAGGAGGCTGGAACCTTGGTTCATCTAGAGGACAGCGAAGGCAACACAATCCTGACCTTTGCTCCTTCGAAGAGCTATCAAACGGTGGTGATTAGTTCACCGGATCTGAAGGACGGAGGTTCTTACACCCTCTACTCGGGAGGTACCTCGACTGGTAGTGAAGCGAACGGACTGTATACGGATGGTGAATACACAGGAGGAACAAAAGTAGTAGCGTTCGAAATTACCAGCAGCGTAACTTGGCTAAATGAATCAGGAGTAACAACCGCAAACACTAATCAAGGTCCAGGTGGCGGTGGTGGAAACAGAAGACCTTAGTTTATAAATTGCATATCAAAAGCCACTCCAGCATTATTTTGGAGTGGCTTTTGATAGTTTGAGGTAAATCAGTCGCCGTTAACAGGGATGGAATTCTGTTTAATCGGTTGATTTGAAGTATTGATGATCACATTATGTGAATTAAAAGACAGAATCTCAATCAGCTGCTCTGCCATATGGTTAGCTGTATATTTAAATCCGCCTTTTACCCATTCTATGATTAATCCAAATAGAGCATAGGCGGTATAACTGGAAAACAATTCGATATTAACATTGGTATTAGTGTTATTAACTGCGACTAAGTCCCGCTTGGTGAGCTCCTTTAAGAGGTCGCAAATCCTATTTTGGAACCCTGGCAGAACATTGGAATTTATAATGATGGTATAAAAATTAGAGTAAGAGACCACATGTTCAAAAATCTTGATGCTCGAGGTGGTCAGCTCACTAACTATAAATTTATCGGTATGAAGATAGGGTTCTTTATAAGCCTTAATTAAATCCTCCAACACATCATCAATTAGCTCATTCAGAAGTTCTTCTTTGGTTTGATAATGTTTATAGAAGGTTCCGCGGTTTAAATCGGCAAGGGTAACGATATCGGTTATCGTAATGGTGCGGAAATTCTTTTTTTCCATGATTAATATCAATGCGTTTTTAAGCTCTTTACGCGATTTGCTAGTTCTCCGATTATTTTTAAGCAACAGAAGACCACCTAACTGTCTATTTTCTAATCCTATTTGAACAGAATCCTGCATTATATATATTTATGAACATTTGGTGTCCCATTTGTATATTGATAGTTAAATTTTAGAGGATTAAACTTGAGTAGTATAAATTTTAAGCGTTAAAGAGATTTTATATATTGATATTTACATTATAGATAAACGTAAAGGAGACTTCCAACATGAAACTTCAAGACAGAGTTGCAGTGGTTACCGGGGCGGCATCAGGTATGGGGAAATCTATCGCAGAGTTGTACGCTAAAGAAGGGGCGAAAGTGATTGTAGCCGATCTTAATCTCGAAGGTGCAGAACAAGTAGCTGCAGGGATCAACAGTAATGGTGGAGTAGCTAAGGCACTGAAAGTAAATGTTGCCCTAGTTGAAGATATCGATAGCATGATTGATACCGCAGTAAAAGAATACGGAACACTAGATATTCTTGTTAATAACGCCGGTATTATGGATGGGTTTGAGCCAGTTGGCGACATTAGCGACGAGAAATGGGATCTTATCTTTGATATCAATACCAAAAGTGTAATGCGGTCCACTCGTAAAGCAATGCCTATTTTTCTGGAAAAAGGAAAAGGGGTTATCGTTAATACCGCTTCTACAGGTGGCGTAAGTGGTGCCCATGCGGGAGCAACTTATACTGCCTCTAAACATGCTGTAGTAGGCTTGACGAAAAATACAGCTTTTATGTATGCCAACAAAGGGATTCGTTGTAATGCTATCGCACCGGGAGCTACTGCCACAAACATCAGTGCTTCAATGAAAAATATAAATGAATTCGGCGTGAGCCGTACACAATTAACACAGGCTGTGATCCCTCGTGTAGGTACACCTGAAGAAATCGCACAAGTTGCGTTATTCCTGGCTTCGGATGATTCCAGTTTTGTGAACGGAGCTATCATCGCTGCTGATGCGGGTTGGACTTCTGCATTCTAAATGTTGGTTGTCTACCTCTGCCTCAACAATTTATCCACGGAGTCTTAGGGACCCAGATGACGTTATTCGCAAATTTTCAGTCTTTTGAGAAGGGATTCGGACTCCAGAGACGCTATTTCATATAAATCGGCCCATATTTGGTGTTTTCGCGCCAATAGCTGCAGTGGAGTCCGATAGCAATTCAAATATGGAATAATGGCGCATTTAAGGTCTGCTGGGTCCGCCAACCAATTTTTTCGGGCAAAATGTTATCGGATTAAACGAAGGAGTGCCCCAGCACGCTACCATTATGCCAAATGATGACCCAAACGGGATGTTACATAAAACTCCGCTAGAGATTAATCTAGCGGAGTTTTTTATACGCTTGATATTTCCAGGGGAACCCTGCAAAATAGAGAGAATGCTAACTATAGAGGAGTTATATGAAATGAACGATGTTATGGTGCGGAATCATGTAAAAGTCATTGGAGCAGGAGAAAAAACTATCCTTTTTGCGCATGGATTTGGGTGTGATCAAAGCATGTGGCAGTTTATTACGCCATCATTTGAGAAAAAGTATCGAATCGTTCTATTTGATTATGTAGGCTCAGGCCATTCAGATTTAAGCGCATATACATCGGATAAATATCATACTCTCCATGGTTATGTACAGGATGTACTAGATGTCATCGAAACATTTGAACTCAAGGATATTATTTTTATAGGCCATTCTATTAGCTCTATGATCGGTTTGCTTGCTTCAATCGAGCGGCCGGATTATTTTGATAAAATGATTATGATCGGACCTTCCCCACGTTATTTAAATGAGGGAGATGCTTATTTCGGGGGCTTTGAAAAAAGTGATATTACTGAGCTTCTGGATATGATGGAGATGAATTTCGCGGGCTGGGCTAGCTTTATGGCTCCACTTGCGATGAATAACCCTGACCCAATGTTGACTAAACAGCTGGAACGAAGTTTTATTTCGGCCGACCCTATTATCGCTAGAGAATTTGCGGAAGTTACATTTTTTTCGGATCATAGAGAAGATCTGCCTAAAGCGACAGTGCCTACACTCATATTGCAATGCTCGGATGATAGTATCGTTCCTATAGAAGTAGGAGAATATTTACATAGACACTTGAATAATAGTACGTTCCGGTTAATGGAGGCCAAGGGCCATTATCCGCATATTAGCCATCCACAGGAGACCATTACTTTGATTAATGAGTATCTTAGGTGAGATGGAGAAGATTATGGTGTTGAAAGGATATTTAGACAATGGATGACCGGTTAAAATATGCGCCGTGCGGATATGTTTCCATTACCCATGAAGGAATGATCCTCAATGTGAATCAAACCTTTTTGGATGGGATGGGATATCAGCAGGTTGATTTGGTAAATAAACATTTTGAATCTATCATGTCTACGGCGAACAAGCTTATTTTTCATTCATACTTCTATCCTTTTATCAATCTGAATGGACATGTAGAAGAGCTATTTATCAATTTGAAGGACAGCAAGGGACAAGCCGTCCCTTACTTGTTAAATGGTAGACGCCTCGAGTGTGAAGGTGTAGAGGTCATTGATTGTATTCTCGTACAGATGGGCAAACGTATTGATTATGAGCTAGAGTTACGATCTGCGAAGAAGCAAATAGAAGAGGCCTATTGGGAAAAAGATCAGGCACTGGCAAAGCTCAAACAAATCCACCTTGAAATCGAGCAAAAGCAAGCTGAATTGCTGGAGATGAATGCCGTTTTAGTAGAGCTATCTACTACAGACAAGCTTACTGGATTAAAGAATAGAAGGTTCCTGCAAGAAAAGCTGGAAGAGCAGATTGCAGCGTATCACCGTGATCAGGCGCCTTTTTCATTATGTATTTTAGATATTGATCACTTTAAAAATGTGAATGATACCTACGGTCATCAGATGGGTGATTATGTCCTGGAGAAATTGGCGAGTATCCTGAAATCCCAATCTCGTAAAGAAGATATCGTAGCTAGGTATGGTGGTGAGGAGTTTATCCTTCTGCTGCCTAATATAGATTCATCGGATGCCAAGGCTATAGCGGACAATTTGCGGCAATTCATTGCCAGCTCCACTTGGGAGATTGGCAGGGTTACGGTAAGCGTCGGCATAGCTACTTTTGAAGCAACCGATACAGACATCACTCTTCTGGAAAAAGCTGACCATGCGCTTTACGCTTCGAAAGAACAGGGGAGAAATCGCGTTACGCATATTATGGATTTGAGTGAAAAGCTTCTTTAATCGGAGGCTTTTTTGTTATTTATAAACGATACATCCTCTTTGCTCTAATTGCTCTAATAATTCTGTTCTTCTTAAGCTGTGATTCCATCTTAAATCCAGTTTCTCTAATCGTCCAAGTTGTAGAATCGAATCCGGGATTTCTTGCAGATTATTATCTCTTAAATCAAGCTCAACAAGGCTGCTTAATTGACCTATTTCCTCAGGAAGCTGATTAAGTTTATTTTTTCTAAGGTTCAGTCTTCTTAACTTGCTTAAATTACCGATAGATGAAGGCAGCTTAGTGATTCGATTATCACTTAAATCAAGTATCCGAAGTTCTTCTATAGCACCCAAATGTTCTGGTAACATGACCAGTTGATTACCATAGAGATGGATCTCTCTTAGCCCTTTTATTTGTGTGATCGAATCAGGTAAACATTCTAGCTGATTATAATAAAGCCGCAATTCAATCAGACTGCTCATTTCGCCTATACGGGCAGGCAATTGCTTGAGATGATTATCTGTTACGTTCAGATACTTAAGTTTCTGGAGAATACAGAGCTGCTCCGGCAGCTGTTCGAACTGATTATTGCTTAGGTATAGAAAAGAATCCAACCCCTGCAATCCGCCAATGCTCTCCGGCAACACCTTCAGCCGATTATGGCCTAAATCCAGCATTCTTAGGTGAACTAAGCGACCGATGTTCTCGGATAACTGTTCGATTTCATTGCCCGCATAATTAAGTACCTCTAATTCGTCATGAAGGAAGAGCTGATCGGGAATCTCTTTAATATGATTGTTGTACATGCTCAGTTCTAGTAGCGGATTGCTCTCAAACACGACATCTGGCGTTTCAATAAGTCCTTTTCCGTCAAAATTATATTTCATGAATGGATCTCCTTTGTAATTTGTATTGGCATCAAGCCTATGTGACAACGTTACGATAGAATATAACAGGATGATGATTTATTATCAGTATGTTGGCATACAAAACTATGGAATGTGTTAGAAAGGAATAATGAGATGGAAGCTTCTTTTTGGACTGGCACTCGCTTTTTTCAAGGTTTACCCTCGGAGAAGATCGAGGCGGTCTCAGGATTATTCACTTATAAGGCATATTCTAAGGGGACCCTGGTGTTTGCAGAATCAGATCCGGGGGATTATGCCTACATTATCTATTCGGGGATTATAAGGGTGTACGCTACCACGAAAGGGAAAGAGCATACCGTAGATCTTTTTGGAAAAGGCGATTTCTTTGGCGACCTGGAAGTGATCCATCCCTCCAATATAAGAGTGCTGTCTGCGGTGGCTATGAATGATACTGTATTATTTGAGATTAAACATGAGCTTTTTAAGCAGATGCTTGCCGATTACCCGTTGATTAAGGAGCAATTGATGCTGCTGCAAATGGACCGTTTATTTTTATCGAATCGGTTATTACATGAAATGAAATTTCATGATGCGAGAGCGCGTGCGATATTTACGCTGAGAAGACTATACCAAAGATTTGGAGTAGAGGAGCAAGGCAAACAGAGGATTGATCTTCGATTGACCCATCAGCAGTTCGCGGATATGATCGGAACGTTAAGGGAGACGGCTACCCTTGTGCTTAAAGATCTGCAAGAGCAAAAGATTATTGAGATTCAACATCAGCAGATCACCGTGTTAGACGCGACATATTTACTGGAGTATACGGATTTCGATTGAGAAGAGCCGTTCCGGGATCTTTTTCAGAGAATCGATTATTAAAGGGGTTATGAATATGGCTTGTAATCATTGTGTAGTAAGAGAGCTGAATTTTCAAATCAAGGCTCATGGTGAGCTTAATCTTAGGGTTTTACCTGAGGTTATTCATCACTTGAGTAGAAGTAATACGATACATAAGGTAGAAGAAAATGTGATTACGATTAAGGAAGCTGAAGCGCGAGATCTTCTAGATTTCTGTAACGATCATATGGAGTCCGGGAAAATTGAATTTCGTATAGATGACCAAGCATGGAGACCTCTATCCGAGATGTCTACTGTAATGGATATGAAGTGGATTGATGAGGTTATCACTAAGGGTCTTGTTACTTGTTACTTCCAACCGATTGTGAACGTAAGGGAAGAGATTTTTGCATACGAGCTCCTATCCAGATTTAAAAAAGAAGACGGATCCCTTATCTATCCTAATGAGATTTTTGCGGCGGCACGGAATCGTGGGCGTTTATATGCTTTAGACAGGTTATGTAGAATGACCGCTGTAAAATATGCTGCACCCTTAAATAAAAAAACGTTTATTAATTTTATCCCTACATCAATTTACGCTCCAGAGTTCTGCTTAAGATCAACGGTTGAATTGGCTAATCAATTAGGTGTCGATCCCTCTCTTTTTGTCTTTGAAGTTGTTGAAACGGAGAAAGTGGATGATCTCGCTCATTTGAAAGCTATTTTGACATATTACAAGGATCGGGGATTTGAATACGCTTTAGATGATGTTGGGGAAGGCTTCAGCACAATCGAGATGTTATTGGAGCTTAAACCTCATTACATGAAGTTAGATATGAAATATGTTCAAGGCGTGTCCAGTGATCCGAACAAACAGAAAATAGCTAAACAATTTTTAGAAAAGGCTTTAGAAATCCAATCTGTTCCTTTAGCAGAAGGTGTGGAGTTTAGAGAGGACTTTGAATGGCTTAAGCAGAGTGGTTATCAGTTGTTTCAGGGATATTTATTTGGAAAGCCTGATCCTATTCCCAAACAGTAATCCTAATGAGTATATATCGGTCCAGAGGATGAGAAGAATTTCAGGTCAGAGTCTGAGTACAGCCAACCCCCGGGGTTGTATAATTTAGGTAATTTGAAAAGGGGGACGGGATGGATATGAAATGGCATCAATTTGTAACGCGCTGGGCGGATTCTAGGGGCTTTGATGGACGAGAAATTGATTATCAATGGCCTTCTCCCTCATTTCCGGTCATCAGTATTCGTAGTAATTTAGGGCGATACTCAGGTCAAAAGTATGGTCATGGAAGTAAACCCCGTGTAAAGACAGCCGTTGGTTTAATCGCTATTGGAGATGTAGCTGTCGGATTGATTTCCATAGGTGCGATAAGCGTGGGCGTACTTTCCTTAGGAGCAATATCACTGGGAATGTGGTTAGCGATTGGAGCAATAGCACTTAGCTGGCTTGGCTTCGCAGTGGGAGCGATTGCGATTGCAGGAGTGGCTGTAGGAGCGATCGCAATCGCGGAAAAAGCGTTGGGGGCCATCGCCATAGGGGATACGGCGTTTGGTGCGATAGCGATAGGCAGGATCGCTGGGGGTGCCATAGCTATCGGACAATGGGCATATGGTGTAATCGCAGTTGGCGAACATGGTTTCGGATTAATTCCCATCACGGGCGATGTGTGGAATTGGTTCCGGCGTTTGTTCGGATCGGGGAGTTAATTAGACCTCCAGTCCTAAAGGATCCCATTCTCTTCCGGGATAGTCGATAAATAATATCTATCACATGAGAAAAACTAATTGCAATTACCTATACTCATTTCATACCAATTAATCATGCGATCAGATCTAGGCTTATGTTACTCTTTGAATGTATTCGAAACTTCATAGGCAAACCTATGGAAATGTAGGGACGCAAAGCTATAGGGACTAAGGTTATCATAACTATTGTCAGCCAGCTGCCAAAGAGTGTGTAACGCTTTTTGTTAAAATATAAGAAAGTATAAGTTATACACCTATACTTAATATCTTATATTTCTCGCTTAAACGCTTACCGTCCTTATAAGGACGCCGAAGGCGTTTATGCTTGTTAAGGTTTAATAAAAATTAAGTCTTAATTTTTAGGCGACTTTATACGCAATCAAGCTACTCTTTTGGGGTAGTTTTTTTTGTGCCCATTTTTGGGCACTGGAGAGATTCATATGACATCTGGGGGTAAGAAGAGATGAAGAAAATGATTGCGATCGCTACATCGGCGGCCATGTTGGCCAGTTTTTCGAGTGAGGCAGGTTATGCTTTAGCAAGTGAGGCAAGCAAGGTAAAGGTAACAAAAACAGTCGCGCAAAGTAAGGTCAACTTATTAAGCAACGCTTCGGTTATTCCGTTTGAGCTGTACGGCAAGGATGTTCTAAATGCCTATAATGAGGTTTTTAGAATGAATCCAGCAAATATTAAAACCATCACAAATAACGGTGGCAACTACTCAGGCTCACCTATAGCTAAGGCTATGGATGGGGATATGAGCACGCATTGGGAGACTGGCAAACCGAATAGTTCAACGTTTACGAATGAGGTTGTGTTTGTTTTCAATGAGTCCGCTGAATTAAATAGAATGGTATATGCCGCTAGGCAATCCGGTGCTAAGGGTAAAGGCTTTGCTCAAGAATTTGATATCTATGGCTCCACTACAGATGCGGGCGATTTCACACTCGTGTCTTCTGGGGAATATACAGGCTCAACCGGTGATGTAGTGGAGATTCAGTTCGCACCTACGGCCTTTAAGAGACTTAAATTTGTCTACAAAAAAGCAAACCAGGATTGGGCGAGTGCAGCTGAGTTTTCTTTTTATAAAGAGGATAGTGTCTCTGCTAAAATGAAAAATTTATTTACAGATGATACCTTGAGCCAAGTTAGTGCTGCCTTTAATACGACAGAGAAATTAACAGCTTTAGAGAATGAAGTGCAGGCACATCCACTGTATACGCAGTTTAAAGAAGAGATAGAGAATGCAAAGATCCTTTTGGAGAACCATCAGGTAGACGCAACGGCAGCCAAGGTTTCGAAGCTAAAAGGGTATGGTACAGCCTATGAAAATGCCTATAGCCAAGCTTATAGAATGCCAAATGCAAACGTATCAAAAGTAACGGTGAACGGTGGAAGCTACCCAGGTACGAAGCCTGAATATATGCTGGATGACCAGCCCACTACGCATTGGGAAACGAACAAAAACAATGATGCAAGCTTCACGAATGAAGTCGTGTTTGAACTAGCGCAAGCGGAAGTGCTGGACAGAGTGGCTTTTTTGGCTAGAGATAACCGCAAAGGATTCCCAGAGGCTTTTGAAATCTATGCATCAGAGACGAGTAAAGGAGAGACCTTCCAACTTGTATCTAGCGGAACCGCGATTAGTACCAATGATTTTCTGGAATTTAAATTCGAACCGACGAAGTTTAAAAGATTAAAATTTAAGTTCACAAAAGCTAATATTAACAGACCTTTTGCGGCTGAATTTAGATTTTATACAGAAGATAAAGTAAGCGAAGCTGTAAATGGTATTTTCACAGATGGAACGATGAGTGCGGTTGTGTCTGCTTATAATAACGTTGCAAAAATCAATGAATTGGAGGAAGCGGCAAAAGTACATCCGCTCTATCCAATCCTGAAAGATTCTTTGGATTTAGCTAAGAGGCTAGTGAATGGTGAAGTTCAAACCGAAGGCACCATCATTGAGGCGGAACAACGTGGAGATATGAAAAAGCATGCGCAGGAAAACCTGAGAATTGGTTTTGGTACGAACAACCAGCCTACAGGTCTCGTTGCAATGCCTGGAGATACGATCAACGTTTATGTGGATGCAGCTTCTAACGATAAGCTACCTTCTTTAGTCTTTTCTCAACAAGAGGCCGCTTGGAATGTTTGGGCTAGAGGTGTGCAATTGCGTCCAGGTAAGAACATTATAACCGTTCCTGAATTTGCTATGAATAGTTATTATGCACATGAAGTGACTAAGGGCGGCACCGTTTATATCGTAAATCCCTATACAGCAGAGGAACAAGGGAAAGCGCCATTGATCCGCTTCGAAGGTTTAGAAAAGATTCCTTTTATGACCAAGACCACGGATCCAGAACAATTCAAAACCTTCTTAATCACATACAAACAAAGACTAGACGAAGATAAAGCGGCTCATCCAAATGTTCAAGATCGTAAACTCATAGATGTGGTAGAACTGGCCAGCGATCATGTTATTTTCACAGGAACGGCGACGGAGGCGTACAACAAATATATTACGCAAGGAAATAACCCGCTGGACACCGTAACTGGGTATGACACCTGGATGAAGAGTATTTTTGCCTTCTATGGCCTGGATGGCAGTAGCGAGATTCATGATGCCAAGCTAATTCGTGAGAATATTCGCTTGATGCAGCCTTATGGTGCGATGTATGCAGCGGGAGATCATACAGGGATCCAACTTGGAACAGTAGGAACCATGTTAGGTGATTTTAACAAAGCTTATCCGGGCTGGGGACTGAATCACGAAATCGGGCATCGCTTGGCTATGGGTGAACGGGAATATGGCGAAGTAACTAATAATATGGTGTCTATGTTTATGTCTGTCGCGGCGAATTCGATAGATAATCGTATACCGTATGAATCAGATATCTATAAATATGTCCTCGAAGAAAACAAAGTGGTTATGAATCAGCAGGGCTTATTTGCACAACTCGGAGCCTATTGGCAGCTGGAGCTGGCACATCCGGGATACTGGACAGAGCTGACCAAGCTATATCGGGAGCGGAAGGTCATCCTTACCAACGGTGACAATTCTAAGCAGCAGTATTTGGTGGAGTTCTCCTCCGAAGTACTGGGATTAGATTTAAGCAGCTATTTTGCCAGACATGGCTTCACTGTGAATCCTGAGACAAAAGCGAAAGTAGCCAAGTATCCGGCACCGCAAAAGTTATGGTATTTAAATAACTCGGTGATTAATTATGAGGGAACTGGAATAGCGGATAAAAATCTGGCCATTAAGGTTAATATCACACCTAACACCACGGCTAGAACGAACACGTTAAGTTTCAGTATAGATAAAGAGCTTAAGCAAGACTTTTTAGGATATGAAGTGTATAGAAATGATGTGTTAGTTGGTTTTACAGGAACTGAGCAATTTGTGGATCAGAATGTAGATGCGAGTATCAACTATACGTACAAGATCGTCGGTTATGACAAAAAGCTGAACCCACTGAAGCCCGTACAGGTTAAAGCCTTTAAGCCAGCCTTGTCTGTTGAAGATCAGCTCACTTTAAAGCTTAATCAAACCTTTGATCCGATGAGCTATGTAAAAGCGGCTAACTATCTAGGAAACGATATTACTGCAGATGTCTCTCTGAAAGCCAATAACGTTGATGTAACGCAAAAAGGCAACTACGAAATTGTATATGAAGTGAAAAGCGAAGGGGTTACGGAAACGAAAACCACACAGGTTACGGTAACGAGCGACTACGCCTATATTTCCGATCTCAATGCCAAGTCAGTCGTTGTAGGCTGGGGTGAATTAAAGAAAGATAAAGCCGTTTCCGGGGGAATCATAACCCTTGTTCGCCAAGGGTTGGCTGCGACGTACGCGAAAGGGATTGGTGTTCATGCCAACTCTGAGGTAGTTTACGATATTGAAGGTAAGGGTTACGACTTCTTTGAAAGCTACATTGGGATTGATCAAGCCATGAAAGGGAAACCTTCCTCGGCTACTTTTGCAGTGTATGTGGATGGAGAACAGAAATTTGAGAGTGATGTTTTCCGGGCAGGAACAGAACATCAATTTGTGAAAATCCCTGTGACTGGCGCAAGAGAGGTGAAGCTGGTTACAACAGATGCTAAGGATGGCAATGCTTCAGACCATACGGTATGGGCCGATGCGAAGTTCTCGAATAATTCAAGCAAACCTATCATTACAGTGCCGGAAGAGACAACCTTCGTTAAGCTGAACAGCGAATTTGATGTGTTGAGCGATGTTACGGCTTTTGATACGGAAGATGGTAACTTAATTGGAGCCGTTGATGTAAACCCAAATGGGTTCACATCAAGCAAAACAGGGACTTACAACGTCGAGTTTTCAGTCACAGACTCAGATGGGAACTCCGCTGTGCAGGCCAGAAAGATTGTTGTATACAGCGCTAGTAAATACCTGAGTGATATAGATTGGCAATCAGCAAAAACGGATTATAATGTGGTTCGAAAAGATAAGGCTAGCTCTAACAATCCGATTAAGCTGCTGGTAAATGGTGAGGTCAAAGAGTTCGCTAAGGGCTTAGGAACCCATGCCAGCTCTGAAATCGTGTATAATCTGGCGGGTGCAAACTATGAATATTTTGAAACGTATGTAGGGGTTGATAGGAATATCGCTGAGCAGAGCAACTCCAGTGTAATTTTCAAAATCTTTGCCGATGGGGCAGAGGTTTATAACAGCGGACTGATGAAATTTGGTACAGAAGCCAAGCTTGCGCGGATACCTGTTAAGGGTGTAAGTGAATTGAAGCTGGTGTTAGATAATGCAGGTAACGGAAATGCTTCAGATCACGGTGATTTTGCTGATGCGAAGTTTATGATCTTGAACAATACACCAGAGCTTACCATATCTAAATCTGTCTCAACCAAAGTGGGCCAAGCAATTGATATCAATGAAAGCTATTCGGCAATGGATTCGGAAGACGGTGACTTGACGGCTCAAGTGAAGGTCACAGGCCTAGAGCAGGTTAATTTCAACCGGGCTGGAAAGTATCCAATCACTTACACAGTAACAGATAGTGATGGAAATACGACCACGAAGATTAGAACGATAGCCGTAGTAGACATGACGGACCTTACGTACCTGACGGATTACGACTGGAATTCTACTCAGAACAGCTATACTGCACCTTTGAAGGATAAATCTATTAGTGCCAATACGCTGAGATTAACAGATGAGAACAATCAGGTAGTGTCCTATGAAAGAGGAATTGGAGCGCACTCTAACTCGACGATTGTATACGATCTAAGTGACAAAAACGTGGACTATTTCACTTCCTATGTAGGTGTAGATAGACAAATGTACGGTTCTGTTGGTTCGGTGAGCTTTGAGGTGTTTGTCGATGGAGCGAAGAAATTCGATAGTGGGGTCATGGGTTCGAGAGATCCGCAGAAATTCATCGAATTGGATATTAATGAAGCAAAAGAACTGAAATTAGTCGTCACAGACGGGGGAAATGGCAACGGATCTGACCATGCTACATGGGGTGGAGCCAAACTACATTTCGCGAATGGAGATCACTTATTCACTAGAGATCTTGAACAGGCGATTGCAGCGGCTAAAGCAATTTCTCTAGAAGGCTTCACACCTGAGAGCATCGCGGCATTTACGTCCAGCCTCTCGATAGCAGAGACAGTGTTGGTTAACTCTTCTGTTACGCAAAGTGAAGTAGACGAAGCTGTAGCAGCGTTGCAACAAGCAACCGAAGGTTTGGTCCAAATAGATCTTACGCAAGTGATTACTGTGGCGGACCCGTATTTAAGTGCTTCGATCAAGACTACATTGGGCGTAACTGGAGAACTAACGCTAGGGGATATGTATAGCCTTACAACGTTAACCAGCGAAACCAGAAGAGTCAGATCCTTGGAAGGTTTGCAGTACGCAAAGAGCCTAGAGACACTTGATATTACTGGAAATGAAATTACAGATTTCTCCCCATTACAAGGGTTAACTAAACTAACGAGCTTATTGGCCGACCCACAAGTGGTAGAGGTAGGAGAATTTAAGGGACCTGTGGTTGAAGTAGCTAATCTGGTGAAAGGGCTCGATGGCAGCAAAGTGATCCCTAATTCCGCTGGGGTAAGAAACACTAGAACATCTAAAGAAATTGTGTTTGATATGAAGGAATGGGCTGCTAATCCGGATGTGTTCACTATTGACCTATCGAACGAGGAGAAAGGAACTTACATGCTGGGGTTAACTTACCAAGTCGCAGGTAATCTCGTGCAAATCATTTCTTTTATTAATAATAATTAAATTCCCAAGAAAACAGGCGGATTGTGGTCTCTATAACCATGGTTCGCCAGTTTTTAAATGAGGGATTTTTATGTAAAAATATCCATTTTGTCATATGACAAAAGAAATGACAACGCTCACTATAAGCGGTGTAGTCTTTTAACTATACTTAATCAGAAATGCGTCAAATTTAAATGAATACTCTAATTGAAGCTTTTTATACAAAGAAGTAAATAATGTATGCGGTTTAGAGAGAGGTGTTTCTGTGAAAATCATCATTGTAGATGATCATCCTTTAGTTAGAAGAGGGCTGGCATCTGTCATTGCAATGCAATCGGATATGCAATTTGCAGGTGAAGCTACGACTGGCCCGGAAGCACTTGATGTGATTGAAGAGACAAAGCCAGACATTGTCCTCATTGATCTTAAGCTTGCTGATGAATCAGGACTGGATGTCATTAAGATAGCACGTACCCGCGGCATGGTTAGTAAATTCATACTGTTGACTTCCTCTGCGAGCAGAGAGGATTTTTTGAGGGCTGAAGAAGTACTGGTAGACGGATATGTACTGAAAGAGGCACTGCCGGAGGAATTACTCTTTGCTATCCAGTTGGTGTACAAAGGGAGAAAATATTACGATCCTGGCCTAATGGAAGAAAAGATGCGAATGAGCGCCAGCAGTCCAACAGATGAATTGACACCAAAAGAGAAGGAAGTCCTGATTCAGCTTGGACAAGGTGCTTGCAATAGAGTGATTGCCACACGTCTTTTTATCAGTGAATTTACGGTGAAGAAGCATGTCAGTCAGATTTTAGCGAAGCTGCAGGTTACTGACCGGACACAGGCGGCACTGTGCGCCAACGCGATAGGATTAACGAAATATGAAATGTCTTACGAGTAGAACGGCAAGATCAGATGTTATAATGGCTTTAACTACTTTGCAAGATTGAGTATTCTGTCTAATTGTAATTAGGGAGTGCTGTTGATGTTTGAATTGCCAGGATACCAAACCTTAGATCTGATAGATAATACCGCGGATATCAGATTATACAGACTCCTACGTCAAGAGGACGGCCTAAGGGTTATCGCTAAGACAACAATAGGAGAATACCCGGGAGCTGCCATGGTCGATGCTTTTCGTCATGAGTATGACATGCTTAAGCGACTTTGCGGACGTGGTGCAATAGAGGCGTACAGTTTGGAAATTATGGCGGACCGACCAGTCCTTCTCTTAAAAGATATAGAGGGGAGTACTCTTGGGCAGATCCTGCGTATGCCTGTTAATTCACTGGGTCTTCCAGCGCTGCTTCGGATCGCTACAGCTATTGCTGATTGTCTTATGCAAATTCATCGTGAAAAAATAACACTAAATGAACTAACCCCCGCTCATCTAATCGTCAATCCCATTACTTTTGAAGTGAAATTTATTGATATAAGAATGTACTCTACCGAAAACATCACGAGTCCTTTGTCACCGTTAAGCGGTCGGCCCGATGTTCTGCTTCCTTATATAGCTCCAGAACAAACGGGACGAACCGGAGTCAAACCGGATTACCGTTCTGACTTTTATTCGCTTGGGATCATCCTGTATGAATGTCTCTCAGGCAGCCGCCCCTTTGAGCTGCATGATGTTGTTGATATTGTATATCGTCATCTTGCAGATACACCTGAGCCTCTGCACCGCAAGTTCCCCACTATCCCTCTATCGGTCTCTGATATTGTTGGTAAATGCATGGAGAAGATGCCTGAAGCGAGATACGCCAGCGCATTAGGCATTAAATCGGATCTTGAGGAATGTCTATCCCGTCTAGAAGAATCCGGGCATATTGAGCCTTTTCCACTAGGAAGCTGGGATATCCCAGAGCGGTGGATGGTATCAGGACGCTTCTATGGAAGACATCTTGAGCAACAAAGCTTAAGGGAAGCGCTGCAACGAGCATCACAAGGTGCCGTAGAGACGGTCTGGATTAGCGGGGAGAGTGGTATCGGCAAAACAACCTTTCTAAAGGAGACCCTTAGAAATACAGTCTCTTTGGATGGTTTCTTCGCCAGAGGCAAATTCGAATCCCGACATACCTCACTCCCTTATGGCATCTGGCATCAAGTCATAGAAGAGTTGGTTAGTCAGCTGCTGATGGAAACAAAGCTGCAAGTGGAGGTTTGGAAGCTGCGTATTCTACAAGCAGTGGACAACTACGGTCAGTTGCTGATCGATTTTGTTCCTAAGCTTGAACTCTTGATTGGCCCACAACCCTCCGTGCCTTCACTGCCACCGCTGGAAGCTCAGCATCGCTTTCAATTAATCATGAGCCGATTTATTCAACTCTTTCCTCATGAGGATCATCCATTGATCTTGGTATTGGATAATTTGCAATGGGCTGATGATACGTCGCTGCAATATCTCACTTCGCTTATAGAGGATACGGCAACGACTCATCTGCTAATCGTGCTTTCCTATCGCAATCGGGAGATTACAAGGCTGCACCCGCTCAGTAGGCTGGAAAAGCATCTGATTGACCGCAACGTAGCGATGAGCAGAATTTCTTTACAAGCGCTTGAACTCACCGATTTAAAACAACTGCTACTTGATGTTATGCGTTACGAGGCAGCTGACTTGGACGAGCTGGCGCGTGTGCTGCTTCATAAGACAGATGGAAACCCGTTATTTATTAAGCAATTCCTTCAAGATTTGATAGATGATCAGCGAGTGGAATTTGATGAGAATATTCGAAGCTGGAAATGGGATCTCCAGCGTATTACTGAATTAAATGTTCCCGATAACGTAGCTTCATACCTTTCAAGTAAATTGCAACAATTTCCTGAACAGACGGTATATGCACTTAGCAGAGCCGCATTCATAGGCAGCCTATTTGATTTACGTACACTTGCTGATATTACGGAGACCCCGATAGAGGCATTGAGCGAAGCGTTGGCGGTTGCTGTACATGGGCGCTTGTTGCAGCCCGTTAACGGGGAGGAATATCCGCATTATAAGTTTCAGCATAACCGCATTCATCAGGCAGCATATGCCTTTATTTCCGAAGAGGAGCGTTCCGAGCTGCATTGGAAGATTGGTCTGTTATTGCTAGGCCGCAGCCCGCTAAGTGAAGGAACGACCCTATTTGAAGCTGTCCAGCATTTGAATCAGGCACTTACATGGTTAGACCGCCCTGAACAGAGGCTTCAACTGGTAGAGCTGAACTTACAGGCAGGGGTAAAAGCGAAGCAAACAACCGCACATGAGACAGCCTTGCAATATATGCTTCAGGCAACGTCATTATTAGCGGAGCAGAGCTGGGAGGCGCAATATGGGCTAACCTTCCGGGTATTTCGTGAAAGGGCGGAGCTCGAATATTTATGTTCCCATTTTGATACGGCTAATGAATTATTCCATCTGTTAATTGATAAAGCTACGACAAATATGGATAAGGCTTACGTCTACGCAATGAAGGTGCAGTTGGAAGCAAGTAATGATAACCACGAAGAGGTGATCTCCTTAGGCCAGCATACCTTATCGTTACTGAAAGTGAAGCATCAATTTGATCCTGGTTATGTTCAATTGACGCTTCAATGGTTACGATTGCGGCGTAGACTCAAGAAGGTCTCACTCGAATCGCTTACTCTTTTACCTCCAATGACTGATGAAGCACGTAGAATCGCAATGTCTACTTTAGATCATTCGAGCAATGCTTGTTTCTACGTCAATCGAGAAGGGTGGCTTGCTTCTTCCTTCACCATGATTGAATTAACGCTTGATTATGGGATGACTCCGGAGGCTTCCATTGGATTCATAGGTTATGCAATGTTTCAATACTATTACTTCCGTAATGATGAAGAGACATTTAAATGGGCCATGCTGGCGTTCAGCTTATCCGAACCCTATCCGAAACAGCATATGACAACCTTAGCCGCGTTCGCCATGTGCTACGATAGCTGGCGGCATTATGATCCTGCTATGCTCCATACATTTACCGAGAAGGCTGGTAAAGTGGGACTGGAATCAGGTGACTTATGGAAGGGCAACCAGAATGTGCTGATCAACTGTGCCTCCCTTTTGCAATTTGGTCATCCTCTCGGCGATATCTATGAGCGATTAATTACTCATTCCGGAGATTTGCTGCGCCATAACAACAGTCTTCATTGTAAGCAGGCTATTGTAGCGGCGGCCATTCTTGTTCGACTGACAGGTTATCGCTCTATAGATGATCCCTTTCCTATCGCGGAGATTAGCGAGCCTGATTTTGCACAGTCGGTTCATGGGGACACCTTTGATTTTATACAAGAAATGGTCTGGATCTATCAGTATTTGACGGGCTATGTATTTGGAGAATACCGAGAAGCCAGTGAGGCATTAGCCAAATCAGCGGCCATTATAAAATCACGCGAAGATGGCTTAGACAGTCCCATGCAGATCATGTATGAATGTTTAGTCTGGGCTCAGTTGTATGAGGAATATAACGCTGAAGAGCAACGTACATATCGGGCAAAAATGCGTAAATGCTTGAAGAAAATGAAAAATCTTGCCAGGCGTTGTCCGGGGAATTATCAGCATAAATATCTGTTGATGAAGGCTGAGTTAACTCGTCTATCGCGAGATCCCCGCCAAGCTGAAGCGTTGTATGAGCAATCCATTGAGACCGCCCGGGTCCACGGTCATATTCACGATTTAGCGATGGCGGCGGAATGTTATGGCAAATATGGGCTTCGTCATGGCAAAATGCATCTGGCAAGAATCTATATGACTGAGGCCTATGAGGCTTATCTGCAATGGGGCGCAAAGGCTAAAGCGGCTGACCTGGAGCAGCAGCATCGCCATTTGCTGCATATTAAACGAGAGCCCGGGCTCGATCGTGTGGATTCCCTTTCTGTGGTAATGTCTGCCCAAGCATTATCGGGCGAGATGGAGATGAGCCGATTATTGGCCACGCTGATGCGAATCATGCTCCACAATGCTGGGGCAGAATATGGGGCTGTTATTTTTGATCATGACGGCAAATGGATGGTGGAAGCTTATGGGACCTCAGAAGCCCAGCATATCGAATCTGTTCCACTTGGGGAAGAATCGGGGTTGGTCCCGGCAGCGATTATAGCTTACGCGGCAAGAACACAAGAACAGGTTGTATTACATGATGCGCTCAGTGAAGGGATATTTACACGTAATACTTACGTTAGGAATAATAGACTGAAATCCGTTCTATGTCTCCCCATCATGAATCAGAATAAATTGGTTTGCCTGCTCTATTTGGAGAATAATCTATCGCCGGGTGTATTTACTCCAAGCAGACTCGATGTGCTCAAGCTGCTTGGTTCACAATGCGCAATCTCAATCGCTAATGCCAAGCTATATTCGGGAATCCAATATCTCAAAAAAAATCTGGAGGATCAAGTGGTAGAAAGAACTCGCAGCCTGGAGCGTTCGATGCGGGAAACATCTGCGGCTTTGGCCGAAGCTACTGTTTTTGAGGAACGCAATCGTATTGCCCAAGAGATTCATGATATTGTCGGGCATACCCTTACATCGACGATTCTGCAGATTGAAGCTGGCAAGCGGCTGCTTCAGAAGAAGGAGATAGACAGCGGCTTTCAGCGTCTGGCAGAAGCCCAGGATCTTGTGCGGCATAGCTTGAATGAAATCCGCGGCTCTGTCCATATGCTGAAAGAGGACAGGTATTCTGACCTAACCGTGATGCTGAGGCAGTTGATTAAAGATACAGAACGCAATGCAGGCGTTGTTGTTCATGCAGTTATTTATGATCTGCCGGAAGCCATGTCAACAGCCTATAAAAAGGCAATCTATCATGCTTTGCAGGAGGGCTTAACTAATGGGATCAGACATGGAAAGAGTGCCGAGTTCCATTTTAGTCTGGAGTCTGTTGGAGCGAACTTGCAGTTTAGACTCAAGGATTGTGGGCTAGGGATGAGTCCAATCGTGATGGGATTTGGACTTAGGACGATGAAGGAACGGGTTGAGCAACTGGGAGGCAGCTTATCCATCGATTCAGAAATGGATGAAGGCTGTTTACTGGAGATTGATCTGCCCATGCGAAGGGTTGTGGATAGAACATGAGTAAAATAAAAATTGTAATTGCCGATGATCAATTGTTGACGCGGGAAGGACTTCGCACCATTTTGGATCTGGAAGATGATATGGAAGTGGTCGGTGCTGCCAAGAATGGAGAAGAGGCTTGCGAGATGGTGGAGGCACTCCAGCCTGATCTGGTGCTGCTTGATATTCAAATGCCAGTTATGGATGGCCTTAGCGCCTTGAAACGAATAAAGCAGATTCGGCCGAACATCTTCATTCTGATCCTGACTACTTTTATAGAGACTGATTATATTGTAGAGGGAATGGCCTACGGAGCAAGCGGTTATATGCTGAAGGACATGGACGCAGATAAAATGATCGCTTCGATTCATGATACGTTATCCGGGCAATTTATTCTGCCAGCTCCGGTAGCAGCCAAACTGGCGTCGAGGATGAACAGGTTAACAGAGGACTATGAACATTGGCAAAGATCGGGTCTGGATCGTATCAGTCTGACAGAACGGGAAGAAGAGCTGGCACAGCTCATTATCCGGGGACTGAATAACCGTGAAATCGCCGATACATTACATATTGCAGAAGGTACGGCGCGCAATTATATTAGCAATCTTTATAGCAAATTAGAAGTGGTTGATCGGGCCCAAGCGATTGTGCGACTGCAAGCTATTTTGTAATAGTTGTTGCTGTTAACGAATTACTGTCGGGGCCAAATATTCAAACAGCGGGAGATTCCTCAGTATTCCAAATGTAACGGTCAGAATCAACATTATAGTCATAATTGCCTGGCTAAGAGGCCGGATTTGCTTCTTATTAGTAATCCAATACAACATATACAGAGGTGCTAAAATAAACAGCAACGGGTTAAATCTAAACGCTTGAATAACGTCGAACTTCAGCAAGGAAAGAATAACTCTTGTGACTCCACATCCGGGACAATACAATCCAGTCCATTCATGAAATGGACAAGGGATACTAATCTTGGTTAAGGGTATCCATGCTTTGAGATAAACTACGCCGACGAGACTTAAGGACACACCCCAAAATAGTTTAGGATGTGTCCTTTTATAAGTCGTAAACTTATACCAGTTTATTAACATCGGATTGTACCAAGGCATACGTGACAATACCCAGACCAAAGAGTGTCAGGATCACATAAAGCACTGAATTATCTGACGGGTATTGGCCGCGCTGTCTTTGAGCTTCAGCAATATGTTTACCTACCTGATAGGCCCAAATGAAGCTCCAGATCCCACACGTAACCAACGTTAAAAGAAAATGTTTTCCTCCTGTAAATGTATAGTCCCCACTCAGTTCGCCTACCTCATTGGTTAGAACAATAAACCAATATATTGTATAGAGCCCACATGTAATTAATGACAAAATAATGGCGAATGCAACACTTCTGCGACTAATCATTACTCACTCTCCTATGTATTTACATAAAAATTCGACATTTCCATCTTATTGAATTAGGAAAAAATATACAAGACAATATTTGAGAATTACTGTCCGCTGTCGAAATCTAGACAAACTTACTGCTGATATCTAGTGGAAACCTTACCAAATATGAAATATACTTTTGAGGCTATGCACTGGAACCACAACTAGATTTACATTAACGAATGGAGGACACTTTGATGTCTACTTTGCCAAATTGCCCGAAATGTAATTCAGAATACACTTATGAAGATGGTAGTTTGCTCGTCTGCCCGGAATGTGCGCATGAGTGGAGCCTCGACACAGAGGCTGAAAGCAGTGAAGAGAACAAGGTTGTCAGAGATGCCAACGGAAATATTTTAAATGATGGAGATGCTATAACTATTATTAAAGACCTTAAAGTAAAAGGAAGCTCATCCGTTCTGAAGATAGGAACAAAGGTGAAAAACATCCGTTTAGTGGACGGAGATCATGATATTGATTGCAAAATCGATGGTTTTGGAGCTATGAAATTAAAGTCCGAGTTTGTTAAAAAGATCTAAAAAATAAGAATCAGCTTAACTTCAACAGAAGTAGGCTGATTCTTTATTTTAAACGTTATCTATTAATCTCAACAATCTGATTTCGTCCGGCATTTTTTGCTTGATATAAGGCTTTGTCCACAGATTCGAATAAATCATTTAGTTGATTGGTCAGGCTTTCTGTATATTGAGCTGCAAAATTACTAATGGACAGCAGTCCCATACTAACAGTAATTGATAGGGCATGAGCAACATCCTCTACATGTACTTTATTAGCTTCTATTATAGATTTGATATGCTTTGCCAAGTGGTTTGCTTGTGTTTGATCTGTATTTGGCAAATAAATGATAAATTCTTCTCCGCCATAACGCGCCAGAATATCTGTCTCCCTCAGCGTTTTTTTAATTACCTCTACCGTGCTGCAAATAACTACATCGCCAATCAAATGGCCGTAATTGTCATTCACTGTTTTGAAAAAGTCGATATCCAGAAGAATGATAGCAAAAGGCTGCTTGAGTTTCATATTTTCTATGATTTCATGCTCTAAGTGTAACGTTAAGTAATGACGATTATAACAACCGGTTAAGCTGTCCGTTATGGCCATCTGCTTAAGTTTTTGGTTGGTCTGAGATAGTTCATTCTGGATTTCAGTTAATGCAGCATTACGCTCTTGCAGGGTCTCGTTCTGGTGATTGGTCTCGGCTATGAGGCGATGCAGCTCGCTTCTGTCCTGAAAAGTAAGAATGCGTCCAACCCTGATTCCACCTACCACAATCGGCGCGGCAGTAATGTTAATGTATGCATTGAGTGAGGTGTAGAATAGTTCAACCTCGGTTCTCTCCATGGGCTGGTTCAAGTATGTATGAAGGAATAAATCGAAAGCTCCGGAAGTTTGCTCCATGGGTGCGATGGTCGACACGTCAAAGCGAGCACCGGTTTGTAGATTGATTCTTGGGAAAAGCGAGCGATTGATTTCTACTACAGTCTCACTATCATCCAGTACAAGAATTCCTTCTGTAATGGTGTCAATGATATCCTGATGGGCGATGGTTACGAGATCAAATATTTTATCCCGATGAATAGCAATTACGAAAAAAATTGCCGAGATTAAGATCCCCAGAGAGGTCAGCCCCGGAATAACTGGATCAGATTTAAGCAACACCACATTAAGAAAAACATCCAATAATATAAATACCGTTAGCACCAGCACCCCTTTGAGCACATGAGCAACCTGTTTTTTGATCCGCTGTGTAGTGTTTGAGACTAGGGCTGAATAGATGATATACAGAGAAATCATTACGCTGGTGGTTAAGAAGATAATAAGCAGCCAAAAAATCGGACCATAATATCTTTCGATATATCCGCCGTTCATAGGGAGAACAAAATTTCCGTTTGGATTAGCGATCACTACTACTATGATCAATGCTGCGAGAATGTATAGGATCAGCGTGTTCTTTTTTCGAAGGAGATGTGAATTTCCAGTGAGAAGTATCGTAAAAAGAAGCCAGCCAATCGTTAACAGAACCGAGTCGATAAATGCGAGCTTCACATAAAACAATTGAAACCTGGGATTGTCGGTTGTTTTGATAGCAAATTGACAGAAGGGCCATAACATCATAGTAAAATGAAATACTAAGTATGCTTTATGTAGGTTAGTGATGGTTACAGACGCAAATATGTAGATGAACAAAGCGAACAAAACAAAAAATAATAATAAATCAATCCATGTCATGATATTCATTTCAGTGACACCTTCTCCCACCCGGTTAACAGTTCTTTCATGTTACCTTGAATTTTAATCGTTTGCCATATGATCATTTGTTCTATGAGAACGGCTATTTGTTTAAGAGTGTTTCAACATATTCCTTCAAAATCCTCTATTTGTAAGCGTGGTTTTGCAAATTTTAAGGATGAGTTTCTCGACAAACTGGGGTTGGACAGAATGATTAGCTTTTTTAACCTTAACTTGTGTTATAATCAAACAAACAATTTAAAGAGGAAATTATAGTTAAGGGGGATTTGTAAGTGGAAATAGGAATAAGCACGTTCGTAGAAACAACACCGGATGTCCAGACAGGTGAAGTGATAAGTCATGCGCAGCGTTTGCGCGAGGTCGTAGAGGAGATTGTGCTTGCAGATCAGGTGGGTTTAGATATATTTGGCGTGGGCGAACATCATCGTAAAGATTATGCGGCTTCTTCTCCAGCAGTTTTGCTGGCTGCGGCGGCCTCACAGACGACACGGATTCGGCTAACCAGTGCGGTTACAGTACTTTCCTCTGATGACCCAGTACGTGTGTTTCAGGATTTCGCTACCCTTGATGGAATCTCAAATGGACGCGCAGAGATCATGGCAGGCCGGGGTTCTTTTATCGAGTCGTTCCCGCTGTTTGGGTATGATTTGAATCATTATGATGAGCTGTTCGATGAGAAGCTGGACTTGCTGCTCAAAATACGGGAATCCGAAAAAATAACCTGGAGCGGCGTGCACCGTCCTGCCATTAATAATCTGGGGATTTATCCGCGTCCCGTGCAGAATCCTTTGCCAGTATGGATTGGCAGCGGAGGAAATACAGAATCCGTAATTCGTGCAGGTCTACTAGGATTACCGCTTGTGCTGGCTATCATTGGCGGCAGTCCGCTACAGTTTGCTCCGCTCGTGAAGCTCTATAAGAAGGCTGCGGCGCAAGCGGGACATGATGTGTCGAAGCTGCCCGTTGCTTCACACTCACACGGCTTCATTGCAGAGGATAATCAGCAGGCTGCGGATATGTTCTTCCCTTCTACGCAAGCTAGTATGAATGTTATTGGCCGGGAACGCGGATGGGGTCAATACACCCGTGCAAGCTATGATGCGGCACGTAGATTTGAAGGTGCCTTGTACGTAGGTGACCCAGAGACCGTTGCTGAGAAAATCATTCACCTGCGCAAGCAAGTAGGCATCACACGTTTTATGCTGCATGTGCCGCTTGGCACAATGCCTCATAAGGATGTAATGAGAGCCATTGAGCTATTGGGTACCCAAGTAGCACCCATTGTTCGCGCTGAGATATCGAGATGGGAAGCAGAGGTTGAAGCTAAGTAGTAACTATGATCTTACTTAATTATTGAAGCTGTTGATAATGGAGGGGGAGATGGATATGACAGAGCACACTATAGCGAGCAGACTCGAAGTATTAGGAGTTGTCCTGCCTGAGGCTAGTGAACCGGCGGCAAAATACGCTAACTACGTAATTGTTAATGGTTTATGTTTTGTGTCGGGAAAAGGACCAGCGGGCCATCCCAAAGGAAAGCTGGGACAAGACTACACTACCGAAGAAGGCTACCATTTTGCACGTTTAACGGGTATAGAGATCCTTGCCGTCCTTAAGACAGCTTTAGGTTCTTTGGACAAAGTGAAAAGAGTAGTCAAAATTCAAGGCTTCGTTAATGCAGATCCCCTTTTTGAAGAACATCATAAAGTGCTTAATGGTTGTTCAGATTTAATGCTTGAGGTGTTCGGAGACAAGGGTGTTCATGCTCGTTCTGTATTGGGTGCTGTTTCCGTAAGGGATAATCTACCGATCATTATTGATTCCATTTTTGAAGTTGAGGAACCTGTCTAGCCGGCTCCATGAGGCATATTTAAAAAGAGGACTATGATACCGAAAGGTGATCGTAGTCCTCTTTTTTTAGGTGCTTATGCCGTAGGTAGATGCTTACCCCAAAATTTGTAACAAAACTAATCACCCTTTTTTTAGTAACAATAGGTGTACATATCAATCAACGAGGTGATGACATCATGAAATTTCAAAAGAAAGCTATGTTACTTTTACTACTTACATCTATGCTCTATACTGCTCCGGCCTATGCGGCGACAACGCCTCAGACTCCGGTTACAGCCGTCTATCTGGATGATCAACAGCTACAATTAGAGGCTCAGCCCTTGCTCGTAAACGATACAGTACTAGTCCCTATGCGCAAGTTATTTGAAGCTCAAGGGGCAAAGATTACTTGGAATAATGATACCAAGACCGTTAAGGCAACCAAGGGAGACCTGGTGCTGACCTATCATATTGGCGATCAAGCAGCGAATAAAAATGGCCATTCCTTAAGCGTAGCCGTTCCCGGCCAGATTGCCGGCGGTTATACGATGATGCCACTGCGTTTTGTCAGCGAAGCTTTGGGCAGCACTGTGAAGTGGGATACTGCTACTCGTGCTGTTCGTATCTACTCGGCAGTGGATTACGATACGACAATTCTATATGGAGTTAATCTGCGAAGTTTGCCAGATTCGTCAGCCCAATCAACGGTTCAGCAAATGTTGTCGGCAGGAGATAAGGTACATGTGGTTAGAGAAGTAGATGCTTTATGGTTAGAAGTGCGAACGCAGGATAACAAGAGTGGATATATCTCTGCTAAACCCAAATATAGCAATTATACGAGTGCTGCTCTTGTAGAGCGGCAGGGAAACGAGCTGCTTGCTTACGGAGAAAAATATCTGGGAACGCCTTATGAATTTGGCGCTGCTACTGACCAGACGTCAACCTTTGACTGTTCTTCTTTTGTAGGACATGTATTTAAGGATATGTTGGCAATTGACCTGCCACGTGTCTCTTACAATCAGGCCAAAGAGGGCAAAGAGGTTGGAATTAACGAGCTGCGCAAGGGGGATCTGTTATTCTTCAGTGCACGTGGACTTGATATTGGACATGTGGCGATTTACGCGGGAAATAATCAGATCCTACATACGTACTCCAAGGAGCTTGGCGTTCATTATGAAGCCTTAAGTGACAAGTGGAAGAAACGTTTGGTGACAGCTCGCAGATTGTTTTAGCTAGGTAATAATTAGGCTATAATTATCACGGTGAAGAAGCATCCGAATACATTTGGGGGATGAAGCAGATTGGCTAAGACCATAGTAGAAAAGTTGAAATCCCCTCTCCATTAAAATTTATCAGGAAAGAACTCCAGCAAGATGTGTGGAAAGCCTTAAACACCCTATCAGAAGCTAATCGTATAGTCACAATTCTCTACTATATCGACAATTACAAGGTTAGGGAAATCGCCGATTTCCTTGATTTATCCAGCGAAGCTGTTGAGAGTAGACTCCGTAGATCAAGAGCGATCTTAAAAAGGGAGATGTTGAGTACAGTGAATAATAATCTTAGTGAAAACAAATTACAGGACGAATTTAAGAAGAGAGTCTTTCAGGATGAAAGAATGACTGAAACGAATTTTCGCCGTGTGGCTATGGGCCAGAGTGAATTTGATGATATTGATATGCATAAGACAAACTTCTCCAATGTAAATATGGAGGGGACCGGATTCGATAATATTAATATGAGCAGTACCACCTTTAATGACATCAATATGCATTCTGTTAAGTTTAATGAAGTGGGGCTGTGGGAAATAGAGGTTAGTAACAGTGAACTAGGAGAGGCTTATTTCCACGATATTCATTTGTACGGCAAAGGCAATAAGTTTGAGCGATGCCAGCTGAACGGGACATCCTTTGTAGATTGTGATCTTTCGAACGTGGATATAAGAGACTGCAATCTTTCAGGCGTCACAGTAAATGGTATTTCATTAGAGCTATTGTTAGACAGCTATAATAAAAGTAAATAAACTATATAAATCATAGATTTAATTGGAAACCACTTCTTTCTAGGAGTGGTTTTTGAGTTTAGGGTATAATGGATGAAGAGTGTACAGCACAACCTATAGGAGTGAAAAATAGATGAAGCGCATCACCATTTTAATTGCGGATGATGAGGCGGAAATTGCCGACTTGGTGGCCTTGCATTTGCAAAAAGAGGGGTATCATATCCTCAAAGTGTCCGATGGAAGGGCAGCGGTACAAGCCATTGAGTCGCAAACGATAGATTTGGCGATTCTGGATATTATGATGCCGGGGCTGGATGGTTACGAGGTAACCCGCCATATTCGGGAGCATCATCATCATCTGCCGATTATTTTTCTGAGTGCTAAAACTTCCGATCTTGATAAAATCACCGGACTGGTTATGGGCGCAGATGATTATATGACTAAACCGTTTAATCCAATGGAGCTGGTCGCCCGGGTTAATTCCCAGTTGCGGCGTTCCATACAATTCAGTCAGCCCGCAGCCATACCTAAATCGGTGCTAGAGGTTCGGGGATTGATGATTTCACCGGATGAGCATACGGTTACTCTTTATGGTGAGGTCATAGAGTTAACTCCAAAAGAGTTTGATATTTTGCATTTATTGGTTAGCCATCCCAAGCAGGTGTTTAGTGCGGAGAGCATTTTTCAACAGGTGTGGGGCGATGCTTATTATGAGAGTGGGAACACGGTCATGGTGCATATCCGTACCTTGCGCAAAAAGCTGGGCGAAGACATCAATAAGAATAAATTCATTAAGACGATCTGGGGCGTTGGATATACTTTTAATGGGTAAAGCCAGTGAAGTTTATATATTTTAAGAAAAACTTTATATTTGTCCCGCCTTTTCTTTAAAGTGTCTTCGTTATTCTATTCCTATCAAGGAAATGGGAGGACATTGCTGATGAAGAAGTGGGGCTTTTTGGCGTTGGTTGTGTTGTTGCTTGGGTATGCAGCGGCTCGTTATTTACCGAATACGGGCAATTTAGGATACGATGATAAGATCCGCAGAGGATCTATTACAAATAACAATAGTTTAGAGGTGGTAACACAAGATCAGGTGTATCAAGGGGATTTGTTGTTGGTGAATAGACAATACCCGGTACATGAGGATAGTGTGAAGCCTGATATCGTGACCTTATATGAGCAGGCGGATCTGGTGCAGGGTTATGGACTGCTGGATACCTCGATTCGTTTGTCTGAAAGTGTAGCGCATAAATTCAATAAGATGGTCAAAGCTGCCGAAAAAGAGGGTGTGAATCATTTTTTAATTAGCAGCGGGTACAGGGACTTTGAAGAGCAAGAGAAATTATATCAGGAAAAAGGCTCGGACTATGCTTTACCGGCGCAATATAGTGAACATAATTTAGGATTATCTCTGGATATCGGGTCGTCCCAAGCAGAAATGAGTAAAGCGCCTGAAGGAAAATGGCTGCAAAAAAATGCTTGGAAATACGGCTTTATTCTCCGCTATCCGAAAGACAAAACCGAGATTACGGGGATAAAATATGAACCCTGGCATTTCCGTTATGTAGGGTTGCCGCACAGCGCCATTATTCATGAGAAAGGGCTTGTGTTAGAGCAATATTTGGATTTCTTGAAGGAGAACAAAGAGATTTCGACAACAGTAGACGGTAAAGCTTATACAGTAAGTTATTTTCCGGTATCCAAATACACTACGATCAAAATTCCACAGGAAGGGCAATATATGACTTCAGGCGATAACATGGATGGCATAATTGTTACTACATATTAATGACTAAAGAGCCGAAAAAAAAGTCTGCTATAAACCTTTTGCTGGCAGCGATATTTATCGTCTATATGTATTTTTTAATCCGAATTATTTTATTTAAAGGTGCACCGGTTAACTTATTATCGCTTTTGGATCAAGCGGGACGTATGTTTGAACATCCAGACAGGATTTTTAATCGGCGTGGCAACTATATCCCTTTTAAGGAGATCTCACGGGGGATGGGCAATCTGTCACTTTCAGATCCTTTTTCATCTATTAATTTAGTAGGGAATCTGTTGGCCTTTATTCCATTTGGGATCTTGGTGCCTATGCTGTTATCGCAAAAAGTAAGGCTGTTTCAAAGAGTCTTCTTTCTCTCACTGGCGCTGAGCTTCTGTTTTGAATTCACGCAATTAGTATTGTATATCGGTACCTTTGATGTGGATGATCTTATTTTGAACACTAGCGGTGGGGTGGTTGGTTACTGTATCTATAGACTGTTGACTTCTTTCGGATGGATTGCATCTATATCAAAGCGGTGTTAGTATTTGTGGATATAGATCTAGGGTAGAAGGGGCATCGTATGAAAAAGCGTATTTCGGATATTGTTTCCATCATTGTAGGAGCTTTGTTATTCTCCTTGGCCGTTAATTTGTTTGTAATTCCAAACGAGTTCGGTGAAGGCGGGGTCACGGGACTGACTATGATTACTTACTATTTGTATCAGTGGTCACCCGGTATTGTTAGTTTGATTCTTAACGCTTTATTATTAATTGTGGGGTACAAATTTCTAGACAAAACTACGACGGTATACACGATTATTGCGGTGTTTTTCAATTCGTTATTCCTGATTCTTACGAAAAATTGGAATATTGGCAGTGATGAGTTGATAATTAATGCAATATTCGGGGGTATCTTCTCAGGTGTGGGTATCGGGCTGATTATACGAGTGGGTGGAACGACTGCAGGGTCAACCATCATCGCCAGAATCCTACATAAATATTTGGACTGGAACGTTAGTTACGCGCTACTGCTCGTCGATTTAATTGTGGTGTTCGCTTCGTATTTCATCATTGGAGTACAAAGTCTGATGTTTACGATCGTGATGCTCTATGTAGCCACTAAGATAATGGACTTCATTATTGAGGGAGTGAACCCTAAGAAGGCTGTTACGATTGTATCCCAAGAGCAGGACAAAATTGCTGAACAGGTTAATGGAATTATGGATAGAGGCGTCACAGTAATATATGGCCGTGGGTACTATACCAAGACACCTAAAGAGCTGCTGTATATTGTGATTAGCAAGCAGGAAGTGACTATGCTTAAGAAAATCGTCAAATCCATTGATAAAGAGGCATTTATTACCATACACGATGTAAGAGATGTATTCGGAGAAGGTTTTGTGGAGCTGTCAAAATAATAAGATAAAAAGCTATCCCGGAAGCTATAATGGCTGCTTGGATAGTTTTTTTGATTTTGGGTACGTTATTGTGATGGATATCATTGCAATTATTGGTTCGTTCACATTTTTTCAATTTCCCGTGTGATTGAACGCACACTATGGCATGCGAAGCTTCTATATGCTTTTTATAGAGGAATTAATTTATTGCAGGAAAGAGGGTATTTAGATGTTAGATCAACAAACAATTGAAATCATAAAATCAACGGTGCCTGTCTTGCAGGTTCATGGGAAGACCATCACAACTACTTTCTATCGCATGTTATTTGAAAATCATCCGCAGTTACTAAATATATTTAATCACGCCAACCAACGGGAAGGTAAACAGCAGACTGCACTTGCTAACGCCGTACTCGCGGCGGCAATGAATATTGATCAGCTAGGAAATATCTTGCCTGTGGTAAAACAGATTGCGGAGAAACATCGGGCATTGGGAGTATTACCTGAACATTATCCCATCGTAGGTGAGACTTTGTTAGCTGCTATTGGGCAAGTACTTGGCGATGCGGCGACGCCAGAAATTATTGATGCTTGGGCAAAGGCGTATGGCGTGATCGCAGATGCCTTTATTGGTGTCGAAGCAGAGAAGTATCGTGAGGCTGCCGAAATTCCCGGGGGTTGGAGTGGATTTAGAAACTTTGTGGTTACTAAGAAGGTTAAAGAAAGTGAACTTATTACTTCCTTCTACCTTTCTCCTGAGGACGGAGGGGCTATAGCTTCTTACTTGCCGGGTCAATACATCACGGTTCGTGTTCAGCCTGAGGACGAGGAATACACCCATGTTCGCCACTATAGTTTGTCCAGTGCGCCGGGACAGTCGTATTACCGCATCACAGTTAAACGGGAAGGTGAGGGGCCCGATAAACCGGCTGGTGTCGTATCTACTTTCCTTCATGATGTTGTTCAAGTGGGAGCTATATTGGAAGTGAGCTCGCCAGCGGGTGATTTCGTACTAAATAAAGATAGTGATCGTCCAGTGGTTCTTATCAGTGGTGGGGTTGGACTAACCCCTATGGTAAGTATGCTGGAGACGTTAATTGCTACGCAGCCAGAACGAGAGGTAACGTACATTCATGCAGCCATCAATGGAAGCTTGCATGCTATGAAAGAAATGGTGGCGGATTTAGAGCAGTCCCATCCTACCCTACGATCCTATGTATGTTATGAAACCCCAAGTGAAGGAGATACGTTCCATAAAACAGGTTATATTGATCTAGCTTGCCTGCAAGAAGTAACAGACGTAAACTCTGAATTCTATTTCTGCGGACCGACTCCTTTTATGAAGGCGATATATAAGGCTCTTAAGGAATGGAAGGTGGCTGAAGACAGAATTCATTATGAATTCTTCGGCCCGGCTGGAAGTTTGGAAGCATAAGCTGTAAAACCAAAAGAGCGTCCCAGTCCTAATGACTGTGACGCTCTTTTTTACAATAGAAGTTTATTTGAAGGCAGCGAATGGGTTAGTTCCCTTTGGTAATATTGAACTGAAATTAAAGGTGTACGTAGGAATTCCAGCCGCATAAGGGGCAATTTCATACTGTTGGTAGAAGATTGCAAGGCCACTCTCGGAAACGTAGAAGTTTGGTTTTTCTGTTAGTCCGCCAGGTGTATCTGGAAAAGCTAGCTCCTTGGTGCTTTCCTTCAACATTTTATCTAATTTTTGTTTGTAGTTTGGCTCTGCCTTCAGCAGGTCCTTAAGTTCTATTGGTTTGCCGTCTTTCAGCGAGAAGGTAAATCCTTCACGAAGGGCTCCACCATGAGCTCCACCTGTATAACCATACTGATCCGTCACTAAGCTTAGTACACCTTCACGGTTAAAGGAGACAACAAAAGTTTGAGAGAAGTCATATTTATTCTCTATAGTGCCATCTCTATGACTAGCCTGTTCTTCGCTCTCTGCGACGAATTGTTCAGCTTGCTTTTTGAAGATTGCATTAATCTTAGTTTGTACTTCATCTGTTAAGCCGCTGATTTTTGGATATTGCACTTTGATACTAGCATTTTTATTACTCTTATCTAAGGTTTCAGAGGTAATTTTGATGTCATTCATTACTTTTTTACTTAGATCAAGTGATTTCAATGAAGGATTATAAACGCCTTGCACTCCTAAATAGTCAGACAAGAGTTTGAATGGAACATAAATCCGGTCGTTGATGACCTTCACATCATGACTGCCGGTCATGCTATAAATGTAATAGCCATTCAGGGTTGTACTAACACCGTAATCTGAGACCTCCATGTCCAGCTTCATGGAATCGCTGCCCACACTATAAGTTTTAGTGCTTGCATTATAGTTAATGGAAAGGCCAAAAGCATCCCGTAGTACAGTTAAAGGGATCATGGTATTGCCGTTTACTATTTTCGCTTGCTGCGATAAGGTCTGGCCTTTATATTTAAGCACTACAGAGGGTTGCTGTGCGGCTTGTTTTACCGTATTTCCTCCGGTAGTTGCGGCTTGAACTGAAGTTCCTCCTACTAGTCCCGACCCTCCAAGCAATACTCCAGCAGCCAAGATGGCTGAGGTCCATTTCATACTTTTATTCATAACTTAATCTCTCCTTCCCAAGGATGGGCTTATGTAGTTGCAATATGATATTTTTTCCTCTATCACTCCTACAATTATACCTAGGTCCTAAATAGATTTGATTACAAAGGCGGTTACAGTGTTGTTGCATAGATATGCAAAAGGTATATACTTTTTAACCATTTTGTACGATTAAGACACTAGCATTAAGAATGTAAAGTAATTACGGTGAGCTCGGGGCGACAATTAAAACGAACAGGCATACGAGTTACTCCTATCCCGCGAGTGGTGTAGACCTGAAGTTGGCTGTTGGGCAGTTGATATAATCCACTTGAATATTTACTTCCGTGAGGCGGGGTATATAAAGCTCCGACAAAGGGAAGCCGCACTTGGCCTCCGTGGCTATGGCCAGACAATTGCAGATCTATAGGCAGCTTGCAAAAGTCATCGGCGAAATCAGGTTCATGGGCAAGGAGAATTGTGCAAGCCTCTTCCGGGATATGAAGCAGCGCTTGGGCAATGTCTGCTTTTCCGACCCAAGGATCATCTATTCCGGCAATATAGAGCTTGTCCGTACCTTGGGTTAAGACGATATGTTCATTATGGAGCACGTGGAAGCCCGATTGTGTTAGCCCTTTCGTTACAACCTTTCTGGTCCCAAAAGCATCATGATTGCCTAATACTGCATATTGTCCAAAAGGAGCCCGCAACTGAGAGCACAAGGCTACGGCTTCTGAAATATAATCGGCTGAATGATCTAATAAATCGCCGGTGAAACAGATCAGATCTGGATTTACATGTTGAATTTGCTGCGCTAACTCCGTTAAAGCTTGCGGCTTGGAATATACCCCCTGATGTAAATCACTAAAATGAACGATACGAAATCTATCGAAGGCTGGAGGAAGTCTAGGAAGTGTAATGTCTACATATTTGATTTCCAGCCAGTAGGGTTCGATCCAATGTGAATAGATGCCGGATGCACCGGCTGTCCCAAGAAGCCCTAGAGTTACTTGAGCGCTTTTCTGTAGAAATTGTCGTCTGCTAATAGTATTCATAAACAAATCATACGTGGGGATTGTTACTCTACTATGACAATATTCATTTAATAACCCATTGTGACGATAAAACTACATATACATTTTTTTATATGGGAGATGAAGAGATGAGTATTATCGATGCCTTAGTCCTCGCAGCACCTTATTTCAAAAAGATTCACTCGCAGGATATTATGATTGGAATCACGGACAGGGAGATCTTCCATTATTACGCACCAAGTAAAGTTATTGATCTCGGATTGGTTAAGGGTAACCCTATCCCTCCTGAAGATCTGTCGCTTTCAAATGGACTGAAAGGTATAGCAAGCTCTAACCGAATCCCAGCAGAAATTTATGGAGCTCCTGTAATCTCAACATGTGTACCTATCTACGGAACGGATGATGATGTAATCGGGGTTTTTGCCATTGCCTATACACTAGAGAACGAGAATAAGCTTGAAGGATTCACAGATGAGATTAATGAGATAAGCAGTCATCTAATGGAGATGGTGCAGAGCGTAGCTGCCCAATCTCAGGAATTATCAGCTACTTCGCAGCAAATATTAGATAATACGCGTAGAGCCGTAACGGAATCACAAGAAGTGAATAAGGTTGCCGGCTTCATTCGTGAGATTTCTGAGCAGACGAACCTGCTTGGGCTGAATGCGGCAATCGAAGCCGCGCGTGTAGGAGAGCAAGGGGCAGGTTTTGGGGTGGTTGCTACGGAAGTACGCAAACTATCCGTTAACACTAAAGAAGCAACCCATAATATTGAAAAATCACTGAGTGATGTTCAAAAGTCCATTAAGCAAATGGAGCAAGAAATTGAAGCGATCTCTGCTTCTTCACACTCACAAGCAGAATTGGTCACTGAATTCAGCGGTGTCATTGAGCGCCTGAATAAAGCGAGTAATGAAATGACGTCCTTTATGCAATCCATTATCCAGTAGATAGTGAATGCATAAGATTACTTCACCCAAACCATGCTAGAAGAGAACAGGCGCATTTCAGAAGGGAGCGTATTTCATTTATGAAACAACCCGATTCCAGTCTGCAAGCGAATGACAATGTAACTCAAGCCAAAAATTCTTTGGGCAAGCTTCATTTCTCTGTCTCTCAGGCACTTAGTCATCCAACAGAACAGACTTTGGCACAGGCTGAGAACCGCCTGGCACATACTGAGCAGGCGATTCAGCAAGCTCAGGACTGGCTAGGTCCTCAAGGTGTGGAGTTGGCTGAAGAACTGTTGGCCGAGGATAAGAGCAGACTTGCCTCATTGAATAAGCAAGGGAAACGTTCAGAGCGCTAAATGGTCCTGCCGCGACCTGTGAAGCTTCAAGCTTCACGGGTTGTTCTTATGCGCTGTTCCCTGAAAGATGTGGCATAGGAAGAGGGATGTTATACTGGATTGAGAGTTTAAGCAAGGGTTTAGATGGGGGATAAGGGATATGGATGGCAAGCACATCGAAGAATTAACCCGGCAGGCGGAAGTTTTCATTCGACAATGTTACGCTGAACTAGAAAAGTCTGAAGCCGAGACGGATCATCGCATCCTAGCCGTACATGAGGAAATTAACCAATCAGGCAGTTACACACATACAAAGGAAGAATTAGCGCATGGTGCAAGAATGGCCTGGCGCCACAATAGCCGCTGCATTGGGCGTCTTTTTTGGCAATCCATTGAGCTGATCGATGGACGCCAAGCAGAGACTGAGGAACAAGTTGCTGAAGCGTTGCTGCGACATCTGGAAAAGGCGAACAACGGAGGACGTATTCGTTCACTCATCACGGTCTTCCGCAGCGGGGAAGATCCGAATCGGCAGATTCGGATCTGGAACCACCAATTGATTCGTTATGCCGGGTACCCTGGCGATGGAGAACACGAACGCGCTGGCGATCCGGCATCGGATGAATTCACAAAAATATGCCAGCAACTAGGTTGGCAAGGAACGGGTGGCGATTATGATGTGTTGCCGTTAGTGATCAGTATTGGCAACGGGCATCCCTACGTTTTCCCCATTCCTGATCACTTAATTCAGGAGGTACCGTTAACACATCCTGAAATTGAACGTTTTGCTGAGCTTCAGCTTCGTTGGTATTCTGTACCCATTATCGCGGACATGCAGTTGGAAATTGGCGGTATTCTGTACACGGCTGCTCCTTTTAACGGTTGGTACATGGAGACTGAAATCGGCTCGCGTAACTTGGGGGATACCGGACGATACAACACTTTGCCAGCTATAGCTGATGTGATGGGGCTGGATCGCTCCAGCAATACAACGCTTTGGAAGGATAGGGCGCTTCTTGAGCTGAATCGCGCAGTGCTGCATTCCTTCAAGCAAGCAGGTGTCAGCATCGTGGATCACCATACAGCAGCTGATCAATTTGTTCGATTCCAGCAACAGGAGAACGAGCAGGGGCGCAAAGTCTCAGGGCGCTGGTCCTGGCTGATTCCGCCTATGTCACCTTCGTCTACACCGATTTGGCATGATCGTACGTTAAAAGAATATGATTTCAGCCCTCGTTTTCTTTATCAACAATCACCCGTGGCAACCTGCCCATTTCACTAGCAGACGAAGGCAGTATAGGTCGCAACTTGAATCTGGATAGAGGCATTTTCCTTGGAGATGTCTCTTTTTGTTTGACTATAGAAAAAGCGCCAAGTTCCCCTCCTAAGGAAACTGGCGCTTTTTAGGCTTTTAAATGATCCAGAAAAATTTGTTTAAGCAGCTCAAGCTGATCGTCGGAGTCTAGATCCGATTCCAGCAGGAGAATATTTTTTTTCATCGTTAGTTTTCTGGAAAAGAGGGCAAAGCTATTCATGAGCGTAATTAAGGTCTCTTTTACGGGGAGACCCGCACGAATAGAACCGTCTTCTACCCCATTTTGAATGATTCTGGAATATTCATGCCAAATTTTGCGGTTGAGTGCATTGAAACTCAGAACATCCTCAACAGGCTCACTTGAGTGTGAGGCGTAGCTTTCGAAATTGACCATAAAAATAATACTTAGATGATTTTGATCCTGAATAAAGAAATCAAATAATTTCTCGATTTGTTCAAGACAAGTAAGGGGCAAGTCCGCTACGTATTTAAAATGATCGAGCATAGGCTCCAGCATTCGGGTGGCTACAGCCACTATGAGCTTTTCTTTTCTGGGAAAATAGCGAAATAACGTCGCAATCCCGATGTTGGCTTCGCTTGCGACATCTTGCATCGTCGACTTTTCGATTCCTTTTTGTGAAAATACTCGTTCTGCGGATTCGAGGATCGTAATTAATCGTTGCTGCTTACCTTCGGATCGTTCTTTTTCATATCGTGTTTTAGGATTCATGAGGGCTAGACCCTTCCATTTTTTGATTGGGATTTTCAATTATTAGTATTATATCCACCGTTTATTGGATTAAGCAAGGAGTAGTTGTAGTTCTTTTACAAAAATGATATGATGTATATCACAGTGATAGTGTGACTATCATCACTCAAATATTATATCACAATACGATTATAGAGGAGACCTAATTATGAATCGTCTAACTAATAAAGTAGCAATTATTACAGGTGCAGGCAGTGGCATGGGCCGTGAAGAAGCCCTTTTATTGTCCAAAGAGGGCGCTACAGTTGTGGCAACTGATATTAACGAGGCTGCCGTACAAGCAGTTGTGAAGGAAATTGAAGCAAATGGTGGACAAGCAGCAGCTTATGCACATAATGTGGCTTCCGAAGAAGACTGGATCAAGGTTGTAGAAGATGTGATTAGCAAGTTCGGGAAAATCGACATTTTGGTAAACAATGCAGGGATCTCATTCCCGGTTCAATTGCTCGAATCCACTGTTGATCAATGGAACAAAGTAATGAACATCAACGTGAGCAGCGTATTCCTTGGCATGAAGCATGTTGTTCCTCAAATGAAGAATAATAAAGGTGGTTCTATCGTTAATATTTCATCCATCGCAGGTTTGACTGGCAGCAGCGGTGCTGGTGCTTATACAGCTTCTAAAGGTGCAGTTCGTATGCTAAGTAAAGCAGCAGCTGTAGACTTTGGTAAAGATAACATTCGTGTGAACTCTGTTCACCCAGGATTTATCGAAACCCCAATGAGTGCTGAATTTGTAAATAACGAAAAAATGCATAGCTTCTTTATGTCTCAGACTGCGCTGCCACGTGTTGGTCGTGCTTCTGAAGTAGCTGAAGCTGTATTGTTCTTGGCTTCTGATGAAGCTTCTTACATTACAGGTGTTGAGCTGCCGGTTGATGGCGGAGTCGTAGCTAAATAATAATCTTTAATTAAGAAACACTAAGAAGCCGTCCCATACGTAGATTTTCTCTACGCGCGGGACGGCTTCTTTTGCTGGTTTAGGCCCATTTCTACCGAACATTAGCCTACACCCCTGCATACCATATAGCACTCGGATAGTAGGAGAAGGGTGTGGTGCAGAGATGGGCATCCAGTTAACAGCGCTCCATTATGTATATCTGGCATTTATCATATTTATAATGGCACTTCTGATCAAGAGACGGGACACAACGATGATCTGTATTGCGGGCATCTTTGTACTTGGGTGGTTAGCCACGGAAACCGTCAGTGGTTCAGTCACAGGTGTATTCAACTCTTTTGTATATGCTACCAAGGAGCTAATGGGTACGATCATGATTATTTCGATCATAGTAGCCATGAGCCGGGTATTAACACGCACGGGGATTAACGAGATCATGGTTGCTCCACTTACCCGCTTTTTGCGCACACCGTTCATAGCCTTTTGGGGGATCGGTCTGATTATGATGGTCACCTCATGGTTCTTCTGGCCTTCACCCGCAGTGGCCTTGATCGGGGTTGTGCTGCTGCCGGTTGCCATTCGAGTGGGACTGCCTGCTCTTGGAGCGGCGATGGCAATGAATTTATTTGGCCACGGGATTGCACTCTCAGGTGATTATATTATTCAAGGTGCGCCTAAATTAACAGCAGATGCGGCAGGACTTCCAGTGACCAGTGTCATGGAGGCGAGTGTTCCGCTTGTAATTGTTATGGGCGTGGTGACTACGATAACGGCGTATTGGATGATGCGCAGAGATCAGAAGAAGGGAACTTGGCGAGACGGGCTTATTGCCGGGAAAAGTGCCGGGAGTGCGTTATCTGCAGAGAATGATACGGCAGAGGATCCAGCGGTGATTCATCCAGCATTGAAAAAATGGCTGGCCATCGCCATTCCCATCCTGTTTTTAGCCGATGTAGCAGGCATGTTCCTGCTCGATTTGCAGGGTGGAGACGCAACTGCCTTAGTTGGTGGTACTGCGGTATTCATTCTGGTTGTAGTCACCTTGTTGGCACATCGTAATAAAGGATTGGAGCAAGTAACCTCTTATCTGATTGATGGACTTACGTTTGGCTTCAAAGTATTTGGTCCTGTGATACCGATTGCCGCTTTTTTCTATCTGGGGGATTCGGCGTTTGCTGAATTATTCGGCAAAGTGCTGCCCGCCGCATCTCAGGGGATTGTAAATGATCTAGGGGTCGCTCTAGCTCATAACGTCCCTCTGAACGGCGCTGTGGGTGCAGTAACCGCGACCATAACCGGAGCCATTACAGGCCTAGATGGTTCAGGGTTCTCGGGCATTTCACTTGCCGGGTCCATTGGGAAATTGTTTGCGGTGGCCACACATTCCGATGCGGCGACTTTAACTGCGCTGGGTCAGGTAGCTGCAATTTGGGTAGGTGGAGGCACGCTGATTCCGTGGGCATTGATTCCGGCCGCCGCTATTTGCGGAGTAAGCCCCTTTGAGCTGGCGAGACGGAATGTTAAGCCTGTATTGATTGGGCTGGTAGTCACGACGATTGTCGCCATGTTTCTGGTGTAGAGGTTGGATAACTATAGGAAACCAAAAAAAGGCTGCCGAGAGAATCTCGGGCAGCCTTTGGGTGTGTTTAATGTATCCCTTTCATGAAATTCTGAATTTTGGAAGAGAATAGGAAGAGGACAAGCGCAAGGAGAAGGGCCACTCCGCCAATTACTCCAAAATACATCATTTCGGTATCCGGGGTATAGAACTTCACAATCTGAGCATTAATTGCTTGGGCAGCGGCATTCGATAAGAACCACATACTCATCATTTGAGCGGTAAAAGCCGCCGGTGCCAGTTTGGTCGTTGCTGATAAACCCACAGGGGACAAGCATAACTCCCCGATTACGATGATAAAATAGCTGAGTACCAGCCATAATGGATTCACAAGTGAATTAGCTCCACCGAAATAAGCAGGTACTAGAATCACCAGGAAGGATAAACCGGCAAACAATAAACCAAGCGAGAACTTTTGCGGAATCGAGGGTTGACGGTTACCGAGCTTTAACCACAACCAGGCAAATATAGGTGCAAGAGTGATAATAAACAGCGGGTTAAGCGATTGGAACCAAGCAGGAGAAATGTGTAAGCCTGCAAAATCCAATTGGGTCCGTTTATCAGCGAAACTAGCTAGAACTGTGGAAGTCTGCTCTTGAATCGCCCAGAACATAATCGATGCGATAAATAAAGGAATGTATGCGAGAATTCTTGACCGTTCAACGGCTGTTGTTTTGGGACTGCGGTACATCATAATGAAATACATCGTAGGAATAAGTAAGCCTAATACCCCTACTATTTTTATTAATGTTTCAAAGGTAAGCACTCCGGTAAGAATGCCGATCGTAATCAAAATCGCAAGTACAACTAATCCTACACCAATCCAAGTAAAGATTTTTTTCTTCTGATCTGCAGGAATAGGGTTGTGTACAATCGTACCGGCCAGACCCAGATTTTTTGTGCGAGTCATAATATAAACGACTAGTCCAATAAACATTCCGACTGCGGCAATCGAGAAACCTAGATGGAAATTATTCATGCCTACTGCACCAACAATTAGTGGGGAGAGAAATCCTCCCAGGTTGATGCCCATATAAAAAATGCTGAAGGCAGCGTCACGGCGGTTATCCTGCTCGCTATAAATTTCGCCGACAATACTTGAAACGTTGGGTTTCAGTAGACCCGTTCCGAGTACGATTAAAACCATCGAAGCAAAAAATAATGTGGTATTGCCTGGAATAGCCAGTAGTATATGCCCGAACATGATTAAAACGCCGCCGTAGAAAACAGCCCTCGAAGTTCCGAGAAGCCGATCTGCAAGCCAGCCTCCGATGATCCCTGACATATATACAAGCGATCCATAGATAGACATAATAGAAAGTGCCATATCTTCAGGTAATCCGAGGCCGCCTTGGCTTACTTCATAATACATGTAGTAGACAAGGATAGCTCGCATGCCATAATAAGAGAAACGCTCCCAAAATTCTGTGAAGAAAAGGGTGAAAAGTCCCTTAGGATGTCCGAAGAAACCCTTTTGAGGGACACTATCTACTATTTTTTGCCGGTCTGTTACTGCCATGAATCAAATCCTCCTAGATGACAAATATCTATATATCATGATGCAGACGCCTCTATTTTATTTATAATCCTCTCCTGTCTAAGACCGCAACCCTTGGGCAGGAAGGTTTTGAATAATGCCATATTTTTTAGTGATATTTCCATTAGATCAATCGAACTTGCTTTTATTGTATTTATTTGACTGCGCCAGATTGAATGGTCTTACTTAGCGATTTATGATACTATTTACTCCTATATAGAAAGAGGACGTGAGCTAATGATCAACATAACGATTCCAAAAGCGGATGTTAGTATTACTAAACAAATTAACCCGCAGTTAAGCAATATTTACGGATTTACGGACTTTCACCTGATTCCGAGAGATTACGGCGGTATCTTTATGTTCTACAATGATCAGGATGAGTTGTTGTTTGTAGGTAAAGCGAGAAAGCTAAGACCAAGAATTAAAAAACATTTTGAAGACACCGTATCTGACATCAAGCAACATCGGGACGAGGTCACCAGAATTGATGTGTGTTTGATCGAAAGTCCAGTTCATAGAGAGATCTACGAAACCTATATCATTAATGAACTGAAATCTAAATACAACGTAGATAAAGTGATGTTTAGATAAAAGTAAGACCCAGGCACCGTCCACGTGATGGTGCTTTTTTGTGTTCTGAGAATAGTTGCGAATGAAATGGAAGTAAAGGTGCACAATATACAAGATATTCAAATCCATCACTGTTCACAAGGAGATAGGTCATATTGAAAAATAAGTATTTGATGTTGAAGCTAACCTTATTGTGTATGTTTCTGGTTGTAAGTGTTACACCTACAATTGCTGATGCTGCAGCGGCTAAAGAGAAAAAGAGCTCCCACAAGCAATGCTTAACCCCTTCCGTAATTGAGCTTAAGGATAATCTTAGGAAGTTATGGATCGATCATGTGGTATGGACAAAAAACTACATTGTTAGCGCCTTTGCAGATTCCGAGGATAAGGAGAAGGTACTGGCAAGGCTGTTACAGAATCAGCAGGACATAGGGGATGCCTTTAAACCGTATTACGGTGAGGCAGTTGGAGATAAGGTAGCTCAATTATTGCGGGAGCATATTCTTATTGCCGGAAAAGTCCTAGATGCTGCGAAGGCTGGAAATCAGGCCGATGTGGAAAAATACAATAAAGAGTGGTATACCAACGCCGATGACATTGCCAAGTTCCTTAGTAGTCAGAATCCCAAATATTCTTATGAACAATTAAAGGAAATGCTTCATGAACATCTGGAATTGATTACTGATGACGTGACGGCTAGAGTTAAAAAGGATTGGGATGCCGAAATTGTCGCATTTGATAAAGGGCTGGAGCATATGATCATGTTCGCAGATATCTTAACCGAGGGATTGATCAAACAATTTCCCGATAAATTCAATTGAAATCAAAGCACCCGAAGGGGTGCTTTTTTTATTTTGCAGAAGAAAATAGGTCTTTAGGTGCATTTCAGAAAGTTAGATATAAAGGCTCACTTACATACAAGATAAGTAAACTATAATAGACTCGTGGGCACTCGACATTTTTTGACATTTTTTTATAATTGAGGTGATAAAATCGATGATTTCCCCCTTTTTTAAAAAGAAAGATTCAGTGGATAAGCAATCCAAGTCGGATATGGTTCAAAAGGTACAGTTATTAGATGATCAGGTCGAAGAAATAGAAGAAAAGACCTCGGACGAGACTTTAGCTGGATTGGTTACGACAGGCAAAGCTCAGCTTGATAAAAAATCACTCGATTTGATCTTCTCCGTGGAGCAGATTATTCAGGCCAGACAACATGCGGAGACCAATATTAATGAGCTTCAGGATCGGTTGACCCATTCCAGCAGTCATGTGGAGCGATTAAACCGGGATATGAAAAACCTTAATAAGGTCATTGAGGAAAGAGAAAAGAATGTCCGCGAGCTTGAGCATAAGTTGATTGAGAGAAATTTGAAGGTCGATCAAGTGCTGGAGGATTACCGCGAGCTTCAAACTGCGCTCACAGCTGAGATCGAGGAATTAAAGAGTACCATTGAGCTGGAGCAGCAAAAATATGTAAATCTGATTCAAAAACATAACGAAGCCCATGCAGAGAAACTTAAAAAGATGAATGATCTGGAAGAGAAAATCGGACGGGTTGAGATTGAGAATGCACATTTAAAACAGAAGTACGATACGATTCGCCAAGAAAAGGCGTATCTCTCGGGTATGATCAGCGATTTCACCAATCGGATGACGGTTCCTTTTGGGAGTGGCAGTAGTCTGACGGATCGAAATGATGGAAACGGAGATACATAGGATTCATGGCATCTAAGGAACCGGACACCATTCTAATGATTGAGTTACTGTCGCTTGAGCATGAACAGGCCGGTTATCAGATTGAGGTAGGTCTAACCCGTAATGTTGGGTACGCAAGAAGCAAGCTCACCATAGATGAATTTACATACGAACAATTGAAGGCGCTAGGTCCCTTTTCCGGAGGGAGAATGAGATTGTCGCTGTATCCGAAGTGGGATCCTTTTCGGAATAGTTACTACAGCACACTGATTATAATGAACAGAGCATACAGCGAAACATTGTATTTTGCCTGTTCTGAATATTATGTAACCCAACTTCTTCAATTAAAGCAGCAGGACTATCCTCAAGCAGAAGAGGAGAGGGTAGTTCAGACCATGCTTCCCTCTACAGAACCAGGGCATAGGATAAGCAGAAAGAAGACCAAACGAATTGGACTGGTTGCACTGCTGTGTCTCATGTTCGCTTGTTTGATATTTGTGTTACCTCTGCGAATGGATGGACAACTCGTAGATAGTGCTGAAGCGCTGGAGGAACCCGTATTAGGGGCCGACTCTGAGCCATTACTTTCGGTGCCGTTCGTTACCCTTGCGCAGACGATATCGGTTCATAACCAGCAAGCCGAGCCTACACCAGAACCTTCGGCCCCTCCTCAGGAACAGACATTGCCGTACGAAAAGTATGAATTACCCGAGAATGAATTTTTGTATAGCTTGCCAAAGGGTTACGTTGCCTTGTCATTTGATGATGGACCGTCAAAGTATACGAAAGAGATCGTAGATATTCTAGTAGAACATAAGGTGGCTGCCACCTTTTTATTCATTGGGAATAAAGTAGCTCATAATGCGGAAGCCGTTAGGTATGCTGATGAGCATAAGATGTCGGTTGGGAGTCATTCGTGGGATCATAGCAAAATGACTGCTAATAGCGTTGAGGAGAACCGGAATAACTTGGCGAAGACTAATCAGGCGCTGGAGCAAATTACACAATCGCCGATTACTATTTTTCGGCCGCCATATGGGGCGATCAATGACAAGTTAACCGCCAAGGTGACGGAACAGCAGATGAAGGTATTATTGTGGAATCGTGATCCCGAGGATTGGAACGTCAAGAACCCAGAGGATATTCTTCAATATGTTCATCATGCCGATCCGTCCGGCGGAGTCTATCTATTTCACGAAAAGAAGATTACTGTAGAAGCTTTGCCTGCTATCATTAAGTATTTTCAAGAGAAAAACCTGAAATTTGTTGTGTTTAAATAGAATCAGAGAATCCATGTTATTGCAGAATAAAAGTGGCTGTTACAGGGTTATGATCACTGTGTTCGAAGGATAACTCATGACCCTGTACGCCGCTTATGCTGACGTTTGGTGAGACTAGAAAGCCATCAATCACTGCGCGGAAATTCACACCTTCTGTATAGGCAACATCGAGCGTCCGGACGGAGGGTACCTTGGCATCTACAGCCCACTGAAAGCCCTGTTGAAAATGTTCAGGGAATTCTTGCAGCCATTGCGGCCAATCCTGCGTTGTCTCGAAAGCATCAGGAGCTGTACCCGGAAGGGAATGGTTCCAATCTCCCCCTAAGATGAGGTAATTCCCTTTGTCATTCTCCTTCTTGATATAAGCCGATAAATACTCCAATTGCTGTTTGCGAATCGTTCCGCCTTGGTCAAAAGCTGATAAATGAAGATTGACTAGAATCAGTTCTTTTCCATTATCAACGGGGAATCTGCTCTCCACAAAAGCACGGTCGAGATCAAATTGTTGGCGAGGCCAGGTTTCTTTGCCCGGGAGATCATATCTAATATTACTTGTGCTGTTAAAACGGGATAAAGTTAATAAACCGCTGTTCACCGAGCCCATCGGATCAAGAACTGGAAGCGGTACCCAAGGTACCTTGTAGTTGGTCGCGAAAACATTGCTGTAATCAGCGAACTTATTCGACAAGAAAGAGACTTCATCTATACCGTTGCTACGGGAAGAATCGACGTCGACCTCCTGCAACATGAACAGGTCCGAGTCTGTAGTTGTCATAAGGGACGCTACGGCCTCAAGGTTTGTCTTCGTTTGTTCCCTACTGCTTGAGCGTGACTTTGTTCCGCCATCCATAAAGAAATCTTGGCCTTTATCCAACCCGGCGTAGCCAATATTAAAGGTGGTTACCGAGAAGGACTCTCCCTGCTTCAGTACTTGCTGCGGATTATTGTTTACAGTAAGGGTAGTAATCTCCTGTGGTTTATAGTCAGTGAGAGTAATATACACTAAAAAACCGCCAAGGATTAGAACGGCAGCTAGAAGAGTGAGGCTGATTGCTTTTATTCTTGTTGAACCCATATGATTCCATCGCTCCTTAGATACATGTTCATAGAACAGACTTTAATGGTGTAAACTTCGACACAACCCAATAACTCCCCTTGTTTTAATAAAAAAAATTTGAGACAATGAGTAGTGATGGTCTGAACTTTAACGTTTTGAAAAGAGGATAACGAATGAACATAGAATCCATTTATGGATTAACTTTTGATCAACTGGCGGCATGGCTGTTAGAACGTGGACATAAAAAGTTTCGGGCTACGCAGGTCTGGGATTGGCTTTATCGGAAGCGGATTACAGACTTTTCGGAAATGCTCGATGTAAATAAAGATTGTGTAGAATTATTAGAGCAGAATTTTGTCATTCATACCTTGGAAGAACATGTGAAGCAGGAATCTGCGGATGGAACGATTAAGTTCCTGTTCCGCCTAAAGGATGGCAACCTGATCGAGACAGTGCTTATGAGACAGAAATACGGCTTGTCTGTATGTGTAACCACGCAAGTGGGCTGCAATATCGGCTGCAGCTTCTGTGCAAGTGGGCTATTGGCGAAGAGCCGGGATCTCTCCAGCGGAGAGATTGTGGAGCAGATTATGAAGGTCCAGCAGCATCTGGATGCGGCGAACCTGGATCAAAAGGTCAGTCACGTCGTAGTGATGGGCATTGGCGAGCCATTCGATAACTTCAAGAACCTTCTCGATTTCCTGGCGATTGTCAAAGATCACAAGGGACTAGCAATTGCGGGTAGAGGGATTACCGTATCAACGAGCGGATTGGCTAACAAAATCGTTGAATTTGCGGATGCGAATACGCAGGTGAACCTGGCGGTTTCTTTGCATGCCCCTAATAATGAACTGCGGACGCAGATCATGAAGATTAACAAGGCCATTCCAATAGAGAAGCTAATGGAGTCTATAGATTATTATTTGGAGAAAACCAAGCGGAGAATTACGCTGGAATACATTCTGATGAAGGATGTAAACGACGGCAGAGAGCATGCGCTTGAACTGGCCGAGCTGATTGGCGATCGACGCCCGCTCGTCAATGTGAATTTGATTCCTTATAACCCGGTGGATGAACACAGCCAATATCAAAGAAGCGAGCGGGAGACGGTGCGGGCCTTTTTTGATACCTTGAAGAAGCAGGGTGTCAGCGTAAGCACTCGTCTGGAGCATGGTGTGGATATTGATGCTGCCTGCGGACAGCTGCGAAGCAAACAAATCAAGAAATCCAAAGCCATGGCTTGATGGACTACCTCGACAACAATATGTTACTTTTTGTGATACAATGACGTGGCAGGTATTAGGAAAAGAGGTTGATTGAGTTATGTTGACATTTACGGGCTACAATGTGGAGAATGTAAAAGATCCTTTCGGTATACTAACCGGTAAACGGTATGAATTTGTCGTTCAACTGGACGTTCCAGAGGATGATGAGCTGTATGTAGAGAACGGAGTATCCGCTAGAGCGATTATTAAGGTGGATGAAGATCAAGTCAGCATCGTAAGTTATGATCTACAGGAGACAACTTCAGGTCAACTGCTCGATTTCGATATGGAAGAGGACGAGGAAGAAGCGTTACTCCTTTTTTGTAAAGAGCATTTGCCAGATTAATTAAGCAGCATTGACCTCCTTGCCCAATGTTCAATTGTGGCAGGGATTTTTTTAAAATATAAGCATTTATATGTTCAAGCTGTAAATTATCTAAATAGGAGTTGTATACATGTCTAATGAAGAAGTGTTCTTGACCAAAGAAGGGTTGGCTCAATTAGAGGAAGAGCTGAAGGAATTGAAAGGCGCAGGGCGTAAGGAATTGGCGGCACGGCTTAAATTGGCGATCAGCTATGGAGACTTGAAGGAAAATAGTGAGTACCATTCGGCCAAGGACGATCAATCGTTCATGGAGACTCGTATTATGATTCTGGAGAAAATGTTGACCAAAGCCAAGATCGTGGATGAGAGCCAAATGGATCTGTCAAAGGTTAGTATGGGTTGTATTGTTATTCTGAATGACATCGAATATTCGGAGAAGATCGAATATAGAATTGTTGGAGCTGCTGAGGCAGATGTTCTTAATAACAAGATTTCCTATGAAAGCCCGCTAGGCAAGGAATTGCTGGGTAAAAAGGTCGGCGATATTGTTAGTGTAAATGCACCGATGGGCATCATTAAATATGAGTTGCTTGAGATCAAAATGATGTAACAATATACCGAAAAGCTCTCAACCCTTTGTAAGGGTTGAGAGCTTTTTTGTTGGCATGATAGGTTTTGGCTATGAGGTATATTGATTTCATATCTTAGACGTTCTGCGCTGTTACGCTTATAGTTTGAAGTAACCTACAGCAGAGGAGTTCTATTCATGATCCAAAGTGTGTTATCGACGTTATACCAAGTCATCGTGCCTTTGTCCATTCCTGTGATCGTGGGTGCGCTGCTTGGGCGGTTTAAGAATCTGGATACGAAGCCGTTATTGACGCTTTATCTATACTTTTTAACGCCGGCAATTATTTTAAATACATTGGCTACTGCCGAGATATCCATGAATGATATTTATAGGACGCTCGCCTTTTCGCTTCTAAATCTAATCTTCTTATGGGCGATTGCGAATATAGTCGGAAAATTATTGAAGCTAGATCCATCCGAAGTATCCGGTCTGACCTTGATTTCAACGTTTACGAATAGCGTGAATTATGGACTTCCGCTGGTGTTGCTAGCTTTCGGACAGCTTGGTCTCGATAAGGCCTCTGTATATGTGATCGGACAGATGATTATCGTGAATACGATAGGCGTTTATTTTGCAGCAAGATCTCAGTTCTCGGTAAAAAATGCAGTAAAATCGGTCTTTTCACTTCCTGCCATTTACGCAGCTCTGTTGGCCCTTCTTCTCCGTATCTTTGGCCTGCATTTGCCGGCAGAGGTGGCTACAGGGGTTGCCTTGGTAGCTGGAGGATATTCGCCGGTGGTACTGGCGATCCTTGGCGCACAGATGGTTAAAGTGAGAACCATGCCATCCGCACGCAAGGGCCAGTCTACTTTTTGGACAGGGATGTCGATTCGATTAATCTTAGCGCCGCTAGTGGCTTACCTCGGATTATCGATCCTGCAAATTACCGGGACCTTGTTCTCTGTGCTGCTAATTTTGGCTTCTATGCCAGTTGCCGTCAACGCCGTAGTGTTAGCCGAGCGCTTTAATGCCTCACCGGAGCTGGTATCCAAATGTATTTTGTGGACGACGCTTGCTTCGTTTCTCGTGTTGCCGGTGCTTATAGTGTTAGTGCAAGGTGCGTAAGCCCTTAGAAATCAAAATGATCTGGGTCTGGACCTACCCGTTGATCTTGGTTGAGAGAGTTAATTAGAGTCATATCCTCGTCAGATAAATTGAAATCAAACACGTCTACATTTTCGATGATCCGGTGTTCTTTAGTAGACTTAGGAATAGTGATAATCCCACGTTGCAGGTCCCAACGGACAATAACTTGAGCGACGGATTTGCCATGTTTGGCGGCAATTTTTTTCAGTACAGGCTGATCGAACAATTGACCTTGCATTAATGGAGACCAAGCTTCTAATTGGATTCCTTGCTCTTTGCAGAAGTCTAGCAGCGCTTGCTGATTCAAATAAGGATGTAATTCAACTTGATTGACCATAGGCTTAATCTCAGCATCCTTCAGTACATCTTCAAGATGGTGAATCTGGAAGTTGCTGACCCCAATGGCTTTTACCCGGCCCTCTTTATACAATGTTTCAAGCGCTCTCCAAGACTCTTTATATTTTCCTTTTACAGGCCAGTGGATAAGGTACAAATCCAGGTATTCAAGTCCGAGTTTAGCTAAGCTAGTCTCGTAGGCGGCGATGGTCTCTTCGTAGCCCATATCTGCGGTCCAGACCTTTGAGGTTACGAAAAGCTCTTCTCTGGACAAGTTGTTCTCTTGTAGAGCCTCTTGGATGGCTTGTCCCACGCCTGTTTCATTCTCATAAATTGCGGCAGTGTCAATGCTGCGGTAACCGTGTTTAATAGCGGACTTGATCGCTTGTATCAGTTCTGCGCCTTCTTCTACTTTAAATACGCCAAGCCCTAGCCAAGGCATATTTACACCGTTGTGTAATGTAGTTGTATCCTGTAGATGTTGAGCCATAATAAAGTAACCTCCTAAGATATTTAAAAGTTTGTTTGGGTTGTTAATGGACTGCTGTTTAAGCAGCTTTAGTCTGGAGAGGAGCCTCATCTTTCTTCTCCAGAGCACGGCTCCATGCCGTCAGTAATACTGCGGACAGAACCATGATTGCACCTACCCAAGTGGTATGAATCAGTCCCATATGATCTGTGACGATGCCGCCAAGGTACGCACCAATGGCAATACCAGCGTTAAAAGCAGCAATATTTAATGCAGAAGCTACATCTCGTGCACTTGGCGCATATCGATCTGCAAGCGTAACAACATGTACTTGCAAGCCGGGCACGTTCATGAAAGCTAACAGTCCCATAAAGAAGATCGTAATCAGTGCGGCAACCTTATAAGGTGCGGTAAAAGCTAAGACAAATAAGACGACAGCTTGGACTGCAAACATATAGAATAGAGCATTCATCGGTTTGCGGTTGGCGGCTTTACCTCCAATCACGTTCCCGATGGCAATCGCAATGCCGTATACAAGCAAGATTACGGCGACTGTATTCTCTTTGAAGCCGCTGATCTCATGCAGAAGGGGCGATAAATAAGTAAAGACTACAAATGTGCCCCCATAGCCCAAAGCTGTAATCGCGAAGGCAAGCAGTAAACGCCCATTGGTGACCAGCTTAACTTGCTCACGAAGGGGTGTGTGGGTACCTTTGCGCAGCCCGGATGAAGGAACAAGGATCAGATTGCCGATGAGTGCTATAAGCCCGATAGCAATAATAGCAACAAATGCAGCACGCCAGCCGAGTTGTTGGCCAAGGAACGTACCTAGCGGAACGCCAGTAACAGTAGCTACTGTAAGTCCTGTGAACATGATGGCAATGGCACTGGCCTTACGATCCTCAGGCACGAGGTCGGCGGCAATGGTCGAAGCAATCGACATGAACAAGCCATGGGCCAGTGCGGAAATTACTCTCGCGATTAACAGCAATGTAATCCCGTCCGCAGCCGCCGCAAGACTATTGCCGATAATAAAGACGATCATAATGCTTAGCAGTAAGGTTTTGCGCGATATCGACGTGGTTAGCGACGTTAAGATGGGTGCGCCAAAAGTTACTCCTAAAGCGTATAAAGTAACGGTCAACCCGGCTGTGGTTACCGGTATATGCAGATCCGTGGCGATTAGAGGCAGCAGCCCCACACTGATAAACTCAGTGGTACCAATGGCAAAGGCACTAATGGCTAGAGCTAAGAGCGCCAAGGTGCTTCTTCTTTTATCTAAGGACATTTCTTTCACTCCTACGCTGTGTTAATCACCGGCCGGTAAGTGCTATTATGAAGAGATATGTCCATTAAGTATAGTACGTACTTTAAAGTGCTATAGGTACTAAAAAGTACCTGTAACGCAACTCACCAAACCCAAAAAAAGCATGGGCGCCCTGATCTCGTCGGGTTTGCCCATGCTTTTTGTTATACTTGTTATATAGTCCCGAAAGGGTTAACGAGACCGTTGTTTGAGGTGGCGCCGTTTAGTTGTGCCTTTGTTAGTGGCGTGCCCACCCGATCCTCCACCAACCGCCTGTTGCTGTCTTGTTCCTGGACTTTCAATAGCGGAGTTTGTTCCACCGGTGCTGAACGTTCCGCCTCCGCTTGCTACCTGAGTTGCGGAGGCATTCTGGCTCCGTTTAGGCAGTTTAACCGTCTGGGTATTGATAACGACCACAACTTCTTTGCGATACGGATATAATAAGAGGGGCTTAGCTTTGCCGCGTTTGTTGCCCCCACTGCCTAGGTTAGTCGCATCACCGCCTGCGCCGACACTTTGTTGTTGGCGTGTATAGGGAGAAGCAATGGCGGCATTATTGCCGCTTGCGCTGCTGCGTCCTGCACCGCTTGCAATTTGTGTAGTGTTGGGGGCGTTCGTATATTGATTGTTGATGACAAAGATTAATCTGTCCACTCCGTGGAGTGGGGTCCTTGTAATTATGCGCCGTTTTCCTTTTTGAATAATGACAACGATCCGGTCTCTTTTATAGGCCACCCATATTCACTCTCCCATACTTTGACTTCATTAACATTAATGCAGATGGGGGGATTAAGTGATGAATACGGGTGGACCACCTCGAAAAACAATCATTTGCCTAAGTTGCTGCCTAATAATCGGTTTATTTATTCAAAGCTATATTTGATCCCCCATTGCTCCCGGACATTGCTCATAATGTCCATGACATCCAAGGAGAGGTCGAGGGTCTCTTTATGGCTTTTATCTGCAATATACCGCCGCATATCTTCAATCTCGTATTGTAAAGCCTTGGCTGTATCTCCAGCCTCAATCGTCTCTACTGTGCCATCCAAATATTGAATGGTGGCTTTGCTGGCCCGCGGGAAATTGTCTACGGTAATAAATCCGAGTTCTCCTGCAACCACGCCTCGTTTAGGCATTTTGGAGCGCATTGTAAGGGAGATTACCGCCATTTCATCTGCAGCATTGTTAAGAATAATGCCGGATTGCTCGTCCACTCCTGTCTCGAATCGTTTTACCGTAGTAAGAATCTCATGGGGCTGTTTGGACAGGAAGAATCTTGTGAAGGACAACGCATACGTCCCAATATCCAGCAGTGCTCCGCCCGCCAGATCTTTGCTGAAGAAACGGTTGTTCACATCATATTCTTTATGGCTGCCAAAGGAGACCTGCACCATTTTGGGGCGCCCAATGATGCCGTCATCAATGAGCTGCCGCAGTTTCTTATACAGTGGCATATGGTAGATGGTCATAGCTTCGGCCACAACCAGATCCTTTTCAGCGGCAAGTCGGGTGACCTCTTGAAGTTGTGTGCTGTTCACTGTGATTGCTTTTTCGCAGAGAACATGTTTGTTATTCTGTAAGCTTTCAATGATGTATTCATAATGATTGCTATGTGGCGTAGAGATGTACACTACATCAATTGCGGGATCCTGCAGCATTTCACTGTAACTGCCATAAGCTTTCGTGGCTCCATATTGATTAGCGAATTGTTGTGCTTTCTCTAAGCTCCGCGATCCAACCGCATACAATGTTTCCCCCGTTTCATTCAGCGCAGCCGCAAATTCGGCAGCTATACTTCCCGGACCTACAATTGCCCACTTTAAGGGATTCATTTCCAGCACCTCACCTGTTTGGATTGTTTGTTTTTATTTAGAGATAACCTTGATTCCATCTGAACCATTCATCTCCATAAAAGTTTTGATATTAAGCACATTTGTGCAATATAATGATAAATGTGCAAAACAATCGTCTACAGTATAGCGGGGGGTTCTAAATCCGTCAAACTGTTGAATATAGCGGGGGCGTTGTAACATGGATCGAAAAGAAGATAAGAAGCTGCTCATTAAAATAGCACAAATGTATTATGAACAGAATTTAACGCAGAGTGAAATCTCTAGCAAACTTGGTATATATCGTACCACCATCAGCAGGATGCTAAAGAGGGTACGTGAAGAAGGTATCGTTACAATAACTATTAATTACGATACTGGCGATCATTTTACATTGGAGCAGGAGCTGAAGGAGCGGTTCGGGCTACGGGAAGCCATTGTTGTGGAGGTAGATCCTGCACAGTCCAGTACGATTAAACGCAAAGCTATAGGACAAGCCTGTGCGAGATGGCTCGAGCAAGTGCTTAAGCCGAAAGATACGATTGGGTTTTCTTGGGGAAGCAGCTTAGCTAGCGTTGTAGAAAGCCTAACACAAGCCCAGAGACCTTTTGTAACCTGTGTACCTACGGTTGGCGGCCCATCAGGAAAGATGGAGAGCGGGTACCATGTAAATAACATCTGCTATCAAGCTGCCCTGAAATGGGGTGCGCGCTCGTTAATGATTGATGTTCCAGCGATCACGGAGCAAAAGGAAACTAGAGATCAACTGATGAATTCGCAGTATTATCAGACCATTGCGAAGGCGTGGGACCATCTGGATATCGCTGTGTTCGGCATCGGATCACCGGAAATGAAAGGGGAGGAGGCGTGGCGCGGATTTTATGGTGATGCAGTGATTGCTGAGCTGGAGAATGGAAAGGTTGCTGGTGATATCTGTTCACGATTCTATGATGGCAACGGGATTCCCGTGCATACCGGAATATCGGATAGAACGCTGACTATTGAGCTGGAGCAGATCAAGCAAGCTCGGTATTCGATTGGTGTAGCGGAGTCACTTGAGAAGGTTACAGGGATCCGTGGTGCGCTAAATGGGGGTTATATGAATGTGCTTGTAACGACCCAAGAAACAGCGCAGAAGATATTGGAGTAGCAACTACTAAATGTAAACAATTGAATTTCGTGAAAATAACCTGAAAATGGCATGCAAATCGCTTAAAATTTTGCTTGTAAGCACCAGACAGAGCGTGTAAGATATACAAGGTATTCATATCGAACATTTATAAAAATATAAGTTTCACATTATACATTATCCTTATATTTGCTTATCAACTCATATAATCTTGGGAATATGGCCCATAAGTTTCTACCGGATAACCACTGTAATTATCCGACTATGAGTGAAATAGCGCATCTAGGGTTCCGCTTCCTGACTATGGAAGGACTGGACCGAGCGATGCGGACACTATGCAGTGTTACACCACTAAGGGACAAAAACCCAGAAGGACAAATTCACTTGAGAGAAACGACTCAAGGGATTTGTCCTTTTTTTGTTTTTAATTCAGAAGGAGAGATCAAGTTTACTATGAAGGTACTTCAAGAGCGCATCAGACAAGAGGGTCTTATTTTATCAGATACGGTACTAAAGGTAGATTCATTTCTGAATCATCAGGTGGATACGGAGCTTGCCTTACAAATTGGACAGGAGTTCAAGCGGTTGTTTGGACATTTGCCTATCACTAAGATCATCACTATTGAAGCGAGTGGCATTCAATTTGCCATGGCTACGGCCATCGCCTTAGGCGTACCGTTTGTATATGCGAAGAAAAAGAAAGCAGTGACCTTATCTGAAGCGGCCTATTCCGCGCCGGTACATTCTTTTACACGCAAAGAGGATTATATGGTTAGTGTCTCGCAAAAATATATCGGACCAAGCGATAAGGTGCTTATTGTAGATGACTTTTTGGCTACTGGTGCTGCTCTTGTTGGACTGGTTGATATCGTGCAAGAGGCTGGCGCTGAGCTCCTTGGCGTTGGTTGTGTGATTGAAAAATGCTTCCAAGAAGGCCGGAGTCTACTCGAGGATAGAGGGATAGAAGTCCATGCTTTAGCCCGGATCACATCTATGTCACCAGGTGAAATTCACTTCATTGATAATGAAAGTTCAAAAGAGCCAATCAAGGAGAGTGCGAGATGTTAAGCAAGAAAAAAGTATTTGCGTTAGGATTTCAGCATGTACTGGCGATGTATGCCGGAGCAGTTGTTGTACCGCTGATCGTAGGGAACGCGCTGAACCTGAATGCCACCCAAATGGCCTATCTTATCGCAGCTGATTTGTTTACTTGCGGATTAGCTACTTTGCTGCAGATTATGGGCACTAAGTATTTTGGCAGCAGGCTGCCGGTTATTCTTGGATGTACCTTTACGGCAGTAGGGCCGATTATCGCTATCGGCAGTGCCAACAATTTGGCGACGGTGTATGGAGCAATTATTTTATCTGGTTTATTCGTGGTACTGGCGGCCCCCCTTTACGGGAAGCTGCTGAGGTTTTTCCCAACGATAGTAACGGGCTCAGTCGTGACCATTATTGGGTTATCTCTTATTCCTGTAGCTATGAATAGCGTAGCTGGCGGAGAAGGCAGCGCTGATTTTGGGAATCCCCGCAATTTGTTGCTTGCACTGATCACGCTGCTGGTCATTTTAGCGGTTAACCGTTTTACTACAGGATTTCTTCGCTCGGTCTCTGTCTTGATAGGTCTTTTAGTGGGTACAATTATTGCTTATGGAATGGGCATTGTTAGTTTCTCTACAGTAGGTGAAGCCTCTTGGGTAAGTGTTGCACAGCCTTTCTACTTCGGATGGCCTCAGTTCAATCTTACGGCTATTTTCACTATGATCATTGTTAATATTGTTAGTATGGTGGAGTCCACAGGTGTTTACTTTGCGATTGGTAAAGTAACGGATCAGAAAGTGGAACAAAGGCAGATCGTAAACGGGCTGCGTTCGGAAGGTTTGGCGATTATGCTGGGCGGGATCTTTAATGCATTTCCGTACACAGCATTTTCGCAAAATGTAGGATTGGTCTCGCTAACTCGGGTCAAAACTCGTAATGTTATTTTTGCAGCAGGCGGGATTATGGTTGTGCTTGGATTACTGCCTAAATTGGCGGCTCTGACAACGGTTATTCCCAATGCCGTACTGGGTGGAGCGATGATCGTGATGTTCGGATCGGTTGCTGTTTCCGGGATGTCGATTCTGTCAGAGGTAGATCTGCGTAAGGATGGTAATCTGCTGATTGCCGCTTGTAGTATCGCTGTTGGTTTGGGTTCGGCAACTGTACCTGCGATGTTCGATCAATTGCCTGAATTCGCCCGGATGCTGCTGCAAAACGGTATCGTATCCGGTTCCCTTACAGCGATTGTGCTGAATATCTTCCTCTCGAAGACAAAGGATAATGTTCTGGCAGAAGATCCTGCTGCCCCTGTTCTAACGAAAGAAACACAAGTCTCATAATACGTTTAATTCATGTTAAAAGACCAAGCTCTGGTGTGATGAAACCTAAGCTTGGTCTTTTTCTCATGCTCAGTGCTTGTGCATATGCACAAAAAAATAGGTTGTCCCGTCAATATTATTGGGTTTGTAAGCGCAGTATACTCAGTTTAGAAAGCGTTATCAAATTACACACTGTATAGTGTCAAATTCTTATACTAGGGGGCAACTAGAGATGGAAGGCACAGTAATTAACTGGATGGGCGCAATTGCGGGATTGATTCTGGCCGTCGTATTGATTTTCAAAAAGGTTAACCCGGTCTACGCACTCTTTTTAGGCGCGATTGCTGGAGGAATATTAGGCGGGGCATCCATTGCAGAGACAGTACAATATATCATCGACGGAACGAATAGCGTTATGGGTGCAGTTGTACGTGTACTCGCGGCAGGTGTGCTGGCGGGGGTATTGATTGAATCTGGGGCAGCCGAACGAATGGCCGAGACCATAGTAGATAAGCTTGGTGAAAAGAAAGCGTTATTATCTATAGCGCTGGCTACTATGATAATTACAGCAGTGGGCGTATTCATCACAGTCGCTATCATTATTGTCGCTCCAATCGCTTTGTCCGTAGGTAAGAAGATCGGCATTTCCAAAACCGCTTTGCTGCTCGCACTGGTCGGTGGCGGTAAAGCCGGTAACATTATTTCACCGAACCCGAACACCATTGCCGTAGCTAAAGGCTTTGATGTAGATTTGGCTCAGGTCATGATTCATGGATTCATCCCAGCCGTTGCGGGTCTGATTGTCACTGTTATTATTGCTAATCTGTTAGTCAACAAAGGTGTAAAAATTGCAGAGGGCGACGTTGTAACTAAAGAGGAAGACAGCACTAAGGTTAAACCTAGCTTTGGCCGTGCTATCGTCGCTCCAGTTGTCGCTATTTTGCTTCTAGCCATTAACCCAATCGGAAATATTCTAAATATCGAATTACTGAAATCATTTAAAGTCGATTCTATGATCATCTTGCCTCTTGCCGGCATTATTGGATTGATTGCTATGAAACAAACGAAGAACATCATTTCTTTTACAACCTCAGGGTTAAATAAAATGACAGGTACAGCCATTATCCTGATTGGTGCTGGTGCTATCGCTGGTATTATCTCGAAATCGGATCTGAGCGCTACTGTTGTAGATGCAATAACGGCTATGGGGATTTCCGGAACGTTCCTTGCTCCAATTGCAGGGATCCTGATGGCGGCTGCTACAGCATCAACCTCTACGGCTTCTATCGTGGCTGCCGGATCATTTGGTCCCGCTATTCTTTCGATGGGCACAGCGCCGCTAAATGCAGCAATTATGGTGCACACCGGGGCTACAGTTATTGACCATCTGCCACACGGTAACTTCTTCCACGTGACCGCAGATTCCGTTAAGATGAACATCAAGGACCGGATGTCACTGATTCCTTATGAAAGTCTCGTGGGTCTGACGATGGCTATCGTCGCCACTATATTATACGGCTTCATCCTATAATTTATATTTGCAACTAGAAGGGACGGATATTCTATGAATAAAGACTTTGTCATCGTATTGGCACCGGATTCTTTCAAGGAAAGCATGACAGCCAAAGAAGCTTGTGAAGCCATGGAAAAAGGCATTCATAAAGTAAATTCTAATATTACTTGTATTCATGTACCCATGGCAGATGGCGGCGAAGGAACGATGCAGTCCTTGGTCGATGCAACGGAAGGTACAGTATATATAACAAAAGTTAAAGGGCCACTGGGCAATGAAGTTAGCGCATCCTACGGAATCACAGGAGACGGGCTGACAGGGGTGCTGGAAATGGCTAGTGCGAGTGGCATTCAGCTGGTATCCCCTGAGACACGTAACCCATTGATTACAACCACCTACGGGACAGGACAATTAATCAAAGCATGTCTGGATCGTGGGGTCAGCAAGCTGCTGATTGGCATCGGTGGCAGTGCCACCAATGACGGAGGCGCCGGGATGGTGCAGGCATTAGGCGGCAGGCTGCTGGATGCCGAAGGCAATGAGCTGTTATTTGGTGGTGGTGAGCTTGGCAAATTAGCCCGTGTTGATCTGAGTGGATTTGACCCTCGCCTGAAGGATGTACAGGTTGAAGTGGCCTGCGACGTTACGAATCCATTATGTGGTCCGACCGGGGCTTCTAATGTATTTGGTCCGCAAAAAGGGGCTACTTCAGATATGATCAAACAGCTGGACAGTAATCTGCATCATTATGCGAGTGTCATCAAAGAGCAATTGGGTTTCGATATTATAGATATGCCTGGAGCTGGTGCAGCGGGTGGACTTGGGGCAGGACTGGTAGTGTTCTTAAACGGAATATTAAAAAAGGGCATTGAGCTTGTGATCGACTATACTGGACTTGAAGAAAAGGTGCAGCAGGCGGACATGGTGTGGACCGGGGAAGGAAGCATCGATTTCCAGACCCAATATGGCAAGACCCCGCTTGGCGTTGCTGAGGTAGCTAAGAAATATAATAAACCCGTACTGGCCTTCGCGGGACGGATCGGCGATCAGACGGAAGTGCTGTATGATAAAGGGATCGATGCTATTTTTGGCATTATGCCAGGCGCAGCTTCATTGGAGGATGCTTTGAATAAAGGGCAAGAGAACCTGGAAAGAACGGCTGAGAATGTAGCTAGGTTAGCCATGCTGAACCAAGGAAGCTGATTGAATTATAGAAGGTGATAGAGGGGCTGACTGAACGGAGTCAGCCCCTTTTTTCTTTTTTAAGGTAGAAGCTTTCTGAGTAGAATATAAAGGAACAGGAGGTACAGTCATGAAGATATCGAAATCACTCGCAGGACAAATAGCACAAGAAATGATGAGCGTAGTTCCTTATAACATTAATGTTATGGATGAGAGCGGCTTTATTGTAGGGAGCGGAGATCTAAAACGGGTCGGAACTTTACATGAGGGAGCGAGAATAGCCATTCAAAGTGGGCAGGTCTTTGAAGTGTACGAGGATGGCAGCGGCATGAAGCCGGGGGTGAATGAACCCATTATTATAGATCATAAAGTTTTGGGTGTGGTAGGTATTACGGGACATCCAGATGAGGTTAGGCCGTTTAGTAAGCTGGTCAGAGTCACTACTATATTACTTATTGAGCAGGAAGCAAGGAACAAGCTGGAACAGGATGAGCGAGTAAAACGTGTGAAATTTTATCATGAATTGTCTTATCGTAAAGAAGCATATGATCTTGAGTTTCTGGAACGGGCGGGCAGCTATGGGCTTGACCTTAAGAAAAAATGCTGGGCGATCCTTGTGGAAGGTGATGTGAACGGAAAAGAATTCAAAAATGTATTTAGGTCTTATCCACATTATTGGAATTTGGAGAATGATAAGGCGGTTTTTTTCATAACGGATGCTTTTCTTTATAAAGAGCTTATAGGAAAACTAAATTCATGTACGAATGTGGGGCGAATAGGTTCTGGCGAAGCGGCGGAGTTAGCTGCTTATTCACTTGAACAGGCCCAGGCGGCGATTAGTGTTGGCAGCAGAGTCGACCCGCTCAAGAAACTGTACACTTATGAGGAACTAAAATTCTTGATTCATCTCTCTTATGACGGTGCTGAACGGCCCGGAACGATTTATGCTCTGCTGGATCAGTCGGGCGATAAGACAGGCCTGATTGAAACGCTGCAAGTATTTATTGCTGAGAATGGGGACCATAATCGTACTGTACAGAAGCTGAATATTCACCGAAATACACTGAACTACCGGCTTAATCGCATTCATACATTGACGGGCAAAAATCCACGCAACTACATGGAGTTGTTTGAATTGTTGTGCGGATTGATGTGGCGGAAGTAATTTAAATCCCCCTATTCCAATTGCCATCCTGATTTTATAGGCATAAACTTAGATAAGCTTGTATAGATAAATTAGGACAGGGATGGATAGGAATGAATGATAAAGTAGTAATGAATGATAAAGTAGTCATGCCATTATGGACCATGTGCCTTTTTATCGTAGTGATGAACACAACGATGTTTAATGTATCACTTCCAACCATTATTCAGGATCTCCAAATTTCTGCTGATCTAGGTTCATGGGTAATTTCGAGCTATTCGATTGGATATGCTTTATCGACGGTTATTTATAGCCGCTTATCAGACGTGGTGCCGATTCGGAGACTTTTGACCGTTGGCTTAATTACTCTTGGGTTAGCCTCAGTGTTTGGATTATTTGCGCATGACTTTAATACATTATTGATAACGAGAATAGTACAATCTGCCGGCGCGGGTGCGATGGCTGGATTGGGTCTCGTACTGGCCAGCCGTTATGTACCTATTGAAAGACGTGGTGCGGCTATCGCCATGATCTCCGCAGGGAGTGCAATGGCCTTTGGGTTGGGCCCTATTTTCGGTGGCGTCATCAGTCAGTATTTTGGCTGGAATGGGTTATTCGGAATTACTTGCCTTGTGCTTGTTGTATTGCCAGTGCTGCTGCGGTTATTACCTAAGGAACAGCCTCAGCCTGCAAGCTTTGATGTTATTGGGGCGGCGTTGACCGTTGTAAATGCGGCAAGTCTGCTGGTAGCCGTAACTACCCAATCTCTGGTATGGTTAGCAGTGGGCATAGTATCTATTATCGTGCACGCTTGGTATTTGAAGAAGGCGAAGGAATCCTTTATTAACCCGCAGCTGCTAAAAATGCCGGGATACTTGAAGCTAGTTACCATAGGCTTTTGTATTCTGGTGCTGAACTTGGGGAATTTGTTCCTGATGCCGCTTGTGCTCGCTAATCTGTTTGGTAAATCCGCGTTGATGATTGGTTTGTTTATCGCACCTGGTGCGTTATTATCCGCATTTCTTACCCGTTTTGTTGGACGTTTTATTGACCGGTATGGCAACTTGCGCTTCTTAATCATAGGACATTGTATCCTTGCCGCTGTTATGGCTGCATTTGCGCTGAACCTTTCTGTATCTCCTGTAGTTCTTCTGCTTGGTTATCTTTGCTTCTCTCCTGCCTTCTCGGCGACAATGGCATCCTTAAATAATGAAGCTTCTCGGGTTCTTCCGCGAACTTGGATTGGTTCAGGTATGGGGCTTTTACAACTGATTCAGTTCTTTGGAGGTTCTGTATCTGTTGCGGTCTGTGGGCTGTTGCTGCATGCTCAGCGTGATCTTGCGCCGGCAAAAGCATATGAGCATGTATACGGACTGTTGCTTCTTGTCAGCTTGTGTTCGTTAGGAGTTCTCCTTTTATACAGACGTTCTTATTCCAAAAGTAATACTGGGCAATCTATACAAGCTTAGAACTGAAACGAAAAGGTGATAAAAACGTATCAGATGCTATAGCAGATATAAGGAAGGAATGGTAATAATGGATAACGGGATGAGTGTAGTTTTAATCGAAAAAATGCCAGAGGGTGATCTGCGAGTAATTGAAGAGCGTACGTGGAGCATGAATATGATAACTGCACTTGAACATGTCAATTATATAGTGGTGGGCAGTAAGGAATATGAAGCGGTTGAAGGACGGCTGAATGTGGATGAAGGCAAGCTGGAGCTTTTGCTTGTTCCGATGCACACTGAGGGATAGAAGATCATCAGGGAAGGAGAACCTTACGATGGCTAAAGAAGAAAGGGATAAGGAATTGCCTGCATCAAAATTATTTACCGCCGATGGCAAACCCATCCGTGTATTATCAACATCGCTAGGCATAGCCTTATTAGCGAATGCTATGTTTATTCCTGGCGGAGCGGGGGCTAGCGCGAATACTTCTGCGGGCGAACCACAGCTAGTCTCTTGGTCTAATGAAGAGGTTAAAGCTTATTTTGATAAAAATGTGGATTGGAATATTCCCTACCCCGAAGAAGGTACGAAAGAGGTAGAGGAGCAAGGCCAAGGCGTAGTAACTTCAAACGGGACAACTGTAGTGAATAACTATGGCGGTTATCATTCAGGTTTTGGCTGGACGGATTTGCTTCTGTATCATATGTTGTTTAACAGCGGTGCCAATTACTCCTCCAGAGGATGGGCTAAGGACCGTCCTACCTATTATGGAGGCACGAGAACCACTTATAAACCACCTACTTATAGCAGCGAAAAGTTTCAGAATAAAAAGGTGCCCGGTTCTGTAGTGAAACCTAAAACCTCAACCTCATCCACGGGTTCCATCACGAGAAGGGGTTCCTCTTCGAAGACCGGAATCGGGGGCACTTCCAGTGGCTTAAACTCTTCGAAGAACTCTAAATCAAGCTCAGGCTCGAAATCTTCATCGAGATCAGGTTCAAGCAAGAGTGGTTTCGGCGGATGAGTGATCAGCAGAGCGTGTTTGAGATCCTGGATTTGTCTGATCTGGAGCGGGGCCCACGGGTACAAGCGCTGTATGAGCTTGGGTTCACTTGGGCAGATCTAGAGGAAGAAGAGTATTGGATGGATGCAATAGCTGTGATGCGCAGCGACATTTACAAGGAGCTTGAGGAAGCCTCCGCAAAGCTTTGGGCTATCCTCGATAAGGCGGTTCGGTATATACATCTAAAACGCGATTTGTATGAGCTACTGGGCATTCCCCCTGTTCTTTGGGAGATGCTTGATGGGTCTCCTATTCCGGAAGAAGGCTTAATCAGCCGGTATGCAAGGTTTGATTTTGCGATAGCTCATGATGGAACCATCAAGCTTCTGGAACTGAATGCCGATACACCTACAGGTTATGTGGAGGCTTCCATAGCAACACCTTGGATCTGTGAACAGGCGGGTGTGGCTAGTCCAAATCATGCGATGAAGGAACAACTTGCCGCAGCATGGCAGATAGAACGTCCAGATACCGCAGCTTGTGTTGCTTATGGGTCCCATCTTGAAGATTCAGGTACGATTGAAGCCTTGGTCAGACATAGCGGACTTACTATTCAGTGTGTGGATTGCCTCGACCTGTGGGTCGATGAGGGCATTCTGAAGGATGGGGAGGACCGGGTGATACAGCGGATGTTTGCTCTATATCCTAAAGAGTGGATGGCCGTCGATGAAGGTGGAGATGCACTTGCCTATGCCGTTGAGCAGGGAAATCTTCAGCTTTTTAATGGACCTCACAGTATCCTGTTGCAGTCTAAGGGATTGATTGCAGCTGTGTGGGGAATGTATGAGCTTGGCTTATTATTTGACAATGAAGAGCGTGAGGCGATCTCACGTTATATTTTGCCGACTTATAATAAGCCTGTGTTCTCTGGCAGCTTTGTGTCCAAATCTGTATTTGGCCGCGAAGGCGGTTCTGTACGTCTCTTTGACGATAGTGGAACTCTGGAAATTGAGGACGAAGAGGGTTATGATAGCAGTCAGCTTTTTCCCTCTGTATATCAAAAAAGAGCTGAACTAGCCCGAATACACACCGCCGAAGGTGAATTCCACCTACTGACAGGCATGTTCGTCATTAATGGGAAGCCGTGTGGGCTGCTCGGCCGGGCTGGCGGACTGATTACGGGCAATGCCAGTCATTTTATCGCGTTGGGAGTGAGATAGTTGGATAAAAGTAAGGCTATAAACAAGTCGTCTACTAGATTAGTAAAGGCCCGGATCGGCGCTTTATGTATGATGCTTCTAACGGTGCTGCTGCTTAGTGCATGTTCCAGTAATCAGGGGAGTGTGTTTGATTCAGGCACTGCCGAAACTTCTGACAGTGTTGCACGGGTACCTTGGGATTACCGGGTTGTGGAGAGTACTGTAGGTGATCTAATTGGCAGCGATATGACGGTGTTGCCGGATAATGAGCTGCTGCCGAATGATGAGAATTATGCTACTGGCGATAAAATATGGACATTGCAGTTCATGGACGCTGAGCTGATCACAGATGCTGACCAGCGCAATGAAGTCCGCCTATCTTCCTGGACGACCATTAAATCGTATCCCGATGAAAAAACAGCAGTAGAGGACCTTACCAACCTTAAGGTATCGGTAACTACGGATGTTGATCTTGTAGGAGTATACAAGACAAAATATAATGAGAAGACAAGAAACTTTGCCGTCCTTGAGCTGCCTTCCGGCAACCGGATCAAGCAGCCGATAGACGATGAGCGTTATGCAGCATTAGAGAAAGAAAAGACCGCTTCCGTAGTCCTTGAGGAAGTACATGATTTCGCCGATTATGACTCGGCATATGCGAAATTTCGGGGGTGGGCAAAGTGACGATTGTTGTTAATTTGATAGTCAGTATATTTGTGATTATTCTTCTGCAATTGTTGGGTATGGTTATCTTTGGCTTGATGACCCCGTTCAAGGATATGGAAGAGCTGAAAAAAGGGAATGTGGCTGTAGCTCTAGCGCTTGGCGGCAAATTTCTCGCCACAGCAATTATCATTGGAGTAGCGGCGTATACGAATACCTCTATTCTGCATATGATCATTTGGTTTGCTGTCGGTTATGTGTGCCTCATCGCTGCTTACTGGATTTTTGAATTGGCGACACCAAGCTTTAAAATTTCAGAACATCTGGAAAAAGGCAATGTGGCAGTAGGCACTATGCTCTGCTTGGTGTTTATCGGCACAGCGTTTGCAGTCAGCAGTTTGATTGTTTAGTTCAAAAATCGCAGATGGACATGGATAAGGCTGCCCTCAGTAATAACCTCGAGAGGCAGCTTTATTAATGTGAGGAAGGGATGGCAGATGCATTTTTTTCTGAGAATATCCACCAGGATGATGCGTTTACGCAAACGGTCGATCGGTTTGATTATTTTGATCTTTATAATTCTTAGCGCATCGATAGCTTACCTGCTTGAACCGAGTACATTCCACAACTGGTTTAATGCCTTCTATTGGGTCATGACAACGATGGCAACCGTTGGGTATGGGGATTATTTTACAGAGACTGTAGTGGGTAAGCTATTCACCATGTTTCTGTATATTTTTGGGATTGGTCTTCTGAGCTTGGTTATTGGCAAGGTCATTGACTCTATTGCAGAAGTGCAGAGAAGGAGAGGAGCAGGAACATTGAGCTTCCGGGGAAAGGATCATGTGATATTAATCAATTGGAGTAAGAAAGCGCAAGCTGCGGTAGATGAGGTGTTATGCTATTCACCTAAATGTCATATCGTCATCATTGATGAGATAGGACGGCATCCGCTGGAGCATATGGAACAGGTCCACTTTGTAAGCGGTGATGCTTCCAGCGATGAGATTCTCCTTAAAGCTAACATACACGAAGCCCGGGCAGCCATTGTGTTCGGAGACACACGGATTGATGAAGCATCGCTAATTGACGGGAAGTCTCTGCTTATCGCCTCCAGCATTGAGCGCATAGCGCCACAAGTACATACTACCGTAGAAATTATGCAGGAGAAGAATATACAGAATTTCAGGCATGTTCAGGTCAATGAATTCGTTCTGTCGCATGATGCCATTTCTAGATTGGCTGTCCGATCCGCTCTACAAGAGGGGAATTCAGAGGTGATTACGCAGCTGCTGAGCCGCCAGTATGGGGATGATATTTATGAGATTCCAGTGAATAGTGCATGGAAGACCTATGGGCAGGCGTTTCAGGAATTGCTCCTTCAAGGTGCAACTTTACTCTCGGATCGTAGTGACCTTAGCATCAATCGCAAGCTGGGCCAGCCTATTCCTAAAGAGGCTAGATTATATATTGTTTCGGATGAAGAGACGTACCGGAGAATTAAAGGTTAGGCCAGAGATAAGCGAGTAAGCGGATTTTCGGGAGAAGGGCTTCTCGGAATTCCGCTTCTTTTTGTTTGCCGTTCCTTCCTTAAGGGTAAGAGATGAATATTATCGTTACTCTACCTTTCGGAAGGAGCCATTGTTAATGAGTGAACAGCAAAAAGTGAACGGAAATAGCAAAAATGAGCAACTGGAACAGTTTCGCAGTAAGGACGAAGGTCACGCTTTAACAACCAATCAGGGATTGAAAGTGTCCGAGGATGAGTTCTCCCTAAAAGCCGGTGACCGGGGGCCAACCTTGCTGGAGGATTTTCATTTTCGGGAAAAAATGACCCATTTCGATCACGAGCGGATTCCTGAGCGGATCGTGCATGCACGCGGATTTGCCGCCCACGGGGAGTTTGAAGTATATAAATCGTTGAAAGAATATACGAAGGCGAAATTCCTTCAAGATCCGTCCGTAAAGACCCCGGTGTTTGTCCGGTTCTCAACGGTAGCAGGATCACGGGGTTCAGCCGAAACTGTGCGGGATGCCCGGGGCTTCTCGACCAAATTTTATACCGAAGAAGGCAATTATGATTTGGTAGGCAATAATATGCCGGTCTTTTTTATACAGGATGCGATTAAGTTCCCTGATCTAGTGCATGCGCTTAAGCCGGAGCCACATAATGAAATGCCTCAGGCGGCATCAGCCCATGATACCTTCTGGGATTTCATCGCCAATAACCAGGAATCGGCCCATATGGCGATGTGGCTGATGTCTGACCGCGCCATTCCGCGAAGCTTCCGGATGATGGAAGGGTTTGGGGTTCATACCTTCCGTCTGATCAATGAGCAGGGGAAAGCACATTTTGTTAAATTCCATTGGAAACCAGTGCTTGGTGTACACTCTTTGGTGTGGGACGAAGCACAGAAAATATCAGGAGCGGACCCTGACTTTCACCGACGTGATTTATGGGAATCGATTGAAGCTGGCAACTTTCCGGAATACGAGCTGGGCATTCAGCTTCTTAGTGAAGAAGATGAATTCAAGTTTGATTTCGACGTGTTGGACCCTACAAAGCTATGGCCAGAGGAAGACGTGCCCGTGCAGATCGTTGGGAAAATGACCTTGAACCGCAACGTGGATAATGTTTTTGCCGAAACGGAGCAGGTGGCTTTCCACCCTGGACATGTAGTGCCAGGTATTGATTTCACCAATGACCCGCTACTTCAGGGCAGACTATTCTCTTATACGGATACCCAGCTGATTCGGCTTGGGGGTCCTAACTTTCATGAATTGCCGATTAATAGACCGGTGTGTCCTTTTCATAACAACCAGCGTGACGGATATGGGCGGCAGACGATTAATCAGGGCAGTGTGAGTTATCATAATAATTCGCTGGCCCAAAATACACCGAGACCTGTCCCAGAGGCTGAAGGCGGTTATGTGCATTATCAAGAAAAGGTTGAGGGCCGTAAGGTACGGAGCCGGAGTAAAAGCTTTGAGGATCATTTTTCACAAGCCAAGTTATTCTGGAATAGTATGAGCCCTCCGGAACAATTGCATATTATCGAAGCTTATTCTTTCGAGCTTGGGAAGGTTAAGAGTAAGTCGGTCCGACAGCAGGTCGTAAATATGCTCGCTAACATTACCTCTGAGCTTGCTGTACCTGTGGCAGAAGCCATTGGAGTAGCGGCTCCAGAAGTTGGCGGTTCTGAGGTCACTCAAGCTTCCCCAGCCTTAAGTCAAGCTAATACGAAAAAACATCCCAACACGCGGAAAGTAGGCGTGATTATCGGGGATGGTTTTGATGAAGCTGCGGTAATGCCTGTATTGGACACGCTTATGGGAGCTGGGATTCAACCGGAGCTAATCAGTGATAAGCTTGGATTTATTAAAGGCTCAAACGGCACAGAGCTTGAAGTCATCCACACCTTATCCACTACAGATTCGGTGCTCTTCGATGCGATTTATGCGGCTGGTGGAAATGCAGAGCGCAAGAAATTCCATAAAGATGCAGCGCTATTCCTCAACCAAGCATATGCACATTTTAAACCCATCGCGATGACCACAACACTTGCTGAGCTGCTTGCAACAGATGAACACAGAAGCAGTCCGGGCGTCGTAATAGGCGATGGTGGGGAAGTTTTTGCGGCTAGCTTCGTTGCGGCCATTTCTGCCCATCGTTTTTGGGAACGTATGGAATAAAGTAAATAGATGATAGAAAAAGAGGGGTCTGCTCGTCAGAAGGCGTGTGGATGCCTCTTTTTTTCATCTAATGGTTTCATAAATTTAACATTTGGATTAAGTATGTGATGTATATTACCGTTATAGATAATACTAGGCAATATAAGCAGATGCTTAGGGAGGTGATTTTTTGAGGAAAGAGATAGCTGTTGCTGTAGTGGTACTTATAGGTTTTACAGCATTAACAGCATGCGAGCAAACAGCAACGCCGGCATCAACACCCTCGCCCTCCGCGAATGTTCATACAACAGAGCCACCGAATCCTACGGGTTCGGCTAATAATGATGTGGGGGACCATTCACAGGAATTGGATGCTTTAGAGCAATTTATTGTTACGAAGCTTACCGGCTCGTCCGGTGTTTATACGAATTTAATTGAAACAGAGCAATCCGGGGAAGCGGCAAGCGGCCATGAGATTCTAAGTGAGTCTGCCTCTCTGAGGATGCTGGCAGCCGTACGGAGTGGTGAGAAAGAGCGATTTGCAGAAGAATGGGCGCTGGCTAAGCAAACCTTTGATATGAAGGGCGGTTTTAGCTACCGATATAGCCCTAAACAGCAGAAATTATATCCTGTGAATGCTGCCGTTGATGACTTACGTATCATTCGTGCGCTTTATGAAGCGGGGGATACGTTTAGGGATAAACACTATACAGAGGAAGCGGATAAGTATGGTGAAAGATTTTATAACTATAATGTAAAAAATGGATATATGTATGACTTCTATGATGAAAATTACAAAAAAACCAACACATTCGTTACTTTATGTTATATTGATTTAGGTACAATGCGAAAATTGTCGGTTTCTGGAGAATCTCGTGAATTTTTGTTGAATAATATGAGCGTTATACTGAAAGATGGATATTTATCAGATGAGTTTCCCTTCTATGAAACAAGGTTTAATTATGAGAGTGGAACCTATACTTCGGAGAATATCAATACAGTAGAATCGCTACTGTCTATTCTGGCTTTGGCAGAGGTAGACCAGCAGAAATCCCCCAGCATTGATTATATCAAGCAGCAGGTCGAAGCTGGCACATTATATGGACAATATTCGCGTGAGGGAAAGCCGCTTAACGATATTCGCTCAACAGCCATTTACGCTATTACGGCTATGATTGGTGCCGAGATCGGAGACGATGCACTCTATCGCAAAAGCATTGAAAGAATGAACGAGTTCAGAATAACCGATGCCGGCAGCTCACTGTATGGAGGCTTCGGCGATGTAGCTAGTGGCCAAGCCTATTCCTTTGACAATCTGATGGCATCATTGGCCTATGTCTATTAATTTAAACCTATAGTAACGAAGGTGAATCTGCATGATAAACAACACGGTGAAATCACCTCTGAGGCAGGGGATGACACTCGCTAACCTACCTTTGCCATTGTCCCCGGCTTTTATCACTGCTGTTGGAGTGTTGCTTATAACCATCATAGCCTTATTTACCGCCCCGTATGTCGGAATGGCGGATAATGGTGATTTTTTTCGCAGCATCTATAGTAACGGAATTTATTTCAATCTGCCGGATTATGACGAGCAATACTTTGGTTATTTTGTAAAGCAATATGGAATCTTTCAATATTTTAATGAGAATGGCGCGACATTATTTTCTTCGCAGTCCCTATTTATCAAGCTGGCCATTGGACTTAATAAGCTGTTTTTTAGCAGCGAGGTTTTCGATATCCGGTTTCAAGCAGTCATTTATACGATTTTATATGTTGCGGCGATCTACTTATTAATAGAGGCTGTTACATGGGGGATGACCCGCAAGCAGGGATGGGTCACTGCAGGTATTGCTATTTTTATATTTGGAGATACCGGGTATACCGCTTATTTCAACTCCTTTTACGGCGAGAGCGTCGTGATGATCACGATGATTACTATGTTCGCAGCTTGGTTGTTGTTATATCAAAAAAGATACAATGACTATGTGCTGCTGGCCCTGTTCTTGATCAGTACGATCATCCTGACTACTTCCAAGCAGCAAAATGCGCCAGTGGGTATAATCATTGCGGTTCTGGGGTGTTCGCTCCTTTGGATTCGCAGGGATAAAATATTTCGCATTCTGACAATGGTTTCCCTTGCTTTGATCCTGTTCGCGGGTGTGTTCACCTATTTGAATATCTCGGATGAGTTCGTGAATATTAACCAGTTCCATGCCATGACCCGCGGGGTGCTGAAGGATTCCTCCGATCCGGAGAAGGCACTGAAGTCATTCGATATTGATGAACAATATGCCATCTTGAAGAATAGCATTTATTACGAGAAGTACGGAACTATTGATGTGAATTCACCAATCCTCCAAGAGAACTTTTACAGTCGTTACGGATTTGTTTCGATCCTTAAATACTATATATCGAATCCGGATCAGCTTAACTCGATTCTTAATGTTGCTGCTCAAAGTGCATTCTCGATTAAACCAGCGGCGATGGGCAATTATGAGCAATCCGTTGGGAAGGAATTTCGAGCACAAAGTCACTTTTTTACTGGATATAGTCAGCTGAAAAAGGCTTTGGCACCACGAACGATAGGTTTTATCTTCCTTTGGACAGTGCTTGTCATTGGTCTGTATATGCCTTCCCTCGTAACAGCCATCAAGGCACGCAATTTTAGAGGATTGCAGCGGATGGTATTGATTGTCGCTACGATAGGCATTGGTCTTTCAGGCATTTTTGTATCGATTATTGGTGCCGGTGATGCCGACATTTCCAAGCATGAATTCTTGTTCACTTTATCTTTTGATTTGGTGACCTTTCTGACAGTATCTAGTGTGATCGGACGCAGATTCTCGAAAAATCGCAAAAAGCCGGTTAACGAAAGTCCCACCACTTCTAGTCCATATACAAAGCCTCAAAAGGATGTGAGTGTTTGAAGCGCAGAGGGATCTTATACTGTATATTGCTGCTGACCCTGAGCTTAACCATCCTATTGCTTCCCGCCACTCCTGTTCAATCTGCTGCATCACCACAACAAGTCTTACTGCTCTATGACAGCCTTGCCAAGGGGACCGCTAAGGATGGAAATGTGACTGAACTTCAACGTCTGCTGGCGGCTTACTCGACAAGGGTTACACTTCGAAGCCTAGATCAATACGAGCAGGGGATGCTGAAAAATTACTCCAGAGTGATCATGGTCCGTAACGAAGCGGATATTTCGATCACGAATAAATCCTATATAGAGGATTGGGAGCATTATCAGGGGCAGTACTTGCATATTGGGTACAACCCACCCGCTAGTCTAACGAAGGCGTTACAGCTAACCACTGATGTGATCTATGACGGGAGTGCTGAGCTCGAAATTGGACAGTTCTCCGGAATTCAAGCTAAGGTGCAGGATATGCCTTATATTGTAGCGAGTCAGGCGGTCAAATCCTTCGGGCAACTCTCTTTTGCGGAGGAGGGTCTGCAAGCACCGTACGCTGTGAGTAAGGGGAATGATACATATGCCCCATATTTTGAACAAGGGAATGTCAGTACGCTGGGGATGGCGTATGTTCTGAAGGATTGGCTCCATATCACTGCTGCTCCTAAAATGTACCTTGCGATCAAAGAAATCTATCCTTTCTCTGATCTGCGATTGCTGGCAGAAACGGGTGAGCGGCTATATCAACTGGGGATTCCGTTTCTTGCAAGTGTGCGGCCTGTGTTCAGCAATACCGATTATCCGGCCATGCAGCGCTATTTAGTGGCCATGAAAAGTGTGCAATCCAGCAATGGAAGCATTCTGGTCAATGCCCCAGTGGTGATGCCAACGATAAGCTCCAGTGACCATACGCTTAAAGGAAAGATGAATGATTTCATCAATCTGTTGGCCGAAAACGGGCTTGGGCCACTTGGAGCCGGAGCGGAGATGCATTGGTCGTATGACAAAGAGTATTCAGAAGCGGGGATGAGCTTTTTTGATTCCGTGGTGTTATATCCGGATGAACAGATTGATTATATGGAGCAGAGCGACACCTCTAAATCCTTTCCATCCTCTTTATATAGCGTTCCGCTGGAATTTCTTCAGGCTTTGCATACATCCAATAAAGTGATCCCGCAATTGCCGCTGGATACTGTAATCACCGTCGACATGCCCGAGGATGAGCGTCAGCTTGAAGAAATGCTGCAAAGTCTGGAGCGGAATTGGGTTTCTTTTGCCGATTATAAGCAAGAAGAGCATCAGGTGGTTACTGATCAGAACACAATCTCCTCATTAGATGGAATGATTTCTATTAATGGACAACCTCTAAGCCTGGACTATACACCGGAAACAGTAGATAGCGATTATCGCTACACAGAGGAGCAGCAAAAGAGCTTCACCCGACTTTTTAATATTCAGAATCAATTTTTTATTGTTGTGATCATGATTTCTCTGCTGCTGTTTGGCGGATTGTTGATGATCGGATACCGGTTATATCGCAGAAAGTTTTTGAAATGAGACAACTAATCGTGATTTGGAGGACCCTATGACGATTTCAGACGTGCTGATGGTGATTGCGGTGATCTGTATTTGGTCTCTGCTGCTGGTGAATGTGACCCTCATTATCGCGGGCTATCTATATTACATTAAATCCGAAAATGAGGACATACCAGAGATAGAGGGTGAATATCCTTTTGTTTCAATTATGGTTCCCGCTCACAATGAGGGGGTAGTGATTTGTAAGACGGTTGAATCTCTGCTGGCGCTGGATTATCCGCAAGATCGGTATGAGATTATTGTGATTAATGATAATTCCTCTGATAACAGTGCTGAGCTGCTTGCGGGCGTACAATCCCGAAATCCGGGGCGTCAGCTGGTAGTCATTAATACGGATGCAGTTACAGGAGGCAAAGGCAAATCCAATGCCTTGAATATAGGCTTTACCAGCTGTAAAGGGGAGCTAATCGCCATTTATGATGCCGACAATACTCCGGAGAAAACAGCTTTGCGTTATCTGGTTGCTGAGATCATGCATGATTCCAGCCTCGGTGCGGTGATTGGGAAGTTCCGGACCCGTAATCGTGATGCAAGTTTACTGACCCGGTTCATTAATATTGAGACCTTATCCTTTCAATGGATGGCTCAAGCGGGGCGCTGGAAGCTGTTCAAGCTTTGCACTATTCCGGGAACAAATTTCATTATGCGCAGGTCTATTGTGGAAAGCATCGGTGGCTGGGATGTCAAAGCGATAGCCGAGGATACAGAAATCAGCTTCCGGATTTATATGATGGGTTACCAAATCAAGTTCCAGCCCAAATCCGTCACGTGGGAGCAGGAACCACAGACCCTGAAGGTCTGGTTCAAGCAGCGAACCCGCTGGGCGAAGGGCAATATTTATGTCATTGTCAAAAATATCCCGCTGCTGTTCAATAAATCGGCCGCAAAGGTGCGGTTCGATATTCTTTATTTTCTATCCATTTACTTCTTGTTGCTGCTGTCGTTAATCACCTCGGATGTGCTGCTGATCCTGCATGCTTTGGGTTATGTGCATACTACTATTGCAGGTCTTAGTAATTTCTTATGGCTGCTCGCTATTATTTTATTCGTTGTGGGGACCTTCATTACGCTAACAACAGAAAAGGGCGAGATGAGCTTGTCCAATCTAGGGATTGTAATGTTGATGTATGTGTCTTATTGCCAGCTGTGGATGGTTGTCGCGGCTAACGGATTATATCTATACCTGAAAGACCTCATCTTCAAAAGAGAAGCCAAATGGTATAAGACGGAGCGCTACTAACGAGGCACCAAAAAGTCATATGAGAAAAATGTAATCACAGGAGAAACAGAACATGAAGATAAAAAAACAGCTGGTTATACTGTTAATCTGCCTCTCCCTTTTCTTAATTCCAATCCATCCTGCTGCCGCAGAGACGTTGCCACAGGATCATAAGTCTACTTATACAACCTCATTCACGGGAACAGACTCGTCCTTAACAGGTTCGAGTGCCCAGCAGCAATATTTTGAGGTTCTGGATTATTGGAATGTGGATCAAGTAAAGATCAAACTGCATTTTCAAATTTCACAAATTACCGAAGAGCAGATTTCTAGTGTTACCTTAACGCTAAACGGCAGCCCGTTCTATACGTTTCGTCCGTCACTACAAGACAACGGCGAACAGCTGTTGACCCTTGCGGCGCCCAAGGGGTTTCTGAAAAAAGGGACGAATACGCTGGGCATTCAGGGCTATTTAAAGACAGATCGTAAAGATGACCTCTTTTGTTCGGTCGATGAAACGTCGGATAATTGGCTGCATCTGTTCAATACGTCCAGTGTTAACGTGATTTATACCGCAAAGCCCTTGAGTGGAGGGATCAGTGACTTCAGCGAGCGATTCGCCGGGATAGATACCTTAACGAAGAGTCAGAGTATTCTGACTGTACCGGACAAAAGCACAGCGGCAGAAATGGAAGCAGCCACTTATGCGCTCTCCGGGTTTGTTAAGGGGATTACGTTAAATGATAAGACTATTCCCCTACTTCCCTACTGGGCAGACACTGTGCAGAATAAGGCCGCAGTTGTACTGGTAGCTATGTATGACAGAGTACCAAGCGAACTGAAAGCTAAGCTAAGCTCCACTGAAGATTTGGGTACGCACGCGCTGCTCCAGCTAGTGAATAAGGATACCCAGCCCACCTTGGTTGTAACCTCGAAGGATGAGAACTTGCTGATTAAAGCGGGTCGTTTGATTGCTAATCCAGAGCTGATCGGGCAGATCACTAGTGATCTGAAAACAGTAACGGATGCTACAGAAGTGTCAGCACCTGCGCTTTCGATTAGCTCTAACATCACGTTCACTGAGACAGGTGATAAACTGACCGGGGCACATCATCAGGAGCAGACGTATTTTATTTCATTGCCAGCGAACCGCTCGATTGCCGATTCCGGTAAAATCAGCCTGGATTTCCGTTATGCACAGAATTTGGATTTTACTCGTTCATTGGTTACCGTGAGCATCAACAATACTCCGATTGGCAGTAAGAAGCTGACTAAGGAACTGGCGAATGGCGATATTCTTAATCTCTCGGTGCCTCAGAACTTGAATATCTCCGGAAATTTCTCGGTGACAGTGGCTTTTGATTTGGAGATCGAAGGAGCCAGATGTATTATCGATCGGGATCAAATGCCATGGGCTTATATCAGTAAAGATTCTGTAATGCAGCTGAATACGAAGGATCGCACGGATCTCTTATTTAATAACTATCCATATCCGTTCATCCGCGATGGGATCTATAATCATGTAGCGGTTGTACTGCCCGAACAAATGGATGATTACGCCTATTTAAGTGTATCGAATATCTTTAATCTGCTTGGTAAATATGCCAGCGGAAATATAGGGAATATCCAGTTCTATACCGATACTGTCAGCGCCGATCATTTGAAAAATAATAATATCATCGCTATTGGTGCTTATAAGAATAATAAGGTGATCCGTGATCAGAATGCTAAGCTTTATTTTCAATATAACGGAGATGGAACCACAATTCGCTCCAATGAGAAAATGAGTATTGAAGAGCAATACGGTGCACGAATCGGAACACTGCAGCTGATTGATTCGCCATTTGAGGCGGGACGTGCATTGCTCGCGGTTACGGGAGTCAGCTCGGAAGAGTATTACTTAGGATCGAAGCTGCTCGCTACAGAACGGGACAAGTGGAAGGTGTTTGGCGATGGTGCAATCGTTGATAAAGACGGTAATGTCAGCGCACACCGTTTCAAAACGATCACTGGAGCAGCCGAGGACTCTGTGGCCCAGAAAATAATGGAACGGTCGGATGTACTCAGTTTTATCATCGTGATTTTACTGGTGCTGACGCTGGTAGTTCTATCGCTGATCCTACTGCTTCGCAAACACATGAAGAAACGTGGTGATAAGCGTGAGACGTAATCGCAGCTTAGTGTCGGACATCGCTCTCTTATCATTCCTGGTGTTATCGTTCCTCTGTATCGTCTTCATTGCCGGGGCACCGGATGATTACCTCCAGAATATTATCATTTTAACGGTGGCTTTTATTCTGGCCATTGTTACGTATTTTACAACGGTCACTGCGGGTCTGGTCTTGAATCTGGTGTTTATCTTTGCTTACGGATTCTACACGATGTACCAGACGATAACGCTAGGGGAAACGATTAGCCTGAATACTTATTTCTGGTTAATTATGACTCCGCTATTAACGGTCGTTCTATGGGTATTCACTTTAAGCAGCCGTGATTTGCAGGTGGAGAATGAGCAGCTACGCAAAAAGACTGCCAATATGGCTATCGTCGATGAAAACACAAATTTGCGGAACAGTATTTCTTTTCAGACGGATGCTACATTATTTACAAGCATTTCGACCCGCTATCAGATTCCGCTCACCCTGCTAGTGGTGAAGGTGAAGTATTGGAAAGAGATCAGACGGATCATTCCTGAAGATCAGCTGGCAGAAGCTATCTATGATGTGTCTCAGCTTAGTCAGGCGAGTATTCGTACCAATGATGCACTCTATCTGCTAGATAAGGATGAAGCAACATGGGGCCTGCTGCTGTTCACGGACAGCGATGGGGCGAAGATTGTGATCGAGCGGATTAAGCTCAAGCTTCAGGAGTTGAATGACAATAATTTCTCCAGAAAATATAAGGTCAGCCTGGGTCTTAAGATTGGGGCGGTCGAATACCAAGCCGGCACGATTGAGAATCCGCTGGATTTCATTGTTCAGGCCAAAAAACAGCTGGAGTACGACGTGTAGGCCAGCTTAAAAATCAACAGTTTCACTATCAGCCTCTGTATGGATGGCGATGAGCACGCTTGCCGGCTCATCGCCTTTATTTATGACCAGATGTGGCACACAGGCATTCCAGCTAAAGGAATCCCCCGCTTGGAACATCCCGAAATCTTCACCTTGCTCCGCATAAACCTCACCTTTTATCACTAAATGGACCTCTTTGCCTTCGTGCGCCTGCGGAGTTTCACCCGTAGAAGTACCCGGAGGGAAATGGACAAGCACCATTCGTACACCACCTGCCGAGCTTAAATGTTCAACTTGCAGTTGATCACTTCCACTGCTGGTGATTTGCCGCTCCTTGGATCGTACCACCTGCATCCGCTCTTCCTTTTTTAACAGCAAATAAGCCAACGGAACGTTCAGTGCATCAGCAATCAGGCTAAGGGTAGCGATCGAAGGAGAGGTCTTATTAGTCTCAACTTGGCTCATAAAACCTTGTGACAGGCCAGTAGTTTCACAGATTTGGGCAATCGTTATATGTTTTCTTTTACGGATTGTACGAATGTTTGAACCTATATTCATAAGTAAAGCCCCTTTTAATATTAGTAATAGCAAATATATTTTTATATTAACAAATTATTAATTGACATACTAGCCAGAGGTTTATAATATTATCCTTACAAATATTATTTTTGTATTACAAATATTTTGAAGGAGTGTTTAGTATGAAGGCACCTTATATATATGATGTCAGTCTACCTTCCGGCTACGATGTGAATCGGGTTTATCCGGTTATCTTCACCTTGCATGGCAAAGGTTCCAATGAGAAGAATATGTTCGGACTTGTCGAGCCCTTGTCTGAAGAGTTTATTATTATCGGGATTCGGGGAAATATGATTTTAGGGGCTGGATTTCAATATTATGATCTCAAAAGTCTAGGTCATCCCATCCGTGAGCAGTTTGATCAGGCTGTATCGCAATTGCAGCAGTTTATCGAATACGCCACCGACAAATATCCTATAGATGCTAAACACCGTTATCTGCTTGGCTTCAGTCAAGGAGCCATTTTGTCCATGACACTCGCTCTTACAATGGGGAATTCGCTTCGGGGAATTGTGGCGCTGAACGGTTATGTTCCGGGGTTTGTGAAGACAGATTATGAGCTGAAGAGTGTGCAGGAGGTATCGGTATTCATCTCGCATGGTGAATATGATTCTGTATTTCCAATTTCAGTGGGGACAGAAACAGCCGCTTATTTCGAAGGTCTAACCCCATTATTAACCTTTAAAACTTATCCTTCGGATCATGGTGTATTACCGCAGAATCAGCAGGACCTGATCGCTTGGTTACTGCAGAACTTAGGGAGTGATAAACTATGATACCTTCTTACTTTATTGCCCACGGTGCTCCTTCTCTGGTACTTGATAACAATGCATATACGAAATTTCTTGGGGATCTCGCTGAGAGGAATGTCAAACCTAAAGCGATTGTTCTATTTTCTGCACATTTTGAAGAACACAAACAGTCGGTTGGAGTTATGGAGACTTTCGACACCATCTATGATTTCTATGGCTTCCCAGATGAGATGTATCGAATGACTTATCCTGCCAAAGGAGACAATGAGGTTGCACAGCAAATTATGTCTCTGTTCCACAAGAATGGGATTGTCAGCAAATTAAATACAGAGCGTGGACTAGATCACGGAGCTTGGGCTATTCTTAAATTAATCTATCCGAATGCAGATATTCCTGTCGTGTCTTTGTCAGTTAATCGAGAGCTGTCCAATGAACAGCAATATTTAATGGGTAAGGCTTTATCTGAGCTGCGTGAGCAGGATATTATGATTATTGGCAGTGGTGGAACCGTCCATATTTTGCGTAGCGTGAAGTGGGGAATGGAGAACGTCGAGAAATGGGCAGAGACATTCGATGACTGGCTGCAGCACAGGGTGGAAGCTTGGGATACAGAGTCACTATTTAGCTATCAGGAGCTTGCTCCCTATGGTATTGATGCAGTGCCGACTAATGAGCACTTTATCCCTCTGATAATAGCTATGGGAGCTGGCGATAAAGGGAAAGAAGCGAAGCTGCTGCACCGAAGTTATCAGTATGGCAATTTAAGTCTTAGCTGTTGGGAGTTTAATTAAGAAGGAGGCATTAATGGTGGACTTGGGACTTCGTGGGAAATCAGTTTTTGTAGCCGCAGCAAGTAAAGGGTTAGGACTCGCAACTGCGCTGGAGTACGCCCGTGAGGGGGCGAAGGTAATGATCGCCAGCAGGAGTATGGAGCAGCTTGTAGACGCACAGAAAGAGATTCAGGCAGCCACAGGACAGCAGGTGAACATTGTTCAGATGGATGTGACTGTCCCAGAGGATATCGTACATGCTATTCAAACGGTTGTAGCCCAAAACGGTGGGCTTGATGTTGTAGTGACCAATGCGGGGGGGCCTCATGGCGGAGGTTTCGCTGATATGGAAGACGCGGATTGGAACCAAGGATTTGAGCTCACACTGATGAGCACCATTCGTTTGATCCGTGAATCACTGCCGCATCTGCGCTCTTCTGGGGCAGGGCGAATCGTTAATATAAGCTCGATTTCTATCAAGCAGCCTATTGAGGGACTAATTCTTTCCAATGTTTTTCGCGCTGGCGTGTATGCCTTGACCAAGAGCTTGGCTACTGAGCTGGCTGCGGATCGCATTTTAATTAATACGATCGCTCCAGGGCGTATTGCAACCGACAGGATTCTTCAACTAGACGGCAAACGTGCACAAGCCGAGGGGATCCCTATGGAGCAGATTCAAGAGGAAGCGCTGCTGCAAATCCCGTTAGGAAGATTGGTCACGCCCGAAGAATTCGGCAAGGCTGCTGTTTTTCTAGGCTCTTTTGCGAATACTTATGTTACGGGACAATCTCTTTTAGTCGATGGAGGAATGGTGAAATCGCTCTAACCTCCGGCGTTATGGGTAGGCTTTGAAAGGTTATGGAAATATTAGTAATTTCAATATTAGTTGCTTTGTGCTCTAAATAAGCGTATGATGGAGCGGTGGTCTAAATCGTAAGATTTACGAATTTTCCTACGTTTATTAGGTTATACTATATATAAACCTACAGATCATTTGGATAATTTACCATAAAGGCTCCACGAATTTATTCAGAAGGAGGACGATTAGAATGAGAGAAGGCATACATCCTAAGTACAACCAAGTGATTTTCTTGGATGCAAGCGTAGGCTTCAAATTCTTGAGTGCATCTACTAAATCATCCAATGAAACTATGGAATGGGAAGACGGCAACACTTACCCAGTGCTCCGTGTGGACGCAAGTTCCGCATCCCACCCATTTTACACTGGTAAACAAAGAGATACAGAACAAGGCGGCCGTGTTGACAAGTTCAAACAACGTCTTGCACAAAAGAAATAAGAATCCTTACGGATTGAAGAGGGACAACCCATGTAGAAGCAATCGCTTCGGGGATGTCCCTTTTTTGTGTTCAGGCATGTTAAAATGAGATGAATTTAAAAATATACATGGCGTCGAGGGAGCGATCAGTGATGGAAAATGTAATAAAAGTAGATACAGTCCTAAAGAGTGAAGACGTTCAGGAGTTTAATTTATGGTTCAGCTTGAATAGCCGGATTATACTCAACTCTTTTAGCGTAGTCGCTTACTTTATGATTTTGTTATTAATTACTAAGGATTACAGTACTCAAAGCATCTCAATCCTGGCTGTGACTGCTATAATTCTTGCCGCTGTCTTATGGTATATGACCAAGGCAAGCTTGATCAAAAAATCCAAGAAGGCGTTCAAAACAGATAGCCTAATTCAGCAACCGCAAAATTATACGATTTCAGATGAAGGCATATCTTATCTTTCCGAAGCGGGCACTGGACAAGTGAAGTGGGAAGAGATACATAAGATAGGTGAAACTACGAACTTGTTTGTGTTTTTTGTGTCCACACAGAGAGCGCTGATTATCCCTAAACGTTTCTTTGAATCGGCACAAGATAAAATAACATTTAAGGATTTAGCCAGAAAATATATGTTCTCCAATCGGGTGAAATTTAAGGCATAAGATGTGCTGTTATTGTTGATTCATTTGTACCAAGGATTAGGCTATAATGATAGGAGCGACTTGAAAAATAGGAGAAATATGGCATGCCATGGATTCAGGGATATCCGTATTACTTATTAATGGGCAGTGTTCTAAGTCTGTACATGGGCGTCAGCTCCTATCGGCACCGTAAGTTAGCAGGGAGACGCTATTTGTGGATCTTAATGCTGTTAGTCAGCCTTATATTTGTTGCAACGGCGGGAGAGATTATGTCACTCTCTTTTCAGTCTAAGCTGTGGTGGAAGAATGTGCAGCAGGCTCCGCTTTTTTTTAGTGCGCTCTTTACTTATGCTGTGGTAAAAGAATACGTATCTCCTTCCACAGGGCGCCTGCCCGTGAAGCTTGCAATCTTCTCTATCCCTATTGTTATGGATGTACTTCTTATTTTTACGGATAGCTATCATCATCTGATGCGCAGTGAAGTGGCCGTCCTGACGGTCGCGGGTGTTAGTGGAATTGCTGTAAAGCCTACGCTCCTTAGTATGGCTTTTATTGCGTATGATCAGCTTTTTGGGCTATATGCAGTCTGCTTGCTGGCAGTTTCCCTACTGAATACCCCGAGAGTTTATTTGCGGACTAATTTGCTGCTGTTGGCGGGTTTGCTAGTTCCAGTTACTTCCGTATTTTTACTCCCCCTCTTGAAGATTACCATTACAGGTTTTACGGCGTTTACTTATTTGCCTGCGATTATAGCGGCTTATTTCGCACTTTTTGTTAGCTCCAAATTAACCATCTTCCCTCTAACCAAAAACAAAATTCTAGAGCACATGAAAGACGGCGTAGTTCTGACTGACCGTTATGATAATATCATTGGCATAAACGATGCGGCGACTGCTATTTTATACGACATTACCGGAATAGCGAACGATAACTGGATGGGAAAAAACATTGATCTTTTTATGAAGTCTCACGAAGACATTGCAGCTCATTACAGTCAGAGGACGGAGGGACAGTTTGAGGTAGTTTGTTCTGGCGCAGGGGAGCTCTGTTATGGGGTTTCTTTAATTGCTACGGAACATGCGACAACAGAGAATAAGGGTATGCTTATTGTGTTTAGTGATCATAGTGAGAAGAAGCGGTATGAGCGTGAGCTGGTCTATCAGGCAACGGTTGACGATCTGACAGGGCTATATAATCGCAGGCATTTCATGCAAAGGGTCCAGAATCAAACGATCCCGGATGGATTAGGATTGGCTCTGCTGTTATTTGACATTGATGATTTTAAATTAATTAATGATACTTATGGTCATTTAGCGGGCGATCAGGCGTTAGTTGATTTCTCGAATAAAATACTTCAGGTATACCAGAATAAAGGTATTGCTGGAAGAGTGGGTGGCGAGGAATTTGCCGTATGCTTTTTCGCTGAAGATAAATGTGCAGCCTTAAAAGAAGCAGAGAATTTTCGTACAATGATGAGTGATTACACGATAATCTTGAATGAACAGGATAGCATTCATCTTACCGCAAGTATCGGAATCTCTTTTACGGAGCGTAGAGAGGTGACTTTCGAAGATTTATATCGGGAAGCGGATGAAGCGTTATATCACTCTAAGAATACAGGGAAGAACAGAGTTACGTTAGGTCGTGAACCGATCATAAGAGAAACAGTAAAGGGATAAGAACATCGAAGATAAGGGAGTGGCCTAATGAATCTGACTGTTGATGAAGTGATGAGCAAGCTTGAGGAGATGGGTACAGAGCAGACGAAACGTACCTTCTTACGACATGGCGCAGTGGAACCTTTATTTGGAGTAAAGGTAGGGGATATGAAGAAGCTGGTTAAGGATGTGAAAAAAGATCAGAGTCTGGCAAGGGCTTTGTATCAGACAGGCAATTACGATGCAATGTATTTGGCTGGGCTAACCGTCAATCCCAAGACTATGACGAAGCAAGAGCTTCAAAGCTGGGCTTCGGCGGCCAGTTGGCATGCGGTAGTGGAATATATAGTATCCCCTCTCGCCGCAGAGAGTCCATATGGATTGGAACTTGCGAGAGAGTGGATTCGTTCCTCGGATGAACTAATAGCCGTTTGCGGCTGGAGCACTTATGCAAATTACATTTCAATTACACCGGATGATAAGCTGGACATCGCTGAGATTAGGGAGTTGTTACAACAAGTAGGCGCTACTATTCATCAGGAGCGGAATCGTGTCCGTTATACGATGAATACTTTTGTAATTATGGCGGGCAGCAGTATCACAGAACTGCATGAGGAGGCAGCAAAGATCGCAGCAGGTATAGGTAAGGTCCAGGTGAACATGGGACAAACCGCTTGTAAAGTTCCCATGGCTGTTGATTATATTGCTAAGGTTGAACAGGCTGGGAAGCTAGGTGTGAAGAAGAAAACTTGTATTTGCTGAGTTAGATATTTAGGTAACCCTTCAAGGAGAAAGGCACTTGTGGGGTTTTTTTTTATTCCGGTAAAAACAAGTGTTTCAACCCTGCGGAAATTGTTTAAATTAGCAGCAGTCAAAATTTACATAGAAGAATTAATGAAGCCTTATTCAAGTAATCTTTTGCAATGATGTAGAATAGAAAGGGGTTTATAGTTAGAAGACAGGACGGAGGCTAGTTGTGAACAAACGTCGATTCACTTTGCAGTATAAAATACTGTCAATTACAGTTTTAATCGTGATCTGTCTATTAGGATTTGTTTTTGTCATGCATGGAAGAATCAATGCTCTACAGCGGGAAACCAGCTTCATCTCTCATCAGGATCGAGAGATTACTAATTTGGCTAATCTAATTGAGAAGAATATTTTAGATATGGAAACCGGACAACGTGGATATGTCATCACCGGCGATAACAAGTATCTGGAGCCCTACAATTTGGGTAAGGCTGAATGGGAAGCTAATTATGATAAGCTTTACGTGCTGACTGCTAATGATTCTTTACAGTTACAGCGTCTGTTGGGTATTGAAAGTAAAATTAAGCAATGGATCGAACAGTCGGGAAATTATGTGATCCAGTTGAAAAAAGAGGGACAGGACGCTGAGCTCCTAAGATACTTCAATTCCGACGACGGCAAAGATCAAATGGACCGGATTCGTAATCAGATCAGCACTTACCGCGAGACGATGAAAGAGAACACCAACAGTCTGATTGCTAGACAAGCAGACAAGAATAAATTATTGCTAGAGCTTCTTTATATTGCTTGGGCAATTATAGCGGTTACCGCGATGGTCGCTTCGTGGATCAATTCACGCGCCATCGTTAGTACGGTTCGTAAAGTTACCCATACGATTGCAGAATTGGAATCTGACGAAGATATGAAGACAAGGATAGAGATCACCACGAATGATGAGATCAGGGATCTGAGCGTAGCTACGAATCATCTGATAGACACGCAACAAGAGCGGATATGGATTCAGGCTAACGCAAACGAATTGTTGGCGAGGTATCAGGGCATCACACATATCTCGCAACTGGGCGACATTTTTCTTGGCAAAACCGCAGAAGTCCTCGATTACCCATATGGTTCCTTATATGTTCGAACACAGGACCATGATCGAGATTTCTTTAAGAGAGTCTCTACTTTTGGCGGAAGCAGTAACATTCCAGATCAGCGGGCATTCCAGATCGGAGAAGGTCTAGTTGGACAATGTGCTAAAGAGGCGCGCTTGATGCAAATACAGGATCTGCCGGAGGATTATATTAGCATACAATCTGGGTTGGGTATTTCTGCGCCGAAGGCGCTTCTACTAATGCCGATTTCTTTTTCGGGTGAGGTAGTTGCTGTGGTGGAAATCGCCGCCTTTGCTCCACTTACGCAATTGCAGGTTAAGTTCCTAGGGTCTATTTCGAATGCCTTTGGCTCCGCAATTAACAGTACGATTAGCATTATGAAGATTGACCAACTTCTGGCACAATCTCAGCGTCTAAACGAAGAGCTACAGGTATATACCGAGGAACTACAGACTCAGTCTGAGGAGCTGCAAATCCAGACGGAGTCACTGCATGCAACGAATAGAAAGCTGGAGGATAAGAAACTGCTGGCGGAACAAAAGTCACTAGAGGCGGAAAGAGCTCAAACGGAACTCAGTGAATACACAGAGTTATTGCAGCAAAGCTCACAATATAAATCAGAGTTTCTGGCTAACATGTCTCACGAACTGCGAACTCCGCTTAACGGCATTCTGCTGCTCTCCGAATTTCTTATGGAGAATCAGTCGGGAGCTTTAAGCGAAGAGGATATTGAATTCTCAAAAGCCATTCATTCTTCGGGACAAGATCTGCTGGCGCTGATTAATGACATTCTGGATTTGTCCAAGGTTGAGGCAGGAAAGCTGAATATTGAAATTGAAGCGATAAATATATCGGAGATTCCGGAGGCAATGATCCAGAACTTCAGTCAGCTTTCCCGTAAAAAAGAGATTCCTTTGCAAATACAGCTGGGAGAGAACTTACCCCCGCTGTTTTATTCGGATGCTCAAAGAGTGCGGCAAATTATTATAAATTTGCTGTCCAATGCGTTTAAGTTTACAGCGGAAGGCGCAGTCACTCTGGAAATCCGTTCAGCAACTAAGGACGAGCTGCTGGATTTGGCAGATTCGTATACAGGGGAATTTATTGCCTTCGCCATCAAGGATACTGGAATTGGGATTTCAAAAGAAAAGCAGTCGATTATCTTCGAGGCTTTTCAACAGGCAAATGGAAATACAGAACGTCAATATGGTGGAACAGGGCTTGGGTTATCCATATCTAGAGAGCTGGCAACCCTGCTCGGTGGTAGAATTATAGTGGAGAGTCAAGAAGGAGTGGGTAGCGTCTTTACAGTGTATTTGCCCTTGAAGCTTGAGGCCCCAAGCCTTGAGGAAGTGGCTGATCAAGCGACTGTTATTCAAGAGATTGGGAATGGAGTGGTACTTGCCGCTACAACGGCTGAGGATACACGTAATGACTTCACTTCTCTGAATCAAAAGCATGTACTTATCGTGGATGATGATGAACGGAATTTGTTTGCTTTATCAAATACCCTAAGAAAGCGCGGGCTGCATGTAACTACAGCTACTAACGGAGAGAGCGGCCTGTTTGAACTGGAGCAAGCGGCTTCTATAGACATCGTTCTTATGGATATTATGATGCCAGTGATGAACGGATATGAGGCAATCAATCGGATCAGACAAATGCCCGCAAAGAAGGATATTCCCATCATTGCACTGACTGCAAAAGCGATGAAGGAAGATAAGGCTAAAATCCTTCAGGCAGGTGCAACAGATTATCTTAGCAAGCCGATTAACCTGGAACGTTTATTAGCGTTGATGCAATTGATTCTAGCTAGCGATTCATGAAATAGATAATGGACGGAAACAATCATGGGGTGTCCTAGTAGTCATGACAATGGCTGCTGGGGCACCCCTGTTTTGTTGACGTTGAACTAGACCTCTAACTTCGGATAATTCAAACGAAGTTGCGCGAACGAAGTAACTATAATCTGCTATCGGACACAGCTGACCGTTAACGCAGCTTTTTACCACATTTGTAATTCTAACGGACCCCACTGACGCTATTGGCATAAAAAATACCGAATATGCCCTCTTTTTAATGAATGGTGGCGCTGGAGTCCGAAACGCTGCTCTAAAGGCGGAAAAATCGGAAATAACGTCATCTGGGTCCGTAAGCCTCGCAATTATGATCATCCAAAACTCTGCAGCAAGGCGAGCAAAAGTGTACCTAGGCGTTCAGCCGGCTTTCGTTTGCCTCAAATGCTCTGAAGTGAGTCAGCCACCCTATTGCCCAAAACGCAAAACAGCGATCCTCCGATAACGGAAGGATCGCTGTTTTAATGTCTCTTTGGAATCTTTTTAATAAGATTCCAGTCTCTCTCTTATTGTTGTGCAGAATCTACTACAACTTTGACAGCTGTGCCGATGGGTGGCAGGCTTCTGGTCAGCACTGGGCTGTAGAATCCGATAACTTTTGTGCCTTTAACAAGCTCGCTGCTTTTAACAGCTTCGCCGTCTTTGTTAATGAGCACTGTGTCTTCGCTAATGCGCAGTACTACTTCTTTTTGTGACAATTCGCTCAGGCCACTACCTTTAACAGTGATACTGATATTTCCCTTATCGTCTTTTTGAACTTCTTCAATAGTACCAGCAGTACCTAGAAGATCATCTTGTTTTTGCTTATCCAGAACGGTGATTTTGTAAGTTGGTGTTTGTGGCGGAAGACTCATAGTCATGACCATGGAGTGTTCTGCTTTTACTGTCATCCCGATATGGAGATCTTTGAGTGCAATTTTAGTGCCGTCAGCCATCTCAATAGCCGTATCTTCCCCTACATTTAATACGATTCCATCCGTACCTACACCTTGGATTTGAACGGATTGGTATTTACCACCATCATAGACTGCTGTAATCACACCAGTCTTAGTCATGTGCTGCTCGGCGGCATTTGTGTTGATCACAATGGAATCTCCCTTCACAGTCATGTTTTGATGAATTACTTCGCTTAAAAAGGAAGCTGGGACATACAAAGTGGAGTCAACCAATTGTGGTGCAGTTCCAAGTGTTGTATTCATTTTGTTGATACTATAACGATCTTCTCCAGCTTTCACTGTAGTGAATACAGCGCCATTGATAAGTTCAACGGATTTATTCTGTGCATTCCAGGTTAATTCAAATCCAAGGGCTTCAGTAATTGAACGTAGTGGTACCATCGGCTCTTTACCGCTTGTGCTTTGGAAGCCTGTTTCTTTAATAGTCGATCCGTTGATTTCAATCGCAAACGTCTTTTGATTAACGCTAGCGGAGGTTTGTGTAGCCTCATTTTTAGCAGAAGTTGTGGTGGGTGCAGCATAAGCTGCTCCTGTAGAAAGTGCTAGGGACAAAGTTAAAAGAACTGTACTTGTTTTTAAAATGTTGTTCATGGTTGTGAGCTCCTTTTAAAATCTTTTGTTAGTGTTGTTATTATTCTGACGGGACACCCCTCCAAAATGTTGCAGTTTTTTTGCATCCCGATCGTAATCTTCATTCACTGCAAATATAAAAAAAGCATAAGACCCCACAGCTATATGTAGTAATATGTAAGTATTAACAATCGCTCACATAAGGAGGCGCTATGGAGTCATTCAAAGATCGACTGAGATTCATGAAGGTACAGCAGGACGGGCTTATTAAGGAATATGAGGCTCTGATTGCGGAATATGAAAGTCACGATCTGGTCAACGAGAATGAATACTTGAAGAAGCAATATGAGAAGCATAAGCTTGCTTTGGTCGAGCTAAAGACTCAGGTAGGTAAGCTTCAAGAAGAGAATACTGAGCTAAGAGTTGCGCTAACGGAACAGATTTTAGATGAAAAGCTGGGCATTCTTAAAGTGTCGAGGCAGAAGCTGCAGACTTATTTTTCCTCTAGAAGCCATGCTCATACAGATCGTCTGACGGCTTTTGAAGTGGAGACGAAACGTCATATTCAGCAGCTGTACCATACAGCCTCCAGGCAGCTGGGTGAGGAACAAGCAGAGATATCCAGTCGACTTGGGGCGTTGGCGGCAGAATTAAATGAGCGTGTGCTGGCACAGCGGCAGAGAATGAGGGAAGCGGAACTTCGCCTCAACTCGGGCATGGATAATGGATTACATGATTTTGCCTCGGAAGAGATCAGTGAAGAGGTGCTGAAGCGCCGAAGAAAACAAAATCAGATCGAAATGAAGATTGGACTAAGTTGGATTAACAAGCTGGGTATTCTGCTGTTGATTTTGGCGGTGGGGGCAGGCTTCCGGTATACCTATTCCAACTGGTTCACAGGTTATATGAAGGGAAGCGCTTTTTTTCTACTGGGGTTATTGATGCTGGGAGGCGGGGAGTGGTTATACCGCAAAGGAAAAGGCACCTTCGCTTTAGGGCTGCTTGGCGGCGGGATTTCGGTGCTGTATGGCTCTATTTTTTATAGCTATTTTCTGCTTGATATTATTAGTATATATGTAGGGTTATCCTTGTCTGTACTCGTTACTTTAACTGCGGTACTCCTGTCTTTAAGGTATGAATCACGGAGTATTTGTGCACTGGGCTTAATCGGAGGATATCTGCCCTTATACTCTTATCTGGGGGCGTTTGGCCTTTCGGGCAACGCGGTTTATGTAGCTATGGGTTACTTGTTTCTATTGAATTTATTCATCTTATTGATTTCTTTCCGCAAACGCTGGAACGTTGTCAATTATATCAGCTACTTATTTAATACACCCTCCATGCTCATATTAATAGCTTTGTCGGATAGCAACGGAATTAATATGTGTTATGCTGTTTTGACTTTTGCGATGTATCTGGGAATTACCTTGTGGTACCCGTTCAAATATCGTTCCAAGCTGTCCTGGTGGGATTTCTCTCTCTTAGGATGTAATACGTTTATTAGCTGTCTCACCTTGTATATTTTATTTATGGATGCAGGACTGAAGGATTACAATGGTGCACTGGCGTTGCTTTTCTGCCTGCTGTATCTCGGTCTGGGTCGAGGGCTTGAGAAGCTGATGCCACAGGAAAAAGAAAGCATACTGCTGTTCTACGCCACTTCACTGACCTTCGGCATATTGATGATTCCATTTCAATTTGGAGCGGCTTGGTGGTCCATCGGTTGGCTGATTGAGGGCGTCGTTCTTACGTTGTATGGCAATCTGAACCGCTTTAAGGGGATGGAAAGGGCAGGCTGGGGCATTATGATGCTCTGCCTTGTAGTATTCTTCTGTCTAAATGTACCGACGCAGTGGGTCGCAGACTATCAATGGACGAATTTTAGAGATGTCTACTTCCCGCTAAAATATGTCTTTATCACAGCAGGCATGCTGATTGTCGCGGTGTTGTATGCAGTTCAGCATAACCGCAAGGATGCTCTTCAGCGCAGCGAACCTTATGAAATCACCTTAGCGTTGTGGTTTAAATATGCGGCGTTATTAAATTTCTGGATTTACGGCTTGTATGAATCGAGAAGATTGTATCATCTGGTTGTACCGGAGGACTTTGCGCATAGAACCTTCTATAATTTACTGCTGTCCGCTGTATGGACCTTGGTTCTGGCGTACGTGCTGCCAAAGGTGAAGGTGCTGTATGACACGATTGTTAAATATTTTGTGAGATTTCTGTTTGGGGTTGGCTACGTCATTTGTATAGTAATTACAGTAGGCCTGCCAAGTCTGCAAAATAATCTCGCGCAAAATACAGCAGCTGATTATATCGCACTAGCCGTACTGATTATCTTTAATATCTTTGTTTGGTTTAGCGGACGTGATCTGCTGATTGCAGCGCTGAATCGCCAGTTTAAGAGTATGGAGATCTATCCTGTTTTCATGGCGATTTATCTACTCGGCATTATCACCGCTTTCCTAGGAGTGCAATTGCAATTGAGTGATGCAGGGTTAATTTTTAGTCTCATTTATCTACTATTAGCCGTTCTGTTTATCATGTATGGCTTCCGCAAAAGGTATGTGTACATCCGGCGCTTCGGCCTTGGATTAACACTGCTGGCTACGGGCAAGCTGCTGCTCTATGATTTGGGTCTACTGAACACTGGCAGCAAAATCATAGCTTATGCCAGCTTTGGCATCTGCCTGCTCGGTATCTCTTATCTCTATCAAAAGGTGTCAAACCGGATGGAGGAGGGCCAGACAACCGCCGATAATGGTACTAAAGGATAAAACACAGAGAGAATAATAGGAAGGAAGACGGTGGATGTACGAGACTTATATTTTCGACCTGTATGGCACATTAATCGATATTCAGACAGATGAGGAGAAGCCGGAGGTATGGGATCGATTATCGCTCCATTTCGGATATCAGGGGATGTCCATAACAGGAAAAGAGCTACAGGCACAATTTCTGCGGGAGAGGGATTTACAGCTCACCAAAGCCGCGCGGAATTGTCAGTATCCAGATTTCGTAATGGAGGATGTGTTTCGTTCTGTGGCCCGTCAATTGGGTGGAGAACCGGATCAAGCGTGGTTACATGAAACGGTTAGATGGCTGCGGACATTATCGATGATCCATATCTCACTTTATGAGGGTGTGGTTGAAATTCTGCAAACATTAAGAGAACGTGGCAAAAAGGTGTTTTTGCTCTCCAACGGCCAGAAAACCTTTATAGAAGCAGAATTAACGATGCTGAATATTCTTCCTTTATTCGATGGCATTGCCATTTCCTCCGAAGCAGGAGTGAGTAAGCCAGACCCGCTATTTTTTCGTTATTTAGTTGAGCATTATGGAGCGGATTTGCGTTCGGCCATTATGATCGGGAATGATCCCCGTACGGATATTGCAGGGGCACTAACGATAGGAATAGATTCCTGTTACATTCGTACGGCTTCTTCACCCCCCAATACGACTGCGGAGAGTACTCAATCGATAGGGGACGGGGATTTGCGGAAGATCCCCGGATGGAACGCTTAGACATACAAAAAGTCCCCGTAACCGGATTCTTACTGACCGGTTACGGGGACTTTTGTATGTCGGGCGTTCGTGTCTAGAGCGCCGGTAATTTATTTAGATTACACCTTCAGCCAGCATAGCGTCGGCCACTTTTTTGAATCCAGCGATGTTCGCTCCTGCAACAAGGTTGCCGGACTGTCCATATTGCTCTGATGCATTTACAGATTGTTCGTAGATGGAAACCATGATTTCATGCAGCTTCGTATCTACTTCTTCAAAGCTCCAGGACAACCGCATGCTGTTTTGTGCCATTTCAAGCGCAGATACAGCTACGCCGCCAGCATTAGCAGCTTTAGCAGGTGCGAATAGTACGCCAGCTTGTTGGAACTGATGAATAGCTTCAAGGGTGGATGGCATATTGGCACCTTCGCCTACTGCTTTTACACCATTCTCAATCAGTTTCAATGCCATGGCTTCATCAATCTCATTCTGAGTAGCACTCGGAAGGGCGATATCACAAGGAATGGTCCAAATTTGCGTGGAATCTTCAGTATACACAGCGTTAGGATGTTCATTCACATATTCACTAATCCGTTTTCTTTCGACTTCTTTTAGGCGGCGGACAGTTTCGAGGTTAATCCCATTTTCGTCATAGATATATCCGGCCGAATCACTACAAGCTACGACTTTAGCGCCTAGCTGTACAGCTTTTTCGATAGCATAGATCGCTACATTACCAGAACCGGAAACAACAACGCGGCTTCCTTCAAAAGAAAGGCCTTTTGCCTTCAGCATCTCGTTTACGAAATAAACCGTACCGTAACCAGTAGCCTCTGTCCGAGCCTGACTTCCGCCGTAACCAATACCTTTACCAGTCAATACGCCAGCCGGATATCCTCCGCGGATCCGCTTGTATTGTCCGTACATGTAGCCGATCTCACGACCACCTACACCGATATCTCCTGCAGGAACGTCTTGGTCAGGACCGATGTAATTTTGCAATTCAGTCATGAAGCTTTGTGCAAAACGCATGATTTCGCCTTCGGATTTACCTTTAGGATCAAAGTCGGATCCGCCTTTACCTCCACCGATGTGTTGGCCGGTAAGAGCATTTTTGAAGATTTGCTCGAAACCAAGGAATTTGATAATACTAGCATTAACGGATGGGTGAAAACGAAGTCCACCTTTGTAAGGTCCAATTGCACTGCTGAACTGTACACGATATCCACGGTTAACTCTGACCTTACCTTGATCGTCTGTCCAAGGAACACGGAACATAATCAAACGTTCTGGCTCAACCAATCTTTCCAGAATGGCATTTTCCTGATACTTAGGTTCAGCAGCAAGGATTGGAAGCAAAGATTCAAGGATTTCCTTTACGGCCTGATGAAATTCGGGCTCAAAAGGATTACGCGCAACAACCTGTGCGTATACGTCTTCGATATAACGATGTGCCTTGTTGCTGTTTGTGTCTAATTGCTGGGTAGATACAGAGCTCATGAATTCAACCGCCTTTTCTAGTATTCATTTGGTCCAACACTTTTTTTATATTTTGGCACAAGTCAATGTTCCTCACAACTGTTTTTATTAAATAACTTACTTCAAGTGGAACGTTATAGACGCTGGGATGATAAGAAAAGTGTGAATAAACCGCGGTATACTTCGCGTAATGACGCGTTAAAGCGCGAAATATGCTACAATGATTGTGTAATAATTGTAAGGAGATGAAATTTAAAAAATGAGTGACAAAGTAAATGAGCAGGAGCTAGTAAATGTATTATCTGCCAAAACCAAAGTGGATCCGCAAATCATCCGCTTAGTATTGAAGCATGAACAGACCTTTATCAATAAGGCCAAGGCGAACGCCAAGGGTGAGGTAGACATCGACAGCGATGATCTGGTCGACTATGTCACTGCCCAACGTGATGTGAAGCTGGATGAAATCACAGTAGAGACTATTCTTGATGCAGAAATGGATTACTTGATGGATAAAGGATTGGCAGGTTATATCGACTAACATGGGTATTCGTCCGGCTCGGCTGCTGCTGTTTACAGGCAATAAGAGCCGGAGTGAAAATTAAATAGGCATACGCATTGCTTTTAGTGATTTAGTGTGGTACAATGAAATCAATCATAAATTTAACCCTTAATTCACATATTGTAAAAGGTTATCATTTGTGCGTATGAGTCCTTTTCCAATGTGTGAATTTTTATTTGTTCGTACACTACGTAGGAATAAAAGGACATGTGTTAAATAAAATATTGGAGGTAATATCATGCAAACAGGTACAGTGAAATGGTTTAACGCAGACAAAGGATTCGGTTTTATCGAGGTTGAAGGTGGAAGCGACGTATTCGTACACTTCTCCGCAATCACAGGCGACGGATTTAAATCTTTGGACGAAGGCCAACGCGTTGAGTTCAACGTAACTCAAGGCGCTCGTGGACCACAAGCCGAAAACGTTGTAAAACTGTAGTTTAAAAATCAGGCTGCCCTTAACACAAGTTGAGGGCAGCTTTTTTTATTTTCATAGTATGAATCTGCCCCTAATAGGGTAGCGATATCGTCTCGATTCGATCCAAGGAGGGGTACTTATGTATTTTCGTAAAAAAGCACTGGAGGAACTTCCGCAAGAAGACACAGCAATTTGGTCCTGTACCAAGGAAGGTTGCACAGGTTGGATGCGCGATAATTTCGCCTTTCAATATGTACCTACCTGCTGGCAATGCAACTCTCCCATGACTAGAAGTATGAAGATACTGCCAACGCTTGTGAATACGAATGCAGACATGAAGGCCATGAAGAAGGGCATTTCGATTAAGTAATCGAAGAAGCTAATATACTCAAACAGCTGGACCCTTGGACGGGAGCAGCTGTTTTTTTGTTTGAGTATTTTATTTACTGTGCAGTAATTTCTCCCATTCCGTTAAGGTTATGTTCTCTGAAATAGGCTTCAGATGTTCAGGGACCTCTACGTGGCACATAAATTCCAAGCTGTTGCCGTCAGGGTCGTTGAAGTAGACAGAAGCATTTCCTTGATAAGCCCGGATAAAAGGCTCAACAGAAGTCCGGTTGCGGAACGGAACAGCCTCTGCCCCAATCGATTCCAGCCATTGCAGTGATTGCTTCAAGTCCTCGTAAGTGACACGGAAGGCAATATGCCGCAAGGACGGGTGGTATGGGGTTTGAACCTCCTGGCCTTCCCAAAGACCAATCCAGCTCCGACCTTCCTCGATCCAGAAGAATACAGTTTCTTCATCCCGCCAAGCCATTTTCAGACCTAATTTCTCATAAAATTCGATGGATACCTCAAGATTGCTTACTGGTAAATGTGCTTCATATAGTCCTTTGATCATTGGATAGCACCTGCCGATCTGTCGATTTTGCGGGCTAAATTCAGGAATGCTTCTAATACTAGGTGAATGCGATCTTCGATTTCTTGCCCACCCTCGTATCCGTCGTACCCGACCTCGAACCGCTTGCGTTGCAGTCCGCCGATGGAGATCCAGTCTGGTGTATTAATACCGTGCAGGTTACGTACGATGGCTTGCAATTGAAGTAATGAGCTTATCCCTACCGCTCCCCCGGCTGAACTGGCGGATAACACAACTTTACCGTTGAAATGCGCCTGGCCTAGATGATCAATCGCATTTTTTAATACGCCACTTACCGAGCCGTGATATTCCGGAGTAACCAAGATTACTGCATCCGCTGCTAACATCTCTTGTTTAAGCTCGTTTAAATGTTCATGCTCTGTGTAAATCTCGTCTGGTGAATAAAAGGGAAGTGGGCGTTTGTAGAGATCAAACACGGTAACCTTTTCCCCATGTTGACTAATGAAATGGGCAGCATGTTCTGCCAGCTTCGTGCTGGTTGCTTCTTTTCGATTACTGCCTGTCAGGATCATCACTTTCATCTGTATCCACTCCTATGTGAGGTCAATTGCTATAAACCAATGATAGTTGAATCGGCCTCTGTTAACATCAGTACATGGAATGAACATACATAATAAAAACGCTCAGCCATTGTGCTGAGCGTCTAAGACTAAAGTTGTAGAGGAGTTTTGATTCTAGGCGTTATAGCCGCCTTTCAATGCGAAAATGGCAGCCTGAGTCCGATCCGCTAAGTTTAGCTTTCCGAGAACGTGGCTGACATGGGTCTTAACGGTTTTTTCGGTGATGACCAGCTTGCTGGCAATCTCTTTGTTACTCATACCGAGCGCAATCAGGTCTAATACTTCTTGCTCGCGTGGAGTAAGAAGCTCTAATCCGGTGATCGCAGCAGGTGTTGTGTTTGGGCCGTTCGGATCGGAAGTATTAAGTTCCAATTGCTCTAGTGTAGAGGTCGCCATTAGATTCATCAGTTGGCTGGCAGCCTCGGAATGTAGCTCCACTTGCCCGTTATGTACCTTGCGGATCGCAACTACCAGCGCTTCTGGTTCTATATCTTTAAGCAAATAGCCTTTGATTCCTACGCGGATAGCCGGGAGTACATGATCCTGATCCGAAAAGGAGGTCAATACAATGACCTTGACCTGCGGGTGGGAGATCCTCAGTGCTTGAGCGGTCTCAATGCCGTCCATAATGGGCATATGCAAATCCATTAATATGACATCCGGGTCCAATTCAGCTGTTCTTTCCAGTGCCTCGCGGCCGTTGGAGGCCTCCCCAATAACCTTGATATCGGGTTGTGTGGAGAGAAATACTTGCAGCCCACGGCGTACCATTGCATGGTCGTCTACTAATAATAAGTTTATCGTCATTTATGATCACCCGACTTCATGTAGATTGGATGGGCAGAGGTATGATTGCCTCAACCGTTGTGCCTTGATTTTCCACACTGTGGATATGAATACGACCGGAGAGAGCTTCTGCTCTTTCCTTCATAATATGCAGACCAAGAGATTCATTAGTGTCTGTGTTAGAACGCCGTTTGGCCCCGCCTTTACCTTGGTCGGCAACGCTCATTACCACCTCGGCTGCATTCAGATGCAGAGATACCTCCGCTTTAGAGGTTCCGGAATGCTTTCGTACATTATTGAGCGCTTCTTGGCCAATGCGCCACAGCCCTTCCTCCACGTTGCGGGGAAGTTCGTGAACACCGCTCCGTTGCGTCTGTATCAGCAGCCCTAGCTGCTGGCCATGAGCCTGCAGCGCAGTCAATAAACCGGCTTCCAGTCCGGCAGGCCGAAGCTGCATAATTAATGCACGCATTTCTTTGAGTGCTGATTGGGATAAAGCTTGAATATCGCGGACAGCTTCAGTAGCAGGATGGGAGATATGCTCCTGCTTCAGCATGCTTTCCACGCCTTTGGCGGTCATTGAGAGGGAGAAGAGGATCTGGTTCACGGAGTCGTGCAGGTCACGGGCCAGACGATTCCGCTCGTCAAGACGCGCAATTTCGCGGCGTTTCTCTCCAAGCTGAGCACTTTCCAATGTAGCGGAAATATGTTCAGCGACAGCCTCAAGCACCTCTCCATCCGCAGTTGCGGAGGCTAGTGCTTTAGGTGAGGTGATCAGTAGAATTCCTGCACCTTGTGCGGCAATCTGCCGAAAGGGCACAGCGAGCATCACAACACGCTCCACGACAGGTTGTTCAGAACAGCAGGACTTCGTAATTTCCTGCTCTTCATCAGGGGTTAATGTCGCAAAGCGTTGTCCTTTTGCGATATCTCCTAGACGTACTTTAAAAGAATCCGAGAGCTGGAAGGGAGCTGTTTCCGGCGTTATATTAGCCGCATAGGCAGCATGGACTTCGAATTGTCCCTCATGCTGCCCGATAATCGCTGCAAAGGGCCAATCGAAATAGTCGCCAATCAGGGAGGCGCTTTTCTCGATTAGAATACTGGGCGAGATACATTGGTTGGCGGTTAGATTTAAAGCTGCGCTGAATTCGCCTAATTTGGCGTACAGATTCGCGCGGCGCTGCTCGGTGCTATATAACTGCATCCGTTCAATAGCACTGCCAATTTGCAAAGCCACGGATTGCAGCAGAGCCAGCTCGCTGTCGGCGTAATGTGCTTTGCCTGGTGCGGCCACATTCATAAGTCCCAAGTAACGCTCACCTGAATGCAGCGGGACGGTAGCGTGGTGGGTGATCCCCAGCGTGTCGCCCCAGTTATACTGCCTGGCGTTACTGAGCCGCTTGCAGCTTAGAATGTTGACGGCATGCTCGAGCCGATCATCCCATAGGTGGCTTAGGCACCAGCAGCTTCCGCACTGCATTGGTTGTTTATTGTCGCGTTGTAGTGCAGGTGGCAGACCTCGATCAGCGGCACACTCATATTCCATGTATTCTTCGCTCAGGAAGATCCAGCCTGCAGTGTTTCCGGTTAACTCAAGTAGCTTGCCCATGACTGTATCGAGCATGGGTCTCAGCTCATTGGAACTGTTCAAAGTCTCCGCAATCGTTTTGAGCGTCAGTAACTCATGAATTCCGGTTTCCTCCGGCATGAAGCTCTCTCCTTTAGCTTTGTTAATTATGTTCTATCTATTGTAACGTAGAATGGTTCATTCATTCTCAAATTTTATGTAATTATGGCGTAAATAAAAAAGAAGGTTCCTTAAGATCTGATATGACCTTAAAGAACCTCTGAGTATACATGTTAATTTACAGCTGCGGGAGTAGCGGAAGGCGTACAGTGTTCTGGAGCTTCGTGTTCAATAAGTCCATGTTTCTCCCAAGCTCGGCTTTTCCAACGGAAATACATAATGACGGCTCTCACCCACTCGTCCACCGCAGTGGCAATCCACACGCCGGCTAACCCGAGATCAAGTTGGAACACCAGGAAATAACCAAGAGGTAAGCTCATGCAGACCATAGAGATCAGTCCCATATATACAGGGAATTTGGCATCGCCCGAGGCGCGTAAAGAGTTAATGATAACCAGATTGGCTGTGCGCCCGGTTTCCAGGAAGAAGCTAAGCAATATGACCTGCGCCCCCATCCTAATGATGTTCTCATTGTCTGTGAAAAGCCCGAATAGCGGTACCCGGAAGAAAATCACCACAGCATCTATTATTACGGTAACCAGCAGCGCCCACTTTACACTGGTGAATACACGCTTATAGGCTTCATCAGGGCGTCTAGCTCCCACGAGATGTCCTACAACGATGGAAGTTCCCATAGAGACAGCTACACTGAATAAATAAATATAATTGGAAATATTAAGCGCGTACTGGCGAGTAGCCATAGCTTCAGCGCCTAAATAAGTAATATACAGTGTGAATACAAGCTGGCACGATTGATAAGTGATGGATTCAAAAGCGGACGGGATTCCGATTTTGAGAATTTGCAGCACGTATTTTTTAGAAAGATGAATGTAATAGGTTACTTTCACCCGTACCTCCATCACTCTGTAGAGCAGCAGGAAGAAAAGGATCAGGCAGATAAATCGACTCATCACTGTTGAGATAGCCGCACCCTCCACACCTAACGCCGGAAGTCCGAAATGACCATAAATGAGCAGGTAGTTGCCCACCACGTGAATAATGTTCATCAGCAAGGATACGACCATCGTCTGTTTGGTGAAACCGTGAGTACGGATAGTAGTCGCCAGAGCATTGATTAATGCTTGCAGGAAAATACCGCCCCCAACAATATTCATATAGGCTTTGGCGTAAATGAGGATATCCCCTTTTACATTCAGCGCAGTCAGTAGCGTCCCTCCGAATATCAGCAAAAACGTACTTAGAAGAATGCCGACTAACAGGTTTAGGGTAATGGCATTGCCGGTCACTTGAGCGGCTTCCAGAGGTTTTTTGGAACCTAGATATTGGGAGACCACAATAGCTGCACCGTTACCAATTACACTGAGGACTAAAATTGCTATCGCAATGATCTGATTCGCTGCGCCGACACCAGACACGGCATCGTCGGACACTGAACTGATCATAAAAGTATCCACACTACCCATGAGCATAAAGAGGAATAGCTCGAGGAAAATCGGCCAGGTCAGTTTGACCAGGTTGAATTCCTGGTGATTATTTTGCTTCATTGTGCACCTTCTTATATTATGATGTACTTCCTAAAATTTCATAAACAAACTGTAATATTAGCACAGCTTTCATGGAAATGCAGTATTTTTACAGAAAAATGACAAAACGTTTTTAATTTAGGTCGAAAAGAGCCCTTTAACCGCGCATTAGTATCCTCCAGGTAACTACATCACAATAAAGTGCCTACTTCCCTAGAGGGATGTAAGGAACTACAATTTGTACATGACTTACTAAAATATATTAATGAGGAGTGCAAATAAATATGAAATTACAATTAGCGTTGGATTTAGTGGACATTGCGGGAGCGAAAGAGGTTGTCTCAAAAGTTGCCGAATTTATAGATATCGTTGAAATTGGAACACCTATCGTTATAAATGAAGGTTTGCATGCAGTGAAAGCAATTAAAGAGGCTTTTCCTGCTTTGACTGTGTTGGCAGATTTGAAAATCATGGACGCAGGTGGATATGAAGTGATGAAGGCCGTGGAAGCGGGCGCGGATATCGTTACTGTACTTGGTGTTTCTGATGATTCTACCATTAGAGGTGCAGTGGAGGAAGCGAAGAAAACCAATAAAGAGATTCTAGTTGATCTGATCAATGTGAAGGATATCCAAACAAGAGCGGCTGAAGTAGACGCACTTGGCGTAGACTATATCTGTGTGCACTCTGGATATGACCATCAAGCGGAAGGTAAAAATTCTTTTGCAGATTTAAATGCGATTAAGAGTGTGGTTAAGCAGGCAAAAACAGCTATCGCTGGAGGGATCAAGCTAAGCACACTTCCAGAAGTGATCGCCGCGAACCCTGATCTTGTCATCGTTGGCGGAGGCATCACAGGTGAAGCGGATCAAAAGGCTGCCGCAGCAGAAATGAAACGTCTAGTTAGTCAGGCTTAAGATTACAATGGATACAATGAAATACGCGCAGCAAATTATAGAGGAGCTCCAGCGCTCCATATCTCAGCTTGATGAAGAAGAGACTGAGCGAATGGCTGAGCTGCTGCTTCAGTCCAACAAGATCTTCGTGGCTGGAGCGGGCAGATCTGGATTGATGGGACGGGCCTTTGCTATGCGGTTAATGCATGTTGGTAAAGAGGCTTATGTTGTAGGCGAAACGGTGACTCCGGGGATTGAACAGGGGGATGTGTTAGTCCTCGGTTCCGGTTCCGGTGAGACGAAAGGGTTGATCTCTATGGCTGAGAAAGCCAAAGGGGTGGGTGCAGAAGTTGTTGCCGTTACCATTGCGCCGGATTCGACGGTTGGACGTTTAGCGGGCTACACAGTGAAGCTGCCGGGATCTCCAAAAGATCCGGCCAGTGGAAGCTACAGCACGATCCAGCCGATGGCTTCTTTATTCGAACAGACGATGTTGGTCTTTTATGATGCTATTATTCTGCGAATGATGGAGAAGACGGGGCAGACGAATCAGCAAATGTTCGGCAAGCATGCTAATTTAGAGTGAACGTACAGAAACGAATGCCTTCCTATAAGGAGGTTATTCGTTTTTGTGTTAGTATGATAACAGGAGAGAGGAGGCACTTTAGGAATGGCAACCGAGATTAAAGATCGCATAAACTTGAAGGAAATTAACTGTGAGAAGGAATTAACGCTTGCGGTGATCGGAGGGAAATGGAAGCTGATTATCCTCTGGCATCTTGGGCTTGAAGGGACAAAGCGGTTCAGCGAGCTGAAAAAGCTAATTCCTCATATCACGCAAAAAATGTTGACCAATCAGCTTCGCGAGCTTGAAGAGGACCAGTTGGTTCTAAGAAAAGTGTACGCTGAGGTTCCACCAAAAGTAGAGTATTCCCTGACTTCATACGGCCAAAGTCTGCTTCCCGTCCTTCGATTGATGTACGATTGGGGTAAAAATTACGGAGAAAACGTGATCTGGAAGGACACGCCGCCGGAAGAAAGATGCTAATCGAATAGTCTAAGAACATTAATAATCCCTGAGAGGTCTGGATCGGCCTCTACAGGGATTTTTGGTGTTTTAAAGGAGTGATGCGGATAATGCTTTAGGCTTTCTGTTCGAATAGCTTAGCAATCTCCACGATAACATTTACCGCTTTTACCATATTGTCCGCAGACGCATATTCGAATTTGCCATGGAAATTCTCGCCTCCGGTGAAAATATTAGGTGTCGGCAAGCCCATGTAGGAAAGCTGCGAGCCATCTGTACCTCCGCGAATCGGGCGGATGATCGGTGTGATGTTAAGGTTCTCCATCGCCTCATGGGCAATATCGACGATATGACGCACAGGCTCGATTTTTTCGCGCATATTGTAATATTGGTCCTTCATTTCAAGCACGATGTTCTCTTCGCCATGGATGCTTTTGAATTCTTCTACGACAGCTGAGAGATAAGCTTTACGTGCCTCGAATTTCTCACGGTCGAAGTCGCGGATGATATATTGCAGCTTGCTGAATTCAGGTGTGCCTTCTATAGAGCTTAGGTGATAAAAGCCATCATAACCGTCTGTATATTCGGGCGCTTCCTCAGCAGGGAGTCTGAGATGAAGTGCCATGGCGATTTTGGCGGAATGAATCATCTTTCCTTTTGCAGTACCAGGGTGAACATTAACGCCGTAGACTGAGATTTTGGCAGACGCAGCATTAAAGCTTTCATACTCTAATTCTCCGAGTGGACCTCCGTCTACAGTGTAAGCATAGGAAGCATTAAAAGCGGCTACGTCAAATTTATGAGGCCCGCGGCCGATTTCTTCGTCTGGTGTGAAGGCAACTCTAATCTTGCCGTGTTTGATTTCTGAATGTTGAATGAGGTAATGCATGGCGGTCATAATCTCAGCAATACCGGCTTTATTATCTGCGCCAAGCAGGGTCGTGCCATCAGTTGTAATTAAGGTGTGGCCTTTGTATTCCGCCAGCTCCGGAAAGCTCGCTGTGGACAATACAACATTCAGCTCTTTATTCAAAAGAATATCTTGACCATCATAGTTCTCGATAATCTGTGGCTTCACATTCGTTCCGGTAAAATCAGTCGCCGTATCCAAATGGGCTAAAAAACCAATGGTCGGAACATCCTTGTCCGTATTCGCAGGGAGTGTCGCCATAACATAGCCATGCTCGTCCACCTGGACTTCCTCCATACCGATTTCCTTAAGCTCTTCAACCAGCTTGTGGGCCAGAACCATCTGTCCCGGAGTGGATGGGCAAGTCTCATTATCTTCATTCGATTGGGTATCCATTTGTGCATACGAAATAAACCGTTCTACAACCTCTTTCTTCACCTTGGGTCATCTCCTCTTTACTATTGTATATATATAGTATCACTTTCCATATAAGGTCTCATCCCTGAGGAAGAAGATTGAGGTAATATTTAGGTTTAATGCGGTAATATTTCTTGTTTCACTAACTTCGCTGAAAGTAAATAACGGTCCGGTGCAGATCCCACATATGAAAAGGGATAACAGGTAATCAACGTGAGGATGGCCTTATCACTTGGCTTTATAGCACCACGTTCGTCCCCGTCAACAATTGTGCTGCCTGTTACTTCATAGGTAAAAGTCCCGTCCGTACTTTCCAGCTCGATAAGATCTCCAGCCACGAGTTCTCCCAGATTACGGAACACTGTATCGCGGTGGCCTGCGAGCACACTATTGCCGGTGGCACCGATAGCTGCGCTGCCTTTATAATGTCCGGCTCCCTTTTTTAGCTCGGGGCTTTCCGTGCCTTCTAGCACTGCGATCTTTTTGTTTAATTTGGGGAAACGAATCTCTCCTATGATTTCACCTTCTGTATAGGAATGAGCGGGGGGCGGCTGTTCCTTGGCTGAACTGACCATTCCCAAGGGAAGAGGGGTTTCTTCGGCAGAACGGGAGTGGGCGACTGTTTCCTCCCTCTTTTTTGCCCAATCATTTAAAGCCTGTTTAGCTTCGATCGGTGCTTTGACCACCTGTACAACCGAGTAAATCAACACAACTAAAGAGAGTATGAAGATTAGCTTCACGGCTAGCAAGACACCATTACGCTCCTTCATACTCTCTCACCTCCAGACTTATGCTGCAAAATGTGGTTATTTCTTCGATTTCAATCTGCGCATGATAATCACGCTGAGTACCGCAATGGCTAAGCTGGCAAGAATCAAGTTATACCAAGGCTCAGCGGTATTCGGAAGCTTGTTGCCAACCTCTGGTGCCCCCAGTGGAAGCTCATCATCAGGCAAGGCGATTTCATTGCTTGGCTGCGGTGTTGCGCTGGTAGTTTGGCTGCCAGCACTTGGTGATGCTGTTGGCTCATTATCGCCTCCACCCAGTGGGATCGGTGCTTCAGTAACACTAATTTCATCTACTACTGTTGAAGCTGTAGGTGTTGGCGATGGTGTTGGTGTCGTTGATTGCCCTGGTGTGGCGACTGCCGTTGCAGTTGGTGAAGCGGTAGTTGTCGGTGAATCTGTCGGTGTCGTGGTTGGTGATGCTGTTGCTGTCGGCGAAGCTTCAGGTGTAGCTGTAGCCGTGGCAGTAGGTGTCGAAGTTGGCTCTATTGTAGGCGTAGTAGTCGCTGTCGGTGTTGGCTCAGGTGTAGGCTGAGCTGTGGCCGTTGCTGTCGGTGAAGGACTAGGTTCAGCGGATGGCTCCGGTCCTCCAGAAGCGGAGAACTCAAAGGCTACAGTTGTGGTTTTACCTTGATATTCGTTCCCTGCTTCCCACGGGAAAATTACATCCATTTGGATTACACTTTGTTCTCCCCCGGCAAGTGAACCGATGGTAACTCTTCCGGCAGCCTCGCTCATCACCCCTGAATAGATGATTACTCCCTCTTTTTCGAGTGTCATTTGGAGAATATCGTATAATTCTGCGTCTCCAGAGATGAATTTGAAGTCCACATAGTAATTAAAGCCCTCACTACCTGCATTAATAATTGTGTATTCTGAGTTCGTTTCATCACCAGGCTGCATATTGTTCATGGTGGCTGTGCTCGTCGTATGCGAATTCACCGTAAGCTTAATGGTATCTTGCGCACTAACTCCGCCAGCATGCCAGATGACTCCTGCTAGAATAGTCAGGATATAAGCAGCTATGAAAGCCGAGCGATATTTCTTCTTCACTTTACTCGCTCCTTTCTCCTGAACCCCATATTAAATTTTGTAGACATCATTTGCGGGTTTCCGGTAAATTCTTCTTTTCTAATCGTATTTTCCATCAAACATTGTCGAAATAAGTAGTATCTCACAGAACCACTTTTTTGTGCGCATGCAGGAATCTCCGTGAAAGCGGAAGGAGAGGATAGAGATCTACCGTCAATTCGTTCGTTATAGCGAATAACTAAAGTATAATCAAAATAATATCTAAACAAAAATGGGATATTAGAAGAAAATTCATCATATTTGATCAAATATCAGTTATATTAATGGATTTACAGCAGTTTTCTCTATTTAACTCTTTATTTTTATATAATTCATTGTTTTAATTGTGTTTTATTGAGAACGATTATGAATGCAAAATAAAAAGGCAAGACATACATCTGGAATAGGGCTCAAACCCCGATACCAGACCTATCGTCTTGCCTTAATTATGATGATAAATTAGATTTCCTTCATAGCTTCGGCTACAATCTCATAAGAGCGTAGACGAGCGTTATGATCATAAATTCCACCAGAAACAATCAATTCATCGGCCTGTGTCTCTTGCAGAATTTCTTGAAGCCGTTCTTTAATTGCTGCTTTATCACCAGCGAAAGAGTAACGCTGCTTCTCAAGCATGGCTGCTTTTTCTTGCATCGTCCATAGCCCCTCCATACTATCAACCGGTGGTTGTAACTTCCCCGTACGTCCGCGGATGATATTAAGGAATTGCTGCTGCTGCGAGGTAGCCAGTCGTCTTGCCTCATTCACAGTATCGGCCGCTGTAATGCCAACTCCGACCATCACATAAGGCTTGTCTAGTGCTGCTGAAGGACGGAAATTGCTATGATAGATGTGTAAGGCCTGTAGTAAATACTCTGGTGCGAAATGGCTGGCGAAAGCAAAAGGTAAACCTAGTTTTCCTGCCAGCTGAGCACTAAAACCGCTGGAGCCCAGCAGCCAGATGGGGATATTCAAGCCTTCACCGGGAACCGCACGAACTCCGGCCGGTCGTGATCCTGCACCTGCAGGATCGAAGTAGGCTCTGAGCTCACTTAACTGCTCGGGGAAGTCACTGCCGTCGCTTCCGAGACCACGGCGTAGCGCACGGGAAGCCGGTTGATCCGATCCCGGGGCTCTGCCCAGTCCTAAATCAATCCGTCCTGGATATAGGGATTCGAGGGTCCCGAATTGTTCAGCAATGACAAGTGGTGCGTGGTTGGACAACATGATGCCTCCAGAGCCTACGCGTATGCTTTTTGTGCCGCCAGCAATGTGGCCAATTAAGAGTGAGGTAGCAGAACTGGCAACACCAATCATGTTGTGATGCTCAGCAAACCAATACCGGTGATAGCCCCATTCCTCAGCATGTTGAGCTAAAGCTAAAGAGTTATGAAAAGAGTCTGCCGCTGTGCCACCCTCCACAATAGAGGCTAAGTCCAGTACGGAGAATCGAATATCGCGCTGTTGCTTCAATGTAATCCCTCCTATAATAAACGCTCAGATAGTCTAGAGCAGTATTTGTAGCTGCGAATAATGCTACTCGCCTAGTATACCATGTAATAAAACTATATACACACTTTAAGTAAGTTATACGCACTTTGTAATGATTAGATAAGGAATAAGTATGTCTTTTAAATAAAATGTAAGCGCTTTAAAAAATCTGTTGTTATTTCTTAACGGGCTTGCTATAATCACATCGAAAAGTTACCTGAAAAAAAGGAAGTTATCGTTATGAAGCCAACCATAAGAGATGTTGCCAGAATGGCGGAGGTGTCGATCAGCACCGTATCGCGTGTTATGAATGCACCGAATACGGTCGTAGAGAGCAAACGGAATCGAGTGATGGAGGCTGTAGAACGTTTGCAATATCAACCAAATGCGTTTGCACGGGGCCTGATCTACAAGAAGTCTTTTACACTGGGCCTGCTGATTCCGGATATTGAGAACCTGTATTTCGCAGGGGTTATTCGGGGAATGCAGGATGCATGCATCAAGCTTGGATACAGTTTAATGATCTGCAATACGGACCGCGACAAAGAACGGATGTTGTCTTACATTGATAACTTCCATGAGAAGCAGGTGGATGGGATCGTGTTCGCCAGTGATGTCCTTTATCCTGAGACACATGACAAATTAGTCGGTTGTAGAATTCCTTTTGTGTTGGTATCCTCGCATTCTGATGAGTACGACATTCCATCTGTGGAGGTAGATGATGAACAGGCGGCTTACGATGCTGTAAAGTTTCTGATTGATTTAGGGCATAAGGACATTGGCATGATTGGTTTTAACCATGATAACTCCGTATCCGGCCCGCCTCGTTATGAGGGTTTTGTAAGAGCGTTAACAGAGTTTGGACTACAACAGAATATTGTGAAGAGCAAGTATGCCAATCACCGGTTCGAACACGCTTATCAAGCGGCGCATGAGTTGTTTACTGATTATCCCGAGCTGACTGCCGTTTTCTGTGTTGCTGACGAATTTGCAATGGGGACGATTTCTTATCTGAAGGATCGTAATATTCTAGTTCCGGGGCAGGTATCTGTGATTGGATTTGATAATTTGCGAATGTCGAGTATGTTCATTCCAAAGCTGACCACAATTGCACAGCCGATTTATGAGTTAGGTTATCGGGCGGCGGAGATGCTGCATGAATTGCTCACAACAGGTGGTGTCCAGGTATTGAATGAAAAGATGGAGCATAAGCTGATTGTGCGGGAATCCACGCGGGAAAAATAAAGGCCCTTTATTTTTGTGACCTTCTTCTGAAAAGCTTTTCAGAGCTATGTATCGGTCTTAATTAAAATTTAAATGTTAGGATAGAAAATAGTATGAATTCTTATGAAAAACATCTCATTTTCCGATTGGAAACGGTTACTAATTATGATAATATAAAAAATGTAAGCGCTATTATTAAATTACATTTGTGATGGAGTTTGATTTTAGGATATTTACCTGTCTTCTGAAAAGCTTTGCAAGGAGGTGATCTGCTACAAGCTGCTAATACATGCCAGGGTGCCCGGATGATTGAATAAGATGTTATCTCTATAACCATTAAAGGGGATGTACAAAAGATGAAGAAGATCTCAGGACGTAAAAAGTCGTTGGCTTTAGTACTGTGTTTATCCTTCACAATGACGCTGAGCGCATGCGGCGGAGGCAACAATAATGCGGCGCCTACAGATCCACCGGCGGCAACAGTCAGCCCAACAGCAGATAACACCGAGAAAGCGACAAACACACCTAGTGCAGAACCTTCGGGTTCCCCGTTAGATTTAGCGATGAAAGGTGAATATAAAGGGACTAAAGTAACAATGTTTGGCCCCTTCGTAGATGCTGACCAAGTGAAATTTGAGAGCAGCATTAAAGAATTTGAAGAGAAGACAGGGATCGATATTCAATACGAGGGCTCCAAGGAGTTCGAAGCTACAATAAATATTCGTGTGGACGGCGGTAATGCTCCTGATATCGCTGACTTCCCGCAGCCGGGACTGCTGGCGTCGATTGCTAAGACGGGCAAGGTTATCGATTTGACCAGCGTGCTGGATCAAGATAAATTGACGGCTAATTACAACAAGAGCTGGCTCGATATGTCTACGATGGACGGAAAAGACGGGAAGATCATGGCGGGGATTTGGAACCGCAGTAATGTAAAAAGCTTGGTATGGTATCCAAAGAAACAATTTGATGATGCAGGCTACAAGGTTCCTGAAACTTGGGATGAGCTGATGGCGCTGACGGAACAAATTGCTAAGGATGGCGATCCTGCCTGGGCTATTGGCATTGAGAGCGGTGCTGCAACGGGTTGGCCAGCAACAGACTGGGTCGAAAATATAATGCTTCGTACGACTACGCCTGAGAACTACGATAAATGGGTAAAAGGTGAACTGCCATTTACTTCACCAGAAGTAAAAAATGCTGTTGAAATCATGTCTAAAATTTGGCTCAACAAGGATTATGTCTACGGTGGCGCTAAGTCCATCGTGACGACATCCTTCGGGGATGCCCCAGCGCCAATGTTCACTGATCCGCCTAAAGCCTGGTTTAATATGCTTGGTAACTTTATTACAAGCTTCTTCCCTGAAACGGCAAAGGTTGATCAGGATTATGATTGGTTCTACTTGCCACCAATTGATGCGCAATATGGTAAACCAGTGCTGGTTGCAGGTGATATTTACGCTATGTTCAACGATCGTCCAGAGGTTCGTGCAGTCATGGAATTCTTCACCACTGGAGAGTCGATTAAGAGCTGGGTACAATCTGGCGGCGTAATTGCTCCTATGAATGACGCTTCCCTTGATTGGTATACCTCTGAATCCGATCGCCGGATGGCGAAGTTGGTTCAGGATGCTTCCACACTGCGTTTTGATGGCTCTGACTTGATGCCAGGTAAAGTGGGTGCAGGCACCTTCTGGAAAGGGATGACCGACTATGTGAGCGGTACAGCGACACTGGATCAAGCCTTGGAACAAATCCAGTCCGGCTGGAACAACTAACCTAATATTTAAAGCGCACAGTAAAAAGAGGGGCAGTAGGAAAAGAGGATTGTCTGCCCCTCTTTTTGTTTTCTAACTAGTGAGTTCGATGCTTATGATAAGAGTTTTGCTCCGCAAAACTTATAGGAGGAGCTGGAGCTATTATGGGTGCACAATCACAGCCACAGCCACAAATGCCAACACAACCACAAGCTAGGCCAACCGTCAGCCTGAAGGCGGTAATGTTGTCCCTAGTAGTGTTGTTAGCGAATATTGTTGTTAACGGCGCAATCTTTTTATTCTTCCGGGATTCCACATTAAATCCGCTGCTAACAGCGGTTCTGGCTGTCCTCTGGGGAGTTCTAGGTGTTTATCTGATTTACTATACGCTGACTTGGGCGGTTGAGCAGTACCCTGATCATATCCGGCGAAAGGTGCTGCCTTATATCTTTATTGGTCCGGCAGTGATTATTCTGGGCTGGTTACTGGTCCTGCCTGCACTACGAACATTATATTTGAGCTTTTTTAATGCTTCTTCAGAAAAATTTGTGGGCCTGAGCAATTATGCAGCGATCTTTAGCGATCATCTGATGGCAACGGCATTGCGTAACAATTTACTTTGGGTATTCGTCGGTACGCTGGCCTGTGTAGCATTCGGGCTCTTAATTGCTATTCTTGCCGATCGCAGCAGCTATGAGAAAATTGCCAAATCGATCATCTTTATGCCGATGGCTATTTCCTTTGTAGCGGCAGGGGTCATTTGGAAATTCGTATATTACTATCAACCGGGTGACGAACAAATCGGGCTGTTGAACGCAATCGTTACTTATTTTGGGGGAGAACCCCAAGCCTGGACGAGTATGCTTCAGCCGTGGAATAACTTTTTCCTCATTATCATTTTGATCTGGATGCAGACTGGATTTGCAATGGTGATTTTCTCGGCGGCAATCAAAGGGGTTCCTGACGACATTTTGGAAGCTGCACGAGTGGATGGAGCAAATGAGGTGAAGATTTTCTTTGGAATCATGATTCCATATATTTCATCAACCATTCTGACAGTGACAACGACCATTATCGTCTTTACGTTGAAAATATTTGACGTCGTCATGGTGATGACAGGAGGTCAATACGATACAGAGGTTGTTGCTACACAGTTCTACCGGCAATTCTTTATGTACCGTAATTTCGGCTACGGCTCCACGCTGGCTATTGTTCTACTGATCGCGGTGCTGCCTGTAATCATAATCAATCTACGTCAGTTCCGTAAGCAGGGGGGATTCTAATGGCTGGCAAAAAGAAGAGAAAAGGCAGCAAAACGATTGTAAATATCGTGCTGGGTGTGATCTGTTTTATTTGGCTGCTTCCGACTCTTGGGCTATTTATTTCCTCCTTCCGTCCGGCTGCTGACATTCTGCAGACTGGATGGTGGAAAGCTTTTCCCCATCAGGAGTGGAAGGCTGGAGAGACGATTCAGCTATCCAAGGACGTGGATCTTCGGGAGCCAATTGAGGTGAACGGTAAAACTTATACAGATGATGAGCTGAAGGCTGGCGTGAAGGCTGATGGCAGCCGGCTTATGTGGGAGAATCGTAGAGCACGTACCGTAAATGAACAGATACAAGGTTGGAAGATGACACCGGATCTCACGCTGGATAACTATAATAATGTGCTTTCCGGTAAGGAATACAAGCTGAAACAGGCTGATGGCAGTGAAACGGTGCAAAAAGGCTCCGGATTGTCACAGGCCTTCTGGAATACGCTAACGATCGCTGTTCCAGCAACGGTTATTCCGGTGTTGATCGCTTCTTTTGCTGCATATGCTTTTGCCTGGCTGCGGTTTCCTGGGCGCAAAATCCTTTTTGTCATCATTATTGCAATGCTCGTCATTCCAATACAGGTTGCGCTTATTCCAGTGCTTAAGGATTATACCGCACTTGGGCTAAACGGAAGTTATCTGGGAATTTGGCTGGCGCATACGGCTTTTGGATTACCGCTGGTTACGTACTTTATGTACAACTTTATCAGTCAATTGCCGAAGGATTTGTTCGAATCGGCTTTCATGGATGGGGCAAGTCATTTCACTATATTCAGCAGGCTAATTCTGCCTCTATCAGTGCCAGCACTGGCTTCTATCGGGATCTTCCAATTCCTATGGGTGTGGAATGACTATTTAGTCTCATTGATTTTTATCGGCAATCAACCGTCTGTGCAAGTCATGTCGATGAAAATTGCCGATTTAGTAGGCTCACGAGGCAACGATTGGCATTTACTTACTTCGGCTGCATTTATCTCCATGTTGATGCCGCTCGCTATTTTTTTCCTGCTGCAAAAGTATTTCGTCAGAGGGCTTATGGGTGGGTCGGTGAAAGGTTAATGATTTAGAACCCGAATGAAACTGTGATCAGGGGGAGCTTAGAGAGATGAAGATGAAACCATACGTACATCCGGCGGCGGTATATCCTTACCGGGAGTGGAGTCTTGATGAGGAAGCTTATAGTGAAGAGAACAATCAAAGAAGCGAGAGTATTTTTGCTCTTGGCAATGGATATATTGGCATGCGCGGTAATTTCGAAGAAGGTTACCACGGCAGCTCAGGCTCGTCTGTAACAGGCAATTATTTGAATGGTTTTTTTGATTCGGAGCCCATTGTATATCCAGAAGGAGCCTACGGATATCCATCCCGCAATCAAGCGATGCTGAACGTAACAGATGCCAAGATTATTGAACTGAGTATTGAAGGGCAGACCTTTCAGTTAAACAGTGGGCAAGTGCACCATTATGAACGAAAGCTGGATATGCGAAGCGGGGTTCTGCACCGGCAGGTAGAATGGGAATCTCCAGCTGGTCACCGGGTACAGCTTCATATCCAGCGGATGGTGACTTTGCAGCACAAACATCTGGCGGCGATAGATTATGAGGTTAAAGCGCTGAATTTCAGCGGAGTGCTTACCTTCACTTCATCCATCGACGGCAAGATCCAAAAACCTAAGGTAACGGATGATCCCAGATTGGGCTCGGGAGGCAAGGAGCCCAGTCTGCTCCTGGAGGATACCGGTCATGAACCGGGACAGTCCTTCTTATGGATGAAGCAGCGGACGCGGCATACCCAGTTTGCCTTATTAACAGGGGTAAGTCATAAGCTCGATTCAAGATCTGAGGATAAAAGGACCGTGCAGCATGAGGGGCAGAAATTATCCATGCAGTTTGTCGTCCCGGTGGAGCGTGGGGAAAGCGTCTCACTAACCAAATATATCTCTTACCATACCTCTAAAGATTATCCAGAAGACGAACTACTCAGTAGAAGTACTGAAATATTACACTTAGCAGACCATAGCGGGTTTGAAGCACTTGCCCAGGAACAGCAGGCTTATCTGGATCGATACTGGGCACATACGGATGTGGAAATTCATGGTGATCTTGCCCTTCAGCAGGGCATTCGCTTTAATGCTTTTCAACTGCTTCAATCCGTAGGCCGTGACGGGGTTACGAATATTGGGGCCAAGGGATTAACGGGTGAAGGATACGAAGGGCACTATTTCTGGGATACCGAGATGTATATGCTGCCCTTCTTTACGTTCACACAGCCGGAGATTAGCCGAAAGCTGCTCGAATTTCGTTATGCCACGTTAGACAAAGCACGGGAGCGTGCAGCGGTAATGTCGCAGAAGGGTGCCTTGTTCCCTTGGCGGACTATAGACGGGGCAGAGAACTCTGCGTATTTCCCGGCAGGCACAGCGCAAATGCATATTAATGCGGATATTGCGTATGCCATCAAGCAGTATGTACTGGCTACCGGAGATTATGATTTTTTGGTTACGAAGGGAGCGGAAATTTTATTCGAAACTTCCCGCTTTTGGTTGGACTTGGGGTACTTTAATCCGGCTAGGGGCGGTGCCTTTTGTATTGATGCAGTAACCGGTCCTGATGAATATACAGCTATCGTCAACAATAATGCATACACCAACTTTATGGTCCAGGATCAGCTTTATTATGCACACGAGATGGCAGGGATATTGTCTAAGCAGTATCCTGAGCATTTTGAACGCCTGAAGCAAAAAATCAGTCTGACTGAGCATGAGACATTAGTGTGGCTGGAAGCGGCGGACAAAATGTTTATCCCCTTTGATGAGGGACTTGGCATTTATGCTCAAGACGACACGTTTCTCTCCAAGAAAAAATGGGATTTCGAGCATACACCAGCCGATAAATATCCGCTGCTGCTCAACTACCATCCGCTGGTAATTTACCGGCATCAGGTGTTGAAACAGGCGGACTTGGTAATGGCGATGTTTCTGCTGGGTGACCAATTCAGCTTGGCGGATAAGATCCGGAATTATAATTATTATGAGCCGCTGACGACGCATGATTCTTCATTGTCACCGTGCATTCACAGTATAATATCTGCTGAGATTGGTGATTTGACGGGAGCCTATTCCTATTTTGACCGCACGGTACGGATGGACTTGGATGACATCAACCGCAACGTGAAGGATGGGCTGCACACTGCTGCTATGGCAGGCTCCTGGCTGTCGATTGTGAATGGTTTTGGCGGCATGCGCTTATGCGGCGGGATGTTATCATTTAATCCTAGTGTGCCAGCGCAGTGGGAGAGCTATCGGTTTAAAATAACAAGTGCTGGACAGCTATTGGATATTTTTGTGAGTGATACAGAAGTGATCTATACGCTGCTGGAGGGGGAAGAGCTTGAGATTATGCATAAGGGAAACCTTATACAGTTGTCTGCGCAGAAGCCGCTGAGGCTTTCGAATGTGAAGCAGCTTGAAGCTGTTATTTTCGAGCTGGACGGGATAATTACTGATACTGGAGAGTATCATTATGAGGCTTGGAAGGATCTGGCGGATGAGCTTGCACTTTCTTTTGATCGAGAGAAGCATAAGAGTCTCAAGGGCCTAAGTCGAATGGAATCTTTAGAAGTCATTCTGGAGAGTAGTGGACTGAATTTGCCGCAACCGGTAAAGGGAATGCTCTGCAACAAAAAGAACGAGAAGTACAGACAGCTTGTTCAGCAAATGACGCCTGCTGAGCTGTATCCGGGTATCCACAGCGTGTTGTCCGATTTACAGCAAAGAGGGATCGCTATCGGACTGGCCTCAGTTAATGAGAATGCGCTGCTGATTCTCGAACGCTTGCAGATCGGGCATTGGTTTCAGGCGGTGGCTGACCCTGGCAACTTGCGTAGAAGCAAGCCAGATCCAGAGATTCACTTGCAGGTTGCAGAGATGCTGGGCATATCCCCAGACTGCTGCGTGGCGATTGAGGATACCGAGGAGGGAATAGCCGCAATTAATGCTGCTGGTATGAAGTCAGTGGGAGCTGGAGTGGCGCTCGTGACCGAGACAGCGGATCTATGTCTGGCTTCCACCGCTGAGATAAGTGTTGAGAAATTGTTAGAGCTGTTTGCGTAGTTACCCTGATAAGCAGCAAACCTCCCGATCATGGGAGGTTTGCTGCTTTGTTTATTTCATTACTTTTCGAACCAGCTTCACTTTATTGCCATAAGGAGGATACACGATTCCGAGGTCGATCCGTGTTCCTCGCTTGACGATGCTTTTACGATGGGAGAAGACCTCAAAGCTATACTTCCCGTGATAACCCCCGATTCCGGAGTTTCCTACTCCACCAAACGGAAGATAAGTGCTCGCCACATGTGAGATCGTATCATTGATACAGCCTCCCCCGAATGAGACCCGGGACAGCACCTCTTGTTCTACACTCTTATCCTCCGTGAATAGGTATAGTGCCAGTGGCTTTGGGTGTTCATTAATGCTCTGAATGGCCTCATCCAATTGATGATATTCTAATATAGGTAGAATCGGACCGAAGATCTCATCTTCCATAGCAGCATCCGTCCAAGTAGCAGGATAGATTAGAGTTGGCTCAATATAACGTTCTTCTGGTACGATGGTGCCGCCCATAATCAACTTGTTTTGATCACGCGCAATGAGGTCGGCAAGTCTTTGCAGCTGGCGATCATTCACGATCCGGCCGTAATCTGTATTAGGCTGTGCATCCTGACCGTAGAACTCAGTGATGTGATGTTTGATTTTGGTGATCAATTCTTTGGCAATATCCTTGTGGACCAATAGATAATCCGGTGCGATACAGGTTTGACCCGCGTTCAGCAGCTTGCCCCAGACAATCCGTTTCGCTGCAACATCGAGATTAGCGGTCTTATCAACAATAACCGGGCTTTTCCCGCCAAGCTCCAAGGTTACAGGTACTAAATTTTTCGCTGCCGCTTCCATTACGATTTTGCCGACAGGCACACTGCCCGTAAAGAAAATATAATCAAACTTGGCGTGGATCAGCAAATTAGTGGTCTCTTTTTCCCCCTGAATTACGCGGATATACTGCGGCTCGAAGGTCTCCTGAATAAGCTGCTCAACCACGGACGAGATGGCAGGTGTGCTCTCAGATGGCTTGAGGACAGCGCAGTTACCAGCGGCAATGGCGCCGATCAGGGGCTCAATTAGCAACTGAAATGGATAATTAAACGGGCCAATAATGAGCGTTGTGCCGTAAGGCTCACTTAAAATATAACTTTTTGCAGGAAATAAGTGCAGCGGGGATCGAACCTTTTTAGGCTTCGCCCAACGCTTAAGATGTTTCATCATGTAGCCGATACTGTCCAGCGTAAAGCCGATTTCTGTGGCATAGGCTTCGAACTCACCTTTTCCTAAATCCTGTTGTAGTGCGGTGATGATTCGTCCTTCGTATTGTTTAATAATATTCTTAAGCTTGAGCAGCTGCTGGAGACGAAAAGAAACCTCCTTAGTTACGCCGCTATTAAAAAAATCCTTATGCTCTTCAAGCATTCCTTGAATGCTGTCAGCAGTATAGGTTGTCATTAATCTTTCCTCCATCCTTGTAAGAAGTTAGAGCACGAGACTCTATGGGAGTCGGTAAAAGGCGAACGGCTCGCCATAACGGAAGGAATCGCTGGCTTCCTCCAGCTTGGCCGAAGTTTCTTCATTAAGTACAAGCGAGGTACTAAGCAAATTTTGTTCCAGCTGTTCCACACGTGTAGCCCCGACAATAACCGTCGAGACGGCAGGCCGATTCATAAGCCAAGCTAAGGAGAGCGCAGTAGATGAGGTTTCCATTTTCTCAGCAATTTGGCTCACTTGGCTTCCGAGCTTGATCCGGTCATCATCAAGGAATCTTTTGAAATTAGGATCGGTATCTGCTCTGGACCCTGATGGGGCTGAATCGCTTGTATTATATTTGCCTGTGAGAATTCCGCCAGCTAGTGGAAAGTAAGGAATGATCCCTACCCCTTGATCCAGGCAGAGCGAAAGAAGCTCATTCTCCGGTGTCCGGTCTGCTAAGGAGTAGCTGCACTGAATTGAAATGTACTTGGTGAAGTTGCGTGCTTCACTAATCCCAATCGCCTTCATTAATTGCCATGCTGTATAGTTGGAGGCCCCGATATAACGGATTTTGCCCGAGGATACCATATCGTCCAAGGTTCGTAAGGTTTCTTCAAGCGGCGTGTAGGGATCAAAGGTATGAATCTGGTACAGATCGATATAGTCCGTCTTTAGGCGGCGAAGGCTATCTTCAAGCTCCTGCAGCAAATGGCGACGGGAGGAGCCGCTGCCGTTGGGACCCTCATTTTTAACTAAACCTGCTTTAGTTGCGAGAACAGCCTCCTGTCTCCTACCTTCCAAGGCCAGACCAATGATTCGCTCGGATTCTGAGCCAGCGTAAATATTAGCAGTGTCTATGAAATTAATTCCATGATCAAGCGCAGCATGTACAATCTGAATGGAGGTCTCTTGATCCGCACGTTTGCCGAAAGCGTTCGTTCCCAGTCCTAATGCGGATACCTGTAATCCGCTATTTCCTAGTCTTTTAAAGTTCATCCTCAGCACTCCTTATCATCTATTCATTAATCCATTTATTTTTGAGTGAAAAGATCCAGCGCTGTCTCAATGAAGAGCTTTACAGCAATTGAAGTGTCGGCAAGCGAGCTGACCGCAATTTGGATATCTCTATAAGCATCCGGCTGCAGCTCACGGGTAACCACATTTGGAGGCAGAGATAACAAGGACAGTTCAGACATCACGCCGATTGCCAGCCCCTCCTGAACCATATTAAGAGCTGTTGCAAAGTTATTAACCACATATTTTACATTCAGATGGCTATTACTTCTGCGGAATAGCTCTACAACAGGCGGTTCATATCCTGCTTTGCAAATCAACATGGGCTCGTTCGCTAATTCCTGCACACATACAATGGATCGCTTTTGCAGGGGATGGTCATCTCTAAAAACGGCAAACAATTTCTCTCTATATAATGGAATGGTTTCGAATTCTGCACTGGGAGCGAGCAATAAGCCAACATCAATTTCTTTTGAATCCAGCCATTCTCTGACTTCAGCGATAGAGCCCTCCTGTAGGCTAATCGTAATGTTTGGATATCTTCTAGTGATAGAGCTAATAATCTTCGGTAGAAAATGAGCAGATGCCACAGGAAAAGCCCCAATGCGGATACTCCCTTTTTCAAGACCTCTCTCTGCATAAATCTCCTGATTGACCTTATCAAAGCCCATTAGAATTTCACGGAAAATAACAAGAATACGTTTGCCGATATCCGTAAGCATCAGGCCATTACGCCGGTCTCGAAGCAAGAGCTTCACGTCTAATTCGGCTTCGAGGGACGAGATCGCCCGGCTGACCGCAGGCTGGGTCATATTCAGTTCTACACCAGCTTTAGTAAAGCTGCCGCTTTCGGCGATTTTGACGAATAAACGAATTTGAGTATTGTTCATAACAAATATGATATGCCCCTTATGATTATTATTCATTTCATTTATGCTCTTGTTTATTGTATCATTTGTGATGAATCTACACCAAGGAAGTGAACAAATGAATCAGCAGAAGAAAAGTATGATCCTTCTTATTTTTTTGGTGATTGTATGGGGCATTAATTGGCCTATATCCAAAATCGCCTTAGACTACGCTCCACCTCTATTATTTGCAGGTATTCGAACCGTCGTAGGCGGTATTATTCTGATTCTAATTGCACTGCCCAAGGTGAAGGAGCTTCGCTTCAAGCAGCTCTGGCCGATCTATCTGATCTCGGCGGTCCTTAGTATTGTGTTTTATTATGGATTTCAGACGATTGGCTTGCAGTATGTTCCGGCGGGATTGTTCTCATCGATTGTATTTTTGCAGCCTGTATTGCTAGGGATTTTTTCTTGGCTGTGGTTAGGTGAGAGCATGTACGGGCTTAAAATGGCTGGTTTGCTGCTTGGTTTTCTCGGGGTAGCCTCTCTTAGTATCGGTGGAATTAATGGGAGTATCTCCATATGGGGAATTGTGCTGGCTCTAGCCAGTGCCTTAAGCTGGGCATTAGGAACAATATATATGAAACGGAATGCTGTACGTGTGGATATGCTGTGGATGACGGCTATGCAAATCACGATTGGTGGCATCATTCTGCTACTTTCGGGATCAGCTACGGAGAAATGGTCGGATATCACCTGGAGTGGAACCTTTATTGTGGATACCTTGTTTATCGCAATTTTTGTCATTGCTCTGGGCTGGCTAATCTATTTCAAGCTGATTAACGAAGGAGAAGCAGGAAAAGTAGGTTCATTCACCTTCTTAATCCCCCTGATCTCGATAGCTACCAGCGTAGTTTTTTTGAAAGAACAGATTACCATAAACCTTGTGATTGGATTATTACTGATTGTTAGCAGTATTGTTCTGGTAAATGTGAAGATAGGGCGTGCCGCCAAACAATCAGTCTAGTTAAATTTGTTGGATGGTTGTAGTAACCAATCGAGCAAAAGGGCATTATGTCTAATAGGGATTGAACATAAAAAAAAGGACACTCCCAAGCTTAGAGCTTCTGGGAGAGTCCTTTTTTAATTAAGCGTATAGCGCGTGTGATTTCAGCTGTTGAAGGCCGAGCTGCAACTACGTAAGTAGCAGAACTAGCACGTTCCACTTCTTCGAGTACCCGGTTTAAGTGACTGAAGAGCGCACCTAGATCACGAACGGAAGTCAGTGAGCACCGTCCTTGCAGTTCAGAGAAGCTGGCCGCCTGCAAGTCGCGGGCACGATGCAGACAATCTGTAAGTGAACGTTGGCATTCAACCTTGGATAAGGTCTTCGTACCATAAACAGCTATACAATCGGCTGTTGCCTCCAGCACTTCCAGCATCCAGTCAGAATTGGCATGATGTGCTGGCAGCAAGCAAATATCGTCGGAAATTTCTTTAACATAGGAATGAATGGTCTTTAGATGTGCTGTGGCTTGTATAAGTCCCTTTAGATCACCACGACACTGATAATGAGCAATGGTGTAGAACATTTCCTTCTGTTGTTGATTGCTGGCAGACAGCAGTTTACCTGCTTGCTCCAGCATATTATTATCCTTTGAAGAGTCTCGTCTTATGCCTACGAGGCCTTTTAATGCTTCCGAAAGTAGAAGGCTTCCATCGAGTGCCAATGCTTTTACCTTGACGAACCTGTTTGGTGGAACGATAATCATATTGATGATCAAGGCAATGAGCACACCAATAAAGGTTTCGGCGACTCTCCAAAGCACGTAATCATTGTGATAAAAGGTAAGGGCCAGAACCGAGGTCACCCCGACCTGCGAAACCGCTTGGATATTCATCCGACAGGCAGTGGCAATCCCAATCCCGATGAGCAGAATTAGCAGAATGGAAAATGCACCTACATCGAAGAATTGGCCTACAATCAGGCTGACGATTCCGCCGATAATAATGCCGATCAGGCGGTAGATTCCTTTTTCAAGTGAAGCCTTCACACTGGCTTGAGTAATAAGAATGGCTGCAAGCGGTGCAAAGTATAAATATTGGTCACCATATAAACTGTGTACGGCTACCCAGGATAGTGATGCGGCAAGCGTAATTCGTATCATGTAAAGTGAGAATCCATATTTTTCAAGGCGGTCTAGTAACCCCTCGTTCATTATCATTCATCTTCTTTCGCAAAAATAAGAAAACCACACTGGCTTTTCAGTTCGTTTTCATTATAGCACCTCAAAAAGGGCATGGAAGACTGGACTTTTTACAAACTTGTTAAGTTTATGCTTAGCATTTAACAATGTAAGCTATCGCATATAATGGTACAATCTAATATGCTATATCTATTGGAGCGTCGAAGGAGAGGGGAAATTGTCGCTTATTAGCGCTGAGCATACCCATTTCGATTGTTCTCCGCAAGATGCGGGTAAAATAGTATTGTATTACTAAGGTAAGGGAGGTTGTTAGCTATAGCTATTCAGGAAGGTACCATCATTTCATTTGAAGAAGTTACTAAGCAATATGACGACGAAGATCCGGTGTTAAAAGGAGTCAGCTTTGAGATAGAGCGCGGCAAATTCTATACACTACTTGGTCCATCTGGCTGTGGTAAAACAACTATTCTTCGATTGATCGCCGGGTTCGCTGAGCCAACGAGCGGTTCTATCTATTTAAATGGAAAAGTAATTAACCACATTCCCGCCAATGAGCGGCAGGTCAATACGGTATTTCAGGATTACGCATTGTTTCCGCACCTGAACGTATTCGAGAATGTGGCTTTCGGACTGCGCATTAAGAAGCTTAAGAAGGACGTAATCACGAAGAAGGTACAGGAAGCGCTAAGCTTCGTTAACCTTGTGGGTTATGAGCAGCGTGCGATTAACGAAATGTCCGGCGGTCAGCGCCAGCGGGTCGCCATTGCCCGGGCGATTGTGAATGAGCCACAGGTTCTATTGCTGGACGAGCCTCTATCGGCGCTAGACCTCAAGCTGCGCACGGAGATGCAGTACATACTGCGGGAAATGCAGCAGCGGCTAGGGATTACCTTTATTTTTGTAACCCATGACCAGGAAGAGGCACTCGCGATGTCCGACTGGATTTTTGTCATGAATAAAGGAAAAATCGAGCAAAGCGGCACTCCTAATGATATTTACGATGAGCCGATTAACCGTTTTGTGGCGGATTTTATTGGCGAATCGAACATTGTGCCGGGAGTTATGATCGAGGATTATCTGGTGGAGTTTAACGGCCGCCGCTTCGAATGTTTCGATGCCGGGCTGAAACCGAATGAATCCGTAGAGATTGTTATTCGTCCTGAGGATTTGGAAATTTCTACGCTGGAACAGGGTAAACTACGTGTGCGGGTTGATTCCCAGCTGTTCCGGGGCGTGCATTATGAAATCAGCTGTTATGATGAATCCGGGCATGAATGGCTTGTGCATTCTACACGTAAGGCGACTGTAGGCAGTGAAATTGGCCTTTATTTTGATCCGGAAGCGATCCATGTTATGCGTTTCGGTGAAACGGAGGAAGAATTCGACAGACGTCTGGAAGCTTATGGCGAGGTGGAGAGTCATGAAGAATAAGGGCAAATCGTACTATCTCATCCCTTATTACCTCTGGATCGCATTGTTTGTAATTGCACCGGTAGTGCTTGTCATCTACTATTCGTTATTTGATTTGGATGGCCATATTACTCTGGATAATTACGTCAGTTTCTTCACCCCTGTATATTTGAAAATGACGCTGACCTCGTTCTGGTACGCGTTTCTGATTACAGCATTCTCTTTGCTGGTTGCTTATCCGGCGGCTTATCTACTGACAAGAACCAAACATAAGCAGCTGTGGTTATTGCTGATTATTTTGCCGACATGGATTAATTTGCTGCTAAAAACCTACGCTTTTATAGGGATATTCGGTACATTTGGTCCGATCAATAATTTCTTTGATCTGCTTGGAATCGGAGAACAGCAAATTTTGTTTACGGGCTTCAGCTTTGTATTTGTATCTGTCTATATTTTTATCCCGTTTATGATCCTGCCGATATACAGCGCTTTGGAGGATTTGAATTTATCCTTGCTGGATGCGGCACGTGATTTGGGGGCTTCGGGCTGGACCACGTTCAGACGTGTTATTTTTCCGCTGACCATTTCGGGAGTACGCTCAGGCTGTATGGCAGTATTCATACCGGCGCTGTCCCTATTTATGATTACCCGTCTGATTGCAGGCAACAGGGTCATTACGCTGGGCACCGCAATTGAGCAGCATTTCCTGGTCACTCAGGACTGGGGCATGGGTTCTACAGTTGCAGTGTTTCTGATTGCCATCATGGCGCTGTTTATGATTATCACAGGCGGATCGCGGAAAGGGGCGCGGAATGAGAAATAAAAATGGATTCTCTAACCTCTACCTAGTTCTGGTGTTCATTGTTCTGTATGCACCTATCTTCTATTTAATGTACTATTCGTTCAACAGTGGGGGGACGATGCATAAGTTCGAGGGCTTTACGCTGGATTACTACCGTGAGGTAGTCCAAGATAAGCGCCTGATCATCATCGTAATCAATACGCTTGTGATCGCGCTGCTATCCTCGGCTATTGCGACCCTTATCGCTATTATTGGTGCGCTGGCCATTAAAAGTGTGCAGAATCGCCGCGCTAAGAACACCTTGCTGTCTCTGAATAACGTGCTGATCGTCAGTCCGGATGTCATTATTGGTGCTTCGTTCCTTATCCTGTTCACCATTGCTGGCATCAAGCTGGGCTTCGCGTCTGTTCTGCTCTCACACGTTGCATTCAGCGTACCGATTGCCGTATTGATGATTTTGCCGCATCTACAGGAAATGAGCCCTACATTGACGGATGCAGCCCGTGATCTTGGGGCAAGCCGTAAGGATGTGCTGACTAAAGTTATTTTGCCGATTATTAAACCAGGGATATTCAGCGGATTTTTTATGGCGCTTACGTATTCACTGGATGACTTTGCAGTTACATTCTTCGTAACAGGCAACGGTTATTCGACGTTATCGGTTGAGATATACTCTAGAGCTCGACAAGGGGTATCGCTATCGATTAATGCGCTGTCGACACTGATCTTCCTGTTCACCATTCTGCTTGTGGTTGGTTATTACTTCCTGACCCTTAAGAAAAATCGTCATAACACAGCAGAAGCTGTGGCGGAGCCTGTTGCAGAAGCGGGGGTGCCTAGATGAAACAGCTGATAAATGCTTTTCTGGCGATCCTTATCACGGCATTTGCGCTTATATACTTGGGCTCTTGGATGAATTCGAGAGAGGGATATTCGGGTGGAAACACACTGACTATCTATAACTGGGGCGACTATGTTGATCCGGATCTATTGAAGGAATTTGAAAAAGAGACCGGCTTAACAGTCATTTATCAAACCTTCGATTCCAATGAAGCTATGTTGACCAAGGTTGAGCAGGGTGGAACTACCTTTGATGTTGTAATCCCTTCGGATTATGCCATTGCTAAGATGAAAGAAGAAGATCTGCTCATCCCGCTGGATCATAGCAAGATTTCAAATCTAAAGAATATTGATTCACGGTTTATGGACCTTTCGTTTGATCCAGACAACAAATATTCCGTGCCTTATTTCTGGGGGACCGTCGGGATTATTTTCAATCCGGAAATGACCAAGGGCATGGACTTCACCAGCTGGGATTCTCTCTGGGACAGCAGACTGCATAATAGCATCTTCCTGGTGGACGGAGCCCGTGAAGTGATGGGCATGGCTTTGAACAGCCTGCATTATTCTGTTAATGACAAGGATGAGGCGCATCTGCAAGAAGCACTGACCAAGCTCAACAAGTTGTCTCCTAACGTGAAGGCGATTGTCGGTGATGAGATCAAGATGCTGCTGGCAAATGAAGAAGCTGCGGTTGGGATTGTCTGGTCCGGCGATGCTTCCGAGATCATGGACGAGAATGATAAGCTGGATTATGTAGTACCGGAAGAAGGTTCGAATAAGTGGTTTGATAACATGGTTATCCCTCGGACAGCGAAAAACGTGGATGGAGCGCATCAGTTCATCAACTTCATGCTCCGCCCAGACGTTGCTGCTAAGAATGCAGAATATGTAGGTTATTCCACGCCTAACATTCCTGCGCTGGAGCTGCTTCCTGAGGAAACTTCTGAGGATACCCGTTTCTATCCACCTGCTGAAATTACGGACCGGCTTGAAGTATACGACAACCTTGGCAAACGGATGCTTGCTCATTATAATGAGCTGTTCCTAATGTTTAAGATGAATAAGAAGTAAGCTGACTAAAGCTAGAGCTAAAGCGAAACGACATTAAGAGCGTCTACATACGGGTAACCGTGTTAGACGCTCTTTTTCGGTTTGATCATCGTGTAGTCTCAAGACAACAGACAGTTTAGCCGAAAGTATAATATAGTATAATAGTAAGAATGGACAACAGGAAAAGAGGAAACGAATGCCTACTATACTGGTTGCTGACGACGATGCGAACATTCGCGAACTTGTCTGTTTATTTCTCCGCAACGACGGATTCGAAACAGTTGAAGCTGTGGATGGCAAGGAAGCGCTCGCCGTATATGCTGGAACACATGTCGATCTTGTCGTGCTGGATATTATGATGCCAAATATGGATGGTTGGATGCTTTGTAAGGAGCTCCGCAGAGCTAATCCTGATCTTCCATTACTTATATTGACTGCCAGAGGCGAAACCTGGGAGAAAGTGAAGGGTTTCGAATTAGGCACGGACGATTATTTAACTAAACCCTTCGATCCTTTGGAGCTGACGGTTCGTGTTAGGTCATTGCTGAAACGATATCGGATTGGCTCCACGCAGATGATCCAAATTGGCAATGTAATGCTTGATCGGCAGACCTATAAGGTGATGAGAGGCACGGATTCATTTGCCTTACCCCTCAAGGAGTTCGAATTGCTGTACAAGCTTGCTGGGACACCCGGACAAGTCTATACGCGCGAGCAGTTGATCGATCAAATTTGGGGAATTGATTATGCTGGAGATGATCGGACGATTGACGTGCATATTAAACGCCTGCGTGAACGGTTTGCGACTACCCCTGATTTTCGTATTGAGACGGTGCGTGGACTTGGCTACAGGCTTGAGGTGTACGAATGATTAGATCCATATATACACGCGTTGTACTGACCTTCCTAGCCTCCGTAATCGGGGGCACAATCATTGCTTTGTTTGTGGCAACTTGGGTATTCGAAGATAAACTGAACGAGAACACGCGAATTCCCTTATTGCATTTTGGACAGGATATTGTCAGGGTTTACGAGACCTTCCCATTTCGTGGAGCCAACTCTTTCGTAAGTGGAATGAAGCAGCTTGATTCCTACCACATCCGAATTTTCGATGAAGCGGGTAAATTCCAATCTTACGGAACGCTTAATGGGCACAAGCCGGTCCCTGTAACTATGGAAGAAATAAAAAAAGTTCTCGCAGGAGAAGTATATCAACCTCATAACAGGAATATTTCTGCGCTTCTCCTAGGCTTACAGCTGAGAACGGAAGACGGCACCAAAGCGATGTTTGTGGAGACGCTTAATCCCCCTTCCGTCACTGCCAGAAGGAACTTGGTATTAAATTTCTTGCTCTATTCATTGATAGCTGGAAGCCTCTTGATTCTGGTAGCTGCAATGTTCTTAGTCAGACCGATCAAGAAGCTAACCAAAGCGACCAGACGGATAGCAGCTGGTGATTTTAACGTCGAGCTGAATATTAAACAAACCGGTGAGCTAGGTACCTTGGCTCGCAGCTTTGAAGAAATGATGCACGATCTGCAGCAGCTTGAGCAGATGCGTAAGGAGTTTGTATCCAATGTGTCGCATGAGGTCCAGTCTCCGCTCACCTCAATATCTGGGTATGCGATTGCGCTCAAGCGAGTAGATCTTGCAGAACAAGAGCGAAATCGTTATCTGGATATTATTATCGCTGAAGCAGAGCGGATGTCTAAAATGAGTGACAGCCTGCTGAAGCTGAGTTTATTAGAATCGCAGTCCCAGCAGCTACGGCTAACTACATTCAATCTGGACGAACAGATAAGAAGAGTAATCGTAGCAATTCAGCCGCAATGGTCAGCTCGTAACATCAGCTTCGACCTTGATCTGAAGCCTATTATCCTACTGGCTGATTATGACCTGTTAAGTCAGGTATGGACCAATCTCCTTGGCAACAGCATCAAGTTTTCTAAGGATAACAGTGTAATTAACGTCAGCCTCAAACAAGATATCAACAACGTGACCGTTCGGATAACAGACACTGGCATCGGGATTTCACTTGAGGATCAGCAACGTATATTTGAACGGTTCTTTAAGGCTGATCGATCCCACAGTCGTAAATATGGTGGCAGCGGGATGGGACTTGCCATTGTTAAACAGATCGTAACGCTTCATAAAGGGGATATCCGCGTGGAAAGCGAACCCGGTCAAGGAACGACCATCGTTGTCACCCTGCCAATTATAGCGCCGACAGAGTAATTAGCTTCCAGGCGGTGCCTTGCGAGGGCTTGGATGCATCCCGTATTTTTCATTGCTACAGCAGTACTGGCAAGTTTTCTTGTCTTGTGCTGCCGTAGCATTTTTTTTACCTGTTCATTTTCAGTTCATATTGCCGTCATGAGGGGTACATCTTTGTTAGTTATGATCTCATTAGCGAAACATTAAGAGAGCTTAATAAACAGATTAAAGACAGGAGAAGATGAGGGTGACACAACAAGCGGACAAAAAAACGGGGAATGGACAGAAAAAACATAAACTGCGTAACCTGTTGCTCAAAATACTAGGAGCAATAGTGATCGTGGTCGTACTTTTTCTAGCCGTTGTCTATACAGTTAATGTGATCAGCAACAAAACAGATCAGAAAAAAATACAGCACTATGGTCAGTTAGTCCCTGTTGACGGGAAAAATATGAATGTTTTGATTCAAGGAGAAGGTAAACAGACGATCGTGCTCATACCAGGCTTTGGAACAGGAGCACCAGCACTTGATTTTAAGCCGTTGATTGATGAGTTATCACCATTCTACAAAGTGGTGGCGGTTGAACCGTTTGGGTATGGACTCAGTGATGAAACGAAAAAAGAACGAACCACAGAGAATATCGTTAGTGAAATTCATGAAGCCGTTCAGAATCTTAACATTGACCAATACATTCTAATGGGCCACTCGATTGGAGGTATTTATGGATTGGAATATGCGAAGAAATATCCAAACGAAGTGAGTGCTTTTGTGGGTATTGATAGTAGTGTTCCGGAGCAAGGCGGTATGGATGTTAAATTCCCAATTAAAAAATTAAAGCTGCTTAAAGATTCAGGGATTATAAGATTGGGCTTGCAATTAAGCGGTGACCCTTATGATGGACTGCCATTTGATGATGAAACCAAAAAACAAATGAAATTGATTTCGCTTAAAAATATGAACAATTCCACTACCTTAAATGAAATGGAACATATTTATCCTAACTTTGTTGCCTCCAGAGGCTTAAAATTCGACAAGAATCTTCCCATTATCTTCTTTATACAAGCAAATAATACTACTGTGAAAGACTGGATCCCTCTGCATGAAGGGCAAGTCAAGGATTCTGTGCATGGAAAAGTAATGACATTTGAAGGCGGACATTACTTACATCATTCAAAATCCAAAGAAATCGTGGAGAACCTAAGGGTATTCATGGAAGAAGTTAAATAAAAAGAAGAAAACGCTCCGAACTCCTCATATGAGGGGGCGGGGCGTTTTTTTGGTTGCGATCGAAGATTATTTGATGCCGATTCTCATTCGGTAGCTGATCAGAACCTCTAATGTTCTGCCTTTAAAATGCTGTTCAACTGCGGCGGTGTAATCGGCGATGTCTTGTTCAAGCAAGGTGGCGTCTAGCTTCATTACGGTTTGCACTCCCCCTTGACTTAGGGTTAAACCGATATATCGCTGGGCATCGCAGGACTCTAGGTTGTGGAATACGATTTCTCTGGCAAAAGAGAAGGCCCCACTAGCTTTGATCCGTGACAAATGGCCTTCTTTGTCCCATTTATGTGCTCTCTCCTCATTAGGTAAGAGCGAGGCCAGTAATTCTTCTGTTTTGGAGATTAGCTGGTTGTATCGTTCTTCTACATTTTGCTGAAGAGATAAAGGCCAATCGCAATCGTAGGCGGCAAAGACACCGCCTTTTTTTAAGACCCGGGAGATTTCTTGCAGTGTACTCTCAGGGTCCATCCAGTGGAATGATTGTGAGCAGGTAACTATGTCTACACTATCTGATGCAAGCGGAAGCTGGTTAGAGTAGCCTTGTACAAAAGTAATTGATTGGGGTTCTTCTAATCTGCTAAGTTTATCGATTGCTTTTCCCAACATATCTGGATTGGGTTCGATACCGATTACGCGGTCTGCGACATCGTTCCAGAGAAAAGTAGACAAACCCGTACCGCAGCCTATATCTGCGACGAGTGAAGGGGTGGTACCCAAGTAATCTGTTAGCAATTTGATAATCATCACAGGGGCTTCGGGACGGTAGCGGTCATATTCATCTTGAAACCCCAGAAAGCGGTCGATATTTTGTTTGCTGTTTTTTTCAGGTATCATGTGATCCTCCCTCATAGATCATGTTTATAGGTCTATTGTATAATCACTGGTTCGATAAGCCAAATAATGGCTGGCTGGGAATGTTACGTAGAATAAATAAAATCCCCGGAGAACACCTTTTAGGTGTAGCCGGGGATTGTTAAACTATCTAGTAAATGTTAACGAAGCAGTGCTGGATCAATTGCAGGCACAAGTCCTTCTGCCGCAGCACGATCAAGCAGGGCAGAGATTGCGGCATAGCCGTCATCACCCAGATTCATCGAGAAGTCATTCACGTAGAGATCGATGTGGGATTTAGCCACTTCAGGAGCCAACTCTTGAGCATGGCTAAGCACATAGTCTCTGGAATCCGTTGGATGATCCCACGCATACTGAAGAGAGCTGCGAATCCAGCCGGTGATAGCATCGGCATCTAAATCACGGCGGGCAATGATAGCGCCGAGAGGAATGGGCAGTCCGGTATCGCTTTCCCACCAGCTGCCTAAATCAGTCAGCATATTAAGACCATACGAGGCGTAAGTGAAGCGGGCTTCGTGAATTACCAGCCCCGCATCGATATGGCCATCCCGTACGGCAGGCATAATCTCATCGAAAGGCATTACGACTATTTCGCCGATGCCTCCAGTTACATTTTGTGCTGCCCATAATCGGAAAAGCAAATAAGCCGTAGAGCGTTCGCTAGGCACAGCAATCCGGCGTCCGGCTAGCTTTTCTGGGCGTTTGATCGCATGGGGTCCACTTGCTGTGAGCAGCAGCGGGCCGCAGCCGCGACCTAAAGCGCCGCCGCATGGCAGCAGTTTGTACCGCTCCAGAACCCAAGGCAGCGCAGCGTAGGAGATTTTGAGGACTTCTGGTCCTTCTCCGTCAGCGGCCAGCGTATTGGTAATATCAATGTCGGCATAGGTTACATTCAGCCTAGGTGCATTCGGGACAAGCCCGTGCGCCCAGGCATGAAATACAAAGGTATCGTTAGGGCAAGGGGAAAAAGCGATATTAAGCTCAGTTGTCATTACAGCACCTCCAGTAATATAGCGGCTGCCGCCGTTAATGCTTCCATTGCATCACCGATCTTCCATGCGGCCCGGTCGCGGGGACCGACCGGGTTCGAGATGGCGCGGAGCTCCAGTACCGGGAGCCCCAGCGCCTGGGCGGCCACGGCGACTCCGTGGCCCTCCATCGCTTCCGCGACGGCATGGGGATGCCGCGCGAGATGGGCGGCGGCCGTCTCCGCGGTGCCGGTCGCCGTCGAGACCGTAAGCACGGTGCCCGTGCTTACGGGTAACCCGGCCGCTGTCAGCGCGGCCGAAATCGCTTGCACCGTGCCGCGGTCAGCCGGCACGGACACACTGCCGAAGCCGAGCTCGGCAGTGCTGCGGAAGCCCTCCGGCGTCTCGGCCCCGAGGTCGGCGGCAATCATCTCGCTGGCTACAACCAGCGAGCCTAAAGGTGCCAGCCCCGGGAATCCGCCGCCGATCCCGACGCTCAATACGCAGCCGTAAGAACCGGCTGCGAGTGCCGCAGCGGTTCCCGCCGCCGCCGCTGCCGGCCCTGCGCCGGCAGCGATAACATGGAACCTGTCGCTGCCTTGCAGGCCGCGCAGGACCGCGTCACGCTCCGCGTCTACGGCTGTCACGATCAGCACGCGTCGTGCTCCAGCCTGCCCTTCCATAGCTTCTTCGGTAGGGGTTGGATTGAACGAACTCATCAGGTCGCCTCCTTTAGGGTATTGAAATCGCTTACTAAAGAGTCATTCGTAAAGACAAGAATACGCCCTTTTATAGGTCAGGTCAAACTTGGGGTGATTTTTATCACTCCCTGTAAAGTGTCAAAGGAAACTTACCGGTCTCTAGACGGAAGTGACTTTTTTAGCGATGAGGTTGACAAGGAGGATGGGAAGTCGTATAGTTATCTTAACTTAAAGATATTTAATGTAAAGACAAATAAATGGATTGAATACAAGTTTGATTGAAGTGGAGGTGGAATTGATGAGTGATAAACAAGTAAATCTGCGTAATACAGAGAGTGCACCTGACGAAGAACAAGCCGCCTCACTGAAATTGTTCGTAGTCTTATCTAAGGCTTATAAGAGCCTAATGGATCATGCGGTGAAGGATATGAAGAGTTATGGCTTGGCTTCGGCTGAATTCATGGTGCTTGAAGTACTTTACCATAGAACGCGGATTCCGCTGCAACAGATCGGGGAGAAAATTCTCGTTACGAGCGGAAGCATTACCTATAATATCGACAAGTTGGAGAAAAAGGGACTGCTGAAACGTGTACCCTGTAGCGAGGATCGCCGCGTTACTTATGCGGAGATTACGGATGCAGGCCGTGAACTGTTTGATGAGATTTTCCCTCGTCATGTAGCCTCAATTCATGATTTGATGGGTGGATTAGATAAGGAAGAGAAAGTCCAGGCTATCGAATTAATGAAAAAGCTTGGCAAAGGTGTGTAGGCGCTGCGAACATGACGAATAACTAGGCGCCTCTATAAGGTTGGAAGTAGTTCGGCTCCATCCTCATTCTCCCAACTCCAGTAAGTATAAGTGAAACCCTGCTTTTTTGGGTATATCACTAATAAGATATTTAACTTAACGAAGCCAGGTAGCCATTTACTTAAGATTACCTGATATTTCGACTGGGGGCTTGGCCATGAAATGGCAGGGAAGAAGAGGGAGTTCGAACGTGGAGGACCGCAGAGGCATGAGCGGCGGCGGCAAGATGATTGGTGGCGGGATCGGAGGAATTATCCTTGTCCTGGTCATCACGTTACTCAGTGGAGGCAATGCCGGGGATATCCTGGGAAGTTTGACTTCCACAGGCTCCAGTTCAACGGCCCCTTATGAACAGACCGCAGAGGAGCAAGAGCTTGCGGAGTTTGTATCGGTAGTTCTTGCCGACACAGAGGAGGTTTGGGGTGAGATTTTTCAGCAGCAGGGAATGACCTATACGGACCCCACCTTAGTGCTATACAGTGGGAGTGTAGACTCTGCTTGCGGAACAGCGACCTCGGCAGTCGGTCCGTTCTACTGTCCGGGTGACGCCAAACTATATATTGATCTGAGCTTTTATGATGAGTTGCAGCAACGCTTCCATGCGCCGGGCGACTTCGCCATGGCTTATGTTATTGCCCATGAGGTTGGACATCATGTACAGACATTACTAGGCACCTCGAAACAGCTCGATTCCCTTCGTCAGACGTTGAGTGAGAAGGAGTACAACAAATATCAGGTTCGTTTTGAGCTGCAGGCTGATTATTTCGCCGGTGTCTGGGCCAATCATGCTCAGGGTATGAATCTGCTGGAGGAAGGCGACTTAGAGGAAGCTCTGGCAGCTGCAAGCGCCGTCGGCGATGATACGATTCAGAAGCAGGCTCAGGGCTATGCAGTGCCGGATAGTTTCACTCACGGTACCTCAGAGCAGAGAAAGCGCTGGTTCTACAAAGGTTTTAACTCGGGTACGATTAAGGGCGGCGATACGTTTAACGCCTCCGAGTTGTAGATAGAAGAGGGAAGAGGAGAGCAGCCCATAGGTTATTCCGGTTCGCCGGGCGCTCTTTTTTACCCAATATCTTAACATTAAGATAATTAAATCAAAGGAATAGGGGAATGTAAAAATGATAAGTGTAGGACTGTTATTAATGAGATTGGTGATTGGACTTGCGTTTATAGGACATGGTGCACAAAAGCTATTTGGATGGTTCGGAGGTTACGGTCCGAAGGGTACGGGAGGCTGGATGGAGTCCATCGGAATCAAACCGGGTGTGACTATGGCGATTTTAGCAGGGATTATGGAGCTGGTGGGCGGATTTATGTTCGCGGCAGGACTGTTAACGCCTGTTGCAGCGGTGTTGATCGCTGCCACGATGCTGGGGGCAATCGTTAAGGTTCATGCTCCAAATGGTTTCTGGTCCACTTCGAACGGGATTGAGTTTCCGCTCACGGTTCTGGTATTTGCGGTAGGTGTGGCGCTTACGGGACCAGGTTCGATTTCTCTAGATGCATTGTTTTTTAACTAAGAAGGGAGTTTATAATAATGACACTTCAAACTGCAGGAATACACCATATTACAGCTTTTGTCGGAGACGCTCAGCGCAATGTTGATTTCTACGCCGGGATTCTGGGCCTACGGCTCGTGAAAAAAACGATTAATTTTGATGCTCCAGAGGTCTATCATTTATACTTTGGGAATGAGCAGGGTGCTCCGGGAACGATTATTACATTTTTCCCTTCACCTGTAGGGCGTAGAGGCAGAATCGGCAGTGGTCAAGTTGGCGTAACGATCTACGCAGTGCCGGTTGGTGCTCTGCAATTCTGGGAACAACGCCTTGCTGAATACGGAATTTCGGTTACAAAAGGAAGTCGGATCTCGGAACCCTATTTAGCTTTTGCCGATTACGACGGTCTGCGGATTGAACTGGTGGAACGTGAGGAAGGCCCGCTCAGTAAGTGGTCCTTTGGTGGGATTCCTACTAAATACGCGATCAAAGGTTTTGGCGGGGCTGTGCTGTATAGCAGCAATCCGTTGCAAACAGCTGAGACACTTGTTCATACGCTGGGTATGGAACATATTGCTGACGGAGATGGATATACTCGCTATAGAACCAATGGGGAGCTAGGTAATATTATTGATTTGAAGACATCACCCGTTCCGCTCGGAGCGGGAGGTGCAGGGACAGTTCATCACATCGCGTGGCGGGCAAAGGATGATGCAGAGCAACTGGAATGGTCGCGCCATGTACAGAGTCATGGGCATAGACCTACACCCGTTCAAGACCGTCAGTATTTTAATGCGATCTATTTCCGTGAAAGAGGAGGAATCCTGTTCGAGATCGCTACAGATCCTCCGGGTTTTGCCCGTGATGAAGCCCCAGATGCGTTGGGTGAAAAGTTGATGCTGCCGTCCTGGTTTGAGCCGCATCGCGCGGCCATCGAAGAAAACTTAACGCCTATTCAAGTAAGAGAAATTGAGGTGAAGCAGGGATGATTCATGTATTCCGTAAAGGTAAAGATATAACTAAACCTACGTTAGTGTTGTTTCATGGTACAGGTGGTAATGAGCAGGATTTGCTGCCGCTGGCTGAGATGTTATCCCCAGATTCATCGGTGCTAGGTATACGGGGCAATGTGCTGGAGAATGGCATGCCACGATTCTTCCGTCGGCTGGCAGAAGGAGTGTTCGATGAAGCGGACTTAGTTTTCCGTACCCATGAGATTAAGAAATTTCTGGATGAAGCGTCAGAAAAATACGGGTTTGATGCCAACAATCTGGTAGCGGTTGGTTACTCTAACGGTGCAAACATTGCTGGTAGCCTTTTGTTTCATTATAAGGACATTTTCCGCGCGGCAGTGCTGTTGCATCCGATGGTGCCATTACGCAATGTGGAGCTTCCTTCTCTTGAAGGGGTGTCTATCTTTATTGGGGCAGGTACGAATGATCCGCTAATAACATCTACGGAAACTCAGGAGCTAGAGGGGATTCTGCAGAAAGCAGGCGCTGAGGTTACAACCCATTGGGGCAACCAAGGTCACCGCTTGAGTATGGCGGAAGCCGAAGCCGCCAAAGATTGGCTACAGGGGTTTAGTACATCTCAAAATGAATAAAACAATTAGGATAACCGCCTTTTGGCGGTTATTTTTAAGTTATTAGCCCCGAATGAGGTCTTATAAAAGGATTGATCATTTGAGTTCCTTTACGTTAGTATGAAGAATACAAAAAAAGGCCCCCGGGTTGCTTTAGAAAGGTTGACGTAAGGATCATGATTGGAATGCAAAATGCTAATAAACTTGCTGTAGATGGACCCTCTAGGAAGCAGAGATTGCAACTTGCTGTTATTCTGGGCTCCATTACAACCATTGGGCCGTTATCGATTGATATGTATTTGCCGGCGCTGCCTACACTTGTCGACGATTTCGGTACGACGGCTGCTTTGGTGCAGCTAAGTCTCACCTTCTTTTTATTGGGACTGGCCTCAGGTCAGTTAGTAGCTGGACCACTGAGTGATGTATATGGACGTCGCCGTCCACTGCTTATAGGGATGTTCATCTATGCCGTTTCCTCAGTGCTATGTGCTTTTAGTCCTTCGATTGGACTTTTAATTGTTTTGCGGTTTATTCAAGGTCTTGCTGGTTCAGTGGGTGTAGTTGTCTCTAGGGCGGCTGTGCGTGATCTGTATAGTGGCTCTGAACTAACGAAATTTTTCTCTTTATTGATGATTGTTAATGGTCTGGGTCCGATTTTGGCTCCAGTCATTGGAGGACAGCTCTTAAGAGTGACTACATGGCAGGGGATATTCCTCGTATTATTTGCTGCCGGAATTATCTTCTGCTTGACGATTCTCCTGCGCTTGCCTGAGACATTGCCGAAGGAGCGGCGCTCCAAGAGCGGGTTGAAGGGTACTCTGCTTACCTTTAAGGTGTTACTTGGCAACCGCAAGTTTATGGGTTATGCCTTGTCCCAAGGTTTTGTTACAGCGTCTATGTTCGCTTATATCTCAGGGTCATCTTTTGTTTTGCAAAATATTTTTGCGGTTACTCCGCAGGTATACAGTTTGATCTTTGCTGTGAACGGGATTGGGATTATTATTACAGGTCAAATCGCCGGCAGACTAGCTGGTAAGGTGAGTGAGACGAAGCTACTGCTTAGCGGGTTGCTGCTCTGTACAACGGGGGGCGTCTTGCTGCTGCTTACGATCCTGGTAGGGGGAGGGCTGATCCCTATTCTAATCTGTCTGTTCGCCGTTGTCTCCAGTGTGGGGATTGTCGGAGCAACCAGCTTCTCACTTGCAATGCAGGACCAAGGAGAAGCCGCAGGCAGTGCTTCGGCTTTAATCGGACTGTTACCGTTGCTGCTTGGTAGCTGTGTAGCACCGCTTGTGGGCCTTGGGGGCGTAGACTCAGCACTTCCGATGGCGATTGTGATTGCCTGTACGGGTGTTCTCTCTATTCTGTCTTATTTTCTGTTGGTCAGACGGGGAAACACCAATTCCTAACAGCTTATCCTTATAACCTTGAAAGTGAGCAAAACTTTCAGCAAACTTTCAGCGGGTTTTAACGTTCCTTATCTGCAAAAGGATTATATTGGAGGTAAGGAAGGGAGGGATGATTATGAGTATATCCGCAGTCTCAGGTTCTACATCGTATACCACCTCGACGTCTAGTGCTACAGATACCAGCGCGCTCGAGAAACAAAAAGCGAAGCTGGAAGCCGAATTGGACAAGATTGATGCCAGCTCGGATGACGCGAAGACCAAAGAAACGAAAACGAAACAAATTGAGCAGCAGATCAAGCAAATCGAGGCACAAATTTCCCAGAAGTCGCAGAGCAGTGCTTCCGCAGCAAGCAGTAGTGCAGAAGCACCTGCCAAACCTGCAAACAACGCGCTTGCTGCGGCAAGCCCGCAAGAGATCGCTACCGCAACAACGAATAGCCAAGGCAGATTTGATATTCGTGTATAAACCATACTAAGTCGTGTTACATAACAAAAAGGGCATCCTTTGCCGTGAGGGATGTCCTTTTTGTTATGTATTTTTAAGTTTAGACTACAATTTAAATGTTCTTTTATCACATTGTTGGCCAATACTAGAAAGATACCGCTAAAATAAAGTTCCGTCATATTGATCTGTCCAGCTTCGTAATATATTAACTATGCTTATCCTCATTTCCCAAAAAATCTTTAACTGTTGCAGGGGTTAGGGATTTGCTGGCAGTCTAATAGAGTAGGTGTTGATTATCACGGGTCTTCTATTCCAAGAATTGCTATAATGGACTAGTTGTAAAAATTGTCTAGCACAACGTGTGTCAGCGGTAAAGGCAGGTGGGCTCATGCATTCAAAGCAACAGACATTAGAAAGATTCAAAATTGTAAGACTGATCTTATCTATCTATCGGATCCGGGCGGTCAGAGCCCTTTTTCCAGTGGCTATCATAGCGTTCGTATACTGGGAGGGACAACATGAGCTGAAGCAGGTTCATTTAGGACTTATAATGCGTGAACTAAGGCGAGTACCTACGTCTGCTATTTTGCAAATGATTGGTTTTGCACTTCTTTCCGTAGCTGTGATGAGTGCTTATGATTATTTGATTCGGGCACATTTTCGTTTAAAAGTAGGGCTGTGGAGTACCTTTCGGTATGCATGGATTGCTAATACATTTAATAACTTGATTGGGTTTGCGGGTCTGGCTGGAGTTGGTTTAAGGACGCTGCTGTATAAAAAAAGCGGGGTGCCGACCTCCGTGCTAACACCCGCCATTGTATTTCTGTCGCCGCTTATGATTACCGGGTTATCGCTACTTTCGTGGGCGAATATCTTTGGTTTACTCCCGGCAACGGCTTTGATGGAAGAACATCGCTGGCTGGTGTTTGCAGTATGGGGAATGGCGCTTTATTTGCCGGTTTTTGTGTTTGTACAGCGCTCATCGCTTTATGCGAAATGGATTAACCGGGGAAAAGGTAGAACACCATGGCTTACAGTCGTTAATTCCGTCGGTGCTTCCTTTCTGGAATGGAGCTTTGCTGGCGTGACGTTTTGGACCATCAGCAGCCATCTCTTGGATGAGGTCCATTTTATAGCTATCTTTGGTATATTTACGATTGCTGCCATTGCCGGCATCTTGAGTATGGCACCCGGCGGTATCGGTGCATTTGACCTTATTGCCTTGCTCGGGCTGACACAGCTTGGCTACCAGACCGATAAGGCGATGGCGGTGCTTGTCATCTTTCGATTGTTTTATTATGTCATTCCTTGGTTGATCGGATTGGTGCTGGCTGCACTGGAAATTGGCCTGCAAGGAAAAAAGGATCAAGATCGTTCAGTTCCAGGGTTCGAACCCTCTCTTAACAAATGGCAGAAGATCTGGGGCTGGCCGGGTCAGTATACCTTTCTGAGCGATCTTGGGATGTGGGCTCTTGGCAAGCTGGTACTAGCTAGCGGGCTTATTCTCTTACTATCTGCAGCAGTACCCGGATTGCTGTATAGGTTGAAGATTACGGAGGAAATATTGCCGTTTCCGGTAATGCAGCTATCTCATCATCTGTCAGTACTTATTGGTTTTATGCTGATTTTATTGTCGCGGGGCATTACATTGCGGGTTCATAGTGCATATGTATGGACTAGCGTACTTCTGTTTATTGGATCGTTGTTTGCAGTCACTAAGGGTTTTGATTATGAAGAGGCGCTTTTGTTACTTATAGTAGCGCTTATTCTTTGGATTTCCAGATCGCGGTTTTATCGGATTAGTGCGCCAATCAGCAGACAGAGCGCGATCTGGTGGTTTGCCCTCACCTCAGTAATTGCACTAAGCTACTATCTGATGGGCTGTTATGTACATCGTGGATTTCTGAAGCATCTGCCTCCGGGTGTACAGCCTGAATGGTTGCAGCGGTATAGTCATGTTGCATTTACGGCAGTGGGAGGATTGGTCTTGTCTTGGGTACTGCTCATAATGTGGGTAAACCTCAGGCCCCATCATAAGGAGAACGAGCTGTTCGGGACCTTGGATGTAGCTAAACTGAAACATTTTCTAGATGGAGTTCAAGGCAATACCTTAACGCATACGTTATTTTTGGGTGATAAGGGCTTCTTCTGGGCTCAGAACGATAAAGTGCTGCTCGCTTTCGCCAGAGTTAGGGATAAGCTCGTTGTGCTGGGTGATCCGCTGGGAGAGAGAAGCTTAATAAATGAAGCCATCAGTGAATTTAGACAAGCTGCAGATCAGTATGGTCTGGTTGTAGTTTTCTATCAAGCTTCACCTGCTTTTTTATCGGTCTATCAGGAGCAGGGCTATCGCTTTTTTAAGCTGGGTGAAGAGGCAGTGATAAGCCTTGATAACATTGCACTCAGTGGTCTGAAGAAAGGTGATCTGCAAAGTGTAAGCGATCGTTTTGAACGGGAAGGCATGTTTGTTGAAATTACAGAAGCGCCGCTTGCTGATAGTTTGCTGAGAGAACTGCGAGCGATTTCGGACGAGTGGTTGAATGGCCGAGCGGAAAAGGGTTATTCGTTAGGCTGGTTTAAGGTCGACTATCTGCAACTGGCTCCCATTGCGGTGCTGCGGAACGCCAAAGGTACAATACTGGCATTTGCTTCTATTGCCCCGGGGTATGATCAAGGATTGACTCTGTCTGTAGATTTGTTGCGCCAGCGGAAGAATGTCCCAAACGGGACGGTAGATTATTTATTGGTTTGTATGTTGGAATGGGCGAAGTCCAAGGGGTATCGGCGATTTAATCTAGGCAACACTCCTCTATCATCCAGTGGGGGGCAGGACCCCGGAGCTCTGAAGGAGGAGAAGCTGGCTCATCAAGTGTTTAATAGAGGTGGGCATGGGCATGGTTACGGTTTTGCCAGATTGCGTCGTTACAAGGAAAAGTTCAATCCAGAGTGGGAGCCGCGTTACTTGGCTTATCCAGCGTCCCTAACATTACCCGTCTTAACGCTGGATCTGGTGAGGCTTGTATCCCGACATCCGGAGCATAAAGCGAATAACTAAAAAAGGTGCCCAACGCCAAACGGCGTTGGGCACCTTTTTAATCAGGTACAAGTGATTTACTTCTTGTCAGCTTCTGCATCCGGCAGAGCCCAGACGGAGACGCTGCCGCCATTGACCGGGAAGGTCGCCCAACCATCTTTTTCAATGGTTATGGTGGCTTTATGGTTATGGGTGAAATCCACCCATGCTTCACCGGCGCGATGTTCTCCTACGAACATTCTCTTCTGGCCATTCTCACCATTACTGATCACAACCGCACAACCGGAGTGTTCAATATCCTCCACGCCGAGCCGTGTCCAGCCAATCGTGTTAGGATGATCGAAATAATCCTTCTGTTCACCATAAGCTTTGTGATAGCGGGTATACAGCAGAGGGTCAATCGCATCTTTTTTACCTGCTACAGGTGTTGGTCCTTCGATCCCATAATAATCCCCGTAAAAGACCACAGGATATCCATCCCGTCGCAGCAGGATAAGCGCGTAAGCACTTTGCTTGAACCAATCATCTACCCAGGATTCCAGGGCTTCGTGAGGCTGAGAATCATGATTGTCAACGAAGGTTACAGCATTGGTGGGATGGGTCTGCACCAGTGTGTCATCAAGAATTTTAGTCAGATCATAGTTTCTGCCCTCCAAAGAAGCTGAATGCAGCTTGTAGTGAAGGGATACATCGAAGAGGTCAATTTTATAATCGACGGTATTCAGAAATTGTCGGCAGGACTCTAAGTCGGAATTCCAGAATTCACCGACGATATAGAAGTCCTTCTCGCATTTATTAAACATCTCTACCGCGAATTCTTTAACAAACTCATGGTTGATATGTTTGATGGCGTCCAAGCGGAAGCCGCTGCAGTGGAGGGTGTCCACCAGCCATTTTCCCCATTGGATCATTTCTTTTTTGACTTCGGGATGGCTGTAATCAATATTAGCGAACATTAGATAATCATAGTTTCCGAACTCGTCGTCAACATTCTGATTCCACGCTTTATTCTCGCCTACTATACGGAATACGCCGGTTCGCTCTTCTTTGGCGTCAAAGTCAGTGCCGTTAAAATGATTGTGATTCCACTTAAAGGCAGAGTGTTCATTTCCGCGGCCAGGGAAGGTGAATTTTGTCCAGCCCTCAATCTCGAAAGGTTTCGAAATTTCTTTCATCCGATCATTGGGGTCGACCTCGATGACTTGGAATACTTCCTTTTCATCCGCGCCTGCCTTATGATTCATGACCAAATCAACGTAAACGGCGATGCCATTCTTTTGACATTCCGAAATTGCGTTGATCAGTGCTTGTTTGGTGCCATATTTGGTGCGTACCGTACCTTTTTGGTCATATTCGCCCAGATCATATAGATCATACACGCCATAGCCTGTATCTTCTGCGGAGACGGCCTTTGTCACAGGAGGTACCCAAACAGAATCAATGCCTACGGCTTTTAGCGCGGGTGCAGTTTCTTTTAAGCGATCCCAGTGTTTCCCGTCCGCAGCAACATGCCATTCAAAAAACTGCATCATTGTATGGTTCCTCATTATTTCTTACGCCTCCATATCCCATCAAGCAAATTTTACTCTCAACACTCTGATTAGTTTTTCAGATAACTCTTATTAAACTTAAAAACAGACTATGAAAAATAAGGCCAGTTGTTGAATGCGCAGGAAGGGACATGATTGTCATTAAACAGGTTTGAAAAGAATGATTTCTGACCTTTGGGAGAGATGCACAGCGTTGCGTCCATTCCGTTTAGAGCTATACAGAGCATGGTCGGCTTCAGATAGCAGCTCTTCTAGAGTGGCCTCTGGATTTAGGGCCTCCACAACTCCAAAGCTGGCGGTCACATTAATGGGCCCGATGACGGTATATAAGGTGCTTTGTTCAATATCCGCGCGGATAGTTTCGCAGAGCAATGCAGCTTGCTTCAGCGACGTCTCTGGCAGACAGATCACAAATTCCTCGCCACCATAACGGCCAAAGAGATCTCCCTCCCGCAGATGTCTGCTGCACACTTGGACAATATGCTGGAGAGCTTGATCTCCGTATTGATGTCCATAGCGGTCATTAATGCTCTTGAAGAAGTCCACATCCAGCAAAATCATAGATAATGAACTTCGCAGGCTGGCGGACCGGGCAAGGAGAGCTCGACTCAGCTCCAAAAAATAGGAGCGGTTATAGATACCGGTTAGGCTGTCCATCGTAGCCAATTGGCGCAGCTTCTCCTGAAGCAGTATTCGTTCAGTCACGTCAATCAGCATGATCATCTGTCCTGCTATGTGCCCCTCTTGTTTTTGTACCGGAGAGGAACGGATTTGATAATAGCAGACCTCCTCTGCTTTGTTCCAAGCCACTTCCCGTTCTTCGCGCAACAGCGGCTCGGCGTCCATCACATAGGACAAGGCGTCTTTGCCTGCGTTAAGAAACAATTGCGCTAGCGGTTTGCCAATCGATGAGGAGTTGAGCCCCTCTATCATATCCGCGGCTGCACGATTGTAATCGACGAGCATGTCCGAGCGGTCGGTGACAAGCACTCCCTCCCGCATGCTCTCGAAGAGATTCTCACGAGCAATAGGCGCAGCCGTTAACATGCCCCGGGATAAAATAGCCCAAATATATAGGGAGGAGGTCAGGCTCATAATGATCGGGACGGGATCCATTCCGTAAGGAGTCAAGCCCATCAGATACAAAAAAGAGCCAAGTGTTGGAAGACTTAACCCGATTATTATTGTGATGATCTGCCTGCGGTATACCCGCTTCATCCGGTTCCACTGCCATATCATGAGGCAAATGGCTGCCAGCAGACAGCCAAAAGTAAAGCTGCCGTGAACGATATACCAAGGTCCCATCACAACATCAACGAGTGGGGTGGGCGTATTTTCCCGTAAATAAATGGATTTATAGAAGAGATGATGGTAATCATTGGTCCAAACCAGCAGCGTTGTAATGAACGGAATGATAAATAACGCCGCCCGTATGCCTTTTTTAAACAGCGTCTCCAGCCCAACGAAATGGATCACCATGATTAGACTAGCTGGCGCAATGAAGGCCATCCCCAGATATTCTAACTTAATCCAGAAGCTGATTTCCTCCAGGGTTTTCCCCGATAACTCTAATGCGAAGCCGAAGGTGTAAATAGCAGAGGTAAAGGAGCTTATAACAAAAGCCCTGATTCCTAAGAAATCAGTTTTTTTATAATAGGCGAAAAGGGCTAATAAGACGCTCAGCACACCTGATATAGCAACAATTACAATATAGTTCGAGATTATAGATCCCATGGGTCTATTGTCACCTGCCGAGGAAAGATATGGATAAATATTACCACATATCTACGGATATAAAAAAAATACTTCGGGTTTGTAGTCAAAAAAATGTCTCCTAGACAAAATGACGCAATTTAACAGGAGCTATTTTACTAATTGTCTAGTGAGAGTCCAGTGAGCAGCGTGTAACATGTTAGTTAATACTACATGCGATAGAAGTTTTCTTGATCTTATCTATATCACGTCAGTTTATATAACATTATAAACATGACTTATTTTGAAAAGGGGGGCTGAGGATGTCATCACTAGCGACAAATATTCCTGAGATTCAGCTGGAGAATGTTGAAATGCGTTATCGGACAGAAGCTGCGGAAGTGCTTGCCCTGCATCAGGTGAGTCTTGATATTGCTAAAGGGGAGTTCGTCTCCCTGCTCGGACCTTCCGGATGTGGAAAAACGACGCTGCTTAGACTGATGGCCGATCTCATAGCACCAACAGGCGGGAACATTGTGGTAGCTGGGAAAAGTGCCAGAGAAGCCAGGCTGGCGCAAAAATATGGCATTGTTTTTCAAAGTCCAGTGTTATACGACTGGCGGAAAGTGAAGCATAACATCACATTGCCGCTGGAGCTGATGGGGGTAAAGAAGTCAATCCGTGAGGAAAAGGCGATGGAGCTTCTTGATCTGGTGGGGTTGCAGAGCTTTGCGGATAAATATCCGTGGCAGCTCAGCGGCGGGATGCAACAGCGTGTAGCGATTGCCAGAGCGCTATCGATGGAGCCGGAAATTCTGCTCATGGATGAGCCATTCTCTGCGCTGGATGAATTTACGCGTGAGCGATTGAATGAAGAGCTATTGTCTGTCTGGAGTAAAGTGCAGAACACAATTGTTTTTGTAACTCATAGTATTCCTGAATCTATATTCCTCTCTGACCGGGTGTTTGTTCTTTCCCCGCATCCGGGTCGCTTGTCTGCTGTGGTCGAAATTCCTCTGCCACGTCCGCGAACGGCGGAAATGAGAAATAGCCCAGAGTTTTTCGAACTGATCGCACGTATTCGCGACAGCTTCGAAGGGGTGTAGTGATGAAAGGGGGCAGTATCTTTGTGCGAGGTCGTCTGCTGCCGTTGTTCGTCTGGATTTTTGGCCTGCTGCTAGTCTGGGAAGGCACTTCCTGGATGCTGCTCCATGTGGTGGAGACGCCGTTAGCACAGTCCAAGCTGCCATATGTTCATGAGGTGTTAGCTACCTTGTGGCAGTATGGAGGCACGCTCTTGAAGGAGGGGGCTGCGACCTTCGGTAATGCTGGTGTTGGCTTCCTGATTGGAGCGGTAGCTGGTGCCTCATTGGCGGTGCTGATGAGTTTGTCGAAGACAATAGAGCAATTAACTTTTCCTTATGCTATTGCCTCGCAGATGATTCCGATTCTGGGGTTGGCACCCATCATCTACGGGATTGTGCGCGATGAGCAGACCTCGCGGATTATTATTTCGGGATATATCACCTTTTTCCCGGTGGCTCTGAACATGCTGCGCGGCTTGCGGAGTGTAGATCCATCAGCGCTCGAATTGATGCATTCTTACGCGGCCAAACCTTGGGCGGTCTATTGGAAACTAAGATTCCCAGCGGCTTTGCCGGGTTTGTTCGGTGGGCTTAAGATAGCTGCCCCACTTGCTGTGACTGGAGCTATTCTGGTGGAGCTTATGGGTGCCCAGCATGGCATTGGTGTAATTATGCTGCGCAATCTCTATTATGGAAGCTCTCACACCTATATGTTCTGGTCTACGGTGATTGTGGGTGCCTTGCTGGGGATCGTAAGCTACTGGTTAATCAGTCTGATAGAACGCCTGGTAACGCCTTGGCAGCCTGAATATCGTCCGAAAGGAGGCAGCCGCTAATGGAAACTAACTCCGTTCGGGAGACCTCGTTTATAGGCTCTACTGGTAAAGAAATGGCTCAGCCGGCGCTAACGGCTACACAAAAGAATGCTGTAGCCGTTCCGAAACCTGCGGAAGCTACGGCGAGTCGAGGCGGCTCACGAATGCTGAAGAGGATATTTAGTGCAGGGGTGCTGCTGCCTGTACTGGCAGGTCTGTTATTTCTTGCACTATGGGAATTTCAATTCTTTCATAAGATCTTTGATCTGAAAAAGTATCAACTCCCGCTGCCTACAGCCATCGCCGAAACTATGCGAGATAATTTCAGCTTGTTGTTGTCCTATACCGGATACACGCTTGCTGAAGCTGTGCTGGGAATGTTGGTTGGTTCTGCTATCGGCTTCCTGATCGCTTTAGTCGCTACGGCTTGGCCGCGCTGGGGGAGTGGAAGCTTGACGCTGGTTGCCGCCCTAAATGCTGTGCCCATCGTCGCCCTCGCGCCCATCATGAATCTGTGGTTTGGAGATGGGATAGGCTCACGAATTGCCATAGTAACAGCAACTACAATGGCAGCGATGGCGATCAACGCCTATAAGGGCATGGCGGCGATTGATCCATTGGCGCTGGATCTGATGCATTCTTATGCGGCAGGTAAACCGGCAGTGTTCCGTTATCTGCGGATTCAGAGCAGTCTGCCCTATGTATTTACAGCACTGAAGATTAATGCTACTGCCAGTATGATTGGCGCCATTGTTGGGGAATTCTTTTTCTCCTCAAAGGGGCTTGGATATCTGCTCTCCAATTCCATTAAAGTTGCCAAAATGCCACTGGGCTGGTCCTGTATTGTGCTGGCTGCAATTGCAGGCGTGCTCTTCTATTTAGTGGTTGAGCGGCTGGAGAAAGTATTCATTAAGTGGCATCCTTCGCAGCGTACTTAATCTCGCCCTCATTACATCCGGCCATAGTGGGAATGGAAAAGAGAAACCGCCCGCGGCTGTATGCATAAACGCACCACGATGCTTGTCCATACTGTGCTTGTTACAAACTTAAATTACGATAGGGGGAGTTCGGTTGATGAACGGGAAAAAACGCAAATTTCGTGGTGGTTTGTTGGCAATCGTGATGATGTTGAGTGTTTCTTTAATGGCGGGTTGCGGTGGCAACAATAATAACTCGGCAGCTGAAGCTACGACTGCCCCTGAAGTATCAGCAGCTCCTGACGCAAGTGCTGCTACTGAACCGGCTGCTGATCCAGTTACAGTGAAGCTACAGCTGAAATGGGTGCCGCAGGCACAATTCGCTGGGTATTTTGTGGCGCAGGATAAAGGATATTACAAGGAAGAAGGCTTGGATGTAGAAATTCTGCCGGGTGGGCCTGATATCGTTCCGGAACAGCAAGTGGCAGGCGGCTCCGCAGATATCGGTGTGGGTTGGGTAGCCAGCTTGCTGCCGAGTCTTGAAGAGGGAATGCCGCTGGTGCAGATCGCGCAAATCTATCAAAAGAGCGGATTGGTCCTGGTTTCCAAAAAATCGGCGGGCATCAACTCAGCCGCTGATCTTAAGGGTAAAAAAGTAGGCAACTGGATGGGCGGCAACGAGTTTGAACTATTAGCGTTATTCGATAAATATAAGTTCGATCCGAATAAGGATCTGAGCTTTACGAAGCAAGGGTTCACGATGGATCAGTTCTTGGGCGATCAGATCGATGCGGCCTCAGCGATGACCTATAACGAGTACCAAGTAGTGTTGGAGTCAGGCATTAAGGCTGAGGATCTGAATGTCATCGACATGAATACGGAAGGCGTTGCGATGCTTGAGGATAACTTGTTCGCCAATAAGGAATGGCTTGCGGAGAACAAAGAGACTGCGGCAAAGTTCGTACGTGCCTCCCTGAAAGGCTGGAAAGATGCAATTGCTGATCCTGCAGCCGCAGTGGACAGTGTGATGAAGCAAGCGGAAGACGGCAGTACAACGAAGGAACATCAGCTGACAATGATGACTGAGGTTGCCAAGCTGATTCTACCTGAAGGCTTTGACAGTGCCAAGATGGGATATACCGATGCGGCGGCGTTCCAGCAAACTGCTGATATTTCGCTTAAATTTGGTGTCATTAAAGAACCGGTTAAGGTAGATGAGGCTTACACGAACGAAATCGTAGAAATGGCGGCAAAATAACCAGTTGAGCTCAAATGTTACAGTGGATGGCCGCCTGATCTGGCGGTCATCTATTATAATCAGCAGTCCATCAGTGCATCTGAAACAGAGAAAGAGGTGCGAGCTATGTCTCTCCTAGTAACGCAGGCTGAAAGAGTTAAGAATTATGTGAATGGAGCTTGGGTAGAATCGTCGTCCGGGCGAGATGAAGAGGTATATAATCCGGCGACGGGTGAAGTGATTGCCTATGTGCCCATTTCCAGTAGGGAAGAGCTGGGTGCGGCGGTAGATGCGGCTGCAGTGGCATTTCAAGTGTGGAAAAGGGTCGCTGTGCCGCGTCGTGCCCGCTACTTTTTCCAATATCAACAGCTGCTGGTGAAGCATTGGCATGAGCTGGCCGAGCTGATCACGCTGGAGAATGGCAAAAGTCTGGAAGAGGCGCAAGGTGAGGTGCAGCGTGGAATTGAGTGTGTGGAATTTGCCGCAGGCATCCCCACGTTGATGATGGGCAGCCAGCTCCCGGACATTGCTACCGGAATTGAATCCGGGATGTACCGCTATCCATTGGGGGTTATCGGGGGAATTGCCCCTTTTAACTTTCCAATGATGGTTCCTTGTTGGATGTTTCCGCTTGCCATCGCTTGTGGAAATACCTTTGTGCTGAAGCCTTCTGAACGGACACCGCTGCTTGTTAATCGATTGGCAGAGTTATTTGCCGAAGCGGGCTTTCCTCCAGGTGTACTGAATGTGGTACATGGGGCGCACGAGGTTGTGAATGGGCTGCTGGAGCATGATGAAGTGAAGGCGATTTCGTTCGTGGGTTCGCAGCCGGTTGCGGAATATGTATATAAGGCAGGGACGGCGCAAGGGAAGCGGGTTCAGGCATTGGCAGGCGCTAAGAATCACTCGATTGTGCTGCCTGATGCGGAGCTGGACAATGCGGTCAAAAATATCATTGCGGCCTCCTTTGGCTCGGCAGGTGAGCGGTGTATGGCTTGCTCGGTCGTAGTGGTTCATGAGGATATCGCTGACGAGCTAGTGAACCGTCTGGCTGCGGCTGCGGATGAGCTTAAGATTGGTAATGGCGCCGATGACGGGGTGTTTTTGGGTCCGGTAATTCGCCAGTCGAATAAGGAGCGGACGCTTTATTACATTGAGACTGGTGAAGCTGAGGCAGCCAAGCTTGTGAGAGACGGGCGGAAGGATGCTGCTACGGGTGGTGCGGGTTATTTTATCGGGCCGACGATATTTGATCATGTACAGCCGGGAATGACCATCTGGAAGGATGAGATTTTTGCACCGGTATTGTCAGTGATTCGTGTGAAAAGTCTGAGTGAAGCGATTGGGGTAACGAATCAGTCCCCATTCGCGAATGGGGCTTGTATTTATACAGACAGCGCAAAGGCGGTTCGTGAATTTCGGGAAGAAATTGATGCAGGGATGTTGGGTGTGAATCTGGGCGTGCCTGCGCCCATGGCATTTTTCCCCTTCTCGGGTTATAAGAAATCGTTCTATGGAGACCTGCATGCCAATGGGCGTGATGGGGTGGAGTTCTATACGCGTAAAAAGATGATCACTGCCCGTTATTAGAGAAAATGAGCTGCTGAGAGGAGAAAATGTTATGCAGAGTCTGGGGAACGATAGCGAGCTTGCGGTGAAGAAGGATCAGGAATATTTATGGCACAACATTACGCCTTATAGTGAAAAGAATCCGCCTATGATTGCCGCCTCGGCGAGTGGGTCGTGGATTACGGATATACAGGGCAATCGATTTTTGGATGGGATGTCTGGCTTATGGTGTGTAAATGTGGGATACGGGCGCAAGGAGCTGGCGGAAGCTGCTTACAATCAGTTGCTGACCCTGCCTTATTTTCCTCTGACACAAAGTCATCTCCCGGCGATTGCGCTGGCGGAGAAGCTGAATGAATGGCTCGGAGACGACTACGTGATCTTCTTTTCCAATAGTGGATCGGAAGCCAATGAGGCTGCTTTCAAAATGGCACGCCAGTACCAGCAGCAAATCGGCCAGCATTATCGCCATAAATTCATTGCCCGTTATCGTGGATATCACGGCAGTTCGCTGGGTGCATTATCTGCAACAGGCCAGGCCCAGCGCAAATATAAATATGAACCGCTGGCGGGTGGGTTTCTGCATGTAGCTCCCCCGGACAGCTATCGCCGCCCGGCCGGGATGACTGTGGAAGAATTCAACCTCCAGTGTGCACAGTCCATAGAGGATATGATCATCTGGGAAGGCGTGGAGACGGTAGCTGCGGTGATTATGGAGCCTGTAATTACGGGTGGTGGCGTCATTGTACCGCATCAGGTTTATTTGGATCGGGTGCAGGAAATCTGCCGTAAGCACGGTGTGTTGCTCATTATGGATGAGGTGATTTGTGGATTCGGGCGTTCTGGACGTAAGTTTGGTCATCACAACTTTAATGTGAAGCCTGACATCGTAACGATGGCTAAGGGACTGACTAGCGCTTATCTTCCTTTATCCGCGACTGCTGTTCGTAAGGATATCTATGAGGTATTTAAGGACAATAGCGATGACTATGGCCATTTTCGCCATGTGAATACTTTTGGTGGCAACCCTGCCTCCTGTGCGCTGGCGCTGCGTAATCTGGAGATTATCGAGCAGGAGAAGCTGGTGGAACGTGCGGATCTTTTAGGTAAAAGAATAAATACAGAATTTACCGAGCTGCTTGATCACAAGCTTGTAGGTGATGTCCGCAGCTTTGGTTTGATGACAGGGGTTGAGCTGGTTGAAGACAAGGTCAGTAAGAAGCCGGTTGATCTGAATATTGTGAAAGGAATTATTGCCGAATGTAAGTCCAAGGGGCTTATCATCGGCAAAAATGGCGATACCGTAGCTGGGTTCAACAATGTGCTTACCTTCGCCCCGCCGTTATCCTCCACGGATGAAGATATAGAATTTATTATCGATACCTTTAAATCTGTGCTGAACGGGGGCTAGGTAAAGTGATTTTGTCTGGATATAGAAATTGGTAAGCGCGCAGGGCGACTTGAATGGAGATCCGATTCTCTGGCTGCATGAAGTCTTCACCCAGTAGCTCTGTTATTTTGTCCAGGCGATAATAAAGTGACTGTCTGACAATGAATAAGTTTCGAGCGGCAATTTGTTTGGAACCATCATGATCCAGATAAACACGAAGGGTAAGCAGCAGCTCGCTGCCTTTGGTTTGGTCGTGGTCGATTAGCGGGCCGAGATAACTGCGAATGAAGTTCTGCAACGTTTTTCCGTCATTTAAGCTCAACAGCAACTGGAATACACCCAGCTCTTCATAGAAGAGCAGTGACTTCTGGTAACAGGAGTATAACGACAATGCCTGTAGGGCTTCCTGATAACCGGAATAGGCTCGTTTTAGGCGCTTATGTGATTTACTGACTCCAATGACGAGCTGCAAATCCTTGAGTTTCTCATCGGAGCGGATGTTCTGCAGGGCCTCAAGTGCTTGTTGAAGTCGCATTTTGCCAGGCATTTTTGATTGGATGTCGAGGGCGATGACGGTGAGGCGATTGTTCTTAAGGGTGATCAGCGGACGTAAAGAATATTTCTCAAAGATGGAACGCAGGATGAGCGAAAGGTGGAAGGTGATGGACTCCCATTCGTTCTCCGAGCTGTTCCATTTTACATCTCTGGGGTTCTTGATCTCTATAAGGCATACACGGTAAGGGAGCTCGTTGACCACATTGAAATTAGAGCCTATCAGGCCCTTTAAGCGGTTATCATCTTCGATGCGGCCGTTGATCAGCTCGTCGACCCATAGATTTTCTGAAAAAAGCTTGCGCTCCTCCATATACCGGGTTCGCAGCAGCTCCTGAGCAATGGACAAAGAGGCGGAATCCAGCAGCAGACAGTCGAATTCCTGTGGTTTGTGATTGCATACCATCAGAATGTAAGCCCAGGTCTGATCCAACGCACCTACAGGCTTGAGCGCGATGGTCTTCTGTCCATATTCCCGGATATAGGGGGCAGCGTCAGGTTGAATTCCTTCCAGCTCGTCGCCGAAGGCGGTGAAAAAATTCAGCAATGGAGCCTGCTCTTCCGGCGAAAGGGCCGGGAAAAATAAGGGTTTGCCTTGCAGCTGCATATAGACAATTTGTGTGCGGGTGCTTTTGCACAATAATTGCAGCACTTTCAGCGTTCCTTGTGAAGTTAAGGTCAGACGGTGGAATTCACGTGAGATTTTTTCAAGTTCTTGGAGCATCCGGTGATGCCGGTTGATGATAATCGAATGAAGATCCAACGTGATATCTACGAAACGAACCGTGCGGGTGAAGATGATTAGCGGAAAGTCATGCCTATCGGCTAATTCGATCATCTCTTGCGGGATGGTGCTGAAATACGTACCTAACTCAATACATAGGCAAGCTGCATTTTTGTCGATCAGGTTCTGCATAAACTCCAAGGAGGAAGGGAGATCGACACTTGCACCAATCCCCGTAGTCAAAATCATTTCTTCGCCATGAATCAGAGTCTCGAAGTTGGCACTTTCCAGCACATGCACCCAGCGAATGGCACGGCTTAGGCCGCTTTTCCCGCCGATCACCTCGGCTTCTGTGAATAGTGGTCTTTTTAAAGCGTCACGAATGGTTAATACAAGCTCCCAGTCCATAGTTACTCCCCCTCGATCTTCTGCGCTCCGGCCTTCGGTTAATGCCCTGTTATTCTCAGCCTATTCTCACACGTAAAAAATACAGTTTTGAAATTAGACAAAGTGTCTAATGCAACGAAAATTCGAAATGACTATAGTTTGATTAACGGATGTCAGTATATATAACCTAATCAGGGAGAGAGTTGAGAGATAATTTCTGTTAAAGCTTATATTACTACAATAATTAAAAGATGTAAGCAAAATATTCAGACAAAACTTGAAATAGTGTTATATTATATAACACAAATATGAAAAATTACCCATAAGGAGGGACTAGTGATGGAGCATTCTTCTCCGTTAACAGCATTTACACCTGATATGTTCATGCGTAATTTCGCCGAGGCTGAGCCGCCTCTGACCCATAAAGGTGCCATGGATGAGTCCAATCGCTGTCTATATTGCTATGATGCCCCATGTATAAAAGCATGTCCGACCAGCATTAATATTCCCTCCTTTATCAAACGGATCGCCACTGACAATCTGAAAGGCTCGGCACAGACGATTATGGATTCCAATCCTGTGGGTGCCAGCTGTGCTCGTGTTTGTCCTACAGATGAGCTGTGTGAAGGCGCCTGTGTGTTAAATGATGCCTCGGCGCCGATCCAAATCGGACTGCTGCAGCGTTATGCGACAGATTGGGCGATGAACAGCGGAGTTCAATTATTTAAGGCTGGCATTCCTAATGGGAAAAAGGTAGCCGTTATCGGCGGTGGTCCTGCGGGATTGTCAGCGGCTAGGGAACTCGCCCGTGAAGGTTTTGCTGTTGTGATCTACGAAGCGAAGGCGTTAGCGGGTGGGCTGGATACACATGGGATTGTATCGTTTCGGCTCCCGCAGTCTGTATCTCTTTGGGAAGTAGAGCAGGTAGAGAAGCTGGGTGTGGAAATACGTACAGGTGTGAAAGTCGGAGTAGATGTTTCTGTAGATGAGCTGAAGTCGAATTATGATGCCATCGTTTTGGCAGCGGGTATGGGTTATGTGCCTCCAATAGGGATTGAGGGTGAAAAAATGGCTGGAGTTTATGATGCTATTGCGCTCGTAGAATCCACTAAGACGGGCATTCCTCTACTAGAGCTGATGGGTCAGCGGGTCGCTGTCATTGGTGCAGGGAATACGGCTATTGATGCAGCGACTTGCTCAGTGCGGCTGGGAGCCACCAATGTGAAAATGGTCTACCGCCGGACCCGCGAAGAGATGACGGCTTATGACTTTGAATATGAATTTGCGAAGCAGGAAGGTGTGGAGTTCAACTGGCTTACCTTACCGAAACGTATCGTGGGTGATGGGCTTGGGAATGTAACTGCACTGGAATGTGTGCAGATGAAGCTGACGGAGGAGCTGGGCAAAGATGGGCGTCCAATACCTATGCCGATCGAGGGTTCTGAGTTCTTGATTCCTGTAGATGCAGTTGTAATAGCTATTGGTCAAAAGCGTCGTCTAGATCTAATAGATTCCTTAGGTCTTATGCATGACCGTGGGGTTGTGAGGGTGAATGAGGTCACCTGCCAAACCTCCGATCCGCAGATTTATGCCGCTGGGGACATCATATTTGGTTCAGGTAAAGGCGAGGCCATGGTTGTATCAGCGGCACAGCAGGGAAAAGATGCAGCCCATGCGATTGTTAAACAATTCTCAGGCCAGCAGGAGGTCGTTGTTAGATCTGCGGGCTGAGCGTAGAAATCAAATAGGATTTTACATGACAGGGAGGGAACATCAATGGCAGATTTAAGTATTAATCTCGCAGGAATCAAATCACCGAATCCGTTCTGGTTGGCCTCCGCGCCGCCTACGAATACAGGTTATCAAGTGCAGCGGGCCTTTGAAGCGGGTTGGGGCGGGGCGGTGTGGAAGACGCTCGGCGATCCAATCATTAATACCTCATCGCGTTTTGCGGCAGTAAATTTCAATGGGCAACGGGTTGCGGGCTTTAACAATATTGAACTGATCACCGACCGTCCGCTTGAAGTTAATCTGAAGGAAATCTATGAAACGAAAAAAAGATTCCCGAATCATGCGATTATAGCCTCCCTGATGGTAGAACCAACGCAGCATAAATGGCATGAGATTGTTAAGCGGGTAGAGGATGTGGGTGTAGACGGTCTGGAGCTTAACTTTGGCTGTCCGCACGGGATGGCTGAGCGTGGAATGGGCGCTGCTTCGGGGCAGCAGCCTGATCTGGTGCAGGCACAGACCACCTGGGTAAAAGAAGTTGCGACGACCCCGGTGATTGTGAAGCTGACGCCTAATATTACGGATATCACCGTCGTTGCCCGCCATGCGGTTAAGGGTGGAGCGGACGCGATTAGTATGATCAACACGATCAACAGTCTTGCTGGTGTAGATATTCATAGCTGGAACACCATTCCGAATGTTGGGGGTCAGGGTGCGCATGGCGGTTACTGCGGGCCGGCTGTGAAACCAATTGCGCTTAGTATGGTGGCCGAGTGTGCCCGTGACCGGGGAGTCGGCATTCCTATCTCCGGTATTGGAGGGATTTCGACCTGGCAGGATGTTGTTGAATTCATGTTGATGGGTGCAACGGGCATTCAAGTATGTACAGCGGTCATGCATCATGGCTTCCGGATTGTGGAGGAAATGATCGATGGCCTGAACAACTATTTGGATGACAAAGGTTTGGCTTCCGTAACAGAGTTAATCGGTAAATCGGTATCCCGGTACTCCAACTGGGGTGATCTGGATCTCAACTATAAGGTCGTTGCCCGTATTAATGAGAACAACTGCATTAACTGTAATAAATGCCATATTGCCTGCGAAGATGCTTCACATCAGTGTATTGATATGTTAACTAATACAGATGGGAAAGCTATTCTACAGGTCCGCGAGGAAGATTGTGTAGGTTGTAATCTTTGTTCAATTGTCTGTCCAGCAGACGGCGCGATCGATATGGTTCCAGTGGATACCGGGGCAGCCTCACTGACCTGGAACCAGCGGCAGAAAGTGATCGGAAGTTTGAATGGCACCTATTCGGAAGTGGAGGTGGTGTAAGGATGAAAAAGATTATTAAAAATGGCATCATCGTTACTGCAGCAGATACTTATACAGGCGATGTGGCGATTGAAAACGGGGTTATTACGGAGATTGGCCTTCATTTGGATGTCCCTGGTGCAGAAATTATAGATGCCTCGGGGTGTTATGTTTTTCCTGGAGGCATTGATCCACATACGCATCTGGATATGCCTTTTGGCGGCACGGTTACAGCTGATGATTTTGAGACGGGAACCATTGCGGCTGCATATGGCGGAACGACCACAGTCATTGATTTTTGCTTAACCACCAAAGGACAACCGCTACAGCAAGCCGTAGATACATGGCATCATAAGTCGCAGGATAAAGCGGTGATTGATTACAGCTTCCACCTGATGGTCTCAGAATTAAACGATAAAGTACTGGGTGAGCTTCCGGAGATAATTGAGAAAGAAGGCATTACCTCGCTCAAAGTATTTATGGCTTATAAGAATACTTTTCAGGCGGATGACGGCACACTTTTTAAGACCCTTCAAGCCGCGAAAAAAGAAGGTGCGCTCGTTATGGTGCATGCGGAGAATGGAGATGTCATTGAATATCTTGTTGAGCAGGCCTTGGCCGCAGGCAACACTGATCCGATCTTTCATGCGCTGACCCGCCCGCCGGAGCTGGAGGGTGAAGCTACGGGACGCGCAGCTTATCTAACCGAACTGACAGATTCTCAGCTGTATGTTGTACACGTGACCTGTGCGGAAGCCGCTTGGAAGATTGCTGAAGCGCGTAAAAAGGGACTGCGCGTATACGGTGAGACTTGTCCACAGTATTTAGTGCTGGATCAGACGGCGCTGGAAAAGCCTAATTTCGAAGGTGCCAAATACGTGTGGTCTCCGCCCCTGCGTGAGCAGTGGAATCAGGATGTTCTGTGGGATGCGCTATGGAGCGGCAGCTTGCAGACGATTGGCTCTGACCAGTGCTCGTTTGATTTCAAAGGACAAAAGGATCTGGGGCTTGGCGATTTCTCCAAAATCCCGAACGGTGGGCCGACCATCGAGGACCGGTTTACGATTCTATATTCGGAAGGTGTGCAGAAAGGCCGGATCTCATTGAACAAATTCGTAGACATTATTGCTACCTCTAGCGCCAAGCTGTTTGGCTTGTATCCGCAAAAAGGCACGGTCGCAGTAGGTAGTGACGCTGATCTGGTCATTTTTGATCCTTCTGTAGAAAGAACCCTTTCTGCGGACACGCACCATATGAACGTAGATTATAATGCGTTTGAGGGCTTTGAAGTGAAGGGAGAGCCTGTTTCTGTTCTCAGTCGAGGTGAATTTGTTATTCGTGACAAACAATTTGTCGGCAAAGCAGGTTCGGGAAAATATTTGAAACGCAAACGTTTTGCAGCGGAGGCTCCTCTTCCTTCTAAGGCAGAAATCAGCGGAGGTGTAGTCTAATGTCTGCTTTTGCGGAATATGCCAAAGAACAGCAGGAGATTGATGGGCTGCTTTTTAAAGGGTATACGATTGCCGGCATCCAAGAGGATTTGGACGGTGCCCGAATAAAGTTTGTCAGAGGGGAGCCGGCTAAAAGCTCGGTAGAGCTGTTACTGCTCACAGCGGATGCCCGTAAGTACGTGACAACCCTTGTGGTTGCGGGGTTGAGGGCGGAAGGTGAGCAGGCGGGTTGTTACAGTGGAGAGGTTTGAAGGGAATGGAATTGAAAGCTGAGTAGTGAGCCCACGTAGGATAGGGAGCTTGCCGCTCGGCTTTTTATTGTGCCCATGAAAGGGTGCGAGGAGATAACCTACCTGAAAATAGCCGATTATCGTCTCGGAATATACTTTTTGGGGAAATCCTCCCTAAAAAGTAGCTGATTAGGGTCCCAAAATAGACGTTTTAGGGAAAATATCCCTAAAAATCACTGAAATACGCCGATTTTGCGCAAATTCGTTGAATATTAGGGAAGTTTTCCCTGATTTGCAGTTATAGGCACCTGAAAGACCAAAAATCAGGGAGGATTTCCCTAATCTATTTCTTCTTCTGCTGCTGCTCACGCTCTATATACTCATGCCGTAATATGGACATGATATGCAGAGATTCAAAATGTCCCTCAACCTTTATACAGTCACGTAGAGTGCCTTCCAGTGTAAAGCCGCAGCTTTCATAGACATGGCGAGCCCTGTGGTTGTGATCTCTAACATCCAACCATAGCCGATGCGTCTCGTGTGCTGGAAGATCCAGTCGCTCACGAGATGAAGCGACAGTTTGCTATAACCAAAGCCCTTGGAATGGATCACGATTCTTTTTTGATACGAACGATAAGATGAGTATCTTGAAGTCCTGTTACGATGATATAGCCGACTCTTTTCCCGGAGCTCTCCCAATTTGTAAGGTGCAGGATATCTGGATCATGGATAGCCGTAGAGTGCTCCGCTTTACTCCATTGTCCGATATAGGCACGATTAAGCTCACTTTGTTCAATGGCTAGAACGAACGCTAAGTCCTGCTCGGTGGTAGTTTATAGATCCAACGTTTCTGAATGAATGATCATAACCTTATGCACTGTAGGAATGAACGCAACTTCGTGTATAATTGAGACCAAGTGTTAAGAATTCCAATCGGATGAGGAGATCAGCTGGTTATGTATTTTCTTGATATTATGTCTTGGCTGACAGAGGATAATCTGCGGCATCTGCTGGAACAATATCGTTCGTTTGGGCCCTTTCCGGGCATTGCGTTAACGTTTATGAAATCATTTATACCACCACTACCAACTATTGCGATCGTAGGGCTAAATGGGGCCGTATATGGTTTATGGTTAGGTTTTTTGTATTCTTGGATCGGTCTGGTTGCAGGTTGTGTGACTACCTTTTGGATTATCCGCAAAGTAGCCTCCCATCGTTATTTACGAAAATGGGCAGCGCGGCCCAAAGTAGCCAAAAGCATGACATGGGTACGGCAAAGCGGATTTAGCTATGTTTTTCTGCTTAGTATATTTCCGGTAGGGCCTTTTGTTGTGATTAATATGGCAGCGGGGCTTGCCGGGATGAGGTTCCGTTCGTATCTTCTTGCGCTCACGGTGGGCAAAGCGATTATGGTATTCGCAGTTTCATACATTGGCAACGATCTGGAACGTTTCATTCGCCAACCGTGGGAGATTATCTATGTTCTGTTGTTTATCGGGCTGTCGTTATGGGGAGTCAAAGCCATCGAAGCGCGTTTTGCTAGAACAGCACAGGATGGGAACAAGATAGCTTAGTATAGTATCAGAATTAACTTGAATTCCTAAATCTAAATAGAATAAAGGAGGAAATGATGATGAAATATCGTAAGCTTGGCAGTACAGGAATGAATGTCTCGGTGATTGGCCTAGGGACTTGGCAGTTTGGCGGAGAGTGGGGCAAGGATTTCACTCAGGCTGAAGTCGATGCCATGTTGGATAAGGCTGGGGAGCTGGGGATTAACCTGATTGATACGGCAGAATGTTACGGAGATCACTTGTCGGAGAAGTTCATCGGGGATTATCTGGCGCGCCGCAAACGCGAGGACTGGGTTGTAGCTACGAAATTTGGCCATCATTTTCAAGGGCATTTGCAGCGGGAACAGCTATGGCGTGCTGAGGATGTGCTTAAGCAGCTGGACGACTCCCTACGCGCACTCCAAACAGAGTATGTCGACCTCTATCAATTCCATTCCGGAACGGATGAGCAGTTCGATAATGATAAGCTGTGGAGTATGCTCGACAGACAGAAGCAAGCCGGTAAAATCCGTCATTTAGGCGTGTCGATCAGTGCATCGGGCTCGGGGGTGCATCAGACCTCTGCGGCAGCGGATGTGCAGGCAGAGGCCATACAAGTAGTATATAATCGGCTGGATCGTCAACCTGAAGAAGAGATTCTTCCGCTGTGCATCGAGCATCAATTAGGTGTGTTAGCTCGCGTTCCGTTAGCCAGTGGTTATTTGAGCGGCAAGTATAAGCCAGATGCGATTTTTGCTCAGGGTGATGTGCGAGCGAACCATAAAGAGGATGTAAGACAAAAGCAGCTGCGCGCAGTAGCAGAAATTGCTGCCAATGAAGTGCCATCAGGTCTGGATATGGCGCAGTGGGCTTTGGCTTGGTGCCTCCAGCATTCCGCAGTAACCAGTGTAATTCCGGGCTGCAAAAATGTAGAACAAGTCATCTCCAATGCCAGTGCTGCCGATTTGGACATGGTGAAGGGCAACGTGTGATAAGTTAGAATGTTACACGGTGAAGAGTTCTTGGAGCTTCATCTCGGGTGAATGCTTCACGTAGATATGATTCCAGCTGTTCGTGGAAGTATCGTAAAGATAGTCCTGCTTCCATTGCTGGACATGGGTCGCAATACTCCTTACAGCGGATACAATTCTCTCTACTTCCTGATTAGTCATAATGGGATGTAGAGAGATGCGAATCCACCCTGGTCTGAAGGATTGGTCGCCGCTCATGATTGCTCCGGCAATCTGAGCGGATTGCGTCCACCCTAATCCGAGCAGGTAATGTCCATATGGACCTGCACAAGAGCAGCCGCCTCGAGCTTGTATGCCGAAACGGTCATTCAACAGCTGGACAGCAAGGTTGTAATGAATATCGCGCAGTGTAAAAGAGACGATTCCATGACGTTCTGTATGATCTCCGGCCAGCAGTGAGCACTCCGGTATGTCGCTGAGTCCTGCCAATAATTGCTGACACAGCTCGTGCTCTCTCATCACCATATATTGACCGTTTCCATTCATCTGCTCCTTCAGCTTCACGCAAAGTGCCGTGCGAAAAGCCTGTAAAAACCCCGGTGTTCCCCCGTCTTCCCGCATCTCAATCGCATTAGTGTAGCGGCGTCCTCCCCAAGGGTTGACCCAGGCTACTGTACCTCCACCCGGTTCGTCAGGAATACGTCCATTGTTCAGCGCTTCATCAAAGATTAGAACGCCGTTTGTGCCCGGCCCACCCAGAAATTTATGCGGAGAAAAAAAGATCGCATCAAGCTTCTCCAATGGGGAAGGTGGGTGCATATTGATAGGCACGTAGGGAGCACTGGCGGCAAAATCCACAAAACACACGCCCCCATGACGATGCATAGCAGCCGCTAGCTTTGCGTAAGGCGTCTGAATTCCAGTCACATTAGAACAAGCTGTAAATGAACCAATCTTGAAACGGCGATTGGGGTATAATCGCAGCTGGTCTTCAAGCTGCTGGGGGTCAATATTTCCGTCCTTTCCGGCGGGAATGGTAACGACGTCACCAAGCCCCTCCTGCCAAGGAAGAATATTGGAATGATGCTCCATATGGCTGGTGAAGATAACGGGGCGATCTTCCAGCGCGCGGTTATTATGTTCCTGTAGCCATTCCGGGAGCCTTAATCCCATGATACGCTGCAGCTTGTTCACGGCTCCTGTTGTTCCATTGCCGCAGAAGAGCAGTACATCCTGAGGGCCGGCATTTACATGGTTCTTAATGATTTGGCGAGCTTCATTATAAGCCTGCGTCATGATTAGTCCGGTGGTGTTGGAATCTGTATGTGGATTGCTGACGTAGGGACCGAAGGCTTCCTGCAACTTGCGTTCGATCGGTTCATATAGGCGCCCGCTTGCGGTCCAATCGGCATACAGAAGCGGTTGTCTGCCATATGGGGTGGTGATCTGATGCCGAATGCCGATGGTGTGACCACGAAAAGTATCAAAATGGTCTTGTAATGAAGCGGGCGTCTCTGCAGAAGAGGCGTGGATGATGTTTAGCACGGATATTCCCTCCAGCCCGTACGCCGTCAGTGCTAAGTTAATGGGGTGTATTTTCGGCGTGCCAGTAGTTTCTATGGCAACAGTATATGCCTGCATGGGGGATTGGGTTAAAGCCTAGTCAGACTTTAAATAAATAACTGTACATCACTTTCTAAAGCATCTTTTAAATATGCCGCAGCATCGATGATTTCGACCTCTGGCAGCAGTTCCTCGGGCTTAAAGCCCATGATCTCCACAGAAAGCTTGCAGGCATAGAATTTGATGTTTTTTTTACGAGCCCCTTTTAGAAAATGAATCAGCTTCGGTGCGCCTTGTTCCTCCATCATTTCCTCCAGCATCATTCGTCCCAGCCCGCTAAAGTTCAGATGAGAGAGCGGCAGCTGCCCAGGGCCCTTCGGTGTAATAACATCCATCAGCTTCTCGTAGATACTCTTGTCCTCAAGGGTCATTTTCTCCGGATCACGCACCAAAAATAGACCCCAGAATGAAAAAAACATAGTAACCTCGACATCGATATCTCTTGCGGCATTCGCTAGGATCAGTCCAGCCATCGCTTTGTCGTATTCCCCACTGAACATTAGCAGATTGATTTTTTTGCTCACCCTGATAATCCTCCCGTTACTTTTATTAGAATGTCATTAGTATGGTTGTGGTGGGGAGAACTATGCGAAGAAGCTTTCTGAAATTATAAAAAAAAGCCCCCTTTCGGGAGCTTGAGATTTACTAATGTACTTCAGGATCTTTAGATTCTGGATCTGCATTGCGACTGATGTCGTAATAACGGGCGGACAGCCAAATAGCTCCGGTAAATAACACGATGAGTCCAAGGACGATAGAAAAGCGCCAATCGCCTGCCTTGAAATTTAATTGAAGCACCGTTAGTACCAGTGAAACTTGGGTCCAAACCAGTGTTCTTTTGCGAAAAGCCGCAATATCGCCAACCATCTTCGGGATATTCCGAATGATCAGATAGGCAATAACTGCGAGAATAAGGGCGAAAATAGCAGTTACCGCTAATTCAGAAGAGGACAGGACATGCATAGTCTCAGCATCCTTTCGGCTTGCAAAAGTATTAGTTTCAGATCAGAACAATTTCTATTTTTTGAAGATGCCCAGCGGAGCTCCAATCGGTAAGAAGCTGCGGCCGAAATGAGCGTTTAGCACGGATGCTCCACATCCGTAAAGGGACACAATACCAATACCAAGCTCAGCACAAGCAGCAAGCTTATGGAAGAATTCTGGAGCGATCCCAAAGGAATCAAAGGTTAGTCCGATAAAAAGAAAATCTATCAATACAAAAATGATAAGCAGAACTCTATTTGCCTCAACGGCACCAATCGTCATAAAGAGTGTGAAGATCAAGTAACCCAAAAATACAAATCCGAGCTGCTTAGGATCTACAGTCTCCGCAAGCGTTGGACCAAATACGCCAAGCTTGATCAGCCAGCTGCTAGCCATGCCGAACCAAAAGAAAGCGTAGGCGCCAAAGGCGGTCATACCAAAGGTATTGTTGTGCTTAGCATCCTGAATGGCGGCGAATAGCTGCGCGAATGCTCCCAGGAAGATAGCCCAAGGAATAACATAGCTAAGTCCTGTTGTAAATTCAAGCTTCTGTGAAGAAGCGACCAATGTGACAATAGCCAGTCCGAATAGCCCGATGGCGCTAGGGTCGGCAGTGACGATTTTGACAGATTGGGTGTTAGGGGATTGCGCTGACATGACAGTAAAAGCCTCCATTATTATATATAGTTTTACGCTCTTAAAAACAGCCCGTAAGGGGCGCTGTTCATAGGCTTGCCTATCATATCATATCGGTATGTGCTTGCCTATAAAACAACACTCATTTTTTGTCGTAAAATAGGGGTCCTGCGTGAAATAAGGAATTGTTTACATTTTTATCTTCCATTATCAAGTTACTTGACCAAACAAACGGAAATATTATGTCAAGAATAGACATTATATGCAGTGATAATCTTCACAATCTATCGAAAATTGATGTATAATAGTCAGTGATAATTATTATCAAATCATATGAAAAAGGCGGTAAGCTTGAAGTGAACAAATGGACATTATTTACCAAGGCGACCCGGTTTTGGAGTTTTTCTGTTATGCTCATCCCGATTGTTTTGGGGACCGTTGGGGCATATGTATGGGAAGGGACATTCCATCCGGTTTTATTTATTCTTACATTAATAGGGGCGATTTCGGCGCATTTGTTCTCCAATATGGTGAATGATCTGTGGGACTTCCGCAACGGAACCGATACAGAAGCAAAGAATTCCGCTGGTGAAATCAGCACAAACTCCGGGCTACTGACAGGTGGGATCCTCTCGGAGTCTTTTTATGCAAGGATGACCTGGAGTATGCTGGCGATTGCCCTTATCTGTGGTGGGATTCTTAGTATATATAGCGGTTGGAATATCCTCTGGTTTGTACTTGTTGGTGCTTTAATCGCTTATTTCTATGTGGCTCCGCCACTGCGTTATGGCTATCGCGGCAAAGGTTATAGTGAGATGGCCATTTTTATTGCTTTTGGGATTATGCCTGTATTAGGCTCCTATTTCGTACAAACCGGTCAGTTTAGCATGAAGCCTGTAATTCTCTCGCTGCCTGTCGGATTTTTAACTACATTATTGTTGTTTAATCACCATTTCCTACATTGGAAAGCGGATGAGCAGGCGGGTAAGCTTACGCTTGTTGTAGTATGGGGAGAACAAAAGGCACTTGTATTCTCACGTGTACTTCTTTTCACTGGCTATGCTTCGGTGATAGTCTGTGTGCTGTTGGGTGTACTTCCTGTTTACGCACTGCTGGCGCTGGTTACAGCTTTCTGGCCGCTGCGCATTTACAGTAGTCTCAAGCAACATAATGCTTCGCCGGCTTATATCCCGCTGATGGGTGCTTCACAAAAAGCCTCCGTACGCTGCGGAGTAGTAATGGCAATAACTTTATTAATTCAAGGCTTGATCTGATACTAATAGATGGACTACAGAAGGAGTGAGCTTTCATGGAAAAGAAGGACAAGGTATTGATGGCAGAAGAACAACAAGTTAAAGGCAATCGCATGGTTCTTGGGGATTTCCACTCCATTTTAGAAGAAGGAAAGGTCTGGAAGACGGGTGGATTTACACTGCCTGACGGATCATTTTGGGCTTACCGTGAGCCGGAGGCTGTAGTTATCGTTCGTAATGACACCCTGTATGTACGTGCGAAGTTATCTCGCGAGAATCATCAAGTGCAAATTCTGGACAATGCCAAGCACATGTATTATTCAGCCAAGCCAGTGGAGATTCCGGAAGCAGGAGAGATTAGCATTGAGCTGCAAATTCGTTGCCGTACACAAGGAACTGCACCTGGAGATCTGTATGATGGATATGTATCGCTGAACCTGCTGGATTTCACGACAGGCGCTGCGCTCGATTTCTTCGCGGGAAATGACAAATATGCTAGTGTATATGGTATTTTGCCGTTCCCGGGTGTACAAGTACCAGAAAGCACTGGAACGAAATACTTCTGCATCTTTAAAGAAGATACGGATTTCAAACCACGGGAATTCAATACGTACCGTATTACCTATCACCGTGGCAATGATGAGGCTGTATTCTATTTGAACGGCAAGGAAGTACGCCGCGAGAAAAATATTCCGCTTAAATTCAATAACTTCACTGTAGCGCTCGGAATTATGACAGAGAAGGATCTGAGTCCTGAAGGCAGTGTGTCTGTACATGGACAAACAGTTATTGCAGAATGGTCCCCAGTGACGGTTACAACAACTGAACAGTAATGCCTTGCAGGCTCATTTGACAGATAAGGGTGTATGGTGTGAATATTAAAAGCTTTCTAAGATTTGTGGAGCTGCCGACGAAGGTAGCCAGTATTATTCCGTTTCTAATGGGAACGTTGTACGCCCTGTACCGGTTTGAGGATTTTTACGTACTGCGTTTTGGATTGATGTTCGTGTCTTTGCTTAGCTTCGATATGGCGACGACGGCGATTAACAACTATTACGATTTCAAAAAAGCTTCTAAAACCCACGGCTACGGCTACGAGACACATAATGCGATTGTTCATTTTAAGCTAAAAGAGCGCACCGTCGTAGCGACGATTGTGATTTTGCTGGCGCTGGCAGCAGGAGGCGGGATTGCGCTTGTCACTCAGACGGGTTTGCTGGTCTTTTTGCTGGGTGGACTGTCGTTCTTGATCGGTATACTTTATTCGTTCGGGCCGATTCCCATCTCGCGGATGCCGTTAGGTGAGCTGTTCTCCGGTTTGTTTATGGGCTTTGTTATTATTTTTATCTCTGCCTATATCCATACGGATGAGCATGTGGTTTCACTGCTGCTTCAGAACGGCTGGGTCAGCTTGAATATCAACATCGTGGAAGTGCTGTACCTTTTCTGGTTTTCCGTACCCGCTATTCTGGGGATCGCAGGGATTATGCTCGCTAATAATATTTGTGATATTGATGAGGATGTGGAGAATCGAAGGTATACGCTTCCGGTGTACATTGGCCGCCGCAATGCGCTTGTGCTTTTTAAATATCTCTACTATGTCTCTTATCTGGATCTTGTAGTGCTGCTGATCTTAGGGATTAACCCTATTCTGGTTCTGTTGATTCTACTTACGCTGATCCCGCTGCGCCGAAATATTGCCTTGTTCACAGAGAAACAGGAGAAGGCGAGTACCTTTATTCTTGCCGTCAAAAACTTCGTATTGATGAACCTTGCGCGTATAGTTGTGCTGGGTGCGGCTGTGCTGTTAAATGCACTAATATAAACATTCATATTTTATAAAAAGGCAGTGTCTATCGGGGTTGGAGCTCCTTTTGGCACTGTTTTTTTGCAATTTGCAGGCTTCTTTCTGTTAGAGAAACGTTTCATTCTATGATAAGGTGGCTTTAAGTATAGTAAGTAATCTATAAGGAAGAAGGTTAGCAACGATGGTGCAAAAACTTCGCTGGGGAATCATGGGCTGCGCGCAGATTGCGACAGGTTCAGTGATGCCGGCTATAATGGATTCGCAGACGGGAATGATTACAGCGGTAGCCAGTCGCGGTTTAGAAAAAAGCAGCGCTGTAGCCGCAGAGTTCGGAATAGATAAAGCTTACGGCAGCTATGAGGAATTACTGGCGGATAAGGATATTGATGCAGTGTATATTCCACTGCCAAATCACCTCCATCGGGAATGGGTAATCCGTGCGGCGGAAGCTGGCAAACATATCTTATGTGAGAAACCGATCGCGCTGAACAGTGAAGAAGCGGCTGAGATGGTAAAAGCTTGTAATGATGCTGGAGTCCATTTGGCAGAAGCTTACATGTATCGGCATCATCCTCGGATTGCGGAATTGCAAGAGATTATCTCTAGCGGTGAAATTGGCGAATTACGCTCCATTCGAGGCACTTTTACTTATAATGACGCTACAGATACCTCTAATATTCGCTTTAAATCCGCTTGGGGCGGCGGCTCGCTTTATGATATCGGCTGTTATCCGCTAAGTGCAGCACGACTGCTGTTCGGAGCTGAGCCGGAAGCCGTGACAGTACAGGCTATGTTCTCTCCGGAGCATGACAATGTAGATATGATGGCTTCAGGGCTGGTAGAGTTTCCGAAGGGGCTAAGCCTGATTTTTGATTGCGGGATGTGGGCATATAACCGCCAGCTGTTAGAGATTCTGGGGACCGATGGAATGATTGAAGTGCCTATGCCTTTTAATGCTAGAGATGAGGATGCCGAATTTTTTGTGCATACGGGAGAAGGGGTAAGACGAGTTGATGCCACCGGGGCGAATCCCTATACACGGGAGGTCGATGATTTTGCCGCCGCAGTATTTACAGGAAAAAAATTATTTGCACCTGAGGATGCAGTGCTGGGCATACAATTGATCGAGACTTGTCTAGCTTCTGCTAAAAAGCGGGAAAGAATTAGTATGCTATAAGAAGATGAATCCAATATGAATCTATGCAAAAAAACCTCCGGGCGCTCTGCTATACGCAGCTTCCGGAGGTTTTTACAGTCTCAGCTTTTAAACGGTGCTCAAGAGAATATCATCGTCATCATTGCTATTAAACGCTTCGCGGTCAAATTCACCTTCGGAATTAGCTACTAACAGAGCTGTTACAGCTGTTCCAGTTGCGTTTACAGCGGTACGGCCCATATCGATGAGCGCTTCAACACCTGCAACGATAGCGATTCCTTCAAGCGGCAGGCCGAGAGCAGTTAAGACTACCGTGGTAGAGATTACGGCAGGTCCAGGCACGCCAGCTACACCAATGGAAGAAATAATACTTACTAATACCAGTGTAATATAGTCGGTCCAGTTCAGATCAATACCGAATACTTGAGCGGTAAATACAGCCACAATAGCTGGCCAAATCCCACCGCACGCATTAAAGTTCACAGATGCCCCTAACGGTGCGATAAAGCTCGCGATCCGTGGGGAGACATGAAGCCGCTTCGTAATAACTTCGAGATTGACCGGAAGTGTTGCATAGCTGCTTCTGGTTGTGAAGGCAACAGTAATGGTTGGATACACTTTGCGGAAGAAACGAATTGGATTCACCTTCGCTACTAATAGAACCAATCCGCCAAAGATAAGTACAAAATGTATAATCATTGCTACGTACGAGGTTATAATTACACTGCCTAGCTCCTGCAACGTCTCCCAGCCATAACGTGCGGTGATTCCGGCAATCAGTGCGAATACGCCATAAGGGGTCAGGCGAATAATGAATTTCACAACCTGATGCAGTATCAGTGTTAGGGATTCAATAAGATCACGTACAGGTTTGACTGCTTCGGGTTTCTTGGAGCCAATCTTGATTATAGCTACTGCTAAGAAGATGGCGAAAATGAGTAGAGGCACAACCTTACCCGTAGCTGCTTCATTAACAGGGTTAGATGGAACAAGATCGAGGATAACCTGGGAGAAGGTCGGGATTTCCCGGGCTGCAAAATCTGCGGGTACATCTTGTTGTATACCTTGGCCGGGATTGAACAGCAGCGCAACCGATAGGCCGATAATAGAAGCGATGCCAGTTGTTCCGAGGAACCAGGCGAAGGTTTTGATCCCGATTTTGCGTAGATACTCCAGATTGGTTAAGGAAGAAATACTGTTTAATACGAGTACGAATACTAAAGGAATGACGAGCATGCGGATCAAGCTGACATAAATGCTGCCGAATGTGCTAATAGCTTTGGTCTCTAAATCGAAGTATTGAAAGAATATACCGGCAATAAGTCCGATGCCAAGTCCGATGAGTACCCGGGTGCCAAATCCAATTCGTTTACGTGCCAGTAGAAACAAAATTGCAAACACAAATATGGAAGCGACAAATCCATACCAGTTCGTTTCGATGGCGGATAATAAGTTGTTATCTATGTTCACTACCAATACCCCCTTAAACCTAGTTTTTTAATATGATTAATCCTATTGAGATCAATCTATATAGAATTTATAGTAAAGTCAATGTAATTATATGTTAAAAATAATTAATTCCGATAAAAACCATGTGAAAAATAAAAATTGATTGACAAGGCACTATGGCATGAATAATATGGAACTTAATCACAAGCCAATTGGAATCGACTGGACAGCCGGAGATTCAACGAAAGACGCGTAAATTGCGTCCCGTTGAGTCTCTTTTTTTTAACTTTAGAGAAGGGAGAGTTACGGATTTAAGGTACAAGAATGTAATGAAGGGGTCTCTTATTTTATTTGAAAAGGATGGTACACATATGAAAAAGCTTTCGATCTCTTTGGTTGCCGCCGCTATCGTCTTCTCCGCATTGACGTATGCCGCGGTATCCGCTAACAAAAAAACAGCAGAGGCAGCACCCATTCAAGAGAGTAGTAATACAGCAGTAACCGCAGCAGCTTTACCAGTAGCTACTTCTGCGGCAGCAGTTGTTGTTCAGGCAGAAGCTACTGCAGCTCCTGTAACAGAAGCTGTCCAGCCGGAAGCTTCGGCTCCAGCAGCAGAGACAGTCACGGCAGAAGCTACTGCGGCCCCAGCAGCTGTTGATTCTGCGGCGAAGGTTGTTGCTTCAGCAGCTCCAGAAGCGGGCGCAGCTCAGCCTAAAGCAACCGCATCCCCGGCTGCGGACACCGCTAAGACGGCAACAGCTGCAACAACGGTATCTGCATCTGTTAAACCGCAAACCAGCGCGGCAACGCCTGCGCCAACTGCTGCGCCTACGACTGCTCCAAAAGCAAACGTAACCGCTAAAGCCGTTCAGCCGACCGCAGCTCCTGTTGTATCTGAACAGCCTAAGGAAACCGCCGCTCCTGTAGCAAAAGCAACGGAGACACCTTCCAAAAAAGCTATAACCTTCTCTACAACAGAGGTAGTTAAAGCGACCCCGGCTCCGGTAGTTGAGTCTTCTCAACCGAAAACATCGTCTTCTGCACCTGCATCCACGGTCAGCGCACCAGCAGCTGCTCCAGCGGAAACGGTTCAGGCACCCGCACCGGCACCAGCCGCTGAGGAAGAGGTTTGTCCTTGATGAGCAGCAGGCTCATTCAGGATTCCTTTCAGCCCATTCATCCCATAAACCTATTTAAGGCGAGGTGCACATAATGATACGACCATTAACCTTCAAAAAAATTGTAACGCTGCTGCTGGCAGCCTCCCTGCTAATCCTGCCTACTCAGGCAGGAAGAGCTTATGCTAATTCGGATACCGCAGAAGCGATAACCTCTTCCCAAGGCGGCGTTAACCAGTTTGACTATTTCAGTCATGTCTATGACCGTCTAAATGATGCTAACCATGTATTTAAAACAGCAACGTATGAAGATATCGTTCATCTTTTTGAGAGTGAAGGCACATACGCTGTTCTGGTTGGCGGCGCTTGGAGCGAGAATACACAGGCCGATATCGGCTTTATCAACGAGGCAGCCAAGGAATATGGCATCTCAACGATTTATAACTTTGATACTAAGCTGGACGGGGACACCCTTCAGATTGCAGACAGCAATAATAAATTTGCCTATAAATATGTTGATCTGGTCAACAAGTATTTGAAGAATTTAAATCTGTCTTCCAAAGATGATCCAGAACGCAATGTCAGCTATACCAATAAAAACGGGGAAGTTGTGACTGCTAACAAGTTCGAGTCTCCATTCTTATTGGTATACAACAAGGATCACAAGGATGCACAGGGAAATAGTGCTCCTGTCGTATCCTACCTGGATAAGAGCTATTCGTGGAATGAGTTCCTGACGAACGGAACACTTGATGCGGCGAAGGTTAATGCGTATAAAACATCAGTAAGTGAGGTGCTGGGTGCCGCTTCCCGATATGACACTATCGACGAGTCGGCTTATATCAAGGCTGCATTTAATAAGAACTATGAAGGGGAAAATGAGGGAAAACCTACGATCTTCAACGAAGCGGATGGCACGCTTGTTTATGAACATGTGACCTATCATCAGCTGAAGCAAATTTTAGCGAGTGAGGGAAACTATGCAATTTTGTTAGGCGGGTCGTGGTGCCCTAACACGCAAGCGGTGATTAAATATATCAACGAATATGCCAAAAAACATAATATCAATAAGATCTACTTCTTCGACACTAAGTTGGATGCTGGTGTGACCGTTGCTGAGCCTAATAACAACAGCGGCACTAAGGGCAGTGCAAATCCGCATAATAATAATGAGCTTCAGATTAGAACCACTAATCATCCGTATGCGCAGCTTTATGTTGATCTGGTTCGTACTTATCTGACCAATATCAAGACCGAAAACAATTCAGCTGCCAAACCAACTGTAATTAGTTATGTAGATGGACTTGGAAACACCGTGAGCGGAGACAGACTTCAAGTTCCATATCTGTTCACTTATAACAAGGACAACAAGGATGCAGGAGGCAAAAACTCACCGATTCTAGGGCATGTTGAACTTATGTACAGCTGGACGAATATCCAACCGGATTACGTGCAGGCTAATTACCCAATCGGAGCCAGATACAATAACACTACAACAGCGCTGGATAAAATATTCTCCAGACTCGAAGCTGTACCGGCAGGACTTACCGGTGTAGCACCAACAGCGGCCGACAATAAGGATGGGCAAATTGTAGGCACCAGTGCAGCATTGGAATTTAAGCTTGCTGGAGACGAGGCTTACACCCCAGCTTCGGGATCAGCCATTACAGGGCTTGCACCTGGTGTTTATAAGGTAAGATATGCCGCTACATCGGGCTATCAAGGGCCCACTTCCGCAGCTGGACCCACAATCATTCCTTATAATGCTGGCGAAGACGTAAGTGTGGAAGTTCCTGCTTACACCCATCAACAAGCAGCCCCGACAGGACTGGTAGGCGTAGCACCTACTTCTGAAGCTAATGATGATGGGCAAATTACGGGTTCTGCTGAAGGACAGGAGTATAAAGGCGTTGGAGAAGCTGATTATAAGCCTGTAACAGGTACAGCTATCACTGGTCTTACTCCGGGCTTCTATAATGTGCGATATGCGGCAAAAGAGGGATACAGCGTAGGTAAAGACGCTACAGTTGAAGTCCCGGCATATGGTGAGCAAGCGGCACCTACAGGATTAGTAGGTATAGCACCAACCAGTGCAGCCAATGACGACGGTAAAATTATAGGAACTACGAAAGCGCTGGAATATAAGCTGTCTACGGTTACCGATTATGTCTACGCATCAGATGTAGAGATCGTTGGACTGGTGCCGGGTATCTATCAGGTAAGATACGCAGCTAAAGAAGGATTTAACGCGGGTAGAGCAGCAGATGTAATCGTTCCAGCATTCACTGCGGAACAAGCAGCTCCAACTGGGTTACAGGGAGTTGCTCCTACCTCAGCAGCGAACAATGATGGAAGAATTACGGGAACCACGACAGCCTTAGAATATAAGCTGTCGAGTGTAACTAATTATGTGTATGCACCAGATAAAGAAATCACAGGATTAATACCGGGCACGTATCAAGTGAGATACGCAGCCAAAGAAGGTTATAAGGCAAGTCCAGCGACTGACATTGTTGTTCCGGCCTATGTGCCTATTTCAGATCCTGGAACAGGTGGCAATTCTACACCGAGCACGACTACACCAACACCATCAGCAAGCCCTCAACTGGTTGCTACGGCAACAGCAGGGAGTACCGTGAACCTATCAGCAACAGCAGCAACTAAAACGGATAAAACCACAGGAGTGACTACTGCAACGATCACAAAAGAAACGGCTGCTGAATTCGTGAGTCTCGCTAAGAAGGCAGAAGCTGATGGGAAGAAAGCTGTTCTTGAAATTAGTGTTGCAGCTACTTCAGATACTCAAACAGCTGAACTTACTCTTCCAAGAAGCATAATTAATGAGTTAGCCGCCGGAACGAAGGCGGAGATTACCATTGATTATGAGAATGTGGGTACGATTACGTTTGATGCCAAATCATTGGCAAGCATTAGTGCAGCTTCAGATGCCGGAGACATCATTATTAGAATCGCGAAGGTGTCATTAACGGCAGAAGGCAAGGCTGTTCTCGGAGACAGACCGGTTTATGACTTGTCGGTTATAGCGGGTGAAAGCACGATTTCCACCTTCGGTGGGGGCAGTGTTCGTGTCAGCGTACCGTACGTGCTGCAAGCGGGAGAACGGTCAGATGCGGTTATTGTGTATCACATTAACAGCACTGGAAGTTTGGACAATGTACGTGGAAATTACAATACCGCTAAGGGAACTGTAGATTTCGTAACCACACATTTCTCCCAATATATTATTGGATATAATCAAGTGAGCTTTGCAGATGTTCCAGATGCCTCATGGTATAGCCATGCAGTAGGTTTCTTGGCAGCACGCAGTATCACATCTGGTACGGATGCTGAACATTACAGTCCTAATGCTGCAATCACTAGAGGGCAGTTCATCGTCTTGTTGCTCAAGGCTTATGACATCACACCGGATGCCATTGCTGCTGATAATTTTGCAGATGCAGGCAATACGTATTATACGAATTATCTTGCTACAGCTAAGCGTCTTGGGGTAGCAACGGGTTCGGGTGATAATCAATTCCAGCCAGAGATTCAGATCACTAGGCAGGAGCTATTTACACTCTTGTACCGCTCGCTTGTAGCGCTAGGTGAACTGCCATCTGAGAAAACAACGGCCACGCTTTCCGGCTTTAGTGATGCTGGACAGATCGCTGGTTATGCACAAGAAGCCCTTCAAGCGCTGGTAGAGAGAGGTGTAGTGACCGGAGCGAACGGTAAACTCAATCCGAAGGAAGTCACTACAAGAGCAGAAGTAGCACAGGTTATTTACAATTTGCTATCCAAATAATCAGCGACTAAGACATAGCGGACGTCACGTAAGTAGCGTTCAACTATGAGTGCGGCGACTCGGTTTGGCTAAGACAGCAGAGCAGCGATTCCTCTTTTATTGGAGTATCGCTGCTCTGTTTTTTTGTTTGTTAGCTGGCTGGTTGCCCTCTTGCCCGCTTGATTCAGCAGCTCATTCATTATCGGCGCGGCTTTCGGACCCAGATGACGTTATTTTCCACATTCCAGCCTTTGGGGCATAGTTTCGGACTCCAGCGACGCTATCGCTTAGAAAAAGGTGCGTTTATGGTGTTTTTCATGCTGATAGCGACTATGGGGTCCTTTAGCACTCCAAATGTGGTAAAAATCCACGTATAAGGTCAGCTGTGTCCGATAGCGTGCTCGCTCTCTTACGCAAAAATGCTACCCCACCAAACGGACTCTGATCTTAGCCCGGTTTACTAAAATAAAGGGAGTGCCTACAGCCATTTCGTGGCATCGGTGGCGCTGCCTTTCGCTATAAATCTCTAGGGGGTGGCCTAATGGCCACTCTTTTTTTAACTAGACATAAGATTAGCAGACTAAATCATGGAAGAGGATTCTACTAAATGATACAATTATTGTAATTACATAAAGTAGTAATATTTCGCATTATTGATTAGTTACTAGAAAGGGGACTGAGATATGGGTTTAGCTGACGATCCGGTCATAGCGATTTCAGGTTTATGGATGAACTATACAGACCGAATGGTGCTAAAGGGAATTGATCTTAAGGTATATAGAGGACAAATTATTGGTTATATCGGCCCTAACGGGGCAGGTAAGAGTACAACGGTGAAGATTATGCTCGGTTTGGTAGAAGGATATAACGGTAAAGTGGAGATTTTCGGTAAGGATATTGCTGATGGAGATGTTTCTTACAAGAAACGTATAGGTTATGTGCCGGAGGTAGCCGAATTATATGATAGCCTCACTGCAAGAGAGTATCTAACCTTTGTTGGCGAGCTGTATGGGCTAGGTCGTGCGGAGGCGGACTACAAGGCCAAAAAATTAACCACACTGCTAGGTTTGGAGAAGTCTTACGATATGCGGATTTCTTCGTTCTCAAAAGGGATGAAGCAAAAGGTGCTGCTTATCTCCAGCATGCTGCATGACCCCGATATTTTATTCCTGGATGAACCGCTGAGTGGTTTGGATGCTAATAGCGTGATGATAGTGAAGGAGATTTTTGCATCGCTGTCGGCACGGGGGAAGACCATTTTTTACTCCTCACATATCATGGATGTGGTTGAGAAAATCAGTAGCCGGATCATTTTGATTGATGGCGGGGATATTGTGGCGGACGGAAGTTTTGCGGAGCTGAAGGAGAAAGGCCGCGAAGGGACGCTTGAAGATATTTTCAATCAATTAACCGGATTTGATAAATACCGTGATATCGCTGGTGAATTTGTTGCGGTCATGCAAGAGCAAGAGGTATCCTCTTATGACTGATTTCTTCGTGCTGAGGCTGTTGGATAAGCTGCGGGGTGCATTTATAAGATTTGGAGTCGATTATGACACCATGCGGAGTATTCTGCAGATCAAACTGACCATGGACGGAAGAAGAACGCCTACAGCGCTTGCAGGTATGCAGAAAAAGGAGAACGTTAAAGAAGGTTCGCCTTTGCGATTGCAGTGGATTTACTTACTGTTTGGTTTAATATTAATTCCGCTAACGCTATCCAATGATCACTATATGCTGCAAATGAGCTTAACCTTTGGGATTATTATGTTTTTTGTCTCCACAACCCTGATCTCTGATTTTTCTTCAGTAATGCTTGATTTACGTGATAAAAATATTCTTTTTTCCAAACCCGTCAACCGAACCACCTTAAATATGGCCAAAAGTATACACGTTCTTCTCTACTTAGGGACAGTTACATTGTCGATCACTGGTCCATCTTTGGTATTTAGCCTATTTAAGCAGGGGATCGCTTTTTTTCTGATGTATGCGGTGACAATTGTCTTGTTAGACTGTTTTATCCTCGTAATAACTGCACTGCTCTACCTGATGATCATGCGGTTTTTTGATGGGGAGAAGCTCAAGGATATTATAAATTATACGCAAATCCTTCTAACGATCGGAATAATGGTGGGCTATCAATTCATCTCCAGGTTGTTCAACCTCACTGAGCTTGGTGCTGCTTATCATCCTGCTTGGTGGCAGTACTTTATTTTTCCGGTTTGGTTCGCGGCTCCGTTTGAACTGTTGCTTGGTGGAGCGAGAGAACCCTATTACTTCATTCTCTCATTGCTGGCTTTGATAACCCCACTTGTACTGATCGTAGCTTATATTAAGCTGATGCCACAGTTTGAGCGGAATTTGCAAAAGCTGGCAGAGCAAGGCTCCGGTGGAAAAGACAAGGGCCAGATCGCAGAGTGGCTCTCTCGCAGAGTATGTAAGGAACCGGCAGAGGGAATTTTCTTTCGGTTTACTTGGTCCATGATGAAGAATGAGCGCGATTTTAAGCTGAAGGTCTATCCTGCACTTGGCTTTTCTATCGCATTCCCGTTTATTTTTATATTTGGTATATTACAGAATAGTTATGATGGTTCCCTTAAAGGTTCAAAAGTGTACTTGTTAATCTATTTCTGCACGATGTTAATGCAGACTGTAATACAGATGCTACGCTACTCTACAAGTTATAAAGGAGCTTGGATTTATAGGCTGATTCCTTTACCCGATAGCACGCCTATTTACCGTGGGATGCTTAAGGCGGCGCTGCTGCGGCTAGTCTTGCCTTTATTTGCAGTAGATGCGGTATTGTTCATTCTGTTGTTCGGTGTGCACATTGTACCTGATTTAGTAGTGGTATTATTCGCCATGCTGATTTTCTCAGTCATCTGCTTTCGTGTTTATCCGCGGAGCTTACCTTTTTCAGAGCGTTATGAGGCAGCCAAACAAAAGGATTACACTGGAGTCGCCTTCATGCTTATGTTTTTGCTGATGGGGATGGCGGGTATTCACTATGTCTTCACTTTATTTACCGGAGGAATTTACATCTATCTGTTAGTTCTGGTAGTTTTGAATCAATGGTTATGGCGAAAGACCTTCCCCAAAACCCCATCAACCACAGGTCACATATCCAACTTTCCGGGGTGAGTGAATGCGTCAAATATGGACATTTTTTGCCGACATAAAAAAAGGGTATAAATTCCAGTATTTTCTTAGACAATCGGCTGAATACAAGGTAGAATACATCTAAAGTTGCTTTTCAGGGATAACCTATAATCTTTACGCACTCTTCCATTTATCTGATATTCGTGTACTGATTTTTTACTTGAGAAATACGCTGCAGCGATTACGGTATTCAAAACCGGTGAAGAGGTTAACTAATGGATAAAATGGGAATCCACTATAACGTTTGGATTGTTTTACTATCATTTGCGCTAGCGGCGACTGCAGCTTATTCCGCGCTGAATCTGATCTCGCAAGTCCCTCGCTCGTTTGGGAAAGTTCGTCGCTTATGGTTAATATCGGGGGCATGTGTACTCGGCAGTGGCATATGGTCGATACATTATGTAGGGATTATGGCGAGCCGTTTTCCTTTTAGCGTGAATTATTATCCAGGCAGGGCTGTATTATCGTTATTGGTTGGTGTATTGTGCTGCTATTCGGCATTCCGGATTACGTTTGTGCCACGTTTAAGAAAAAGTTGTTTAATAGTTAGTGGTGTTCTACTGGGCAGCGGGATCTCTGCTATGCATTATATCGGGATGTCCTCCATGAAGATCGCAGCGGAGATCCATTATGAGATATGGACTCAGACATGTGCTGTAATCCTCGTTATGCTCTCGTCTTTTATCGGATTATTTCTATTTCACAAGTTTAAAGACTATGTGGGTTTTAACCGCTGGAAGTTATACTCTGCTCTCTTTATCGGATTTTCGGTAACTGGATTGCATTATACGAGTGTAAGGGCGACTCATTTTGAATATAACGGTCTGTTAGGCAATACAACTTTTTTTATGGAGACTGATGTTATTCTCTTAATGGGAGTATCCTTGGTAACGCTATTTATGCTTGCGATTTCTGGTGGTGCTGTATTTCTGGACCGGCATGTGCTGGAACGGATGGCTTATTATGATCCACTAACTGATCTTCCGAACAGGCATGGCCTGGTACGTTATTTTAAAGATGAATTTTTCGGGAGTAGATCCGGTGCCGTATTTTTTGTGGATCTGGATCGGTTTAAGTCGATTAATGATACGCTTGGACATGATATAGGGGACTTGTTACTGCGAGAGGTCGCTATAAGATTAAGACGATCTGTAGGAAGTAAAGGCAAGGTCTTTCGTTTGGGCGGAGATGAATTCCTGATCGCTCTTCCAGATTGTACTGTGGAGGATGCGCAAGAGGAAGCAGAGCACATTTTATATGAGCTTAAGAAATACTACAGTATTCAAGGTAATGAGCTATATGTTACTGCAAGTGTGGGGATCAGTATGACCCCTATTCATGGAACTGACCGCTCAGCGTTAATGAAGGCAGCCGATACAGCTCTTTATACCTCTAAGGATTCGGGTAAGAATAAATTCAGTGTGTTCGATCAGGAGATGAACCGCCATCAGCTGCGACGGATGTCGCTGGAGAAGGATCTTCGTAAAGCGCTGGCACGCTCCGAGTTTATGGTTGTGTACCAGCCAAAATGGGATTCGTATATGAACGTTACCGTGGGTCTTGAAGCACTGCTGCGTTGGCGGCACCCTGAACATGGGATAATTTCTCCCGCGGAATTCATTCCCATCGCAGAGGAAACGGGACTAATTGTCCCCATTACCTATTGGATGCTGCATGATGTATGCAGCCAGAACATGCTTTGGCATAAGGAAGAGATAGCAAATGTCGCAGTCTCTATTAATATGTCAGCACGGATGTTTGAGGGCGGGGGCTTATACGATGTTGTAGAAGAAGCACTCACACGTTCAGGCCTAGAACCACATTTCCTTGAACTGGAGATTACAGAGTCCATTGCGATGAATAACATGGAAGAGACGGTTGCGCAGCTATCCAGACTTCGGGCACTTGGGGTAAGGGTATCACTGGATGACTTTGGGACAGGCTTTTCGTCCCTTGGTAAATTAGATGAGATTCCAGTCAACACACTCAAAATTGATCAGGTATTTATTCGTAAGAGCAAGATGCATTCCAAGAAAGCCATTATCAGTAATATCATTGCGATTGCCACCAATCTTAATATGGAGGTCGTGGCGGAAGGTGTGGAGACACCAGAGCAGATTGAGCTGCTGCAATCCTTAGGCTGCAGAGTAATGCAGGGTTATTATTATGGGCGGCCAATGCCGGTGCATGAGCTGGGCCAGTGGTTTATAGCGAATACAGCAGTATCGTAACAGATGATCTCAATACATAGAACAAGGGGCTAGCGTCTAAGCAGAATTCCTCTGCTTGGACGCTAGCCCCTTTGCTATTAAGAAACCTTAAATCGTTCAATCAGAATTTGCAGCTTCTCAGCTAGTGAGGACAGGAAAGCTGCTGCAGACTCAACTTCTTCCATTGCGGCAAGCTGTTCTTCTGAGGAAGCGGATAATGTCTCTGCACTGCTGGCTGTCTGATTAGCGACATTTACGATATTCTGAAGGGTTGTAACGAGACGGTCGGAAATTAGCGAAAGCTGTCGAACTGTTCCGGAGATCTGCTGACTTTGTGAGGCCATTCCCGAGACAGACATTTCTATCTCCGAGAAGGACTGGCCTGCCGTGGCAATCATTTCTCTGCCGTGCTCCATCTCTTCTGTAGAGCGTTTCATTGTTTCTCCTGCTTGATCCATCTGGTTCACGATGATGTTTACCAGCTGGCCAATTTGCGCAGCGGAATGGGCTGAACGCTCAGCAAGCTTACGCACGGAATGGGCAACGACCGCAAACCCTCTTCCTTCTTCTCCAGCTCTTGCGGCTTCAATCGCTGCATTTAGGGACAGGAGATTGGTTTCCTCTGCGATGCTGGCAATAGTACCCACGATATTTTCGATTTCTTTGGAATAACCACCCAAGGTTTCAATAATGATTGCCAGGTCGGTAATGCTGTCACTTACGACTCTCATCTGCTGTGTGGTGGAATCCATTGCTTCACGGCCTGTACGGGCTTTATTAGCGTTGCTGACCGCATTATTCATCGCGTTATCTGCATTGCCTGCAATCTCTGTGATGAAGCGAGACAGGTCTTGTACAGACTTATATTCGCCCTCCATATTCTGCAGCTGTGAATTCGCGCTATCGGCAAGCTCAATTGTAACATTGACGCTGTACTCACCGGCCCGGTTGGTTTCCTGTGCACTGGCAGAGAGCTCTTCGGACGAGGAAGCTACCTGCATGGAAGTCTCATTGACCTCGGTAATAAGCAAGCGCAGGCTTTGGGTCATGTCATTAAAATTACGGGCTAATGTACCAATCTCATCCTTGCTGTTGAATAAAATAGGATTATGAGTAAGGTCGCCTTGTGCAACAAGATTGACCCCTTTAGACAGCTTCGTTAACGGACTTATCATTCGGCGGATTAACAGATAAGCTGCCACGATAGCTATAACCAGAATGGAAGCTCCGATAATAAAGGGCTGAACTATGATATCTTGGGTTCGTTCTTGAATTATGGAGCCATCGAAATTAATGGCCATCAGCGCAACTATAGGTTTGGATGGATCATGATCCTGATAGATGGGGCCGTAACCTGTCTTAAGTGAGGTACCTTCGTATGTATAAACCTTGGAGTAGGAGGAATGCTTGGACTGAGTGATATGTTGCTTAACTTCATCTGGGAAATAAAAAGTATCGCCTGCTTTATAACCTCTAGCCTGGAAGCTTGAATCTGCGGCAAGTACTTTTCCGTCTAAGGATAAGATGAATGCCTCTTTAAAAATAGCCTTATGTGCCACAATCCAACCGATTCGATCCTCTACAGCCTCCAGTTTACTTTGATCGCCTGCCAACAATGCGGAAATGTCTGCGGGGTTAATCAGGCCAGTTGTAATATTAGCGCATCCTACCAATTCGATACCTGCGGCTTCGTCTACTTGCTTATAAGCTGTACGGTATCCGAAGAACCCGATGGATGATCCTACAAGAAGTAAGACGATGAACATCATCCAAGTTAATTTAGTTGCTAATTTCATTCTTCGCACCAACCTTGACAAATTATGTTCTCAGTGATAATAGCTCTCACCTCTACGATTATATCGCATTGATATGCTCATAACCTTACATGGAATATAGTATTTCTGTGTCGAAAATTGGAGATTCGTGGAAGTTTGCGCTTTCCAGCATGCTTTCAATGGTTTAGTAGACAAAACCATTGAATCATTACCAGTTCTAGTGGTACGCTTGAGTTATTAAAAACGGATTGGGGTTGAACAAATATGCCACATCAAATAGATCCGTTAATTGATCGTCTTGGACTATCCATGTGGAGAGTACAGCGTAAGATTATGTCTCAAATGTCTTTGCACAAAGAACTCGGACTTACGGTGCCTCAGATGGGTCTGTTAAATATGATTGCGAAAGAAAAGAAGTCGCGGGTGGTACAGCTGGCAGAAAGTATGGAGGTCAAATCCAGTGCAGTGACGGTGATGCTGGACCGTTTGGAGGTGCTGGGTTATATCAAGCGTGAGCCGGATGGGAAGGATCGGAGAGCGGTTGTAGTAACGATCACCGAGAAGGGTCAGCAGGTGCTGGAAGAAGGACATTTCCGGTCCAAAGAACTGCTGGCGGAGCATTTGTCCATACTGAAGCCCGAAGAACTACGCAACTTTGCAGAGTATTACCGTATGATCGAGGATCAGGAGCGTTAGTCAGCTAAGCTTCGGAATGGATATCTTTATAAAAAACAGCAGAGCAGCGGTTCTCCATTATTGGGGAATCGCTGCTCTGCTGTTTTTGTTCGTTGGTTGCCTACGCCCTGTAATTTATTGTTTAGGTTGTTTGTCGGGCAACTGAGTGATATAGCTGTGGGAAAGCTGTAAAAGCCTCAAGGCACGGTTATATTCGTCCTCAGTGGCACTTGGTGTTGTTCCATCGTTATAAATAGAGTACTGAGTGTTGTCTTCAAAGCTGTTACCAGGAATAAGCAATCCTGAGCTGGCAATGAATGAACCAGAAGGTAAATAATATCGTTCTGGCAGCAAATTATAAGTCTGACTGAGTAGATCTTGACCAAAATATACGTTATTCTCTAATGAAATCCCAAGCAGACTTGCAGCGGTTGGCATGATATCCACTTCTCCGCCTACTTCATCAATGGTCTGCGGCGCTACGCCATCACCTGCATGAATAAGCAGAGGGATGTTCATCATATCCGCATAACTGTATTCATGTCCATAGATTTCAGTCATCAATTCTTTATCATCATGATCGAGGGAATAAATCGGCAATCCCATATGATCTCCATAAATCATGATTACACTATTGTCCCAGACACCTTTCGCTTTAAGCTCTTCTACAAAATGTCCAAAAGCATCATCCGCATAGTTCTGGGAACGGATATAGTCACCAACAAAAGTACCTTCATAACGCTCTGGCAGCTCCATACGGTATTTTTCTTCCGGAATAGTAAAAGGGTGATGCGCTGACATTGAAATGACTTGAGCGTAAAAAGGCTGCTCCTGTTGGTCCATTTCTTTTAGTTTGTCGGCTGTCTTACTGTAGAGCGTATCATCAGAAGCGCCAAAGAAAAAGACATCATCTTCACCAAAAAATTTGCGATCATAATAATGATCGAAGCCCAGGGAGTCATACAGCTCGCCGCGGTTCCAGAATTCTACGACATTGGTGTGGAAGGTTGCAGTCTGATAACCATTTTCTTTAAGCACACGTGGCAGACTCGGCAGTACCTTATCTACATAGGACATCGTTGCCGCTCCACGTGGAGGGATGTAGAAGGAAGTATTAACTACGAACTCTGCATCCGACGTATTCCCTTGACCAACCATTTGATAAAAATTAGGGAAGTAAAGACTGTCCTTCATCACCTTGTTCAGGTTCGGTGTGATTTCTTGACCGTCTAATTTAAGTCCTAGCAAAAAATTCTGGAAAGATTCCATTTGAATAATAATAAGGTTCTTATCTTTCGCGATGCCTTGAAGTGGAGAACTAGCCGTAGTATTAATCCCCTTCAATTTGTTAATGGCATCTTGTGTAATGTCACTTGAATTGACTAGCTCAGGCTCTTCCTTAGCGAAGATCGTATAGGCTTCATAATTAAGAATCCCCATTTCCTGGGCTTTCTTAATTTCGTTCATGCTGGCCTTATTAGGCAAGATGTTGAACAGGCATAAAGCAAGTGAGACTGCAAACAGAACGCTATACTTAAGTTTTCCGCCCCGGCGGTGGTTGATATTCTCTTTCTTATAGACCCGGCCTTTTTTATTAAAGAAGAAATAGACGCCAAGAATAATGATGTCTGTAAAAATCAGCAGGTAGTATGGATCCATTAGTGAGAATACGCTGTTGCTGACGGCGGTGACTTGATTCACCTGCTCCGCTGCATGGTAAGTCACAATAACACCGTAATATTTAAAATACATAATGGCTGCGAAGAAAATGGCTGTCACTAATAAATTTACGGTCATGTAATATCCGAGCTTGCGCTTGGAACCAAAACGTTCAATGATACAGAAGAGTGCCCAAGCAAAGGGGATTTCAGTTAATAATGATTTCCAGGGCAATATATCGTCAAAGATTACGCCCCATGCCAAGAAAGCTTTTAGAATAAAAATTATTGTGAAAAACACAAAAGGTTTAACGATCCATTGTTTAAAGTTAAAGGATGACACAGCTTCGCCTTCTTTCTACATGATAAAACGCCATTTCCCGGCTAGGAAGAAACAGCGCCCAGACAAAATAATTCCATAGTAATAAAATTTATTATGCAGGGCTGGCTATAGAATGTCAAAAATCGAGAACCTAAGTATAAGCTTAGCGGAGTGCGTAAAGTTAAACACATAGGGTTGAAGCTGACGCTCCTGCTCTCATGCAGGGTTATACAACGAATTCAGGACTAAAATGGCGATTGGGAGCAAAAAGAATATATGGAAAATTAAAGGATGTGATGCCGGATGGGCTCTACAGTAGCTTTATCAGTTAGAACTCTCGTTGAATATGTTTTTCGCAGCGGAAGCATTGAGCCTGGCTTTCATGGAACGGGCGCTATGGTCGAAGGCACAATAATTCATCAGAAAATCCAAAAGCAATATAAGGAAGGTGACCGCAAAGAGGTTTATTTGAAAACGGAAATTTCTTATGGAAACCTGCTTTATGTTGTAGATGGGCGATGTGATGGATTGCTTGTCTCGGAGGATGGGAGCTTTACGGTCGAAGAAATCAAGTCAACCTCCGGACTGCTGGATTTACTGGATGAGGGACATGAGGTTCACTGGGCACAGGCGCTGATGTACGCATATATGATAGCTCTGGAGCAAGAGCTTTCTTCTATTCAGGTTAAGCTTACCTATGTCCACCGGGCCACTGATGAGCAAAAAAGCTTGTACCGAACGTTGTCTTTTGAAGAGCTGATTTCATTTGTGAATGACACAGTAGCTAGATATGCTCCGTACGCCGAGATGATGGTTCATCATGAGGCTAAGAAGGAGCAGAGTCTTCGGGAGTTGAGCTTTCCGTTCTCCTCTTATCGAAAGGGACAACGTCATTTTGCAGGAGCCGTATATAAGTCCGTCGTGGAAAAGGTCAGTCTGTTCGCTCAAGCACCCACAGGTATTGGGAAAACAATGTCGACGTTGTTTCCTGTCCTTAAAGCGATGGGCGAAGGACAAGCTAAGGGATTGTTCTATTTAACGGCAAAGACGGTTACCCGTTTTGCCGCGCAGGAAGCCATCTCGCTGTTGCTAACGCAGGGACTTCAGCTGCATGTCATCACTATTACCGCTAAAGAGAAGGCCTGTTTTCGCGAAGAGGGGGTTTGCGGTAAGGATTCCTGTCCTTATACGGATGGTTATTATGACCGGATCAACGAGGCGTTGATGGATCTGTTAGAGCACGAGACGCTCATGAGCAGAGACACCATTGCACTGTATGCTCACAAACACAAAGTGTGCCCATTTGAGTTCTCATTGGATGCGGCCTATGCCTGTGATGCTGTGATCTGCGATTACAATTATATATATGATCCTCGCATCAGTCTGAAACGGCTAACAGAGGAAAGAAAGAGAGAAACGGTACTTCTAGTAGATGAAGCACACAATCTGGTAGACCGGGGACGGGAAATGTTCTCCGCCTCTTTGCTGAAAGCCCCTTTCCTGGAGATCCAGCGCCAATATAAAGAAATGAACCGGAGTTTGAGTAAAGCCGCTAAATCGGTGAATGCTTTTTTCATCTCCCTTCGCAAAATTTGCAATGAAGAGGGGCAAGGGCAGTGGGACTCGTTCCCGGAGGAGCTGCCAGCTTTGCTTGAGATATTTTCTTTGGAGGCGGAACAGGAACTTATTCACCCCAACTCCAGCATTGTCTCTCTGAATGGAGAAGATGAAGGGGAAAATGTCCTCTTGGATACATATTTTGCAGTTCAGGGAATGCTCCGCACCTTTAAGACCTATGATGAACGCTACATTACCTATGCTGAGGTTCGTAGAGGGGATGTCTATCTCAAGTTATTCAATTTGGATCCCTCGCATCTGCTTCGGCAGATGTCCAAGAGCTTTCGCAGTCAGATCCTGTTCTCAGCTACACTTTCTCCATTATCTTACTACCGGGATATGATTGGTGCGGTGGAGGAAGATTACAGTTTAACTGTTTCTTCTCCTTTTCAGAAGGAGCAGTGGGAAGTAACCATCTTACCTGTCTCCACACGTTATCATGACCGGGAAGCTTCCCTAGTTCCGTTGACTAAAGCACTAAGCCAAATGGTCTCCAAGAAGGGCAATTATCTGGTGTTTTTTCCTTCGTACCTCTATTTACAAAACGTATATCAGGCCTTTACGGAGAATTACCCTGAAATCCGGACATTGATGCAGGATACGGGCATGAGTGAGCAAGCTAGAGAAAGTTTTTTAGCTGCATTTAGTCCAGACAATGACGAGACGTTATTGGGATTTGCTGTACTTGGAGGAATTTTTTCAGAAGGTGTGGATCTGCCAGGGGATCGCCTCAATGGGGTTATGGTTGTTGGCGTTGGCCTGCCACAGCTTGGTCTTGAACGCAATCTGCTGCGTCAATATTTTAATGCCAGAGGAAAAAATGGCTTTGATTATGCCTATGTCTATCCGGGAATGTGCAAGGTACTGCAAGCCGGAGGCCGGTTGATTCGCAGCGAGACGGATACGGGCATTATCGTGTTGGCTGATGACCGTTTTTTGCAGAGTCCATATATGCATTTGCTCCCCGAAGAATGGAGAGATTATCTTATCCGCTCGTAAGAGGTTATAATCTACGAAAGGGTATTCATAATCAATCGGCAGGGGGAAATAATATGACATTAAAAGTGGGTATTGTGGGTACGGGTTGGTTCTCTAAGGTACATGCTGATTTGCTTGCAGGGATGGATGATGTCCAGTTGCAGGCAGTCTGTGGAAGCAGTAAAACCAAAGGCGAAGATATGGCACGTCCATACGGAGCTGCTGGATATGGTGATATTACAGAGATGTTGGATGCAGAGACGCTTGATGCTGTTTATATCTGTGTGCCTCCACAATCTCATGGTGCGATTGAACGTTCATTAATCAAGAGGGATATTCCTTTTTTTATAGAGAAGCCGCTTAGTATGACTACTGAAATTCCTGCGAGCTTGCTGCAAGATATTAAAGAACATAATTTATTGACCTCGGTAGGTTACCATTTCCGTTATCAAGAGAATGTCAGACGGCTCAAGGAAACACTACGTGGTGATAAGATCGGTATGGTTATGGGCCAGTGGATGGGCGGCATGCCGGGCGTAGCTTGGTGGCGTGATCAGGAGCAATCCGGAGGACAGTTCACCGAGCAGACTACTCATATCGTCGATTTAGTGCGTTATCTGGCAGGAGAGGTAAAAGAAGTATACGGCATGTTCGGAAACCGAATTATGCATGAGCAGCATGAAGGTGTGAGCGTAGCCGATGTAGGTACCGTATCTCTGAAGCTTGAGAATGGAATCATAGCTAATATTTCAAATACATGTGTACTGCCTGATCCGGTGGGAAGTGTAGGACTTAGTTTCTATAATGATCGGGGATTGCTGGATTGGAACCCGGATCGTCTCTTGGAAGTGCGAAGTGGCAATAGCACCGAATTTGAAAACACAGGAAATCCATATTTAGTGGAAAGTGAAGCTTTTCTGCATGCTGTACGGACAGGTGATCGTTCACGTATTCTCAGTGACTATGAGGATGGATTCAAGACGCTTAAAGTAACCTGCGCGGCTTACGATTCAGCACAAAGTGGACTTCCGGTTAAATTCTAGGTTTAGATCTCTTAAAAAAAGAACATGCCGCCTTAGATGTGCTAAAGAGACATGTCCTTGGCTCAAGCTGGGTTAGCCTAGTGGAGGAATACCGCGAGTAAAGCTGGCGCCACACCTATGGATAACAGCGCGGACAGAATCATCGCAATACTGGAGATGGTTCCGGTCAGTGAACTAAGCTCGAAGGCCTTGGATGTTCCTGTACCATGCGCAGCGGTTCCCAGCGATACACCACGCGCGATTTCATTGTCAATGCGGAAGATGCGGAGCACTGTAGGGCCCATCATTGTACCGAGTATCCCGGTAATGATGACGAAGACTGCAGTAATACTCGGTACACCGCCGATACTTTGCGAGATGCTCATAGCGATCGGCGTAGTCACCGAACGTGGAACCAGACTGGCTGCCAGATCGCCGCTGACATGCAGCCATTTGGCGAGCAGAATAGAAGAGATCACCGCTGTTATCGTCCCTGACAGCACGCCTGCCGCAATTTCGGCGGCGTGCTTTTTGAGCACCTTGAAGTTTTTATGCAAAGGGATTGCAAAGGCCATAGTTGCCGGTTGCAGCAAATCCGTCAGCCATTTGCCTCCCGCATTGTAAGAATCATAAGTAATGCCTGTGATGAGTAAGAAGATAATCATAAGCACTGGTGTAATGATCAATGGAGAGGTGTACACTTTGCCACTAGAAGCATAAATGCGTTTCGCCAGTAGATACACAGCAACCGTAAGACCGAAGAATAACAGAGCGTTTAACATGATCCTTTCCGCTCCTTTGCTTTGTAAATTCTACTGGTAAGTAATCCGGAACTGGCCATTACAACAATCGTACCCAAAATGACCACCGCGAGGATTCGTAAACCATCAGTTTCCAGAATATTCGCGTATTTCATTACGCCAATAGCAGAGGGAATAAAGAACAGCAAGAGCTCAGCCAGTAGCCAAGAAGCACCAACTTCAACCCAATTCAGATGAATGACACCAAACTCAAGCAAAAGAAACAATATAATCATTCCGAGTATGCTTCCGGGAATAGGGATATGCAATAATGGGGTTACAGCATTGATTAGTAATGAGAATAGGGTAAGTCCCGCTACCTGCAGCAAGCCTATAACAATCTTTTTCATAAGGCTTCGCTCCTTTCATGATAATGAAAGTTTACATCAATTGTTTTCATAGGTAAAATGAATAGATTGAATAAATGACATTCCTTTTGTCTATGTATCGGAGGTTGGAAGATGGATATCCGACAATTAGAATATTTCGTCCAAGCAGCACGAATGAAAAGCTTTACTCGGGCTGCCGAATCCTTATATATTTCTCAGCCAACGATCAGTAAAATGATCCGGAATATGGAGATCGAGCTGGAGGCGGATTTGTTTTATCGTGAAGGGAAAAGTGTCCGGCTTACAGATGCGGGGGAAATTCTGTTCACCAAAGCGCAAAATATCGTGGAGTCGTTCGCCAGCTTGTCTTCTGAGCTGGATAGCTTACGAAATTTGGAGCAGGGCCACATCCGCATCGGTCTGCCTCCAATGGTAGGGGCGAGCTTTTTTCCTTCGGTGATTGGTCAATTTCATAAACGTTATCCGCAGGTTACTATTCGTCTGCATGAGGATGGCGCGAAAAAAGTGGAAGAAGATGTAGAAACGGGCTTGCTGGACATCGGAATGGTTGTGCTGCCTGTAAATACAGCCAAACTTCATTGTTTCACTTTTGTTGAAGAGAAGCTGAATCTTATTTTACCTGTAGGACATCGGCTGGCCGGTGCAGACTTTGTTCCGTTAAGTGAACTGGCCGAAGAGGAGTTTGTGCTGTTCCGGGAGGATTTTACGCTGCATGATCGGATTATTACGGAATGTGTGAAGGCGGGATTTCAGCCTAAGGTAATCTATGAGAGCTCCCAATGGGACTTAATTAGCCGCATGGTGGCTGCCGGTATGGGAATCGCATTGCTGCCAGAGACCATATGCCGGGATATGGATCGATCACGGTTAGTTGTTGTGCCTTTGACGGATCCGGTAATTCCGTGGCAGCTTGCTATGGCGTGGCGTAGAGACCGTTATTTATCTTTTGCGGCACGCGAATGGATTTCTTTTGCAAAGGGACTTTTGCGAGAACAGTATCCCAATGAGCTCCCTGACCAGCATGCGGAGGACTCTGAATAAATAGTAATTCCGTTTTTGTTAGAAGCTCTACAATTTTTCTTTTTTTTGAAAATATGTTTTTTGGTATCATGACTTATGATAGGAGAAGATGTTGATAGAGAGAAGGAGAGAGATGTGACACAAAATCCAAATTCCTCCAAGAATAATCATAGAAAAGATTATAAAGAAGATGAGCTACTTGTAACTATAGAGAGTCTTAGATGTGAATTGCTGGAGGTTGCAGAGCAACGGAGTCTTAGTGACCGTGCTGTTTTAGAGCTTAGTGAGCGATTAGACAGCTATATTTTGCTGGCACAAAATAAGATGATGGAAAATTTGCGCAACCGGAAAGCCGGCATTACATCCTATAGTAGAAGTTCCAAAAGCGCCATCACTGTTAGCTAAACTACCAACAACATAGAATTATAATACTATGAAGATGTTACTGATCTAGAGGAGCGTATTAGGCTCCTCTATTTGTCGTACAATCTATTTGTTGTACAATCCATAACTTTCACCTATAATGTCAATTAATAGAATCTTTTCAAGTCAAACTTTGGGGGTGCCGAGTGGAGGGAAAGTTAACAACTATACGCTCAGAAATTGAGAAAAATTTGTCCCGCTCCGGCCATAATCTCGCCTCATTTTCAAAAATTTGTGGCCTGAATCGAGGCAGCCTCAGTGCAATTCTGCATGGAAATCCGCCGAAGCCTATGTCCTTGGGACAAGTAGATGCAATTATAAAAGCCTTTGGTTTTCCAGAAGGTTGGTTATATCCTCTATATGTTGATGAATGCTTCAATGATGAGAAGGTCTCACGCCGTAGAGTGGAGCCTTTTTTGATTCGTTGTGCTGAATTGGGCAAACAGCCTTGTATTGAGGACACTTTAAGCAGGTTATTAGAGTCTACCAAGCCGCTGGATATCATTTATTCTGTTGCTGATAAATTATTCAATAAAGGCAAAGTTCAGGAATCCATGTTTTTTTACAAGATTGTAGTAGAGAACGAGTCGGATAGTTATAGTGAACGTCTCGCGATCAGTCATTATCGTAATTTTAAATTTTTGCAAACACTTGATATGGAGGAGAAGCTACGCGCAGTCATTAGCTTTAGTCCTTTTAGGGGACGCCTTCCGGAAAATTTGCAATTAGATGGTTTATTGATGCTGACACAGCTATGTTTCGCTCTTCGCAGATGGGAAGAAATGGAGATCTATGCTGATGAGTTGAGAGCTTTAGCCAATGCAGTTTACCGCCAAGAACTGCGGAGGAGCGGAGACAAACGAAGAGAAGAACTCTGTACGGAACGTCCGCTCGTTGTTTATTATGGGCACGGATATTTACTTAAAGCAATTTCGTTGACGAAGCAAGGTCAATATGAAGCTGCGAAGAAATATACCGCTGGTTATGCAGACTTAGGCTGGTTTGAGATGTTGGATGAAGTAGGCCAGCAAGCTGTAGAACAATTCCGATTATTTGCAGTTGGGAACAGTTTCACACTGGAAATGCTGGAGGGGAACGTAAAGGTTGTACCGGACTATGTAGCTTTTTTGGCTGAGCACCCCGGAGAAATATTGCCAGGACTCATTATTATTATGGAATCGGCTAATCATTACAGATTTTCTGTAGATGATGTGCTTAAACGTTTTGCACGGGAAATGTTACGATTTGAACAGTTTGAAGATCCCATTAATATTGACCGATTATATCGGTTGTACTATCAAATAGCCATGTATCTAATAAACAATGGACAATATATTACGGGTGTGGACTATATCATACAGTCTTTAGAGTTATCTATTAAGACTAATAATGGAATAGACTTCATTAAGTGCGTGACCTTATTTGAGACCAATAGGGACTATGCAACTCTAAATCAACAGGAGAAATACAGAAAGCTGATAAGGGAGGTGAGAAAAGATGAAAAAATCACTATTGATGATGGCAGGCATTTTAGCATTGTTTAGCTTCATCATTATCGGCCCAGTTGGTTCCGGAAGTAATGGACCAATCACAACTTATGAGCACGGAGCAGGATTCTAAAGGTTATCCTTGGCAATATTTTATATACAGATACATAAACCGATAACTACTCCCTTGCACTCGTGCTGGGGAGTTTTCTTTTTCGTAATAATTGATAGCGTATTCATAATTTGACAAAGCAATCCGGCGAAAATATAATTAGGTAGCCTAAATAATATAGTGTTTAATAATTAGTTGACCTAACTAAAATAGAGGTGAAGGAAATTGGGATAAACGGAGGAAATACAGAAAATACTGAAAATTCAGTCGCACACGGGCTTTTTGCGGCGATGAAACGCCTGCATAAAGCTCAATGGCAAAAGGGCGTTGAGGGCCACAAGCCAAGTGAGATGACTTTAATGATATGCATTGAAAAATGGAATCATTCTGATGAAGAGGGTCTTAAGGTGTCTGAAATCAGCCGACTACTTGGATTCACTCCTCCTACCATCACGCAGCTGATTAACAGTCTTGAAGCGAAACAGATGGTGGAAAGACACGCGGATCCTTCGGACCGAAGAGTTGTACGCGTAAAATTGACGGAACGTGGAAAAGAACTCACACGAAAAGCGGAACATTATCGTGATGTGATGCTTGATAAGCTTGTACAACACTTAGGCGAAAAAGACACTAAACAGCTCACTGAGCTATTGCTTAAGGTACATGAATACGTTGAGGATAATCCACCACCTGATTGGGATAGGCTACAAATGAACGGAGATGAGAAGCTTGATTAAATTATTTAAACAACTGAAGCCTTTTAGGGTAGCTATTGGTGCTGTATTAATCCTTGTATTTTTGCAGTCCATGGGTGATTTATACCTTCCTACTCTGATGTCTGACATCGTCGACAAAGGGATCGTTCAAGGAGATCGCGCTTATATTTGGAAAATAGGTAGTTTCATGCTCATGGTTGCAGGTGGCGGTGCTTTATGTTCGGTAATTGCCAGTTACTTATCGGCAAAAGTGGCGGCTGGGTTTGGTAAAATCACGCGTGCTCGAGTCTTTAATCATGTAGAGAATTTCACTCTGCATGAATTCGATAAGTTAGGTACAGCATCTTTGATTACACGTACAACAAATGATATTACACAAGTTCAAACCGTACTTACTATGATGTTGCGCATGATGATCGGGGCACCGATGATGATGATTGGTGGTATCATCATGGCAGTATCTGAAGATGCTAAATTATCATTGATTTTTGTAGTCGTTATTCCTGTACTTGTTGGGGCGATCTTCTTTATTGGGATGAAGGGTCTGCCACTGTTTAAAGCCATTCAGATTAAGCTTGATAAATTAAACCTGGTGCTGCGTGAGCATCTGACAGGTATTCGTGTTATTCGTTCTTTTAACCGGATTGATCATGAGAATAGACGTTTCACCGAAGCTAACCGTGATCTTACGGATACAGCTATCAAGGTCAACAAAATCATGGCCGGCCTGATGCCGCTGATGATGATTGTAATGAACTTTTCTATGATTGCTATTCTTTATTTTGGTGGAATTCGAATTGGTGACGGCGATCTGCAAGTTGGGTCCCTGATGGCATTTATCCAATATGCGATGCAAATTATGTTCTCTCTGATTATGGTATCGATGATGTTCGTGTTAATTCCGCGTGCTTCAGCTTCAGCCGTGCGTATCAATGAGGTACTGGATATGCAGCCTGAATTTACAGATCCTACTGAGAGTGAACTGCATACAACAGCTCAAGCTACTAAAAAAGACGGACGCGATTCTTTACGTGGTTTTGTTGAGTTTGAGAATGTATCTTTTTCCTATCCAGGGGCAGAACAGCCTGCACTTTCGAAAATTAGCTTTAGTGCTCGTCCGGGTGAAGTTACCGCAATTATCGGGGGTACCGGATCGGGTAAATCTACGCTGCTTAGCCTGATTCCAAGGTTCTATGATGTTAATGAAGGTGCTGTACGCGTAGACGGAGTGGATGTGCGTGAGATGACACAGGAAGAGCTGCGGAGCAAAATCGGTTACATCCCTCAAAAAGCAGTATTGTTCTCGGGTACGATTAATGAGAACATCCGCTACGGTAAAGAGGATGCTACGGATGAAGAAATCATTCATGCATCCAAGGTGGCTCAAGCCTACGATTTCGTATCCGCGATGAAGGATGGGTTTGACTCGGAAATTGCCCAAGGCGGGAATAACGTCTCTGGTGGTCAGAAACAGCGGTTGTCCATTGCTCGGGCGCTTGTGAGAAAACCTGAGGTGTATCTGTTCGACGATAGCTTCTCAGCTCTTGATTTCAAGACAGATGCCAAACTTCGCGCGGCTCTCAAAGCTGAAACTACGGAATCCACCGTATTGATCGTAGCTCAGCGGGTTAGCACCGTTATGGATGCGGACCGGATTATTGTAATTGATGAGGGTGAAATTGCTGGAATGGGCACTCACCGTGAACTGCTCGAGAGCAGTGATGTGTACCGCGAGATCGTATCCTCGCAGCTGTCAGAGGAGGAAATAGCATGAGCGAACAAAACAGAGAACATAAGCCTGCAGCTCCCCGCGGCCATAAAGGTCCGGGTGGACCGGGTGGCGGTCCTGGAATGAGGATGCCGGCAGAAAAGGCTAAAGATTTTAAAGGTACACTTCGTCGCTTGATCAAATATTTACGCCCACGTATGGTTCAATTGATTATTGTACTAATTATGGCGATTGCCAGTACGGTGTTCAGTATCTTCAGTCCGAAGGTTATGGGTAAAGCTACAACCAAACTGTTCGAAGGTGCTTACGGCAAATTGATGGGTGTAGAGGGTGCCTCCATTGATTTTGGATATATTAATGATATTCTGATCCTGCTCGCGGGATTGTATCTGCTTAGTGCTTTGTTTAGTTACATTCAGCAATATGTAATGGCTGGAGTAGCGCAGAAGGTAGTTTATGACATGCGTGAGCAGATCAACAGCAAGCTAGAGCGTTTACCTTTAAAATATTTTGACTCCCGTACACACGGGGAAATTCTCAGCCGTGCTACGAATGACGTGGATAACATCAGTACCACGTTGCAGCAAAGTTTAACGCAGCTGATTACCTCAATCGTCACTATTATTGGTGTTATTGTGATGATGCTTACCATCAGCCCATGGCTGACTTTAATCACGATTACTACGTTGCCACTCAGCTTTATTGTGATTATGGCGATCTCCAAACGTTCGCAGACTTATTTTGTGAGACAGCAGAAATCGCTTGGTCAGTTGAATGGTCATGTAGAGGAAATGTATACAGGGCACCGGATTATTAAAGCTTTCGGCCGCGAACCGCAGTCGCTTAAAGATTTTGATGAAATAAACGATAAGCTATATGATTCTGGCTGGCGCTCCCAATTTATGTCGGGTATGATTATGCCGCTTATGATGTTTATCGGTAACTTGGGTTATGTGCTTATCTGTGTTGTGGGTGGTATTTTTGTTACTAAAAAAATGATTGATGTCGGGGATATCCAAGCCTTCATTCAATATTCACGTCAGTTCACCCAGCCGATTGCACAAACGGCTAATATTGCTAACATTATTCAATCCACCATTGCTTCCGCAGAACGTGTATTTGAACTTCTGGATGAAGAAGAGGAAGTCAAAGAAGTTAATACTACACTTGTGAAGCTTGATGAAGGTGCTCCGGAAGGTTCCGTTGAGTTCCGTCATGTGAAATTCGGCTATAAAGAGGATGCTATTCTGATTGAGGACATGAATATTGAGGTTAGTCCAGGTCAGACTATAGCTATTGTCGGTCCTACTGGTGCTGGTAAAACCACTTTGATTAACCTGTTGATGCGCTTCTACGAGCTTAACGATGGGGAAATTATCATTGATGGCGTCAACATTACCGATATGAAACGGAGTGACCTACGCAGTAAATTTGGTATGGTGCTTCAGGATACCTGGCTCTTCAACGGTACGATTCGTGATAACATTGCTTACGGTCGTGAAGGTGCATCAGAAGCTGATGTGGTGCGGGCGGCCAAGGCTGCGCATGCTGATCACTTTATCCGCACACTTCCGCTTGGCTACAATACGGTGTTAAATGAAGAAGCTTCTAATATTTCACAAGGACAGAAGCAGTTGATTACTATTGCTCGCGCTATTCTTGCTGATCCATCGATCCTCATTCTTGATGAAGCAACGAGCAGTGTCGACACACGGACTGAATTGCTGATTCAAAAAGCGATGAATGCGCTGATGCAAAACAGAACAAGCTTCGTTATTGCCCACCGTCTCTCGACGATTCGTGATGCGGATCTCATTCTTGTCATGAACCAAGGTAGTGTAATCGAGAAAGGCAACCACGAAGAACTGCTGGCACAAGGCGGATTCTATGCGGATCTCTATAACAGTCAGTTCTCTGAAGGGGATTTGGACGTAGGCTAAATTGAAGTGAAGAAAAAAGTATAGTTAATCATAAACCCCTCTTTTCACATGATGCTGATTTTTTATGTGAAGAGAGGGGTATTTTATATGTGATGAGGTGCTTTAATTTTTCTGAAAAATAAAAAAAGTTTGATTAAAAATTAAAGCATATATATGATAGAATAAAAAATGACCCGCGGCTCATTTTTAAGGCTGCAAGGTAAAGGAGAGGATGAAGGGAATGTCAGGCTACGGAAAATGGGTGGCAGGAAAAAAGACGAAGTGGATTACTCTTCTCGTATGGATAGTGCTTGTAGGTGCACTTACCCTGTTATGGCCTGCAGTGAATTCTCAGGTTGCTAATAATGCGCCTAACCTCCCAGATGATTCACAATCGGTACAGGCAGCAGCTATTGCAGAACAAGAATTCCCTAGTGGAAGTGGAGTGCCGGCGCTGCTCGTATGGCATAGAGAAGGTGGGCTTTCACAAGATGATTTAGTACATATCACTGCTGTGTACAAGAAGTTGGAGCAGCAACCATTGCCCCATCAGAATTTTGTTCCACCATTAGGACAACTGCCGCCACAAGCATTACAAGCCTCGTTATCTGAGGATCTTAGTACGCTGGTAACCCCAGTGCTTTTTGATAAAACGGCAGATAGTGATCAGCTCGGCGAAGCTGTGACAGAAATGAAGAAGATCATAAACACGGAGACGGGCGGAGACCCCTCTGCTGCTAAGGTAGATGGAAAAGACCTGAGTTTACGTGTTACAGGTCCAGTGGGCATCTCCATAGATGCTACAGGGCTGTTCAAAAACGCAGACGTTTCCTTGTTAATTGCTACGGTTATGCTTGTTCTGGTGTTCTTATTGGTGATCTATCGTTCGCCGATATTGGCGTTTATTCCGCTTATTGCGGTTGGGTTCGCTTATGGCGTAACTAGCCCGATTCTTGGAAAAATGGCGCAAGAAGGCTGGATCACAGTGGATTCACAGGCGATCTCGATTATGACCGTTTTGTTATTCGGAGCTGGTACGGACTATTGTCTGTTCCTGATTTCACGGTTCCGGCAGTTGTTGAAGGTAGAGGAGAGCAAGAGTCGTGCCCTTCTTCGCTCCATTACCGAATCTTCAGGTGCAATTGCTATGAGCGGCTTCACCGTCGTGCTCGCGCTGTTCGCATTATTGCTGGCTAAGTATGGAGCTTATCATCGTTTTGCCATTCCATTTAGCGTGTCGATCTTCATCATGGGAATTGCCAGTCTAACCCTCGTACCAGCACTGCTGGCGATCTTCGGACGGACCTCGTTCTTCCCATTCATTCCGCGCACACCGCAAATGGAGGTAGAACGGGCTAAGGCTAAAGGCAAACCTGTTCCTGAACCCAAGGTTTCCCGTAAAAAGGGCATTGGCGGCTTGGTAGTAACCCGGCCTTGGGCTATCGTAGGTGTGACCGTTATCGGCCTGGGGATTCTGGCTTCATTCTCCAGTGGCATCAAATTTACGTATGATATCCTATCCTCTTTTCCTAAAAATATGGAGTCCCGCGAAGGGTTCGACCTTATTGGCAAACAGTTCTCTCCCGGAGAATTGGCTCCAGCGAAGCTGATTATTGATACCCAAGGAAAAGCGAGTGGAGAGGATCTAAAGGTCATTCTTGGCGGACTTACCTATGTGGACACGGTTTCCGATCCGCAGCAGGGGGCAGTAAACAAAGATATTGTGGGTTTTGATATTGAATTTAAAAGCAATCCTTATTCACTAGAAGCGATGGGGCATATTCCTACCCTTCTTGCTACCGCAGAGCAGGCATTAATCGATGTAGACGTTGCGAACCCTGCGGATCATGTGTGGGTAAGCGGACAGACGGCAACACAGCACGACACTAAAGAGATTGGAGATCGGGATACCGATCTGATTATCCCCGTGGTCATCGGAATGATCACCTTACTGTTGTTGATATATCTGCGTTCAATAGTGGCCACCATCTATCTGGTCGGCACCGTTATTCTCTCCTTCTTCTCAGCGCTTGGCTTAGGCTGGATTATCATTCACTATGTGATGGGAGCTGATGCCATTCAGGGAGCGATCCCACTGTATTCCTTTGTTTTCTTGGTGGCACTTGGAGAAGACTACAACATCTTCATGATCTCGAATATCTGGAAAAAGCGTAAAACCATGCCGCTTAAGCAGGCTATCGCGGAAGGTGTGAATGAGACCAGCTCGGTAATTACCTCTGCGGGCCTCATTCTGGCAGGTACATTTGCTGTATTGGCAAGCTTGCCGATTCAGGTGCTTGTGCAGTTCGGTATCATCACCGCTCTTGGTGTTCTGTTGGATACCTTCGTGGTGCGTCCGTTCCTTGTACCAGCTATTACGACGCTCTTTGGTCGTTGGTCGTTCTGGCCGGGTAAACATCAAGAGGTGGAGACTCCTCAGCCAGATGTAAGTAAATAATGAGTTTATAAACAACAAACAGGGATGTCCCAGAGCCATATTGGCTCCGGACATCCCTGTTTGTTTAGTCTTAGGTCCAGGACATCGCTGGATAATAGTGCTGCTTGTACCAACTAACTGACCTGTATCTAATAGGCTAATCAATAAGTCTGCTGGACGATAATTACTCTAAGTTTTTACTGTAGCAATTAGCATTTAGAAGCGATAACTGTGTTAATTAGCCCGCTGCATTGGTTAGCCAAGAGGTAAAGATAATTAGCCCGCTGTATTGGCTAGCCCGGCGGTAAGAGTTAACTAGCGCGCTGCATTGGTTAGCCAGGAGGTAAAGCCAATTAGCTCGTTGCAACGGTTAACCTAGCAGTAATAGTTAATTAGTTACTGTGCTTATCGGGCAACAATCCCGTACACACTGCTGGTCCAATCTAGCTACAACTCCGATTGGTTAGTCCTAATACTTAGTTACCAGGCGTGCGGCTGATCATTAGCTCATATTTATCGATGGAAGCACCCAGGATTGCGTCATTACCACCAGCACCACGGTGCGACTGACGGAAGGACTCGCTGGAGGTCCAGCCTTTGAACGCATCCTCATTCTCCCATACGGTGCAGATTTTTAATTCCTCGATACCTTCTTTGGCATTTCCGCGCCATACCTCCATACGTACAAAACCAGGCATATCCGGTACACCATTATTTCCTCCGAAACGTTGAGCAATAGCTTCGCCATGACCTTCTTTTACTTTAATAGTATTAGTTACTACCAGCATGATAGATAAACCTCCGATCAGAAAGTTAGTATATTCTCAGGACATTGTGAATCGAAATAATATAACATGAGAACCTCGGAAATTAGTATCAAGATCTCAAGGTAACATCGTGATTCTCAAAAGCACATTACACCCGAAAGTACGGAGCAATGGTATATGACACAAGGCACAAGACACAAGGACAAGGCGCAAGGTACAAGGTACAAGGTACAAGGCACAGAACACAATACACAAACCACAAACCAACTAACAAAATAAAAGACCACTCCAAAAGACACAAGAACGCGGGCGCTTAATTGCACTTTGTACACTTAAATTATCCGTCACACCAGAAACGATCGAATAAGTGTATTCTCTGCAACTAATTTGTGCGAATCTGGTGAATCGACGAGAATAGCCTTCTTTTAACTGTATAGAGTGCAACTAAAGTATGATTTCTCCTCTAATTGCGCTGAATAGATGTACAAAGTGCAACTATTATCTATTTAAACGTTAAGTATTGTGCAAACTCAGGTACCTGCGAAAAATCAAAGTGTCTACTGCAAATAAAGTGGCTATAGCAAGTTAAAGTAACTACTGCACGTTAAAGCAACTACCGCAAGTAAAGTGCCACCTTAACCGTAATGTTACTCTAAGCCAAAGTGCCAACCCAACTCCAAAGTTTTTACTCAAAACCACCATTACAGCTAGCACCTAATTCCAGTCCCAGTTCCCTAATAAAGCCCCCAAATGAAGTTGCATTGCAGAATGTGCAACAGAATAGCCTGAATGTTATCTGAATAAGGCAGTCTGTTGCATTCTGTACAATAGAATCAAGCCCAAATCGCCTAAAAAGGAGGGGAGCCACTAAACTGATTGCACAAAGTGCAATCACCCAAGGCCTCATCCTCGTCTAGAGCGATTCTATTGTACAAAGTGCAATTAGATAACGGAGCAGAGCAAGCCTGAGGCGTTATCCCGCACAAAGTGCAATCACCCAAGGTTTCACCTTCGACTAGTGGGATTCTATTGCACTAGTGCAATCACCCCAGATCATCCGGCTCCCTACGCGTCCAGCGCGATTTTATTGCGGATTGGTGGTCCACAGTCCTGCTGTTTTTAGGAAGACGCGATCCGGCAGCTTCAAAGCTGTCAGTGCCAATTCAGCAACATCTTCAGGTTGCATCATGCGGTCTTCGTCACCGATTTTAAGTCCAGCATTGGAAGCTAGACCAGTGTTGACGGTGCTAGGAGTCAAAGCTACGACGCGGATATTGTGTTTGCGCACTTCTTGTGCGAGGGCTTCGGTCATGCCCATGAGAGCGAACTTGGATGCGCAATAAGCAGAACCTGTCGCGAAGCCGCGTTCTCCGGCTGTGGATGAAATATTGATGATATTTCCGCCATTTTTCTCAATCATCGCAGGCAGCGCAGCACGAGTTACGTAATAAGTACCGTAGAGATTAACTTGGATGTGGCGTTCCCAGTCTGCAGGGTCCATTTCTACTAAAGTGCCGAATTTTGCAATCCCGGCATTGTTGATTAATGCATCAAATGCTCCAAGCTCATTTTGCAGGGAAGCAACAGCACGTTCAGCTTCTTCGCGTACGGCGATATCGGCCACGGCAATGCTGACTTTAACGTCATATACTTCCGTTAAGGCTGATTTTAGCGCTTCGAGATCACCTGAAGTTCTGGAGATCAGGCCTAAATTAGCACCTTCCTTAGCCAGTGCCATAGCCAAGGCTTTTCCGATCCCTTTGCCTGCACCAGTAATTACAACACTCTTTCCTCTCAAATCCATCTCTATCGTCACTCTCCTTCAAACTTTTTTGAAGCAGCTGCTTCATTCAAGTCTTATTATACCTGAATGCTATAGGGCAATTACAATCGCCCCTTAGAAAAGGGACTGCAATTTTTCATGAATCCGAACTGCCTTTTCATGAAAAGTATTATTCATGGAGTTTCGTCAGCGGTACCGAAGCAGGGCCCTCTAAAACTTCGCCATCGTAGGAGAAACGGGAGCCGTGGCAAGGGCAATCCCAGGAACGATCCCCGTTGTTCCATTCGCATTCACAGCCCATATGGGTACAGGTTCTATCCACCAGATGAAGTTTACCTTCTGGATCCTTATAAGCTCCCACACGTTTGCCATCATGGAACACAACGGCCCCTTCGTCAGCTTCTAAATCAGTTGTCTTTTTATGGACGATTTCCACTTTGCCCGCCACGAGCTCTTTTGCCACATTGGCATTTTGCACGATGAAGTTTTTTAGGCTGGTGCCAGCTTTGAAGCGGGACGGATCGTACAATTCGGTATACGGATTATCTTTGCGCTGAATCTGATCCGAGATGATCTGTGCAGCCAGCGTACCGCTTGTCATGCCCCATTTTCCAAAACCTGTAGCGATATAAATCTCTTCGTTGTCCGAAATCTTGCCGATGTAGGGCACTCTGTCTAGGGTGATTAAATCCTGTGCTGCCCAGCGGTAAGGGATTGTTTTGATGCCGAGCAGATTTCCTGCGAATAGCTCCAAATTCTCATAATGTCCTATCGTACAGATGCCTTGGCCTGTCTTATGATTGTCTCCCCCGACAATGACCAGATTCCTGCCTTCCCACTCTACTGCACGCAGAGAACGGGTGGGTTCGCTTGCGCTTAGATACATTCCACCCTCAAAATCCGTTTCAGGCTGGATCGCCAGACAGTAGGAACGTTCAGCATGCAGCCGCGAGAAATATAATGCTCCTCCATCGTAGAAGGGGAAATGAGAAGCTGAAACGGCGTAGCGGCAGGTGATCCGATACTCGTCCTTTTCAGTAAAAAGCGTAAGCTTATCGTTCTTCTCCACCTTATCTGCCATCATCGTATGCTCATAGATTACGCCACCTTTATCCTGAATGACCTTCAGCAGGCCCTTCAGATATTGCAGCGGGTGAAAGCGGGCTTGTCCTGGTAATTTAATGGCACCACTGGCCATCAGAGGGATAGAGACGTTATCTAGCCACTCTCCGGGCAGACCCAATTGTTCATAGGCTTTATACTCTTCCTCCAGTTGTTTAAGCGTCTTATGATCTTCAGCATCCGAGTACAGAAAAGCTGCCTCATGTTTCATGCCGCAGGATACTTCAAGTTCCTCAGCCGTATTCTGGATCCAATTCATAGCCTCGCTGTTCGAACGATAATAGAGCCGGGCTTGTTCCTGCCCAAAATGTTTTATCAAATGATGATAGATTAGCCCGTGCTGTGCTGAGATTTTTGCACTGGTAAAACCCGTAGTGCCACTTAGAATTTCCCCTGCTTCCAAGAGCGTGACTTTGTAGCCTGCTTTGCTGAGGAGATAGGCTGTTGTAATGCCTGTAATTCCACCGCCTACCACTGCCACATCTGTAGAAATATCTTCAGCCAGCTTTGGAAAAGTCGGTAAATCCGTGGTATCTCTCCATAATGATTCCGGAAATTGTGGAAGACTTTGCGTTATCTTACGGTTTCGGTCCATCTATTATCCCTCCATCTGTACAATCCTCATCTCATTTATTACCACAGTCCTGTGAAAAGAAACTCCCCGTTCAATTGTGCAGTGCATGAATTCAAAGAAACAGTGCCAAAATAAGGGGGGAACCGGGACGTAAAGGACAAATAGGAGGGATGATGTTCCATGTCAGTTCAACAGGATAAGGACAATATTTCTCTGGAATGGATCAAAGACCAGCTGAACGGGTTCGCGGATTTAATCGATAAGACGATCGTTACCTCTTTTGGGCAGGTCGACCTACTTTATATCAAAAGCGTTGCGGATTCGCAGATCCTCAGCCGAAATGTAATCACACCGTTCTATGAGATGGAGAATATCAACGCTTACCAAAATTACATTATGACGTATCCGGGCAGTGAAGAGGCGACTACGAGAGATAAAGCGATCGAGCTTTTGCTCAGCGGTTATATTCTTCTGGGCTTGAAGGATACGTTCTGTTTCTTTGATGCTATGAATACGGAGATTAGTGGGGTTAATGAAACATCTGCAGAAAGCATTTCTCAGGGACCTTCAGATGCACTAACTGAGGATATTGCAGTGAATATGAACATGATTCGTCGGCGATATCAATCCACCAATCTCAAAATGGAGACCATGGTCATCGGCGATGTCTCCAAAACAAAGATAGCGATTCTATACGATGACAGTCGGGTGGATAAGAATGTTTTAAAGGAATTACGTGAGAAAATGGGGACGTTAAAGGTTGATATTTTGCAGGCTACAGGCGAACTTGAGAAGTTTATAAGCAGTGATAAATTAAGAATACTCCCGAAGTCCATTATCACCGAAAGACCGGACAGGGTTGTGTTTAATTTGTCTGAAGGAAAAGTAGCGATAATGCTTGATACTACGGGTTATGCGATAGTGCTGCCGTCTATTTTTAATGACTTTTTCACATCGATGGATGATAAAATCCAATTTCCTATCGTGGGGCGTTTTCTGAAGCTTTTGCGGATTATCGGTGTAGGCATGACACTTTGGCTGCCTGCGTTCTATGTAACCCTCACCTCGTATAATCCCGAAATTATTCGGGTGCAGATTGCACTGCTTATTTCGGGTAGTCGTGCAACAGTACCTTATCCATCTTTTGTGGAAGTGCTTTTAATGCTCATGATGATGGAGTTTCTGACTGAGGCGAGCTTACGGCTCCCCAAGGCGATTGGTCCAACGGCTACAACTGTAGGGGGGCTTATCTTGGGGCAGGCAGCGACGGCAGCAGGACTTGTAGGGAATATCATGATTATATTGGTTTCAGCTGTTGCGATATCCAATTTTCTAATTCCGCTGAATATGATGAGCTTGTCCATACGTGTGCTGAAGTATATTTTTCTTTTTGCCGCAGCTTTTTTAGGATTGGTTGGGGTAGTGGTCTGTGTCGTGGGATTTGCCATGTATTTATGCAAACAGCGCAGCTTCGGACAACCTTATTTCAGATTGTTTTTTCTCGATAATCTCGGCAAGAAGAAGGGTGGAGAGCATTGATGGCCAAAAGCCGTTATTTCTACTGTCTTTTTCTGATGAACAGCCTGATCAACATCATTAATTTTGTTCCAAGGGAACTAATAGACAGACGTTTTGGTGGTGCTTTGATGTCCATCCTAATCGGAACGATCTTGGGCACTTTGTTTGTCTATATATTTACTGTACTGATTGCTAAATTCCCCGGCAAGGGATTTCCGGAAATATTTGACTCTTTGCTTCCTAAGAAGTTAGCCAGAATCTTATTGGTCCTTTTTGCTGGCTTATGGTGTGTGGCCGGGGGAGTTACATTGCTTTCCTTTGTAGATATCACGCTGCGGTTTATCAGTCCGGATTCGAATCCCTATACGGTTGTGATCAGTTTTTTAGTCTTGGTCTGCATCTGCTGTCGCTTCGATTCTTTATCACTCTTGTATGGGCTTGAAATCATTCTCAGCGTAACCTTACCGTTAATTATTTATGGCCTCGTAAAAGCGCTAATCAATCCGGACTTCAATTGGGATTCTGTTCTGCAGGTCACTACATACTTCTGGCATAAGCCGGACCTAATGAGCCTTTCGGCGGCCACCTTTTCGTTTAGTGGTTACTTAAACCTGGCCATATTTAATCGGGTATTTCATGGACTGAAGCTGAAGCATGTCTGGATTTTAGGGGTGGAGGGACTGTTCGTATTGCTCTTGACTTTGTTAGTTCCCATCGGTTATTTCGGAACCGTTGCTATTGATAAACATGTGTATACATGGTTCTCGACGGCCGACAGTATTCGGATGGAATCCTTTATTATTGAACGGATGCTGTTTATTTTTTATTTTGCCTATTTGAGTTTGTCTCTGGTAAGTGTAATTGTTCATTGGCATGGAGGTTTAGAGCTTTTTAAAGGTGCCCTTTCATCTGTAAAAAAACATTCCCCAAAAGCAGAACGCTGGAAAGAGTGGGGCATTCTAAGCTTGTTTAGCGCGATGGTTCTGTCCTTAATGGGGCTGGATCAATATCAGCTTAACATGTTTGGTGCCTGGTTTCTGCAAATTCGCTGGTTTGGTGAGATGTTCATCATCGCTCTGCTGTTTTATTGTTATCGCAAAGTTAGGAGGGGGAAGCTGTGAGAAGAGTACTTGCTGGAATTGGGATTACCTTACTCTTTCTTCTTCCTGGTTGTGACTTCAAGGAGATTGATTTGCGGATTTTCGTGTTAGCAATCGGCGTTGACCAAGGTGCAGAAGAAGGGAATTTTAAGATTAGCTTAAAGCTTGCCATCCCTCAGGGGGATGTTACCAAGATTGATGAGAAGATGCAGATCTTGACGGAGGAGTCTCCAAGCATTTCGGAAGCCCTCCGTAGAATGAAATCCAGAGTGGAAAAGGAGCTTGATTACTCCCATTGTAAATCAATTATTTTGGGGGAGGAGGTTGCCCGTAAAGATATTCTCCATGTTATGGATTGGGCCGTGCGACGTAGAGATATACAGCTTATTATTAATTTTGCAATAGGGCGTCCGGAAGCACTTCAAGTGCTGAAGGTAAGACCCGAATCAGAGCGTATCCCATCGAATTCTCTTATCCTGGCTATGAGTGGACAAGGTACGGAGTCTCCATTTATTTCTAGTGTGTATTCCTATCAGCTGATGAGAAATGTTTTTGAGGAGGGTATTGATCCGATCCTGCCGATTATCGAGACTAAAGGGGAAAAGGAGTTTTTAATTGATAAAATTGCTCTGCTGAATAATGAGAAAATCAAAATGGTTCTTACGCCAAATGAGACCCGGCTATATAATCTGCTGTCACGCCCGAATCTGCGGACTAACTTACCCGCCCATTCCGAGGGAATTATGTTTCAATATTACACAGAGAGGTCATCCTCGCACTATAAAATCGTGACACCAGAGCAAGGGAAAGCTACTATTCGTTATCATATTAAGATAAAAGGTATTCTCGAAGAGAGTAGTAGCCCAGATCTGGTGACTCATAGCATGCTGGAGAAAATTGCAGTTGCTGGGGGAAAAGAACTGGAAGAGGATATCTTAGCATTGCTGACCAAAATTCAAGCAAGTGGCCTTGATCCCTTTGGTTGGGGGCTGCATTATGGAGCAAGACACTTTAATAACGATACGGAAATGAAAGTGTGGAAGGAGCTCTATTCTAAACTTGATTTCCAAGTGAAGGCTGATGTAGATATTAAATATTCAGGAATGATTAGGTAGCTTGTAAAGTAACATGTGGATAAAAATGGGATTGACGTTCCCATCTACAAGATTTATACTTGATCTAAAAATAAGTTAGAGGATGATAGGAATGAAAAGTCTAAATTTGACCTCCCAACGTCAAGCCGTTTACGATATCGTCCTTAATTCACATGACCATCCTACTGCTGCGGAAGTGATGAATCGGCTAGTAGAGCAGGGACATAGCTTAGCATACGGTACTGTATATAACTCTCTGCGTTATCTTTCAGATAAACAAATGATTCGTGAGCTTAAGCTTGGTGAAGCTGCCAGCAGATATGACGCACGTATGGATGATCACCAGCATATCATTTGTGAGGTTTGTGGAGCAGTAGATGAGGTTATGAATCAAGTTCCGCGTGAATGGATGGATACAGTGGCCAAGGATACCTGTTATACCATTGGTCATGCCCATGTAGTATTTGGGGGCGTCTGCCCGAACTGTAAGAACAAAAAGAATAATTAGGATAGAGGTGCCGGAGCCCTGTGCTACGGCAATAATAAGTATATCGGAAGAGACCGCTTTCATTGAGGCGGCCTTTTTTGTTGCATTTATATGACAATTCTCAAAAAAAATGAGAAAAACGAAGAAAGATAGGAGGAAAATCGGTTCCTAAAACAGATATAAAATTATATATTAAGTCTGGTAAATGTATCCTTGCCTAAGACTCAGATGAGAGAGAGATGATGACATCTATGAAAAAAAATGCGGGTATGACTATCCGTACCAAGTTAATTCTTACATATCTAATAATACTGCTGCTGCCCAGTATTATAATAGGCTGGCGAACCTATCAAGCTGCCAGCCAGGAAGTGGAAGATCAACTGGTGAACAATGCTACCGAAAGTGTGCTGGCCGTAAATGAAATCATTAACTCTAATATTCAATCCAAAATAGATGCGATTTCTTATTTTGCCGCGGAATTTTCATCTGAGGGGATCAACAGTGAGGGATCTGGGGGGACTTCCTCTGCTGTAAAAGCCAGACTGAAGGAATATGTGGCGCTGCATCCGGATGTACTGGACATTTATGTGGGTACAAGCAATGGCAAGGCTATTCATGCTTTAGATGCTAAGCTGCCGGAGGGTTATGATCCAAGGCAGGAAAGCGCCTATATTAATTCTCTGAAGCAAGGGAAAGGGGCTGTGATTTCTCCTGCTTTTCAAACCGTAAATAAGGAAACCGCGATTGCGATATCAACGGTTCTTAAGGGCGGTGATGGGGTGATCACAATGAATCTCAACCTGTCTACTTTAGGGGAGCTGACCTCAATTAAGGTAGGGAAGGAAGGTTATATCCTCATCGTTGATAACAGCAAGAAGTTTCTAGTTCACCCTACAGAGGCTATCGGGCAGGAATCGTCCGATGATTTTGTAAAGAAAATGTTCGAGAAAGAACAAGGGGTCTTCGATTATGTTTTCAAGGATACGTCCAAAAAGATGACCTTTATGGTCAATGAACTGACGGGTTGGAGAATCGGAGGTACGATCAGCATTGATGAGGTTAACTCAGCAACTAGTGGAATCCGCGATACAGCTCTGCTTGTTATTGTAGTTTCCGTTCTGCTTGCGCTGGTTGTGATCTATTTTAATATTCAATCGATTTTGAGACCGCTTTTCCGGCTGCGGAAAGCAACTGCAGTGATAGCCAAAGGTGATCTGTCGGAAGACATGGGTGTTTTCCGTAAAGATGAAATAGGGCTGCTGGCAGAGAATTTTCAATTAATGGTGATTAGCTTGCGCGAGATGATTATTGGCGTGCAGGAGATGACAAGCAATGTATCCTCCTCAGCGGAAGAACTGACGGCTAGTGCGGATCAGACTGCCCAAACGATTGAGCAGGTAACCATAGCGATTCAGGACGTAGCAGCAGGGACGGAGCGACAGGTGGTTAGTGTACGAAAAGGAATGGAGAGCACTGCTGCTACAGCCAGCGAGGTCGAGCAGATTTCCACATATATGGAGCAAGTATCTACAATGATGGACAAGACCTCACTCTCAGCATCAGAAGGCAATGATTCGGTTATCAGCGTAGTGGACAAAATCAATGGTATCCATGAAACGGTCGGAGAGCTAGGCAGTGTAATTGACAAACTGAATGAGAGAACCAGTCAAATTGAGGGTATTGTTGGCGTTATCACAGGGATTGCCCGCCAGACCAATCTGCTGGCCCTCAATGCTTCCATTGAGGCAGCCAGAGCCGGGGAACAAGGGCGTGGATTTGCGGTGGTTGCTGCCGAGGTGCGTAAGCTGGCAGAGGAATCAGAGAGATCCGCACATTTGATTGCCGAGCAGATTACCGCTATTAATAGTGAAATGCTGCTGGTAACTCATACGATGGAAGACACCAGACAGCGTGTATCCGAAGGCATTGAGGCTGTGGATACTTCCGGCCGTTCTTTCTCCCGTATCCGAAGAGCAGTAAAGAGTGCCGCGGAGAAGATTGAAGCCATGGGCGGGGTTGTGCAGACCTTATTGGTGGAGTCTAATCATATGGAGAAGGCTATTGGGGAAATTCGCGGCATATCGGAAGAGGCGGCTGTGAATACGGAAACTATCGCAACTGCCGCACAAGAACAGCTTGATTCTGTAGAGGAGATGGCCTCTTCGTCTACCGACCTTAGCCGTCTTGCAGAAGAACTGCAAAAGCTGGCGAGCCGCTTTAAGATACACGCTTCTGGCAATAAGAATGATTTCTGATAGGAGAACCGGCTTTTTATCTTCCCTTTTCAACTCCTTTGCAAGTATACTGATAAACAATAATGTTGGGTTAGGCAATGGAGAGAGGAGAGATAATAGGAAATGGCAGAGCAATTAAAAGGGTTCACTGTCGCCTTGGCGGGGCCACGCAAATCGGAAGAAATGGCCAAGTTGGTTCAGAATATGGGGGGGACGGCAGTATGCCGACCTGCTCAAGGGACTGTATTTCTTGATGATGAGGCATTGCAGGAAGGTTTGAATGCATGGATCAATCAGCCTCCCTACTTGGCGATCCTGACTACAGGGATGGGACTTGATGCTCTCTTCGATATGGCTGAGCGAATGGGGATCGAAGAACGTTTCTTAGAAGTACTTTCTGGTTCTATTATTGCCGCACGGGGTTATAAGACAGTGAATGCTTTGAAAAAAAGAGGACTTACGCCGGAGATTCGTGACGACGACGGAAGTACAATCGGATTGATTCGTGGGCTTCAATCCCTGAATTTGCAGGGGAAAGAAGTCGTTCTTCAGCTGCACGGAGATCCAGCTCCTCATATGCTTGCATGGCTGCAGGAGGCTGGGGCTACTACCCGCCAAGTGTTGCCTTATCGCCATACCCCACCTGAGCCGGGCGAACTGGAAAGATTGCTTCTAGAAATCATATCAGGCAAAATTGATGCCGTGGCTTTTACGAGTGCACCACAGTTTCGTTTCCTCTGTCAATTTGCCCGGGAACAGGGAAAGCTGGACGAAATGCTGAAGTCTTTCGAGGATAAAGTGCTTGCTGTTTCTGTAGGGCGGATTACCTCTGAGGCTCTTAAAGAAGAGGGCGTACAGCGTATCATTATGCCTGAGCATGAACGGATGGGAAGCATGATTGTAGAGCTAGGCAAATATGTGGCGGCGAATCGCTAAGTCACAAGTTGCGTCAGCTTTACACGAATGACGTTATCACACAGAAGCATTCCCGCCTGTTATCATGGCCGGGGATGCTTTTTTACCCGGGAAAAATAAGTCCAAAGAGCAATATACCTGCCATCTGCATGGACATTCGCGGCAGTTTTCCTTAGAATATAGGCAACATGTGACGAATAATAACAACGAATAAGGAGGAGGATCCCATGGACAAGAGAAAATGTCTATTACTTGGTGATTACACCCATCCCCGGTTTCATCCACTTCAAGGAGTGGACCAACAAATTAGCGAGATCTTAAATGATTTATTAACCGTGCAATGTTCAGAAAATAAAAAATTAATGCGCATTGAGCATTTAGCAAGTTATGACCTATGTATCGCTTACAATGAATTGTGGAACGAAACAGTCTCCCCTCAACAAACGGCTGGTTTGCTCAGCTATGTAAGTGGAGGAGGAGGACTCATTGTTCTTCATACGGGAGCTTCGTTGACGAAACGTAACGAGCTTGCTCAGCTAATAGGGGGTCGTTTTAACGGACACACGGCTTACGAACCGATGAACTTCAAGGTGCTGGAGCATGACATCACCGAAGGTGTGGAAGATTTCCAATTGGATGAGGAGCCATATCATTTTGAATTTGACCCGTTCACAGAGCGGACTATTCTGCTTCAATATGAATCGGAGGGTCAATGGATTCCAGCTGCATGGTGCCATAGCTACGGTTTAGGACGAGTAGTATTCCTAATGCCTGGTCATCATGAACCCTCCTTCCGTCATCCGGCACTACGTAAACTAATTCTACAGGCGGCTACTTGGGCTGCCCGTATTCCGGTCACTAACTAAGGAATGTTGTGTTTTTTTTGAAATACGTACACAGTGGGGTATACTTTAATCATAAACTCCGTTATGTAATGAAACGGAATCTTTGGGAGGAAAGTGCCATGAGTGATTTGTTTAAAAAAGCGATCTCTTTAGGAGTGGGCCTCACCATTGTCAGTAAGGAAAAAGTAGAGAAGGTTGTTGAAGAACTAGTGAAACGCGGGGAGCTTGCTCCTTCGGAATCTAGGGCTCTCGTCGATCGGTTGATTGAACGTGGTGAGGAAGAACGAGGCATGTTCAAGTCTGCTGTACAAGAGCAAGTACAACGCGTGCTGAAGGAAATGAATGTGCCTGTACAAAACGATATTGCCGAGCTGGAAGGGCGAATTGCAGTATTGGAGCGCCGGTTGGCCGAGCTAGAGGGAATTTCCCATCTAGAGGGAACATCGGCGGAAACGCGTTCGGACTAAATGGCAGTACGCATTAGACATGCCGGACGTTACCGGGCAATCGCCATGGCGCTTATGCGCCATGGTTTTGGCTATATGGTGGAAGAGCTGGGGCTCTATCACTTACTATCCCTTCCACGTCGTCTTGTAACGCAGGAAGCACACACAAGCCTTACGCTCGGGGAGCGGATTCGGCTGGTGCTGGAGGATTTGGGTCCAACCTTTATTAAGCTGGGACAACTCGCCAGTACCCGTTCAGATCTGCTGCCTGATTCTATTATTCAGGAATTGGTAAAACTACAGGATAATGTGCCTCCTTTTCCTGTCGACCGCGTGCGCGCGATCATTGAGCAGGAACTGGATCAGCATATGGATGAAATTTTTAACTCTTTTGAGGATACGCCACTTGCTGCGGCATCCATTGGTCAGGTGCATAGGGCTGTACTTCACAGTGGACAAGTCGTAGCTGTTAAAGTTCAACGTCCTGGTATTCTGCGAACGATGAGCAGGGATTTGGAAATTCTCAAAGATTTAAGCACACTTGCTGAAAAGCGGCTCAGCTGGGCGAGGCAATATCAGCTGTGCCGTATGGTAGAGGAGTTCTCTAAATCGCTGCTTGGCGAGCTGGATTATAGCCAAGAGGGACGTAATGCAGAGAAAATCGATCAGCAGATGGATTATGAGGGAGTGTACATCCCGGATATCTATTGGGACTATACGTCAGCACGAGTGCTGACGATGGAATATGTGGTAGGGACAACGCTGAGTCGTCGCGATGAGCTGCTGAGTAACGGCGTTAAGCTTAAAGCCATCGCACAGCAACTTGTGGAGATGATGCTTAGACAAATCTTCATTCATGGTTTTTTCCATGCTGATCCTCATCCGGGCAATGTTATACGGATGGGTGATGGAAAGCTGGCTTTGATTGATTTTGGCATGATGGGTCGGCTGAATGAGGAGATGAAGGAGCAGCTATCTGCACTTATTATCGCTCTAATGCGCAAAAATACGGATGCAATGGTCCGGGCAATTTTGCGTCTTGGAGTCATTCCTGAGGATGCTGATCGAAGCGCGCTGCATGATGATATGGATCGGCTGCGGGATGAATATTATGATGTTCCATTTAGCAAAATGAGTATAGGCAAAGCCCTGAATGATCTGTTTGGCATAGCGCGAAAACATCGTCTAGTGCTGCCGCCAGATTTGACGATGTTAGGGAAGACAATGCTCACGCTGGAGGGAGTTATCAGCAACTTAGATCCAACCATCAGTATTTTGGAAATGGCGGAACCCTTTGGGCGGGAACTAGTAAAGCAGCGCTTTAGCGGCAGTCGTTTGCAGCGCAAGTTTCTGGGAGGCGTAGCGGATTTAACAGAGAGTCTGCTGGAGCTTCCTGGGCAGGCTAAGCAGTTATCCGCGCTGATCAGTAAGGGAAAGATTAAGGTGGAGATTGTGGCACCCGAGATGCAGAATCTGGAGCGTAAGCTGGACCGGGTAGGTAACCGTTTAGCATTCAGTATTGTGATGCTTGCGTTTAGCATCATCATGACAGGACTCATTATTGGTACTGCGATGCGTGGACAGCCTTCAGTGTTATGGAATTTCCCTACAGTGGAGATTGGCAGCGTGGTGGCACTTCTGATGTTCTTATGGCTGATCTATGCGATTTTTAAATCGGGAAGGTTCTAGCTTAAGGGATTTGAATAATTATTCTTCAGCAGTTTCACACAAATGCCTTTCTATCAAGTACAATATAAAAGATAACTTTCTAAGCTTAACTTTACTTCTATTGTATAAAGTGGAATGGAACGCAAATGGAGTGCCGTCTTAACGTCCGGTGGATCGCTGCTGCCCAGAAACCGAACTTTGACCGCACTCTTTTAACGGGTCAAGGGATACATGGGACGGAAGGATGCCGGTGACGGTGTTCTTCCGCTTTTGTTTGAATATAGCTGAATCTGAAGCATATGCCCCAGAACAGGACAGCCTATGCAGGCTGCCTCATACAGGGCTTTTGAAGACGGAAGTTAAGAAAGAGATGTAATCAAATTAAACCGAGAAAATAGTGAGGTGGAGAATTTGCCGGGATTTAAAGATTTAGGAGTTTCAGAATTACTGTGTACATTGCTTCAAGGTCAAGGCATTGTTAAGCCTACGCCAGTGCAGCAGGAAGCCATTCCGCCATTGGTGCAGGGTTTGGATGTAATAGCTAGAGCGAAGACAGGTACAGGGAAGACTTTGGCCTTTTTGCTGCCAATTATGGACAAGATCCATACGGAGCGGGCTTATCCTCAGGCGCTGATTATGGCTCCTACACGTGAGCTGGCTTTGCAGATTACAGAAGAGGCACGCAAGCTGGCGCGTCATACGGATATCAAAATATTGGCGGTTTACGGTGGTCAGGATGTAGAGAAGCAACTGCGCAAGCTGGAAGGCGGCAGACATCTTATCATCGGTACACCGGGCAGACTTTTGGATCATATGCGCCGGGAGACGCTGGATCTTAGCGGCGTAAAAATGCTCGTTCTGGACGAAGCCGATCAAATGCTGCACATGGGCTTCTTGGAGGATGTTGAGACAATCATTACGGCTGTGCCTTATCGTCGTCAGACTATGTTGTTCTCCGCGACAATGCCTGATCCGATTAAACGTCTCGCTGCTAATTACATGAAAGAGCCACTGGATATCATCATTAAGAGTGGTTCTCCAATTCCGCTGGATAATATCAAACAGCAAGTAGTGGAATGCTCGGACCGTAATAAAGAAGAAGCGCTCAAATCCCTCATTGAACGGGATCGTCCTTACTTGGCTATTATTTTCTGCCGGACGAAACGGCGGGTGTCCAATCTGAACGAAGCGCTGCAAGCAGCCGGTTATGAGTGTGACGAGCTGCACGGTGATTTGTCCCAAGGTAAACGTGAAGGTGTGATGAAAAGATTCCGTGATGCGAAGCTGCAGCTGCTAGTAGCGACAGACGTAGCAGCTCGGGGTCTGGATGTTGAAGGTATTACTCACATCTTTAACTATGATATGCCACTTGATGTGGATAGCTATATTCACCGGATCGGACGGACTGGCCGTGCTGGAGGCAAAGGGCTTGCAATTACTTTCGTATCTCCACGTGATCAAGAGGGTCTGGATTTGATCGAGCATGGCATCTCGCAGCGGCTGGATCGCCGCCGTTACGAGAAGGATGAATTCGGCGTTGGCGAATTCATCCCTGTGCAAGGCGGCGGACGCCACGGCGGTCGCCAAAGCGGCGGCGCTGAGGCAGCGCGCACGGGCCGCGGGCCGAAGACCGGCGGCTCTGGCCGCGGCGGAGCTCCGCGCGGCGAAGGCGGAGCGCGGCAAGGTGGCCGTGGCCGCGGTAAAGAAGCAGGCGGCTGGGGCGCGCCTGCAGAAGGACGCCGCGGTCGTTCCGATGCGGCGGCTGGCAAGCGTGGCGGCAGCGGTTATGACGCTGCTGCTCCTAAGGGCGGCGGCAAGGCTGCCGGTGTAGTGCGAGTAGGCGGCGGCTATGGCGCCTTCGCCTCCAGAGGCGAAGCGTCTGCCAGCGGCAACGCGGCAACGCCTAGCACCGGTTCGCGCGGTGCGAACCGGAAGGGCGGCCCAAGCACTGGCTACAGTGAGAACGTAGCTAGAGGAGCGGACGGCGGTGCCTACACTGGAGGTACTCCACGTGGCGGCTTAGGCAGCGGCTATGGTTCTGGCCCGTCTAGAGGCGGCAAAGGTGGTAAAGGCAGCAAAGGTGGATACGGCGGTGCCAAGGGTGGCGCTGCTGGCAAAGGCGGCCGCAACAGCGGTGGTGGATCTTCACGCGGTGGCCGTAGCAATGGATCCGGTGGCTTTAAAAGCGGCGGTCGCGGCACTTCCAGATAAAGTTAGTAGAGTTTTATAGATGAAACTTGTTACCATAGGGTAGTTAGCGCTGAAGCTAATGACCTATGGTAACCTTTATTTTATAGCGTGAACATATTGATTTTTATTTTTAAATTAGGTTCTTAGTGAAACATTTATGAAGGAAAGCCTGTCTAATAGATAAATAGAATGTTCGGCTTCGAGGAGGAAGAACTTACAGATGTCAAAAAAATTTAAAATTATAATCTTGTTAATTGTCGTTATTGCTGTCGGTTGGGGAATAGGAAAGTACACGTCTCCTTCTGCTTCGGAGAGTAACGGTTCTAATATAAATGTGGGGGATAATCTTCAAGGTGAGCCTGGGAATATGGGGGAAAGTGATGGAGGGGGGATTACAGACCCGGCAGTAGCTGATCCATCTGATACTCCAGATTCATCTAATCCATCTGAACCCTCTAATCCGCCTGAATCAGGCGGTGATAATGCGGGTAGTGTTCCAGATCCTATTTCTGCAGAGCCTGATAGTATTACAGTGATGGTAAATAAGCAGTACGGCTTGCCTGATAATTATAAACCAACGGATCTTGTCTATCCTGATGTCCGTTTTACATTCAAAGAGAAAATCGAAAAGCGTATGATGCGCAGCGAAGCTGCCAAAGCCTTGGAGAAGATGTTCGCAGGTGCAGAGGAAGACGGAATTTATTTAGCAGGCGTTTCTGCATACCGCTCACAGGCAACCCAGACGACTTTGTATAACCGTTATGTGGAGAGAGATGGGGAAGAAAAAGCCCATACTTACAGTGCAGTCCCCGGCTATAGCGAGCATCAGACCGGGCTGGCTATAGATGTCTCGGGAAGTGATGGCAAATGTGCCGCCGAGAGCTGTTTTGGTGGGACGAAGGAAGCCGAGTGGTTGGCCAAGCATGTAGGGGAATATGGTTTTATCATCAGATATCCTGAAGGTAAGCAAGACATTACCGGATATAAGTACGAGCCTTGGCATATCCGTTATGTAGGTAAGGACATTGCTGCCTATATCAATGAGAAGGATATTACGTTGGAAGAATATTATGACGCAATTCCGGTATCGAAATAACATAGACGCAGAGAGCAGTCCTATGAAATTTGTAGGGCTGCTTTTTCTATGGCAATAAAAAGAGTTCAGAAGTTGCATTCCCTTACAGTTCGGGTAAGATACGTAGTGTAGTCCAAGTACAAGGAAGGAAGGGGAATAAAGATGTCGATCTACATTTTTGCCGGCGTTACACCTTCGGGTAAAGAAGTGCCGTTTGCGGAGTATGAAGGTAAGGTGCTGCTGATTGCTAATACGGCTAGTAAGTGCGGACTTACACCACAGTATGGAGACCTTCAGAAGCTATACGAACAGTATAGCGATCAAGGACTTGTAGTATTAGGATTCCCCTGCAACCAGTTTGCGGGTCAGGAGCCAGGTACGAGTGAAGAGGCTGAGGAATTCTGTCAGATTAATTATGGAGTTACCTTTCCGGTCTTCGCCAAAGTTGATGTTAATGGACCGGATGCCAGCCCGCTTTTCAATTATTTGAAGGAGCAGCAGCCTGGTGCTGGAGACAGCAGCGACATTAGCTGGAATTTCACGAAATTTCTTATTGATCGCAGCGGCAATGTAGTGGCTCGTGTGGAGCCCAAAGAATCGCCGGAAACGATGAAACAACATATTGAGTCACTCCTGTAGACCCTTTATGGGGTTAGTTGCAGAGTGATCTTCCAAGTATCCCTTCGACTCGGTTTCGACCGATGCTCGCGGGGATTTTCTTTTTTTAAAAGGATTAATGGAGATTGCCTTGAATTTTTATTGTGATAAATTATACTTGACGCTTTAAAAAGACCATGTATCCTTTGAAGAGAATATAGCAACTGTGCGAACATGCATAAAAAAGTGGAGTACAGCAGGATAATAACGGCAGGAGGGTTTTATACAAGCATGAAGTTAATTACAGAGGTAGCAGCACAAGCAGGGATCGACGAGCAGCATCTGGAACTATACGGCAAATATAAAAGCAAACTCTCGCCATCCTTATGGGAGGAAATGAAAAACAAGCCAGATGGCAAGCTGGTTCTGGTCACTGCGGTGAATCCCACCCCTGCTGGCGAGGGTAAGACCTTAACAACCATCGGGTTGGCGCAGGCAATGAATGCAGCAGGTGTGAAGACTGTGGCTGCTTTACGTGAGCCGTCGCTCGGGCCTTGCTTAGGGATGAAGGGCGGCGCAACAGGCGGCGGGAAGTCGCAGATTGTTCCGGCTGATGAGATTAATTTGCACTTTACCGGTGATATTCATGCGGTGACTTCTGCGCATAATTTATTGTCCGCAATGATTGATAATCATATCTTCCAAGGCAATGAGCTGGGACTGGATCCGCAGCGTATCGTTTGGAAACGTGTCATGGATATGAATGACCGCAGCCTGCGCAGTATTGTGACTGGGCTCGGAGACGGAAACGGAGCCGTACGGGAAAGTGGCTTTCAGATTACAACGGCTTCTGAGATTATGGCTGTGTTATGCCTATGCGATAGCCTCATTGATCTCAAGAAGCGTTTGAACCGTATTCTAATTGGTTATGACCAAGAGGGACAACCGGTAACAGCCGAGCGAATCGGGGCCGTTGAAGCGATGACAGCGCTGCTTAAGGAAGCAGTTAAGCCAAACTTGGTACAGACTCTGGAAGGTACGCCTGTTATTGTGCACGGGGGTCCGTTTGCGAATATCGCTCATGGCTGCAGCAGTGTTATTGGCACTCGTTATGCCCTTAAGCTAGGGGATGTTGTGGTCACCGAAGCAGGCTTCGGAGCGGATCTTGGTGCAGAGAAATTCATGGATATCAAATGCCAACAGGCCGGGTTAACCCCTTCTGCTGCTGTTCTTGTCGTAACTGTTAAGTCCTTGAAATATAACGGTGGTGTGCCTAAAGGTGAGCTTCTAACCGAGAATCGGACGGCGCTGCGCGCGGGATTGGTGAATTTAGAACGCCATGTAGAGAATCTCGGTAAATTTGGAGTCCCTGTTTTAGTTGCCATTAATCATTTTGAAGGGGACAGTGAGGGCGAGATTAACGATGTACTGGAGGCCTGCCGCAATTTAAACGTGCCGGCTGCAATCTCAAAAGTATGGGCGGAAGGTAGTGCAGGTGGACAGGAGCTGGCTTCTGAGCTGAACAAGCTCTTGAATAATAGTGGCACGAGCCACTTTGCTCCTTTGTATGAGAAAGATCTCGACATTTCATCCAAAATCAACAAAATTGTCCGTGAGATTTACCGCGGGGCAGAAGTGAACTTTTCTCCGGCGGCTAAGCGTAGTCTGGCGGTTATTGAGCGGCTTGGGCTAAATGATCTTCAAGTATGTTTGGCGAAGACGCCTTATTCCTTCTCCGACCAGCCTAGACTCCTCGGAGCACCGGAAGGTTTTACGATTGGTGTCCGAGATATTACTCTTTCGCTTGGTGCAGGCTTTGCGGTAGTTATTACAGGCAATATCGTTACGATGCCAGGTCTGCCAGCTAAGCCAGCTGCTGAGGGACTATGGATGGACGAGGACGGAGAGATTCACGGTCTGGTGTAAAAGTGTTTAATAAAGGGCTTCTCCTTGTTGTATTAGAGGGGAAGCCTTTTTTATGCTTCCTTTGGATTCCTGCAAATGCAGATCATAATGTACCTCTCACGTGGCAAAGCTAATGAGGTCGTCGCATTCGGCAGCAGTGGCGGAAAAAACTTAAAATTGTGAACAATTTGAGGATATAGGCGGAAAAGACTTGTAATGTGATAAATATCACAATATAATCAATTTATAAAGTGAAATAAATCACAACTAACCCATTGTTGATCAGATTCCATCATTGATCGGTCATGCAAGTCAAATATATAACCCGATTGTCCATTTGAAGGAGGAAGAAATAATGAAAGTAGCTGTCATTGGATGTACCCATGCCGGAACCGCCGCAATTGTGAATACTGCTCAGCTTTACCCGGATGCCGAGATTACTGTATATGAGCGTAATGATAATATTTCCTTCTTATCCTGTGGAATTGCCTTGTATGTAGGTGGAGTGGTTAAAGACCCAGAGGGGCTATTCTATTCTTCACCAGAAAAGCTTGCAGAGCTTGGCGTAAAGACCAATATGCGTCATGAAGTAACTGCAGTGGATACGAAGTCCAAAACATTGCGTGTACGCAATCTGGAGACAGGCCACGAGTTCGCTGACACCTACGATAAGCTGATTATGACTACAGGTTCATGGCCGATTGTGCCGAAGCTTGAAGGATTTGAACTCGAGGGGATTTTACTTTCCAAGAACTATGATCATTCCAACACTATTATAGAAAAAGCTAAACAAGCGAATAAAATCACCGTCGTCGGCGCTGGATATATCGGCGTTGAACTGGTGGAAGCTTTTCAAATGAATGGGAAGCAAGTTACGCTAATTGATGGTGAAGATCGCATTCTGAGTAAATATCTGGATCAAGAATTTACTGCACCGATCGAACAATCTTTTCAGGATCATGGGATTAAATTGGCACTGAATGAGAAGGTCAGCTCTTTTGCGGGCAAAGATGGTAAGGTAACAAAGGTCATTACAAGCAAAGGAGAGCATGAAACAGATCTGGTCATTCTCTGCATTGGTTTCCGTCCTAATACTGAACTCTTAAAAGGTCAAGTCGATATGCTGCCTAATGGTGCCATTGTGGTCAATAACTATATGCAGACTAGCTGCCCAGATGTATATGCCGCGGGCGACAGCTGTGCGATTCACTACAACCCTACAGGCAAACACGCCTATATCCCACTGGCAACCAATGCTGTGCGGATGGGAACCTTAGTTGCACGCAACTTGGTAACAGAGACCATTCCTTATATGGGTACACAAGGGACTTCGGGCATTAAGATTTATGAAGATAATATCGCTGCAACAGGGCTTACTGAAGAAGGAGCTAAGGCTGAAGGAATGGACGTGGAAACCGCCATGATTATTGATAACTACCGTCCAGAATTTATGCCCACCTTTGAGCAGGTTCAGTTAAAAGTAGTGTTTGATCGCGCCACACGCCGTATTCTCGGGGCTCAAATTATGTCCAAGATGGATCTGACGCAATCGATCAACACAGTGTCTGTATGTATTCAAAATCAAATGACAATCGACCAACTAGCCTTTATCGATTTCTTCTTCCAACCGCATTACAACAAACCTTGGAACTTCCTGAATACAGTGGGTCTTCAAGCGCTGCCGACAACAGTACCAAGCAAAGAGGCTGTAACATTTTAAAAAGAAACGATTGTTTCTGAGTGATTTATCGACGAAAAAGATAACCTTATAAAGCTAGAAAAGCAGCGATTCTCCTGTAACGGGAGGGTTGCTGCTTTTTTTGTTAGGTGCAGAATGATTAGCTGCATAGGTAGGTAGAATCCAATGGCTTCGGCGATGGTAGCGAGCCAAATGTGCTCGAAAGTTACAGTTAAGGTCATTTGAGTCCGATGTCCGATAGCAAGCCAAATGTGCTCAAAAGTTACGTATAAGGTCATCTGAGTCCGATCGTGCTGAATCACCGCCCTCCTTAGAAGTTTTCAGACTCAGAAGCCGCTATATAGCAAATAATCGCTGTTTGAGTATGATTTCGGACTCCAATGCAGCTATTGCATAAAATGAGGTACAACTAGTGTGTTTTTGGTGGCAATAGCGACTATGGGGTCCGATGGCAAGTCAAATGTGCTCGAAAGTTACGAATAAGGTCATCTGAGTCCGATCGTGCTGAGTCAACGCCCACCGCAGAAGCTATCGGACCCAGAAGCCGCTATTTGGTAATTAATCGCCTATTAAGCGTGATTTCGGACTCCAATGCAGCTATTACATAGAATGAGGTACAGCTAGTGTGTTTTTGGTGGCAATAGCGACTATGGGGTTCGATAGCGAGCCAAATGTGCTCAAATGCTACCAATAGGGTCATCTGAGTCCGATGTCCGATAGTAAGCCAAATGTGTTCAGAAGCTACGGTTAGGGTCATCTGAGTCCGATCGTGCTGAGTCAACGCCCACCGCAGAAGCTTTCGGACTCAGAAGCCGCTATTTAGCAATTAATCGCTTTTTGAGTGTGATTTCGGACTCCAATGCAGCTATTACATAAAATGAGGTGCAACTATTGTGTTTTTGGTGGCAATAGCGACTATGGGGTCCGATAGCGAGCCAAATGTGCTCAAATGCTACGAATAGGGTCAACTGAGTCCGATGTCCGATAGCGAGGTATAGCTACAGTGAGATATAGCTGCATATAAGGACAACTGTGTCCGATAGCTGCTGCGTACGCTCAAATGTAATCCAACGAAACAAGATATGCTGGCTTAGTCGGTCATACATAAACTTCTATTTGTGCACAGGTCGCAGTAAATTTGACATGTCAGTGAAAACTTTCACTTAGTTTTCTCAAAGTGATAATTATCACGTTAATGTGTTTTACGACACGCTACAATGGTCATAAAGGAACAAATTTGAAGTAAATAGATGAAGGAGATAGGAACCATGGCTTATAGCAAACCGCAGCAAATTGCCGAAGTAACTGTAGAGAACGGCATAAAAAAAGCTCATAATCCGCTAAGTACCGTACTTATTCTGGGCTTTTTGGGAGGAGCGTTTATTGCGCTCGGGTTTTTATTGGATATTCGCGTCATTGCTGGCGCACCACAGGAATGGGGTTCCATTGCTAACTTTATCGGGGCAGCAGTCTTCCCCGTTGGGCTGATCATGGTACTCCTTGCGGGTGGAGAACTGCTGACAGGGAATATGATGGCCGTGCCGCTCGCTTTTATGGCTAAGAAGATTTCTTTTTGGGAAGTTGTGAAGAATCTTTTGCTCATTACGATTAGTAATCTGGCAGGGGCATTATTTGTAGCTTATTTCTTCGGTCATGTGGTGGGTTTAACTTCAGAGGGTGTGTATTTAGAGAAATTGGTGGATATGGCTGGTCATAAAATCGATGCAGAATTCTTTCCGGCATTTGTTTCGGGTATCGGCTGTAACTGGCTCGTTGCGCTGGCAGTGTGGCTCTCCTATGGAGCAGATAACTTCAGCGGCAAAATCCTTGGTATTTGGTTCCCAACGATGGCCTTTGTTGCGATCGGATTCCAGCACGTTGTAGCTAACATGTTCCTAATTCCAGCAGCTATTTTTGAAGGTTACTATTCATGGGGGCAATACTTCACTAACTTTGTTCCCGTCTGGCTCGGCAATCTAACGGGTGGAGCAATATTTGTCGCAGCTGCCTATTGGATGGCATACTTGCGTAAAGCACCTACGGCTATTCAATCCGTAGATAGCATGTCCGGCAGCAGTGTCAAAAAACACGCTTAAGCTCGTCTTATAGAGCACTCCATAGAACATTCAAGGTCTGCCTTATTGGTGGCGTTAATGTTTTAGGGGTGCTTTTTGTTATGTAGACACAAAAAAATCCGCCGTGATATATCCGCGCTCGGGGGAACGAAATCGGATCACGGCGAATTTTGAAGGGGGAGTGTTTCTAGGCTCTATTACCCCGTCTTTCTAAAAGCGAATCAGTTTCTTCTTGTTTAGTTTGCTTTACGGACGACAGCCACGGCTTTAAAATAAGAATAGATATTAGAGCTAGGAAGGGCTGCGGACGTGAACCCCAAGGGAGACGGGATAATTCATGCGATATGTGCGTTTTATTCTCTAGATTTCATGCGTACTTTATCGCGATAAAACGTCAATGTGTATGCTTGCTCATAACCCTGTTTTGGGATAATACTGGATGAATTAATGACACATATATAACAGGGGATGTACACTACTTATGAAGTTTTTACAGGCATATCCAAAAGAAGTGAAAATATTTCTAATTGCCAGCCTAATTAATGCAACAGGTAGTGCGCTGATGTGGCCGCTCGTTACGATGTATGTATTTGATGAGCTTGGACGCAGCATGTCAGATGCTGGACTGGTGATTCTTATTCAATCGGTTGGTGGGATCGTGGGTCAACTACTCGGGGGCTCACTCTATCATAAGGTAGGCGTTAACCGGCTGATTGTCGGAGCGCTCGCCATGAATGCTTTGGCACTGTTCACCTTGCCGGCAGCTAGTAACAACTGGACGTTATTTATGGTTGCAATGGGACTGGTAGGATTATTTAATTCCTTATCATTACCTGCCATTCAGGCATTTATCGGCTTTCGTTTCACGAAGCAGCGTGGTGAGCTGTTTAATGTTATTTATGTCGCCAATAATATTGGTGTAGCACTGGGTACGGCATTAAGTGGTTTTTTGGCCGATATTTCCTATATGCTAAGCTTTGTAATGAATGGTGTAACTTCGGCGGTATTTGCGGGTTTCTTTTTTATATATCTGAAGAAAATCGGTGGAGAACCTGCGCATGAGGTAATGGGGCATCAGAAGAATGAACCAGAGAAACAATCCACGTGGAAGCTAATGGGGCATACTCGTATTTATCTTTATATGGGGATCGGTTCTTTGTTCCTGCTTCTCGGTAACTCTATCTGGAATACAGGGGTATCTCCGTTCATTATTTCAGAGGGCTGGCCTAAGAAAACTTATGGTTTTCTCTGGACACTGAACGGTATTTTGATTTTTGCAGCTCAGCCATTGGTAACAATGATTAAGCGCTGGTTCGCGTCTACCTCAACGGCGCAAATGACTGCAAGTGCCCTGTTTTATTTGGGTGGCTATGCGTTTCTTTTGTGGATGCCTAATTATCCTGGCTTAGTGCTCGGAATGGTGCTTGCTACACTGGGAGAAATGCTGATTTCTCCAGCGATGCCATCCTTTATCTCGGATCATGCGGGGCGCAGCGCACCATTTTATTTGGGACTAAGCGGAGGGATTGGTGCAGTCGGGAGAGTCATTGGCCCTTACTTCATGGGCAGACTGTATGATAGCGGTGGTTTGGCACCAACAGCCTGGCTGGCCTGTGCGATGGCGCTGCTGTCTGTAGGATTTTTCGTCATCCATTCTTTAGTCAATCGTAAAGGCCATTCGTTAGAGCGGTCCGTAAGATAACTATACACAGTGGATTCCAACATCTGCTGTGAATTCTATAGAGGTGCAAGGCAAGGGGTGTACATCTTATGAAACAAATCAACAAGGCAAGGTTAACTATTAGACCATCAGAGATTAAAGACGTGCGAGAACTGATTGATCTGGACCATCTGATTTGGACAGAGGACACTAGCCCGGGACCTATGTTGTGGCGCTCACAAGAGGATTTCTTGCTGAATGCTCCTCCGGGCTCTCAGCTCGTAGCGCTGCAAGATGACAAGCTATGCGGATATGTCGGGTTTGGCTGCCCTAGTAGAATGGAGAGCAACCGGCATGTGTGCGAGGTTAATATTGCTGTTCATCCGAACTATCAACGTTTAGGCATCGGCCGGCAGCTCATGGAAGCCATTAAGGAACATGCTGCGGCGCATGCTATTCGTAAGCTTCGCCTGCGTGTATTATCCTGTAATGAATCAGCGATTTCTTTTTACCGGAAATGCGGTTTTGTGGAAGAGGGACGTCTGCGGGAGGAGTTTTATCTTGGCGGCCGTTATGTGGATGAGATATTTATGAGCTGTATGCTGACAGGAGGAAATGGATATGGAGATCGTCTCGCTTAATGTCGGTCGGCCGGTGACGGTGGATTATCGGGGAAAACCTTTGGAGACCGGAATTTATAAAACGCCTGTAGAAGGATCGGTTCGGCTGCATACCAATGGATTTGTTGGAGATGGTCAGGCAGATCTTAAACATCATGGAGGTCCTGACAAGGCGGTGTGCGCCTATCCCATTGAGCACTATCCTTATTGGGAACAGCAGCTGGGAAAGAAACTGGAGTACTCGGCTTTCGGAGAAAATATCACCACAACGGGTCTGCTGGAGACAGAGGTGTGTATTGGCGATGTATATGAAATAGGCACCACTTTGCTTCAGGTTAGCCAGCCAAGATATCCTTGCTTCAAAATCTCACAAAAGCATGGACCCGCAGATCTTCCGGCTCAAGTTCTGGATACAAGGTATAGCGGATTTTACTTGCGTGTACTTCGTGAAGGAATGATTTCAACCGGCGATGCAATTGTCAAAAAAGAAAACGGAGACAGCAATGCTTCCGTGGCGCATGTACTGCATTTAATGCAGGTTGGGCTGCAAGAGGAAGCTGCTCTGGCAGAGCTTGTGGAGCTGGAAGCCCTCTCAGCCGTAGTACGGAACAAGTTTCGAAAACAGCTGGGTATGCCAGAGATCTAATCTTGGTCTGCTCAATAAAATAAACCTGGGGGCGTATGCCAGCCAGGTTTATTTCTGCTTGTGTGTTTGTTTAACTTTGCTTACGTAACTTAGCCGAGCAGCTGCCACTCACTACGCAATAAACCATATACGGCGTGATTCACGTAGCCATCGGGCAGCTTTTCTGCCTGTCTGATCACACCTTCGAGCACAAAACCAAGCCGTTCAGGAATTGCCCGGCTAGTTACGTTGGCGGTCGCGCAGCGAATTTCTACCCGCTGCAGCTCCATTTCCAGCAGTGCGTAGTCTACTAGAACTCGGCAGGCGCTGGTCATATAACCTTTGCCTTCATAGCCATCACCAAGCCAATAACCAATCCCTACGGAACGGTTATGCCAGTCAATCTGGTGATACCCAATGACACCGGCGAGCTCGCCGCGGACCCAAAGTCCAGCAGTGAAGGCGCCATTGTCGGTGCCTTGTTTTATAGCATTTTTAATGAAATTAAGGGTGTGATCCTGTTCCGTAACGGCATCAACCCAAGGAAGCCATTGCCTAAGTCGTTCCCGCGAGCGCTCCACTAACGCGAATATGTGCCTAGCATGCTCAGGCATGAGTGGCTTTAAGATAAGCTCTTCGTCGATGACATAATTAAACAAGCGGTTGCCTCCTTTTCGGCACAAGGCCTTATGTATGATTATGGATTTTTTCTTATGATTATCATGCTACTCTATCGCCCGCAGAGAAGTCAAAAGGTCTAAAGATGCTAAAAATTGATCCAGGCCATGTGCCCCCTTTTATTGAACAATCTACAGTTAACGGGTATATTAGTAGGAAACATGTTTATACAAGAAGTAGTGTAACACTACAGAACGAAAGGTTGATAGCTGTGGAGAACCGTACTACCCCCTCCAATTTTATTAAAAATGTTATTACCGAAGACCTCCGTACGGGTAAAGTAAAAGAAGTTGTCACACGCTTTCCGCCGGAGCCGAACGGTTACTTACATATCGGACATGCCAAGGCGATTTGGATTAACTTTACACTGGCGGACGAGTTCGGTGGCAAGACTAACCTAAGATTTGACGACACGAATCCTGCCAAAGAAGATACGGAATATGTGAACTCCATTCAGGAAGATGTAAAGTGGCTGGGTTATGAATGGGAAGAGCTGCGTTTTGCATCGGATTATTTTGAGGAAATGTACAAACGTGCCGAATTATTAATTACTAAAGGCAAAGCTTATGTAGATGACCTCAGCGCGGATGAAATTCGCCAATTGCGGGGAACGCTGACGGAGCCAGGACAGAACAGCCCACATCGTGAGCGCGGCATCGAAGAGAATTTGGATCTGTTCCGCCGTATGCGGGCAGGGGAATTCAAAGATGGTGAGAAGGTTCTTCGTGCCAAGATCGATATGGCTTCACCAAATATTAATCTGCGTGATCCTGTCATCTATCGGATTACTCATGCGCATCACCATAATACAGGGGATAAATGGTGCATCTATCCGATGTATACATTCGCTCATCCACTTGAGGACGCTATTGAAGGAGTGACTCACTCCCTTTGTTCGCTTGAGTTTGAAGATCAACGCCCATTTTATGATTGGGTCGTAGCGGAATGTGAGATGCCTTCTGTTCCGCATCAATATGAATTCGGCCGTCTGAATCTCGCTCAAACCATGACTAGTAAACGTAAGCTAAAGCTGCTGGTAGACGAAAAACATGTGGATGGCTGGGACGATCCGCGGATGCCAACGATCTCCGGCCTGCGCCGCAGAGGATATACGCCGGAAGCGATTCGTAAGTTCGTGTTCGAGGCAGGGATCTCCAAGAGTCAGGGTCTAGTGGACCTGCAAATGCTGGAGCACTTTATCCGGGAAGACCTTAAGTTAACTGTGCCTCGCACTATGGCTATACTTCGTCCGCTTAAGGTTGTTATCACCAATTATCCGGAAGGTCAAACAGAATGGCTTGAAGCGGAAAATAATACAGAGAATGAAGAAATGGGCGTACGCCAAATTCCGTTCTCTCGTGAGATTTATGTTGAGCGCGACGACTTTATGGAGAATCCGCCCAATAAATATTTCCGCTTGTTCCCCGGCAATGAAGTACGCCTGAAGCATGCTTATTTCATCAAATGTAATGAAGTCATTAAAGATGAGAATGGCGAGGTTGTTGAACTGCATTGTACGTATGATCCGGAAACAAAGAGTGGCAGTGGATTTACAGGCCGCAAGGTAAAAGGTACTCTGCACTGGGTAGAAGCTAGTCAAGCTGTGCCTGCAGAATTCCGTTTATACGAGCCACTGATTTCTGCTGAAGAAGTAGATGAAGCTGCAGAAGTTGAAGGTCTGGATTCCACGGTAGAGAAAGCGGAGCCTAGCTTCTTGGATCAGCTTAATCCTAAATCCATTGAAATCTTACAAGGTTTTGTGGAACCCGCACTTAAGGACAGTGTGGCTCAGGATAAATTCCAGTTTTTCCGTCATGGCTATTTTAATGTAGATAGCAAATATTCGGCGCCTGGGCATCTCGTATTCAATCTTATCGTTTCACTGAAGAGTTCATTTCAGCCTCCAAAACAAGGCTAACACTTGATTCGTTCAGGTTCTTTATAATAAAACAGGCTCAAACGTCCCGTTTAGGTACGTTTGAGCCTGTTTTTTATATTTTCGCTTATAATATTTCGATGTGAGAGAGTTCTTCCTCATCCTCTGTAGGGGGCCGGTAGCCTCCACGGTTTACAAAGAGCCACATGAAAGTAAAGCCTAGCGTTCCAAACAGTGTCAAGAAGACACCCGCTTGATACATGCTCTGTGCACCTAGATTCTGATACATCCACCCGCCGAGAACTCCTCCAACAATACCGGCTATACCGCTCCAAGTCAGTGTGTAGAGTGCTTGTCCTGAAGCACGGTAAGGTCTTGGAATAAGAAGCATGGTCAGTTGAGTGCCTACATAGAAGAAACCACCAAATGTTATGCAGTGTAAAATTTGAATGAGCACTACTTGGAGGGCTGTAGTCGCGTCCGCCATGAACCACCATCGTAGTACGAATAAAGCGCTAACCAGCGCAAGCCAGCCGAGCAGAACAGATATTTTACGTTTAAGGAATCGGTCGCAGAGAACAAATACACCCACTTCCAAAATAGAGGAGAGGAATACTGCGAGACCAATCATTCCCTTGGAGCCGCCTAGATCCGTAATATACAAAGACATGAATGTAGTGTTCATGGTGTTCGGTATGGAAACTAGGATACCAAACAATATGAAACACAAGAAAAAGGGATTATAAATTAGCTTGCTGAAGCCTCTATAAGGCATGGGAGCCATGCCAATGGTATGGTTAAGTTTCGGTAATGCAAGAATGGATAACATTGATGCACATAGTAAGCCTGCAAACAGATAGGACAAGATAGATACACCAGCCCAGTCAAGGACCAATCCGGCGGCAATTGCAATTAGTGCCCACCCCAATGAACCCCAAAGCCGAAAAGAACGGAAGCGATAGTTAGTTCCGTCAATATAGCTGAGAATCATCGTATTGCTCTGAGCAAATAACGGTCCTTGGAAGAAATAGAACAAAAGAATGGAGATGTAGATCATCTCATATGTATTTGCCCGAAACATAAGCTGGGATAACACTAACGTTCCGATTAACATAAGCAAAACGATTCGCCGGATATTCTGGTATCGGTCAGTCCAGATCGCCCAGAATGGATTTGCAAAGATGGATACTAGCGCACCCATAGAGAATACGGCACCGATCTCTAATTTGTTCATCCCTACATCCAGCAGGTATAGTTGAAAGAAGCTGGAGAAGAGGACCATGGTTCCGTATACAAAAAAATTGAACCATTTTAAAGACGTGAAAGAAGATGGATAGTTAACGCCTTTCCGCAAATGCGTCACTCCTTTCCCACTAGATGTCTTGCATGGATATACTGACCAATATTAGGCCCTTCTATCACTGTAACACGTGTTGAAAAGGGATACAAACTTCCTTTTTTACTTTTTTACATTTTTTTAACGTTTATTTAAATTTGATCCGCTAAGTGACAAAAATCGCATATAACAAGTTTGCAGGTGGCAGAAATGTTAAGAGATCGCTCCTCCTTACTAGGAATATGCCTGAGGATTACCCTATCTACGTCGTACAAAAGCGGATCAACGGGTTTAACTTCAGTTTACAATTCAGGGCTAGGATGGGGTTAAGCGAAACAGAGATGATACACTCTTCTCGCAGAGTCACCAAGAAAAGGGGAGTTTTTGCATGAGAAAATCCGAAGCTAAGGGGAAAACGGCGCTGAAGCCATTCCTCACATTATTAAAAGAGACCAAGCCTTCATACGGCTTATTGGCAATAGCCATTGCACTAAGCATGATCTCGACATTGGTTAGTCTGGTGATCCCAATGTTCACCAAAAATCTGGTGGATGGCTTTTCTTTGGCCTCCGTCAGCAAGCTGCAAATTGCGGGTATAGCGGGTGCTTTTATCGCGCAGACGATCGCCGGGGGAATTTCCATCTATCTGCTGAATTACGTGGGCCAGAAGATGGTTGCAGGTCTACGTGACCGGTTATGGCGTAAATTTTTAGTATTGCCAGTAGCTTATTACAATGATAATCGAACAGGAGAAAGCGTCAGCCGGATGACGAATGATACAGGGATCATCAAAACGCTGATTTCTGAACATCTGGCCAGCTTATTTACCGGAGTGATCTCCATTGTGGGCTCCATTGCTGTGCTGTTATTTTTAAATTGGAAAATGACGCTTGTTCTATTCACCGTTCTTCCACTATCTGCGTTGATTCTGGTGCCGCTTGGACGGCAGATGTACAAAATCTCCAAAGGCATGCAGGACGAAACAGCCTCTTTTACCGCGACACTTAGTGGTGTATTGTCAGAAATCCGTCTGGTCAAATCCTCGGGTGCAGAGAAAAAAGAGTACGAAGCAGGCAAAACCGGAATTATGAACCTGCTCTCCTTTGGTATTCGTGAAGGCAAAATCAGCGCTATGATCAGTCCACTTGTCTCTTTTGTTTTTATGATGTTACTTGTGGTCATTATCGGTTATGGCGGAATGCAGGTATCTTCCGGGGCTTTGACAGCTGGAGAGCTGGTAGCCTTTATCCTGTATCTCATTCAGATTATTATGCCGCTTACTCAATTGACCACGTTCTTTACACAGATTCAGAAGGCTAAAGGGGCATCAGAGCGCATTATTGAAACCCTGGCAGCAGAAGAGGAGGTATATGAGGGCCAGGAAGAGGCGAACGGTGCAGAAGGTCCTATCTCGGTAGAAGATCTAAGCTTTGGATATAAAAATGGTGAGAATGTGCTAACCGATGTAAGCTTTCGGATGCTTCCGGGTCAGGTGACGGCTATTGTTGGACCGAGCGGGGGCGGCAAGACTACATTATTTTCACTGCTCGAACGATTCTATGAGCCTCAGAAAGGTATGGTTAAGTTAGGTGATAAACCAGTGTCAACCTTCTCTTTACGCTCATGGCGGAAACTGATCGGGTATGTCTCACAGGAAAGCCCATTATTGGCAGGTACGATTGCTGAGAATTTAACCTATGGATTGGATCGCGACGTTAGCATGGAGGAGATGCGTGCAGCAGCAGCAATGGCTTATGCAGATGGCTTTATCGATGAGCTTCCTGAAGGATATAATACGGATGTTGGTGAGAGAGGTGTGAAGCTCTCAGGTGGACAGCGGCAACGGATTGCTATTGCTAGAGCGCTGCTGCGGAATCCAAAGATTCTTATGCTTGATGAGGCTACCTCCAGTCTGGATAGCCAATCAGAGGCCGTAGTACAGAAAGCACTGTCCAATTTGATGAAGGGCCGGACTACGATTGTAATTGCGCACCGTTTGGCTACTGTTGTAAATGCTGAGCAGATTATTTTTATGGAAAAGGGTCAGATTACCGGGATGGGAAGACATGAAGAACTGCTGGAAAACCATGAGCTGTATCGTGAATTTGCCACCCAGCAGCTGCAGATGAATAACCTTGAGATTCAAGACAATAAAGAGGAGGCTCCAGTGATACATGACAAAAATACTAGTAGCGGACGACGATCCGCACATCCGCGAATTGGTAGAAGTATTTCTGAGAGCTGAGGGGATGGATGACATCTATGGAGCTTCTGATGGACTGGAGGCTCTTCAGATTCTGGAGAGCCATAACATAGACTTAGCCATTATTGATGTGATGATGCCCAATTTGGATGGCTGGGAGCTGTGCCGGAAGATGCGCCAAACTTATGATTTTCCGATATTGATGCTGACGGCTAAGGGTGAGACCTCCCAAATTGTGAAGGGCTTTGAACTGGGAAGTGATGACTATCTCGTCAAACCCTTTGAGCCAGTGGTGCTTATTGCGCGAGTAAAGGCGCTGCTCAAACGTTACCAAATCTCTGCTGCACAAAGTGTGGGGATCGGCCGGCTGCGAATGAATCGTAAAACCTACGAGGTATCCTCAGAGTATGGAGAAGTCACCTTGCCGCTTAAGGAATTTGAGCTGTTGTTTAAGCTGGGCAGCTATCCGGGGCAGACATTGACTAGAGACAGGCTGATCGAAGAGATATGGGGTTATGATTTTGAAGGGAATGAGCGGACGCTCGATGTGCATATCAACCGTTTACGCGAACGGTTCGCTCCAGATAAATACGGGTTTGTTATTCGTACCATCCGCGGATTAGGCTATCGGCTGGAGGCAGAGGCATGAACCGGTTTAAGGAGCTTCTTAAGCGGATTGGGATGACTTTTATTTACTTCGGTGGCGTTGGGATTAGCTGGAGTGCAGCTTATTTCTTGATGAACTGGATATATGGCAGGGTTGGACGCCCCTCTTCGGAGTATTTGACCCAGTTAATCGGCGTGATGGTCGGAATTGTGATTTTGTTCATGATGGCATTGGTAACCTCCAAGTTATTCCGGGGCTGGGAACGTGTTTTTTATAAATCAATTATCGAAGGTTTAGGGCGTATTGCTAAGGGTGATTTCAATGTGGTACTCGATAATACTAAGGACTATGGTGATTTTGGTGAGATTGTAGAGAGCATCAACGTAATGGCCAGCGAACTGAGTCAGATGGAGACCATGCGTCAAGACTTTATCTCTAATGTATCGCATGAAATTCAATCTCCGCTAACCTCTATCCGCGGCTTTGCTCTTGCGCTGCAAGATGAAACTTTGAGTGTGAAGAGCAGGAGGCACTACCTTAATATTATCGTGGCTGAGAGTACCCGTGTATCTGGGCTCAGTGATAATTTATTGAAGCTGTCCGCGCTTGAATCGGGCAATTTTCCGTTTGAAAATCAGATTTACCGCCTGGATAAGCAGCTTAGAGATACGATTCTGGCTTCTGAACCACAGTGGTTGGAGAAAAATATAGAGGTAGAGGCTGAACTGGAAGAAGTGAATGTATCTGCTGTAAAAGATTTAATGAGCCAGGTCTGGACCAATCTACTGCATAACAGCATCAAGTTTACTCCGCAGAACGGTTACATCCATATTAGCCTTCGCATGGTGGATGAGCAGGTAGAGGTGGAGATTCAAGATAGCGGGATTGGCATCTCGGAGGAAGATCTGCCTCGGATCTTCGAGCGTTTCTATAAGGCAGATAAAGCTAGAACCGCAAGTGGTGGCGGTAGTGGACTGGGTCTGTCACTGGTTAAAAAAATCGTTGAGCTGCATGAAGGTAAGGTAACTGTACATAGTCGTCCGGGGGAAGGAACCGCCTTTAAGGTGAGCTTGCGAGTACGAAAGAAATAAACTTGCTGTATGTGAAAAACAGCTGAAGCTGGTATTCTGGGTGGATTCGAGGATAACACCTTCCGTCCTGAGAATAATGCCACAAGAGCCGAGGCAGGAGCGACTATTTATAAGCTGCTCGAAGCTCTGTCTCTCTAATAGTGATTGAATAGTTCATCGCTAAGCTTTAAACCAAACGCCGCTTTCCCAGATTGTTCAGTGGGAAAGCGGCGTTTTTTGTATTTATGAAATTAAAAGAGGAACTATAATACCGGGATGGACGTTTATCCACCAATTTGAGACATGCGCCGAGCTGTCGGCGTGTGGCTTTGTGCTTTTTTCTCCAGAGCTAAGGCCATTTCATGGTTATGAGGTTTGTTGCCCAGCGCTTTCCGGAATAAGGCCTGCACAGCAGCAGGATCGCTTATTAAAGGACGGACATTGTATTCATCTGCCCAATACAGGCAAGCTTTGATGTGCCCATCTGCGGTAAGTCTCAGGCGGTTGCAATTATCGCAGAAGTGATCGCTCACCGGATGAATCAGGCCGAATGTACCAGGGGCTCCAACAACCCGCCGATTCTGGGAAGGGCCATTCCCGGAGGGCATTTCTGCTGCTTCCGTTTCCCAACCAGCCTCAGTACAAGCTTCTACAACCCTTTCCAGAGGCAGATAAGTTTGGCGCCAAGCATCAGTAGCACTGCCAATCGGCATGTATTCTATAAAGCGTACATTTAGAGGACTCTCCAGCGTAAGGGAGATGAAGTCTTTGATTTCGTCGTCATTAATTCCTTTCATCAATACAACGTTAAGCTTTATCGGTTGAAGTCCGGCGGCTTGTGCGGCCTCGACCCCCTTTAATACCTTGGCGACTTCACCGCCACGAGTAATCATAGAAAATCGATCCTGCCGTAAAGAGTCTAGGCTGATGTTTACCCGTGACAGACCAGCCTCTTTTAACAGCGCGGCTTTGGCTGGAAGCATTAAACCATTTGTAGTCAGCGAAATATCTTCTATACCTGGAATCGCGGATATCATCGCAACAAGCTTTTCCAGATCTTTGCGGACAAGAGGTTCTCCGCCAGTTAGTCGTACTTTACGTAATCCAAGAGGGGCTAGCGACTTAACGACTGCGGTAATTTCCTCGTAACTTAGAATCTCGTCCTGCGGTTGGAATTGCATCCCTTCCGCTGGCATACAATAGATGCAACGCAGGTTGCAGCGGTCGGTAACCGAAATGCGGATGTAATCGTGTAAACGTCCAAAAGGGTCCGTCAGCGGCTCCATGGCGTTGCTCCCTTCCTTTAAATCTGGCTGATAAATTGCTCTTGAATTTTCTCGTATAAACGCCTAACGTCACTAACAGGATAGAACGCGAAGATGTTTATACTTGTTTAGAATTTTAAAGATTGCTTGGATTCACGTCAATGAGCAAAGTTCTGGACGACAGGGTTTCATTACATAAAACTGGACAAACTAGATAAGAAGATAACGCATATTGAACAACGAAAAGTGTGACAAAAGTACGACAAATAAAGTTTTTAGACATAGAATGCTCACGGAAAGCGCTTTTAATTTCCGATATAATCTAGGTGCGGATTAGTTTTAACGTTCACTTTTGCGAAAACAGATAGGATACCGGAAACCGCACGTCGGTAATGTGTGTGACGGAGAGTGACCGGGAAACCATTGAGGAGGATTTGCAAAATGAGTACACATACTGTTCCATCGCTCACCGTTCCGGAGGCTTTTAGCCGTTGGTTGGAAAGTCGGGGATTAATATATCAGCTTTTAGTGGATTTTTTGGGTAGAAAACCATCACTCTCTCTAGTGGCTCAATGGAGCCGCCATCGCCAGATGAGTGTAGCGGCAGAGATGACAGAAGGCGGTCGGGAGCTGAAGCGCTATTTGAGTCAGGAACCGAACAAGCTGCCAATGATATGCGAGAAAGAGAGCAAAGAATATAAACGGCTTATGCAAGAACAGTCCGTTAGTTCTTTTAAATTGCGCGAAGCAGCGATTTTAGGTCGTTCGGAGGATTTCTGCAACGTGCTTGCAGATGTGTACACCTCCGCTGGAATTGTATTCAATAAGTGTAATGGTGAAGCCGATGATCATATTGCTATTGAGCTCGAATTTATGGCAGTCATGCATGAGCGTATGCTTTACAATAGTTTTTCAATAAGAAGTGCTATGGAGCTGCTTGATATTCAGGAGTCCTTTTTGGAAAAGCATCTACTTCAATGGACACCGCAGTTCTGTCAGAAACTAAATGCAGCAACAGATAGTCCGCTATATCTAGGCCTCTCTCATATGCTTGAGGAGTTTCTGCCACTTGATCTGCAAATGCTTCGTTCCTGGAGAGCTTCATTGGAGAGCAGTGCAGCTACAAGCATTTAATATTAGAAAGCCCGACCTATCCATTAGGGCGGGCTTTTGCATGCTGAGCATGGGGAAAAGAATCGTTGTGTGAAGCACCAACTGAAGTAGTAATTGAAGTACCAACCGAAGCGTCTTATTGTTGCCCAACTCAAGCGCCGATAGAATAATTGGGGAATTTCTCCCTGAAATTCTGGGATTTTCAGTCATCAGACTAATAATTAGGGAAAACCTCCCTAAAATATAGCTGATTCGGTGGTAATTAAAGAAATCCCCCTTATTATCAGGGAGGAAATCCCTAATTTCGTTCATTTAGAGAAAATATTAGCTTTTTTCAGGGAGTTTTTCCCTAATTAGTTTAAGATCCACTCCGCGCATCGCCCAAACACAGAATGCAGTAAATACAAATGTACGCCGTCCAAACGACCCACGCAGATCACCCGCGTATACCGCATATCGCAAACGTTCACGGTACATTAGCCTCCCCACGCACAAACGCACATCATCCACCACCCAACCTAATAGTGATGAACAATTGGCACAGCACACAGTCTATTGGGCAAAGGAGGAATCCGCTGTACAGCCTATTTTCTAAAAAAAGAAGCTGCCTCATAAGTAGAATTCACTACTTTGGAGACAGCCTCTTGTTTAAATCTAATTTACTTGGTCACATCAGGTGTTCTAATCAATTACCTTTTTGCTGCGGAATTTCATCAGGAATTCATACACGACTGGCACTACTACAAGTGTCAGCAGCGTGGAACTGACCAAACCACCGATTACGGTCACGCCGAGCCCCTTAGAGATAATTCCTGCACTGTTTTCAAGTCCAGTAACCAATGGCAGCAATGCACCAATCGTTGCAAGGGCAGTCATCAGGATTGGACGTAAACGTGTGCCACCTGCTTCAAGCAAGGCTTGACGCGTAGTGAGGCCTTCTTTTTCCTTATGAATAACGCGGTCGATAAGGACAATCGCATTCGTTACTACGATACCAATCAACATCAGCGCACCCATGAGCGAGGACACGTTTAAGGTTTCTCCAGCGATGAGAAGGGCAACGAGTACCCCGATCACTGTGAAAGGAAGTGAGAACAGGATAGCGAATGGTGCTAATCCACCGCCAAATGTAACCACAAGCACGAAGTATACGATGGCAATAGCGGCCGCCATAGCAATTCCTAATTGACCAAACGTATCATTGATCTGCTCGGTTACACCGCCGAAGGTAACAGTTACACCATCAGGCAATTCCATAGCATCTACTTTTTCTTTCACGCTGTTCGAAGCGCTATTCACGTCACTCGAAATAATTTCGGCAGTAACATCTACCTTCATTTTACCGTCCATACGAGTAATCGAGTCAGGGGAGGAGCCATTTTCAATTTTAGCGACTTGCCCGATTGGCACGGAAATGCCTAGTGGCGAAGTCAAAGTAGCCTCTTCCATTTCTTTAATGCTCTTATACGTTTCTTTATCTGTTTCGATATAGACTTTGTAGTTCTTGCCGTCCAATTCTACTTCTGTGAGCACTGGACGTGTGCCTGCTGGACTCAGCTTCATCGCAATTTGTCCGGCTGTAAGTCCAAGGGAGCTAAGCTTCTGTTGATCCGCTACAATCGTATATTGATCGTAAGCTTCCTTGAGACTTGTTTCTGCGTCTTTGAAATTAGTGGTGTCAGCCTGTACGATTGAGGCAATCTCATCCGCGACTGGCTTCAGCTGATCCAGTTCATCTCCGAATACATTCACGGTCAGAGTGCTTCCACCCATGCCTCCACTCATCAGAGCGGACATGTCACCCCATACACCATCTGGCACTTCTGCGGTCAAACCTTCAATAAGCTTCTCTTTAACAGCTTCGAAATCAGGAGTATCACTATCATAAACGATGAAAAATAGTCCTGAATTGCTGGATCCACCCATACCCATCGGGCCTCCACCGCCGATGGAATATTGCATTTTGTCTATATGCTTCTGCGCTAAAATGTATTTTTCAGCTTTCAGACCTTGTTCTTGAACTTCCTCAATCCGTTGTCCAGCCTTTGGTGAATAAGTAAGCATTACAGTTTTATCCTCTTGGGATGGCATGAAGCTTACACCAATAGGCTTGATTAAGAATAAGCTGCCCGCAAGGAGAAGAACGGCAACTCCAAACGTAACGAGTTTATGAGAAAGACACCAGTTCAGAATCTTTTGATAACCAGCAGAAAGTTTGTCTGGTTTCTCGCTGTGAGTTTTTTTACGTTTCAATCCATTACGGAACAACGAGTGAGCCATTGCAGGAACTAGGGTAATCGCAACTACTAATGAAGCGAGCAGGGCGAAGACCATGGTTAGAGCGAAAGGCAAGAACAGCTCACCAACCATACCACTAACCAAAGCAAGTGGTAAGAAAACCGCGATGGTTACAATTGTAGAGGACATGATAGGCACGAACATTTCACGCGTGGCTGCACTGATTAATTCTCTGCCCTTCAGTTTCTCACCAGATAAGGAGAGCCGTCGATATATGTTCTCTATAACTACAATCGAGTCATCGACTACCCGCCCGATCGCGACCGTCATCGCTCCAAGTGTCATCATATTAAGCGTAATGTCCATCTGCCGCAGACACAGCACTGCAATCAGCAGGGATAATGGAATAGAGATGATAGAAATAATCGTCGAACGAATATTCCGCAGGAACACCAAAATGATAATTACTGCGAATAAGGCACCAAACACAGCTTTGGACAACATCGTATTTACGGAGTCCTCAATGGGCTTACCTTGGTCAAGCAGAACAGTAAGGTCAATGCCTTTATATTGTGCTTTTAATTCTTCAGTTTTGTCTTTAACGCCATTTACAACATCAACAGTGTTGGCATCATTGGCTTTGACAATCTGAATACCGATCGATTCTTTACCATTTGTACGGGAGATGGATTCGGAATTCCCCACAACCTCAATCGTGGCCAACTCTCCGAGCTTCACGGTTGGAAGTCCCATACTTGCAGCTCCGCCAGGAGCAGCATTTCCAGCACCTGCACCAGCAGCTCCGTTAGCAGCACCAGCGCCGGTAGCTCCAGCACCTGCACCAGCAGCTCCGTTAGCAGCACCAGCGCCGGTAGCTCCAGCACCTGCAGCACCTGCAGCGTTAGCGCCAGTTGGCATTACCGGTATGGTCACATTTTTAAGATCTTCAACGGTAGTGATGTTGCCGTCCACGACAACTGCTTTTTGAGCCTTGTCCATCTCGAATAGTCCTAGTGGAACACGGAGGGAAGAGCCTTGAATGATACCTTTAACGGTATCTTCAGTCAGTCCATATTGGCTGAGCTTATCTTGATTGAATTTAAGTGATACTTCTTTGACGTATTGACCAGAGATTTGAATAGAAGCCACACCCTCAACATCCTCTAGGGCTGGGCGAATATCGTTCTCAGCAATACGTGTCAATTCCTCAAGGTCCTGGGTATCTCCATTGGAAAGACTGAGCGAAACGACAGGCATTGAGCTAAGGCTAAAACGGGAAATGGAAGGCTTCTGCACATTGTCTGGCAATGAGACCTCATTTAGCGATTCGCGCACTGCTGCTGTAGCATTATCCAGATTTGTTCCGTAATCGAATTCAATTTGGATACTGGAGGCATTCTCCAGAGAAGTGGAGGTGATCGTCTTTACACCATCCACATTGCGGAGCTTTTGCTCCAACGGTTTGCTGACATCATTAACGACGCCTTCTGGTGCGGCCCCCGGATAAATGGTTGTTACGCTAAGATAGGGTATACTAATATTAGGCAAGGTTTCTTGCTTCATCGTCAGTCCGCTATATAAACCGGCAAACACAATAATTATCGTCAGAAGCCAAATGGCAAATTTGTTCCTGAGCGAGAAATTAATTAAGCTTTTCATAAGTTTCGTTTCTGCTCCTCTCGGCCCTTTTCTTTACGAAATAAGGCGCCATTATAAAAATTCATAATACTCACTATCCATGACTTTCTCTCTACCGAACTCTTCTTAGAGTCAATTAACGAAATACACATGAATTGTGCGGAATTGAGGCAATTAGCTTCCTCAGCTCTTCTAATTCTGCTGTGAGCTCAGAGCAGGATTGGAGGTTGGACAGCATCCCCTGAATGATTGCTTTTCGTGGGTGAGGTATAAGCACTTCACCTTCCAGAATATTGAGCGATTCCAGCAGATCGGCTGCTTCTTCGGATTCTATACTATTTAATTTACTGACCACAGTCTTCATTTCTTTAATGAGCTGTAATGGATTCTTTCGTTTATTCTCCTCATTCTCCGCCATCCAGTTCGCTAAAGTAGCAGAGTTGATTAGTGGAACCTGTTTACTAGTGAGTAAGCCAGACACAATCATATCCATTAGATTCATTAGATGATCTGCCATATCGGCAATGGGTACCTGCGTATCCTTACGAAAAATAACCGCAATATAAGACTTGATGAGACCATGTCCGATCATACATAAATCTCCGGTATAGGGAACGACGTCTTTTCCATAGAGCAACTCCATCTTCACCTGGAACCATCTTAAGAAGGAAGCGTTGTTTCTCCGCAGCCAGTCCGGGACTTCAGTATCAAATCCTTTGCCCGCAACCTCCTGAATTTGACGCTGCAAGAACTCGCGCAATTCGTACACGTGACTTAGCAGAATTTCTATCTGATTCCTAAGCTTCTCACGTGGTGTTCGTCGGGTTTCCTGTTCTTCACGTAACAAGGGATCACGAATCATCCGATAACAATAAAGGAAGATACTGCGCTCCAGTTCTTCTTTTGATTTAAATACCAGATACAAACTGCCCTTCGAAATCCCACATAATTCAGCGATCTCTTGCATGGATGTGGACGAGGAGCCTTTCACAGCGAATAACTGCATGGCGATCTTAATAATTTGTTCCTGCTTGTCAATAGTTTTATCATTCATTAAAGGATTAACCTCCTTTCTGACTACTGGGTTCTATAATTGACTAGTTGGTCAAAATTATTATATTCCATCCAACCAGGCAATACAAATATCGGAACAGAAGGGTTACAGTTTTGTCGTAAATAGACTTTTGCACAGTAATTAGCTAGGAAGAAAAGGGTTCTTCATGTAATATATAAAATGTGTCAATTTCGTGTTGCTTGTATGAATAAGAAGGTAGGTAGAGTATGAGAAGAGGACTTCAATCTATAATTATCATTGGGGCATTCATAGCATTTTATTATTTTGGTTTCGGCATTTTTGGGAGTACTGCGGGAACGATTATTAGTATCTTCTCCACTCTGACAGTTATTTCGATTAGCTTGGCTATTTTTATGGAGAACCGTAATCCTTCTACAACAATGTCATGGATCTTATTGCTTGCGTTGATCCCGGTGCTGGGACTGGTCTTCTATTTTCTATTTGGGCAAAATGTGTTCAAACGCCGTAAATATGATAAAAAGGCACAAAGAGACCTTATGGCCTACGAAAGAATTGAGAATGACGCTTTACGTACGCACCAAGATTGGTCAGTCTTTGATCCCTCGCGCCAAAAACTGTTGCTGTTATCCAAGACTTTAGCACGTACTCCTATTTCCTTTGCATCAGAAACTCGTATCCTCACTAATGGTGAAGAGACGTTTGGTACGTTATTGTTGGAGCTCCGTCAAGCTAAGCATCACATTCATATGGAGTATTACATCTTCCGGGCGGACCACATTGGAACACGCATTAAACAAATTCTGATCGATAAAGCTCGTGCCGGTGTTGCAGTCAGATTTATGTATGATGCCGTTGGCAGTTTTCAGCTTTCCAAAGCTTTTTTGAAGGAAATGAGTGACGCCGGAGTTCAGGTGGCTTCTTACGGAAATTCAACATCCTTTTTTTCCAGCCGTGTGAATTACCGGAATCACCGTAAAATTGTTGTGATCGACGGAGATGTCGGATTCATGGGTGGTCTCAATGTAGGCGATGAATATTTAAGCCGCAGTAAGACTTATGGATTTTGGCGTGACACACATATGTTGGTTAGAGGCGAAGCGGTACGGACGATGCAAATTATTTTCCTGCAAGATTGGATGCACACTACGGGTGAAAAAATACTGGAGCAAGACTACCTCACTCCACAACTTCGCTTTATGACAGGTGATGGAGCCGTACAGATTATTGCTAGCGGACCGGATAACGAACGTCGTGCGCTCAAAAACATTTTCTTCTCCATGATCACTTCTGCCGAGAAATCGGTGTGGATTGCCAGTCCATATTTTATTCCTGATGAGGACATCTTAACTGCACTGCGTGTAGCCGCTATTTCTGGTTTAGATGTGCGATTGTTATTCCCGGCTAAGCCGGATAAATGGATTCCTTTTCTGGCTTCACATTCTTATTTCCCGGCGTTGCTGGAAGCTGGCGTGAAGATTTATGAATATGAAAAGGGATTTATCCACTCTAAGCTGCTTATCGTCGATGGTGAAATAGCAACAATCGGTACGGCCAATATGGATATGCGCAGCTTCCACCTTAACTTTGAAGTGAATGCATTACTGATTCAGACGGAGAGTGTTGCTCGTATTGTGGCTGATTTTGAGCGGGATTTATTATCTACCAGCTTAATTGAGCATGAGGAATTTATGAATAAGCGTATGGTGATCCGTATACTGGAATCTGCTGCTCGACTTATGTCGCCGTTACTATAACCAAAAACCACCGCAGAGGGTGTTGTGCCTCATCTGCGGTGGTTTTTGCTTTAAAAAGTAGTTAAGCCCAAGGTGGTCTGCAACCGGAACAGGATATATTTGAACCAGGTCACTTCGCCCTGATAAGCCTCAAAAGGTAGGGTATACTCATGGTCCTCGTTATTCCACAGTCGATTGAAGTAGGCTTCCATCTGGGCATAAAGAGGCTGATCTTGTTTTACAGATACCCACAGATTATTCTCCAGGTTGTAGTCATCCAGATTGCGTGTCGTGAAATTGGTGGAACCGCCAAGAATGATGGAACTTCCAGTCTGTTTGGCAATGAAAAGCAGCTTCGAGTGATATTGTTCTTTGGTCGTGTTGTACCAGCGAATAGAGATTTTTCCGTTCGTGCGCTTGTTCAGGTTCATGGCAACTGGACGGTTAGGAATGCCGATTTTATCACGGCCGAAGGCGTTCTGATTGGGGTCCAGTATCAATCTTACCGTAGCCCCTCGTTCGGTAGCTTCTACCAATTCATCGAGAATTGCCTCATCGGCAAGGTAGAACATACCCATCCAAATGGTGTCACCCTCCTGTGCAGATTGGAGGGCTTGTCTTGCATATTTATATACCTTTCCTTCCGTTAAATAGCGGACTTCCATAGATTCTTCAGAGTGCTGGTCCTTATCCTTGGTGAAATCCGGCTCATAAGTGAGCAATGGCCCTGCATCCGAAAGATTGACCGCGGCCTGTTCCGTCTGGAGAATATCAGCAATAATTGGACCTTGTACTTCCAGAGCGATATTGGAATGATAGGCGCTGGCATCATGGATATTTCCTGAGGAGATTAGAGCGCTATTCTCACTAACAACCACCTTACGGTGGTTAGCTTTTACATTGAGTAGCTTCATATAAGAACGAGCAGTAATATCCGGTCCGCCGCTGGCCATAAGATTCGGAATCCGGCCTTCGCCCGACTGTCCGAACCATTGAATAAAGGTACGCCAGACAGCAGAATAAGCAGGCGTAGAATCGCGTAGAGCATTTACATCAGTCATTATCACTTTAATCCCTGCAGCCTTCATCTCTTCCAGGAGATGATTAGGTGCAGAATTGTAATTGGTATTAACCTCATCCGTAATGAAGACGATCTCCATCTCAGGATAAGTAGTTTTTTGTAAAATAAGCTTGTCCGTCAACATTCGACTGACTGGAGGAAATGACTGATTTTTATGGGTATAATCATTGAAAAGAAAGAGGTCAATCACCAAAAATTCATCGGACTCCTCGATAATTTGTAGAATCCTCGAAAGAATCTGACTTTCTTGAGTGCCCGTGGCTGTACCGTCCGAATAGGTTAAGTCGTGCCAGAAGGATACATGATTTGTTTTGTATATGGGGCTTTCAAAGGAAATACCGCTGGGTAGAGGTTTGTGCGTCTGATAAATCATTACGCCGGTTAACCAAAGGAGTAGAATGACGAAAGCCCATAACACCCGTGTACGGCGGCGTGAAGTGGAACGTTTCTTCGTAGTTAAACCGGGAGCGTAGTTTATATCTTTAGGTTTATGGGGGTGAACGGGTTGCTGACGATCTGAATTCATGGAAGTTCCTCCTGAAATTATTGCAGAGCACTTCCTTAGGATTGTGATGCTCCGGTGTATTACCAACCTATTAACACCTAGTGGAGCGAAATGAAGCAGCCCAAATATCCTTAACATTAATAAATAACATTCAGCTAGCTATAATGAGTTTGAACGATTAGTACGAAGTTTATGAAATTAATGATTACTAAACCGGAGAATTGTAATCGCTAACCTCATATTGTAAATTCATCTGTAGGGATATGTTATAATAAATCGAGTTTGGGAATAGGAGGAACGCAGCATGAATCATACGCCAGAAGAGGCCGTGCCATATGATGCGACTAGGCAGTCTGGCGCAGATCATGGCAAGGACCTGCCGGCTGTAGAGGCTTCTGACAAAAGATCTTTATTGCCTACATCGAAGACAGGCGAACGCAAAATTGAACATGTACGCCTTTGCCTAAATGAAGAAGTAGGTGGCGTCGGTGTGACTACAGGGTTTGAACATTACAGATTTCAGCATAATGCTCTTCCAGAGCTGAATTTTGACGATATATCATTGCAGACTACGTTTTTGGATCGCAAGCTGCGTACACCGCTGCTCATCAGCTCGATGACAGGTGGCAGCGCAGCTACAGGAGCGATTAACGCCCGGTTGGCCAAAGCTGCACAGCGTCGTGGTTGGGCGCTGGGTGTAGGCTCGGTCCGGGCGGCAGTGGAGCGCTCTGAGCTTACGGCGACCTTTTATGTGCGGGATCAAGCACCTGATATTCCGGTTATCGCCAATATTGGTGCTGTACAGCTGTCCTATGGTTTTGGGATTGAGGAATGTCGCCGGGCTGTGGATATCGCAGGTGCTGATTTTCTTGTACTGCATCTGAATGGGCTGCAAGAGGTCTTTCAACCGGAAGGAAACACTGGTTTTGCCTCTTTGCTATCCCAGATAGAGAAGGTATGCCGTGCACTTGAAGTCCCTGTAGGTGTGAAAGAAGTAGGCTGGGGCATTGATGGAGATGCAGCTGCACGTCTTTATAATGCAGGTGCGGCTTTTATTGATGTTGCGGGTGCAGGCGGGACATCCTGGAGTCAGGTGGAGAAGTTCCGCAGTGTAGATCCTATACGGCGGGCAGCGGCGGAGGCTTTCGCGGATTGGGGTACTCCAACAGCTGATTGTATCACAGAGGTGCGCGCAGTTTCCCCGCAGGGCGCTTTGATTGGCAGCGGCGGACTAAAACATGGCGTGGATGCAGCGAAAGCACTGGCACTTGGAGCTGATCTGGCAGGCTTTGGCCGCAATCTGTTAGGGCCGGCTGTCGATTCTGAAGAGGCGCTGGATGCTGCATTGGCACAGGTTGAGCTGGAGCTAAAAATAGCAATGTTTGGTATTGGCGCTCCAGATTTAGCAACTTTAAGTGGTACTTCCCGTTTAATACGTAAATAGGATGGTAAATATTGAAGCGAGGAAGTGAGTAAGATTATGATTAAACTGGTCCATATGGATGAGTCGGCCTTTCAATTTTTCTTAGGTCAAGCTACCCGGGATTATGCGGAAGATAAGATCAGCGCCGGTGCTTGGGATCCGGAGATCGCGATGAAGCTGTCTGAGGAAGCCATAACACGCTCTTTGCCAAAAGGGCTGCACACAGATGGTGCTTATCTATATTCTATAGTAGAAATAAGCAGTGATGAACAGGTTGGTTATATCTGGTTTAACGTAAGTGAAGGCCGAGGCGGCCGCGAGGCTTTCATTTATGATTTTTATGTTTTTGAACCGTTCCAGAGTAAGGGTTATGGCAAGCAGGCTATGATCGCACTCGATGAAGAAGCCCGGGAGATGAATGTTACCAAAATCGGGTTACACGTCTTCGGCCAGAACAATCGCGCATTTGAGTTATACAAAAAAATGGGATATATCGTAACTGACATCACGATGTCTAAAGATCTATAGTCCATAAGTGTGGGGACCTCGAAAGAGGTCCTTTTTTGTTGTTCTACTGAATTATTATGTAAATAATTGTGATAAATATATTTGATTTAGGATGATTAGGAAAATATGATTAAAAAATAAATTCCTGAAAATGGATTAAGTCATAAAGAGAGAAAAGGGGGGATTAAGGTGAGGCCAAGGACTGTATCGTGGGTGGTTGTTTCTGCAGTAGTATTACTATTACTGGTCAGCTGCAACAGTGGCGATTTACCAGGAAAGAAGAAATCTGAGTCTGAGCAAGTCCAGGCAAGTCCGGTTGCACCGCTAGCCTCTTCAGCTGTAGTTGAAGAACCATCAGAAATAGCTTTGCCTTCATTGACGGTAGAACAAAGGCTAGAGGATTTTGATTACATGTGGAAGATTATTGAGGAGAACTATCCTTTCTTAGAGGTGAATAAACGTCTCAATGGAGAGGATTGGCTTGCTAAAAAAGAGGAATACCGCAATAAAATAGCAGCCGTGAAATCGGATGATGAGTTTTTGAAACGTATGAGATTTGTCCTTAGCAGATTAAACAATGGGCATACAAATTTTATATCCAAGGAAGAATACCCCTGGTATCTACATACGTATGCTCAGTTAGGTTTTGGTTTTGAGCCTTGGGTCAACGTGTTTCAGCAGCCTAACGTATTGGCCCGTTACAACCAGAAACCTTTAGCGGAGCAGCAAAGCTCTAATGATATCAATAACGATATGCATAATGGTGGAGATGGAGTAGGAGATGTAACAAAAAAGACTTCTGGGAATGTAAAAAAAGTCATTATAGAGCCCGATCGAATCGCTTATCTCGGCATGCAAAGCTTTGACGGGAGTCTCATGGAGATGGACAGCTCCGAGATCCATGATTTTTTAATAGAGGTAAAGGACTATAAGACATTAATATTAGATATCCGTGGAAATGGCGGAGGAAACAGCGGTTACTGGAGAATTCATCTTGTCCCTATGTTGATCAATAAACCTATCGAATACAATACATACTTACTTTATACAAGAGGCAAATATGCGGAGACCTTTATGCAAGCACGTCAGATTACAAAGGGGCAACAACCTATTGCTGGCATCAAAGATGAGCAACTGCCCAAGCTGCCAACCGAAGCTTTAAAGATGTTTAAGACATATAGAAAAACAAATGATGTAGTAACCCCTAATAAATCTGTTGGATTTAAAGGAAAAATCTATTTGCTGGTAGATAGCTCTGTGTATTCATCATCGGAAGGTCTTGCAGCCTTTGCAAAAGGCACCGGGTTTGCAACGGTTGTAGGCGGCAGGACAGGTGGGGATGGACTAGGGATAGATCCGCTTGTTGTTGCATTGCCTAATAGCGGTTATCTCTTCAGGTTATCCTTTGAAATGGGTCTGAATTCTGATGGAAGTTGTAATGAAGAGGTAAAGACTGTGCCTGATGTGGAGGTTGATCCGGATAAATCTAAGCCATTACTGGACCAGCCGGCGATAAAAAAGGTATTAGAGCTTGCGCGTTCGGACACATCTGCTTGACATCCGGTGTTGCTGGCGAATATGTTCTAATATATAATGGTTTAGATCGTGTAGCTTATTCGGATGATCAATTTAGCTGAAAATAGGAGTTGTCATATAAATGGCTTTGAAAGCTGGAATCGTCGGTCTTCCTAACGTAGGAAAATCCACATTGTTTAATGCGATAACGCAAGCGGGAGCAGAATCCGCTAACTACCCTTTTTGTACCATTGACCCTAACGTTGGTGTTGTTGAAGTTCCAGACGAACGTCTTGATAAACTGACTGAGCTGGTACAGCCGAACAAGACCGTACCTACTGCTTTTGAATTTGTTGATATTGCTGGTCTCGTGCGTGGTGCCAGTAAAGGAGAAGGACTAGGCAACAAGTTCCTGGCCCATATCCGTGAAGTAGATGCTATCGTGCATGTGGTTCGTTGTTTTGAAGATGAGAACGTTACCCACGTTGATGGAAAGGTAAATCCGATCAGCGACATCCAGACCATTAATCTGGAGTTGATTCTTGCTGATATTGAGAGCATTGAGAAGCGGATTGAGCGTTCCCGTAAGAATATCAAAGGCGGCGACAAGAAATACGCTCAAGAAGTTGAGCTGCTAGAACGCGTCAAAGAAGTGCTCTACGAAGATAAACCTGCACGTAGTATAGAATTGTCTGATGACGAGAAGCTTATTATCCGTGATCTTCATTTGTTAACATTGAAGCCAGTGCTGTATGCGGCGAATGTAAGTGAAGATGAAGTGGCAAGTGCTGAGGACAATCCTTATGTACAGCAAGTTCGCGATTTTGCAGCTACTGAAGGTGCAGAAGTTGTTCCGATCAGTGCTAAGGTGGAAGCAGAAATTGCTGAGCTTGAAGGTGAAGATAAAGCTATGTTCCTGGAAGAGCTGGGACTGGAAGAATCCGGGCTTAACCGGTTGATTAAAGCGGCTTATAAACTGCTTGGCTTGTATACGTATTTCACAGCAGGCGTTCAGGAAGTTCGGGCGTGGACGATTCGTCGCGGCACCAAAGCACCTGGAGCTGCCGGTGTGATTCATACAGATTTCGAACGGGGATTTATCCGTGCTGAAGTAGTGGCTTACGCGGATCTTGTGGCAGCTGGTTCCATGAACGGTGCGAAGGAACGTGGTCAACTGCGTCTTGAAGGTAAAGAATATTTGGTGCAAGACGGCGACGTAATGCATTTCCGTTTTAACGTTTAAGAAGGTTTAAGTGTACGAATGATATAGGGGTCATCTCGAGCAGTGGGAGTTTCTATTGCTGGGATGATCCTTTTTAAAAATATAAGCTTTTTATTAAGGTATTGTGCGTACGGAACTGTAGCCATTTCACAATATCTTTGGTATAATATAAAGTCGTATATCTATTTTTATGACAGTACAAATTTGATGTTATATTTGCGAATTTGAAATTGAATCAGGAGAGGTGAATTCCCTTGTTGGACCGATTGCAATCCCTGGCGGACCGCTATGAGAAGCTCAGTGAACTGCTTTGTGATCCGGATGTTGCAAACGACAGTAAGAAACTGAGGGACTATTCCAAAGAACAATCAGACCTACAGCCTGCATTTGAGGCGTATACTGAATATAAGAGCGTAATGGAAGAGCTTGAAGCTGCTAAGCAGATGCAAGGCGAAAAGCTTGATGATGAGATGAAAGAAATGGTCAAGATGGAAATTGATGACCTTTCCAAACGTCAAGTGGAGCTGGAAGAGAGAATCCGCGTGTTGCTGCTGCCTAAAGACCCGAATGATGATAAGAACGTAATCGTTGAAATTCGTGGTGCAGCGGGTGGAGATGAAGCAGCATTGTTCGCTTCAGACCTTTACCGGATGTACACTCGTTATGCTGATGCACAAGGATGGCGCGTTGAGTTAATGGATGTTAACGCGAGTGATCTTGGTGGATTCAAAGAGGTAATCTTCCTTATTAACGGCCGTGGTGCATACAGTAAGCTGAAATACGAAAGTGGTGCGCATCGCGTACAACGTATCCCAGCGACCGAATCCGGAGGTCGTATTCATACCTCTACTTCTACGGTGTCCGTGATGCCGGAAGCTGAGGCTTTTGAGATCGAGATCCATGATAAAGATATTCGCGTGGATACCTTCTGTTCAAGTGGTGCAGGTGGACAGTCTGTAAATACGACCAAGTCTGCAGTACGTGTAACCCATGTACCTACAGGCATCGTTGCTACCTGTCAGGACGGTAAGTCACAGAACTCCAATAAAGAAAAAGCGCTGCAAGTGCTTCGTGCCCGTATCTCTGATATGAAACGGCAGGAAGAAGAGGCGAAGTATGCTGGTGAACGGAAGAGTAAAGTAGGTACGGGTGACCGTAGTGAGCGCATTCGGACGTATAACTTCCCGCAGAGCCGGGTTACAGACCATCGTATTGGCCTGACACTGCACCGTTTGGAGCAGGTTATGAACGGAGAAATCACTGAAATTATCTCAGCCCTTTCAATCGCTGAACAAGCTGACTTGATGGATAATATGGATAATGGAGAATAATGCTTTGAACGATGGCGTATATGTCATGTCGGAAGTCAAAAGCATCCGGGAAGCCTTTGCGGAGGCTTCTTCTTTTTTGAGCCGGAGCGGCTGCAATGAACCGCAGCGCAGTGCACAATTGCTGCTGGAGCATGTGCTTGGAGTGTCTGGCGCAGCTTATTATATGGCGTTGGCAGATCCTTTTCCAGCAGCGGTTAAGGAAGCATTTGAGGCGGGAGTTACCCGCCGGGGCGCTGGTGAGCCGGTGCAGTATATCATCGGCGAGCAAGAATTTTACGGGCGGCCTTTTGAGGTGACGCCTGACGTGCTTATTCCGCGGCCGGAGACGGAGCTGCTTGTCGAGGCGATTTTACGTTACGGCGCGGAGCTTTGGCCAAACGGCGTTGTAACGCCGGGCGAAGCGGCGCTGGATAGCGCGGGCGGAGATACGGCCCGCAACGGAGGCGGCGCGGGGGACGTGCGCGCCGCAAGACCGCTGACCGCCGTCGACATCGGCGCCGGCAGCGGAGCGATCTCCGTCACGTTGGCGGCGGAAGCGCCGGCGTGGCGGGTCTGCGCCGGCGATATTTCGCCGGCAGCTCTGGCTGTGGCCGAGCGCAACGCTTTGCGCAATGGCACAGCTGTGGACTTTCGGCTCGGCGATCTGCTCGAGCCGTTCACGGGGATGGAGACGGATATTCTCGTCTCCAACCCGCCGTACATCCCCGGCGAGGATATCGCCGGGCTGCAGCGTGAGGTGCGCGACCATGAGCCGCGCACTGCGCTGGATGGCGGAGCGGACGGGCTGGACCCGTACCGCCGCATGATGGAGCAGCTGACGCTGCTCCCGGCACCGCCGCGCCTGATCGGCTTTGAGCTTGGCTTCGGTCAAGCTGAGCAAGTCGCTGCACTCCTTGCGGCAGCGGGCCATTGGACGGAGATTATCACCATTAATGATCTGGCTGGAATCCCGCGTCATGTGCTAGGCATAACGAAATAATATTGCCTACTTTGCAGAGGGTTCCTTTGTCCAGGGTAGAGAAATTGTATTTTCAATCCGACTTCCTTTATAATAGTATTTAGCAGGATTTCTCAGGGGATCATAAAGAAAGACCGGATATAGAGTAGGGAGGCAGAGCGTGCTTCAGAAGATTAAAAAGATTGATGGTGCTATTGTAGTCGTTCTGTTATTACTCATGGTGGTCAGCATCTTCGCCATATATAGTGTTACTCATGGAAGAGAGAAGCTGGACGGACATCATATTCGTATGATGATGTATTATGCTATTGGTTTTGTAGCTTTTATTGGAATGACCTTTTTGGATTACAGAATATTAGTGAAATATGCGATATATATTTATTTGTTTGGGATAGGGATGCTGGTGCTCGTCAGCTTTTTGGGCGAGACTAAAAATAATGCACAAGGCTGGTTGACCCTGCCTGGAGGACTGAGTCTGCAGCCTGCTGAGCTGTTCAAGTTGATATTAATTCTTTTTCTGGCGGCCATGCTTGTCCGCAAGAATAAGAGTAAGCTTCTGTTCTGGCGGGATGTTGTGCCACTCGGCCTTCTGACCTTGTTTCCATTTCTTATTGTTCTTACCCAAAATGACCTTGGGAATGCCTTGTCTTACGTTGTGATTCTTGCGGGTCTGTTGTGGATTGGCAATATTAAATACACGCATGCATTAATCGGGCTGGTCATCGTGGCTAGTTCTGCGATTGCGGGAATTATGAGTTATATCCATTATCACGATGAAATTAAAACCTTTCTTACGGATATTGGGCGATCTCACTGGATTGAACGTTTTGATCCTTGGCTTGTTCCCGAAAAGGCAACAGAAAAGGCTAAGTATCATACCACCAATGCTAGAATTGCTATTGCTTCTGGAGGAATGAGTGGTGATGGCTATATGAAGGGAGATTCCGTTCAAACGAATCGTGTGCCATATACCTACTCGGACTCCATTTTCGTGCAAATTGCCGAGGAATTCGGTTTTGTGGGGGCGGCGCTGCTGCTGCTGCTGTACTTTATCCTCATTCACCGAATGATTCTGATTGCGCTGGAGTGTAAGGATAGAGCCGGGCCGTTCTTGATTGTCGGAATTGTCGCCATGATGCTATATCAGATTTTTGAGAATATTGGCGCGTTTATTGGTCTGATGCCTTTGACAGGTATCACGTTACCTTTCATCAGCTTTGGAGGTACATCCCTGCTTATCAACATGGCCAGCATTGGTTTGGTAATGAGTGTACGTCTGCATGGTCAGCAAGAGGAAGAAGATCTTCCAGACCCGGTCATAAATCATGTATCGGTTAAAGGTGTTTAGAATAGTCAAGGGTGAGAACCCGAAAGAAGCCTGATACTAAAAAGATCAGTAATGAGATAATATTTTTTGAAACTTAACAAAAGCGCATGCTGATTATCAGCATGCGCTTTTGTTAGTTAGTTATTAAATTCGGTATATTACAATAGGATATATCTCGCTTTAATGAATAATGCTACAGGAATTCTATGCCTTACTTTCCGTCGGATTAAAATATGGAAGCACCCATGGAATCTGCCTCGATTTTATTGTATTCAATTTCGCTTATCAGTAAGCGTTTAGGAATCCTCCGCCGAATATTTGATTGGGTCCCAGATTAGTGATTAGTAAATAGTAAGTTCCTGGAAGAACATTACTCCAACCGATAGTATACGGGCTGCTTTCTGCATAAGGCCAAGACACGTTTCTAACCCCTGCCGATTTACCGCTACTTTTGCTAATCAATTCATAAGAGATGATCGGAACTGCTTCGGTAGGAAAGGAAGTTCTTTGATGTATCGTTGCATAGACATCAGAATTTGAGGTGAAAGTTATTTCACCATTCGTTCTCTTTTGTGTGCCTGAAGCCCATCCATCCATTGTAAAAGTGAAACCTTCCGTATAGGAGAATATGCCTAATGAGTTATTGTTATTTTCATTAAAATTTGGCTGGTTTATATTTTGAGTTAGAGCTGCTTCTTCTTTAATCGATTCAATCTCATCAGCAGTAACTGTTTTTACAAAAGTAGTATCTGATGAGGTGACTGAGGTCGTAGCACTTTGTTCAACTTGATTAGAAGAGGTTTCTGCGGCAAATGAGCTTGTAGTATAAATGGAAGTTGAAGCAATGAGTGCCAAAGTCAGAGTAGATACAGTTTTTACTAGTTTCATAATGAACCTCCTTAAATTTATATAAATTGGATATTAAAGAAAAATATAGGCAATATACCGAATATGCCCACTATATCATAATGATTTAAAAAAGTAAAATATTCCCTTTATTTTCTTTTATAGGACTGTTAAGATCTCACTGAAACTGCTCGTTTCTTAAAATCATAGATTCATAGGTTTGCAGTCTCTTATCTCCGGGCATACTACTAGCATGAGAGTTAAGAGGAGAGGGGCTGCAACAAATGAACGATAATCATATGGATAAAAGAGATTCCTTACGTGTAACTTTTAAGTATACTGCCATTTTAATTTGTTTTTTTATGGTCCTCATGATGGCTTGGGAAGGTCAAAAAACCGATGCTGCAGTAGCTGAAGTATCTATTCCCCAAGAATCTATCCGGTTACGTATTCTAGCTAATTCTGACGGAGCGCAAGATCAGCTGGTGAAACGGCAAATTCGCGATAAAATTGTGGAGCAAATGAACCAGTGGGTATCTGCTCTTGAGGATCCGCAGAGCTTGGAGCAGGCACGTGCTCTGATTAGAAATCATCTGCCGGAGCTTAACGCTTTGGTTGGATCAGAGCTCGAGAAACGGGGCATTGAATATTCCTATAAAGTGGAGCTGGGCGTAGTCCCTTTTCCAACCAAATTATACGGTGGTACCGTCTATCCTGCTGGGGAGTATGAAGCTGTACGGGTCACGCTTGGTGCAGGCAAGGGACAAAATTGGTGGTGTGTACTGTTTCCTCCGCTTTGCTTTATCGATGCGGGCTCTGGAGATGCGGCAGCACCTGCTGCTGACAAAGGTACAAAAACAGTGTCTGCTGCTGGTGCGGATAACAGTGCTAAGGTGAAATCGGCAGCTGCAAAAACAGTGCAGGCTGATTCCTCGGCAGGAAGTGCTTCATCAGGAGAAACTGCTGCTGAGCCAGAGGTACGGTTCTTCGTCTGGGAGCTGCTGCAAAACCTTTGGAACTGGATCAGTGGATTATGGTCGTAAGACCCCAGATATGTTACTATTTTATAAGCAGATCTATCACGGCTCCCTACTGGGGCCGTTTTTTGCTAAGATAAATTATATCTTCTAGAAAGCCTGTGATGAGAATGAATGAACACAATAATCCTTTATTCGCCGTTCAGCGGCGGAGTGGAAATAGAGCTGAGACTGTATACTGGAAGTTGAATTCTGTTGAGGGAACGAACTCTGAGGTATTTCAGCCGAATGAAGCTGACAAGCTGGCGATAGCGGAGGCAGCAACAATGCTTCGCGAAGGCGGAACAGTGGCTTTTACAACCGAAACCGTCTACGGGCTAGGGGCGGATGCCCGAAATACGTCGGCAGTTGAGGCTGTTTTTGCAGCAAAAGGACGGCCCTCTGACAATCCGTTAATTGTACATATTTCGGATACGGCAGCTTTGGACGAGCTTGTTGCAGAGGTGCATCCTAAGGCGGCCGCGCTGATGGCAGCTTATTGGCCTGGTCCGCTGACAGTTGTGCTTCCTGTTCGTGAAGGTGTACTGTCGCCTTGTGTGACGGCGGGTTTGGATACGGTTGGTGTGCGGATGCCGGATCATCCGGTAGCTCTGGCGCTGATAAGTGCCGCAGGTTGTCCGGTTGCGGCGCCCAGTGCTAATCGTTCGGGTCGCCCGAGCCCGACATTAGCTTCGCATGTGATGGAAGATTTGGCTGGATACATTGATGGCGTCCTTGATGGTGGTGCTGCTGGAGTGGGACTAGAGTCAACAGTCGTGCAGGTACAGCCTGACGGAAAAGTTGCTGTGCTGCGCCCCGGCGGGATTACTTCGGAGCAATTGGCTGCAGTGGTGGGAGCAGAAGCTGTAAGCTCAGAGCCCGGTAATGCTGAGGCAACTGCTGCCTCTACTACTACTGTCATGGCTGATTCGGGGACGACAATCTCTGTTGTTGATTTAAGTACTGCTGAGCCAATCACAGCTAAAGCAACTACAGCACAATCTTCAGCGGATTGCCTGAATGTTAACAATCGTGAGCCTTTCGAAAGGGCATCCGCATCTATTGAGCAGCATGGTGCGGATGCTGCTGGCGGCATTTCGGCACCGCGCGCGCCGGGCATGAAGTACACGCACTACGCGCCGCGCGGCTGGCTTGGTGTAGTGCGCGGCTCTTCCCCGCAGCGCGTGGCGGACGAAGCCGCAAGTCAACTTCAGGCGGCGCAGCTAAACGGCGAGGTCACGGGCCTGCTCCTCTTTGAGGAACATAAGGCCCTTTATCCCGCCGATCCTGCCGCCTGTGTCCTTTCCCTCGGCTCGTTATCCTCGCCGGAGGAAGGGGCTCGCTCCCTATATGCCGCTTTGCGGCGTTTCGATGAAGCGGGAGCGACTTACATCTTAGCCGAGGCTTGCCCGTATACGGGCCTCGGCGCTGCCATCATGAACCGGCTTATGAAAGCCGCCGGCGGATCCGTCATCGACGCCGGATAACCACGGCGTTGCTTTTTCGTATATGACTCCCATATGAAGTCATGATTACCCCCTTGTCCGCATATCGTTGTTGTACAAGATATTTCGGACTTGGGGGGTTAAGCATGGGCTTAGGAGATGTATATACCGAATGGGGGCAGATTGTTACCATTACTATAATGGCGGTTGCATTAGGGATGGATGCCTTTTCGCTCGGTGTAGGGATCGGGATGAAAGGTATTCGTCTGCTGCATGTTCTGCAAATGAGTCTGCTCATTGCTGTTTTTCATATGCTGATGCCTCTCCTGGGTTTGTTGACAGGAAGTTATGTCGGACACTTGTTAGGTCAAGTAACGACTTATGCTGCTGGAGGTCTTCTAGTTCTTTTGGGCGGGCATATGGTGTACAACTCCTTTCGTCCGGATACGGGAAGCTCGCGAGCTATGGATCATCGAACCTTGTGGGGGATGATACTTCTTTCGCTCAGTGTGAGTATTGACTCTTTCTCCGTGGGTGTATCACTGGGGATGTTTGTGAATGGAGTGCTTTTGACCATCTTAGCCTTCGGTGCCTGCGGGGGACTAATGTCGATTCTAGGGTTGCTAATTGGACGGCATGTCAGTCGTGGTCTCGGGGATTATGGAGAAGCACTAGGCGGTGCAATACTTCTGGGGTTTGGCTTGCTATTCATCTTTTGATACAATAACGGCATTAGAATATTTAATTTCATGGGGGTGCAAAACATGCTGCATATTTTATTCGTCTGCACCGGAAATACATGCCGAAGTCCTATGGCTGAGGGGCTTTTACGAAAGCTCGCGAAGGAACGTGGAATCGACCTGGAAGTGCGGTCTGCAGGTGTATCCGCCATTTCCGGTACTTCTATATCAAGACATGCTGCAGCTATACTGCAGGAAGAAGGAATTCATGATTCAATGGAGTCGTCACAATTGACAGGTCAAGCTGTCGCTTGGGCCGACCTTGTGCTGACCTTGACGGGTGGGCATAAGCAGCATTTGCTGCAGTATTTTCCGGATGCTGTAACGAAAACCTATACATTGAAGGAATACGTGCATGATGAAGATGCGGTGACGGAAGATATCAAGGAATTGGACAGCCTTTACGCAGATGCGGAGTTGAGCTTAGCCCTTGGTGGTGAACCGAATGCAACGGATCTGCAGCGGATGATTGAGATTCGCCAGCGTATTCCGAGCTTCGATATTTCTGATCCATTTGGTGGCACGCGTGAGGACTATGAGCTAACTGCTGCTGAGATTCGCACTGCGCTATTCAGTTTGCTGGATAAGCTGGAAACCTTCCGCCATTTGTAAATGGTTGATTTTCAGTTCACTTTGCTTTAAGATGAAGTTACAAATAATCGGTTCCGATGTAACTGGCGACAAATGTGGATCAAACCACGATGGAGCATCGGAATAAACGGCCGGTCGCCTGGGCAAAAGAGCAAATCCGCAGCTACCTGCGGACTGCTCTTTTTTGTTTAAAATAAGCTTGTTTGAAGTTTGAGGAGGTAGAGTGATGGACGAAGTTGTGGAGCTATCATTAACTGATGCCACCGTCACTGTGTTAAGGGAGTTGGCGGAGGCTGGTAACCTTGGGTCAGGCAAAATTGTTGTCATCGGAGTGAGCACAAGTGAAGTTGCTGGTGTCCGGATTGGAACTGGTGGTGCACTTGAAGTTGCAGAACAACTGCTTGAAGGTGTTCGTTTAGTAGCAGCGGAAAAAGGATTTCACCCCGTGTATCAGTGCTGCGAGCATTTAAATCGTGCACTTGTAATGGAACGTTCTCTACTAGAGTCACTTGGTCTGAAGGAAGTATCAGCTGTACCTATACGAGGTGCTGGAGGTTCGATGGCTACGGCTGCTTATCACGCTATGAAAGATCCTGTTTTGGCGGAAACGATAGAAGCTCATGCTGGTTTGGATATTGGCGAGACACTGATAGGAATGCATTTACGGCGGGTAGCCGTTCCTTTCCGTCCGACTCTACGATACATTGGAGCAGCCAGAGTGAATGCGGCATGGACCAGACCCCCACTAATTGGCGGTGAACGTGCGGTATATCGTGCTCCAGAACAAAGTGGTTCACAGTTTTGTGATTAATGAACTTTAGTTTTATATTTTTTGCAGAAACGAAGACCTAAGTCTCTTTATAGCGGGCAAATCGTTTCTACTTAAATACAACATATCTACACACACTAGGGAGGAAATAAGAACATGGAACAATTGCGTAAGAGTGACCCGGCAGTACTGGAAGCGATGGAACTGGAACTGAAACGTCAGCGTGCCAACATTGAGCTTATTGCCTCAGAGAATATCGTTAGCGAAGCCGTAATGGAAGCTATGGGCTCCGTGCTTACGAACAAATATGCAGAGGGTTATCCAGGCAAACGATATTATGGTGGCTGTGAAGATGTAGATATCGTTGAGAACCTTGCTCGTGATCGTGCAAAAGAATTGTTTGGTGCGGATCATGTTAATGTACAGCCACACTCCGGTGCTCAAGCTAATATGGCTGTTTATCTGGCTGCGCTTAAGCCTGGCGACACTGTTCTTGGAATGAATTTGGCGCACGGCGGTCATTTGACACATGGTAGCCCAGTTAATGCTTCTGGATTGCTTTATAACTTCGTTGCTTATGGAGTACAAGAAGATACTTTCCTAATTGATTATGATGAAGTACGTAAAGCAGCCTTCAAGCACCGTCCAAAAATGATTGTAGCTGGTGCCAGTGCCTATCCGCGTATTATTGATTTCGAAAAACTTGGCGCTATCGCCAATGATGTGGGTGCGCTATTTATGGTAGATATGGCCCATATCGCAGGATTGGTTGCTGCTGGTCTTCATCCGAGCCCGGTTCCTCATGCTCATTTCGTTACAACTACTACGCATAAGACTTTGCGCGGTCCCCGCGGAGGTATGATTATGTGCAGACAGCCGTGGGCAGCTGCTATTGATAAAGCGGTATTCCCTGGTTCCCAAGGTGGACCTTTGATGCATGTAATTGCTTCAAAAGCAGTCGCATTTGGTGAAGCATTGCAGCCATCCTTTAAGACTTATGCTCAAAATGTAGTGAAGAACGCTAATGTTCTTGCAGAAACGTTGATCAGCGAAGGGGTTAACATTGTATCCGGAGGTACAGATAACCACTTGATGCTGCTGGATACCCGTAATCTGAACATTACCGGAAAAGATGCGGAAAAAGTACTAGATTCCATCGGGATTACTGTGAATAAAAATGCAATTCCATTTGATCCTACAAGTCCTTTTGTAACAAGCGGTATTCGGATTGGTACACCTGCAGTCACATCCCGTGGTATGGACGAGCAGGCAATGGTCACTATTGGACGTATCATTGCTAATGTTCTAAAGAATCCGAAGGATGAGGCAAACTTGGCAGAATCTGCCCGTCAAGTGGCTGAGTTGACTGACCAATACCCTCTTTATCCAGAGTTGAAATACTAAATCTTTGCTTCTAATAAGAAATGATTCTGCCTCCATCAATACCCTCTTCCGGGTTTGATGGAGGCTTTTTTGTTGCATATTGTTCACAAATATTACTGCAGTTAATAGATGAAATTGAATGAAATTAATCATGAAAGTTCATGGAACTTTCAATAAAATTAGTGAAAATAATGTGAATAGTATGAAAAAGCCAAAGTTGCACAACATAATCTAGGTTTTATAAGTGATTGGTTTCCTAATTAAGCCAATCATTACCTTTAAAAACAAGGAAATACAAGGGAATATGTTCAATGTGAGTTCAAGTACCATTCTGAGGTGAAATGCAGCGGCGGGAGTGCTATAATAGACAGGATTTAGCCACTGAGAAGCAAAGCGCTTTCTATGGCTATAGACAAGACTTACAATTACCGGAGGGACAGTAAATGGGAAAATTGGTGATTTGCGATCATCCTTTAATTCAACACAAACTAACATTTATTCGCGACGTTAGAACAAACACGAAGGATTTCAGAGAACATGTTGACGAAGTTGCCACATTGATGGCTTATGAGATTACACGTGATATTCCACTGGAGACCATTACGGTACAAACACCGGTCACTGAAACGGAAAGCAAAGTGATTTCGGGAAGAATGCTGGGGCTTATTCCTATTCTTCGTGCGGGTTTAGGTATGCTTGAAGGTGTACTGAAGCTTCTACCTGCGGCTAAAGTAGGACATGTAGGGCTTTTCCGTGATCCAGACACTCTTCAACCAGTGGAGTATTATATCAAGCTTCCAACTGATGTACAGGAACGTGAGTTGATAGTGATTGACCCGATGCTTGCTACAGGCGGATCCGCAATTGCTGCGATTACCTCACTGAAGAACCGTGGTTGTACACAGATCAAAATGATGAACTTGATTGCAGCGCCAGAAGGTGTTGCTGCAGTTCAGGAAGCTCATCCGGATGTTGATATTTATGTAGCAGCGCTTGACGATCATTTGAATGAACATGGTTACATCGTGCCAGGCCTTGGTGATGCTGGTGACCGTCTTTATGGAACCAAGTAATAAGTAATTAAGTATTAAGTATAGTAATGCGAGAATATTTGATGAGAGGGTAGGGGTTATGTCCAAAATCAAAGTAATGACTATTTTCGGAGTGCGCCCCGAGGCGATCAAGATGGCTCCTCTGGTTCTTGAACTGAAGAAGCATCCTGAGCATATCGAATCAATAGTATGTGTAACAGCGCAGCATAGAGAACTGCTCGATCAAGTGTTGGAAGTGTTTAATATCACCCCTGATTACGATTTGGATGTGATGAAGGACCGTCAGACCTTGAACGAGATTACTATTCGTGTGCTTGAAGGTTTGGAACCTGTACTGAGGGAGGTTAAGCCTGACCTCGTGCTGGTGCATGGGGACACCTTAACAACGTTTTTAGCTAGTTACGCTTCCTTCCTGCAGCAAATTCAGGTTGGGCACGTAGAAGCAGGACTTAGGACATGGAACAAATTGTCTCCTTATCCTGAAGAAATGAACCGTCAATTAACAGGTGTATTAGCCGATCTGCATTTCGCTCCAACCGATTGGTCAGCTAGTAATCTGAGACACGAGAACAAAAAAGAATCAAGTATTTATATCACAGGCAACACCGTAACTGATGTGTTTCAATATACCGTACAGCCGGATTACCGGCATCCTGTTTTGGATTTTGCTTCAGGAAAAAGACTTATTTTGATGACCGCTCACCGCAGAGAATCTCAAGGTGAACCGCATCGTAATATCTTCCGAGCTATTAAAAGAATCGCTGATGAATTCGAAGATGTCGCCATTGTTTACCCTGTGCATCCGAGTCCTGCCGTTAAGGAACCTGCACATGAGATACTGGGAGGACATCCAAGAATTAAGCTGATTGATCCGCTGGATGTCGTGGACCTGCATAATTTTTATCCGCATACCCACTTGATATTGACCGATTCCGGCGGTCTGCAAGAGGAAGCTCCTTCTTATGGAGTGCCTGTTCTTGTGCTTCGTGATACAACGGAGCGTCCCGAAGGGATAGAGGCTGGAACGCTGGAACTTGTGGGCACGGACGAGGAGAAGGTGTATCAACGAACACATGCTCTTTTGACTGATAATGAGCTCTATCAGTCGATGAGTCGGGCCGCCAACCCGTATGGAGATGGCAAGGCTTCCCAACGGATTGTCAATGCGATTTTGCACCATTTTGGTGTTAATAAGGAACGTCCTGAAGAGTTTCACAGAATGTTCACAAAAAATAAATAATTTCAATTAAACTAATATCTGATCTGATTAAAATCAACATACAGTGAAACTGTACGGTTTATATGGTTTTGGAACGTTTTGCTGTGATTATTTTCATGTTTTCAAGGGTTTTTAGGCAATGTTCAATGAATTGACAAAGACTCAGGAAATTCAGTAAAATTAGTTGGGATTGTAGCCCATGAAAGAACAAAATAGCAAGGACAGCTTGTTACAGACCGCGCTTGTCATTGGAAGTGCAGGCACTTTGCTTGCCGCTTACATTCTTATTGGTTTTTTTGCGGCAAGATGGCTGAAAGACCTGATGGAGGGACCAAAATATTGGCTCGCCATTGGCACTATAACTGGAATGATTCTGGGAATTGTGAATGTCGCCTTGTTAATTAAAAAATTTTTGGGGGAGCAGAATGGATAATATGACTCCCATGATCAATACCGTCACTAGAGTTACGCTCGTCCTTATGGCAGGACTCTTAATGGGCTGGGTGCTTCATCATGAGACCCGGGCAATTACACTGGGCATGACTCTGGGTCTGGTGGCGGGATTGGTAAACTTTCGTTATCTGGCCGTCAAGGTTCGACGGGTTACGCAGTCGATTGCGAGCAACGAAGGGAATGCCTTCAGCCTCGGTTTTGTTACACGGATTAGCTTCGCAATTTTGGTCACCATGTTCTCGGTCAAGATTGAGCATTTCTCCCTGGTAGCAACTGTTTCGGGCGTATTCATTCCTCAGCTTCTCGCCATTCCTGCGGGGATATATCTGAGTGTGAAGAATAAGCTTTAACCAGATTAAAGAGAAAGGGGGATGATACTATGCATGACATGCCGAAAATATTTGTCGGGGGAATACCGATAGATTTATCCGCCGTGTTGATGCTTCTGATCAGTTGTACAGTGGTATTTGTTCTGGTTATGCTTTCGGTTCGTAAGCTTTCCGTTGAAAATCCATCCAAGCTTCAGAACTTCATGGAATGGGTTGTGGAATTTGTAGAGGGTGTCATAAGCAGTGCCATGGATCTGAAGAAAGGAAAACCTTACATATCTTTAGGGTTGACATTGATTCTGTTTATCTTTGTTTCCAATCTACTTGGATTGCCTTTCTCCGTTGTAACTGAGGCGCATGGACCTGTAACAGTGTTTGGCCACGTGATTGAAGCAACTAAGAACTTGGCGAATGGTGAGCATGCAGAAATTTTATGGTACAAGTCGCCAACTGCTGACATTAATGTCACTGCAGGATTGGCAATCATAGTATTTGTACTGATGAACTTTCTGGGCATTAAGCTCAACGGCAAACATTATTTCAAACACTACATCGAGCCGTTTCCAATCTTTTTGCCACTGAACATTATCGAAAACCTGGCAAAACCTGTAGCGTTGGCTATTCGTCTATTCGCTAACATTTTCGCCGGAGAAGTACTAATTACAGTCATTTTGAAGCTGGGGATTCTCAGTATTCCGTTCCTGGCTGTATGGCAGGGCTTCAGTATTTTCGTCGGGGCACTACAAGCGTTTATCTTTACGATTCTGACGATGGTTTATATCGCACAGATGACGATTCACGAAGAAGAAGCACATTAATGAACTGCTGCGAAGAGAACGGCTATCGTCTGATTTTCCTTCGTGGGAGATATCTTATATCATTAAACACAAATATGAACCGAAATTAAAGGAGGATATTTACAAATGGAATTTTTAGCAGCAGCAATAGCGGTTGGATTGGGTGCACTTGGCGCAGGTCTTGGTAACGGTATGATCGTTAGTAGAACAGTTGAGTCCATCGCTCGTCAACCAGAAGCGAAAAATGCTTTGCAAACAACAATGTTTATTGGTGTAGGTATCGTCGAAGTTATTCCGTTGGCAGCAACAGTTATCGCATTCCTGATTATGTTTACTTAATAAACCGTAGTTACGGTTTGGCGGGGACGGCCGATGCCATCCGCGCCTTACTTTTGTATACGTCCGCATGACGCGGTAACGGAAGGGAGTGACCTCAGTGGATATTGTTTGGACAAACATAGTATTTTCAATTGTCGCCTTTGGGATTTTATATTTCTTGCTTAGCAAGTATGCGTTCAGCAAACTTTTTGCAGTTATGGAGAAGCGCCGTGAGCTGGTAATGCAGCAAATGGACGAAGCTGCGAAGACTAGAGAACAAGCGGTCGCGTATGTGGAAGAGCAGAAGCAAGCGCTGAACAGTGCACGCCAGGAAGCTCAACAGATTATTCAACAATCGCAAATCACAAGCAATCTACAGGTAGAACAAACTTTGGCACAAGCCAAAGCAGATGCAGCACGTGTCAAAGAAGAGGCTGTGCGCGATATCGAGAACGAAAAGAACAAAGCAGTGGAAGAGTTGCGCAGCGAAATTGGAACGGCATCTGTTCGTATTGCTTCCAAACTTCTTAAGAAAGAAGTTAGTGCTAGCGGCGAGCAGGAGCAACTTGTGAACCAATACCTCAAAGAGGTAGGAGGCCAATCATGAGCCGCGATACGGTAGTTGCCAAGCGCTACGCTAGAGCATTGTACAGTGCAGCGGTAGAGAAAGGGATTACCCTTGAAGTAGAAGAAGAGCTCAAGGCAGTGGTTGGGTTATTACATTCCGACCAAGAGATAAAGCGGTTTATTCTTGCACCGCGCATCTCGGAGTCCGACAAGCTGAAAGTGCTGCGCACAGCGCTTCAAGATAAGCTCTCTCCCATCGTGATGAACATTGTAGAATTGTTAGTAGAGCGAGGCAGAACCGATATTTTTGCCGATCTGCTGGATACGTATATCAAGATTGAAGGAGACGCTCTTGGCATTGGTGATGCTAAGGTATACTCTGTTTATTCTTTAAGTGAAGAAGAAAAAGCAGCTGTAGCTGCAGAATTCGGCCAACTCGTAAACCGTAAAATCCGGATTACGAATGTGGTGGACCCAAGCCTGTTGGGAGGACTGAAAGTTTATATCGGCGATAAGCTGTATGACGGCAGTCTGTCTAACAAATTGGAGCGTCTCGAGAAATCCTTTAATGATAAGCATAGAAGATAGGGGTGAGGATATTGGGCATCAGACCTGAAGAGATCAGCACTTTGATCAAAAGTCAAATTGAGGAATATAAAGCCGATATCGAAGTTGCCGAAGTCGGCACCGTCATTCAAGTCGGCGACGGTATCGCCCGTGTCTACGGTCTGGAAAACGCAATGGCAGGCGAATTGCTAGAGTTCTCCAACGGAGTAGTGGGCATGGCGCTCAATCTGGAAGAAAGCAACGTCGGTGTTGTTATTCTGGGTGAGTACAAGGAAATTCGTGAAGGCGATCAAGTAAAACGTACAGGACAAATTATGCAAGTTCCTGTTGGTGAAGCTCTGCTCGGCCGTGTAGTTAACGCACTTGGTATGCCGCTTGACGGCAAAGGCCCAATTGCTACAACTGAATTCCGTCCTGTAGAAAATAATGCACCAGGTGTTATCGATCGTAAATCGGTACATGAACCGATGCAAACAGGTCTTAAAGCCATTGATGCGATGGTACCAATCGGTCGTGGACAACGCGAACTTATCATTGGTGACCGTCAAACAGGTAAGACTGCAATCGCAATTGACGCGATTATCAACCAAAAAGGCAACGGCATGAAATGTATTTATGTTGCCATTGGTCAAAAGCAATCCACAGTAGCACAGGTTGTAGAAACTCTTCGCCGTCATGGCGCTTTGGAATATACAATCGTTGTAACTGCATCGGCTTCCGAGCCGTCCCCATTGTTGTATATTGCTCCATACGCAGGCTGCGCAATGGGCGAATACTTCATGTACAAGGGCGAGCACGTACTGATCATTTACGATGACCTTTCGAAACAAGCTTCGGCTTATCGCGAATTGTCCTTGCTGCTTCGTCGTCCACCGGGTCGTGAAGCATTCCCAGGTGACGTATTCTACTTGCACTCCCGTCTTTTGGAGCGTGCAGCTAAGCTTAGTGATGAGCTTGGTGGTGGTTCATTAACCGCACTTCCATTTATCGAAACACAAGCATCGGACGTATCAGCTTACATTCCTACGAACGTAATCTCGATTACAGATGGTCAAATCTTCCTTGAATCCGATCTGTTCTACTCTGGTCAACGTCCGGCGATCAACGTCGGTATCTCCGTTTCCCGTGTAGGGGGCTCCGCTCAAATCAAAGCGATGAAGAAGGTAGCCGGCTCGCTCCGTTTGGATCTTGCCCAATATCGCGAACTTCAAGCCTTCTCACAGTTCGGCTCAGATCTTGATAAATCTACACTTGCCCGTCTGAATCGCGGGGCACGTATGATGGAAGTTCTGAAACAAGGTGTGAATCAGCCGTTGTCTGTTGAGCATCAAGTGCTTAGCTTGTACACAGCTGTAAAAGGATATTTGGATGATATTCCAGTTAAAGACGTAAAACGTTTTGAAAAGGAATTCCTTGCTTACATGGATAGCAGTGCTGCTGATGTAGCTCAATCCATCAGGGATACAAAAGATTTGACAGCTGATAACGAAGCCGCTCTAAAAGCAGCGATTGATACCTTTAAAAGAGGTTTCGCTACTAGCTAATATAGATAGACTTTAACGGATTTTACTAAGTGAGCTTTGGCTCTGCCGAAGCTCAGGCTGTGCTTATGAAGTAGCTTTGACTCCGTCAAAGCTAAGATGATGCTTACGAAGTTAGCTTTGACTCCGTCAAAGCTTTAAGGTGGTGAAATCATGGCAAGAAGCATGCGTGATATTAAACGTCAAATTAAGAGTGTTCAAAACACAAGACAGATCACAAAAGCGATGGAAATGGTAGCCGCATCCAAGCTGAGAAAAGCTCAGGAGAAGGCAATTGCCGCCCGTCCTTATGCTGAGAAGCTAAAAGAGGTTGTATCGAGCATTGCTGCTGGCACAGAAGGTGTTCAACACCCTATGCTGGTTAGCCGCCCTGTGAAGAAGACTGGTTATCTAATCGTTACCTCTGATAGAGGGCTTGCAGGTGGTTACAACGCTAATATTTTGCGTAAGGTGACGATGCTCATCGCGGAGAAGCATAAGTCCAAAGATGAGTACGCATTGTTTGTTATTGGTCGTAAGGGCCGTGACTTTCTACGTCGCCGTGAATATCCGATTGTACAGGAAGTTACTGAGCTTTCGGATGCGCCGAAGTTTGCTGACATCAAGTCTATCGCGAATTCGGCAGTACAGCAGTTTGTAGATGGTACGTATGATGAGTTGTATGTTTGTTACAATCAATTCGTCAATGCTATCACCCAGATCCCAACCGTTGAGCGACTGTTGCCTATGGATGGAGTAGGGAATCAAGAGCATCATGAAGCTTCTGCAAACTACGAATATGAACCTTCACCGGAAGGCGTGCTAGAAGTATTGCTTCCAAAGTACGCTGAAACTTTGATTTATAGCGCAATTCTGGATGGCAAGGCCAGTGAGCTGGGTGCGAAAATGACAGCTATGGGCAGTGCAACGAAGAACGCGTCGAAAATGATCGGAGAACTTACCCTTACGTACAACCGTGCCCGTCAGGCGGCAATTACGCAGGAAATTACCGAGATCGTGGCCGGAGCGAACGCGCAGTCTTAAAATACAAGAAAAGTTAAACCGAGTGCTTAACTTGTCTTGTATTTTACGAGAAACAGTGCCGCTTGCTTAGGGTACATAGTTCCTTAAGAACGGCACTGTAAGTTCTTCTTACAATATAAGAAAGTATAGGTTTTACACTATACGAAATGCTTATATTTCTACGAGAAACGGTTGTCATCTTTATATGACGACAACGTCGTTTCTTCTTGATGTAACAGCTTTCGAGGAGGGAAAAGAAGATGAACAAAGGACGCGTTGTAAGCATTATGGGTCCGGTTGTCGATATTGAATTTGAACGCGGCCAGTTGCCCGAGATTTTCAACGCTATCAAAATTGAAACCGTCTTGGACAATGGTCGTCAGCTTAACCTAACACTTGAGGTTTCCAATCACTTGGGAGACAATCTGGTACGTTGTATCGCGATGTCTTCTACTGATGGTCTGGTTCGTGGACTGGATGCGATCGATCAAGGAGGTCCAATTTCGGTTCCTGTAGGGGAAGCGACATTAGGCCGTGTATTTAACGTACTTGGTAATCCAATTGATAACGCTGGTGAAGTTCTTGCTGAGAAAAAGAACCCGATTCACCGTCTCGCACCAACATTTGACGAATTGTCAACACAAGCGGAAATCCTGGAAACAGGTATTAAAGTTATCGACTTGCTCGCACCTTATGCTAAGGGTGGTAAAGTCGGCCTCTTCGGCGGTGCCGGCGTAGGTAAAACAGTAACAATCCAAGAATTGATTAATAACATTGCCCAAGAGCACGGTGGTATTTCCGTATTCGCAGGTGTCGGTGAACGTACTCGTGAAGGTAATGACCTTTATCACGAAATGACGGATTCCGGCGTTATTAAGAAGACAGCAATGGTCTTCGGACAAATGAACGAGCCTCCAGGTGCACGTCTTCGTGTAGCTTTGACCGGTTTGACCATGGCGGAATATTTCCGTGATGTGGAAGGCCGCGATACGCTGCTCTTTATCGATAATATATTCCGCTTTACCCAAGCGGGTTCCGAAGTATCCGCTCTTCTCGGCCGTATGCCATCCGCGGTTGGTTATCAGCCGACTTTGGCTACTGAAATGGGCCAGCTGCAAGAGCGTATCACATCGACTAAAAAAGGTTCCGTTACATCGATTCAAGCAATCTACGTACCGGCGGATGACTACACTGACCCTGCTCCGGCTACAGCGTTTGCTCACTTGGATGCAACAACTAACCTTGAGCGTAAAATTTCCGAGAAGGGGATTTTCCCAGCGGTTGATCCACTGGCTTCCAGCTCGCGTTTGCTAGCTCCAGAAATTGTTGGCGAAGAACATTACAACGTAGCACAAGGTGTTAAACAATTGTTGCAACGTTATACCGAGCTTCAAGACATTATTGCCATCTTGGGTATGGATGAATTGAGTGAGGATGATAAGGTTATCGTAGCTCGTGCTCGTAAAGTTGAACGCTTCCTGTCGCAGCCGTTCCACGTGGCTGAACAGTTCACTGGCTTTAAGGGTAAATATGTACCAATCAAAGAAACTGTACGCAGCTTTAAGGAAATCCTGGATGGTAAGCATGATGATCTTCCAGAAGCAGCTTTCCTATTTGTAGGTACGATTGAAGAAGCAGTAGAAAAAGCGAAATCGATGTAACCTGAGCTTAGCTAATGCTTTCGATGCAAGCTTTACTTCGTAAAGCTTAGTGCATGCTTTCGAAGCGAGCTTTACTATGTAAAGCTTTAAGGAGGAATGGAAGTGAATACCTTTTTGTTGGAAATTGTCACGCCGGAGCATCTCGTTTACTCCAAGCAAGTGAATAGCTTGATTGTAAGAGGGGTCGAAGGCGAGTTGGGTATTTTGCCGGGACACATTCCGCTTGTGACTCCACTTCAGGTTGCTCCGTTATCCGTCAAATCGGACGGTGTTACGATCTCCATCGCCGTTCATGGCGGATTCGTTGAAGTGCATAAGGACAAAGTAACTGTGCTGGCTGAAAGTGCCGAGCTGCCAACAGATATCGATGTTGAGCGCGCCGAAGCGGCTAGAGAACGGGCTCAGCGCCGTCTCCAGACTCGGAGCAAACAAGATGATATCGATCACCGCCGTGCGGAATTGGCGCTGCAACGCGCTGTTACACGGATTAAAGTGTCCACTGGAAAAGGACAACAGTAGGAAAAAAGCAGTCAAGCCTTATGGGTTTGACTGCTTTTTTATTATAGTAATCTATTGAAAAAGGTTAAAATTTCTTCATTATTTTGGATAATGGCGCTGAATTGTTTAAAAATTTGTAAAAGTACTGGATTCTTTTGCCCTTCACAAGTATGATATAAGAGTCGATTTCCGAGTAATACGAACACGGAGGGTTAGCATGGAGGATATATTGTCGGGTGGGTTGTCTAGTGCAGTTGGAACCAGCAGTATGGTCTCAATGATTGTATCTTTGCTCAGTGTTGTATTATCTTGGTGGGCATTGCAGAACCTTAAGCTCGATTTGGTCATAAGATATCCCAAGAGTCCTCAGGGAAGGCTGCTGCACTTGCTGTTGGCCATTGTACTTGGTCGTTTTGTAGCGGGGTTCTTCCTGGATTACCTGAGCTGGAGTGGGATGATCCGATATATGTTTTAAGGGGATGTAGTTTGGTTATAAGTGTCTTAGGTCGCAGTGGTCAAAAGGTGTCGAATAATAAGGTTTTATTATGTCAACACTGAACTTTAAGGAACATGCCCGAGTAAATGGGCGTATTGATGGAGTAGAGAACTTTTTTGCAATTACTTTAATCTAAAAAAATAATTTAAGAAATAATGGACGCGGAGGGAAACCGAAAATGAGCAAATTTATCGTCCGCGGTGGCAACAGATTGACCGGGAGCGTGAAAGTTAGCGGCGCAAAAAATTCCGTATTACCGATCATAGCCGCCTCTCTATTGGCAGAAGAAGGAGTAAGCGTCATTGTAGACGCACCTCCGCTTGATGATGTGATGACGATATCAAAAATGTTGGAATCTCTGGGTGCAGGGGTTACATATCAGAACGATATTATCCAGGTGGATGCTACAAACATCACTTCCTGTGAAGCACCTTATGAATGGGTTCGAAAAATGCGGGCGTCTTTTTTAGTCATGGGCCCACTGTTATCTAGACTTGGTCAGACAAGAATTTCCCTGCCAGGCGGCTGTGCCATTGGTACACGACCGATTGATCAGCATTTGAAAGGGTTTGAAGCACTGGGTGCGGAGATTAGTCTCGGCCAGGGCTACATTGAAGCGAAAAGCAACGGACGCCTGCGCGGTGCCAAAGTGTATTTGGATGTAGCAAGCGTAGGTGCGACCGAAAATATAATGATGGCAGCTACACTAGCTGAAGGCGTGACCGTTATCGAGAATGCGGCTAAGGAGCCTGAGATTGTAGACCTAGCTAATTACTTGAATGGTATGGGCGCTATCGTGCGTGGTGCGGGAACAGGCGTTATTCGTATTGAAGGGGTAGAACGTCTGCATGGGGTCAAACATCATGTAATCCCTGACCGTATCGAAGCAGGTACGTACATGGCGGCTGCAGCAATTACCGGTGGCGATGTATATGTGGAAGGCGCAATTGCAGATCACTTAGGTCCTGTTATTGCTAAGATGGAAGAAATGGGTGTAACCATTATTCCCGACGAGAACGGTATTCGTGTAATCAGTGACAAGCCTCTCAAAGCTGTTGATTTGAAGACTTTGCCGTATCCAGGTTTTCCTACGGATATGCAGTCGCAAATGATGGCATTATTGCTGCGTTCTGAAGGTACCAGTGTCGTTACAGAAACCGTATTTGAGAACCGGTTTATGCATGTGGATGAATTCCACAATATGAACGCTGAGATTAAGATCGAAGGTCGCTCGGCGATCGTTACAGGTAATGCACAATTGGTCGGAGCTAAGGTTTGTGCTACGGATCTGCGTGCGGGAGCTGCGCTTATTTTGGCAGGTCTGGTTGCTGAAGGCACTACTGAAGTAAGCGGAACTCATCATATTGACCGCGGGTATGTTCATTTGGCTGAGAAGTTGTCCGGACTGGGTGCGGAAATTTGGCGCATTTCCATGGAGGATACTTCAGCGCAAACCGTGAAGGATGAAGTTCTTAAACCGGAAGTATCCAAGAGTGAATCGACTAAAACCGAAGAGGTTAAACCACGCTTTCAGGTTCAACCAACTTGGGTATAATATCACTCATTAAGAGAGACCAGGCTGCAGATTGCAGCTTGGTCTTTTTTTATGGAATCCTCATCTGATGGGGATTTTTTTGTGCGCAATTTAATAGCCTGCGGTCTAGTAATAGATTGAGGACAGGAACTCTCTTTCTCTCAAATTGTGTTCTAGCAGTTGCTGTAATTTCATATCTATAAGAATCACCAGTGATTCACGGAAGGAGCCATAGAGATGAAAGATTTCCGCTACTTGCGAAGAAACAAGACAACGCGCTGGCATTCGCGTCCCCTTGCTCCCCGGCGCAGGCGACTCATTCCCGTCGCCTGGCTCGCAGCGCCTTTCCTGGCGGCGCTGCTGATTCCGCTGGCGGTTGTCCCGCTACACCGGGGACAACCGGCGCCTGTGGCCGTGCCGGCGGTCACGGCCCCTCCGGCGGCGCCGGAGACGGCTGCGCAGGAAGCGCCGCAGCCGAACGTCTCTGTCTATTTGTCGCACAGCGGACAAATAGAGACATTGCCGCTGGAGGACTACGTCCGCGGCGTGCTAGCGGCCGAGATGCCGGCCGACTTTGAGCTTGAAGCGCTCAAAGCGCAGGCCGTAGCGGCCCGCACCTTTATCATGCGCCGCCTGGTGGCTGGCGACAGAAGCGGCGTACCCGTTCCGGAGGCGGATGTAACCGATACGGTAAGCCATCAGGCTTACATATCTAAGGACACGCTGGAACGGCAATGGAAGCTCGGCGGAAGAAGCGCCGACCTCGCAAAGCTGCAGCGCGCGGTCCTTGAGACGCGCGGAGTGATTATGACTTATAAAGGGCAGCCGATAACGGCCTCCTTTTTCGCCTCCAGTGGAGGATATACTGAGAACTCAGAAGAGTATTGGAATGCAGCGATTCCCTATCTGCGCAGTGTGACGAGTCCTTGGGAGAAAGAGATTACCCCAAACTATGCGGTGACTAACACTTTTACTGTTTCTGAAATACTTACTAGATTGGGTCTGAACGATAAAGTCATTCCAGCCTCCAAAGAAACTACCAATTCAGGAACTACAACGAAGATTTCATCATCTTCGAGATTACCTATGGAAGTGTTGTCTCTTACCACTGGACATCGGATTAAAGAGATCTCTATTGGAGGCTCTATATTTACTGGACGTGAAGTGAGGGAGAAGCTAGGCCTACGATCCAGCCAATTCAGTTGGAGCCGTAAGGGGAATAAGATCTTGATCACGACCTTCGGAAATGGGCATGGGGTAGGGATGAGTCAGTGGGGGGCAAATGGGATGGCCAAAGAGGGTGGAACAGCTACCCAAATTCTCAAACACTATTATAGTGGTATCTCATTTACACAAATCTCAACTCTTCTGAAAAAATAACTTGAAAGATACGTATAAAAGAGAAAAGCCCGGTAACACTGGTTACTGAGGTGATAACCATATGAATGAACAAGACAAAAACAAAACAAACCAAGATGAATCTCTCAAAAAAACTCAGGGAGATTTACCTGGTGCAAAACCTTCTTCATGGAACAGACTGGTATCTAAACGTTGGGTATTCCCAGCAGTCTACACGGCGGCAGCGGCAATTATACTAACCTTGGTGTGGGTCTATCAGGATGCCGGCCAAAAGCCGCTCAACCAGGACACTGCCGCCACTTCGCAGCAAGTAGGAACTTCCGCTAATGAAGCTGGTACAACAACCGGAGGTCCAGATGCACTTGAAGTTGTTGCTTCAACGGAAAGTATGACTTGGCCAGTAGCTAATCCAGGTGAAGTAGAAGTAGTTAAGCCGTATTATGATGAGAATGGTACAGAGGACAATCACGTTGCCGCTATGGTGCAATATAACGACAAATTTATTCCTAATGTCGGAATCGATATTGCCCGTGAAGACAACAATACGTTCGATGTCAAAGCAGCGCTCAGCGGTGAAGTGACCAGAGTGGAAGATGTTGCGGTATTAGGTAAAGTGATTGAAATTACCCATCAAGGTAATTTGAAGACTGTATACCAAAGTCTTGGTGAAACAAAAGTTAAACAAGGCGATGTAGTGAAGCAGGGAGATACTCTTGCCACAGCTGGTCGCAGTGAGATCGAAAAGAACCTTGGAAATCATGTACACTTTGAAGTGTACGAAGATGGCAAAGTAGTCAATCCATCGGATTTACTGCCACAGCGATAAAAATTTCTATAGCAGGGGGCGAAAGCCCCCTATTTTTTTGTGTATATAGGGATTTTTAAGGTTATGTTTGTGATGAGCCTTTTGTTTACGCGGGAAACGGTTGTTGACCTAAAGGTACAGCGACGGCTTTTCATCATGCTAATAACACGGGTTATTAGGTTGTCCATTAAATAAAATGAGCCCTCCATAGCTTGTCATGTCTTGAAAGCGCGAATATATAAGCCCGCCCCTCATATAATGTACCAAACTATCCACAGTTGGGAGGCGGGAGCGTGCACGATTACATCAAGGAACGTACGATCAAAATCGGACGCTGCATCGTGGAAACCAGGCATACGGTCCGGACCATAGCCAAGGAATTTGGCGTTTCAAAGAGCACGGTGCATAAAGATTTAACTGAGCGTCTGCCAGAGATCAACCCTGATCTGGCCGATCAGGTGAAGCACATTCTCGAATATCACAAGTCCATCCGACATCTTCGGGGGGGAGAAGCCACAAAAATCAAATATAAAAAATCGACGGGGAAAAAACGTGAGGTTGCTGTAGCATCAAAGCCATGAGATTTTCGGAAATTTAAGGAAATATTCAGCTTTAATACATTGTGTACTTCCCCTAAAGTATGGTATTTTTAAATTTAGTACTAACTGCTGTTTTTTCAATTAAAATAACACTTTGGGGGCTCTTTCATTATGTTTAGCAAGGATATCGGAATCGACCTCGGCACGGCCAATGTGCTCATACATGTTAAGGGAAGGGGAGTCGTTCTGGATGAACCTTCCGTGGTCACACTTGAAAGTGATACGAAGAGAGTCCTTGCGGTGGGAGAACAGGCACGTCGCATGGTTGGACGTACACCTGGAAATATTATAACAATCCGTCCTCTCCGGGATGGTGTCATTGCAGATTTTGAAATCACAGAAATGATGCTTAAGTATTTTATCGACCGCGTTGGCGGCCGGTCCTGGTACGCACGGCCCCGTATTCTGATTTGCGCCCCTACAAATATTACATCTGTGGAACAGAAGTCCATACGGGAAGCGGCGGAGCGGAGCGGGGCTAAGGAAGTTTTTATGGAGGAAGAGCCAAAAGCCGCTGCAATCGGAGCGGGAATGGATATTTATCAGCCTAGTGGGAACATGGTCGTCGATATCGGTGGCGGAACGACGGATGTAGCCGTACTTTCTATGGGCGACGTCGTTACCGCTTCTTCGATTAAAGTCGCAGGAGACAAGTTCGATGAGGCCATTTTAAGATATATTAAACAAAAGTATAAGCTGTTAATCGGCGAACGTACGGCAGAGGATATTAAGGTTACAATTGGCACCGTGCGTCCAGGCCTGATGCAGGCTGAAATGGATATTCGTGGTCGTGATATGGTAAGTGGACTCCCTCAGACGCTCACTATTACTTCAGGCGAGGTAAAAGAAGCACTATGGGATCCGGTTTCTTCTATTGTGGCAGCTGCTAAGTCTGTTCTGGAACGTACACCGCCTGAGCTATCAGCAGATATTATTGACCGGGGTGTTGTTCTAACTGGTGGTGGCGCTTTACTTAATGGATTGGACGAGCTCCTCTCGGAAGAATTACATGTTCCGGTGTGGATAGCGGAAGACCCGATGCATTGTGTAGTTAAGGGAACAGGAATAATGCTGGATAATTTGGACAAGGTCGTTAAGAAAAAGTTCTAAGCAGCCGATATAAAAGGTAGCAAAAGATTCGGAAGGGGACTACCTTCATGATAAGAGGATTATATACAGCCGCTGCAGGTATGGTTACACAGCAGCGTAGACATGATACGGCAACACAGAACATCGCTAACTTGAATACAACGGGGTACAAGCAGGTTGACAGTGTCAATCATGCTTTTCCGGATGTATTGATCTCTGCTATGAGTAATGGCAATACCAAGCCAGTGGGGCGTCTTAACACTGGGGTTTTTGCAGAACAGTCGATATCCCAATATTTACAGGGTGATTTAAGGGAGAGCGGCAAGACCATGGATTTTGCTTTATCTACGGATTTGCAAGTAGCTGATCCTGTGACAGGTCAAAATATCTCCTTTGATGGTTCGGGCAAATATGTAAGCCCTGAGGGTGAGGTTGTTTATCGTCCACAGGCCTTCTTTACTGTACAGGATGCTGAAGGGAATAATCTGTATACGCGAAATGGGAGCTTCTCAATAAACGCGGCTACAGGAGAGGTACTGAGCAGTGGTGGCTTCAAGGTTCTTGATTCCACAGGCAAGCCCCTTGTCTTGACAGGAAATCAGGACACCCTTAAAGTGGACGGGCAGGGTAATTTGCTTAATCCAGTAACAGGACTTCCGACAGGGACCAAGCTTGGTGTGAGTGTAGTAACAAAGCCACAGGAGCTTGTACGTGACGGTAATGGTGTATTTCACGCTGATGATGTAGAGGCGGCAGATATCCGTTTCTCTAACGGAACAGATAACATGCAAGTACGCCAAGGTTACTTGGAAAGCTCCAATGTAGATCCTACTCAGGTTACTGTGGATTTGAATGCCGCCTATCGGGCTTATGAAGCGAACCAGAAGATTGTTCAATATTATGATGGCAGCTTGCAGAAGGCTGTAAGTGAAGTTGGCAGGGTTTAGGCAGTGCTTAGGAAATGAGCTTTACAGGTAGAGCTTATAGGAGGTTTGATCTATGAACAACTCAACGATTAGTGCAGCAGTCTCCATGTCGAGCCTTCAGCAGCGGCTTGATATTATAGCGGATAATCTAGCCAACATGGATACCAATGGTTATAAGAGCAAGCAGGGCTCTTTTGAGGACGTGCTGACTCGTGTACAACAGCAATCGGATGATTATGACCAACCGGGCCGTTCTACACCCCTAGGCTTTAATATGGGTTTTGGGACTTATGTGCCTTCGATCTCAACGAATTGGGAAGAGGGTCCCCTTAAAGAAACAGGGAGTCCGACCGACTTAGCCATTCAGGGCAACGGGCTTTTTGGTGTTCAGGTCAATGGTACTACGGCGTACACACGTCAGGGTGATTTTCACTTTATTCCTGACACGACTGATGCCAAGATGATGGTATTGGTTGATAACACAGGAAACTCCGTTTTAAATACAGAGGGCAAACCTCTAACGGTTCCTGTAGGTGTGAATGCTGCTATCGATGAATCCGGTCGTGTGTTAACGAAAAAGACGGAGAATGGACCTGTTCAGGTAGCGGGTACTATAATGATAGTAGAACCTAAGACACAGAATGCCTTAAAGGCTGTCGACGGGAATTTCTATATGCTTGCAGATGGAGTTACAGCACAGCAGGCTTTTGTACAAAGAGCGGCAGGCGAGGCATCTGGAATTGGAGTGCGCTCAGGATGGCTGGAGCAGTCGAATGTCGATATGACCTCAGAAATGACAGAAATGATGCAGATTCAACGCACGTATCAACTCGTAGCTCGGGCACTTTCGTCCAGTGATCAGATGTTTGGTCTAGCCAATAACATGCGCGCGTAGAGGTGAAGGAATGGATCGACAGGAAAAAGTTAAATCGGAAGAGAAGAAAGAACCCTCTCCACGAGGGATCTCCAAATGGACCATGATACAATGGGTTCTTATTCCCTTGCTTCTCGTAGCTGCACTTGGAGGCGGCCTGGCCGTCGGTTACGTTGTCCTGGGTAAGAAAGAGTTAAGCGATGCTCTGCAGTGGAGCACGTGGAGACATGTATATGATTTGGTTTTTGCTCCATAAATGAAGATGATTTAACCACTCCCTTGTTATACAAGGGAGTTTTCTTTTTTATGCTGAAAAATGTATAATGGTGGGGGGCCTCGGGCAGCAAAAAGGGCCCTCTCCGCCATGCTGCCGCATCCGGTGGAGAAAGCCCCTTATCTCAACCTCCACTTCTGCAGTTGGTGAAGGATAAATATAGTTTTTACCGAACCTGCCTAATTTTATGCATTTCGGCAAAGAATAAAAGAAAATGTGCAACATCCGAAAGGAGTTTTGTCATAATGCTGGATATCAACCAAATTCAAGAAATCATCCCCCATCGGCCTCCATTTCTGCTGGTGGACAAAATTATCGAGATTGAAATGGGCAAAAAAGCTGTAGGAATCAAAAATGTAACGATCAATGAACCGTTCTTTGTAGGTCACTTTCCGGGCTATCCGGTAATGCCGGGTGTACTGATTACAGAAGCCCTTGCACAAGTGGGTGCGGTTGCTATCCTGGGAGTAGAGGCTAATCGCGGCCGAATCGGTTTTTTAGCTGGGCTGGACGGATTCCGTTTCCGTGGTCAAGTGGTACCGGGCGATACACTTACTCTTGAAGTAGAGATCACCCGTCTTAAGGGCAGCATCGGAAAAGGACAAGCTACTGCTTCCGTTGAAGGTAAGGTTGTAGCCTCTGGAGAAATTATGTTTGCTCTGAGCTAAATATTTTATTTTTTTATAAATATATCTAAAGGAGAGATTCATATGACTCAATTAAGTGCAAAAGCGGCAGACACATTATCCCGCTGGTTGCAGGACCCTTCTGTTGACGAGGCTACAAAGGCAGAGCTTCGCGCTCTGGAGAATGAGCCACAGGAGCTTGAAGAGCGTTTTTACAGAGACTTAGAGTTTGGTACAGGCGGCTTGCGTGGGGTTATTGGTGCGGGCAGCAATCGTATCAATCGTTATACTGTTGGCAGAGCTACACAAGGCTTCGCTAATTATATTCTAGAAAAGCATACTGGAGAAGGCAGACCTTCGGTTGTTATCGCGCATGACTCTCGCCGCTTCTCGCCTGAATTCACACTTGAGGCTGCTCTCGTACTGGCTGCTAATGGTATCGAGGCGCATTTGTTTACTTCCCTTCGTTCAACACCACAGCTGTCATTCAGTGTGCGTTATTTGAAAGCAACGGGTGGTATTGTAATCACCGCGAGCCATAACCCTCCTGAATACAATGGTTATAAGGTCTATAATTCGGAAGGCGGACAGCTTGTACCACACGAAGCCGAAAAGGTCATTTCTTACATATTAGAGGTTGACACTTTTGATGGTGTGAAGCGGATTTCGCAAGAAGAAGCTGAAGCTCAAGGACTGTTGCACTGGCTAGGAGAGAAGGATGACGAAGCGTTTACCGATACTGTTGCTGCGGTCAGTCTTGCAAGTGAAGAGATTGCCTCTACGCTTGGAAAAGACTTCAAAATCGTATACACTCCGCTGCATGGTACAGGTAATTTGCCAGTCCGCCGTGTACTTGAGAAAATCGGCTTCACCCAGGTGCATGTTGTACCTGAGCAAGAGCAGCCGGATTCTGAATTCTCTACAGTGAAATCTCCGAACCCGGAGGAACGTGAAGCTTTTACGCTGGCTATGAAGCTGGGCGAAGAGTTGAATGCTGACCTTTTGATTGGTACAGATCCTGATGCAGACCGTATGGGTGCGGTAGTTCGCGACAATGAAGGTAAATTTGTTGTTCTGTCCGGCAATCAATCCGGAGCACTGATGATTCATTACTATTTGAGTCGTTTGCAGGAACAAGGAAAGCTGCCTCGCAATGGTGCGGTTGTAAAGACTATCGTTACTAGCGAAATGGGGGCTGCTGTAGCTTCTCATTATGGTGCAACTGTATTTAATACGCTGACTGGCTTCAAATATATTGGAGAAAAGATGACGCAGTTCGAACAATCCGGAGAATACACATATCTTTTCGGATATGAAGAAAGCTATGGTTATCTTGCAGGCAATTATGCTCGTGATAAGGATGCTGTTCTTGCTGCTATGCTTATCGCTGAAGCAGGTGCTTATTATAAAGCTCAAGGCAAAACATTATATGATGTTCTTCAGGAATTGTACGAGCAGTTCGGATACTTCTTGGAAAGCTTGGAGTCCCGTACGCTGAAAGGCAAAGATGGCGTTGCGCAAATTCAAGGAATCATGAATGATTGGCGTTCTAATGCACCACAAGAAATTGCTGGATCTGCCGTAACAGAAATTCAGGATTATTCTCTGGGCTTAAATGGACTGCCGAAGGAAAATGTACTGAAGTATTTGCTGGCTGACGGATCTTGGTTCTGCCTGCGCCCTTCCGGCACAGAGCCTAAGATTAAGGTTTATTTTGCAGTAGTGGGTGACTCCCTGCAGAATGCTAAGGATAAGGTTGCTGCACTGTCGAAACAGGTTATGGCTCGCGTTGACGGGGGACAATAATAAATATAGAGTGCCTTCTATATTGTGAATTATATTTTATGTAGAAACGGGTACCGTCTCTAAAAGGATGACGATCCGTTTCTACTTTTGTTAAAAGAGTTTTTAAAGCGAAAGAGGAGGTACTTTTGGTGCGGCAAAAATGGCAACGTTGGAATATTACTTCCCGAAAGTGGCTGTGGATCATAGTTGTGGTTGGCGTTATAGCAGCCTTGCCTGTGGTCTATGATCGACTGCAGACGGAGAAGTCTTCCAAGACAGTAGAATTTGTATTTGATTATCGTGATCTGGTTGATGTAGCCAGCTATCGTGCAAATCCACAAGATTATATTTCCGAGCAGTTAGATCGCCTTAAAGACGCGGGTGTTCAGAGTATGGCGATTTACGAAAGCACATTGGAAGATTATCGTAAGGCGCGTCGTCTGATGATATGGGGTGCGGCTGATATAGCTAATCTTACGGACACGATCATTCCTGAAAATGAGAACTATACCTATATTCTTTTTACCAGTGCTGATTACAGCGATACTTTAGCGCCTGTAATTAAAGAAGCATTTAGTAATCTTGGGATTAATTCAAGAGACTGGAGTTTCCGCGGACAGCAGGGTCTTATCATTGAGACCCCGCTAGAAGATGCTACATTGAAGCCGCTCCAGCCCGATCCATTTACATTGGAGATGCTGCACAACAAGGGATTCAGTATTGTACCTCGTCTTGTGGATTCTCTGACTTATAATGAAGCCACGGTAAAGAAGCTGTTGGATCGTTATGAGGAATTGGGTGTTAAACGGATTCTATTTGAAGGTGAGTCTGTTAAAGGGTTTAATGATGATGCCGATACTGGCAGTATCACTGACTTTGCTAATCTCCTTAAGGAACGTGGAATGGGGATTGCAGCAATTGAGAATATTAAGAAACAGCAAAAGGGCTTTAACAGGCTCGCTTATTTGCTGGATTATAATGTGACGCGTTTATATTCCCTTAGTGAGGGTGATTCTGCTTTAGATCCAAAAGTGATTTCGGACCGTTTCGCTCTGGCAACAAAGGATCGGAATATCCGCATGATCTACTTAAACACGATTCCTGCAAGAAATACTGCTAAGGCACAGGTAACAGATACATTAGATAATCTTATTACCAGCCTAAGCGAACCAGGCGGAGCTGTTGAGCAGATTGAAGATAATGGATTTAAGTTGGGACAAGCTACGGCATTTGAGGTTGTAGATTCCTCTTATCAACGTTACTTTAAGTTAGTTGCGGTGGTTGGAGCAGTGTCTTTAGTGGCTCTGCTGGTCTCTTACTTCATTCCACAGCTCACGCTTGCTGCCTGGGTGTTAGGTCTGATTGGAAGTGCAGGCCTGATGCTAGTGAAGCCTGAAATGTTTGAACAAGCGCTCGCGCTTGCCGCTGCGATAAGTGCACCAACGCTTGCCGTTGTGCTTGCCATTCGTAAGGTTAATGAAATGGGGCCACCTCTACGGAGCAATCCCCTTACCTATAAGGCTATGAGCCCGCAACGCCGGTTTACACATAGCTTAGTGCTTTATTTTAAGACTTCACTGATCTCTTTGAGCGCTGTGCCGTTTATGATAGCACTGCTTAATAATGTTACTTATAGCCTGGTTCTCAACCAGTTCCGTGGTGTCAGTCTGCTTCATATGGCGCCTATCGGTCTTGTGGCACTTTACGTACTTTTGTATCGCGGGGATTTTGTCTTTAACAAGACAGGTAAGCTGCTGCGGACACCAATCACATTTGCGATGATTATCATTGCCTTTGTTTTGGCGGTTGTTGGCTATTATTACATGACCCGTACAGGTAACGGTGGCAGTGTGAGTCCGCTGGAAATGGTTTTACGTACCTTCTTGGAAAATACGGTTGGCGTTCGACCGCGTAATAAAGAGTTTTTGCTAGCGCATCCGTTATTAATTCTTGGTGCATTCTTGGCCTTTAGATACCGGAATGCAGCGTTTATCATGATTATTGCTGTAATCGGTCAGCTCTCCATGGTGGATACCTTTGCACATATTCACTCGCCAGTTCTGATCTCGCTCATTCGTGGCTTGCTCGGTCTTGGATTAGGACTGATCATTGGTGTGATTGCCGTAATCGTATGGCAAATTGCAGAAGGGTGTTGGAAACGATGGTCGCCACTCCTAAAAAGATAGTTATTTCCGGTTATTACGGTTTCCATAACAGCGGGGATGAGGCGGTACTGCAATCTATATTGATTGCACTGCAACAACATTCTCAAGCTGCAGGTATAGAGATCGAACCCATTGTCTTGTCCATCGATCCTGAGTGGACTAGCGCCACATATGGAGTGAAATCTGTGCACCGGATGAAGCTGGTTGAAGTCCGTCAAGCTATTTATGAGAGTTCTGGTCTGATCAGCGGTGGAGGTAGCTTGCTGCAAGATGTAACAGGAAGCAAGAGTATTCCTTACTATTTAGGTATTATCAAGCTTGCGCAGTGGATGGGTAAACCGACCTTTATTTATGCTCAAGGAATCGGACCTGTGAATCGTAAGCTTTTCCACCCATTAATCAAATCAGTGTTTCGCAAATGTACCTATATCTCTGTGCGGGATGAACAATCCCGCGAGCTTTTACTTTCTATGGGATTAGAACAGAAGAACATAGAGGTTGTTCCTGACCCGGTGATGGGCTTATCTTTACCTGATGATACTGATGCTGCTGAATTACCAGAGTCTTCAGATTCACTTCCGGTAGTAGGTATTTCGGTACGTTATTGGGAACAAGATCGCAAGGAGCTGGACGCTCTTGCTCAAGGCTTGATTAAGGCGAATCTTGAGAAACCATTGCATTTAAGATTCCTTCCGTTTCATCTTCCATCGGATATTGAAGCCTCACGTTATGTGATGGAGAAGCTGGAAGAAAATATAAGCCAGCATGGGGGGCAGGTCAGTATTTGTGAAGATGCCAGTCATCCGCAACACATGCTGCGGGAAGTAGGGCAATGTGAAGTGCTGATCGGAATGCGTCTTCATAGCCTGATTTATGCCGCAGGGCGGCGAGTTCCGCTGATTGGTATCTCTTATGATCCGAAAATTGATCATTTTCTAGACAGAGTTCGGTGTCAGCCTGTGGGCACGACCCAATCATTAGATGCTGGACAAGTTGCTGCTGAGATAGGCCATCTTTTGGAAACAACAGAGGGATGGAGAAATGAGCGGGAGACGATCCTCTCCTCGTTGATTCAAGAAGCAGGGGCTCCAGCACGGCAAATCGTAGAATATTTCCACCATAAAGGATGATCTAAAGTGAAAGCAGAAAGCGCGGTACCTACAGTTCCTATTTTTGGGATTAGAGTCTCCAAGGTGGATATGGCAGCAACTGTTGCTTATTTGACAGAGGCGGTTCATACCCGTATCCCGCATCAAGTGATTACAGCTAATCCGATTATGGTTATGGCTGCTTTGGAAGATCCAGCTTATATGGAGATAATGAAGTCAGCTGAATTGGTTGTCCCAGATGGAACCGGTGTGGTATGGGCTGCTAATTATTGTAAGGAGCCTGTAACCGAACGGGTAGCTGGGTTTGACCTGTTACATGAATTGATGCAACAGGGTGAAAGATATGGATGGAAGGTATATCTCCTTGGTTCTACACCTGAGGTGATTCAGGAAACCGCTGAAAGGTTACAATTGCAATATCCGCGTGTTATTATTGCAGGATATCATGACGGTTATTTTGGTCCGGAATCGGACGATGAAATTATTGCTGGAATTGTTAAAACCAATCCTGACTTATTATTTGTGGCCAGAGGCGCGGATAGTCAGGAACCATGGATTGCAAAACACAAATCCAAGTTAGGTGTTCCGATCATGATGGGGGTCGGCGGCAGCTTTGATGTAATTTCTGGCAAGAGCAAGAGAGCGCCAAAAGTTTTCCAAAAAATGAGAATTGAATGGTTGTACCGTTTATTAAAAGAGCCTACGCGGTACAAAAGAATGCTTGCGTTGCCGAAATTCGCATTAAAAGTGGTGCGTGAGAAAGATAAAGTAACAAAAGTCTAGTCAAATGCCGATATTCACCTAGAAAATCAGATGAATAGCCTAAAAAAGGGATTGGAATTTGTTTTTGTAACAGCGTATAATTCAATGCGGTAGAGAAATGGGGGTCGACTGATCAAATGTTAATCATATACATCGCTGGATTTATCGTATGCATGGGACTCGCACTTGGCCTCACACCTTTGGTGAAAAAATTCGCCATTAAGATTGGTGCGACAGATGTGCCGAATGCTCGTAAAGTGCACACGAAAATTATGCCCCGCCTTGGCGGATTAGCTATTTTTCTGGCGTTTGTGTTAGGCCTGCTTGCCGTATTGCCGATTATTCCATATGAGTTCACTCCGCGGGAGGCCAACTTCATCAAAGCGCTGCTGTGTGGCGGCGGACTGATTGTACTTATCGGAGGGTTGGATGACCGATTTGAATTATCAGCAAAGTTGAAGCTGCTGGGCCAAATTGTCGCAGCATGTATTGTAGTTTTCGGTTTTGGTATTACTGTAGATTTTGTGAATATTCCATTTAACAATACGTATTCTTCATTGGAAAGCTGGATTGCTATCCCGCTTACGATTTTCTGGATTGTTGGTGTCACCAATGCTGTTAACCTGATTGACGGGTTGGACGGGCTTGCTGCTGGTGTATCAGGGATTGCGATTGCTACGATTGCGGTAATGGCTTTCTTGATGGGTAACACGATGGTTGCAATGTTATGCCTGTTGCTTCTGGGTAGCATAATCGGATTCTTGTTCTTCAACTTCCATCCCGCCAAGATTTTTATGGGGGATACGGGATCGCTGTTCTTAGGCTTCTGCTTAGCTTTACTTGCTTTGCTAGGGTTTAAACAGATTGCCGTGGTTTCGTTTATTACACCTTTGCTTATTATTGGTGTACCGTTGTCGGACACGTTCTTTGCGATCGTGCGCCGTAAGCTGCAGAAGAAACCAATCTTTGCACCAGATAAAGGTCACTTGCATCATTGCCTTCGCGAGCTAGGCTTTAGTCATCGTCAGACTGTGCTCATTATTTATGGTATTGCTGCATTTTTCGGAGTTTTAGCTGTTATTCAATCCTCTGCCGCTCTTTACGAGGCGAACTGGGTTACCTTTGTAGTCATCTGCATCATGCTCTTCTTCTTGCAGATCGGTGCGGAAGTTACAGGTTTGATCGGTAAGACTAAACGTCCGTTGATTGATTTCTTTTTAAGAATTCGTATGAAAGCTAATCCGGAAAGAGGTTCCAAATCTTAATTTATTAATGGTATTATTCTAATATTTTCTATAACTAACAAAACTCATCCCTTTTCGGATGAGTTTTTTGTTGTTTTCCCTAAAAATATCGCTTCCTATGACCGATAAAGAACAAAGTGAAGGTTTACGAGAATTTATACTCAAAGGAGAGATATAACACATGCAACGCTTTAAGAGACCGTTCGTTTGGCTGATGCTGGCGGCTTTGATCGTTTCTATGTTCCCAGGTAAATACACGCCCATAGCGGCAGCGGCTACCACGAGCTCCACGACTTTCTTCAGTCCGGATGATCTCACATTACGGAATACTGTTCTGTTGAAACAGGATGTTGTAGCAACAACAGCTAATCCTAATCCTGAGGGACTTATTGACCGTTCTAGTGTTTACAAAGTAAGTAGCCCTACCTTTTCAATTACAGGAACCTACTCTCAGGTAACATCTTCCACGATGAAGGTTACTGTAGAGCAGCTTACAAAAGATAGTCAATCTAATAAATGGGTAACAGATGCTACTCACCTGACTACGGGAGCGGTAACAACAGATACCAATAGCCCGGATAACCGTTTTGTAGCATCTGGTCTTGTTTTGTATACAGGTTTTAATAAGGTGACCTTTTCTGGTATGCAAGGGAATCTCCAACGTTCAGAATCATTTTATGTTCTTTATGATAAAGTTCCCTATGTAACAGAATTAAAAGTTTTGGGTGGTCCTTCTGCGCTTAATTTAAATGAAGGAACACAAGTTGTCGTACCAGTATCTACAGTTACTCTTCAAGGTAAAGTAACGAATGCCACTAAAGTCAGTGTCTCCGTGAATGGAGGAACTGCATTACAAACTTCCCTATTGGAAGACGGAACATTTTTCACCCCCGCGCTGAACTTGAGTCCGGGATTAAGTACGCTTAAGATTGTTATTCAAAATGCTTCGGATTCAATAACAATAGACAGATCCGTATATTTCTTTGATAAGGATCAACCGTACGCTTCTTTGAACATCAACCACGACAATGCGGACTATAATATCTTAAATGATAATGTGCCTACGTTGACTGCTGATTTGACTCCAAGTGTTGCAGGTTTTACTGGACAGATCTTAGTTCCATATAACGTGGCTCCGTTTGCAACAAATGCTGTGCTAACTCTTAATAAAGGTAATAGTTCCGAAAAAGTTGTAACGATTAGTGCTGTGACAGAAGAATTAACAATTCCTGGTCCTGATGGCGTTACGCCAACGTATAAATTGGTTAAATTTAAGACTGCAGCTGATTTAGAAATCTTGGCGGGTGTAAATGACTTTAAATTGTCTGTAGATTATGGCAGCCACAGCAGTTCTCATCTTTATTCATATAAATTTTTGAAAAATGAGACTGTTATAACAGAAATGTACTACCTTCCTGGATATACAGGCTCAGGTGATCTTACCAATATCTCTAAATTGCCTTTGAATGGCCAACAGTTAGAGACGGATAGTTTCTATATAATGGCGAAGACAAATAGATCAACAACCCCAGCAGATATAACTGCAAACTATTTGCCTTTGAGTAATAAACCACTATCCATAGATTATGTAACTGCAGGCACAGGAACAAATGAATATATTTATAAAATATCAGGGTTCTCTAATGGTCAACAAAAGGTACAATTCCGTTATAAAGGATCAGAATCCTTCTATAATGCTGATATTTCATATGTATCGAAAAACTATATATATGTAAGTAATCTGCAAGATGGTCAGACCTACGAATTCGATTCCAGTGTAGAAAAAAAACTTAATGTCGCTGGGGAATATATCGGGTTCGAAAATATAGAAAATGCACAAGTGCAAATTAACGGTACAGACAGTAACTCATTATCTAGCAATCCTTTTAAGCTTGAAGTAGAAAAAAACTCAACAGTAAATAAAACAACTTTTAATTTCACTGTGACAATCAGTCAGACGGGACCACTGGTATACGGTGAGAATAAAATCGTGTTTACTGGAGTCTCAAGAGATAATGCTGGTAACCAACGTATTATCAAAAAAGAACTTAAAATTTACATCATTGATACCAACATTTCTGGGATAAAACAATTCCATCCTACTTTAGGGGATAATCGTTTACCTTTTACAACTACAACCCTTTCTAATGAAGTCGAGCGTAATGCCATGCTGGCATTGCCGGCTGAGATTGTATATAAGGATGAAAAATATACAACAAACAAAGATAAATTCGACTTGGTACTACAAGGTAGTGGTGCTACAACGCTGAATCTTTATCAGGGCTCTACTTTGGTGTTTACTTCGACGGGGCAAGATAAGCTGCTAATTGACGGTACGGAATCCGCTGGACCTATTGGTCCTAAACGTTATCCTGATGAAGTGGCTGCAAATGGTCTGTATTATGACTACATTGGCAGTGCTAAAAACTTTATTTTAAGATTACGTGACATTAAATTTGATGCCCCAGGAAGTCAAGTTTATACCCTAGAGCTTATTAACAAAACAGGAGCAAGAACTACACAACGTCTTGAAGTAGTGCGGGAAGTTGCTCCATATCGTCTTCTGTCACCTGTAGCGACGGTAGGTGAGCAAATTGTTGTTAACAAAAACTTTGTTCGTTTTGATATTGAGGCTGAAGGTGCCACTAAAGTAATAATTGGCAAAGAAGAAGCAATTAAACGTACGGATTTGCCAAATCAAGATCGCTTCACCTATGATTATGTGGGTTTAAAAGCAGACAAATCGAATCCTATTAAGATACAAGTGGTTCGTGCTAACTCCACAATAAGCGATACCATAAATGTGTATTATGCCAGTGCTGTGCAGATTGATACACAATATATGGCGGAGAAGGTAGCTACGAAGTATAGTGTCTTTAATAAAACCTTGGAATTGAACTTCCCTAAAGGTACGATTATGAAGGGATATACTAGCTCTGGTGCTGCAAAATATTATCCTAATACAAAACTGTTGTTTGGTATTGCGGATCCCGCTGATGGCGTTGTTGAACGTAAGAATGATTACGGGAACATTATCAATGTAACGGGTAGTGACGACAGAACCGAAGGCGGGGGCGGGCAGCTTGTGATTCCACAGGATCTTGCTCTGCGCTTTACATCAACCGTCTCTACTAATAACTTTTCGAGAGTATCGGATATCTATTGGCTTAGTGGGGGTCTAGGAAATGATGGCGTTAATCTTGAGACTAACGGGGTTACCCCACATTTCGTGGATGCCAGTGGAAAGACTGGATATTTTACACAGTATAGTCAAACAAGAAAAATCGTACCTTCCCAACGTGGTGAATTGACGCTTACTTTCAACTCCAGCATAGTGGATGAAGTGGGATCGACTATTACAGTATTCCGATATACAGATTCAGGTAAGTGGGAGAACTTGGGCGGTGTCGTAGATACGAAGAAACATACCATCACCGTTCCATTCGATGAATTTGGTTATTACACTGTTATGAAGCTGCGCCGTGGTTTTGTTGATATTACGAATCATCCATGGGGCAGAAATATAATGAATGGATTGTATTCCAAAGGATTTATGACTAATCTTCGAGCAGATGCATTCGGAGCCGATGATTTGACCACTCGTGGTGAATTTGCAACATTGTTGGTGAAATCATTAAGTATTCCTTTGAACTATGATGCTAATAAACAAACCTTCTTTGATATTGTGCCAGAAGCCGTCGCGGCCACATGGGATTTCAAACACATTGAGACAGCTGCTAGGGCAGGTATTGTTACAGGCCTCAGTGATGGCTTCTTTGGGCCTGATCAAGCCTTAACACGTGAACAAGCCGCAGTAATGATAGCTAGGGCGTTGAAACTCAAGATGTCTTTGAATGACAGTAAACTGCTAGCAAGCTTAAGCAAATCATTTGTTGATACAAGTAACATGGATTTCTACTCACGTCCTGCAATTGAAGCTATATCTAAAGCTAAGATTATGGAAGGAAGCGCTGTGACCGTTACAGGCCAAAAGAAGCCCGTCTATAACTTTAACCCGAAGGGTAAGTTGACTAGAGCAGAGGCCGGTAAGATTACTGTGGCACTCTTACAGAAGAGTACAAGCATCTTCCCTAAGAACTTTAACTAAAGAATAAAAAAAAGTGCTCCGGCTTGCGAAAAGTATTCGTAGGTCGGAGTTTTGATGTAAAGATAACAATTACCAGCGACATAAATTTTGTAATCTGCACCGATTTACGATACAATAATGTAGAAAATATTATTTTCTGAAAGGTGAAAGCCATCGATGAAACCGATTTTATCAAAAGCACAGTTGGATTACATGAAAGCCAAGAATATGTTTGAGAATAGAGCAAAAGTGTTGGAGAAGGAAATTGCAGCTAAACGGGCACTACAGGAGATCACTCAAGAGGTTATGGAAGAACTGGTGCAAGCAACAGGATTCCACGATTCATACAACGAGCTTGTTGTTACTGAGAATGCTCTGATCGAATGGTCTCATACTACAATCAAGCATGAGAAGAGCTACCGCGAGAACCGCGCAGCTATTGATGCAATGTATGACAATGTGAACTCGAGTCCTGAGAAGCGTCAGGAATTGATCCAATTATCTATGAAGATTCGTTAGAAACAATGTAATAGAAGCAAGCGTCGGCAACGGCGCTTTTTTTGTTTTTTGTAGGAATGTTTAAATTAATAGTACAAGTGTTAATGATTCTTAGTAAATATTGCATAATGACGTTTAGAAAGCGACTATGATATACTGTTTTCCGTAGGCACCCATGATTAACAATAGTTAGTAGAACATACATATGTATCTTCTAATGGGATCACACCGGAAAATATAAAAAAGAAGATTTTTTTTGAGAAACCGCAACTTTTTCAAATCTTCTGCGTTTAAGGTGTAGAGTCATTTACACAGAGGCTGAAATTAACCGCTGGTAAAGCCAATTTAACAAAATGGAAAAATTAGCTTTACGTGACTTGAGGCACATTGTATAATACTTAGGTATAATTAGGAATCTAGTATTGTCATGTCCTAAAATCGTTTACCAGTTTCTGTGATACCCGTCACAGACATTATTTATACTTAATTTGCTCAACTCGGGAAAGGGGGTGCATCGGCTAATGAGTGACATGAGCTACTCAACTAAAGAAAAATCTCAGTTTATGAACGTCCAAGGAGGAGAAAAAAAGGTTATGAAGAAAATTTTATCCGTAGCATTATCTACAGCAATGGCATTCTCGATGTTTGCCTCTGTAGCGTTTGGTGACGCAGCAACAACTCCGCAACAAAAATTTGATGCTTTGGCAGCGAAAGGTATTCTCAACGGATACCCAGATGGTCAAGCTCACCTTGAAAAAGATCTTACTCGTGCTGAGTTCGCGAAGATCGTTACTAAATTGTTCGACCTTACTGAAGTAAGTAACAAATTGTCTTACAAAGACAAAGGTTACAACGCATCGAACTGGGCAGTGCCTTACATCGAAGCTGTTACTGCAGTAAACTACATGCAAGGTAAAGATACTGTTAAAGGTATCTTCGATTACAACGGTAAAGTAACAGTTGAAGAAGTTGCGGCTGTATTGTTCCGCGCTTTGAAATTGGAACAACCAACTACAACTGATAACTCTGCATCCGCATGGGCTAAAGGTTATGCTCAAGCAGTAATCAATGCAGGTTTGGTTGCTAAAGACACTAACTTCAAAGCTAACGCTAGCCGTTCTTTGGTAGTTGAAACAGCTTATGCTGTTGATCAATTGAGCCAAGCAGCTACAATCGTTTCTGCTGAAGCATTGAGCCCAACTAAAGTAGTTGTTACTTTCTCTGACAAAACTACTACAACTGTTGAATTGACAACTGCTCTTGTAGCAGGCGTTGAAACTACAATCAACTTCAAACACAATGATCATGATTACACTACAAAAGTAACTTTGGCAGCTCCTAAGGTTGTTTCCGCAGAAGCTCCAAATGCTAAACAAGTAGTAATCAAATTTAACCGTTCAATCGATGTTGATACACTGGCTGAATCCAGCAAAGTTATCGACGGCGTAGTAAAAGTAACTAAAGTGGGTAGTGATGTTAACGAAGTAGCTAATGCTAATGTTACCTTCAACGCTGACAACACTGAAGCTGTTATTACCCTGCCAGGAGTTAAATTCCTTAAAGGTAACTACACTGTAGTTCTTAACGATGCTGTAACAACAACATCTGCTGAAGCTATCCCAGCTTACACACAACTGATCACTGTTGCTGATACAGTTGCTCCAACACTTGCTTCTGCTAGCTCTACTGCAAAAGCAACTACTAAAGATGTATACGTGAAATTCAGCGAACCAGTTAAAACTACTGGTATTGTTGCTTACGTAAATGGTCAAGTTGCTACTGTAACTGTAACAAATGATACTTACACTGAGTATAAATTGTCTGCAGGAACATTGGATAGCGGCAAAACTTACGATGTATCGTTGCTTAACGTTACTGACTTTGCAGGTAATGTAGCTAATCCTAACCCAATCAAAACTACTGTAACTGTAGTTTCTGACGTTGCTGCTCCAGTAATCAAGAGCGTAACTCCAGTAAGTGACAAGTATGTTGAAGTTGAGTTCGACAAAACAGTTGATCGTGCTTCTTTGGTTGGTAATGTTCGCTTGTTGAACTCCGTTGGTGAAAGCCAAGGTACGTTCCAAGTGTTGACTACTGACAATGGCAAGAAGTTCACCCTTCAAAGCCCATTGACTAGCTTCCCTTCAACTGGAACTTTCACTGGTTCTGTAGTATTCGGAGCTTCTGTAAAAGATACTCTGGGTAACATTTTGGGAACAGCTGCTAGCCAAGCAATTACCTTTACTAAAGACACTGTAGCTCCTACTGTAACTGGTGTTACTTACACAACTACAGCTGTTAATAAAGGTCTGGTTCTGAAATTCTCTGAAAATGTTGTATACAAAGGTAAAGGCACCCTGCAACTGATTAATGATACTACTGGTGAAGCTACAACTGTACTTCACAATTCTAGTCTTGTTAAAGGTAGCGGAAGTACTTTCACTATCACTGGTGTAAGTGTACCAACTGCTGGTAGCTACACATTGCGTATTCCTGCAGGATTGTTCGTAGATAAATCCTACAGTGCAAATGAACTGACTGCTGCAGTATTGCCTGTAACAATCGGATCTACTTCAACTGACGATAAAGCTCCAGAATTGTTGGTTGTTAATGGCGCTGCTCCTATCAAGTTCTATGATAGCAAATCTGTTGGTGATGACACTTATGGTGATGCTTTGATCACTGTTGATCTGTTTGATGCTAGCGGTTTGAAATCATCCACAATTCTTGATAAAAACAGCTACACATTGAACAATGCTGGTCTTCCAAGCACTTCTTACGTTACAATTAAAACATTGAACGAAAAAGGCGAAGAAGTATCATCTGCTACTAACCCAACTCGTGCTCGTGCATATGTATATATCCCTAGCTCCAGCATCACAGAAACTAAAGACTATGTCTTTGCTGTGAATGGTGTTACTGATACTGCTGGTAACGTAATCGATGGTACAGTTGCACAACAAAAAGGTAAGCTGACTAGCAGAATTAGCCCTGCGTTTGATTCAGCTGTAGTATCCAGCGGAGGTTCAACTGAACTGATTCTCGGATTCTCCAAAGACCTGAATGAAGCTACAACTGAAGCTGACTTGAAAGCGAACCTGGAATTCTACATCAACACTGATGTTAATTCTAGCAACAAAATTTCATCAGATAACATTCTTTCTATCACTCCGATTAAATACGGATCTGATAAAGGAAAATGGTCTGTTAAATTCTCCAAGAAAATCATTGATTCCGCTGCTGGTGCTAAAGAAGAACTTGATCTTAACGCCAACGGTGTTAACAGAATCATTGTTAAAGTTAAGAAAGACGCTGCAATCTTCGATGCTGATGGCAACAAGATCAAAGGCGAAACAGAAATCTCCGCTAAGTAATCTCCGATTACCGAAGCACAGAATAGCCTCTTCGGAGGCTATTCTTTTTTTATAGGTTTTTATCCCCAATAATGAGGAGGAACTTCTTTGAAATCGGTATGGAAAGTAACAACCGCTGCTGTATTGCTGGCTGGTGGTATATGGGCTGGGTCTTTGCTAAACATTACTGCTGAAGGTGCAGGTGTTGGTTCTCAGCCTGGCACAACGGATGATCCTGTAGTTACTAAAAGCTACGTCGATCAGCAAATTCAGAAAGCACTTTCAGGTGGTGCAGTGACGACTCCGGTAGCGACTGCTACACCTGCGCCTAGTGCAACCACAGCGCCAGTAGCTACACCTGGTCAAAATAGTAGTAATGAATCTGTGATTGTTGATGTGAAGCCTGGCCAAACTTTAATTGCTTCTGCAGGCGCTGAATTTATCGTTCGCGCGGGTAAAGCAGTAATCGTTTCACAAGATGCGAATGGTGTGGCCGATTTAACAGATGGTAAAGATCTTACAAATGGACTAGCTGCACCATCTAACCACTTATTGTCCTTCCCTCGTGATGGTCGTGGTATAGCTGTTCAAGAGGGTCAAACCCTTGGTCTTGTTGTGATGGTTCGTGGTGGATATACCTTGAAATAATGTGTAATGATATATATTCATAATGCCCGTAAACGGACTTAATCATACCTTCAAACTGTTTTCCAAAGTTACAAATCATTGGCGCGATTGAAGATTAAGTGATGGACGCACAATATTCCTGTAATCTTACAAATTCACAGGAGGTGCTGTAACATGGCACGTAATAATCGTACAGTCGTACCTGAAAGTCGGACAATGCTGAAACAAATGCAATATGAAATTGCAGCTGAATTTGGTTTATATGGGGCTCATTATGGAGGCGGGGCAGACACGGAGTTTGCTTCTGAGTTAGGAGCAGTCGGAGGTAGTGGTTCTGGCCGTAGTCAGTACCTTGGGCATCTGAGTTCAAGGGATAATGGGTCTGTTGGAGGAGAAATTACGAAGAGACTCATTAAGCAAGCTGAACAGTCTCTTTTTCAATAATATCAGGGGTTAGGATACCCTTATTCCTTATCTGATATTGCTTTTTTATAGCGTGAAATCAATATTCATACTCTCACGGGGGGCTCTGTGTTTAATTGACACCACCCCCTAAATAAGATAATATGACTTTTGAGGAAAGCCTTAGACCTTTTCCATATGGAAAAGGTTCATTTTTTGAAGAGTTTAGTGAATGCAGGCATTAAATTTTGCGAAAATCCTTCATAAAAAGAAATCAGGCAAACCTGAATTATTTATATTATTTAGTTTAATTATTTGGCCTGTTATCATTAAGGAATCCCTTATACAGTGTCAGACTAACCATATGGGAGGTTGTTATACTTGTCTATTAAAGGGCGTCATTTGTTTACTTCTGAGTCCGTTACGGAAGGGCATCCGGATAAAATCTGTGACCAGATTTCCGACGCAGTATTGGATGCATTTTTAGTTAATGATCCTAATGCACGTGTAGCCTGCGAAGTAGCAGTAGCAACAGGTCTTGTACTGGTGATCGGGGAAATCAGTACCAAATCAGAGTATGTTGATATTCCTGCCATCGTACGCAATACCATCAAAGAAATTGGATACACACGTGCAAAATATGGTTTCGACTATAATACATGTGCTGTATTGAGTTCTCTTAACGAGCAGTCCGCTGATATTGCCCAAGGTGTTAACTCTGCTTTAGAACACCGGGATCCTGCTCAAGTAGCTGAAGAAACAGCTAATATTGGTGCGGGCGATCAAGGACTCATGTTTGGTTTTGCTACGAACGAGACACCTGAACTGATGCCACTGCCGATTGCTTTATCACATCGTATTGCACGTCGGTTATCTGAAGTTCGTAAGAACGGAACCTTGGACTATCTTCGTCCAGACGGCAAAACACAAGTTACAATTGAGTATCAAGATGAAAAACCTGTACGCGTAGACGCTATCGTAGTATCTACACAACATGCAGAGGAAATTTCTCTTGAACAAATTCAGGCGGATATTAAAGAACATGTTATTTTGCCTGTTGTTCCTGCGGAACTGCTTGATGCAGAAACCAAATACTTTATTAACCCAACCGGACGTTTTGTTATTGGGGGTCCTCAAGGGGATGCTGGTCTAACTGGCCGTAAGATTATCGTAGATACATACGGCGGATATGCTCGTCATGGCGGCGGAGCATTCTCAGGTAAGGATCCAACTAAAGTGGACCGTTCTGCGGCTTACGCGGCTCGTTATGTAGCTAAGAATCTTGTAGCTGCTGGTTTGGCCGACAAATGTGAGATCCAACTTGCCTATGCCATCGGTGTAGCTACTCCTGTCTCGATAAATGTGGATACATACGGAACAGGTAAAATCAGTGAAGAGAAAATGGTTCAACTGATCAGCAACAACTTTGATCTTCGCCCTGCGGGCATCATTTCTATGCTTGATTTGCGTAAACCGATTTACAGACAAACTGCAGCTTACGGTCATTTCGGACGTACTGATGTAGATCTTCCATGGGAACGCGTAGATAAAGCAGAATTGCTAAGAGATCAAGCAGGGTTGTAATTCATCATACGGTCTTATAATATGTTAACCCGCAAGTTGGCCTTGGTGTCAGCTCTGCGGGTTATTTTGCGTGCGAAAACGAGCAGGGCTAGTGAATCTAACCATAGAGAAGTAGACTACTAAACTTTGCCAGCCTTTTAGCCGAAATATAAGAATATACATAAAGACGATAGTATGGCTTGAGAGGAGTCTATCACGGAATGAAAAGAAAAATTTCAATATGGACGGCACTTATTCTAGCGGGAGAGTTAGTACTTGGTTCGGGTTATCCTGCTATTGGAATAGGGAATTCAGCAGTGTACGCTGCATCAGAGTTTGGTATAACAGTCTCACCAGCGCCTGGAGCAAGTTATGTAACTATCGGATCATCCCTTAGACTGAGCTTTGATCGTCAAGTAAACCCGCAGTCAGGTGAAATTACTATTACGGGTCAAGGTGATAGCTCACCTTTTTTAACGATTCCTATTGGTAGTTATGGTCTTATTGGTAGTTCAAAAGATTACGAGCTTAAGCTAAATCAACAGTTTACTTCAAACAAGACTTATACAGTGACAATCCCTAAGGGGTTGTTCAAGGATAATGATGGTAATGAGTCAGATGTTACTTCATGGGCATTTACCACTGCGCCTGAGAGTAATACAGCGATTACGGCAGGTAACTTTTCACCTGCTAATAATACAAGAGTGGATGCAGGAGCCCTTAAGGAGCTAAGTCTAACCTTAAATAAAAACCTGATAAAAGGTGGAGGTTCCATCCGGATTTTGTCGTCTGCAGATAATGCAACCGTACAAGAGTTCAAAATTAAGGATGATGATACTAGAGTCAACGTTCAGACTGATGCTAACTCTACTACAGTTAAACTAACATTGGATAAAACATTGGCCTCCGGAAGTAACTATTATGTTCTTATAGATTCTTATGCTTTTAAGGATGTTGATAATCGAACGTATTCCGGAATTTCAAGCGGTGATGTGTGGAGCTTCTCTACTAAAGGTGTGGCAGAGATTCCAGTGACTCCTGCACCGGCAAACGGATCAGGTGGGGTGTCTACCACTGGTGCCCTACAGCTTACATTTGATCGTCCTATGATGCCTGCAGCTGGAACCATAACAGTATCTCCAGGTGCAGCTAACGATGCTAGAACGAGATGGCTTAATGTAAACTCCCCAGCCGTTACAGGAGGAAGCAGCAGAACTATAACATTGCTTCCAGCATCAGCAGCATCACCCTTGCTAAACAGTACGCAGTATACGGTGACGATACCGCAGGGAGCTTTTTACGATCAAGACGGAAATGTATTTCCAGCTTCGGGTGCGTATACCTGGACATTTACAACGGCTTCTTTGACAGGACTTAACGTAAGTGCGCTAAATCCAGCTGACCGGAGTGAATCCATAGCTAACAACAGATCATTTTCTGTCACATTCAATCGTAATGTGAATTATAACAGTGCTGTGGAAAATGGTGTAGCGCTTTATAAAAGTGGTGGAGCACAGGTTGCGGTTACTGTTAACCGGAGTACAACTGCTGCAAACGAATATGTAATTACGCCTAAAACAGCTTTAGATAGCGACTCAACCTATTATATTGATATTGCTAAAGGAGCTTTTGTAGACGCTATTGATGCTAGTGTTATCTATGATGGACTAAGCGGCAAAAATTCATGGAGCTTCCGGACCTTGTCTCAGGATAAAACAGCTCCACAGCTCACATCTGCATCACTCGAGAACAATCGGACCATTCGTTTAAAATACAATGAGAGTCTCAACTCTTCCATTGCACTGTTGATCTCCAGCTTTGGTGCTACGGTGAATGATGAGAATCGTACAATTGAAAGTGTCTATATCCAGGGAGACAGCGCCTATGTGGTACTCAGTACAGGGGTAGCGGTTGGACAGAACGTGAAGGTTAGCTATACAGGTGGTCTGCGGACCATTCAAGATCCAAGCGGAAATGCAGCCAGCACCTTTAGCTCAAAGCAGGTTACTAACACTATCGAGTCCTCCATGCCTACACCAAAAGATGGACGGATCACAGGTAGAACTGTAGCGTTGAATTTCAATGACTCTTTAAAGGCAGTTTCCTCTTACGCACATAGTCAGTTTCTAGTGACTTCAGATGGGGGATCTCTAGGGGTCAACTCCATAAGCTCCAGCGGGAACACTGTATATTTAGGGTTAAATAGCGATGCTTCTAATGGCCAGACCGTTCGTGTCTCCTATTATGCAGGCTCTTATCCTTTGCAGAATTCTTTTGGACAAAATATTGCGGATTTCACAGATTTCTACATTCGCAACAGCAACGATACAATTCCACCCGTGTTCCAAAGTGCAACCGGAGGTGGCAATAAAATCCTTCTGAATTACAATGAAGGCTTGTCAACGACAAACCTCCCGATGAACAGCCAGTTCTCTGTGCTTGTTGGCAGCACTCCTAACTATGTTACGAATGTATCCGTCAGTGGCTCACAGGTCACGCTAACGCTCCAGAGTGCTTTGACGGTGAATCAGAATGTTACGTTATCCTATGTTCCGGGGACTACCGGAATAAGCGATTTAAATGGAAACCGTGCAGCTTATATTAACCTGCAGCCTGTGTCCATCTCGGAAAATAGCGGCACTAGCATACCTGAGATTAGTTCTGCCACCATCAATGGCGACGAGCTTACGGTTACATTCAGTAAAAACATGCAGGCATCTGGTTCCCTCTATGCTAATCAGTTCGGAGTTAGAGCAGATGGAAGCAGTATGGGTGTACAAAACTACACTTTGTCAGGGGATATTTTAAAAATAACAACATCCTCAGCAGTAAAAACCGGGCAAACTGTTGATTTGTCTTATATGTCAGGTTCAGGTACGATCAAGGATTTAAGTGGTAATATACTGTCCTCCTTCTCTTCACTTTCTGTTAAGAACCTAACCGGCGTGAGCACCGGAACGGGAAATCGTCCATCCTATCTAGGGACGATTGCAACAAGTGAGTTTGGAAAAGAATACGCGCTGCTGAAGAGTGACTCTTCACAAATCGTGGATGACCGTTCGTTATACAATCAATCTGTCAAAAGATATACCTTAAACACAGATCGCCTGACGGCCAGTTTTGAATATCTGTATAAGGCAAGTAGTGATACATTAGCTTTTGAGGTGCCTGCTACGGAACAATCGGCCTATGTGACTGTTCCTTTAAAGCCTTTGCTTGATGCTGTAAATCGCAGTAAAACCACAAAATTTATGATACGTTATGGCGATCACTTATATAGCGTAGGACTAGACGATATCGATATGAACGGATTAGCGACAAGCTTGATTGCAGACAGTAAAAATATCTCGCTGGTGTTCCGCTTAGAAAAGGTTCCGGCAGGTACGTTCTCCCCATTTGAGCAAAAGCTAAAAACTATGGGGATGCAGAGCGTTACTAGTCTTATGGATGTCCGGGTGACTGCGATAGTAAGCAGCAATTATTCTAATGCTAAGGCATTATCGGTACCTGGAGAATACACTGTGCGTACAACTTCTTCATTGAACAATGCGCAGACATCTGCTGCTAGACTGGATCTTTCCTATTACGATGCAGCCTATCTGCCAACAAAAGTAAGTACGGTAGGTAGCTATACGATTATTCGTGCTCGTACGGAGGGTAATCAAGTGTTAGGAACCTTTATATCAACCCGGGCCTTTTCAGATATGAGTAGACATTGGAGTAATTCAATCGTAGCTGAGCTTAGTGCAAAGACTATCATCGATAGCAGTTACGGGACTACATTTGGTCCAGAAAAAAAGATTACCCGTGCAGAGTTTGCAGTAATGCTTAGCCGGGGACTTGGTTTGCTAGGCGATCGCGAGACCGCACAGCGCTTCCGGGATGTGCAGCCTTCCACACAAACGGGAGACTATATTGGTGCAGCAGCTAAGGCAGGTATTATTACAGGCAACACGGATGGCTCCTTCCGGCCTAATGATAATATCACTCGTGAGCAGATGGCAATCATGATGATTCGGGCAATGGAATACACCAAACATCCTATTACGTTAAGCGGCACTTCTGCCTCAACACTGGCACGCTTCAAGGATAAGTCCAAAATTCAGAATCAAAGTGCAGAATTCGTAGCTAAAGCTGTACAATCGGGGATTATTTTGGGAATGACCACAAGTGAGTTCCAGCCTCAGGGTAATGCCACTCGTGCACAAGCTGCTGTGATGTTGCATCGGATGCTGAAGCAAACAGATTATTTGTAGAATAAATAGATTGGTAAAGCCTGGCATTCTGCTGGGCTTTTTTTATGTTAATAGTTTGTGTTAAGAGACTCTATAAAGCTTGAAATCTCTCAATTTCGCAACTTTTTCGCTTATTTTCAGTCTATTAAAAGAGTACTAGAAAAATAGGAACCAGTTTCCAGACTTTTGATAACGGACTTGAAGAGTAAAAAAGAGATGGGAGAGTTACGTCGAAATGAATGAAGTTTTCATGGAGAAGAAGAGTAGAGAAGTTGTTCGGGGAATGAAATTATCATCTACTAAAAAATGGGTTGCCGCTTCATTGGCAGGTGTGTTGTGGATTATGCCGGTAATTGGCAGTGAAGGCTTAGCTATGTTTGGTCATAGTTCCACACCAATTGCTGCCGCAGCCACATCTAATTTTAAAGTAAGCAAGCTGGGAGAAGAAGTAATTACTTCGGGCGCCATTATGATGAAATACAAATATACGGCTACACGTTCAGGAGCGAGCGCTTCTGGCTTGGCGGATGTTATTCGCGTTGACCTCAACAATCCATATGTTTCTTTAGATGTTATGACAGGTAAAGGTGGAAACCTGACAACACGTCAAAGTACTGGCGGGATGGCTAAGGAAACTGGAGCCGTGGCTGCAGTAAACGGAGATTATTTTAATACAGGCGGGGAAGGTGCTCCGATTGGTGGACAAGTATCCAGTGGAGTATTGGTATCCACCCCTTCGCAATTGGATGGAATGTATGCCTTTGCAGTGACTAAGGACCGCAAGCCTCTTATTGATGAGTTCAGCTTTGAAGGAATGATAACCGCACCTGACGGCGCACAGTTTGAGATATCCGGTATCAATAAAGGTGCTTATAGTCCTGAAGGTGGAAGCTCTACTTATAGCCATGCTAATGCAATGTATATCTATACGGATGTATGGACCGCACTCGATCGTCCCAAAAACAGCTCAACCACACCGACAGAGGTGCTCGTTGAGAACGGCGTAGTTACTCAAATATCTGAAAATGCTGCGCTTCCTACAGCGGTTCCAAAGGGAGCTTATATTTTGCGGGCCCATGGCTTAGCCGCACGGTATGTTACTGCCCATCTGACTGTTGGACAACCGGTAACAAGTGTGTACTCCCTGAAATCCAAGACTACGCAGCAATCGCTAGATCCTGCTAATCTGCAAACAATGATTGGTGGACATACGATTCTTGTAAATAACGGAAAAGCAGCAACGTTTTCTCGCTCGACTAGCAGTATTGGCGGTTATCGTGCACGTACGGCTTTAGGATACTCTCAGGATGGACGTTATGTATATATCATAGCTACTGAAAAAAATGGCAACAGCTCAGGAATGTCATTGACCGAGCTGCAATCTTTTATGACCAATATTGGAGTCTGGAAAGGGCTTAACTTAGACGGAGGCGGCTCTACAACGATGGTAGACCGGCCTCTCGGTGAAACCTCAGCCACACTAACCTTTAATACAGAGTATGGCACAGAGCAGCGCAGCATCGTTAACGCGCTTGGTGTTTATACTAACGCACCACAAGGTGAAGTGAAAGGAATTAAAATTAGCGGAAGCACTTCACTATTAGTTGGACAAAAGGCTACTTATTCGTTAAAAGGTTATGACACTTACTATAACCCTATAGATGTAGCAGCAGGCAATCCTACTTGGACATCAAGTGGAGGAAGCGCAACTGTAAGTGCAGGAGAAGTAACGGCAGTGAAGCCAGGCACCGTTACCTTAACGGCTAAAAGCGGCGTAGCAAGCGCTTCTACAACCCTTACAGTCTTGGGTGGAGATGATCTATCCAGCATGAGTGTAGGCACTGCTACAGCGCCACTGACAGCTGGGACAACTGTATCTGTCCCTGTAAAGGCCGCTACGAAGAGTGGAGCAACCATAAGCGTTCCAGATTCAGCGCTGAAGTGGGAGTTTGTAGGCTTTAAGGGAGTCGTGCAAAATGGCAAGCTTACTGTAAACTCTGTGGATGCAGGGGTTACTACAGGTTACGCTATTGCTCGTTATGATGGGTTTAGCACAGCGGTTGTATTATCGACAGCAGCAGCTACAACATGGGAAGATTTCGAGAAGGTAAGTTATCCAGTCAACTTTACTACCAATGTGCCAGCGGTACAGGGGACTGCAACAATAGTAGACGGATCGGCTGAAAGAGTAGGGTCCAAGGTGCTGTCACTCAGTTATGATATGACGGCTGGCAGCGGTAAAATGTACGCTTATGCTCAACTTAACGGCACAAGTGGAAAAGCCGTTCCAGCGCTTGCAACTTCGATGTCAGTTGATGTGATGGGCGATATGAGCTTAAATTGGCTGCGTGCTGAGTTTGTAGACAATAGTGGAGCTACAGCCTATGTAGATCTTGCGAAGATTATCGATTGGAACGGTTGGAAGAACATAAACATCGACTTGTCAGGATCAGGGATTAAATTCCCGGCTACGCTGAAGAGACTTTATGTAGTCAATGTAGAGGAAGGCCAAGATGAACGGGCGAAGACAGGTACCGTTGCTTTTGATAATATCACCTTCACAATGCCTTCACTTTCCAGTGATGCAGGGTTACCAAAGGGTACGGCTTCGATGAGCATCGGCTCCAAAGCAATGACCGTAAACGGAAATAAGAAGGCTATTGATGTAGCTCCAATTGTGAAAGACGGCAGTACTTATGTGCCGATCCGTTATGTGCTGGATGCTTTTGGAGGGAATGCTACCTGGGATCAGGTGAATAAGAAGATCATGGTGTTGCGCGGAGCCAAGGCACTGGATCTGACGGTAAATAAAAAGGAATACCTGTTAAATGGTAAGCGACAAAGTGCTGAAGTAGCACCTATTATTTTACAGGGTAGGACTTTAGTACCTCTGAGACTGGTTTCTGAACAGTTAGGATTAACTGTAAAATGGGAACAGAAAACGAAGACCGTAACTATCGAATCGTGATATGTTAATATATAAGGAAAACCTTAATACGATCCGATAGAAAAGGGGCAAGCATCCGTGGAATTTCAAGCCGATGCGATTGATCGCGTTATTAAAAATACCATCGACGTGATGGAGAGCAGCAAGTATCAGATTTTTGAAATATTGCAGGTTGCACGTGATGAACTTGCTGCACTCAACAAGGAACTGCAGCGGGTCATGGACGAAACGGATGAAACATTGAAAAAGGTAGACAAGCTGGAGCTACAGTATCACCGCTCCAGAATCCGGCTGACAGAGGTCAGCCGGGACTTTGTCCGCTACTCAGAGAAGGATATCCGTATTGCTTATGAGAAGGCTACGGAGCTTCAGCTCGAACTCATGATGACACGTGAGCGAGAGGTCTATCTTCGAAGCAGACGTGATGAATTACAAATGCGAGTGCGCAGTGTCGAAAATTCTGTAGAGCGTGCAGAGTCAATTGGTTCGCAAATGAGCGTAGTGCTCGAATATTTGTCGGGAGAACTAGGCCAAGTGACGAGAATTGTCGAATCTGCGAAGAACAGACAGATGATCGGACTCAAAATTATCCTGGCTCAAGAAGAAGAACGGAAGAGAATTGCCCGGGAAATTCATGATGGTCCCGCTCAAATGCTGGCAAATCTAGTCCTTAGGACGGAAATTGTAGAAAGAATGCTGGTAAAGCAGGAATTTGGGCTGGTGCAGGACGAAGTAGTAGATTTAAAAGGGCAGGTACGTAACAGCCTGGAAGAAATGCGTAAGGTTATTTTTAATTTACGACCGATGGCTCTCGATGATTTGGGCTTGATTCCGACTTTGCGGAAATATGTGCATGATTTTGAAGAGAAGACGAAACTGCGGACGACTTTGGAAACCCGGGGACAGGAACACCGACTATCTTCAGCGATGGAGGCGGCGGTATATCGTCTGGTTCAGGAAGCATTGTCTAATGCAGCAAAACATGCCTACCCAAGCTTCGTATTGGTGGAGATTACATACCAAGCGCAGTTAATTAAGATTGTGATTAAAGATAACGGATTAGGCTTTAATGTACAAAAGTTAAAAAATCAGCAAGGTAATCGGGAAAGCTTCGGGTTAGTAGGTATGCGGGAACGTGTAGAACTGCTTGAAGGAAGAATGGAAATTGTATCAGCCGAGAATCAGGGGACAACAATCGTGATCCATATTCCGACGAATGTGGAGAAGGGGAAGGAGTAGTGTGATGGAGAACTTAAACTCTAGTAAAACGCCCATTAAGGTTCTTTTGGCGGATGATCATCAGCTTTTTCGTGAAGGGCTGAAACGCATTTTGAATATGGAGGAGGACATCGAGGTCATAGGGGAGTGCGGCGACGGTATTCAGGTATTAGAGTTTTGTAACGGGACTAAACCGGACATCGTATTAATGGACATCAATATGCCTGTTGAGAATGGCGTAGAAGCCACTCAAAAACTTCGGGAAATGTTCCCGGAGGTTAAGGTAATTATTTTATCCATTCATGATGATGAGAGTTATGTATTTGAGACCCTACGTAAGGGCGCCAATGGTTATTTATTGAAGGATATGGAGGCTGAATCCCTTATTAATGCCATTCGTTCGGTCTGTGAAGGACATGCCTTTATCCATCCAAAGGTTACTGGAAAGCTTATCAATCAATTGCGGCGTATGACTTACCTTAACGAGACTGGCGTAACTACAGATACAGTGGTGAAGGAAGCTGGTGTTAAATTTATTGCTGGTGACAACAATCCTCTAACCCGTCGTGAAGCAGAAGTGCTTCGTCTAATGGCTGAAGGTAAGAGCAACAAAATGATCGGTGAATATTTATTCATTAGTGAAAAAACAGTTAAAAACCATGTTAGCAGTATTTTGCAAAAAATGGAAGTGGATGATCGGACTCAAGCCGTTATTAATTCGATTAAATACGGCTGGGTAACCTTGTAGAAGCTTCACAGTAATACGTTACATAAAGGAAAGAAATTAAGTAGACACAGCTTGCTTCCCTGATGGGTATTCTAGGCAGTCACCGACCTTTTAATGCCGGCATATAGTGTTGGTATACAGAGGAGGTGCATCTCCATGGTAGCCCAGTTGATATGGATTGCGGTTGTTTATGTATCCGCTGCAGTGATGATTCATATGTTGCATAACCGGCAGAAGGTGCGTAAAACACCGCAGTCCGGAAAATGGATTCATTATATTTTTATTACCCGCAATCATGAATCTGTTGTGGAATGGTACATTCGGGCACTGACATTTCAAGCTCTTCTAACCGGAAAACGATTGCGAGTAACGTTCATGGATGATGGTTCGAGCGATGGAACACTTGGGATAGTTTCCAAAATGGCCGCTAGTGGCTGCTCTATCGATCTTGCAACATCTATGTACTCTCTTCAGATGAGTGAAGAATTGCAGCATGAAGGAATTGTAGTAGACTTGCGGCTGTCAGGGCAGTCTGTATCGCTGCCTTTTATGGGGATGGCAGGAAGTAGGGGATGCGAATCAAAGCGCAACAGATCTTAAGTAAATATGTAAGTAACGGGTGAAGCACACTCTCCAAGAACTGGGGGAGTGTGCTTTTTGCGTTTGGGGAGACGGAGTCGTGAATTCGGGATCAAATATGGAGTTGCTAAGTACAAGCGAAAGGTAGGAGGGATTATTATGCAAGTCGCTGTATATGCTGTGGAATGCAAGGGGAGCTGGAGGGTTGAAATTTCATTAGATCTTAGCGTGGATAGATGGTGGTGGTCTGTAGCTAGACCGGAGAAGAAAGCTGGGAGTTCCTTAGCGGCGAATAGTTTGGTTCTGCTTTCTTCTGCGTTGCCGCTAGGTTGGGCTGTGAAGCTCCGGGACAACTTTAAACAAAGAAGCGTAATGGGCACCTGGGGGATTAAGGAGTGGGGGCAATATATTAATAGTATGCTTGAGGCTGAGTTGAGAGAGGAGAAAGAGACAGGGGGACTGTGGGAGGCACAGTGGCTGAATGATGGAATATTCATATGGAAGCCTAATGAATCAAGTTTCGGAATAGATCAGGACAATAAGAAGAATGAAAGATACGATTGGTGTGAAAAAGAGGATTTTCAATCTGGATTACTAGAATCGGATTCAGAACAATTATTGGGGGCTGTGGCTGGGCGCTCTTTATTGGAGCCGGAAGTAGAAGCGCTGCTGGCAGAAGAATTGCCAGAGCTAGGGGGATGCTGGCGCCAGGCGGCACAACTGGCGCATCTACAGGGGCGGCTGATGCTTACAGCCGCCGTAGGCAATGCAGCCCCGGCTGCGCACGGGGCGCGGGCCCGCCAGCTCCCTGCGGGAGCTGGCGTTATGATGCGTGCGGCGGCTAGGCTGCCGCACATATTGCGGCGCGGCGCTGTCGCTCGCCGCGCGGTTTCGCGCTGCCTGCGTTGCGGCAGCGTCCCCACCGGTCGCACGGTATGCGCCGCGTGCGGGCTTATGGGCTGCGCCTATTGCGAGGCCTGCCTCGCGCTTGGGCGCAGCCGGGCTTGTGCGCTGCTGTTGCGCAGCGCAGCACTTCCGGCCGTGCGGTGCACGGCCGCCCTTGACCCCGCCGCGGCCGCAGGCCGGTGGGGGCTGAGCCCAGCGCAGGCGGGAGCCGCTGGCGCTGCGCTGGGTTTTCTGGCGGAGGCGCGCAAGCGCTCCGCCAGTACCTGCCCAGAGCGGTTTCTGCTCTGGGCGGTAACGGGAGCGGGGAAGACGGAGATGATCTTCCCGCTCCTAGAGGCTGTGCTCGCCGCCGGAGGGCGGGCGCTGGTAGCGACGCCGCGCCGCGACGTCGTACTTGAGCTCGCGCCGCGGCTCGCCCGGGCTTTTCCGGCGGAGGACATCGCCGTACTTTATGGCGGCAGCGCAGATCGCTGGGTGAGCGGTCGCTTAACGCTCGCTACCACCCATCAGCTCCTGCGCTTCCATCAAGGTTTTGATCTCGTAATCATTGACGAGCTGGATGCGTTTCCCTACCACAATGATCCTATGTTGGCCTATGCCGCTGAACAAGCCTGTAAAGTGGACGGCTCTTTCATTTATTTATCAGCTACGCCACCACAAGAAATGCAGCGTTTGGTCCGGTTAGGCAAGCTTCCACATGCCAGAGTGCCTGTCCGCTTCCATGGTCATCCCTTGCCTATCCCGCAGCATTTGAGTATGCCCTCTGTTCTAACCTTTCTGAAGCGTGGAAGTTTGCCAAGATCGCTTATACAGAATCTTCAAAAGTCACTGGAGCGAAAAGCACAAATTTTTCTGTTTGTGTCTCGCATAGCTCATATCGAAGGCTTGCTGATCCTACTTCGTCGTAGCTTTCCTGGCGTGGTTATCGAAGGCACCTCGTCCAAGGATTCATTTCGGGCAGAGAAGGTGACTGCTTTTCGCAACCGTATCATCTCTTTGTTAGTAACTACTACGATCCTGGAACGGGGAGTTACCGTGCCACGCAGTGATGTGTTTATTTTGGATGCAGACAGTGGTCTTTTTGACGAAGCCTCTTTGGTTCAGATGGCAGGCCGTGCTGGTCGTTCTAAAGACGATCCTGACGGGCATGTTGTATTTGCCTCCCCTCAGTGGAGCCGATCCCAGCGTGGAGCGATTGCTCAGATTCGTACTATGAATATCATCGCTCGCCGCCAAGGATATATTCGTAAAGGTGGGGCTATATGAATACCAAGCTTACAGGGTTACGAAAATCTCTGTCTTTCCTCCTTACCCCCTCCGTGCCTCAATGTCTAACCTGCGGGAAGTACAGCCCACAGTCCTCACAGTTGCCTGGTATCTGTAAGAATTGTGCGGAATCCATTCCTTGGATACGCATTCCGCGTTGTTTGATATGTGGGCGGCATGTAGGCTGTCCAGACTGTACTCGCAGCGCTGAGCCCTCACCCATTGTATGTAACCGGAGTGCGGTAGCCTACACTAATGAGATGAGAGAATGGCTCGGTCAATATAAATATCGCGGGAATGAACGATATGCCCCTCTGCTTGGTCTCATGCTGGATAGGGCATATTTAACCCTAAAGGAGGAGAAGCAACAGGGGGCTCTTTCATCCCAGAAGGCATCGTTTTTTCATCTTATTCAACATAAAAGGTACAAAAAAAACAGCCTTTGGTCAGCTGATTTATTAGTTCCGGTACCTGTCAGTGATTCAAGGCTTCTAGACCGGGGGTTCAATCAAGCGGAAAGATTGGCCGATGTTCTATCTCATCATAGGAAGATTCCTCAGCTACCGCTACTAATTCGTACGCATCATACGGTTAAGCAGAGCTTTAAAGGACGTGCGGAGAGACTGGCAGATATGAAGAATGCTTTTGGAGCGAATCCGGCAGTCTCCACACCATTTAAGGATTGGCTGAAAGATAACTCACCTATAAGCCGTCCTATTCGAATTATTATTGTTGATGATATCTATACAACGGGAAGCACGATTCGTGCTTGTGCCGGAATTCTAAAACAAATGGTTTCAAACTATGATTATGCTGCAGAAATCTATAGCCTAACCTGGGCGCGTTCCTAAAGCGAAAATGCATGATTGTGAACAGCTATATCTATTTCATTAAGGATTAGTTGCGGTTGGTAGCGTTTCTTCTGTCCCATAGACGAATTCCTTGCAATCATGTAATCTAGGAGCATAAGAATATTATGCATTGCACAGAATGTACGGAGAGGAGCGGCTGCTTGTTATGAATCTAGACAATTGTCCAAGGTGCGGCCGGTTGTTTGTCAAGAATCTTATGGGGTTGTGCCAGGCCTGTATCAAAGAGCTGGAGCATGAATATGAGATCTGCGTGAATTATTTACGGGAAAACAAAGGAACCAACATTCAGGAGCTCTCCGATGCTACGGGGATTTCTATTAAAGAGATTACCCGCTTTATTCGAGAAGGCCGGATTTCTATAGCTAATGCACCCAATATGATGTACCCTTGCGAAGTGTGTGGTACACTGATTCGGGATGGCCATATGTGTGACAGCTGTCGTAGCCGGCTCAGGAAAGATCTCACGAATGCTGTCAAGGAAAATTCTGCTGAGGATACTACTAAAAAGACATCTGATGGTGCATATCGTGCCATAGATAAGCTGCGTGACCTATAAAATCTGCAAAAAAACGTTTGCAGCTATAAAGAATGTTTCAGTCTACGCCGATAAACTTAGTAAAGATTATCGGCTTTTTTATATTAGAAGGAAGGTGGAAGTTATGAAAATTAACGAGACCGGACGAATTAACGCGATTAATCCGTATCAACGCAGCGCGGAAGCGCAAAGGCAGGAACAAATGAAGAAAAGCACACGCAAGGATGAGGTTTCGATCTCTGATGAAGCGATTCAACTCTTGCAAGCACAAAACACTGGCAAGAATGATCCAGAACGCGCACTTAAGATCGACAATCTAAAGCAGCAGGTCTCCGCAGGTACCTATCAAGTTGATGCATCTAAGCTAGCAGAGAAACTCGCCCCTTACTTCAAGCAATCCTCCGAGAATTAGGTGAAAACATCCATGGCATTGACGACATTAATAGAACTATTGGAGCGGCTAGATGGAGTGCATGTTCAAATGCTGGATCTGGCCGCTGAGAAGAAACAGACAATTATGGATAACAAGGTGGATGCGTTAATCGACATCCTTAATCGTGAATCCAAGCTAATGAAGGTAATTGGGCAGCTCGAGGAAGAGCGAATATTAGCCGCATATACCGTTTTGCAAGGTGTGGGTATTCGTTCCAACCTGAACCTGAATCTAACGGAGCTGTCCAGGCTTATCTTTGACCCTGAAGACAAGGCACGACTGCTGCATATTCAGCAGAAGCTTTCAGGCACTTTGCATCGCCTGAAAGAAGCCAATGACCTAAATCAGAAGCTGATAGAGCAGTCGCTTACATTTATAGATTATTCTTTGGATCTGTTGGTCGGAAGACCAAATCAGGATATCACTTATCATCGTCCGTCCGACAAAGGTAACAACGTAAATCGGTCGGGGATTTTTGATGCACGAGGTTAGAATTGTACTGATGAAGTGTTCTGCCGGAGCAGAACATAAGGAGGAGTAAGAAGCATGACATCCACATTTCACTCGATAGAGACGGCGAGACGCAGCCTTTTTACTCAGACCGCAGCTCTTAATACAACTGGACACAATATCGCTAATGCGAATACCGAAGGTTATACTCGTCAACGTGTTAATATGCAAGCCTCTTTACCTATTGAAGCGTACGGATTGTTAAAATCTACCGTTCCCGGTCAAATGGGGACAGGGGTGGAATTCTCATCTATCGATCGGATTCGAGAAATGTTTCTGGATGATCAGTACCGTGGTGAGAACGCTGCTTTCGGCAACTGGAGTCTTCAAGCAGATACGCTCTCTAAGCTGGAAGCTATCGTTAATGAGCCATCGGATACAGGTATTCGTACAGTTTTGGATAACTTCTGGAAATCGTGGTCGGATCTAAGTAAGAACCCTGAAGATCCAACAGCCCGTAAGATTGTAGTGCAAACTGCACAATCTTTGACGGATGCTATGAACTATATGAGCACGCAACTGAATAATCTGGAGCGGGATCTAACCACTAATATAGATGTTAAGGCAAAAGAAGCTCAGGGTTACCTGACCGCTATCGCAGATCTAAATAAATCGATCTATAAGATTGAGGGTATGGGGGATCATGCGAACGATCTACGTGATCAACGCGACCTGATGGCGGACAAGCTCTCCAAAATTGCTAATATTACTGTTGTAGAGACGGAAGCAGGTTATAACATTTCTTTAGGGGGACAACCTCTCGTAGAGGGTGGGGAAGTAACTGCAACCGTAGATGGCGCGTTTCTTAATAATGCTTATGCCTCCGGAACCTTGAAGGGCGGCGAGGCTTACGGAATGATTTTTTCCAATAATACCTATGTTGCCGATTACAAGAAACAGCTCAATGATTTGGCGAGCACTATTGCTACAGGTGACGTTGAAATTACAGTGCCAGCTGGCTCCAATCTTCCTGAGGGCACAGTGTTGACTAGTGATGCCAAGATTACACAAGCTGACGGTACCGTAGTTACTTTGACCGCTGGTCAGGCCATGCCTAAGGGCGCAACAATGTATGAGGACGCCAAGACCATTGTCAAAGGGTTAAACGGACTTCACAAGTTAGGTTACGCGATGGATGGAAGCGTCGGACGCGATTTCTTTGTAACATCAGGTGAGGCTGGAACGATCAAACTGAATCCGGAAATTGCAGCTGACGTAAATCTATTTGCAACTTCGCTTCGTACAACTGTTGATGCGAATGGAAATACGCAAGTCGTTAAAGGAAATAACACCTTGGCGCTTCTATTGACGAACCTGAAGGATAGTAAATTTACTAAGCCAGACGGTAGTGTGAGCAACACTGTTGGTGGGCTTTTCAGCTCTATGGTTGGTCAACTTGGTATTCAATCCCAAGAGGCTGCACGTCAGACGGATAACTCAGATTATCTCGTAGAGCAAGTTAACTCCCGTCGTCAATCAGTCAGCGGTGTATCCCTGGATGAAGAAATGTCGAATATGCTAGTTTTCCAGCATGCTTATAGTGCCGCAGCGCGTTTTATGACTACTTTTGATGAACTGCTCGACAAATTGATCAATTCCACCGGCACAGTCGGCAGATAAAAGGAGATATAGCGTATGTTGAGAGTAACCTCTAACATGATGAATTCACAGCTTCTGCTTAACTTAAACCGCAATGCACGTACAATGAACGATACACAATTACAGCTTTCCAGCGGACGCAAAATCAACAAGCCTTCCGATGATCCAGTAGGGATCACGTATTCCCTGCGCTACCGTGCGGAGCTTTCCTCTAATGAACAATATACTAAGAATGTAGATAGTGCTCTTTCGTGGCTTGATTACAATGATACAGTGCTGGGTCAAGCTGGAGATGTCGTTCAAAAGATTCGCGAACTGTCCGTACAAGCAGCGACAGGAACTAATCCACAATCCGCACTAGACAGTATCAATGCAGAAGTATTGCAATTAAAAGACCAACTTGTGGATATTGCTAACAGTACGTTGAATGGTAAGTATATCTTTAATGGCGAGCAATACAACACGAAACCTTATGATTTCGTTAAAGGTGCAGATGGCTCATATGATGTATCTAAGCCAATTACTACGGATACTGGGCAGATTCAGTTTATCGTAGGTGAAGACGTGCGAATGCCCATTAGCACGTCTGGTAATGAGATATTTGGTAATACGGGGGATACAGATAATCTGTTTACAATCATTAATAAATTATCAGATGCTTTGAAGTCTGGTGATTACTCTGGGGTTTCGGCACAACTTGGTTCAATTGATACACGTATGGAATCTATTTTAACGGCTCGGTCGGAAATAGGAGCGAAGACTAACCGCGTGGAGCTAATGCAAGACCGACTAAGTGATTTGAATATCAACCTAACTGATCTTCAGGCTAAGACTGAAGATGCTGACTACGAAGGTTTGATAATGCAGTCAAAGATACAAGAGAACATCTATAATGCCTCCTTGTCTGTGGGTGCAAAGATTATTTCCACAACACTCGTAGACTTTATAAGATAAACGGAGGTGGTTCTCGTTGCTTCGGCCGATATTGCAAATCCGTCAGACACCTGCTGTGATTGGGATTGATGCTGACCCCGGCGCATATTCGATAACCCAGCCTAAGGCTGAGATCAATGTAACAACCACCCCTGGGCAATTTACGGTTCACTCGACTCGGCCTGAGCTTACCATAGATCAATCACGAGCGTGGGAAGCCTATAATGGTGGAAAGATGCTGGATATGAACAAGCGTATCTATTCCGGAATTCAACAGTTATACCTTCAGGGCATTGCGAGAAAGGTTGAGCAAGGCAATCGAATGGCTCAGTTTTTTAGACCTGGTAATACAATTGCGGAAGTATACGGTATGGATACAGAGCCAAATTCGTTTCCAGAGATTCGAGGCCCGGCATCCTACGATAATGTTGATATTCAAATCGAAACGAGAGCTCCGCAAATCGATTTTCGAGCTGTGAAAGTCGACATTCAGGTGGAAAGACGTAATCCGGAAATTGAATATACTCGTGGAAAGTTAAATATATATATGCAGCAATATGCTTCGATTCAGTTTATTCCACCAGAATTGAATGTTCAATTGTAGCTCCTTAAGCTGTAGATGTGCCAGAAAGCGCCTCTATAGCTTTTGTGCTATATAATGTAATAGAATCTCGTAAGAAGCTAGTTTTGCATAGCAAAACTTTTGAGGAGTGAACAACTTGATTATAGAAACACTATCTTGGGGCAAACTAGAAGTGGATACGGAGCAGATTTATCATTTTTCTAAAGGTTTACCAGGATTTGACGATGAAACAGACTTTATCTTAATTGAGATGCCTGAGACGCCCTTTGCGTATTTACAGTCTATAAGAGAAAAGGGATTATCGTTTCTGCTAGGCGATCCGTTTGTTTTTTTTCCATCTTATGAATTCGAACTGCCTGATGATGAGGCTGAAGAGTTAGAAATCGACACAGAGGTGATCGTCCGTTGCGTGATTACACTGAAGGAACCAGTCGATCACTCTACAATTAATCTTCTGGCACCCGTTGTATTGAATCCGGTAGTCCATTCGGGAAAACAAATTGTTTTGCATAGAGCCCCTTATCATACGAAGCATAGCCTTCTGCAAGATCAGTCGGTTATAGATGGAAAGGAAGGTGGATGATATGCTCGTACTTTCCCGTAAAAAAGGGGAGTCTATTGTCATTCAAGATCAGATTGAGCTGACAATCTTAAGCGTAGATGGTGACACGGTAAAAATTGGTATTTCTGCACCAAAACATGTCGATATTTTTCGTAAAGAGGTATATCTCTCGATCCAAAAGGCTAACCGTGAGTCTGTCGCTCCTCAGCAGTCTGATTTGAATGCATTGATCCATCGACTTCGTGGTGTAAATAAGAATGAATGATTGACATGTAGCACACACATAATCCAAAACCTGGGACTTCGTAATCGCTGACTCGGGTTTTTTATTTTATTTTGGAGAATTTAACCAAGAAATTTCAAAAAAACTTTGATTTGCTCTAAACAGTTGGGTGCATACCGTCGATATATGTATTAGACGCTGAGCCAGCAGGGCGGCCGACCTTAATGGATCAGCGTTTACCACATGGATGTGGAACTAATTTAATTTCAGGGAGGAAATATCAAATGATTATTAACCACAATATCGCAGCTTTGAATACTCACCGTCAATTGGGTGCAAACACTGCAGCAACTAGCAAGAACATCGAGAAATTGTCTTCCGGTCTTCGCATCAACCGTGCAGGTGATGATGCTGCTGGTCTGGCAATCTCCGAAAAAATGCGTGGACAAATCCGTGGTTTGGATATGGCTGCAAAGAACTCTCAAGATGGTATCTCTTTGATCCAAACTGCTGAAGGTGCATTGAATGAAACTCATAGCATTCTTCAACGTATGCGTGAGTTATCTGTTCAATCTGCAACTGATACAAATACAAACTCAGATCGTTCAGAACTTCAAGAAGAAATGAACCAATTAGTGAAAGAAATTGATAGAATTTCGACTACAACTGAGTTCAATACTCAAAAGTTGTTGAATGGTTCTTTCAAGGGAACATTCCAAATTGGTGCGAACCAAGGGCAAACTATTGACTTGTCAGTTGCAGCAATGGGTTCCGCGGCACTTGCATTGACTGCAAGTTCTACTGTTGAGTCTGGTGTTGCATCAACAGGTTTTGCTGATGGAACATATACTGTTGATGGTACGGATGTTAAAGATGCTAGCGGTACAAAAATTGGTACAATAGCTGGTGATACTGTAAAAGATGCGGCTGGTACTGTACAAATTACCTTCACAAAGGGCACACCAGCAGATGGTTCAACTATTGTTATTAAAAACAATCAAGCTGAACTTAGACAAGAATTAACTGCCGCTGGATCAAACTTGTCTTCAGGTAATTATGAAGTCCAAGGCGCAAATGTAATACGAGATGGACAAATCGTAGGTAAGTTTGCTGGTGGTAATATTACGGAGTTAGATGGCAAAGCAGTCACTATTGCTAACACCGACTTAGGAATTAAAGGTGCGTTGGCGGATGGTTCTAAATTCACAATTAATAGTGCTGATATCTCTACAAGAGAAAAGGCACAAGGTACAATTACCTCTGTTAATAACGCTATCGAATTGGTATCCAAAGAACGTTCTAAACTAGGTGCTGTTCAAAACCGTCTAGAGCACACAATCAACAACTTGGGAACTTCTTCCGAGAACTTGACTGCAGCTGAGTCCCGTATTCGTGACGTTGATATGGCTAAAGAAATGATGGAACAAACAAAGAACAACATTCTTGCACAAGCTGCACAAGCTATGTTGGCTCAAGCTAATCAACAGCCACAAGGTGTTCTTCAATTGCTTCGTTAATTTCTATGATTCAATTAGAGATCCTGTATTCAGCAGGATCTCTTTTTTTATTTAATTATAGAAGGGAACTCAATGGTGAGATACTTCGATGTGATGAGAAAGATAATAGAGTTATTGCACTGCTTGTATTTTATGATGTGGTATCAGCGATAGATCAGATGGAACGTTCGATATCTATATGTGACATAGATATTGATACCACGCAAATAGAAGAATATTTAGAAATTTTATGGGTATTATCGAAGAGGTTGTATCAATATTGGAATATCATAATTGCGATCGAGCTAAATGTGTGATTCATAACTTCTTCTTGCCCAATTATCAGGATTTAAAAAAAGAGCTAGAAAGCATCCTACATATATATATTATTTCTTAATTCTGTAGAAATCTATCAATTAATCTTAGACAGTAATTAACTTCATTTGATCGGTCGATCTGCCGATAATAAGTCTACAAGGATTTCTAAACTAGAGGGAGAAATAAATTATGACAGAAAAAAAACGCATAGTTCTTGTTCCAAGTTATTTAGAGAAATTCGCTTGTATAGGATCAGCATGTGAAGATACTTGTTGTGTAGGGTGGCGAGTGGACATTGATCAAAAAACCTATAAGAAGTATAAAAATGTAGGCGATTGGGAAATTAAACCCCTTTTAAGCAAGCATATAAAACGTAATCGTTCCAATCCTTCGGAAGGGAATTATGCAAAGATAGTGATGAAGTCAGATACTGCATGCCCACTTCTAAATGAAGATAAACTATGCTCTATACAAAAGGAATTAGGAGAAGATTACCTTTCTAATGTATGTAGTACTTATCCTCGTGTCACAAACCAAGTTAATGAAATTTTAGAGAAATCCGCTACTTTATCTTGCCCTGAAGCTGCCCGGTTAGCTTTGTTAAACCCAGAAGGTATTCAATTTAATGAGATGGAAGAATCAATACACTCCCGAAATATGATTAGTAAGAAGTTGAATACTAATAGTAAAATTGCTATTCAGAAAATGGAAAGCTATTTTTGGGAGCTTCGTATTTTTACTATACAAGTATTACAGAACCGGAGTTATTCCTTAGCTCATAGAGTTACAATTCTTGGAATGTTCTACCAGAAGATACATGGGTATATTAATGAAGGGAACTTAAGTGGTATTCCACAGCAAATAGCATCATATACTATTTTGTTGGAGGATGGTAGTTTCAGAGAAGGTTTATCGGGTATATCTAGCTCTGTAGCAATTCAAATGCAGCTCTTAAAAGAATTAGCCGATGTCCGAGTATTCCACGGAATACAAAGTAAACGCTATATGGAGTGTTTTGGCGAAGTACTTCATGGAATTCAATACACTAAGGATTCAACAGTTGAGGAAATTGCAGAAAGATACCAAAAGGCATACGATGAACATTATGCTCTATTTATGTCAGAACATGAATATATATTAGAAAATTATTTAGTGAATTATGTGTACAAAAATTTATTCCCAAGAACAAGCGATGGAAATGTCTTTGAAGCATATATTATGCTTGTTGTTCACTATTCCCTAATCAAATTACATTTAATTGGAATGGCTGGACACCATAAGGAAGCTTTTGGCTTTGATCATGTTATTAAATTAATTCAATCATTTTCCAAAACAGTTGAGCACAATCCATTGTACTTGCGTGATGTAATTGAATTACTTAAGAAAAATAGCTATACCTCTATGGCTTATATGGCTATTCTAATAAATAACTGAATGAAGTATGTGCACCATAACGAGGCTTCTCCGTAGAGAAGCCTTTTCTGGCTTTATAAGATAAAGCTATAATGACAATCATAGATGTATTTTTAAAACGATATGTTGAAACAGTGCATCATAAAATATCAAAAAAAACTAAGAATGGTTTAGCAAAATGGCACCCAAAAAGATAATTTTTATGATTGTATTAATCTACTGTACAGAATAACCGATAGATATAGTATAAATAACACTTATATAGGGGGTTCCAGTATGGATGTTCGCCTTTCGAATTCTGGAAGTTATACAAAAAAAATAATGGATACGGGGGGGACATTATCTGCAACTCCTATGAATGAGCACAAAGAAGAAACTATCAAGTTAGGACAACTACGTAGCAATGTTGAATTAAAGAAGTTGGAGTCCCAAGGGTTCTCTGTCTCTACCGGAGAAGAACAGGTTATAAAGGCATTAGATAGAGCCCTTAAAGCATTGCAGGGTCCAACGACTACGTTTGAGGTCAGTGTACATAAGCAAACCAATGCCATCATGGTAAAGGTGCTCAATAAAGAAACTGGAGAATTAATTAGAGAAATTCCTCCTGAGAAAACACTGGATCTTGTTGCGAACATGATGGAAATTGTAGGTATAATGATTGATGAAAGAATATAGGAGCGGAGGATGATTACATGGTAACTCGTGTCAGCGGGATAGTTTCCGGACTAGATGTTGAAAGTCTCGTTAAGCAAATGATGGCGGCCAAACGTATACCTTTGGATAAGTTAAATCAACAAAAGCAGACGCTTCAGTGGCAACGTGACAACTATCGTGAGATTAATAGCAAACTTATCGAATTTCAAAATACAAAGTTAAAGGCTTATGATAAGTCGTCTGCATTAAATACCCAGACATCTGTTGTCAGCGGGAATACAACTGCATTGAAGGCCGATGCAACCGCAGATGCAAATGGGATCCCAATGAAAATGGAGATTACTCAGTTAGCAAAACCAGTAACTAGGGAAACAGGAGCTATAACATTGACGGATGGAACTAAGATTACATCCGCCTCTAAGCTAAGCGCGCTTACTGGCGCTTCTGCTACATCGGCCTATAATATTACAATTAATGGAACAGAATTCAGTTTTTCCAAGGATGCAAGTATATCTGATGTTGTTTCAAAAATTAATATAAATACTAAAGCCAACGTTACAGCTGTATTTGATGAGGTCTCAGGTAAGTTTTCGATAGCTTCAAAAACTTATGGTTCTAATGTACTCACACTAAGTGCGAACACAGTAGTAGATCCGGATCCAAATACAGCACCAGATACGAGTAGCAATAGCTTGATTGATTTGTTTGGATTAACTGGTCCCAATACTGATTTTAAGCAAGCTAAGGTTAAGGTCCTTGATAATACTGACCCAACTAAGTTCACAGAATTAAGTTTTGATAGTAATAATTTTATATTGAACGGTGTGAGTTTTACTTTACTTTCAACGACAGTTACCGGGAATCCAACAACAGTCACTACTCAATCAGATTCGACAAAGTCTTTAGAAACTATCACTAGTTTTGTGAAGGACTATAATGATTTGATAAGCATGTTACAAAGTAAAATCGACGAAGAGAGGTATAAGGATTTCACACCTCTATCTGATGAGCAAAAGAAAGAAATGACGGATAATGATATTGAATTGTGGGAGAAGAAAGCAAAAAGTGGATTGCTGAGAAATGATGAGATTTTGAAGTCGGCTATATCCTCGATGCGGTATGAACTTTCAAACAAATTGGGAGATCTCAGTTTGATTGGTATAACAACAGGTTCATATAGTGAAAATGGAAAACTATATATTAATGAAACTAAATTAAAAGAATCACTTTTAAATAATCCACAGAAAATCATTAATTTATTTCAAGGTGGGTCTGGTGCTGATGGATTATTCGATAAATTAATTACTACTGTTGGAAATACTTTAGATAGAATTGTGACTAAAGCAGGAACCTCAAAGTTTTCATCAGATGTAACTATGGCCTTTAAGACAGATAGTTTAATGGGAAAGCGATTGACTAATTATAATACTAGGATCGCAGCACTTCAGACGCGCCTTGCTAACATGGAGACAAACTACTACAAACAGTTTACGGCCATGGAAACAGCAATGAATAAATATAACTCTCAGTCTTCAGCATTGTCTGGATTTATGGCACAATAACCGATAGAGGTGAATATACATGATGACTTCTCCATATGACAAATACCGTCAGTCGTCAGTTCAAACATCAACTCCAGCACAGTTGGTAATCATGTTGTACGACGGAGCGATCCGCTTTGTAAGAACGGCAATTGATGGACTTACAAAACAAGATTTTGAGAAAACAAATCTTAATTTCGGTAAAGCCCAGACAATTATGAGTGAACTGATGTCGACATTAGATCATTCTTATGAAGTTTCTAAGAATTTGTTCTCACTTTATGAATATACTAATCATCTTTTAATTGAAGCCAATATTCGCAAAAGCCCAGAAAAAGCAGAAGAGGCTATTGGCTACTTAACCGAGCTTCGGGAAACTTGGCTACAAGCATCGAAGATCGCTGTGGGTCAGGGACAGGCTGAAAGTGCTCATGGATGAATTAATCCGGAGTTTGGATCAACTCACCCGGGAGATCGAAGAGCGTCTTCAAGAGACTACCTATGAGGAGTTAGAGGCTTTTGTAGACGAACGCCAGAAACTTGTCGATTCTATTGCAGAAGAAGCAACTATTTGTCGAACGACGCTTGCACAGAAGCAAGAAATAAATCGAATCTTGGAACATGATAATGTGATCTTAAATAGAATGAACACTTTACGTTTGGAAGCTCAAGACTGGCTGCAGAAGCGGAATCAGGCCAAAACACAACGCAACGCCTACGAGGCCGCCTACACCCCAGATAGTTTTCTTATGGATCGCAAAAAATAATTTATCGGTGTTTCACTATAGGAGTAGACGGGTATTAAATACCGTCTGCTCCTTTTTTTGATCATTGTACCGAATCTATTTCTTGTTTATGGAAAATTTAATAGTTTATTTTACGTGGTAAATTATTGAATGTAAACATTTTCTTTTCCAATTGACAATAAAGAAGTTACGGTGGTATAGTCGAATTGTGAGCAAGACTCACGTTCATCTGATGACGAAGGGAATGTTTAATCAATGGAAGGTAAAGTAAAATGGTTTAACGCAGAAAAAGGTTATGGTTTTATCGAGACTGCAGACGGTGGCGACGTATTCGTACACTTTTCCGCGATTCAAACTGATGGTTTCAAGACATTGGATGAAGGTCAATCCGTAGAATTCGATATCGTTGAAGGTGCACGTGGACCACAAGCAGCTAACGTAATCAAATTATAATCATCCGGCGAAGCCGAACTACATATAAGTAGATGGTTAGCAATTTAGACAGCGCTAGCAGGGATCTTGGAATCTTCCAAGATCCTTTTTTTGTGCGTTCATATGTGTCTAGTATAGCCAATCCTAGTAAAGAAAATAGCCTATTTTGTAAATTCATTTTATGGAAAATGTTAGAACTCTGCAAAAGGTGGGTAATAGATATACGTTGAGCTGTTTATCTTACCTCGACACACACTATGTTAGCCTAGGTTACTACATTCACGAAGAAATTCAATATAGCCTAAGCTATCAAAACAATTAGGAGGGTGATTAGCAGGATGAAGAAGATGTGGCGCGGTCTTATGACCGGAATATTAGGTACTAGTATGTTATTGGGGTCTCTCGGCAGCGTATCTGCTGCAGCTGTACCTAAGGATATTCAAGGCCACTGGGCGCAAGGTCAGCTGCAGGAATGGCTAGATAGAGGTTACCTTGGAGGCTACCCAGATGGAACGGTAAAACCAAACAAAGCAATTACGCGTGGTGAGTATGTGACTATGGTAAATCGCCTGTTAGGGTTTACAACTAAAGCAACAGTAACTTTCAAAGACATGAAGAGCACAAACTGGAATTACAGTGAAGTGGCTAAAGCCGTGGAAGCTGGATATATCGGAGGATACGAGGATAATACGTTCCGTCCTAATAATCCGCTTACAAGAGAAGAAGCAGCTGTAATTACTGCAAAATTACTTAAATTGAGCACCAATACAACTTCGAACAAATTTAAAGACAATGCACAAATTGCAGCATGGGCAAAAGGTGCTGTAGCAGCCGCAGTGGAAAAGAAGATTGTTAACGGTTATCCAGATGGAACCTTTGGTCCTAAGAGATCGTTAACACGTGCCGAGGCTGTAGGTATTATCAATACTTCAGCTATCTATTATCCTGGTAGTGGCACAGGTGGTGGTGTAACACCTACACCAACTCCAACGGCTACTCCGACACCAACAGCTACACCAACCCCAACTGCTGCTCCAGGTGGTAGTACTGGCGGAGGTTCTGGCGGTGGTAACGGTGGCGGAAGTAGCACAGCGCCAACAGTAAGTGGGGCAACCTACGGTAATGTTGGTTCGGTCACAGCGGATGTATACCTGACACCTTCCGTAACTGGTGCAGTATACTATGTTGTAGCTCCTTATAATGCTGATGTAATTGCTCCAACTGCATTACAGGTGGAAAAAGGACAAATTAGTAACGGGACTGCAAGTGGTATCCATGGTAGTGTTGCGACTGTAGCTAACACAACGGTTACATTCTCTGTTTACGGATTGAATCCTGGTACAGAATATGCAACATATATCACGCTTGCGGATGCAGCTGGTAACTTGTCTACTGTAACGACAGTTCGGTTGACTACTGCTCAAGCTACTGCTAGCTCGATTTCGCTTTTTGAGCCGGGACAAGTTAGTACAGTTACAGCAGATGTATATGTTAAATATGGTGTAACAGGTGGCGATACAACCCCAGTTAGATATGTAGTATTGCCGGCAAATGAGAAGGCACCTACTGCAGCACAGATTGCTTTAGGCCAAAATGGTAGCGGTACTGCATTGGCTGCTCCATGGACTAACACGCTTACGTTTGCTCCTGGTGTAAAGCATACACAGACTTTAACTGGTTTAGCAGCAAATACTGCCTATAAGGTATATGTTATTGCAGGATCGGGTTCTCAATGGTCCCCTGTAGAAATTATTCAAATTCATACCAAATAGCCTGACCTTATGTGATTTCATTCGGAGAATATAAGAGTGGAATCCGTACTATAATAACGACAGGTTTACTTTTGGTCCGGTAGGGCGATTGGTTGCTCTTACCGGACTTGTTTTATTTGTGAACGCTATGACAACATTTGTTATCTAAATGTAAGGGCTGTAAGGAATTGCTTTTTACTTAGCGCTTACAATTTGGTATAATGAAGGTGTAACTAAAGGAGGAGTGGCCATGCAATTCACCATTCGAGGTCAACAAATTGACGTGACCGACGCTTTGAGAGAGTATGTTGATAAGAAGCTCAGCAAACTTGAGAAGTATTTCGAAGCACCCCCTACCTCTGAAGGGTCTGTGACGCTTGGCGTAGTTCGCGGCCTTCATACGGTGGAAGTAACCATTCCGCTTGCTGGCGTGACGCTTCGTGCGGAAGATCGCAGCGATGACATGTATGCTTCCATAGACGCCGTTGTGGACAAGCTGGAACGTCAAATTCGCAAACACAAAACGAAGCTGAATCGGAAGTTCCGTCAAGAGGGACTCAAAACGCTGTTTGTGGATGGAGCTAGTGCCGCTGTTGCTGTAGAAGAACAAGATTATGATGATTTAGAAGTGGTTAGGAACAAACGCTTTACGATGAAGCCGATGGATGTGGAAGAAGCGATTCTTCAAATGAACATGGTAGGACATAATTTCTTTGTGTTTTCCAATATCGACACCTCGGAAGTTAGCGTAGTTTACAAACGTGATGATGGTAAATATGGACTGATTGAACAGGGCTAAGATACGATGATGCCAGTTATGCTCTAAGTATAAAGGGCCTCGAGAGTTAGTCAGGACTTAAGAAATTTAAACCGAGCCCCTATTCGCTTATAGCGAATAGGGCTCTTGTGCGTATATATGAAAAATGTGGCTGTTACACCTTGTATTGCGGCATCTCTTACAAACTGTTACAATTTATGAAGCAGCGGAATCGAATTTATAAATGGCCCTTTCAATTTTGTGAGGATGGGCTCGGTTCCACCATCTGTGTTGCATGAAAGGGGTTAACCATGCTAGGACTTGTAAAGAAAATATTCGGAGACACAAACGATCGTGACGTTAAACGTCTCATGAAGACAGTCGATGTAATTAATGGATTGGAGCCGGAATTTGTAGCATTATCCGATGAAGCTTTAAAAGCTAAGACGGAAGAGTTCCGCGCCCGTATTGAGAAAGGCGAAACCTTGGAAGAAATTCTTCCTGAGGCGTTTGCAACCGTACGTGAAGCTTCCAAACGGACGCTTGGCATGCGGCATTTTGATGTACAGTTAATTGGTGGTATGGCCCTGCATGAAGGCCGAATCTCCGAGATGAAGACTGGTGAAGGTAAGACTCTAGTAGGAACATTGCCAGTGTACTTAAATGCTTTGCTTGGTAAAGGCGTACACGTAGTAACGGTCAATGACTATTTGGCTCAGCGCGACAGCGCACAAATGGCACAAATCTATAACTTCCTGGGCATGACGGTTGGGGTTAACCTAAGCGGTATGGACCATGCTGATAAACAAGATGCTTACGCCTGCGATATTACGTATGGCACGAACAACGAATTTGGTTTCGATTATTTGCGTGACAACATGGTGCTTTATAAAGAACAAATGGTTCAGCGCCCTCTTTATTTCTGCATTATTGATGAAGTGGACTCCATTCTTATTGATGAAGCACGTACACCTCTTATCATTTCCGGACAAGCTGAGAAGTCTACTGAATTGTACTTTGCAGCAGACCGTTTTGTGAAAAAGCTTAAAGCTGAAGAAGACTACACAGTTGATATCAAAGTGAAGTCCGTAGCCTTGACTGAAAAAGGTGTAGCTACTGCTGAACGCGCTTTTGGTATTGAGAACTTGTATGATCACAGTCATGTAACTTTGAATCACCATATCGTCCAAGCCCTGAAAGCAAACGTAATTATGCGTCGTGACGTAGACTACGTTGTTAACGAGGGTGAGGTCGTTATTGTTGATGAATTTACGGGACGTTTAATGTCAGGCCGTCGTTATAGTGACGGTTTGCACCAAGCGATTGAAGCGAAGGAAGAAATCGAAGTACAGAATGAGAGCATGACGCTTGCTACGATTACTTTCCAGAACTATTTCCGTATGTATCGCAAATTGGGCGGTATGACAGGTACAGCTAAAACTGAGGAAGAAGAGTTCAAGAAGATTTATGGTCTTGAAGTTCTTCAAGTTCCTACGAATAAACCAAATCAGCGCATAGATATGCCAGATGTCGTCTACAAGAGTGAGAACGGTAAGTTCAACGCTGTTGTGGCAGAAATTGTAGAGCGTCACAAAAAGAACCAACCTGTACTTGTGGGTACAGTATCGATTGAGAATTCAGAGCTCGTATCTGAAATGCTGAAGCGCAAAGGCGTTAGACACCAAGTGCTTAACGCGAAGCATCACGCTGCTGAAGCTGAAATCATTACACATGCAGGTCAGCCAGGTACAGTTACGATTGCTACCAACATGGCAGGTCGTGGTACGGACATCGTTCTGGGCGAAGGTGTGACAGATCTTGGAGGTCTGCATATCATTGGTACAGAGCGTCATGAATCGCGCCGGATTGATAACCAGCTGCGTGGTCGTGCGGGTCGTCAAGGGGACCCAGGTTCTACACAATTCTACTTATCCCTTGGTGATGAGTTGATGAAGCGTTTTGGCGCTGACAACGTTTTGAGTATGATGGATCGCCTTGGGTTTGAGGAAGATCAGCCGATTGAGAGCCGCATGATTACGCGTGCTGTGGAATCTGCTCAGAAACGTGTTGAAGGTAATAACTTTGATATTCGTAAAGTCGTATTGCAATATGATGACGTGATGAATCAACAGCGTGAAATTATTTATAAACAACGCCGTGAGATTCTGGAGTCTGAAAATATTAAAGATATCGTACTTGAAATGATCAAGCCAGTTATTGAACGTATTGTTCACGCACACTGCAGTGACGATATTCCTGAGAACTGGGAGCTGCAAGAAGTTGCTGATTACGTAAACAGCAAGCTGCTTGAAGAAGGTGCTTTGACTCGCGATATTCTGTGGGGCAAGGAAGCAGAAGAGATCATTGAGTACATCTTCGAACGTGTACTTGAGAAATATGCTGCTCGTGAAGAACGCCTGGGTTCAGAATTGGTACGTGAATTCGAGAAGGTAATTGTGCTGCGCTCCGTGGACAGCAAGTGGATGGATCATATCGATGCGATGGATCAATTGCGTCAAGGGATTCACCTGCGTGCTTACGGTGGTACAGATCCACTTCGCGAGTATCAATTCGAAGGTTTCGAAATGTTTAATACTATGACGGCTACGATTCAAGAAGAAGTAGCTACTTATATTATGAAGGCTCACATCGAGACAAATCAGGAGCGTCAATCCGTTGTAGAGGAAAATAAAATTTCCACTAACAGCGAACCTGCTGAGAAACGTCCGGTACATGTTGAGGCTGCGGCTGGTCGTAATGATCTTTGCCCTTGCGGAAGCGGCAAGAAGTACAAGAACTGCCACGGTCAAAACGCATAAGACAAACGTTTAGTAGCGCTCATATTCAGGTGTTGAAGATGTAAGTCTTTAACCCTGATCTCTATGGGTATACTAACCATAAAGAGCGGCTGGGCCCGGGGGTATCCCCCGTTTACGGCCCAGTCGCTTTTTTGGATATTTAGCACTTGAGTGAATGTGGAATGGAGAGAAGGTTTGGAACTGGAAAAACGGAGTGTTGCCTTTGTTTCGGGATTCCAACCGCTATGCGGTTATCAATTCAAGGAATCTGGAAACAACAGCGATCGGAAGTCCAATCCTTCTCGGAATGGCTGAACATTCACTCATTACTAACTTTCCAATAGCGAGGACCGTAACAACCTATTTTGAAAGGTGAAGTGACCATATGATTGAAGCTAATGTAAAGCAGGATCTGCGTGAAATAGGCAAGAAACTAACTGACCTTAGGGGGTCTCTTTGACTTAGATCTTAAGCAAGAGATGATCTCGAACTTTGAAGAAAAAATGGCTGCTCCAGGCTTCTGGGATAATCCAGAGCAGGCACAGAGCGTGATCGGCGAGATGAATGCCGTGAAATCGTCCGTGGATCAATACGAGAAGCTGCAACAAGAATACGACGATGCTGCAATGATGGCGGAGCTTGCGGATGAAGAGGGCGATGAAGGTCTTGCGGCAGAGATTGGGGAGACGATCAGCAGTTTAGGCAGTAAAGTTGATGAATTCGAGCTGCAATTGCTACTTAACCAGCCGTATGACAAGCTGAATGCTATTCTTGAGCTCCATCCGGGTGCGGGCGGTACGGAATCCCAAGACTGGGGCCAGATGCTGCTGCGGATGTATACCCGTTGGGCTGAAAAACGTGGATTCAAGGTTGAGGTGCTGGACTACTTACCGGGTGATGAAGCGGGAATTAAGAGTGTCACACTACTTATTAAAGGCTTCAACGCCTACGGATATCTGAAAGCTGAAAAAGGTGTACATCGGCTAGTACGGATTTCTCCGTTTGACTCTTCGGGCAGAAGACATACTTCTTTTGTATCCTGTGATGTCGTTCCGGAAATTGCCGATGATGTAGAGGTTGAGATTCGTACGGAGGATCTTAAGATCGATACGTATCGTGCAAGTGGCGCCGGTGGACAGCATATTAATACCACAGACTCCGCGGTACGGATTACTCACTTACCTACAGGTGTGGTGGTAACCTGTCAGAACGAACGTTCACAGATCAAAAACCGCGAACAAGCGATGAAAATGCTGCGTTCCAAGCTATATGAGCGCAAACTGCAAGAGCAACAGCAGCATTTGGATGAGATTCGCGGTGAGCAATCCGATATTGCTTGGGGCAGTCAGATCCGTTCCTATGTATTCCATCCGTATAACATGGTTAAGGATCACCGTACTTCCGTGGAAACGGGGAATGTTGGCGCTGTGATGGACGGAGATATTGATGCATTCATTGATGGTTACTTGCGTAGCCAGATCAAGATTGAGGCAGAATAAAAGAGAGTTTCGGGGAAACGGATACCATTCATGGATTAGGATGGGATGGCCGTTTCTTCTTTCGTAGAGCAAGATGACACTTTAAGGAGAGCCTTTGAAATGCAAAAAGTCAATTCACGTAATAAACCCCCACTGATTCCTCTGAATGGGCCACTCCGACATGTGGTGGATACGATGTTAATTTTGCTCGGATCGCTAGTTACAGCGCTGGGGTTTAATCTTTTTTTTCTGCCTAATCATATTGCTTCTGGTGGTGTATCTGGTCTGTCTGTATTGGCTGAAGCTTGGTTTGGGGCTGAACCGGCATTTACGCAGTGGGCGCTTAATATTCCGTTGTTTGTACTCGGGGTAATCTTCTTGGGTAAACAATACGGAGTTCGCTCGCTGCTTGGGAGCTTTGTGTTGCCGCTCTTTATCTTGTTGACAAAAGATTTGCCTGCACCTACCACCAATCCACTCTTAGCTTCCATTTATGGCGGTATCTGTGTGGGGGTGGGGTTAGGTCTTGTGTTCCGCGGACGGGGCTCGACAGGTGGACTTACTATTTTGGCGCAGATTATTCAAAAGATATCCGGTCTCAGCTTCTCGATTTCCGTAGTGCTGTTGGACGGGACGGTCATTGTGCTGGCTGCTTTTATACTCGGTATGGAACAAGCACTATATGCACTGATCGGTCTGTTTGTTACAGGTAAGGCCATTAATGCGATAGAGGTAGGCTTCCGTTATACAAAGGTGGCTTACATAATCTCGGACAAGACGGAAGAAATATCTGAGGCGATTTTGAATGATCTGGATCGGGGTCTGACGAAGCTAGATGCACATGGCGGTTATACTGGTGATGAGCGTACGGTGTTGATGGTTGTAGTAGGCCAGAATGAGGTTTCCAGATTAAAAGCGATTGTTCAATCGGTAGATACTAGTGCTTTTGTGATTATAACTGAGGCGCATGAGGTGCTGGGTGAAGGGTTTAAAAGAGAAGTGTAATTTCTCCTCAAGGAGAAGCTATGCTTCTCTTTTTTTGTAAATACAATTATATTTAGGAATAAAGAAAGTTAACACTATGTGTTGTATTTATATTAATTGAGTCGTATAATAATACATATTTCTAAGACGGTATGCATTATATTATTTATTATAATTCATGATAAGCAGGAAGTGGGGATGACAGTGGAAGGCAAGCTGAGAGCGGCGATTGTTGGATCAACGGGTTATGGGGGCGTAGAGCTGATTCGGCTGCTACAAAGTCATCCTAAGGTAGAGATTACTTCGGTAATTTCCTCATCAAGTGCAGGGGATGCTATAGAGGAAGGTTTTCCGCATTTGACGGGCATCATTGATCGAAGGCTGGATGGCGTTGACCCGGCTCAGATGGCTGAGCGGGCGGATGTGGTATTTACGGCGACGCCGTCGGGTGTGAGCGCAAAGCTGGTACCGCAGCTGCTGGAAGCTGGACTTAAGGTCGTGGATCTGTCCGGTGATTTCCGATTGAAGGATGGTGCAGAGTATGAGCACTGGTATAAACATCCCGCTCCGGCTGATGAATATCTAGAGCAGGCTGTATACGGACTTTGCGAGGTGTTTGGAGAGCGTGCGGCTGGGGTAGATTTTATATCTAATCCAGGCTGTTATCCTACAGCTACACTTCTTGGACTAATTCCTGCAATTCAGGCAGGTTGGATTAAACACGACAGTATTATTATTGATGCTAAATCAGGAGTTACTGGAGCAGGACGCGGAACAAGCCTGATGGTGCATTATGCAGAGATTAATGAGAACTTTAAAGCTTATAAAATCAATAAGCATCAACATATACCAGAAATTGAGCAGACGCTCACAGAGGTTGCTGGAGAAAAGGTAACGGTAACGTTCACCACACATCTCGTGCCGATGAGCCGGGGAATTATGAGTACGATGTATGCAGGGATGATGGACAATTATACGGAGCAGGATTTTGTGAATTTATACCGTGAATATTATGCGGGCCGGCCATATGTGCGGGTGCGTGATGTAGGTGTGATTCCGGCGACAAAAGAAGTTAGCGGCTCTAATTATTGTGATATCGGATTTGCAACAGATACTCGTACAGGGCGGGTGACCATAGTCTCCGTCATTGATAATGTTGTAAAAGGTGCGGCAGGGCAGGCAATACAGAACCTTAATTTGATGATGGGATGGGAGGAAACCCTTGGCCTCGGCTACACACCTGTGTATCCATAAGGATCAGCGGTACAAATAATATGAGCGAGATTGAGTTATTTACCACCTTGGAGGGTGGAAGTATCACTTCACCTAAGGGTTTTAAGTCCGGAGGGTTGCATTGTGGATTAAAAAAAACAGATCGCAACGATCTCGGAGTGATTCTGTGTGAAGTTCCGGCAACGGCTGCGGCTGTGTATACGACGAATGTTTTTCAGGCGGCTCCGCTGAAAGTGACTCGCGAAAGCCTTTCGAACGGAGTATTGCAGGCGGTTATCGTGAACAGCGGGAATGCCAATGCCTGCACAGGCGAACAAGGCGAAGCAGATGCTTATGAGATGCGCGCTGCTGCGGCTCAGCATTTAGGTGTGGCCGTTAATGATGTGGCTGTTGCTTCGACTGGAGTTATCGGTGAACTGTTGAAAATGGACTGCGTACGTAACGGGATTACTGCAATACCAGAGAAGCTGGACGGAGGAGCTGTTGGCGCGGAGGAATTCTGCCAAGCTATTCTTACCACCGATTTAGTTAAAAAAGAGATTGCCGTGAAGGTGCTCGTTGGCGGTGTAGAAGTTACAATTGCCGGAGCTGCAAAGGGCTCAGGGATGATTCATCCTAACATGGCTACGATGCTTGGCTTTATGACCACAGATGCTGATATTGCAGCGGAGGATTTACTTAGTCTTTTGCGTTCAGCTACGAATGTTACTTTTAATATGATTACAGTCGATGGAGATACTAGCACCAATGATATGTTAGTGTCGATGGCGAGTGGGCTTGCCGGTAATGAGAAGCTGACAAGGCTGCATCCGGATTGGGACGCTTTTGCTGCTGGATTCACTTATGTGTGCCAGACGCTTGCCAAAGCGATTGCTCGAGATGGCGAAGGTGCAACTCACCTGATTGAGGTTCAAGTGAATGGGGCTGTTCATGATGAGGCGGCGGCAGCGATTGCTAAGACAGTGGTTGGTTCTAGTCTAGTGAAATCTGCTATTTTTGGAGCGGATGCGAACTGGGGACGGATTATTGCTGCGGTTGGACGCGCGGGTGTTCCGGTATCGCCGGAGCATGTGAACATTTCGTTAGGGGATATTGAGGTGCTTTTGCACTCGAAGCCAGTTGCTTTTGACGAGGAAAAGGCTTTGGCCTATTTGCAAAAAAGTGAAACTGTGCTGATCACTGTAGATCTGCATGATGGAAGCGGAAAAGCAACGGCTTGGGGCTGTGACCTAACTTACGATTATGTGCGTATTAACGCCGCATATCGCACTTAATTTATGGCGTGTTAAGCCCATAAGGGAAGGATATCGATTATATGACGCTAAATAGCGAGCTTGAACTTATAGATGCTTTAGATGGTAGTGGATTGTTTGTAATGAAATGCGGCGGAAGTACGCTTGCGGCTCTACCTGATTCTTTTTTTGAGGATTTGCGAGATTTGCAGGAGGAGGGCATTCAGCCAGTAATTGTTCATGGTGGAGGGCCAGCCATTTCCGAGAATCTAGCGAAACTGGGCATTGAAAGCAGCTTTGTGAATGGCCTGCGAGTAACCACCGAGGAAGTACTAGATGTTGTAGAGATGACGCTGGCAGGGAGTATAAACAAGGCGATTGTCCGGCGAATTCAAGGGAGTGGCGGTCTAGCTCTGGGGCTTTCGGGCATCGATGGCAATATGATTATTGCTAAACCAGTGGCGAACAGCGCCGAAGTAGGTTTGGTAGGAGAAGTAACGGAAGTTAAGGCTGAGATCATAACTGGTATTGTTGGGATGGGTTATATTCCTGTCATTGCACCTATCGGAGTAGATGCAGCAGGTCAGCGCTACAATATTAACGCAGATACGGCAGCAGGGGCAGTTGCTTCCTATGTGCAGTCTCCCAAAATGATCGTCGTCACAGATGTGCCAGGCATCATGAGTACAGTGGAAGGTGAAAAGATTGTGCTTCCCTCCGTTACTGTACAGGAAATCGAAGCCTTGATCGAAAGTGGGGAAATCTACGGTGGCATGATCCCTAAAGTGCGGGCAGCTATCGATTGCATTCAGGGCAGCGTATCAGAGGTTATCATTGTGGATGGAAAAGAACCGCGGGTGCTTAGTCGAGTACTGCAAGGTGAAGCGATAGGTACACGTATTATTCGTTCGTAGAATCATAGATGAATACAAATTAGAGGCGCAGCCTGTTCACAGGAGCAGCCGATAGGAGAGTGACTTAGAATGAGCAAGCTTACACAAGCGGAGTTGGATTCGCAAGCAGGGGCACAGCAGACCGATACAGTAGGATCAGGTACACCGGATGTTACAGCAGGCAAGCTGAGTGCAGTGTTCCCTTCTTACGCCAGATATGATATCAGCTTAGTTAAAGGCAAGGGTACCTGGGTATGGGATGATAAAGGCAATAAGTATCTGGATTTCACCAGTGGATTGGCTGTGACCAGTCTAGGTCATGCTCCTGAAAAAGTCGGCGCTAAGCTGAAGGATCAGATTGATACGCTCTGGCATGTCTCGAATCTGTTCCATATTCCGGGACAAGATAAAGTTGCCAACCTTCTGACAGAGAATAGCTGCGCTGATCAAGTATTTTTCTGCAATAGCGGGGCAGAAGCGAATGAGGCTGCTATTAAGCTGGCCCGCCGTTACCATCAGAAGATTAAAGGTGTCGACCGTTATGAGGTTATCACATTCGAACAATCCTTCCATGGACGTACACTGGCAACACTAACAGCTACAGGCCAGCAAAAGGTAAAAGAAGGCTTCCTGCCGCTTCCAGCAGGTTTCAAGACCGTACCCTTGCATGATCTCCCAGCGTTAGAAGCTGCTATCGGAGATCATACAGCTGCTATCATGCTGGAGATGGTACTTGCAGAGGGTGGCGTGCTTGAGGTAGAACCTGAGTTCTTGAACGCTGTAGTGGCCTTGTGTAAGAAACACGGATTGCTTCTGATTGTAGATGAAGTACAGACAGGTATGGGACGTACAGGAAAGCTGTTCGCTCATCAGCATTATGGAATTGAACCGGATATTTTCACCTTGGCAAAGGGGATTGCTAGTGGGTTCCCGGCAGGTTTAATGCTTGGCAAAGGATATTTGCGTGAAGCCTTCTCAGCGGGCAGCCATGCGTCCACCTTCGGGGGAACACCGCTAGCAACAGCTGTTATGGCAGCAACGATTGAGACGATGCTGGAAGATGAGCTTCCACAGCGCGCCGAAGATATGGGTAAGTACCTGACAGGTCTTTTGAAAGAGAAGCTGGCGGATTGTTCTTTTGTGAAGGATATCCGTGGTAAAGGGCTGTTGATCGGGATTGAATGTCAATCCCCAGTGGGCGATATTGTACTGGCTGGACAAAAGAAAGGCCTGTTGTTCGTGACAGCCGGTCCTAATGTTCTTCGTCTGCTGCCTAATCTATATGTAAGCAAAGAGGAGATCGACCAAGCGGTGGACATCCTATGCGAACTCATTCATACTTATGCTAAACAAGCAAACGGGGAGGTAAGCTCATGAGTCAGGGCGTACAGAGTAACAAACACACCATTGCGCAGCAACTGAAAGGCCGTGATTTACTGGAGCTGAACGATTACAGCCCGGAGGAAATTACGTATCTGATTGAATCGGCGATTGAGCTGAAGAAGAAGCAGAAAAATGGCGAAGAATTTCAGCCGCTGAAGGGGAAAACGATTGGTCTTATTTTTGAAAAATCCTCTACACGTACGCGTGTGTCGTTTGAAGTTGGAATGTATCAGCTGGGAGGGCATGCCCTATTCTTGAGCAAAAATGATATCCAGCTTGGACGCGGAGAAACCGTTGGAGATACAGCGCAAGTAATGTCGCGTTATCTCGACGGGATTATGATCCGTACCTTCGGCCATGACAAGGTTGAAGATCTCGCTCGTTATGCTTCTATTCCCGTAATCAACGGTCTTAGCGACCTGGCACATCCTTGCCAAGTGCTGGCGGATTATCAAACGATTTATGAGCACAAAGGAAAGCTCAAAGGCCTGAAGCTGGCTTACATCGGCGATGGCAACAATATGGCGCATTCCTTAATGATTGGCGGAGCTAAGCTGGGCGTGGACGTATCTATCGCCGGACCGGAAGGTTATGAGCCAGATGCAGCGGTTGTCGCAGAAGCTCGTGAGATCGCTAAAGAAACCGGAGCGAAGATTGTGGTCACTCGCAGCCCGCAAGAAGCTGTACAAGACGCTGACGTCATCTATACAGATGTATGGGCGAGTATGGGCTTCGAGGAGGAGCAAAAGGCACGTGAAGCGGCATTCAAGGACTATCAGGTCAATGAGGAGCTTGTAAAAGGCGCTAAGAGCGATTATCTCTTCCTGCACTGCCTGCCAGCCCACCGTGAGGAAGAGGTCAGCACAGGCGTGATTGACGGCCCTAACTCGGTGATCTTTGATCAGGCTGAGAACCGCCTGCATGCGCAAAAAGCTTTAATGGCTGCGTTGATGAGTTAAGGAATTTAAAAAATATAAAATATAAATCACTATATAAATTGAATTAATGTTGGGCGAAGTTAGACTTTGGACGATGGAGTAATGGAGCGGAATTTTTGGAACTGTAGGAGCGTAGCGTTCGCCTTTATCATCAGATTTCATCCGCACAATGCGGTTTGAAATAAAAGAAATCTGATGATAACAGCGACCGGAAGTCCAAATATTCAGTGTAATTGCGATTTATCGTCAGAGTGCTGGCAAAGGCACGTTTATTTTAATTTATATAGCCCACACGAAAGGAAGTTGCCACACCATGGCTAAAGAAAAAATTGTACTCGCCTATTCCGGCGGATTGGATACATCTGTTATTTTAAAATGGCTTAAAGAAACTTATGACGCGGAGATCATCGCCTTCACAGCCGATATCGGCCAAAAAGAAGAGCTCGACGGTCTGGAGGAAAAAGCACTCGCTACTGGCGCATCGAAAGTATACATCGACGACCTGCGCGATGAGTTCGCTAGCGATTTCATCTACCCGATGTTCCAATCTGGCGCACTTTATGAAGGCCAATACTTGCTCGGAACTAGTATTGCTCGTCCATTGATCGCTAAGCGCATGGTAGATATCGCCATCGCTGAAGGCGCAACGGCTATTGCGCACGGCGCGACAGGCAAAGGGAACGACCAAGTCCGTTTCGAGCTTGGCGTAGCTGCATTGGCTCCGAACATCAAGGTGATCGCACCTTGGCGTCTAGAAGAGTTCCGCAATCAATTCCCAGGTCGTGCGGAAATGATCGCTTATGCGGAAGCTAATGATATTCCGGTACAAGCCTCTGCGGCGAAGCCGTATTCGATGGACCGTAACCTGCTGCATATCAGCTATGAGAGCGGCGTACTGGAAGATCCTTGGTTTGATCCAAGTGCACCAGAGAACAAAGGAATGTTCCTACTGAGCAATGCTCCTGAGGATGCTCCGGATGAAGCGGAATATTTGGAGCTCGAATTCGTTAAGGGAGACTGCGTAGCCCTGAATGGGGAGTCTTTATCACCCCTTCAAGTTATGGAGAAACTGAATGATCTAGGTGGTAAACACGGCATCGGACGTGTAGATATGGTTGAGAACCGTTTTGTCGGCATGAAGAGCCGCGGCGTGTATGAGACTCCAGGTGGAACGATCCTGTTCGTCGCTCATCGCAAAATGGAGTCCATCACGATGGACCGTGAAGTTATGAACCTGCGTGACAGCCTGATCACCCGTTACAGCACTTTGGTGTATAACGGTTTCTGGTTCGCTCCAGAGCGTATTGCACTGCAGGCTCTTGTGACGCAAAGCCAACAAAATGTAACGGGTACTGTTCGTCTTAAACTGTACAAAGGCAATATCATTGGCGCTGGAGTGAAGAGCCCAGTCAGCCTATACAATCCTGAGATTGCAACAATGGAAGCTGATCCTACACAAGCTTATGATCAAGGGGATGCTACTGGTTTTATCCACTTGAACGCATTGCGCCTTAAGGTTTCTACAGGTGTAAATGGAGCTTCTAAATAGTACGATAACATAAACTTAAACGGGCAACCCCGAAGGCCGTTCCTCCCGTCAGGATAGGAGCGGCCCTCTGGCGTCCAAGAGGAGGAAACAACAGGTGAGCAAGCTTTGGGGCGGACGGTTTACTAAAGGAACGAACAAGCTGGTGGAGGAATATACGGCTTCCATTGGCTTTGATAAGGCTTTGGCCAAAGAGGATGTGCAAGGCAGTCTGGCACATGTCACGATGCTGGGCAAATGCGGAATCCTTCCACAAGAAGACGTGGAAACAATCAAACAAGGTCTGAACAAAGTGCTGGACAAGGTTAATGCTGGAGAGGTTGTTTTCTCAGTATCGGATGAAGACATCCATATGAATATTGAAAAACATCTGATCGAGGAAATCGGTCCAGTTGGCGGTAAGCTGCACACAGGACGTAGCCGTAACGATCAAGTGGCGACGGACATGCACCTTTACTTACGTGGTCGTGTAGTTGAGCTAGTTAGTTTGCTGCATGAGCTGCAGGAAGCTTTGATCGAACAAGCAAAAGACAATGTGGAGACCATTATCCCTGGTTATACGCATTTGCAACGGGCACAGCCGATCCTGTTTGCTCATCACTTGCTGGCTTACGTATCGATGTTCCGCCGCGATGCAGAACGTCTGACGGACAGCTACAAACGGATCAACGTGCTGCCACTCGGAGCAGGAGCGCTTGCTGGAACGACCTTCCCGATTGACCGTCATTTTGTAGCAGAACAACTGGGTTTTGACAGTGTGTATGAGAACAGTCTGGATGCTGTCAGCGACCGCGATTTCATCGTGGAGTTCTTGGCGAATGCTTCCCTTATCATGACACATCTATCCAGACTCAGTGAGGAACTGGTCCTGTGGAGCAGCACAGAGTTCAGCTTTGTAGAACTGGATGATGCTTTCTGCACAGGCAGCAGCATTATGCCGCAGAAGAAGAACCCTGACGTACCAGAACTGGTACGGGGCAAAACAGGCCGTGTTTACGGCAACCTGATTGGCTTACTGACGGTGCTGAAATCATTGCCACTGGCGTACAACAAGGATATGCAGGAAGACAAAGAAGGCATGTTCGATACGGTTACTACGCTGACTGGTGCACTACAATTGTTCGCGCCGATGATCTCCACTATGAAGGTGAACAAAGGTCGTATGCGTGAAGCGGTGAACACGGATTTCTCGAATGCAACGGATATCGCTGACTTCTTGGTAGGCAAGGGGCTTCCTTTCCGCCAAGCGCATGAGGTAATCGGGAAAACGGTACTCTACTGCATCAACGAAGGCAAATTCTTGTTGGATTTGACCCTGGAAGAGTTCAAGCAATTCTCACCGCTCTTCGACGAGAATATCTATGCTGTTCTTCAACCGGAAGCTGTAGTTAACGCTCGTAACGTTTATGGCGGCACAGCCACCGTTCAGGTGAAGGCTGCAATTGAACGGGCGGAGCTGGCATTGCACGAAGCTAATGAATGGGTTGTACAACACGGGGATGCTATATTGTAAACCGTATCCATATCAAATCTCGCCTCAGTCCTTTATAGGTGGCAGGCGGGATTTTTTTTATTATCTAAATGAACTATGACTGGATTAGCAGTATTCTTTACGGTTATCCTTAGGTTAGGATAGGAGGGTTCGTAGATATGAACAGAAAGCAAACCCTAGACGAGCTTAGATCGGAATTAAAAGTAGGCAATCATATTATTGGAGTAGCCACCGGTGCTGGTATAACGGCAAAGTATGCGAAGCAGGGTGGAGCTGATTTCATTCTGATGTTAAACTCGGGTAAATTTCGCCAGATGGGGAGGAGCTCTCTCGCTGGTATTTTACCATTTTGTAATAGCAATGATATGGTGATGGACTTTGCATCTAGAGAGATCATACCGTTGGTCAGAGATATCCCTATTATTTTTGGCCTCAATGCAACTGATCCGACAAAAGATATGGAATCCTATATAAGTGAAATAAAGAATAGAGGCTTTGCCGGCATTAATAATTACCCCACGGTTGGTTTAATAGATGGTCAATTTGGAGAAGCGCTCGAAGAAGAGGGGAATGGTTATCTACTTGAAGTAGAAGCCATAAGAATAGCCCATGAGAAGGATTTGTTTACCATTGCCTTTGTATTTGACGAAATCCAGGCAGCACAGATGATTGAGGCTGGAGCGGACATTATTTGTGCACATCTAGGTCTAACAGAAGGCGGGTTATTAGGCGCTAAGAAAGTATTCTCTCTGGAAGCGGCCAAGGTTAAAGCGGACAAGATATTTAATACATGCAATGAGTTAAAGCCAGATTTAATTAAGCTGGTTTACGGTGGTCCGGTGAAAACGCCAATTGATGTGCAATATATGTACAGCAATAATCAAAACTTGATGGGATATATCGGTGGCTCTGCTTTTGAAAGAATTCCATCGGAGAAGTCCATTACGAATATAACCAAAGCTTTTAAAGTGTCGGGGACGCTGGATGAAGATGATTTTATGGTCAAAATGTTAGATGGCATCACAAAGCACTATGATTATGTTGAATTTGTTAAAGAATACGTAGCTCAAAATTATATGAATGATATCTTGTTTGCAGATTTAGCTAAGGTGGCGCATGTATCCCGAAGTTACTTGAGCAGTTTGTTCACCAAAAAAGTAGGCTGCAGCTTCCAAACGTATCTTGTGCAATTTCGGATGGATAAGGCGGCGGAAATATTACATAGAGACCATATCCAGTTATCTGAGCTAGCGCCATTAGTTGGATACCAGGATTATGCGCAGTTTAGCAAAATGTTCAAGAAGTATAAAGGGTACTCTCCAAAACAATATAAATCTAACATAAACACAAAAACATAAGACATAAAAGCGTTTTCATCCATAAATCAAAGAAGTATGATTAACTCATAAGTTGATCATGCTTTTTTTTGAAATATAAGAAAGCATAAGTTTCACACTATACATTATCCTTATATTTCTTGTTGCAGATATTTGAGGAGGAGGTTGAAGAAATGAAGACGATTGCTATTGCCGGAACTTTTGACACCAAGGGTGAAGAATATCTCTACATTAAAAATTTACTGGAAAGCTTGGAGCTGGGTACGTTTACAATTCATACAGGTGTGTTTGAGCCCACGTTTACACCGGATATCTCTAATAGAGAAGTAGCAGCAGCCGCGGGTGTAAGTATAGATGAGCTCGTTGCCAAAAAAGATAGAGCACTAGCAACAGAATTATTAGCCAAAGGTATGGAAAAATTAGTACCTGAATTATATAAGCAAGGCAAATTTGATGGAATTATCTCCTTTGGGGGCACTGGAGGCACTTCACTTGTAACACCGGGTATGCGGGCATTACCTATTGGTGTACCTAAAGTGATGGTTTCGACCGTAGCTTCAGGGAATACTGCTCCATATGTAGGCACTAGTGATATTGTCATGATGCCATCTGTAGTGGATGTTGCCGGGCTGAACTCTATTTCAACAAAGATTTTTACTAATGCAGCTTTCGCCATCGCCGGTATGCTTAAATTTGAGAATAAACAAGTGATAGAGAAAAAACCATTAGTAGCTACAACAATGTTTGGGGTAACAACTCCCTGTGTGACGGCAGCCCGTAACTATCTTGAGACTAGAGGCTATGAAGTGCTTGTATTCCATGCAACAGGTGTAGGTGGCCAGTCCATGGAAGCATTAATCGAGGCTGGTTTTATTGAAGGCGTATTGGATCTGACAACAACAGAGTGGGCGGACGAAATTATTGGCGGCGTGCTGAATGCAGGACCTCACCGGTTAGAAGCTGCTGGTAAACATCATATTCCACAGGTTGTCTCGGTAGGCGCGCTTGATATGTGCAACTTTGGCCCTTATGATACGGTACCAGCCAAATTTGCTGGACATAAGTTTTATAAACACAATCCAACAGTTACTCTGATGAGAACAACAGTAGAAGAAAATGAAGCCATCGGCAAAAAGCTTGTCGAGAAATTAAATATGGCCAAAGAGAAAACGGTGTTAATGCTGCCGCTTAAAGGGATATCTGGCATTGATGTTGCAGGGGAAGCTTTTTATGGCGTAGAGGAAGATCAAATGTTATTTGATACCTTAAGAAATGGTGTAAACAGAAATGTTGTCGAGGTTATCGAAATGGATTGTGCCATTAATGATGTGGAGTTTGCAGAAGCAGCAGCGCAGAAGCTAATAGATCTCATGAGCAAATAAGGCTTTTATAAGATAAATAAATATTTAAATGGAGGCGTTACACATGAACAAAAATACAAGAACTGAAATCATGGCGAAGTTTAGGGAAGAAGTGGCAAATGGAAAGATTCTTTTAGGCGTGGGAGCCGGCACAGGAATTACTGCGAAAAGCAGTGAAGCTGGCGGAGCAGATATGCTGATTGTTTATAATTCAGGAAGATACAGAATGGCAGGCCGTGGATCACTGGCGGGGTTATTATCTTATGGGGATGCCAACCAAATAGTAGTCGAAATGGGCTCTGAGGTATTGCCTGTTGTAAAAAACACCCCTGTATTGGCAGGCGTATGCGGAACAGATCCATTTAGAGTAATGGCGGTTTATTTAAAACAACTTAAGGAACAAGGTTTTAGCGGCGTACAAAACTTCCCAACCGTAGGTTTGATCGATGGCGTATTCAGACAGAATCTAGAAGAGACCGGCATGGGATATGGTTTAGAAGTAGATATGATTAGAGCTGCGCATGAATTGGATATGCTCACCACTCCTTATGTATTTGATCCTGAGCAAGCAAAAGCTATGGCAGAAGCGGGCGCAGATATTTTAGTGGCACATATGGGCTTGACTACCAAAGGTACAATTGGAGCTAAGACCGCACTGACATTGGATGATTGTGTAGAAAGAATCGAAGCGATTATTAAAGCAGGGAAAGCAGTAAATCCAGATATTATGGTGATTTGTCACGGTGGACCGATTGCAGAGCCGGAAGATGCGGCGTACGTAATTGAACGGACAGAAGGCATAGATGGATTCTTTGGTGCATCGAGTATTGAAAGATTTGCTGCTGAAAAAGGAATCACAGAACAGACTGGATTATTTAAAAATATCACCAAACAAGCATAATTGCCTTCGGCGTTCTTATAAGGACGGTAAGCAATTAAGCGAGAAGAACCCTCCGAAGAGGGCAATCTGAGTAGAACAGATATTAAGGTGCAGCTTATGGCTGCATCTTTTTGTGGTCTATTAAGTACAGCTAGTTACTTCTTAAAGGTAGCCATGCCAGCACATCGCGGATTTTGGCATCCCAGTATCCCCATTCATGTGTCCCCGGACCTTCTTCATAGGTTAAAGAAAGTGAGGTTGCCTGGCAGGCATCGCGGAATCTCAAGTTATCGGTATATAGGAAATCTTCTGTGCCACAGCATTGATACAACGCTGGTTTTGGTCCCGTGGAGCGGTTCACTTCCTCAAGCAGCCAAAGAAGGTCTTCCGGCGTTCCAGCGGTATCTTCTTTTCCGAAGATCATTTCGTATTCTTTGCTTTTAGTGGTAGCACCTTCCCCGTTCAAGAAATTATGCGCCATATCAAGTGCTCCAGACAAACTCGCTGCTGCTGCAAAAGATTCCGGTTTACGCAGTCCCAGCTTAATCGCTCCATAACCACCCATCGACAACCCGGCTACAAAGTTCTCCTCGCGTTTATCGGAAAGCGGGAAAAATGAGCGCGCCAGCATCGGCAACTCCTCACTAATGAAGGTCCAATAACGGCCCCCCATGGCCATATCTGTGTAGAAACTGCGGTGCACATTTGGCATTACCACAGCTATCCCCATCTCCGCTACATACCGTTCTATGGAAGTCCGGCGCAGCCAGATCGAATCATCGTCAGACAAGCCATGCAGTAAATACAAAGTAGGGTGAAGATCACCTCTTGTTACATTACTCATCCCGATTTGTGTAGTTGTTTTTTGCGGCAAAATTACAGTCATTGAGGTATTCAAACCTAGTACTTCAGAATAAAATTTGCACTCTATTAAAGCCATTTCATTCATCTCCTCTCTTTCCAAATCATAGCATAGACCAAAAGGGAGAGATATTGTAGAAATATCTGAATTATAAGGGTTTTGAGGATTGCTGTAGCTGGATATGAGAGAATATAATGGAAGTAGAAAATTTAGGAAAAACGTGCAAATACGAAAAGTATTTTCATAGGCGAGAGGCGGAAAGTAGGATGAAACCGGGTCTAAAGCAGGAAAAAGGATTTACATTAATCGAAGTGCTGGCAGCTATTGTAATTTTATCGATAGTTTCACTGGTGCTTACGTCTTACTTTACTAACGCCATGAGTTACTCTAAATCGAACCAGAACAAAACGATTATGGTCAATCTGGCGCGGAATGCACTGTTTTATGTGGAGAAGCAGGATTTTAAGGCGATGAAGGTTTTTTTTACGCAAGGGGAAGATGCGATAGAGGCGGCGAAATGCCAAAAGGATACGGATGATTCTCTGAAATGTGAGGATTACAAGGGGCTTGTTCAGGATACAGAAATCTTAAACCAGGTTTTGAATCCTGCAATAAATGGTGTGAACTATCAGATAGATATTAAATATCAGCGTGATCTACATAACCAAAGCTTGGAATCTAGTGATCCGGAGAAACAGAAGATGGCAGTATATTTGTTGCCTGTGTTGGTCAAAGTCAGCAGAGCGGATTCTTCTGGCGGACCTCAAAGTGAACCTGTTGTGGAGGGATATATTACCGATGAGAAAATTCGTTAATCTTCTTCGCAGAGAAGGCGGCTTTACATTAGTGGAGCTAATTGTGGCACTATCATTGTTTACAGTTGCAGCGGGAATTATTTCGGGGATAACAATGCTGGGCTTACGAAGCTATCATAAAATATCGATTGAAAACTCATTACGAGACGAAGGTGATTTGTTAATGTCCGCAATTATAACGGAGTTGTATACATTTGCTCCTGAGAAGGTCACTCCAACTATTCTCAAAAATGATGCAGGGACTATTATTGATAGCTACATTACGTTAGAACGTCAGGATGGAACTAAGTCTCAGATTCGTATTGTTAATGGTGCTCTTACAATAGCAAATCCTGATGTAGTCGATCCACCAGTAGATGCAAGAACTGAGACGATATCTAAATTAGAACAGGGTTCTGCTATAACTTTAGAGTGTCAGAATAGCATCCCTTGTGATAGCGGCTTGATATCTATAGATTTATCGCTAGTTCAGAGCTACGACGGAAGGGATTACCCATTGGAGTTGAAAAGTAAATTCGGATTCTAGGAGGAGCAGGAGGGATGAAGAATAATGAAAGAGGCTCAGCCCTAGTATTAGTTATGTTTGTTGCTCTTCTACTTACTATACTCGGAGTAGCTGTACTCGGGGCAACGATGGGTGGCGCACAACGAACGGAGACAAGGGAAAACGACGTGCAGAGCCTGCATCTGGCTCAAAAGGGGCTCGATGAAGCAGCGGCATACATACAGACGAAGTTGGACGGGCGTACGGATATTGATCCTGATCATATGGAAGATGAGATTAAAAGTATTGTTAATGAGGTGACCACCAAAGTTGTCGGCGTTAACAATGGCGTAAGTACGGGGTTATCTGGAGCTGGCGGTACGATCAAAAGCATCACCTATGAGAAGCAGGATAAGCAAAAATATTATGTCGATATTGAAGCACAAGCCACAGTTAATGGCGTCATCAGACAGCTGAGACAAAAGATAGTCATTGATACCTATCCTGATTTTCTTAAATATGCTTTTGGATCGGAAAAAGTATTAACATTAAACGGAGCACCTGGTCTCCACGGCAATATATATGCGGGTGAAGAACTAAACATCAGCGATACGGCTGTTTATACGTATAAGAAAGTGAAAGATCTTAAAGAAAAGACTCAATATCCTAAAGTAGAATTACTAAAAGACCCTGCCAGTCTAGCATCTACGGAACCTCTTCCTGAGGTGCATGTGCAATCACTTGAAAGTATTAAATATTCCGGAAATGGAATTATTAATGCAGCAGTAAATAAAAACAACGCCTCAATTATTCTTCCTAACATACTGGGAGTTAATAAAGAGCAGGTGTTTATCAAACCGCAAAAAAAGTTCGTGCAGATTAATGTGCTGGAATCGTTTCTTGATAAAGTGGAGGAAGCGACAGGGTTGACCGGGAAAAGGTCTGAACTTAAGCAAGCTATTAAGGATAATCAACTGGGTAATTATTTAAGCACAACAACATTAGATAGACTACCCGATGAGAATCCACCCTACACTGAGCCAGTACTTGAAGATAATCCGACAAAAGAAGAAAAGGATAAGTATGAACTAGAGTGCAGCCAATACGAAGAACAATTGAGAATATATCAGAACTCCTTGTTGGATAAAGATTTGAATAATTCTACGATTTATAACGGTAATCTGCTTATCGATGGAATTGATTACAAACAGTTAAAGTTTAGTGATGAAGCCAAAACAGGTAATCCTTCTAATAAGCCCAAATGGCTTATTGTTAATGGTGATCTGGAGGTAAATAACTATAGCCCAGATATAACTAAAATTTTGGAGATACAAGCTAATATTCTAGTTACAGGTAATGTTACTATTAAAGGTCAGGTGAAATTCAACTCTACTATGTTTGTTTTAGGAGAAACGAAAGTAGAGGATGCCGTGATCCAAGGTTTAAGTAGTAAGGAGTTAGTCCTCATATCTCAAGGAGATGTGCTCATTAACCGAATTGATACTTTTACTAATCCACCTAAGAAAAAAGTTGAGCAGGATTCATTTTATATGAAAGCTTTTTTTTACACGGATAGTGACGCTGATTTGTACGGAGTGGGGTCAATCTTTTGGTTAAATGGAGGCTTCTTTGCCAAAGGGAATCTTACAGTAAACGCAGTACTAGGAGGAGTAACTGAGCCCTTGGATCCGGCCCTCGGCTTTAATTTTGAAAATCAGGATGCGGATCGATATAATTTGGGTCACCGTTTTCAGATTCAATATAATCAGGATGTTTTTACTCATCAGCAGTCTAGCCTCCCGCGTGTGCAGCAGGTGAATGTAACTGTAGGCCCTCTGGAGCTTGTGAGTCATTGAGACTAGTTGAAAAAGGGGTATCTCTAAGCGAGTGCTTAGGGATACCCTATTTATCGTTGGAAGTTTGTTGTTTTTTAAACGTGAATTTTAGTAACGATCGTCATTCTGGGGTGCTACAACCTTAACTGTAATATCTGCTTCTACTGTTGCGCCTGTGCTTCCGGTATAAGTCACTGTAATGGTAGTTGATCCCTTTTTAACACCGGTAACAGTTCCTCTGGTATCAATATTGGTTCCATTATCGACACTGGCGATTGAAGAATTGTCGCTTACCCAACTCAAGTTATCTTTGATGTCTTTTATCGAGACGGAGGTTGGGAATGCCCATAAAATATTGGTTAATTGGAAAGTATGGCCCACTTCAATAGTAATAGACTGTTCTTTAAATCTTAATCCCGTTAACTCAACGATGTTAACCTCGTGTGTTGAAGTCATATCTTTGAATGAAACCTCAATCAGCAGTCCTTCTTTAGCGGTATCACCAGCCGTCAATTTAGCGGTTGAGCCATCACTAGAAGGCGTAAGAGTAGCAATATGATCATTCGTAATAGTGTCATCCGTAATATTTTTATCCGTTGATTTCACGAATCTCCATCTTAGCGTTGCTGGATCAGCATACGTAGGATTTCTACTTGCGCTTAGATCGATTTGCCCTCCTATCAATACCGTTGTTGGACCTGTAATCGACAATGAGGTTAGTGGGTTAGTAACTGTTATGGTTTTCTCTTGGGTAATTGGAACCGGGTTACTTGAATTTACAGTAAGACTTACTAGGTAAGTTCCTGACTGCGTCGCACTGAAAATCTTTTCGGTATCATCACCGGGATACTCTGGATTGGTATTAATTACAGCAGTGCTTGCCCCAGAGGTAATGTTTTTAACGGACCAGATATAGGTTATGTTGGTCTCAGGTTCTTTACTGTCTTGAACGTACGAGGCACTTAACGTAATGGATTCATAGATTTTCCCTGTTTCATATCCTTTAATTGATAGAGAACGAGAATTACGTTCTTCTACAGTTATGAATGCAGTACCAGTAACTTCGCTACCATCAAGAGCCTTAACAGTGACTTGTGCTGATCCTTTGGCCAAACCGATAATATCGCCACTGTTGGAGTCTATCTGCACAACTGAAGCATTACTAGTTGTCCAGAGGAATGCAGAATTACTTAAATCTGAAGGCGTAACTATTGGGATTAGTCGAATCTCATCTCCTACATAAATAGTTTTGTCATCCAATTGCAGGGCGTTAATCTTATATTCGGCTGTAAAAGTTAAAGTCTCAAACGAAATTGTAGTCCGCGCTAAATTAGTCGATGAAGGATCTGTTGGGATTGGAACAGGTAGCGGATAGATTTCCGCTGGTAGGCTACCGGCAAAAGGGAAATGGTATAAAGTGGCACTACTCATATTCATTGAAGCTCCAATGATTGTTCCATACACCTGTCCTCCATCAAAGTTTATAGTAGATCGTGGTGCCAGAATGGTTCCGTATACGTTGGCTTGGGAAATTAGCAAAGGCTTGGCGTTAGGGAAGTTGTATAGCACACGGCTACCGTCGCTCCCCAGTGGGAAATGTAAGAATGGTTCACTGTTACTGTCTTGTTGTACATTAACAATTACCGTTGATCCTTGCGGAACCTTAAGCTCGGAACTGTTAAGCGTATTTAACGCTGAACTAGAAATATTAACAATATTGATATCTGAGTTACCTGTGACCGTAAGTTTTCCGTATTCATGAGTCGCCGTGGCATTGGAAGGCAGCTTGGCAATAGCATCAGAGAGTCCAAGGAGATAACTCTCTTGCTTGTTGAAATCGAGAAGTTCTCCGTAATTGATGGTACCATTTTGGATAGAACCAGGACGTTGGTCTTTAACGGTGCCTTTAACCATTAGGTTTCCGTAAACTGTTCCTTCAGGAAGGGAAACATCTCCGCCCGTGACAATACCATATGGCACTTGGTCTTTAAATTGTTCATTTACTGTAATACCCGCGTTGTTGAAGTTGACTGTTCCCCCGGAAGCCAGTGGTCCCTTGATAGTTCCACCACGAAGTGAAGTGGTATGAAGGATAAGTGCATTGTATTTACCTAAGATTCCTAGCGGTGGCAATGTGGCATGAATATCGATATAACTAAGTTTGGAATCATTTAAAATATAGGTTTGGGTCTCGGTCGGTTTAACTGTGATTTGGAACGTTATAGGCTGTTCAGAGTCTGGTTTATAGATTTGGGCGCCGTTCACCGTTTTTAATGAATAGGTTATGTCATTTAGATTGCGTGTCAATCTAAATCCACTGGTTGCATTTCCAGTGACGATCGTACCGGCAGGTAATTCTCCTGAAATCTCCAGGTTAGGTGGGAGATTCTCGGTAAATACAATATCCGATATTAATTGTGTGTTAGAGGTCTGGTTGACCGTGCCGACTTTATCAAACGGTACAGATTTTGGGGTGATGGAATAACTAAGAGTGACCGGTTCTCCCTTTTCTATTTTGCCATTCACAACATTCTGAGAGAGAGATCGTGTTACACTCAAATTGGTGTTTGACGGCAGGACATTTACTCTGAGCGTTTTACTTGAGAGCGCACCATTTTGATCCCAAGCTTTAATTTCGATGTCGAGTAGACCTCCGTTTGGAAGCGGATTGTCAACTGTTCTATATATATTTTGACCGGATTTGATGTTCATCTTACTTATTTCAATCTTGGGAAAGTACGTGTTCCCTGATTTGAAACGGACTTCAGTTGTTAGATCACGATCGTTAAAGTCCAAATCAGTTACTGTATAGTCGACAAGGAGTGTTTCTTGATAAGACGGAATCGATGAATCATTAGCCGGCGTATGCACGGTAATCTCTGGAGCATGATTGGCCCCAATAAAAGCACGATACATAGTATTAACGAACAATTGTTGTTCCCAGTCCGGGAATTTCTTTAGATTGGCTGGAATATCACTTACTCCAAAAAAGTGACCTGTACCTGAGTAGGTAATATTTCCTTTGGAATATGTGTAATATTGATTCCAGCTATCCTCGGTATCACGTTGGTATTGATTATATTCTCCATTTGGTTTTATCCTCGTACCTGATGCTTCACTTTGAATGTTATACCAAGATACTACTTCAGGATCTTCCAAATTAAGTGTGAAGTACTGGTTATGTGTTGGTGCAATTTGTGGTGTGGAAATATCGATTTGCTGGTTGCTGTCGTCCCTCTTGCTTAGATAAAAAGGATATTGCATCAAAAGCCCGTCATTCACCGGCTTAACCTTGGTGGAAAGATTGATGGCATTATGGCCTAAGTTGGTCTCAGGATTCACCTGACCAGTAATCCCCATGAAATTATTGATCCAGTTCTTTTTATTTGCATCTAAATTAATGATGGTATCGTGAGTGAACAAGGCGCTTTGCTTGAAGGTACCAGTAAATTGTGTAATAGCGTTGATCGCATTAGTGTTTAAATTAGATTTTTTGTAGTATTCGTCTACAAATCCAAAGATGAGCATGTCATAAGTGCCATTTAGTCCGTAACTATGTGTTGCAGCATAGCTGTCATCAATATAGTTTTTGAATTCAGTCATCGTTTTGATTTTTATATCGAGCTTATAGTCAGATGTATCGAGAAAATTCGGATTCATATTACTAGTGTTCAGGAGGCTGCTTTCTGTTAGAGTGTCAGGCATAACCTGAAGAATATTTACTATGGTTTTCTCGCCACGGTAACGAATTACACCGCTGTCGAAGTCTTTTAATTGTGTACTGTGGTAATCATTAACTTCTAGCTTCCAGTAGAGTAACCCAGAGTATGTTTTTGGCAAAGTGTATTCAATAGTTCCGCTGGATGTACTAATCTCAGTTTCAGCAACGACCTGTTTTTCTCCCATTTTGATGGATTTATCAAGACCAACGTACAGTTTGACTGAGAGCGGAGCACTATTTTGTGTAGAGGGTGTGGTGACATTGAAATTAAAAGAAAGCTTCTCCCCAGGAACATAGATTTTGCTGTTAGTTGCATTAGGGTCATAGTTGGGAATTCTATTCGTAATTTGTAGATGAGGGCGTTTCTTCAAGTCGTTTATGTATTTGGAGTCTTGTTTTTTTAAATCGGCGAAAATATCCGCGAGTTCACTGTCATCTACAAACTTAACATTTGGGTTGGAGGTGGAAAGACGATAACTGTTAAAAGAGCTGTACAGTATACCTTGCTCAGTTTGAGGTTTTGCATCTTTGTCTTTAAAGGGCTGGCTATGAAAAAAAACATATAATCCCTTGTTGATAAATTCCTTTGTAATTTGATCAGCCTTCAGATGAGTAATGTCGTTCTTCATACTTTTGGTATTAAGGGCCTTAGCTCTATTTTCCTCAGAGGCGGGTTGTTGATTACTTACCTGTGCAGGATTGTAAGTTCCCTTCCCGATATATACTGCATCATATCTCCCGTCCAGATCATCCCGCAGCGCCACAAAGCGCTTCATACTCATCGTGTCAATGGTAAGGTTAGATATTCCCGTTTTTAGAGACGCAAGCTCACTAACCCCATTCTCCGTAACCTCCAGCATACGAATTTGGTATTCATTTGAACTGGCATCGACATTCATAAAGTGATTTTTGATCGGCAGAACAAGCAGAAGGAGAAGCAGGGTAGTTACTGTAAAAATAAAAACTTTTTTGTTGCTGGCAAGTTTCATTGTCATCTCTCCCTGATTGTTAACTATTGGCAGATATGGTCGTATTCCGTCTCGTATATGCTAGATTCCGACAGCCTTTTTCATTCCGTGTCGTTGTAAAATTATCCAATCTATGTTATATACATTCTAGGACATTCAGCATTGATAGACAACATAAATCTATTGAAATATACCTATTAAATTATAACTAAAGTCCTAGTTAGATTGAAAAATACTCAAAATTGACAAATTTATGGAAGGCGTATTTATGGTAATTATATCTTTCGTTTTTAAGCGAATTTTGCTGGGATTTTGATTTCTATTTTTATAAAAAATATCCATTATTTCAGCCGGCATAAATAACGGCATACGGAGATGAATAGACTTGGCTATCGCGAAAAAGAGACTGGGCGACTTGCTGGTAGAAAATAATATTATTTCGCAGGACCAGTTGCTTGAGGCTCTCGCGGAACAGCGTAAGAGCAAACGTAAGCTCGGCGATCTGCTAATCTCTCAAGGCTATATCACGGAGCAGCAACTGATTGAAGTGCTTGAATTTCAACTCGGCATCCCGCATGTCAGTTTATTTAAATACCAGATAGATCCCGCAATCACGCAGATTATCCCTGAAAGTATGGCTAAGCGATATCAGGTGCTTCCATTCTTAAAAGAGGGCGGCAAGCTGATGGTGGCGATGGCGGACCCGCTGGATTATTTTGCGATAGAAGATTTACGTATGAGTACTGGCTTCCGGATCGAACCCGCTATTTCTACGAGAGATGAGCTGCAGCGGGCGATTGCGCGCCACTATGGCATGCGCGATTCTATGAATCAGATGCTGGTAGAACTCCCGACACAGGAAGAAATAGAAGAGACCGAGATTACAGATGAGGACTCCCCAATCGTACGTTTGGTCAACCAGATGATTCAGCAGGCAGTTGCTCTGCGGGCGTCTGATATACATATGGATCCAGGTGAAAATAATTTAACCATCCGCTACCGCATTGACGGAACCTTACGGACAGAGCGGATTATTCCTAAGCAGATGCAGGGCTTTATCACCGCCCGTCTGAAAATAATGGCCCGCCTGAATATTGCAGAACGGCGTTTGCCGCAGGACGGGCGGATCAAAATGCAGTTCGATTACAAAATGGTAGATATTCGTGTGTCTTCATTACCAACGATGCACGGAGAGAAGATTGTGCTGCGGCTGCTAGATTTAAGCACAGGGGTCAAATCCGTAGATGCTTTGGGATTCAGTGAGGGGAATGCAGAAGCTTTTAAGGAGATGATAGCTCGTCCTTATGGGATTTTGCTGATCACGGGCCCTACAGGTAGCGGAAAAACAACAACTTTATATTCAGCGTTAAATCAACTTAATGTAGAAAGCGCAAATATTATCACAGTCGAAGATCCAGTGGAATACCAGCTTGAAGGAGTAAATCAGGTGCACGTAAACTCGGCTATTGGACTAACCTTTGCAGCTGGGCTACGTTCGATTCTTCGACAAGATCCGAATATCGTAATGGTCGGTGAGATACGGGATGCGGAAACTGCTGAAATTGCTGTTCGCGCCTCATTAACGGGTCATCTAGTGTTGTCTACTTTACATACAAACGATGCGATTAGCTCCGTCTCCCGATTGCGGGATATGGGGGTAGAACCATATTTGATCGCTTCTTCGCTGATTGGTGTGGTAGCACAGCGGCTGGTGCGCAAAATCTGCACTGACTGCAAAGAAACCTACAAACCATCTGAACAGGAAGCAATTATGCTACGTAGCTTAGGACTACCTGCGGAAGAATTACAGCGTGGACGCGGCTGTGGTAGCTGTAACAATTCTGGTTATCGTGGACGAATAGCGATTCATGAAGTACTCAGTATTGATGATCACTTACGGCAGCTCATAACAAACACTGCCTCAGTAGAAGAACTGCGTGCAGCAGGTAAAGCGCGTGGGCTTGTTCAACTGATGGATGACGGACTGCTCAAGGTCAGTCAAGGAATTACAACGCTTCAAGAAGTCATGCGCGAGACGGTCTCACATTAGAGGTTAACAGGGATTTAGCATTCTAACTTAGGGGGAGCGGCTAATGCCAACGTATACGCGGGATATTAGACAACTATTACAAACGGCTTACTCCTCCAAAGCTTCTGACTTACATATTTCCGTAGGATCACCGCCGGTTATTCGGATGGATGGAAAGCTGCACTCGCTTGAGGGTGAATCCGTGGTTGCTGAAGAAGCGGCAGATATGGCCAAAACGCTACTTGGTAATGAACGAATTGAAGCATTTCGGAATGCGGGCGAGTTGGATTTTTCATATCCGCTTGATGGTGGGGTAAGATTCCGGGTGAACGTTTATCGTCAGCGGGGCGAGGTTAGTATCGCCGCCCGGGCCATTCCTGCAGAGATTCCGACTCTGGAACAGCTGTCGATGCCTTCGATTTTAACTACTTTGTCGCTTAAGCCACAAGGTCTAATTTTGGTTACAGGACCCACAGGCAGCGGCAAATCTTCTACGCTTGCAGCTATGCTGAATTATATTAACCAGACGGAGAGCAAGCATATAGTGACGTTGGAAGATCCGATAGAATTTCTACATAACCATGGAACCTGTCTAGTAGATCAACGTGAAGTGGGAAGTGATACGGCTAGTTTTGCTAATGGATTACGTGCTGCCTTACGTCAGGACCCGGATGTTATTCTCGTTGGTGAGATGCGGGATTTGGAGACCATTTCAGCAGCGGTTACGGCCGCAGAGACAGGTCATCTTGTGATGGCAACCTTACACACAACAGACGCACCACAGACGGTTGACCGAATTATCGACGCTTTTCCGGGCCATCAGCAGGGACAGGTTCGTTCACAATTAGCATCAGTGCTGCTGGCAGTAGTCAGTCAGCGGTTGTTCCCAAGGGCTGGAGGTCGGGGGCGTTTATGCGCTACGGAAATTTTGATCAATACACCAGCCGTAGCCAATCTTATTCGTACCGAAAAAACACATCAGATCAAAAATGTAATGCAAACCGGGCGCTCACAAAGCATGCACACCTTGGACATGAGCATCCGTGACTATTTATCGCAGGGGCTTATTGATCCAGCAGCAGCTAAGGCGTTTATGGCGGAGGTGAGCAGCTGATGCCTCTTTTTGAATATCAGGTGAAGACATCCGCGGGTAAATCTATCAAAGGGAAACTAACAGCAACCGATAAACCTACGGCGATGGAGGAGCTACGCAAGCGGGGACTTACGGTATTTTCACTGATTGAACGCAAAACCTCAATTTTATCGATGGACATTTATATTGGTAATCCCGTTAAGCCGCTTCATTTCATCATTTATTGCAGGCAGTTTGCCACGCTTATGCGGGCGGGGGTATCGATTGTGGATGCAACGCGTATTTTGGCAGAGCAGACCGAGAGTAAACCACTGCGTAAAGCGTTAGTAGATGTTAATTCCAGCCTGATACGCGGGATATCGTTCTCACAAGCCGTTCAGGATCATAAAAAAATCTTCCCGCAGCTATTTGTCAGCATGATCCGTGCCGGTGAGGAATCCGGTGATATCGAAGGAACGTTGGACAGGTTGGCTATGTTTTTTGAGAAACAGCACACCACAACAGAAAAGATAAAGTCAGCGCTTACGTACCCGATTACCGTAGGGGTTATGGCGATTGCCGCGGTTATCTATCTACTTTGGGCGATTGTGCCGCAGTTTGTAACGATGTTTGAATCGATGGATGCCGAGCTTCCGGCAATTACACAGATGGTCTTGGCACTCAGCAAAAGCATTCAAGGTCAATGGTATTTCTGGATACTCGGAGTACTTCTCCTAGTGATAGCTTTTCAGATTACAAAACGTACGGAAAAGGGTGCTTACGCCCTTGATTATGCCAAGTTAAAAATTCCTGTGTTCGGTAAGCTGAATCAAAAAGGCTCGATTGCTCAGTTTACGCGTACTTTTTCTTCTCTTTATGCCAGCTCTGTACCGATCCTACAGTCCTTGGTGATTGTTGAGGAGGTAGCAGGAAATAAGGTCATCGGGAAATTCATCCGTAGTGCAGGGGATTCGCTGAGACAAGGTAATCCACTATCTGAGCCGCTAAAAAAAGCCTGGGTCTTCCCGCCACTAGTTACACAGATGATAGCGATTGGCGAAGAGACAGGGGCGCTCGACACGATGTTGTCCAAGGTAGCTGATTTTTATGAGATGGACGTGGAGAATACCGTCGACCGTCTGAAATCGCTGCTTGAACCGCTGCTGATTGCTTTTTTAGCTGCTGTTGTAGGTGTCATTGTAGCTGCCATTATGCTGCCGATGTTCAGTCTGTACGGTAATATGTGAACCTCTTGGTTCCTTGTATATATTGAGAGGGGTGACGCCGGGGAGGCGGGGCAAGATCCACGAACTTACGCTGGCGATTAGACGACGATGGACGAGCTGTTTCCGTAAGCACAAGAAAGATGATGCTGGATTCACTGAAATGAAGAATATAGGTTTTATCAATCACACACCACTTAGAGGGGGAAATCAAATGTTAGCACAAGCCATTAAGAGAAGATTAAGCAAAGAGGAAAATCAAAAGGGGTTTACGCTGATTGAGTTGCTGGCGGTTATTGTTATTTTGGGGATTATTGCGGTAATTGCTATACCTATGATTGGTGGAATTATTAATAAATCAAAAACGGATGCAGATTTAGCAACTGCTCGACAGCTTTATGATGCATCTCGTATGTATATTATGGGCGAATTAGATGGAGATTTTAAAGATAAGACAGTAACTCTTGAAGCACTTAAGGATAAAAAATATATTGATCAGACTCTTGTTTTGCCTAGTACAAAAAAATCGTTAGATGGTACAAAAACAACAATAGTATATACTTCGGGCGGAGTACTTCAAAAAGTAACATTAGATCCAGTTCCTACGGGTGAGAGTGGTGAGTATTCAGCTGATAAGGTGCTTAGTGCAGAGCCAGCAGCGTCACCAACACCAACACCAACAAATTGATCTGGTGGCTAACAGGAATATCTAATTAATCTCTATAAATTCAAACTTACAATCTATCCTAAGGAATCGGACTTCCCGATTCCTTTTTTAAAATCCAGAAGCTAACAGAGGACAACCATGACGATATTTATCGTAAGTTACATCACATTACTGGGTCTGATTCTAGGCTCCTTCTATAACGTAGTGGCGCTGCGGGTGCCGGCCAAGGAATCCTTGCTTAATCCGCCGTCACATTGCCCGAACTGCAACACGCGGCTGAAAGCGCGGGATTTGTTTCCGGTGGTAAGCTACCTGCTGTCAGGAGGCAAGTGCCGATACTGCGGCACAAGGGTATCGCCATTATACCCGCTTGGAGAAGCGGCAACGGGTTTGCTTTTTTTATGGGTGTATTTACAATTTGGCCTGACGGGTAAGGGAATCATCGGGTTCATTCTTGTGAGTTTAGCGGTTATCGTGACGGTTGCGGATTTGAAGTACATGCTGATTCCCAACAAGGTATTGTTGTTTTTTTTACCGCTGCTGCTGATTCTTGTACTGCTATTTCCGGATGGACCGATATGGCATCATCTGCTAGGAGCTGTGCTTGGGGGAGGGGTTCTTATTCCTTTTGTTCTATTAGGTGGCATGGGGGCTGGAGATGTGAAGTTATTTGCGCTGCTGGGCTTGGTGATTGGCTTTCCGAATGTGATTTTGGCCTTTTTTGTGGCTTGTCTGCTTGGGAGCGTGGTGGGCGGACTGCTGATGCTGCTCGGTGTAATCAAACGTAAACAGCCGGTACCCTTCGGCCCATGGTTAGCTATAGGAGCTTTAATTAGTTTTGGATATGGCTCATACATCATCAGCGCGTATCTCTCGCTTATCGGATAGGAGGACATTGATCACATGCTTGGATTAGGCCCCAAAGTGGCCGGACTTTCAATTGAAGCTGCCGGAATCCGTTATATTAGTTTTAAGAATAAACAGTCATGGGAAGTCCGTAAAAAACGGTTTCTCCCGCTCCTTCCAGGCATGATCATTGAGAATCAGGTGGCGGATAGCGAGGCGCTTTATGATCGGGTAAGGCAGTGGGTGAAGAAGGAAGGGTTACGGGGCAGTAAGGTTTCTTTGTCCATTCCCCCTTCACAGATCATTATCCGTAAAATGAGTATTCCTAGTACCAACGACAAACAGGTAGAACAACTCGTGAAGCTGGAAGTGGAGACGGGACTGCATTTACCTTTTGAAAATCCTGTCTATGACTATGTAACGCTCGAAGAGGATGAGGAGCAAAGTCACCTGCTCGTATTTGCTGCTCCGCGAAAATCGATTCAGGATTACGTAGAAGTTCTGGAGCGGGCGGGTCTTCGGATAAGCAGTGTCGAAATTTCGGCAACCGCCTTGGCGCGTGCTATAACCACTGGGCACGGGGAGAGCTTTGCGGAGACGATGCTGATTAATATGGAGCCATCGGTAATGGACATTTATATGTTCAGAAACGGGAATCCGGTCTTCATTCGTACGATAAACTTACTTGATCTACATAAAGGAAGAAATTTAGCGGGAATGGATCTTTTGACAGACAGTGAAACCTTGGCAGAAACAGCTGTCGCTGTAGAAGAACATTTATCACCCGAGCAAATGGTGGAAATCACTGCGGAAATCTCCCGTATGCTCAGCTTTTATCAATACAGCTTGCATGACGGTTCCACTCGTATCAACAATTTAGTGATTACGGGCACTCCCTCGATTCGTAAACAACTGGACCTAGAACTCCAGCAGTCCCTAGCTGAACTTGTAATAACACCAATAAGTCTGGAACAGATGGCTAGTGCTGCTGTTTCTGACCCTGAACTAAATGATTACCGCGTAGCTGCCGGGACCGCTCTAAAAAATAGCATCAACACGGATACGATTGATTTATTGCCGAGAGAAGATCGGGAGACGTTGCTATTTCCTTATGTCACGATGGGGCTTGTAGCGATCTGGCTGCTGGGGATGATCGGAACGGGGATTTATTTTTCGGCCAATAAGGGTCAGATTTCTAATGGTAAAGAAGAGCTGCAAGGCCTGCAGGATCGCAGTTTAATGCTCCAAGTAGAGCTCACGAAGCTTAAGAACAGCGGACCTGGACAGCTAGATCGGAAAGCAGCCATCACAGTGCTTCAGGACAATAAGGTGATTGCAGTCCCTATCTTGGACGAATTAGTGGAGGGATTGCCTAAGGAGGCACTAATCCGTGATATTAACTATACCTACCGGACATCTATAGATCTGACTGTAAATGTATCCACTATGGAGGATGCTTCCAGCTATTTAAGACAACTTCGCCAAATGTCTTTTACGACCGATGCCTCTATTCAAAAGCTTACTGAAGGAGCCGCAGATGCCATTTCATACAATACGTATACGGCTATTTATAAAGTGAACTTAGCAGCGGCTAAGCAGCAGGCAAATAATACAGATGCAAGCCAAGGGGAGGTGAGCAGTGATGGAACAGATCAATAAGTATCGCTCGCCGATTGTTCTGGGAGTGCTGATTTTGTTCCTGATATTGTTTGCGTTCTATATGCTGGGTGTTCAGCCGACCAATAAGGAAATTTCCGCACAGAGCAGCGAGATCAGTCAGTTGGAAAAGGAAGCAGAAGTCCTCCAAAACAAAATCTATGAGCTGAAGGGCAGCGGCACTGAGGGAGATCTAGAACAGAAGGAATTACTGGGGGAACTCCCAAAGGGCGATGACAGCGAAGGTCTGATTGTTGATTTGCGGGAGGTTAGCACGTCCTCACAAGCGCGGCTAAAGGATCTTAGTTTTGTTATGGATGAGGCTAATCCGATTCAGCAAATGACAGGTTCAGCTGAGGTGTCATTCCCGACGGTCAAACAGATCAAAATGACTGCAGTGGTGGAGGGGAAATATTCGGGGATCCGGCAATGGATGGATGAACTACAAGCCTTACCTCGTATTGTGAATGTGGACTCTTTCAATTTTCAGCAATCCTACGAGGATCGTACTAAGAACAATACGGAGAGTATTTTGACTGCTAACGTAGCTTTTACAGCGTATTTTGAGGCCGCCGCAGCAGCATCCGATTAGGGTTCTTGTACTACTTTATTTAACTATATTACTCCGCTTTTCCTGTGAATCAGGAGGGTGGAGTTTTTTTATATTTACAAAAGAGTTGTAATACGTTTTCATTCCTCTGTTTATTGGGTATTTTAGCTTGCGGGGTGCATAAGCTGAAACAGTGGCGATCGCCTGTATTTTTCAGATGAAAGAGGAGGAACTTCAGATGAACAAAAAATGGATGCTTGGTTCGTTGGCCCTATCCTTAGGCCTTTTATCAGCAGGTAGCGGAGTTATGGCAGCTTCATCATCAGTGGGAAGCTCGGCAATAAAAAATGTGGCTGTGATTGGCACAGGAAAAGAAGGCCCAGCTACCATAAACAATTTGACGGTAAAAAGTGTTGTTCCGCTTGTTGTACATGCCAGAGCAATCTATTTCTATACTAGCCGTGGGGGCAACTTTTTCCCGATGGAAACCTTCATGTATAAAGCGCAAGAGTACCGTTACCTTTCCAATGATATTGGGACAAAGGCGAAGCTGATGAATTACATAAAAAAAGCCTACACGCATAATGCAGCAGCTTATTATGTGCAGACTCAATTTTTGGAGCATGAAGGTAGAATGTCACAGGTGAATGCGGATCTTGGAAACTCATTAATGTTTGAAAAAGCCACCGCCCGAATGCTCTCCAAAACTGCAACAACCGCTGAATTTGACTTAACAGTTCCTTATTCGAGCGGGCAGGAAGGCAGTGAGTCGGTATATGTGAAGCTGAAAAAGGTGAATGGATACTGGAGAATTGATACGTCACCGGATATTCTTTTTTGAGGTAAGGTCAGGGTAGAAGAGGAAAGGTAAAGAGGTTTTACGCTTGGGCGCGGATAAGGTCAGAGGTATAAGCAACACCGGCGAATTTACCTTTGCGAGTGATAATGACACAATCATTTTTCATAGGGTCTGGGCGGTTCATAGCGAGGCTCAATACCGTATCGAGTGGAGTGGAAATGTCAAGAATGAGCGGGGTTTTGTTCATAAGCTTCATGGCAGGTTCTCTGTAGAACAGATCTACTCCGGATCTTCCTGTAGCTTTTAAAAAGAAACGTTCGCTCATCAACAATCCGAGGGGTTCATTCATAGCATTGCAGACGACGATACATTTGGATTCTGGATGCTGAAACATGACGCGAAGAGCTTCTCTGCAAGTGCGTGAGGCAAAAATAGCAGGAGCACTGCGGACAATACCAGTAAGATCATTTACAAGGACTGTTGTCATAGGGTGTTCATCCTTTCTGATTATGGGTCTACTTCTAATGTACCCCTGAATCGTAAATTTCAAAGCCGGGTAACGTAAGCTACAGGTAAAATAGATTGCTGGCAAAAATAACCGATCAGACCTTATGGGCTCTGACCGGTTATTTGTTGTTAGCTATTCACTGCGGACGCCGTCCTCCACCAGCTGCTTTCGGGGGACATCCGGGATTATGGATTTGCTCACGCCTCCACGATTAATGGCGATTAATCGTTTTTGTGCGTAATATACGTCGCGGGACAGTTTATTCACCTCAGTGGATTTACCGTCAACATACTTTGTAATGTAGGTTTCAACAATATATCCGGTTTTCCCATTTTGAATAACGCGTGAGCTGCCACGAGGCAGTGAAGAATCGTTTACGTATTTATCGACTGGAGGGAGCACCTCTACTGTCTTTGAATGAACTTTGTAAGTGACATTTTGCGGAAACGTGCCGAACAGCTTTATGGTCAGGGATTTACCTTGCACAGCCGCTTTTATTATGAGATATTTGCCAGTCGTATTGCGAAAACGAAAGTTGATATAACCTTCAGCGAATGTTGCGTCCTGACCTTTGGGCAAGTAGTTGACGGGCAAGGAATGATTACGGCGTTCCACAATTTCTAGCCCTATACGCAGTGCGGCATTGTAAAGAGTGCTCGACACTTGGCAGATCCCTCCACCAACACCTGCTTGCAGCTTGCCGTTCACAATCACCGGCGCTTCACGGAAGCCGTAATTCACCTTTGCTTTTTCTATAGCTTTTCCATAATCAAAGACGGCTCCAGGCGGGAGAATGGTTCCATCCACAGCTTTGGCAGCAGCTTCCACGTTGTAGCTTCGTCCAGGTCCACTTGCACCTAGAGAGGTGCTGAACTGCATTACTTTTCGCTCGATACCTTGTTCCTTTAATTTCTTTAAAGTTATGTCAGGCTGCAGAATTAACAAAGGGACCTCCATCGTGATTCCCTTCTCCAGCAGGGTATTTAGATGATTAAAGCTGGTGGGGGCAGCTGCTCCTAAGGAAGTCTCCAGAGCTGTCCAATCAACCTCCAGGGAAGTTTTCTCAGAAGTATATACGATTCGGTCATCGCCTGTAATTCGCCGCGTAGCGTCCACTGGTTTACCAAAGGACTCCTTCTCCCAAGTGGGACTTAGAATTTTCTGGAATTGTGCGATTTCCAGATGAGTTTCAAGCTTCCACAGCTGAGGGAAGTTATAGCGTGCCTTTACCCGCTCCCAAAGCGTTCCTTCGGCAAGCTCTTTTAAGCCCTGCTGAAAAGCAGCGGCTTCATAACTCAACCCAGTCTTACTAAGAGTTAGGGGTAAATCTGCATTGCCCTCCACTTTTAGCACTAGAGGGACGGATTCGAGGGCACGCAGCCGCTGATCCAGCTGGGAGCCGACCTCGGTGAGGGTCATGCCTCCGACCTGCCAGCCGGCAAGGGTTGTACCCTTTGGAAGCGTGGTTTTGCTGCCATATAGATGAACCCCTCCGTAAATGCAGGAGCCGATAAGGACGAGTGCGATGACCACTATGAGGGCAGCATGGATTTTTTTCATGATTAATCTCCTTTTGGGGATTTGGATTGCGCTAAGCAGGCGCGGCCCTGTAACAAAACTTAAAGAACACTTCGTGGGATACCGATACTAACTTAGTAAGAAACAAGTAGTCTCTAATAAAGGGAGTTACGACATCTGATAACAGGCACCGTTAGGTGCTTTTTTATATGTATATGTCCAGTCACTACAAAACTTTCGAATAGTCGTGCAGTTACGGGGTACTCAATCAGTTACAGATTTGTTACAATAGATACATTGCGGAAATATTGAAGTTTATGGAAACTTGAGGTGGACAATGTCGATTCGCACAAGTGGAAAATGTCATAATTGGGAAGTGAGAAAATGATTGAAATGCAAGATGTATGGAAAACGTACCCTAACGGAACTCACGCACTGCAAGGAGTTTCAGTGAAAATCGACCGCAATGAATTCGTGTACGTTGTCGGCCCTTCCGGCGCGGGTAAATCTACTTTTATGAAATTGATTTATAGAGAAGAAGTGCCTACCAAAGGACAGATTTCGGTGGGAGGTTTCAATATAGGAAAGCTAAAACCACGCAAAATCCCTTATGTCCGCCGTAATATAGGCGTTGTATTTCAAGATTTTCGGCTTTTGCCCAGAATGACGGCATACGAGAATGTAGCTTTTGCTATGGAAGTTATTGAAGCGCCGAAAAAAGTCATCAAGAAACGTGTGAATGAGGTTCTTGATTTGGTTGGGCTGAGAAGTAAAGCGAATCGTGAGCCCTCACAGCTTTCTGGTGGTGAGCAGCAACGGATCGCTATTGCACGGGCTATCGTCAACAATCCTTCTGTTATTATTGCGGACGAGCCTACAGGTAACTTAGACCCCGAGACTTCATGGGGCATTATGCAGCTGCTTGACGAGATTAATTTTCGTGGAACAACGATTGTAATGGCTACCCATAACAGAGATATTGTGAACAAAATGCGCAAACGGGTGCTTGCGATTGAGAATGGAAACATTGTCAGAGACCAAGCGAGAGGGGAATATGGTTATGAGTTTTAAAACCTTCTTGCGACATGTGCGGGAAGGCTTTAAAAGCGTATTCCGTAATGGCTGGATGTCGATCGCCTCAATCACTTCGATTGTTGTTTCTCTTTTTGTTCTAGGTGTATTTATTCTTCTTGTCCTCAACGTAAATTCTGTAGCTGATGAGGCAGACAGTCAGGTACAGATCAAAGTGCATCTAGCTTTGAATACAGATCAGAAGATGCGCGAGACCCTGCAGACTGAAATTGGCAATATGCCGGAGGTCAGCAAGATTACGTTCATCTCCAAGGAACAGGGACTTAAAGATCTCCGCGCGGATATGGGCGAGGAGGCAGCAGAGCTTCTGGAAGGGTTCGATGAAGATAATAACCCGCTTCCAGATACCCTTCAGGTAGAGGTTATTGAACCTACTACCGTTGCTTTTGTGGCTGAGAAGATTCAAGCCCTTAACAAGACACATACCGAGCAGCCTATCTACAAAGTGAAATATGGCAAAGGCTCGATAGAAACATTGTTTAAAATCACGCGTGCCGTACGTAACATTGGCTTTATTTTTGTAGCGGGGCTGGCACTTATGTCTATGTTCCTCATCTCCAATACTATTCGGGTGACGATTCTTGCCCGGCGTAAAGAGATTGGGATTATGAAGCTGGTAGGTGCGACAAATTATTTTATTCGTTGGCCTTTCTTTATAGAAGGGGCATTAATTGGACTCATTGGATCATTGATTACTTCGGGTGTTTTATATGCCGGTTACAACGGTTTGGAATCTTCGGTACAGGGAGATCCTATGCTCGGATTGCAGTTGATCCCTTTCAGTGATATTTGGCTGCTGCTCGTAGGTCTGTTAGTAGGACTAGGCGTGCTGATCGGCGTCTGGGGAAGTACGGTTTCTATTCGTAAGTTTTTGAAAGTTTAATTTAAGAGTGAAGGATGGGGAGTGCGAGTTGAAGAAGATTGCCGCCGGACTAGCCGTAATGTTACTAGCTGTCACTATATTCCAACCCTCTGATGGATATGCCAAAAAAACAAGTGTTGCCGAGATCGATAAGCAATTAAAGCAGCTGCAACAAGAGGTGCAGGAAGCTAAGGCGCAGCAAGAGAAAGCGGAGTCCCAAACGCAGGAAGCGCAGCACTATAAGAATAAGACAAATATTAATTTACAATATGTATTGCAGCAAGTGGATCAAGTTAAAGGCAAAATGACCGAAATCTCTAACAAAATTTCCGATACAGAAGAATCTCTTAACGTTACAGCAACGGAATTGGATGAAGCAGAGGCACGAGTGGCCTCAAGAGAAGAACTCTTAGGATCCCGTGTCCGGTTGATGTACACTGATGGAGCGGTGTCTTACCTAGATGTTTTGCTCTCATCGACAAGCTTCTCTGATTTTCTGGGCCGCACCGATTCGCTTAAGATGATTGTGGATCAGGATCAGGAGCTGTTAGTCCAACACAAGCTGGACAAGCAGACAGTTGTAGAGAAGAAGCAGGAGCTTGAGGGGCAATATGCTCAAGCCAAGCAGTTATACACCTCCTTGGAAAATCAGAGAAGCCTGCTGAAAGAGAAGGAAGCGGAGAAGCAGGAGCTTATCGCATTTTATGATAAGCAGATTCAAGAAAGCGATGATCTAAGTGAAGAGCAGAACGAGAAGCTGGTTAAGCTGGCGAGCGAACGTTCTGCTTTGGAAACCCAAAAGGATAAGATTAAAGCTGAGGAAGCGGCTCGCAAAGCAGCAGCCGCCAAAGCAGAAGCAGCACGCCGGGCAGCAGCAGCGGCCAAGAAAGCTGCAGCTAGCAAGGCAAGCAGCAGTTCGAGCTCCAGCTCCTCAACCGCGTATGCTGGTGGAGATGGACCCTTCCTGCTGCCTGTAGGTTCGGCAAGAATCTCTTCCTCCTACGGACCACGGACACACCCAATTACGGGTGAGAAGGGGAAAGTACACACCGGGGTAGACTTTGCAGTTCCACAAGGAACCAATATTCATGCGGCTGATTCCGGAACGGTAATCGTAGCTGAATGGTATAGCGGCTATGGATATTGTGTAATTGTTGATCATGGCGGCGGAGTTTGGACCCTCTACGGACATATCCGTAAAGGTGGTATCAAGGTTAGCCCTGGGGATAGAGTCAATCGTGGGGATGTGATTGCTGAATCCGGTTCTACAGGTAATTCGACGGGCCCCCATCTCCATTTTGAAGTTCGGATCGACGGCAAGACAGTAAATCCGATGCCTTATCTCTAATTTTTAAGAACTTATAACTCATATTATTTGAACGTACGGCATATACTGGAAGAGATACCGTACCTTTCAGGACGGACTTATGGAGTTGTTTGCGAGATGGACAAGAAGGGACGGTGGGAACATCATGTTAAAAAAAAGCACAGCGGCGTTTATGATTATCGCCGCCCTGCTATGCGGTAGTCTGGTGACCTTGGGCGTGACGGGTTATAGTCATGTTATTGGACAAGCTGCAGGAGAAGGACTGGCCTCAGCATTGCAGGTTACTGGCCTTCAGCAGAAGGAATCCCAGAAGCTTGGAACTGCTCTCAGTCTGATTGAGAGCAATTACTACGAGACAGTAGATCGGGAGAAGCTGATAGACGGTGCTGTCAACGGTATGATGGAAGCGCTGGGCGATCCTTATTCCAACTATATGGGTAAAGAAACAGCTGAGAAATTCGAAGAAAGCATTGAGGGTTCCTTTTCAGGTATCGGTGCGGAGGTCTCTTCGGATAATGGCAAGGTAGTCGTGGTCTCTCCGATCAAGGGCTCACCTGCTGAGAAAGCTGGGATTCAGGCCAAAGATGTTATCTTGTCCGTTAACGGTGAATCGCTGGAAGGTATGGAGCTGAATGCAGCTGTTGCCAAGATTCGCGGTCCTAAGGGCAGTAAGGCCACTTTGAAAATACAACGTTCCGGCGCTGTAGAGCCGCTGGAATTTGTTCTTACCCGGGATGATGTGAAGCTCGAAACAGTCTACGCTACCATGGAAAAGGACAATGTGGGCGTAATCGAGGTTACGCAGTTCTCCTTGAATACCGCAGAACGATTCAAGGAAGAGCTGGAGAAGTTAGAGAAGCAAGGCATGAAGGGACTTGTTATTGACGTCCGCAATGATCCAGGTGGTGTTCTTCCGATTGTTATTGAAATGGCAGAGCAATTTGTTCCAGCTGGCAAATCTATAGTGCAAATAGAATACAAAGACAAAAAACGCGAAGTTAGCACCTCAAAAGGATCGAGTAAAGCTTATCCAGTGGTCGTGCTGATGAATAAAGGTAGCGCAAGTGCTTCGGAAATATTGGCGGGTGCCTTGCAGCAGTCGGCAGGAGCTAAGCTAATCGGTGACAATTCTTTCGGTAAAGGCACCGTGCAGACGAGCTTTGACAAACAGCTTGGAGACGGCAGCTTGCTGAAAGTTACCATTGCCAAATGGCTTACGCCAGACGGCACATGGATCCACGGCAAGGGAATTAAACCGGATATCGCGGTAGCGCAGCCGGATTACTTCTCGGTGGCTCCGATTAACAAAAGCGTGGCGCTGCAGTATAATATGAACAACGCTGATGTGAAGAGTGCACAGACGATGCTGGACGGTTTGGGTTACAAGCCTGGACGTAAAGATGGCTATTTCGATGCTGGCACTAAGGACGCAGTGAAGAAGTTCCAAAGTACAGCAAAGCTCCAAGTCACAGGCATAATTGACGCCAAGACAGCGGAGGCGCTGGAAGCAGCGCTGATCAAGGTCATTCAAGACCCTGCTCACGACAACCAACGGAATAAAGGGATTGCTGAGATTCAGAAGGAAATTAAGGCGGCAGCGTCGAAAAAGTAAGAAGGCTGAATTCAGCCTTCTTTTTTTCTTTTAGATAAGAAAATGCCAACCGACGTAGAGGAATTAGAATATATACAAATCAGTCATCGGACGAAAAGGAGTGTGACGAACAGTTTGAATGTGATTCAGGAACTGTTAGGAAGCTTGGGCACTGCGTTCTTACACTTATTGATCCAGCCGTATTACTACATTGCTATTATATTTATTGCGTTATATTACCGTAGGCAGGTGGCATTAGAACGAAAGCTGATACATGTAAAATTACATAGCTGGGGTCAGGAAACGTGGCGGACGGTATGGAGTGGTCTAGTCATGGGTTTGGTCGTCTCTATAGCAGCCGTTCTGCTAGGAATATCGTTATCAGGTACCGCTGTAGCCTGCATTTGGGTAGTTAGTCTCGTGTTGTCACTACTGCGTGTGCGGTATTTGTGCTTTGCGTATTCTATAGGCTTGTTAGGTATCATTCAATTTGTAATTTCTTTCTTTCCAGATGCTTTAGATAGTGGAACGGTAGGGAATATTACCACCGCCATACGGGAGATGGATATTCCTGCTTTGCTAGTGTTAGCTGCGCTGCTGCACATGGCGGAGGCACTGCTGGCCCGCAGACAAGGGGCCAAGCTTGCAACGCCGCTCTTCCTGAAGGGAAAGCGCGGCATGGTCGTTGGCGGCTATCAGCTGCAGGCCTTCTGGCCGCTGCCGCTGTTCCTGCTGCTCCCTTCGGGTGCAGGAACGGATTTGCCATGGCACTCGCTGCTCGGCGGCAGCCTTGGCATCGTCTCTTTGCCCGTCATCATCGGCTTCAGCGAGATGACGCAGGGCATGCTGCCCGGGCGCAAGGCGGCCCGCACTGCAGGACGACTGCTGATCTACAGCATCGTCCTGCTCGGCTTAAGCCTGCTTGCCGCTTGGTGGAGCCCGCTGACCCTGGTCGCGACGCTCGCAGCCATTGTGCTGCACGAAGGGTTAAGCTGGTACAGCGCTCTGGAAGAGCGCAGCATCAGCCCCATCTTCGTGCATCCACCGCGCGGCCGCAAAGTGCTGGCCGTGCTGCCGGGCAGTCCCGGCCAGGAGCTGGGCATCCTGCCCGGCGAGATCTTACTGAAGGTCAACGGGGTCCTGTTGACCGATGCGGCGCAGCTACATGAGGCGCTGCGCATGAATCCAGCGTTCTGCAAGCTGGAGGTGCTGAACCGTGAAGGGGAGAGCAAATACCTTCAAAGTCCAATCTATGATGGGGATCACCATCAGCTCGGTATTATTTTGGTGCCGGAGACGGATGGGATGATTACCGCTGAGGCGAAGCCTTCCAGCATCTACAGCATCATCGGGATGAAGACAGGCATACGCAGCCGGAACCTTCCGGACGGCCAACTTAAACGAAAAAAAACCACTGAAGCCAAGCAGGAATCAGCGGAAGGATAACTAGAAGATGCCCCATAGGCCATGAAATGGTGAATGGGGCATCTTTGTTTTTGATTAGAGGATAATTTCGCGTGCGTGAAGCCACTATCGGACCCAGTTGACCCTAATCGCAGCATTTTCGCTTTTTTAGAATGGTAACGGACCCCAAAGCCACTATTGGCATTAAAAACACCCCAAATGAGCCTCTTTCTGAGGAATAACGTCGCTGGGGTCCGAAACTCTGCTCAAACGCCGATAAAATTGTAAATAGCGTCACTGGAGTCCGAGCCCGCCCAAGGAGTAGCGTCGCTGAACTCCGAACCCGCGCCCAAGGAGTGACGTCCTGAACTCCGAGCCCGCGTCCAAGGAGTAACTTCACTGGAGTCCGTAAGAAAAACTAACTTTGGCAATGGCCTATTCATATACTGTATGTTACTAGTTCAACCCCGCATGTTCTTCAAATAAAAAATTGCAATTTGCGTACGATCGCGGAGCTCTAATTTGCTTAATATATCCGTTATGTAATTTTTGACGGTACCCTCGCTTAAAAAAAGCTGTCCGGCGATTTCTTTGTTGCTATGCCCCTCAGCGATAGAAGACACTACAGCCAGCTCTGTTTTGGTCAATCCGAATGATTCCAGTGGCTGTACCTGTGGCAATTCTTGCCGTGCCGTAGGCTGCAGAAAGGTTGCCAGCTTGCGGGCGATATCAGGGTGGATAAGCATGTTCCCATCAAAAACCGTTTTAATGCCCTGGATGATCCGGTCTGGCGGTATGTTTTTGAGCAAATATCCACTAGCTCCGTTACGCAGTGCTTCAATGATATATTCATCGTCATCGAAAGTGGTCAGCATCAATATCGCAATTTGCGGAAAAGCCTGCTTAATCTTCTCCGTTCCTTCAACGCCACCGCAGCCGGGCATGCGGATATCCATCAGAGCTACATCGGTCTTTAATCCTTTTTGAAGTAATTCCAAGGCCTCGTTACCTTCACAAGCTGCTCCGGCAACTTCAATATCTGGGTCCATACCTAGCAATACTTGCAGACTTTGGCGAATAAAGGGGTCGTCATCAACAATCAACACTTTAATCATTAGCATGGCTCCTTTCGTTATACAATCTCATCTTGCTTATAAATGGGCAGCCGTGTAACGACTGTAAAATGTGGCGCCTGCCTTAGTTCGAGTGTTCCGCCGATCAGATGAGTGCGCTCGTACATTCCTTTCATCCCGTCTCCACCACTCCCCAATAATTTGCGGAGCTTCTCTTCTTCTGGAAGTGATCCATTGTTGCTAACCTCCATAGTGATTCCTGCTTGCGCGTAGTCAATTTTGATCCGGATGGACGTTGCTTTTCCATGCCGCAAGGCGTTGGTTATAGCTTCACGGGCGTTTTTATACAGGATTACTTGAATACTGGGATAGAGTGGATAAGGTATGCCCTGTACTTGGTATGAGGTCTCGATCCCCGTCTCACGTCCAATTTCTTCGAGCAGCCGGTCTAACGCATACGCTCCCTCAAGCTTCGGAGTGTAGTTGATACGTTTAACTGCGGACCGCATATCGTCCATGCTGGCCGACAGCTGGTCACGAATCAGTTCCATCATTTGCATTCCGCTCTCGGGAGAGGTAGGCAAGGTCTGGAGGGCGGCCTCCATCATCATTTTAATCCGGATTAGCCGGTGGCCGATATCGTCATGGAGCTGTCGTGAGATGCGGACGCGCTCTTTGGATTGGGCAGACTCTTCTACTTGCGCGCTGAACTCCAGCAGGCGGTTGCGAGCTTCGTCGAGTTCGAAATGCTTTTTGCGCAACTCATCATATAGAAGAAGAGTGTCTTCGCGCCTCTGGCCAGCTTTTAATAATAGCTTATTTAGGTAGGCAGTGAGCAGAAATGAAAAGTTAATGTAAGTTACTACGAGCGATGGAGAATTCTGGAGTGCAACGTTCAAAGCTATCAGATGTACACCTGTGAACACGTAAGGCACTGCTTTAGGCTGGAGTCTGGAATAATAAAGCAGTGCTGATATAGCGGGGAAAATCATCATGCTGCCATATTGATAACATAACCAGGCCGTGAACAAGATTTCAATGATACTAATCAAAGCATGAATGGATCGAGGGAGCTTTGGCACCATGACCACAAGGAATAGAAGCATCAGGATATGCAGCGTGAAGATTCCATAATCATTATATTGATAGACATAAATGGTAATAAACGCAGGGATTAAGATGAGTCCGTAACGCAATAAGTTTAGCTCTCTGGGCACGCCTTAGTCATCCTTTATGTTTTTTAATAATCTTAGCATATTATCCCACTACTTCAGGAGATGACTTTAGTCACCTTCAAAAAATGACCTTTCGTACATCCGTAAAAATTCAACCTAGAATAAAATTGAAAATATAGAAGCACACACGACAGGGGAGATAAAAGATGGCAATCGCGGTGTTGACCGATGTGGTGAAACGGTATGAGAACAAATTAACGGTAGATCATGTGAATGTTACGATTCAAGCAGGAGAGATCTTTGGCCTGCTAGGGCCGAATGGGGCGGGCAAAAGTACAACTATAAGTATGATTTGCGGCCTGCTAAAGATTGATAGTGGAGACATTGTTATTGATGGGTTATCAGTCTCTTCGTATGCACTGGAGGTTAAGAAAAAGATCGGCTTAGTTCCGCAGGATTTGGCTTTGTACAATACAATGACAGCAGCTGAAAATGTAACTTTTTTCGGAAGATTGTATGGCTTGCGGGGAAAATTGCTAAAAGAGCGGGTGGCGGAAGCTCTTGCTTTCACAGGACTTAGTGACCGGGCCAAAGAAAAACCAGCCACCTTCTCCGGAGGGATGAAGAGACGTTTGAATATCGCTTGTGCCATCATGCATCATCCAAAGCTGATTATTATGGATGAGCCGACCGTAGGGATTGATCCGCAGTCTCGTAATCATATCCTTGAGTCGGTCAAAGAGCTCAATCGGCTTGGCTCAACCGTCATCTACACTAGTCATTATATGGAAGAGGTTGCAGCCATTTGTGATCGGGTAGCGATTATGGATAAGGGACATATCATTGCTTGTGGTACGGAAAAGGAGCTGCGGGAACGGGTTTCTCAGGAAGAAAAAATAGTGGTCAAAGCAACGAACATCACCCCGGAGCTAATCAATGAGCTTAGTCTACACCCGCGGATCACGAGAGTGGAAAGTAAAGAGGGAACGGTAGAAATGTATCTCCCCTCCTCACAGGATGAGCTGCAGGATATCTTATTTATTTTTGCTAAACATGAAGGGGTTATTGGTTCTTTGAATATAGAGGAGCCGGATCTGGAGACATTATTCCTTAGTTTGACAGGACGGACATTGCGCGATTAAAGGAGGGAGAGAACGCTTTGAGAAATATTTGGACAATTATGATTTATGAGCTTCGCAGGCTGTTTATTTCACGCTCAATCATCATTAATATGTTTCTGCTACCGCTGCTTTTGATCTTTCTGCTGGGTGCCTCCCTTTCCAGTGTAATCGGTGATAAGGCAGCGTCTGAGATTGATCCAGTACGTGTTGGTATAGTTAATCTTTCTGGAGAAGGATATGAAAGCTCGGCGATGATAGACAGCTTTTTGAAGACGCCGGAGCTTAAGGATATCATCATTCCGGTCAAAGTAGGGAGCCGAGAGACAGCGGAAAGCGGCTTGCGTACCGGAAAATATGGTTATGCGGTTATTGTTCCTCCAGGCTTCGATAAAAAAGTACAAAGCGGTGATACTGCACAGCTAGAGTTTATTCTGGGTAAAGATCGGACAGATAATATGGTTGCGGGGACGGTATTCGATAACTTTTTGAACAATATTAACTATAAGCAGTCCGTAGCTATGACGCTGGGTCCAGAAGCTTTGACTGTTACTGCACCAAGTTCGGGGGAGCAGCCTTCTGTTAAGGTTGGGGCGCTCAGTGAAGGTGGCCGATCCTATACAGCCTCCCAATTCTATGCGGTATCCATGATGCTGATGTTTCTGCTATATAGCGGTTTGACCGTCAGTACCTCTCTTTTTAATGAAAAAGAAAATCATACCCTCTTCCGAATAACTTCAATGCCGGTAAAAGGTTCTGAGCTGTTTATTGGTAAAATGTTAGGTGTAGGGGTTGTAAGTGTAGTGCAGTGTGCAGCGATTATTATCCTGACTCACTTGTTGTTTGGTGTAAATTGGGGCAATCGTCCGGGCTTGCTGCTGCTCTTCTGTCTCTTAATGATCATTGCTTCCATGACGTTATCGATTGTCATTTCAATGTTTAGCAAAACTAAAGCAAGTGCAGGAAGTATTATTAATGTTATCACTGTGGTCATGACCTTTATTAGTGGAGGGATGGCTCCACTTCCGGAATCATGGGTGAACTCCGTCGGGGCATTTACCCTGAATCACTGGGTGCTACAAGCTGTTCTAAAAATGATGCTGCATGCAGAGGTCTCAGAGATTTTGCCGAATCTGCTGGTCATGTCGATCATCTGTCTAGTTCTATTCAGTGGAGCGGTTATCTCGTACCGGAAGGTAGGTTACCATGGATAAGATCTTAACGATTGCTTGGAATATGGTGAAAAGAACGATCGGTTCTCGGAATGGGCTGCTTACGTATATTCTTCTGCCCTGTATTGTCGTGTCGGTGATAGTAGCAATTAGTGGAAGTATGGGTGAAAGACCGGCTACTATTTTATATTCGAATATGGATGATGGTGCAGCAGGTAAACATTTGCTTACCGAGCTGGAGAATACCGGTGATTATAAGCTTGTAGAGAAGACAGATGAGGCTAATTTGAGGGAGAGTATTATCGATCAGAACGGAGAAGCCGGTGTTTTGATACCGCAAAACTTCACCTCCGCACTGCTTGCTGGAGAAGAGCCGCAAATTAGTGTGTATGAGCTTAAGGCTACCGAAACATCAATTATGGTAAAAATGAAAATCAGTGTAATTGCTGATGAAATGCGAAACACTGCTGGACTAATTGGAGCAGCTCGGGCTGAGGCTACTGGCTCGGACTCACAGTTTGCTGCCGTAATGCAGAGAGCAGAGCAACATAGTGTAGGCAGTATAAGAACAGATTATGATTTATATCCAAAAGAGGGCTTAAGCATCGTCACAGGATTTACTTTGATGTTCTTAATGGGGCTGGTTACAAGTTCAGTGTCGCTTATTATGGATGATCGAAGAGAAAGAACGATGAAACGTATGTTCAGTGCCCCGGTTCGTTCGTATGAGATTGCCCTCGGTAATTTTCTGGGAAGCTTCATCGTTGGGTTAATTCAAATCATTGTAATACTTGCCTTAGGCCGTTATGTGCTGCAGTTTGACTTTGGGTTACCGCTCTACTTGTATTTCTTGGTTCTTGCAGCATTTATGCTCGTTTCCATGGGTTTAGCCAGTACGGTAGCAGGTCTGATTCGCAATCCCAATAATACGGGCATGCTTAATTCGCTGATCCTGACCCCGACATGTATGCTTGGAGGCTGCTTCTGGCCGTTATCCATTATGCCGGACTATATGCAGAAGGCAGCTAATTTTGTACCGCAAAAATGGGCGATCCAAGCGATCGATATCGCTGCCACAGGTGGGGGCTGGAATGAATTATGGCTGCCCTTTGCCATCTTGGGCCTTATGGCCGCCGTGCTTCTGGCGATTGGTTCTGCTATTCTTCGTCCGAGTGAAGCCTGAATTAACGCTTAAGAAATTTCCAGAGAATATAGATATGCATAGCTTGGACTACTCTATTCAGGTACAATAATAGGTATCAAATGTCCCTAGTTCTTAATATGTGCAAAAGAGGGGATTTCTAGGAGGATGAGCAGATGAGCAGCAATAAATTGGCTTGGACATGGCGGGTGAAGGAAGAATTTTTAGAGGAGTATGTAGCTATGCATTTAAATCCTTGGCCAGAAATTTTGGAGGAGCACAGTAAGGCTGGTATTTCTAACTATTCCATCTTTCAGAATGGCAATCAATTTTTTTACTGTTATGAGTGTGAGGATAGTAAGGCGGCTTTTGATTACATTGCCAAAAGTGATGCCTGCAACCGCTGGAATGCGATTACCTCTAAGATGGTTGAAGGGTCATTTGATTTCAATGATGAGGTGCCTATGCAGCCCTTACGTGAAGTGTTCTATCTGAAATAAGTAATTGCATTCTAGAACAAATCAAATGTGCATAATTATATTATCGGCGCATCTGGTTTACAGTTATTTTAAATATAGGTATAATATAATTTATAAAGTTAAATTGAATAATTATTTGTTTTTTGGAGGAGCCTGTCAACAAGGGCTCCTCTTTGTCTTTTTTTGGCTTGGAGAAGCTCCTGGTTGGCAGTTCTTATATACAACAAGGGAGTGGATAGAAAGATGGAGTTTGTTTTATATCTTATGCTGATCATATTGTTCACCAAAGTAGCTGGTGATCTATCTGTGCGGCTTGGGCAACCAGCTGTGCTAGGCAAGCTTATTGTGGGAATCATACTGGGGCCTGCGGTACTGGGCTGGGTTCAGGATGGAGAGTTTATTCATTATATCTCTGAGATCGGTGTTCTACTGTTAATGTTCATAGCAGGGCTTGAGACGGACCTGGATCAATTGCGCAAGAACTGGAAATCAGCTTTTGCAGTAGCCGTCGGTGGAATTATATTACCCTTTTTGGGTGGGTTCGCCTTAGGAGAAATGTTTGGTTTTGCTTATCATAATGCATTGTTTATGGGCGTTATTCTTAGTGCAACATCGGTCAGCATATCGGTGCAGGTGTTAAAAGATATGAATAAGCTGAACACACGTGAAGGCTCTACAATTCTGGGGGCTGCTGTAGTAGATGATATTCTGGTTGTTATTTTGCTCGCTGTTCTGATGAGCTTTTTCGGTACAGGGGCAGACGTTTCTATTGGTCTTCTAATTGGGAAAAAGGTGTTGTTCTTTGCCGTAGCGATTGTTGCCGGCTGGTTTATTGTTCCTCGGGTCATGAAATGGATGGCTCCGCTGAAGGTGACAGAGGCAGTTATCTCAGCAGCGTTAATGATTTGTTTCGCATTCGCCTATTTTGCTGAAATCATGGGGATGGCAGGAATCATTGGTGCCTTTGCGGCTGGGATTGCTATCTCGCAAACTTCCTTTAAGCACACGGTAGAATCCAAGCTCGAGCCGATTGCTTATTCGATTTTTGTGCCAGTCTTTTTTGTAAGTATCGGACTTAGTGTTTCCTTTGAAGGGGTAGGCAGTCAAATAGGCTTCGTGATCTTGCTTACGGTGGTTGCCATTCTGACCAAGCTGTTTGGTGGCGGTCTGGGCGCGCGTCTTACAGGCTTTGATAACCACTCGTCTGCCATTATTGGGTCAGGGATGATTTCACGGGGGGAAGTTGCGTTGATCATTGCCGCCACAGGGCTGCAAAGCGGCTTGTTACAGCAACAGTATTTTACTTCGGTCATTATTGTTGTCATTGTAACTACACTTGTAACGCCGCCACTATTGAAATTTATGTTCCGTGATCCAGTACGTGCGGAAGGGAAATAAACCATAACAAAAGGGAGTCCTGTTGGCCATTTATATGGCTAACGGGGCTCTTTTTTTATGCTCACGTTCCAGTTTCCATCATCAAGAAAAAGTACGGGGATCTGTCTGCAGAAGGGGAAAGTTCCCCGTCTTAAGACTGAGTACGAAACCAGCCGTAGGGCTGTTTTGACTTCAGCCAAAAATGACTAAACTAAATCTCGGGATGGAAATTAATACATAATCAAACAGACATAAGGGGAGTGCCAGAAATCATGTGGAGTGGAAGGGGAAAAAGAAAATGAAATGGTTAACAAAATGGTCGTTCGGTAACAAGGCTGCGGTGGGGCTTTTAGTAGTCATGGCTCTTGTGGTGGGAGGGATGAGCTACACTTCGTTACCGATGGAATTTATGCCAGAGGCGGATAATCCTCAAGTGACTGTAACTGTGCTGGGTCCTGGCCAGGATACACATGCTATGGAGACTAATGTAACGAAGCCGATAGAAGCTGGAGCAGCTTTTGTGAAAGGGAAGAAGGAAATACTGTCCACTTCCGGAGACGGATATGCGCAGGTGAATATTTTTTATGATTCGAAAACGAATATGAAGGATGCTGCGCAGGAGGTCCAGAAGGTCGTCGATTCATTGAAGTTCCCGGAAGGGGTAATGGCTCCTTTTGTACTTCAGTTGAATACCTCCATGATTCCTGTATCCCAGGTTACCCTTGCTTTTGACGAAGGCCTGACTAAAGAGAATCTTAAGCTTGCAGAAGAAACTATCATTCCAGAGATGCAAAAAGCTGAAGGGGTAGCGAACGTTGCTTTATATGGTAAGGTAACTCCGCAGGTCAGTGTTAAGCTGGACCCAAAATTAATGGCTGAGAAGGGAGTCACGACTCCACAAGTATTAGGTTTACTTCAAGGACGTAATGTATCGGCATCCCTTGGGGAGCAAACGATTGGTGGGCAGACCGGCAATGTTAACTTAGTTTCTACGATAGATAGTATGGATACTTTGAAAAAGCTTCCTGTATCTGCGGGCGTTAAGCTGCAGGATATCGCTGCTGTCGAATTGAAGCAGGATCAGGAAAGTGTCAGCCGTTCGAACGGGAAAGACGTTCTATTCGCCATTGTGACCAAAGAGGCTAATGCGAATGCAGTCAGTGTCGGAGATAACATTCAGGCTGCCGTAGATTATATTAATAAAACTATTCCTAATGCAGAAGCAGCAGTGGTATTCAGTACATCGGATATGGTAGTTACCTCGGTGAACAGTATGATGCGTGAGGTATTGCTAGGTGCATTATTTGCGACGATTGTGATTCTGTTGTTCCTGCGTAACCTGCGGGCTACTCTGATTACGGCAGTATCCATTCCGCTTTCGTTAGCGGTCACCTTGTATCTGCTGAACATTTCCGGCATAAGCTTAAATATCATTACACTCGGGGGAGTCGCGGTTGCGGTAGGCCGCTTGGTCGATGATAGTATCGTGGTGATTGAGAACATTTACCGTAGGCTGCAAAAAGAACCCCTTTCCCGTGAAATGATTATTAGCGCAACTGGGGAAGTGGCTAGAGCGATTACCTCATCAACCATCGCTACGGTAGCAGTATTTCTGCCGATGGGTCTCTTACGTGGTAGTTTGCAAGCTTTCTTACTGCCGTTTGCTTTAACAGTGACCTATTCATTGCTTACTTCACTCGTAGTAGCTTTGACGGTTGTTCCTCTTTTAAGCTCATGGCTGCTGAGAAGGACATCAATGAAAGAACATGAACCTTCTAAATGGTTTATCCGCTTTCTGGACTGGAATCTTCGCCGTAAATGGGTTAGCTTATCGTTGGGTCTCCTGCTTCTGATTGGCTCCATTGCTGCTTATGTGACTATGCCAAAAGGGGCACTCGATGCTTCAGATGCCAGCTATGTTTCTGTTCAGATGAATTATCCGAAGGATGTTCCTGTCAAAGATATTTTGGAAAAGGGAAAGCAGTTAGAACAAGATTTGATGAAGCAGCCACAAGCAGAAACGGTAATCATGCAATCAGGGAATAGTGCGGACGCCGCTAAGTGGGGGAATGTTACCTCTGAAACCTTAGTGGACTATACCGTTGTTATGAAAAAAGGTGCAGATGCTCAGGCTTTTATTGATCATGTTCGTGAGGTAAAAGATTCATACACTGGAGCAACGCTTGTTGCCAACCAAATGAGTATGATGGGATCCAGCTCTACCAGCGAATATATTGATATTGTCGGAGATAATCTTACGGATATTACTACTGTAGCAACAGAAGTTACCGCTAAGCTGAAGACCGTAGAGGGGATTCAAAAAGTCAGCAGCAATATGGAGGATACGAAACCTGTATTTTCCTTTAAGGTAGATCCGGCGCAAAGCAATGCGCAGGAGATTTCGATGCAGCTGTCAGCGATGCTTAATCCAATTCCAATGGGGCAAATTGAGCTCGATGGTGATGCAGCAGGTGTAGTGTTAGATCCTATGGTTCAGCCGCAAACGGAGCAGGATTTAAAAGCACTGACGCTCATGACGGCTGAGGGGCCGAAGCCACTGTCTCAGCTCGCAACTTATGAGGTTCGGAATGAGCCTGCAATGTTGTTCCATAAAGATGGGAAGCCGTATGTACGAATTACAGCAGAGGTTGATCCGAAGAAGGTATCTGAGATCGGTGCGAATATTAAAAAAGAAACCGATAGTCTTACACTTCCGAAAGGCGTGACCTTATTTGCAGGCGGAGCGTCAGTTGATCAGTCAGAGGATTTCAACGACCTGGGTATGACGGCATTAATCTCCATCGGGTTGGTGTATCTGATCATGGTACTCACCTTTAAAACCCTTCGGGCTCCACTGGCGATTATGTTCTCCTTGCCACTAGCGGCGATTGGTGCAATTGTTGGACTTATCGTGTCCGGTGTAACGCCTGACTTCACTGCTCTGTTCGGGGCGTTGATGTTAATAGGTATTGTTGTTACGAATGCCATTGTGCTCATTGACCGGATTAAGCAAAATGAAGCCAATATGAGTATTCACGAGGCTATTCTAGAAGCTGCCGGAACACGGATGCGTCCGATTCTCATGACGGCGATTGCCACCATTTGCGCCATGACACCGCTGCTGTTCGGCCATGCCGAGATGGGCAGCATCGTCTCGCAAAGCTTGGCGATTGTGGTCATTGGCGGCTTAACCGCAGCAACACTGCTTACGCTGATTGTAGTGCCGGCGATTTACGAGTTGTTCTACTTCCGTAAATCGGCAAAAGAGCGTAAAGGAGCAGAAAAAACTAATGCTCCGGCGCTTTAAATAGGCAAACGGCAAGCCTCCGGGTTAATGGGGCTTGCCGTTTTTATGTTTTGTTACAAATCCTTATAATTATGGAGTTAACTTGTCCACACTAATCGGATAGGTCTGGTCTAGCATCCATTTGCCTGCTTTGGATTTCTTCAGCGTTGTGACAGAGGTGGAGCGGTTATCCTGAAACTCAGGACCCTTAAGCTTGATGCTCGTCTGAACCATATATACGGCTGCGGTATCCTGGGTATAATGAATGATTTTGGCAGATTCCAGAGTGAACTTTAGATCATAGACTGTGAAAATTTGGCTGAAGAGCTGTTTGGTTTGTTCGAGAGCAGGGGACTCAGGATCAATAGTAGATAGCACACCTTGAATATTCTCTGCATTGGTATAGTCCAAGTTGCTCTTAAGCACAGCTAATATATCCGTTTCATCCGACTTCGCCACAGCTGGCTTAGCGTTCAGCAGTTTATCTGGGAGGATATATTGCACGCCTTTAATCTGCAGGTTGTTGATTTTCCAGTCTTCAGTGCTGGCAGTACGCGTTAAGCTATAAATATATTCAGAGGTATTGTCTAAGGTGAATGGACCGCTGAGGTGTGTAGTCGTTTCAACGGCGTGAACCGTAGCCTCTGTGGGTTGAAGGCTGATAACCTCTAATTGATCAAGTGAAGTGGTCGAATCGTATTGTTCCATTTGGCTCTTAGTCTGTGGCCCGATGACCACAAGAGGAGACTTGCTATCGATTAGGCTCATGAACCCTTCATAATTCTCATTGTTGGTATAGGTTACGTATTTTTCAAAAAAAGCATTGATTTCCTGCGGGTTTACCTGGTTAGTCTTGCCTGTAATGGTTACTGTCTTCGAGTGTGCATTCCAGGAGACTTCATTACCTGTAGCCTCCCCAACGAAGCGCAGCGGAATGTAAGTGGAATTATTGATGAGCTTAGGGGCAACAGAAAGTTGGGTTATTACACCATTGACGCTGGCCTGCTTGCTGCCTAGTTGCAGTGTAATCGTAAGCCCTTCCTTAGTACCCGTTATGGTACCTGTGGTTTGATTCCAATCGATTGAAAGTCCTAGTTTTTCAAAAACCGGGCGAAAAGGAACGACAATTCTACCATTATCATTGAAGGGAGCCTGTCCCTTCAGTGCGAGCTGTTGCTGATTGATCTGAATGGAGATTGGCTTCTCTGCGGCATGGACAGGCCAGGCGATAGCGGTAGAAAGAAGAGTTGCTGCGATTAGGCTAGATATGGTTTTCATCTTGTGATATCTCCTTTGGGTTATGAATGATAAATTAATGGTTATTAGAGGATAACTCCACTAAGAGCCAAAGTAACTTTTGCTTGGAATAAACCGTACTTTACTTTTTGCTTATCGAATTGCCGATTTAAGTTTAGTAAATCCAGCTTGTCCTGATCTGCCTGAGCCGCTGAGATTAACCCGCTATTTAGGAGAGTATCATTATCCTGGGAGACGCGTACGAGTTCCAATTGCTGCTCTTTTAGTTCTGAATATTCAAAATCAATTTCATTTGCTTCCGGCTTATAACTAGCCAGTTTTTCTTCGAGTTGTTGTTGTACTATATTTTTGTGTGCAATCTGGCTAGACCATAGGACTGAATAATAAGTGATGAGTTCAGCATCGGAAGCTTTAGCTGCGTCAAGATTATCTTTGGCGAGTGTGATACGTGCATCTTCTTCGCGTAAATCATAATTGCTAGAGAGGCTGACTACAGTGTTCCAATTCACAGGCTCTGGTGCACTGGAGATGACATCATCCAGCAGGACTTCTGAATAGGATGATAATCCTAACTCAAGCTTAAATTGTTCTAGCTGAGCTTCATAACTCCTAAGGTTACGTTCAAAAGCAGATTTTCGTTCCGCATTTTTACGATTAAAATCGTCCAAACTTCTCTTAGACAGTAGACCATGCTCGTATGATCGCAAGGTATCCACAGAATGTTGAAACCAATATTGGCTTTCTTGTTTGTCATACTCAATCGTTTTTTTTAGAGAAGAGAGTTGATAATATTTCTGCACAGCGTAGTAGCGGATGAGGGCTTCTGTTTTTTGAAGTCGTAACTGATTAATTACTTTATCTGTTTCTAATGTGCGCAACTGGTCACGAAATTCCTTGAGCTGCGCTGTTTTAGTCTCTTGATTGTAACTGTTTTGGCTTTCAGTCTGAGCGCTAACCCATTGATTCAGAGATGTGTTAATCATAATTTGAATGAGAATGGATTGATTAACCCCTGCCTGTTCTTCTTTACTTAAATCAGAGTAACCAGGAATACTACTGATAAAAATATCAGGATTTACTGGCAGCAGTCCGCTAGTTATGACTACATTTTTTTGTTCCAGCTTTTTCTTTTCAGATGATACATACGAGAATTTGGAATCCGTTTCTGCAATATTCCATTGTGAGAGCTTGATATCTACATAGTTAGTTAATGCTAGCTGGATTGTTTCTTCCATGGAAAGCAATTTTGTTGCACTAGATACCTGCGTATCAGCATGAGCTGTAATGGAATGCGGCAATAGAAGTAATAAGAAGGAAAGTATCAAGAGAGCTGTTTTCTTTAACATTTAGCTGGCAACCTCACTATTCCTTTAAGTTGATTTTTTCAAGAACAAAATCAATGATCTTCTTGGAGTCGGTAATAACAGAGGCTTGCGCTATCATCCCTACACGAAGCTCTCCACGTTCACCTCTGCGATTAACAAGTGGGTCATTGGATATCGTTGCTTCCACCAAATAGTAGCTTAGACCGTCTTGCTGAACAATTGAATCTGTGCTGATAGATGTAATCGTACCTTTTTGGGAACCGAAACTTTGTTTAGGGAAGGCTGAAAAGCTGAAATCAACTTTATTGCCAATCGCTATTTTTCCTGCTTCTGCGTTAGGTACGGCGATGCTCATTTTATATTTTGACTCGTTGCTAGGAATAATGGAGATCAAGGCTTCGCCGGATTGTACCATGTCCCCGATGTTGGTTTCTTTTAAAATATTAATGGTCCCAGAAATTGGTGCTATGAGCAGTCTTTTGTTTCGTTCAAGCTCAAGTTGCTTAATAGCCTCTTGCAGCGTAATTAAGGTTCTTTTATTTTCTTCTATTGCTGAATGAATCTGTACAATACGGTCAAGTTTCAACTTTTCCAATGAGGTTTTTTCGGTTGACCGGTTAAGTTTCTCTTGATTCAGTAGATCATTTTGCTGCTCAGCCAGCTGTTTCTTTTGCATTTCTAAAGTTTTTCGTTCTGAAACTGAGGGATCATGCCCATTTATTAGCAAATCGAGGCTGACCTCTATCTCAACCAATTGTTGATTGTAATTGGTGATATTGCTTTCTGCGCTGAGCACGGCTTCGGTTTGGAATTGGTTGATTTGCAAATATGAACTTTCATATAGATGCTGTTCATCTGTAATCTGAGATTGAGGCACAAGGCGGTCCCCCAAGCTGAGCGAACGGTTGTAGATTTCTTTTTTCTCAGCAGATTGTTTAGATAGTTGCACATATTTAATTTGGTATGTATTATATTGTTCCGTCCGTTTGGTATCTGTAGATGGAAGCAGATTTTGATTCTCTTTGATGGATTGCACAAGCAATTTCTCGTTTGTAATTTCAACATTCAGCAGTTTCTTTTTTCGTTCCAGTTCAATTTTATTTTGAAGAGATTTATCCAAACTGGATTCGGCACTAAAGGCAGAAGATTCTTGCAAACCTATATTCTCGTGAATGGCAGCTGTAAGCTGATCCTGGGTTCCTTGATAGGTCTGCTGCTGCTGGCTGTATTCAAGGAGAAATTGTTCTACCATGTCATAATAGTAAACTTCGTCTGCATGTTCAGAAGAAAATTGATTATCTAAATTGCTAATGCTTTGTTTATACAGCCCGAGATAGTGCAGTTTCTTAGTGAGCTTATTGATTTCGGAGTTACGATTGGATAATTCTATATCGAGTTCTTTATGCTCAAAGGAAATTAACTGCTCGCCCTGCTTAATTTGCATCCCTTCATGGATATATACCTGTTCCACTTTTCCCACAGATGAAGTCTGAATGGTACTGACTTTTTCATTGGGCCTAACTACAGCAGAGGCTTTGGCGACTTCATCGATCTGGCCAAAATAGGACCAGACCAACGCAGACCCCAATAGAATAAATAAGATAAGTATGAAAATAGAAATCACAGGACTGGTCTTGGATTCCATGATTTCTCTGCTATCGGTCATTTCTGATAAGTTATGTATTTGTGCGCTCATACGAGAGACACCTCGCCTACTCCTGCAGCAGCATATTGAATGGTGTGATCTTGTTTTTGTTCAACCCCGGGGAGTTGATCTTTCCACAAGCCGTAGTACTTTCCACGGTAATCTAGAAGCTCCTGATGTGTCCCACACTCAATAATCCGCCCCTGATCCATGACATAAATTCGGTCACAACGCATGATTGTACTCAAACGGTGAGCGATAATAATCGTAGTCATGTCTTCAAAAGCATTGATCGTCTCCGATACTGCCTTCTCCGTTGTAGAATCCAGGTTACTAGTGGCTTCATCCATAATAAGAATATCCGGCTGTTTGAGCACCGCTCTGGCGATAGCCAGTCGCTGCTTCTGTCCTCCGGAAATATTGGTCGCATTCTCTTCTAACAAAGTGTTGTAGCGGAGTGGAAGCTGATTGATGAATTCGTGAGCCTGTGCGGTTTGGCAGGCGGTAACAATCAGTTCCAAATCCATATCCTGATCGACACCCAGACATAGATTTTCCCGAATTGTTCCGCTAAAAAAGAAAGTATCCTGTGAGATATATGCGATCCGCTGTCTTAAGCTATCTAAATGAATATCTTTAATGTTGTAGTTGTTAATTAAGATATCGCCTTCTTCGTGTTGGTAAAATTGCATAATTAATTTGATTAGTGTGGTTTTACCCGAGCCGCTCTCACCGACAAAGGCAATTTTCTCACCCTGTCTAAGTGTCAAATCGATATCATGAAGTACAAGGGAACGTGTACCGTATCTGAAGCTGACACGATCAAATTTAATATCACCTTTTAATGAAGCAGGTTGAATCTTCTTGTCCTCATCATTATGCTTCTCCGCTTCCAAATCAAGAATTTCTCCTAATCGGTCAGCAGCGACAATGGCCGTTTGCAAAGTGGGCTGGAGGTTGATTAAGTTCTGGATGGGTTGCAGGAAGTAAGCCAATAACGAGTTATAGGTAATCAATTGGCCCATTGTCATATTGCCTTTTATCACTTGTCTTGCTCCGACCCACAGTATGGCTACTCCTCCAACGAGTTGTACAAAACTCTTGAGGGAGGCTTGAATGTTATTGAAAAGACCAAAACTGAAGACAGATCTCAGAAATGAGATGAACTTCTGTTCAGTTTCATAGCCCACTTTCGATTCTGCATGATAGGCTTTAACTGTCTCGATACCATCTATTGATTCAACAATATAGGAGGTGAGCTGAGCATTTTTTTCCATCTGTTCGCGGTTTAAACGGTCAAATGGTTTGTGGAAGCTCCAAACCAATACCAGATACATTGGCACCATAAGTATAGTAATTCCGAATAAAAGAGCACTTTGCGAATATAGAATAATTCCACCGGCAATAACCATGATAATATCGATCATGATGGTTAGTGTTGCGCTGGAAATGGCATCTCGTACTTTCGAAGCATCCATAAGCCTTGATATTATTTCTCCTGTCTTACGTGTACCAAAAAAATTCATTGGGAGCTTTAACACATGGTGGTAATAGCCAAGTATGAGTGAAATATCGAGTTTTTGGCTCAACGTCAGTAAGATATGGCTACGAAAGGCATTTAATAATATTTGAAATATGTAGAGAATGATGACTCCAACAGATATTATGTTAAGTGTCTTTTTTAATCCAAAGGGTAGAATTTCGTCTAAAAGAAATTGGAAATAGAATGCAGCAAGTATACCTAAGATAGTGTAGAGTATAGATGTTAGAAAAATTCCTCCTAGCATTCTTTTTTGAGGAATCAGCAATCCAAAGAAACGAGCAAATAGACCTTTTGTTTGGTCCCCTTTTTTGAATTGAGGAGTGGGTACCATTAAGATAAGGACACTTGTCCAGATTTGGAAGAAATCTTCCGGTGTATATTTAACTATGCCTTGGACTGGATCCGCAACAATTATTTCCTTATTTGATATTTTATGGATTACAACATAGTGTAATAATGTCTGATCTATAATGACATGGGCAATAGCGGGAAGTGGGAAGTTTTCGAAGAAGGCTTCATGGCTTCCCTTGACTCCTTTTGCTGTAAACCCAAGTTTTTCTGCTGCTTTTATGAGTCCATATATATTGGTTCCCATTTTATCAGTTCCGGCTACTTCACGAATTTTAGTGATTGGATATTTGAGACCGTATTGTTTGGAGATAGTTGCTAGACAGGCTGCACCGCAGTCTTTAATATCAAGCTGTTTAATACAATAGTATTTCTTAAACAGAATAAACCCCACCTACTATTAGTGATTTGTACATATTCATTGGGATCAACAATATCTTATCCATGTAGAGAATGATTTCGTAACTGAAACAAAATCTTTTTGTAAATAAGCCTCACTAGAAGATTGCTTCTCTGACCTAATAGAAATCATAATAAGCTCCAAGTGAATGATATTTATTCTCTTGGAGCTACTAAATATTCAGGAAAGTGTTTTATATATTTTTATTAGCAATTCCTGCGGAAATTACAATGATACTAGATGTAGTTAAGGCAGTATAGCCAAAGGCGCATGCTGCTACTACTGGAAGACTAACTGGTGCTGTTGCCGCAACTGCTATTAAAGTGGCTCCAGCAATAACTCCACCTATACCAGTTGCAATTTGTCCCCAAAGAGCACCGCCCTGAATATCGTACAATTCAGATCCTTTTAATAATTCAAAACCACTACTTGAAATTTCCAATTCAATCCCCCCTTATCCAAATATTGCGACTCCTACGCCTGCTACTGCAGCAGCTAAACCTAATGCAGGAAGAGCTGGTACTGTGGCAATTGCTCCTAAGATTGCGCAGCTACTAGCGATTGCTGGTACTCCAGCAGCAGCAACCCCAACGCCCACTACTGAAGAGGCTACGCCGACTGCTTTAGTTAACCAGCCACCACCATTAAGATCCATCAACGAAGATAAATCAAGTTCTTCAAACGTACTATGATTAAAACTGAGTTCCATTATGTCACCTCCTTTAATCATGATTTATATTAAATCGGGAGTGAATGATCAAATGAAAATCCCTGATTTAATTCCATATTCATTTTTCGTGTTTGGCTAGAAAATTCAATCCAATTAATATGAGAGCGATAAATCCTGTGAAACAAAAGGGTATCCATATGGGACCATTAGTAATCCTATTCATTTTGGCTATCAATATAATTCCTGAGCAAATAACTGAAAAATACACCTTCCAAAGCTTAATATTTTGATTTCCCAGTCTAAGCTTATTCCATTCACTGATGATAAATAGATTCAAAATCAAAAGAGTTCCTAATACAGTAATTGTAGTATCTTGAAAGGTATCGATATAATAAATAAAACTCAAGATAGTGAAAATTAATGTGATACTAAAACAGAAAATCACTATTTTTTTTTTCATAGCCGGCTCCTCATTTTTATAAAATAGATGGATTTACACCTACATAAATGTCAATAATCATTTTTTCTAAGGAAGCTTCAGAGTTATCTGAAGTGTACACATTATAAAATGCTGTGATTTGTTGAAGTCCCTTATCTGATATGTACTTTATAATAGATTCATATGTACTTTGTACTCCAACAGGGTTCCCCATGAATCTGCAGGATAGGGCATTAACTAAGTGGAAAATTTTTTTGTGTTTATAAGTTTGATCTGATGGAAAAGGCTTATTGAGAGGAATCATAATCTCCATGTCCATTAAATATTCCCCATTAACAATCTCCGCCGAGAATGTGCTCGTAATAAGGGGTCCTGCTTTCACTGCTTGATATTTTTCTATTATTTTTGCAGTTTGAGCTATTTCTATTTGTAATTCTTCTTGATTCATCTTCTTTCTAACGGAAAGGACATTTTCAAGCAAAATTTCTTGATTTTTTTGAATTTCAAACAATTCAGCACCTCCTAAAAAAGATCATAACTATGTGAATTTTCACAAACCTATCGTAATTGTTAAACTCCCTGATGAGTGGATTAATAACTTTATAGTAACTAGAATATCTATTAAGATACATATCCCTCAGTACATATTCCCTTTTGAGTTAATCTGTGCTAAAATATATTTTTTTTACAATAAATCCACTTTATTTAACAATTTTTTATCTTTTTGATCTAACACAAACCTCACGACTTATGTCATTGTTTTCTTTTGAATGGAGTGTTATGCTCTGTTTAATTAATACCATAAGTTGGGAGAATGGTTTGTTTTGGATATTCTTGAATGTGAACGAGCTTGGTTTACGGTAGATGATGTAGATAAAAAATCTAATAATTCCTTGTGTGAATTTTGCCAACCTTGGAGTAACCTCAAAACAGAAAAATCCTTTTCTATAGAAGAGCTGGTTCCCTACGAGGTATTGGTTGAAGTACTACATTCAGAATTGGCGAAAGTAACGGAATTTCTCTTATTGCCCTTTGTTTTTTTCTTAACAGATCAAGCCGGCAATATTATTAATATTGTTGCTCCTTTCGAAGCGTTTCAGAAGAAAGTAGATCATTTTGGAATTAGGAGTGGAACTAACCTTTCGAAGCAATTCTCTGGAGTAAATGCAGTTTCACTAGCGATGGAGGTTAAATCAATTGCAGTAGTGCGTGGAGAAGAGCATAGTATGCCAATGTTTAAAGAGTGGAATTGTGTATGCGCTCCTATAATGATAAATGGTTGTATATGTGGATATATCGACATTTCATTTGAAGCCGAGAGGCAAATTGGCTTTTCGATTCTCTTTATTAAACAATTATCCGAAAAGATTGTTCTGAAGTTGAAGGAACGAAGCCCAAAGTTAATTGAGTACAGATTTCAGGAAAAGTGTGATTCGTATCGATTATCGCCCAGAGAAAGGGAGGTAGCGTATCACTGGTCACTAAGAAAAGGTGCGTTGCAAATTTCCAATGACCTTAATGTGAAAGAGGGGACTGTGCGGAATATCGTTAAGAGTATTTATAGTAAGATGGATATCAGCGAGAGATGGGAATTGATAGAAATACTTAAGTTGTAAATTTTGATGATAAACATCAAAATACTCGTTTGTACATAAGATATAAAAGCCATCCTCCGAAATTAATCAACAACGGAGGATGGCTTTTATCTGTCTAGAACATTTTTTTGATAAGTACTTAACCGCAAGAACAATTCAAAACTGGCTTACGCGCAGCCTGTGTCTCATCCAAACGGCTAATCTCTGTGGTATGCGGTGCGTTGATTACAATTTCTGGTGTCTCCTGCGCTTCTTTCACAATCTGAATCATCGTATCGATGAAGCCGTCGAGCGTTTCTTTACTTTCGGTTTCCGTCGGCTCGATCATCATGCATTCCTCAACAGTCAGAGGGAAGTACACGGTTGGCGGGTGGTAGCCGAAGTCGAGCAATCGTTTAGCAACGTCTAAGGTGCGCACGCCATATTGCTTGAGGTTTTTGCCGGACATCACGAATTCATGCTTACATACACCCGGATATGGGATTTCAAAATACGGCGCCAGACGGTGCATCATATAGTTCGCATTCAGCACAGCATTTTCGGATACCTCACGCAGTCCGTCTGGACCATAGGTCCGGATATAGGCATAGGCACGAACCAGAATACCAAAGTTTCCATAAAAAGCTTTCACGCGTCCAATAGATTCAGGACCACCGAAGTGAAGTGAGAAGCTGCTATCTTCATTCTTTACCACAGTAGGTTGTGGCAAGAATGGAATGAGGATAGATTTTACGCCGACTGGTCCGGCTCCAGGGCCGCCACCGCCATGTGGGGTGCTCATTGTCTTATGCAAGTTCAGATGCACAACGTCAAAGCCCATGTCGCCAGGGCGGGTAATGCCCATAATGGCATTGGAGTTGGCTCCATCGTAATAGAGTAAGCCCCCTGCTTCATGCACGATCTCAGCAATCTCGACAATTTGGGTCTCGAACAAGCCGAGTGTGCTTGGGTTAGTCAGCATCAGTGCGGCTGTGTCGCTACCGACGGCTGCCTTCAGTGCTTCAAGATCAACCATTCCTTTATCTGTGGAAGGGATCGTGATCGTTTCAAGTCCTGCTGCTGAGGCACTAGCAGGATTGGTTCCGTGCGAGGAATCCGGCACGATAACCTTAGTACGCGTCTCGCCGCGACTTTCATGGTAGGCGCGGATCATCATGAGGCCGGTCCATTCACCATGAGCACCTGCGGCAGGCTGTAAGGATACTGCATCCATGCCCGTCAGCGCGGACAGATCATTTTGTAGGGTATACATTAATTCCAGTGCGCCTTGAATACTTTCTTCCGGTTGGTAGGGATGAATTTTGGCGAAGCCGGAGAAGCGGGCAACATCTTCGTTAATCTTCGGATTGTATTTCATCGTGCATGAACCGAGTGGATAGAAGCCATTGTCTACACCAAAGTTGCGACGTGAAAGAGAAGTGTAGTGACGAATGACATCCACTTCCGATACTTCTGGAAGTACGACGGGTTCGCTACGGAGTAAATCCGATGGAATTAGGGATTCCAAGGTTTCTTCCTGCGGCACATCGCATAGTGGCAAAGAATAGGCCGAACGGCCCGGACGGCTTAATTCAAAAATTAGACTTTGCTCCGGTTTCATAAACAGCCCTCCAGTGCGCTAGCGAATTGGTCGATTTCGGTTTTGCTTCTTTTTTCCGTTACGGCAACCAGCATATGTCCAGCAAGTTCAGGATAATCACGACCCAGATCATAACCCCCAAGATAACCTTCCTTCAGCAGCTTCGAATTAATAGAGGCCACACTGCTGCCTTCAGGAAGCTTCACGACAAATTCGTTAAAGAATGGGGAGGAGAAGGCAAGTTCAGCACCTGTTAGTCCGCTGAGTTTATTAGCAGCGTAATGGCTTTTGCGAATATTTAGCTCGCCTACTTCACGCATGCCTTCTTTGCCCATAACGGACAAGTAGACGGATGCGCAGAGAGCCAGCAGCGCCTGATTGGAGCAGATATTCGATGTCGCTTTTTCACGACGAATATGCTGCTCACGCGCTTGAAGTGTAAGAACGAAGCCACGTTTACCGTTACGGTCTACCGTTTGGCCAACGATCCGGCCTGGCATGCGGCGCATCAGGTGATCAGCTACGGCAAAGAATCCGCAAGTTGGACCCCCGAGAGAAGCTGGAATACCAAGTGGCTGAGCATCACCCACTACGATGTCGGCTCCAAGTTTGCCCGGAGTTTCAAGTACACCTAGAGCTATTGGGTTCGCGCTGACTACAAGAAGACCTTTAACCGCGTGAATCAGCGGCTCAACCGAGCGAAGATCCTCGATGCTGCCGAAGAAGTTAGGCGATTGAATAAGCACTGCGGCAGTATCTCCATCGATAGCTTCAGCGAGTTTAGCTTGATCGGTAACACCGTCTTTATAGTCAATCTCCACCACCTCCAGACCCCAAGCATTAGCCGAAGTACATAGCACTTGGCGAGCCTCAGGATGAACGGTACGGGAGACGATTAATTTTTTGCGTTTGGTAGCACCAGCCGCGAGAACCGCTGCTTCGGATAAAGCTGTAGCGCCATCATACATACTGGCATTGGCAACTTTCATACCGGTTAGTTCGCAAATGTAGGATTGGAATTCGAAGATCGCTTGCAGCTCACCTTGGCTGATCTCCGGTTGATAAGGAGTGTAGGCAGTGTAGAATTCAGAACGGGAAATGACATGGTTGATGACCACAGGGATGTGATGATCGTATAATCCGGCGCCGAGGAAGCTGGCGTGAGAATCAAAGTCGGCATTTTGGTCAGCCAAACCTTTCATGTGGCGCAGCAGGGCGTATTCATCGAGTGGTTCAGACATCGGCATAGTGCCTTGGTAACGTACCGCTTCAGGAATATCGGAGAACAGCTCATCTATAGACTGAATCCCGACGGCCTCCATCATCTCTACGCGGTCCTGTTCTGTCATGGGCAGATAACGGTGCTTCATTAAGGTTTCACTCCTTGGCTTTTTTTAAATATAAGAAAGTACAATTTTCACGCTATACTTTATCCTTCTATTTCTCGCTTAAAAGCTCACCGTCCTTATATGGACGCTAAAGGCGTTTATACTTGTAAAAAGGGGCCTTAATCACTACAGCCTTAAGCTGCTTGCCGCGTATCTCTACGTAAACCTCTGTGCCTATTTCACTGTAAGCAGCATCAATCAAAGCCAACCCCAGGTTGCGTTTCAGCGTAGGGGACTGTGTTCCGGTTGTGACCTCACCAATCTTAACCCCATCTGCCCAAACAGGATAATGGGAGCGTGGAATGCCTCGATCAATCATTTCTAGGCCGACAAGGCGACGGGGAATCCCAGTTTCTTTTTGCTGTATTAGTGCATCGCGTCCGATAAAGTCTATTTTGTCCAGCTTCACGAAGAACTGTACTCCTGCTTCAAGCGGGGTGATGTCAGCGGATAGCTCCTGACCGTACAGTGGTAATTTTGCCTCAAAACGCAGGGTATCCCGTGCACCCAGTCCAGCAGGTGTTAATCCGTGGGGCGCGCCTGCTGCAAGCAGTCCGTTCCATAACGTTTCTGCACCTTCCAGCGGAGCGTAGATCTCGAAGCCATCTTCACCGGTATAACCCGTACGGGAGATAAGTACCTCTACACCGCAAACGGTGGCGCGTTCGATGAAATGGAAAGGCTTGAGTGTTGAAATAGGAGCATCAGTAACTTCCGCGAGAATGGTCTCTGCCAGAGGACCCTGCAAGGCGAGCAAAAGCGTCTCGTCAGAGACATTAGTGAGCGTGACTTCACCGAATTCAGAGCTCAGATGCTCTTGCAGCCACTGGAAGTCTTTGTCGATGTTGGAGGCATTAACGACGAGCATATAATGCCCTTCGCTTAGGCGATACACGAGTAGATCGTCGACAACTCCGCCATTTGGATAACAGAGCAGCGTATATTGCGCCGCACCATCTGTGAGGCGGCTGACATCATTGGTTGTCATTTTTTGCAAAAAGGCTTCTGCACCGCTCCCAATCACCATGAATTCACCCATATGCGAGACATCGAACAGCCCAGCCTGCTGGCGAACGGCTTCATGCTCTTTTACGATACCTGTAAACTGTACTGGCAGCTCCCAGCCACCGAAGTCAATGCATCTGGATTCCGCATAAGCGGAATAGAGATCATAAAAAGGTGTTCTTCTCAAAGCATCCATGTCGTCACTCCCCTTGATCTGATTACATACGAAAAAAGGACAGGCAGAAGCAATCATGCATAAATGCACAAATCGCTTTCTGCTCTGTCCTTTGTACCTGAGAGTTACCCTGCCGTAACTAGCTTGCAGGTTTCCCCGTTGGTGATCTGACGCATCTAGCCTTGCGTCTGATGCTCTCCAGAGATACGTCCGACAAAGGTCCTTTTGCCTGAGAGATTCACCCCTGTTAGGGCTTACTCCTTCGGCGCCGTCTTCAAGTGAGACAGTCTCTCCCTATGCCATCATCCGCAACTATATTTATTTCAAATATAAGAAAGTATATGGTTCACATTAAACATTATCCTTATATTTCTCCGAGAAACGGTTATTGTCTATAAAAAGACGACAACGTCATTTCTTCTTGTATGTCTCCATTAAACGGGTATAGTCGGGCGCTGTCAACAAGAAAACGTCGAAAAAATGACAAATTTAAATTTCCTGTTAGTAATATTGACATTGTGAGCCGGGATAACTTAGGCTATAACTAAATTTAGAACTCCAAATTGGAAATGAGGCGGCTTGAAATGAGTGAAGTATTAGACAACCTTCTTTACAGCGAAGAGCATGAATGGGCACAGCAAGTAGAAGGACGAGTAGTACGTGTTGGGATTACGGACCATGCTCAGCATTTATTAGGCGACATCGTATTTGTTGAGTTTCCTGAGGTAGGATCAACCATTTCGGCCGGTGACAGCGTAGGCAGTATCGAATCCGTTAAGACGGTATCGGAATTGTATTCGCCCGTCTCTGGGACGGTTACCAAGGTGAATGATGGATTAGAAGCTAGTCCGGAGCTTATCAATGATCAGCCATATGGCGGGGGTTGGATTTTTGAGATTGAAGTTGATGGAGAATATGCTGATGCTGTAAAAGGTCTGTTAGATGCAGCCGGTTATAGCGCGTTAGTTGCTGAATAATTGGAAATTGGGGACGGGAAATAGTCTGATCAAGTGTGATGTTTTTAGCAGCAAGTTTCTGTGATTTGGGGACTTGCTGTTTGTGTTTCTTATGTAGATTGTGCGAGTATTCGTAAACTCAATCGAGTGGTTTGAGGGTCTAGTGGAGTATGGAATTAGGGAAAACCTCCCTCATTTTAGACGATTATAGCTTGAGAGTTAGGGTTTTAGGCAATTCCTCCCTAATCATCTCGGTAAAACCACTATTTCAGACTAAAAAGAGTAATAATCAGGGAGTAATTCCCTCATTCCGCGATTGGATACGATAATAGGTGAATAATCAGGGAGGTTTTCCCTAATTAAATTAGGTGAAACCCCTTTGTTGGTCAATGTGGCAATTGAAATGGCCTTAGCCGCCGAACTTAGCTCTGAGCACAAACAACTATATTTTATTCCACCTCTTGAAGCTGTCGAAGTACAATGATCTCTACGCGTCGATTTTTTTGTTTGCCTGCTACCGTAGTATTATCTGCTGTTGGTCGGGTATCGGCATAACCTGCATATTGAAAAGTGTCCGGGTTCAGTCCTTCATTATCTAAGAAAAAGCGCAGCACAGAAAGCGCACGAGCACCCGATAGCTCCCAATTGTCGTTATAACGGGAAGCTGATGACACTGGTGTATTATCCGTATGTCCTTCAATGCTGATCGTTGCCCCGATATCTTTGAATAAGCCAGACAACTGCTGAAGAGCAGGAAGGGCTGGTGACTTCACATCTGCTTTACCCACATCAAAAAGAAAACGGTCGCTGAGCGTGATTTCTATGCCCTGCGGTTTGTCGGCTACAAATATTTGTTCACCGAGATTATTCTCCTCCACATAGTGGGTGATCACACCCATTAACTCAGCAAGCTTCGCCTCTTGTTCTCGAAAAGCCAACTCCCGTGCTGAAGGTGTTTCATTCTCCGTTTGTTTATCAGAACCGTCATTTGGTTTTGCAGTTGCGTTCCCATTCCCATCTGTACTCTCTGGTTTGTTGTCGGGGGTCTTTCCAGCATCTAAAATACCATCTCCGCCTTCAAGAACAGTGCTGCTCGACTTGAAAGTCTGGGATAAAGAGCCGGTTACGATATTGTATTTGTCAGTGTCCAGGCTGCTCATCGCATACAATATAACGAAAAATATAAGTAAAAGCGTAATTAGATCTGCGTAAGTAATCATCCAACGATCACGGCTTTCTCGATTCTCTACCCGCCGTTTGCGCCGGTCTCTTTGTCTCATATAAAACCTCTTGCTTCTGCACGGTCATCTGTGGTGGTGTCTGAAATGAAGGAGTTCAGTTTTTTACGCACCAGCAACGGATGATCCCCGTTTTGTAGAGAAAGAATGCCTACTAGCAGCATCTCCATGCTATGCAGCTCACTTTGGCTGCGGGATTTGATTTTGGAAGCAATGGGTAAAAATATTAGATTAGCGATGGCTACTCCGTACAGTGTTGCAGTGAACGCTACTGCGATAGAGGTACCTAGATTTGATGGGTCTGTAAGGTTGCCCAGTACCCTAATGAGTCCCATAACTGTACCGATGATCCCCATCGTTGGAGCATATCCGCCAGCGGCTTCAAAAATCTTGGCGTAGCTTTCATGCTTCAATTCTTTCGCATCCATTTCCAATTCCAAAATCTGTCTTACCTGCTCAGGGTCAGTGCCATCGACGATAAGCAGCAGTCCTTCGCGCGTAAAGGAATCGGGATGTGCTTCCGCTTGTTTTTCGAGCATTAAAACGCCGCCGCGGCGGGCCACTGTGGCCATTGCGATAAGCTCTTCTGCCTTCTCTTCATCACGTTCAGGATTGCGGCCAAAAGCCATGCGCAGAGCGGTGGGAATGGAGCGTAGCTTAGCTGCCGGGAAGCTGATCATTACGGCGGCAATCGTACCTCCAAATACAATCAAAGCTGCATTAAGCTGCAGCAGTCCGGAAAGGCTTCCGCCTTCCCAGAGGTAGCCGCCGATTAGCGCAGCCAGTCCGGCCACTAGGCCGATTATTGCGGTAATATCCATGCTTCAAGCTCCTAACATTTCTGTGTATTATGGTTTGCATCGATCTAAGCAACACTGTATAATGAACGGGAACACATATTCTTATCTTCCATATTTTTTACTATCGTATGGAGAGAGAAGATTCAGACAACAATTATAATATATTAATCTAGTTTAGACGATAGAGGGGAGACGGGCAAATGAGTGATATTGTCGTCAGTACGAAGACTTTTGAATTGGAGTCCGAGTATACACCCCAGGGCGATCAGCCTCATGCCATAGATGAATTACTACAAGGCATCCGGCAGGGTAAGAAGCACCAGACGCTGCTGGGAGCGACAGGTACAGGGAAGACCTTTACTGTCGCGCAAGTTATTTCCAAATTAAATCGCCCCACGCTGGTTATTGCGCATAACAAGACACTGGCTGCCCAGCTGGCAAGTGAGTTTAAGGAGTTTTTCCCGAATAATTCGGTAGACTATTTCGTCAGCTACTACGACTATTACCAACCAGAGGCGTACATTCCCTCCTCCGATACTTATATTGAGAAAGATTCCAGCATTAACGAAGAGATTGATAAACTTCGCCACTCCGCGACAAGCTCCTTGTTCGAACGGCGTGACGTTATTATTGTAGCGAGTGTGTCTTGTATTTACGGTCTCGGTTCACCAATGGAATACGGAAGCTTGCTGTTGTCCTTGCGGGTTGGGATGGAGAAGCCGCGCAATGAGATTCTGAGCAGACTGGTGGATATTCAATACCAGCGCAATGATATCAATTTTGTACGCGGAACATTCCGTGTACGTGGTGATGTGGTTGAAATCTTCCCGGCATCTCAGGGTGAACATGCGATTCGCGTTGAATTGTTTGGCGATGAGATTGAGCGGATCACTGAAATTGATGTTTTAACGGGTGAATTGATCGGTGAACGCGACCATGTCGCCATTTTTCCGGCTTCTCACTTTGTTACCAAGGAAGAAACGATGCGTGTAGCAATAGTCAATATTGAACGGGAGCTGGAAGAGCGGCTGACCGTGCTTCGTGACGCAGGCAAGCTTCTGGAAGCGCAACGTCTGGAACAACGGACACGTTACGACATTGAGATGATGAAGGAAGTGGGTTTCTGTTCGGGGATTGAGAACTATTCCGGGCCACTAACCTTCAGGGAGCCAGGAGCAACTCCATATACGTTAATGGATTATTTTCCTGATGATATGTTAATTGTCGTAGATGAATCCCATGTTACCCTTCCGCAAATTCGGGCGATGTATAACGGTGACCGGGCGCGTAAGACAGTGTTGGTAGAGCATGGTTTCCGTCTGCCTTCTGCGCTGGATAACCGTCCGCTTCAGTTCGAAGAGTTCGAAGATAAAGTGAACCAGATCATTTACGTTTCTGCGACACCTGGACCTTATGAAATGGAACACTGCGAAACTATGGTGCAGCAGATTATCCGTCCGACTGGGCTATTGGATCCAATCATTGAGGTTCGTCCTACAGAAGGCCAGATCGATGATCTGATTAGCGAAATCCGTGACCGGGTCGAACGTGATGAACGTGTACTCGTTACCACTTTGACGAAGAAGATGTCGGAGGATCTGACAGACTACTTTAAGGAAATCGGTATTAAGGTTCGTTATATGCACTCTGACATCAAAACACTGGAACGGATGGCGATCTTGCGGGATCTTCGTCTCGGTACGTTCCATGTCCTGGTAGGGATTAACCTCCTGAGAGAAGGTCTCGACTTACCGGAGGTATCTTTAGTTGCAATTCTCGATGCCGATAAAGAAGGGTTCCTTCGTTCCGAACGTTCACTAATTCAGACGATTGGCCGTGCGGCTCGTAACTCTGAGGGTCGTGTAATCATGTATGGTGATCGGATCACTGATTCGATGGAGAAAGCGATGAGCGAAACATCGCGCCGTCGCGCCATTCAGATTGCTCATAATGAGAAACATGGCATTACCCCAACCACCATTAATAAAAAAGTGCGTGACATCATCGAGGCGACGAAGGTTGCTGAGTCTAAAGCCGATTATCTCACAGGTGTTGGTGGCAAGATGAATAAGAAAGAAAAACAAAGTCTGATCCAACGTCTGGAAGCTGAAATGAAGGACGCTGCCAAGAACCTGCAATTCGAACGCGCGGCAGAGCTGCGCGACGCATTGCTGGAGCTTCGGGCTGAGTAACAAACCATTAATGCATCACCGATATTTAAAATAGGTATTGAACGGTGCTGTCCTAGACCGTTCTTTTTGAATCAATAGAGGGTCGCGTATCCAGTAATGTTTATGGCACTTAAACGTATCCCGCAGGGACAGCGCCCGCAATGTACTTGGTACTTATGCGTATCCCGCAGGGACAGCACCATGCAACGTCTATGACAGTTGCTTGTACCTGCTTTTAGGTAGTGCGAGAATGTCCAAGCGGTCCCGCAGGGATAAGCGCTCTGAGCATTATAGTCACTAAGTTACGTCCCACCATACTCCTTCTCCAGAAAATGCGGGTGTCCAGAGGGTGCAACCCTTGGGGCCCTCCCTTGGAAGAGAGGGTTTGGGAGGGATCGAAAGGCTTTGAAAAGGCTTTGAGAATATTTTGAAATAAAGTTGAAATAGTTTTTTAAAGGAGAGGTTCCGTTGGCGAACGAAAATATTGTAATTAAAGGCGCGAGGGCGCACAATCTCAAAAACATCGATGTGACGATTCCACGTGACCGTTTCGTCGTGCTGACGGGACTTAGCGGCTCAGGTAAATCATCGCTTGCATTTGATACGATTTATGCTGAAGGACAACGGCGTTATGTTGAATCTTTGTCGGCTTATGCACGTCAGTTTTTGGGACAAATGGAGAAACCAGATGTGGATTCAATTGATGGTTTGTCTCCGGCGATATCTATAGATCAGAAGACAACAAGCCGGAACCCACGCTCCACGGTAGGTACAGTTACGGAGATTTATGACTATTTGCGGTTGCTCTTTGCACGTATTGGTCATCCCCATTGCCCAGAGCATGGTATTGAGATTACCTCCCAGACCGTTGAACAGATGGTAGACCGGATTATGCAGTATCCCGAGAAAACTCGGTTGCAGATCCTGGCGCCAATCATTTCAGGACGTAAAGGTGAGCATAAAGGGCTCTTCACAGATATCTCTAAGCAAGGCTTCGTACGTGTGCGTGTGGACGGGGAACTAAGAGATCTGTCTGAGGATATTGAACTAGAAAAGAATAAAAAACATACAATAGAAGTTGTGGTAGACCGGATCGTTGTTAAAGACGATGTGGAGACCCGGCTGACGGATTCACTGGAGACGGCGCTTAAGCTTTCGGGCGGTAAAATCCTTGTGGATATCATCGGCCAGGAAGAGCTGCTTTTCAGCTCTAACTTTGCTTGTCCAATTTGTGGTTTTAGTATTGAAGAGTTGGCACCACGGATGTTCTCTTTCAACAGTCCGTTTGGAGCTTGTACAGAGTGTGATGGACTTGGCATGAAGATGGTGGTCGATCCAGACCTGCTTATTCCTGATGCTGAGAAATCCATCGAAGAAGGTGCTTTTTTAGCTTGGACTGGAAGTACTTCTAATTACTATCCGCAATTCCTGAAGTCGGTTTGTGAACACTTTAAAATTCCACAGAACGTTCCGGTAAGCAGTCTGACACCTGATCATATGAATAAATTACTGAACGGAACAGGCAGTGAGAAGGTCCGCTTCCGTTATGAAAATGATTTCGGTCAAAAGAAAGATGCGATGGTTGCCTTTGAAGGGATTATACCTAACCTAGAGCGGCGTTACCGTGAAACTGCTTCGGATGGTATTCGTGAATTTATCGAAGGATTTATGAGTGCTAAGCCATGTCATGTATGTAAAGGTAAACGTCTGAAAAAAGAAATATTAGCTGTGACTATCAATGATCATAATATTTCTGATGTTACGGACCTTTCAATAGGAGACTGCCAGCATTGGTTTGAAGAGATAAAATTGAGTGAAAAAGAAACAGCCATCGCCAACCTCATTCTAAAAGAGATCTGCAATCGGCTTGGATTCCTTGTGAATGTAGGCTTGGATTATTTGACGCTTAGCCGTGCAGCGGGTTCGCTTTCCGGTGGTGAGGCGCAGCGTATTCGGTTGGCTACTCAGATCGGTTCAAGTCTCATGGGTGTATTGTACATTCTGGATGAGCCAAGTATTGGCTTGCATCAACGGGACAATGATCGCCTGATCTCTACGCTTGCGCATATGCGCGATCTAGGTAACACGCTAATTGTTGTAGAGCATGATGAAGATACGATGATGGCAGCGGATTATATTATTGATATTGGTCCGGGCGCAGGTATTCATGGTGGACAAGTTATGGCTCAAGGGACGCCAGAAGAGATTATGAAAGATCCGAATTCATTAACGGGTGAATATTTAAGCGGACGTAAATTTATTCCGGTTACTGCTAAACGCCGTCCTACCGATGATCGCTGGGTAGAAATACGTGGTGCTAAAGAGAATAACCTGAAAAATGTGAATGTGAAGATTCCATTAGGTGTATTTACAGCGGTGACAGGTGTATCGGGTTCCGGTAAATCCTCGCTTATCAACGAGATTCTTTACAAGAGTTTGGCACGGCAGCTGAATAAGGCTGTGAAGGTGCGTCCTGGTCAGCATAAAGAAATTCGAGGACTAGAAAATCTCGATAAAGTTATTGAAATCGATCAGTCGCCAATCGGGCGGACACCGCGCTCCAACCCAGCAACCTATACAGGTGTATTCGATGACATCCGTGATCTGTTCTCCAAGACAAATGAGGCTAAGGTACGTGGTTTCCAAAAGGGACGCTTCAGCTTTAACGTAAAAGGCGGACGTTGTGAAGCTTGCCGTGGAGACGGGATCATTAAGATCGAGATGCACTTCTTGCCGGACGTATACGTCCCTTGCGAAGTATGTAAAGGCAAACGGTATAACCGGGAAACACTAGAAGTGAAATATAAAGGCAAAAACATTTCAGATGTGTTAGAGATGACGGTAGAGGACGCAACAGAGTTTTTTGTAAATATCCCGCGTATCCATCGTAAAATGCAAACACTGATGGATGTAGGCCTTGGTTATATTAAGATTGGTCAACCAGGAACCACTTTATCCGGTGGTGAAGCACAGCGGGTAAAATTGGCTTCTGAGCTCTACCGTCGCAGCACGGGTAAAACACTTTATATTTTGGATGAGCCTACGACAGGTCTGCATGTAGATGACATTGGTCGTCTGCTTGAGGTATTGCATCGTTTGGTGGATTCCGGAGAATCGGTTCTTGTTATTGAACATAATCTGGATGTAATCAAGACAGCGGATTATATCATCGATATGGGACCGGAAGGTGGTAGCGGCGGTGGTACCGTCCTGGCAACAGGAACACCGGAGAAGATCATTACTGTCACAGAGTCTTACACAGGTAAATATCTGAAGCCGGTTCTGATTCGTGATACAGAGCGGACCGAAGCGCTTATGCTTGAGACGGCGGAAACCAAATAAACAGTAAGTAATATAACCTATGTATAAATAAGGCCTCGGTATCTTGCCGGGGCTTTTATTGTAGGTTGTAAGCAATAATTTCTTGAAGGGAAACATCTGACAACTAACAGCTAATAGCTAACCTCGTCCTCTAGAATGGAGTCAAAGCGACTTAAGGCGTTGTAGGATTATCTGGTAATTGTGCGAAAGATGGCTCATAGATATATGATGTGATCTTTCTAGCAAAAGTTATACGAATTCTATAGAAAAAATGGATTTAATAATAGGCAAGGTAGGCATATGTAGGACATGTTCGTAGTAAGATTCAATGAGGAGTATTCTGTTGATAGGGTTAACAAGTAATTGATTAACGTTAGGGCCAAAAGTTCCTTGAAAACCGAATAATTAATCATCATATCACTCTATCAAATAACTGTTTGTTAGATTAGGGAAAACTTCCCTGAAAATCCGAGTTTTTAGATCATATAAGGTGAAATCCGGGAAAACCTCCCCAATTATCGGGTGAATTTACTCATATACCCGGTTTTCTAATGATTTTTAGGGAGGAATTCCCTGATAACCACAAAATGAACTGTTAATCGGACAATTTTAGGGAGAATTTCCCTAATTCTTTAAAAACCTAAATTCGAGCCCAGAATCCTAAGTTCTAAGTTCTGAATTTCAATTCTAATTCACTGCTCAATTTATCTCATTTCTAAAGCAGTTAACGGACTTTCTATTGTAACCTTCATGACGATAGAATTGATTGGGCTCACAACGTTTCCCTAAGCACACCCAATTGTCAGTGATCAATCTCATCGTTATTACGGATTTTGCAGGGATAAAATATATTTTTTACGACAAATACATAATTTTTCTACAAAACCTATTGCATCGCCCAAATGGTAGCGATAACATAGAAGGTGATATGGGGATTACTGGATCTTGCTTGACAACATTTTTGAGGAGGTAAGGTTATGCTGCTTGCAGAAGTTGCCGCGCAAGGACCGTCTAAATTTCATACCTTTGATGTGTTTATGATTTTATTTACCATCTTGATTTTGGTCGGGGTTGTTCGACTATTGAAAGCTCCCCAGAAGAACAAATTTGCCATTGGTTTTGGAGCCGTTAGCTTGCTGGTTTTTGTGATCTCTGACTATGCCATGGTGATGCATTGGTTAAGTTAATGAAAGAACTAAATTGAACAGCTTTGCACCAAAAGACTCCTTTAACGCCATGGGCGCATTGAAGGCGTCTTTTTTCAAATTATATAATGTTAAATTTATCCATTTGTAAAGAGAGGGTCTGGTGAGGAATGAGGAGTATTGGGGAGAAGCTGGTGAAGAAAGGATTAGGTCTATTACTGTGCGGCGTAGTGCTGTCGGTAGCATGGAGTCAGTCGGTGTTTGCTTTTGATAGTACTAGTAAGGTGGTTAGTAAAGCAGCGGCAGAAGATCCGATACCTGGAATTATTAAAAGTATCACTCCTTCTGTTGTGGGCATTATCGGCAAAGATGAGAGTGGCGGGAATAGTGGCCTGGATGATCGGTACAATCTGACGCATGGCTCCGGCATCATTGTGAAATCGAACGGATGGATTATAACCAATGCTCATGTAATCAAGGATCTGCAAAATGCCATAGTAGTCACTTCGGACTCCAAAACCTACAGCGTTAAAGAAACATATCTGGATGAAGTTAGTGATCTGGCGCTGATCAAAATCAATGCCACCCATTTAAAGCCCGCCAAGTTTATTCCAGCGAATAGCAAAACAGTGGTTGGGGAGAAGGTTATTGCTATCGGAACACCGATTAGCTTTTCTCTACGAAATTCAGCGACTGTAGGCGTTATAAGTGGTCTTAACCGTGAGGTAGATGCGGCTTATCGTCTTATCCAGAGTGACACAGCGATTAATCCCGGAAATAGCGGAGGGCCGCTAGTAAATATGAAAGGTGAGGTGCTGGGAATCAACAGCCTGAAATACTCAGCGGTGGGTGTGGAAAATATGGGGTTTTCGATTCCAGCGAATACTGTGCAGTATATTATGAACCAGCTTTTAAAATATGGTGAGGTCCAGCATCCGAGTCTGGGGCTAGAGCTGGAGGCGAGCTGGTCTACGGTTGTGGGATTGCCAACGCTGGACCCGCTGTCCGTCACGAAGGTGGTGTCTTCAGAAGCACTCAAGTCAGGGATTGCTGAAGAGGACGTCTTATATAGCATCGATGGGCATCGTGTGGTCTCACTAGTTGATATTAATGAATTGTTCAAAAGCTACCTGCCGGGAGCAACTGTGCGGCTGGTTATGCAAAGCGATGGGGATATCGTCGTTCGTAAACTCGTGCTCACTCAAGGTGATCCGTTGTTAAGCGGAGATGATTATGTATCGGATGGGGACGAGCACGCGGAAGAGTGATCAGTAAACTGGAGAGGGGGACGGTAAATGGGCTTAAAAATTTTAAAGCAAGGATTTTGTGCGATGTTGGCCGTATTACTGCTATTTTCTATATTACCCATACAAACAGCATTAGCTTCAGAAGGAGACAAGCAACAGCTGAGTCTAAAAGTTGGCAGTACTTCAGCTACGGTGAATGGTAAGAAGGTGGCTATCGAGCGGCCTTATAGGGAGAACGGAACGGTTATGGTCCCGCTTGGGGTTTTTAAAAAGACGTTTGGCAGCAATGTTTCCTTAGAGCAGAACGATGTTGTAAAAGTAACCTACGGTACTCATTCAGGGGTGATGACAATTGGGAGTGATATCGCTTGGAAGGATGGAATCAAAGTTAAACTAGGCTCAGCGCCCCGGATGGTTTCAGATGTGCTGATGGTACCGCTACGTTTTGTGGCTGATGTGTTAGGTGCGACCCTTACTCAAGGGAGTGGGGGTGAGCTTATGGTTACCCTAGTTCCTGTAGACAACGAAGAAGATACGCCAGAGGATACTGGGATTGACAGCGATGTTGGTAAGACTCAAATTGGAAACAGCTATTTTCAATGGACACTGAATTATCCCTCTGGGCTGATCGCTGGAAATAGCGGTGGGGATGAAAGTGTGGCTACCTTTTCAAGTGCGGACAATCTATATTATGTGGAGATTCATGTAAGTGACCAGGCGGTTGCGGTAGATGCGGAAGGGCTGCTGGAACAGCTGGTTCGGGAGGTCGAGGCAGGTGGGGAGTTGATATTGGATCGGGAGTCGTTCCCCAAAGCCGCGATACCTTATGCTAGATTGATCAGTAAAGATTCCAGTGGAGCGCTCTGGGAAAGCAGACTGTTATATGCTGAAGGTCGACTCTACGAGATTTATTTGACGGATAACAAAGCAGTTAATTATAAAGATTTTGCTAAATACACAGGATTACTTAACTCTTTCCAGCCTTCTTTTGATACTAAAAACAAAAAAATCCGTGATCTTTCTACGGTGAAAAGTGGATTGCGTGACGCGTACAATGAGGACTATGGGATTTCACTACAGGTTCCCGCAGATTGGAGTAAGGACGACCAGCATCTCTATTACGAGAGTAAGCAGGGAAGTCATCTGAGTGTGGCGGTTACCTCGGCACCTGCTGGTTCTACACTAGAGAGCTGGGCTGAAGATCTGAAAACGAAAACTAAAGAAAACTTTGTAGCGGATGCTTATGTTCTGAAAGACAGCAACAAGTCGGAGATCTCCGGTGTATCTGCACAAATCAATGAGCTACAGCTAAATTACGGCAACGGTGTTACTACAGAATATCAAGCTCTCATACTCAAAAATGGGTATCGCTATTATTTTGAATATGTAACAGCTGCTGGGCAAGATGACGATAAGGCAAAATTCAAAGCCATCATATCCTCTATTGATATTGATTTTGATCTGCTGAAGGAGAACTTCGGGCGACTCGCTAGTGATGATTATAAGACGCTCAAAAATAAGACATTAACCAAAGTATCCAAAACCTACGGTTATGCCATTGATATTCCAAGTTTATGGACACCTTATCAGGATATTTTTGAGACGCAGTCGATTGAATATCGCTTCAGCGGAGGACGTCTACAGATCAACTCAAAATCCGAGGGTTCAGTGGATTATACAGTTAATGTTCTCAAAGATGCTTATCAAAATAAAAATAATGATCCCAAAGGCCCTCGTATAGAAAGTGTAGTGGAGTCTACCTTTGCGGATGTCCCTGCTACGATCATAACTGCACATCAAATCAAAAATGGCATCCCTTTTCGCAGCAAGCAGGTTGTTTTCGGCAAAAATGATGTGGTCTACACGATTACCGTTACGCTGAATGATGCCAATGCCACTGCAGAACAGCAGGCTCTATTAGACAAGACGTTACAATCGTTTCGGTTTACAGGCAGCAAGTAGTTAAAAGAGTACCAATGTCGTAGCTTACACACGAATAGAGGCGTATAATTTAATCAGACGAAGAACGTCCCAGTTGCCGATTTGGCTTGGGGCGTTCTTTTTTTGTATAAAGGGGGAAAAGGGATTCGACCTAAGGATGTTATGAACGATTATGGCGTTAACTTTCGTTTTGCTCGTAAATGGTTGCAGAGTTTAGTGGATAAGGGTTAGCTGCGGCCTATTATTAAAAATACATATATTTGTTACTATAAACCGATAGAAGGGTTGTCGGAAGGGTTGTTTTAGAGGTTCGGAGCCAATGTTATCCAAGTTGGGCATAATGTGAATAGCTAAAGGGTGGATTGATGTATTTGATACAACATTCTATCGTATGTCCCGTATGTCACGGAATTCCTAGTGAATTGTTGTAAATGTTGCAACTTTTTGTGCCGGTTGTCGCTACTAGAGTGTGAGAATGATGCTTTATGTACAACATTTAGTTGTCGAAGCGCTGGATTAGGCAATAAAGTTGCATGTTCTACAACATTCATGGAGTAAAGTGCAATAAGCAAGAAGTCAGCTTCCTGACAGCATTATGACTTTTATTCTATATAAATGTTGGTAAACGCATAGCGCTCAAGTGTGATATTTGATACAATTATCAAGTTAATCAACTAGAAATGACCCGTCAAATGGCGGTTTGGGAGGATATAAATGAAAGAGCAACAAATACGCAGAGAAGACGTGGAGCTATTGGCACCCGCAGGTGATTGGGACTGCATGCGTGCAGCGGTAGCAAACGGAGCGGATGCTATCTTTTTTGGCGTAGAGAAGTTTAATGCACGGGCCAGAGCGAACAACTTTCGCATGGACGAGCTGTCGGAAATTATGGCGTTTTTGCATAGCTATGGTGTGAAGGGATTTTTGACCTTTAATATACTGGTTTTTGAAAATGAATTGTCTGATGCAAAAGAACTGATTGATGCGTGCGTGGATGCTGGTGTGGACGCAGTAATTGTACAAGATTTAGGTTTGGTCAAAATGATCCGCGAAATCTCACCGGATTTCCCGATTCACGGATCGACACAGATGACCATTACTTCGCCGGAAGCGGTCGAGTTTACTAAACCTTTCAGTTTGGAACGTGTGGTATTAGGTCGTGAGAACAATCTGAAACAAATTCGTACGATCGGAGAGCAAGCCCGCTTACCGATGGAAGTATTCGTACACGGTGCTTTGTGTGTTTCCTACTCAGGTCAATGTCTGACTTCTGAAATGTGGGGCGGACGTTCTGCCAACCGCGGTGAATGTGCGCAGGCTTGCCGCCTGCCTTATGATCTGATGGTGGATGGTGAGGTAAAACCTATGGGAGACGTAACTTATTTGCTTTCTCCTAAGGACCTGGCAGCAATTGATCTAATGCCTGAGCTGATCGAGGCGGGTGTGACTTCTTTTAAAATCGAAGGTCGCCTCAAAAGCCCGGAATATGTAGCGAATGTAGTTAGTAAGTATCGTAAAGCGATTGATCGGTATTTTGAAGGCGATCTGTCCAAACCTTCGAAGGAGGAGGTGCGCGAGCTGCAACAAAGCTTCTCCCGTGGGTTTACACATGGTTTCCTGGATGGAACGAACAATAAGAAACTGGTAGACGGGACTTTCCCAAAAAGCCGTGGTGTATATTTGGGGACGGTTGAGCAAATTCTGCGTGACGGAGTGGTCTGCCGTATTCATGCACCGCTTAAGCGTGGGGACGGAATTGTTTTTGACGCTGGGGATCCAACGAAAAAAGAAGAAGGCGGTCGTGTCTACGACCTCCGTCGTAAAGGTGTGAAGCTGGAAGGCGAAGCCGGAGAAGGCTGGATCATCGACATCGTAGCCGGTCGTAATGATGTGGATCTTCGTCGTCTAAATGTCGGTGACCGCATTTGGAAGACAAATGACCCAGCGTTAGATAAGGCGCTGCGCCAGACTTATGAAACTGAAAAGCCGTACCGGGTATTTCCGGTACATGTTAGAGTGCAAGGCTGCGTCGGCGAGAAGCTGACGACTTGGTGGACGGACGTTCAGAAGAACGTTACCGTCCGTGTGGACTCGGAGCTCGCGCTGGAAGCCGCGCAAAAGCGTCCGATGGATACCGCGCTGCTGGAAGAACAATTCGGCCGCCTGGGCGGGACCGTGTTCCAGCTTGACGCGTTGGAGTCGCATCTGCAAGGCGACGTCATTGTCCCTATGCGCGAGCTGAACAGCATCCGCCGCCAAGCGGTGGAGCTGCTTGCGGGCGAGCGCCCGAAACCGCCCGTCTATGTGAAACGGGCGATCGAGGTTTACGGCGACGCCACCCACAAGGGCGTCGCTCCGCAGCGCGTTGGTGAAGCGGAGCTCACCGCGCTGTGCCGCAGCCTGCCGCAGGTGCAGGCTGCGCTCGAGGCCGGCGTGAGAAACATCTACGCCGACTTCGAGTTTATCAAGCAGTTCCCGGCAGCGGTAGATGCGGTACGGGCTGCAGGGGCCAGCATAGCGCTGGCCACGCCGCGCATTCATATGCCGGGCGAGAACGGCTACCACGCGAATATTCTTCGCTTGCAGCCGGATGCTGTGCTCGTGCGTAATACAGGCGCGTTATATTATTATCTGCGCCGCCGCCAGGAGCAGCCGGATGCTGTGCATCCACGCCTGATCGGTGATTTCTCACTGAATATCGCCAATCATAAAGCAGTGGATTTGTTCCTTGAGGCTGGCTGTGACATAGTAACGCCATCCTATGACTTGAACATTCAACAGATGGTTGATCTGCTTGAACACAGTGATACGTCCCGGATGGAGGTTGTTATTCATCAGCATTTGCCGATGTTCCATACTGAACACTGTGTGTACTGTACCTTTATGAGTGAAGGCACAGACTATACGAACTGTGGTCGTCCTTGTGAAGAGCACCGTGCTTCTTTGCAAGACCGTATTGGAATGTCACATCCAGTTCGTGTGGATGAAGGCTGCCGTAATACCGTCTATAACGCTGTTGAGCAGTCTGGTGCGGAGTATCTGAATAATTTCCGTGAACTAGGAGTATCTTCATACCGTGTGGAGTTCTTGGAAGAGACGCCAGAGCAAGTGGCTGAGGTAATCAGCCTCTACAGCCGCGCTCTGCGTGGTGAAATCTCTGGTACACAGGTATGGAAGAGCCTAAAGGCTACTAACCAACTTGGTGTAACGCGTGGGCAATTGGTGAACGCGAAGTAATAAGAGTTAAGAGTTAAGAGTTAAGAGTTAAGAGTTAAAGATAAGGGCTAAGTAACTACCAGGTAGATGCTGGTATTGCTTAGCCCTTTTTTTAGAATTGATCTCGTCCTCATCCTAATTTGCATATACTAAATAGTAGTATATTATAGGGTCAGCAAAGTATTTAAAATAGCAATAATTGATTATAATTCCTGCCCTCTTATTTCATTGGAATAGATATACAAATATAACAAACACTCTGACATAAATGTGCTGTAACTGCTATAATTGAAAGAAATATGCCATTTTAGGGTACTTACAGATATGTAATTGAAAAGAGTATACGATAGAAGGAGTTAATGTGATGAAGATCCGTAAAGCGATTATTCCCGCCGCAGGTCTCGGCACTCGTTTTTTACCTGCAACTAAAGCAATGCCTAAAGAAATGCTACCGATTGTAGATAAACCAACGATCCAATATATTGTTGAAGAAGCAGTCGCTTCCGGGATCGAGGATATTATTATTGTAACGGGGAAAGGCAAACGTGCGATTGAGGACCACTTTGATAACTCATTTGAACTGGAATTTAACTTGGCTGAGAAGCAGAAGTGGGAGTTGCTTGAATCCGTTCGCAAATCTTCTGAAATGGCTGATATCCATTATATCCGCCAAAAAGAGCCAAGAGGTCTCGGACATGCGATTTGGTGTGCACGTAAATTCATAGGAAACGAACCGTTTGCTGTCCTACTCGGCGATGATATTGTTGAAGCGGACAAACCGTGCCTCAAACAGATGATTGACATATATGACGAGTATAAATCTTCTATCGTGGGTGTTCAGCCTGTTCCGTGGGAGGAAGTATCACGGTATGGTTTGGTAGATGGTTCGCCTTTGGCGGAACGTGTCTACAAGGCGAATCGTCTAGTAGAGAAGCCGAAGAGAGAAGAGGCTCCTTCGAACTTAGCTATACTGGGACGATATATTTTAACTCCGCGTATCTTCGATATGCTTGGAGAACAGCAGGTGGGTGTAGGTGGAGAGATCCAACTTACAGATGCGATAGCACGTCTTAGCGAGGTTGAACGAATTATTGCCTATGATTTTGAAGGTAAACGTCATGATGTGGGTGAGAAAATGGGCTTTATCCAGACCACCATTCATTACGCACTTCAACACGAGGAGCTCAAAGATGACTTGCTTCGTTATATGAAAGAGCTTGTTGAGAGTGAAGCGGCTAAGACCGGGCTATAATTAAATCTCGTATAATCGAAAAAAAAGGCGCGCCACGGTTATTACAGTGGCGCGCTTTTATGGTTTCATTCTTTTTTAAAATTGTGAATTTGTAATGGCCTCAACTTGTGCTGCTTCCGCAGGATCAGCTGCGATCAGCGAATCGTATAGTGCCTGATCCTCGCCACCAGTTTTCGCCAGTGCAGCAAGGTACCAACGAGCAATCTCACGATTGGTTGCATCAGCGAAATCTTGGCTTAAGGCTGTTTTTAAGATGGAGGCTGCAATTTGTATCTTTCCAGACATATATTGCATTTTCCCTACCTTCAGTGTCACATCCGGAGTAAATATCTTCGAAGGATCATTATCCGCAAGTACATGATCGTAGGCCAAAAGCCCAATAACAAAGCCAGCTTTCATGTTGTCTATTCTATCTGGATTATCTTGTTGTGCATAAGCTGCCTGCCCCAAATCAAATGAACGGCTGATGAGTGAACTGTACCAATTTATATCCCATGGAGTTTCACTGTTCATGATATCCGTGTAATTAGCATCTGAATTAAGCTTGAGAGTGGTGTTCGCTGCATCCTCTTGTCCGGATAAAAGTTGCATTTTGCCAACGTTCAAAGCGATAGTTGGCGTTACTGAGAAAGGGCGCCCTTGCAGTTGTTCTGGTGGAAGAGTCTTCAGATGTTCTATTCCAGCAAGAACGTGATTATATGCTTCTTGCGCTTCATTGAAATACTCTTGTTTCTTTGTCTCATCCTTTTGATTAAGTGCCTGCTGACCTAAGGCAAAGGAACGGCTGATTATTGCATCATACCAATCGATATCCCAGTTGAACTTATCTGCGTTGTCACGGTAAATACCCAAGGCGACGTCGCTTTGACCTTTCAGATCGTAGTAGCTCACTAATTGGAGCAGAAGATTTTTGTTGTATGGCTCATCTTTGAGTGCACGAGTTAAGACACTGTAAGATTCGTCAAGGAACTGTTCCTCTTGGGTCTGGCTAAATACCTGCTGATCCAAGGCCGATAGATAAATTGTCGATTCTGGATGACTTGGACGTTTGTTCAAAGCCTCAATCAATGGGGCTCTAAGCTCTTCGTAGGAAGTGCTATAACTTCTCAATTGTTTAGCTTTCAAAGCAGAGTTACTGGAGCCAATATAGCTGATTGACAAGAACACTAGGAACAAGGTTCCTAAAGAAAGCACAGCGAGGTATCCAAAACGGATGCCCGCTTTATTCCAATTTTTCCGCAGTGGCTTGCTATCCATAACGGAGGCCATTCCAGCAAGACCAATAAAAACTAGTATGCCCATAAAGGCATAACTCATATTGAAATCAAGTAGACTGTGCACAAGAATAGATAGAGCAATAATTAAATAGAAGAAAGCATTCTCGAATTCATTCTTATCCCGTTTTACATATCCACGAATATATTTATAGAAGATATACAGAATGAAGCTCATAAAGATGATAAATCCAACAATACCTACTTCAATGAGAAATTGTAAGAAGAAGTTATGCACCTGCCGGCTTGTATAAGGGTTGTTCTGATAATGCTCATACAGTGAGGCCCAGCCTCCTCCACCAGCACCGAGGACCGGATAATCCTTAACCACCTTCACGGCATCCTTATAAAAAGTAATCCGCTCGAGTACGCTATGTTGCTGGAAATTGATGTTCTCGAGGCGAGTCTCCATATTGTCAGGTAAGATGCTTTTTGCACTCGTACCGATAAGCAGGAAAGCTACAATAGCAACTAGAGCGACAGATCCGAGCGGAATCCAAAGACCTGTCCGTTTACGTGACGACCAATTCTCTAGTTTTGCATACAACCATGGTGCGACAAAACGCTGAATGACCCAAGAAAGGCCAGCCACAACTATTGAGGCTCCTAATAGATACGCCCAACCTTTTAAAGCTGAAGAAGAAGTGAAATTAGCATTTAACTCTATTCCTAGGTTAGTAACGGGTGTCGTAATGAGCAAAGCTACAATACCAGCAATTCCTAGATGCAGAATCCAAAGGATTTGCTGTGCAGGTTTTAGGAATAGAAGTAGGAGTATGAATACTACAGGTAGCAGGACTAAGCCGCCACGAGATAAGGTTAACAAGATCGACACAATGATGGGAACTAACATAAAGCCATGCGTCAACGTTCCATACCACTTTTTAGAGCGAATAAGCGCGAATATTGCTACAAATAGAAAAGCCATCAAGAAGGCTGCGTACGTATTTGCGTACTGAAAGATCGAAGTCAGACGAAGTCCGTTAGAGTCAGTCATAACTGCATCTAAGTAGACATCATTTCGGACGGTGTTTGAGAACCAGCCCACAAGAGCTCCTGCTAATTTACTGCTGCCTAACCAATTTAAAAGTCCAAAACCCACTATAAAATATGCAATCGCTAATATAGCATTTTGAATGACAACATTTACTTGCTTTTGCTTCATGAGATAAAAGGCTATAATGAAAACTGCGGCATATGTACACTGAATAAATAGCATATTCATCGCCGTGTAATGCGAAACTGCGACAAACAGTGACAGAGCATAGGTCACAGGGAGCAATAATGCTGCCCAAGCTACTAAATCACTCTGCCCTTCAAGCTTGAACTTTTTGTAATACAAGCCAACACAGGCCAGCAGCATCAGTGCGCTTAATAGTGCTGATACATATATTGGCTTCTCGTAATCAACTAGTGATCCATTAAACAATCCCACTTGAAATGGGGTCCAACACAAAAATAAAATAAAACCAACAACTAATGCCCATATCGGACTTGCTATCTTTTCAACATTTCTCGACTGAGCGGCGTTTTTACCGTATACTGGTTTCGACACGTTATAATCTCCTTTTCCTGTAGGTACGTGGATATTTTAACATATAGTACAATATGAGAGCTAGTTGCTTGGACAATTTACGCCACCATATTATAATGTTTCTCTTGATAGAGACCTTGAGAAGATGGATTTATATTTGGTGCGCATTTAGAGGTGATATACAACGTAGGACTTATTGAATATTTCCTGAAGTGTGTTTTAATGTTCGGACAAATAAACAAAGATAAGGCGATGAAAATGGATTTTTATAGACGGATACAGAATTACCTAAAAAGTATATATAAATCGAAAGATTTGCTCTTTGAGCTTACTAAGAGAGATTTCCAACAAAGATATAAAGGTTCACTTCTTGGTGTAATATGGGCTCTATTATCTCCTTTATTAATGCTTGGAGTGTATAGTTTCATATTTGTTAGCGTATTTAAATCAAAATGGGGCGACTCATCTATTCAAGATGGAAATATGCTTTACACAATGATGATTTTCGCAGGACTTATTCCATTCCAAATTTTTTCGGAGTCCGTTAATCGTTCTGTGAGCCTATTGGGGCAAAGCGCGAATTATATAAAAAAAGTGGTTATACCAATTGAAATACTTCCTTCTAGCATAGTACTCTCCACGATAATTAATAGTTTTTTTTCTGTAGCGCTCTTAATAGTTGGTAAAATATTTTTTCTGAACACACCAAATTGGACTCTTGTATTTGTTCCTTTAGTATTAGTTCCTAGCATGCTTCTTTCTCTTGGATTTGCACTAATCGTTGCAGCATTTGGGATTTACTTAAGGGATTTGGTTTATATAGTGGGTCTTTTAGTAAATATTCTATTTTACATGTCTCCAATATTTTACTCTTCCGAAGCGCTTCCGGAAAAATTTAGGTTTTTAATTAATTTGAACCCCATAGCTCCGATAATTACTCAATTTAGAGATATTTTTGTGAATGGGCAGTTATTCTCGATTTCAAGTTATTTAATATCGTTATCTATTTCATTTGTTATTTTTATTCTAGGATTATCAATCTTTAATTATTTAAGGAAGGGATTTGCAGATGTCATTTGATGAGGTAGCAATAAAAGTGAGCGGTGTATCTAAAATATATAAAATGTATAATACACCTGCGGATAGACTAAAGGATCTTTTTAATGTTTCTAAAACTAAAAAAAGGCATCAAACATTTTCTGCTCTTAATTCTATAACGTTCGAAGTGAAAAAAGGAGATACGGTTGGGATTGTTGGGAAGAATGGTTCAGGCAAGTCTACTTTACTACAAATAATTGCTGGTACAGTAACCCCGACTAGTGGCAAGGTTGAAGTGTTTGGAAAAGTTGTTGCACTTTTAGAACTTGGATCGGGTTTTAATCCAGAATTCACAGGACGTGAGAATGTTTATTTAAATGCTACTATGTTTGGAATTAGCAGAGAATCTATAGAAAGTAAATTTTCTGAGATAGAAAGCTTTGCTGACATTGGTGAGCATATCGATCAACCTGTTAAGACGTACTCTAGCGGTATGTTCGCTAGATTAGCGTTTTCCGTTGCTATTCATATGGAACCAGACATTTTGATTATAGATGAAATTCTAGCAGTTGGGGATGCAGCTTTTCAAGCGAAATGTGTCTCGAAAATGCGCCAACTTAAAGATGGCGGCGTTAGCTTGTTATTCGTAAGCCATTCCGTAGATGCAATAAAGTCAATGTGTCATTCGGCAATACTAATATCACATGGAAATCTAGTTGATCAAGGAAGTTCGGAGAAAATAACAAATCATTATCTGGCTATGATCCGCGACGAAATGAATCAATACAATAGTGATGACTCAATTCAAAACGATGAAACTATAGAAGAAATAACAAGTATTGATACTAGCTCTAGTTTTAGATACGGTTCAGGACTTGTTTCATTCAGAGATGTGCATATGGCTAATGAAAATGGAGAACCTACCAAGGCATATGAATTTGGTGAACAAGCTTCAATAATCTGCACTTTGTATTCTAAGGAAAAGGTAACGGATATAAATGTATCTTTTTTAGTTAGAGATATTACAGGAATAGATTTATTTGGAACAACTATGTTCGATGAAGATATAACTCTAGTTTCCTTAGAAAAACAAGAGAAAAGAACTATAAGATTCAATTTTCCGATTTGGCTTAGACAAGGGAGTTACTCTGTATCGGTTGCTGTTAATCGAGTGACAGATCGCGATTATTCTGATGTTTTTTTATATGAACAAATTGATGGAGCCAGTGCCTTTGAGGTTATAAGGAAAATTGATCGACCCGTCCATTACAAGGTTCATTTTCCAATTAGAATAGAAACAGAAGGTGGTCTATATGACAAATAATATATACGAAAATGAAGCATGGTGGCAACAAAATGGAATGGGGTGGGCAGATGAGGTTGAGAAAAGAAGATCGCTGCAACCTCTTTACGGAATTCAGGAAGTCATTTTAACACATATATTTTCCAAGTTGCCTAAAGAATCTAAAGTTTTGGAGTTTGGAGTGGGATTTGGGAGACATGTGGATTATTTGAGTGATATACCTAATATAGAAGTTTATGGCGTTGATCAAAGTCCTACAATGTTAGAAAGCTTAAGGAATCGTCTCTCCCATAAGCCGGATTTAATAAAAAACATTATCCTTATAGAGCCACGAACGCAACTCCCTTACCCTGATAATTATTTTGATTTTGTGTATACAGTATCTGTACTTATTCACATCAATCCTGCAGATATGGAGGGAATATTAAAGGAACTGGTCCGCGTCTCTAAACATGGTATTATTCATTTTGAAAATAATTTTTCTGAAAATACGGAATTGAAATTTATGGATCATAATGGATGTTGGCAGCATTCAATAGTCCATGATTATTTGAAATTGGATTTGCCTTGCTCTGTATTGTCAAAAGTGGCCTCGGAACAGGATATATATTATACAAAGTTATCAGATAGTTGGAGTGTAGAAGATTTAGAAAATAAAGTTATGTTCTCTCGTCTTCATTTAATGGATGATAAGATTAGACCGACTATAACAAAATTTGAAGGGGAGATAGGCTGGAGAGCTGAAGAGCTAAAGGAACGTATAGAGAAAGAATTCAAGATGCAAGATGATATGAACTCTTTAAATCAGGAATTGTCAGATGTGAGAAATGAAAATGAAAGAAATAAGACAATGATAGCAGAACAAACAGCAGAAATCGCCATTCTTACTGATGACAAGAGTAAACTCAGTAGCAAATATACCGATCTAAATAAACTTTATCAAGCACTTTCGTTAAGCTTTAATTCACTCGAAGAACAGATAGAAGAACTGGAAAAATATAGTGGGAATCTATCGCATGAGGTATCACAGTTGACCTCCAATAAAGTACTCTTAGAATCGCGGTTATATGATATAGAAACATCTCTTGCTTGGAGAGTCATTACTAAGATGCGCAGTCTAGATCGTGCTTATAGACTCTCAAAGCCTGTTAGAAAGCTTTTAAATACTATCCGCAATTATCGTCTGAAGTCTAAAGAACAACAAAAACAACACAATAGTTATGAAAATAGCAACAACGAATTGAGTCAACTTGTTAATAATAAGCAAAGTGAAAGAAAAAATAACAAGTATAGTTGGCTTGAGATAAAACTTGCGCTAATTCCTGAACAATCAAGTATTGCTATTCATCAACCTGAATGGCTAGGTGTCTCGCATTCAACCCAAGAATTATTTCCGTTTACACTTCCCATTAAGGAATTATTTGATACTAACGAAATTATGCGTGTAGGTAAATTGATTGCTGAAAGCAAACCAAAAGCAATTGTTTTTAGTGGCTTTGCTATTGGTTATTATGAATTAGCGAAATTTATTAAAAGTGTAGATTCTAAAATAGCAATAAAAATTTATTGGCATGGAAATACAACACATATGTATGAAGACTACTCATGGAGTCGGTATCAGGAAATCATTCAACTCTGCAACGAAGGCATAGTAGATAGTTGGGGGTTTGCTAAGGAAAGTATGGCTGAACTGTATAAGGAGAATGGATTCCCAAGTTTCTTTGTGAAAAATACTGTGAAGAATGAAAGTCTCGAATTCCTGGAAAATAAAGATCTAAAACATAATGAATCTGTGAAAATAGGTATTTATGCATCAGGTAACACTTGGAATAAAAATGCATACACTCAGATTGCAGCAGTAAGTCTAATAGAGAATGCTAGTATAAATGCCATTCCCTACAATAATAGAATGAAGTCATTTGCTCAACAATTAAATTTGAACATGGAGGGCTCTGAAAAGGCAGTTCCTCGTGAAGAACTTTTAGTTACTTTGGCATCTAACGACCTCAATTTGTATGTTACTTTCTCAGAATGCGCCCCGCTACTCCCATTGGAAAGTATGAACATGGGTGTACCTTGTTTGACAGGGCCAAACCATCATTATTTTGATGGAAGTCCTTTGAAAGACTATCTAATTATTAATAGTCCGGATGATCCAGTGGAAATTGCCAAGAAAGCCAAGTATGCAATGGAAAATAGAAAAGAAATCTTGGATTTATATAATATATGGAAAAAAGAAAATGACATCGCATCAGAGTTAAGTATTCAAAGATTTCTTGAGGAGAATTAATATATGGTTAGAACATATGTCTTTACTTCGTATGAGCTTTACCCTATTAACGCCGGCGGGTGCGGTGTGTTTATTTATAATGCTATGCAGCAGTTGCTTCAGAATGCAAATAACCGCGTGATTTTATTATTAGATATGCCGAAACATGAGTGTGAATCATATATTAAAGACTTTCAGCCAAAGCTTCCGAATAGTAAGAACTTAGAGGTAATATGTTTGTCTGAATGGATACAAGAAGAACCTTATGGGCAAAAATTTTCCAATGTGTTCCTGCAAAAAAGCTATCGTTTTTATAAGGGGCTTCATAAATTAACTCTTCTTCAGCAAGTAGATTATATTGAATTTTTTGATTATGTAGGTATAGGCTATTTTTCAGTTAAAGCAAAACGATTTGAAGGACAGTTTTCCAAAACTGTCCTTGCTGTGAGAGCACATTGTACAATTGAGTTGATGGATCTTGAACAAGTACCTAATAGCTTTGATTTATACAAGCTTGAAATGTACCAAATGGAAAAAGAAGTTATACAAGATGTAGATATTTTGCTCGTTCCTTCTAATGCTTGGGGGGAGATTTACACTCATCGTTATGGAGTGAAAAACGATAGAGTTATAGTTTCTCCTCCTCCTGTAGAAGTATGGAATGATGTTTCTTATAGCCTTAATGAGAGCCAGCAGAATGTTATATTTTACGGTCGAATATTTCAATTAAAGGGAGTAGATCTTTTCGTTGATGCTGCAATAGCATTGATGATAAAACGGCCTGAAAATAATAGTATTTTTTATCTTGTAGGATATGATGGTTTAGACTTAAATGGTCAACCTTATAAGGAGCAACTTTTGCTTCGAATACCCGATCATCTAAAGGAAAGATTCATATTCACTGGTCAGCTCAATCATCAGGAATTAGAGCAATTGTTAACAAATATTCGATTTGCAGTCTTTCCAAATTATGTAGAGTCTTTTTGTTATAGTATTCACGAATTGTATAATACGGGGATTCCAATCATTGCGAATGATATTCCAGCGTTTAGAGATTATTTTAAACATCAAGAAAATGCTTTGTTATATCATGGTACATCTAGTGACCTTGTTACACAAATGGAATGTATGTTTGACAATGATGAGATGCGTCATCGTATGAGCAGACCATATGGAGTGACAAAAAATCAAGAGTTCAATGATATTTATGAAAGTTTAATTAATTCTATTCAGCCAGAGACTAATACGTCATATTCAATTAATAGGGTTCTAGAGAAGAATAAGTTATCTCTGATTATTTTGGATGAAGGTATCTCAAGTGATACTGGGCCTATATCATTAGTGAATCTTTCGGAAATAGATAAAGACAGAAGTTATATTCTTAAGAATCAATCTCCGGGAACACCAGTTCATTATCTTGGAAAATTAAGATATGCTTCTAAGATTGATGGGAGTTTCGACGATTTGCTCCCAGTCAATAAGTTCCTTTTAACTTGTTATGCTAATGATAATTTTGATTGTGATTATATTACAAATTCTTTGAATATTTTAGCGGCTAATGATTCCATTCGATATGTGGGTGCACAATTTAGAAATAAGGATCACTATGAGCAGTATAACTTACTAGAACCCAATACTTATCGGGATTATACTAGTTTAACAAGAGCTATCTATAAACTGGATGATTATAGTAAATCACTTAGAGATATTTATGATATTAGGTTGAAGGAACTAGGTGAGAAAAAATTTCTTCAAATGACAGGATATATTCTACCAAAGGAATATATTACATTAGGTGAAACAAAGATTCTTGATATTAAAGAAGAATACTATATTTACAGTACTCATTATTCTACCCGTAATAATGAATGGACTCCCTTTGTGCTATATCCCTACTTAATGAATTCTAGTTCTTCAAATGATCTAACTGTTAGTCAACAAAATAATTATAGAGCGAAGAAAATATATCATCGCCTAAAACATAAAGTTGATGCAGTTGGTGGAAAAAAAGGAAAGTTTTTAGTTAGAGTAGTAGACGTTTTGCATAGAGAATTTAAAAAACGATTCTAATACATGGCGGTGTTTAAATGGAGATCTGGTATATTGAAAGTATATTGAGCCAAAAGTTACCACAACCATTTGAAGACTGGCTGTGTGAGCATGTTCATAAGATAATTTTGCAAAGTGGAGTACCAGTTAGACCTTGGTTTGAATCTAAAAACATTGTTAGGTATTCTGATTCTATCCCATCGGAAATAGAACTAAATGGAGATTTTTCGTATTCTCTGAATTTGTCAAATACTTTAGTTGAACAACGGAAATTAAATAGGGAACCAATATGTATATTCATTAATAATAATAATAGGGCACTCCCATATTATCTGCTGCAAAATTTATGGTGTAAAAATCCTGCATTTAATGAAGTGTCAATAATCACCATACAAAACTCTGTATTTACTCCCCACCACGATGCAAGTGCGTTTCGATTTCCAGAGTATTGGTTGAAAAAGAAAAATCAATTTTCGCTTGATGCATCACATTTTATTTTAACGTGGGATAAAACAGTACGTGATACTTGGCAGAATAAAACGGATGTTCTTTACATTGAAGCAGACAAGGATGTACAACTAGATCTTAATCATCTCCACGAGAAAAATATGAATAACCAGAATGAAAAATATCCTATCAGTTCGAGTATTCCATATTTAAATAAGAAGGACTTTGTACAGAAAGAGGGTAGCTTACTCTCGGTAATAATTCCATTCTATAATATGGGATCGATGATACTAGAGACTATTCAGAGTGTTATTGACAGTACTTACCCTGAGATTGAAATTATAATTGTAGATGATGGTAGTGATGAGTTAGAGAGTAAAGAGATTTTACGGAAAATAGAGTTGTCAATGCCTTTTATACAAATTATAACCATTAAAAATGGGGGGTTGTCAAATGCTCGCAATGTAGGGGCTTATGCGTCAAAAGGAGTATTTATAACTTTTTTAGATTCGGATGATTTAGTAGCGCCTGAATATTATCAAAGATGTATTGAAATTCTTGAAAGTTATATAAATGTTTCTTTTGTTTACTCATGGGTGCGTTTTTTTGGTTTACGAGAAGATGTGTGGGTTACTTTTGATACAGAATTTCCTCTGCTTTTGTTATCCAACATGCTGAGTGCTTTTGCGGTAATCAGAAAAGATCATTTTTTGGAGTATGGAATTAACAAAGTGGAAATGAAAAAGGGAATGGAAGATCATGAATCATGGATAAATATGTGTGAGAATGGATGCGCGGGTGTCAGTATTCCCGAAGCACTCGTTTATTATCGCATTCGTGGTAATTCAATGTCTAGGCAATTCAACCGAGAAATTGTAAACGATCTTTATTATAAGATTAGTCAGTTTCATAAAGAACTTTATAAACGGTTCGGAGACGAAATATTTAATCTAATATACATGAATGGCCCAGGGTATATGTGGAATAACCCTGCGGTGTCATATCCTGAATTAGGTTATTTGCAAGATCATGAAATAGATAATAACCTCAAATATGAATTAATGAGGATTTTTAACACGAAAAAAGGGAAATGGCTTATTAAATTATTCATAAAATTAAATTTGAATAAATGGTTTAAATAAAAAATGGAGTTGTTAAAAGAATGCGAGCAAAAATAAAACAATTAATAGCTATATTGTTAGCTATTCTTTTTTTCTTTTCTTTCAGCGAGATATTTATACCGATCCATAATAAAGGTAAGGTATATATTATTTTTGTTTATATGTATCTTTTTGCTCTAGGTTTCTTTACTTTTAGATACTTAATAAAAAAAAGTATTGGCTTGTTGAGAAATAATTCATTAACTAAAAAAGTACTGAAGCTATTTCTAGTTTTTTTTATAAGTCTTTTTATTTCATTTGTATTTATTCCGAAAAATTACTTCGAACCAATGAACTATACAAATATAATATTGACGCCAATTAGTGAGGCTTCTAACTCAAATAGAACAGAGGTTTGGTTGAACGAGATTATAATAGATCAGAGTAAACTGGATCTCAAGAGTATAGATATTTCTAGTGGCTGGGTGTATAAGGATGGAGCAATAGTATCAATGAGCGGTAACATCAATCCCCAAAAACTAAATGTGTCATCTAAAAGCAGTATTGAACTAGTTTTTGGAAAGCATGCTTGGTCTGGTAAGGTGGAAATATATAATGGAAGTACTCAAATAATTAATTTGCATTCTGAAAATCCTTCAGAGAAAAGTGTCAGGATAGCAGAATCAAGTAGATCAAATGATAATTTTATTAAGTTGGCGGCATATTCAGTATGTGTATCTGTTCTATCCATGATTTTATTAATAATATTTTCTTTTTTTAAAAAAATATTATTAAAACGTAAATAATATAAAAAGTAGGTGGGTTATGATGAAAATATTAGTAACTGGTGGGTGTGGATTCATTGGATCACATATTGTTGACGAACTATTAGCTAATGGGCATGATGTCTTAGTAATTGATAATTTATCTAGCGGTTATATTAGGAATTTAAATAAATCGGCTCGCTTTTACAAAATGGATTTTATGTCATTGGAGGCGGAAAGGATAATAAAGGAATTTACACCTGAAGTTGTGATTCATCATGCGGCTCAAGTAAGTGTGCAAAAATCGATGATCAATCCAGTAGAGGATGCTACAACAAATATAATAGGCACAATAAAACTTCTTGATTACTGCAACAAAGCAGGGGTTCGAAAAATAATTTATGCGTCGTCAGCTGCAGTATACGGAAATCCAGATTATCTACCTATCAATGAAGATCATCAAATACATCCAATATCATATTACGGAATATCAAAATATACTCCTGAACAATATATTAGGACTTTTTGCAGTAATAATGAGCTTAATTACACAATATTACGTTATGCTAATGTATTTGGAGAAAGACAGGATGCTAAGGGAGAAGGTGGTGTGGTAGCAATATTTTTGGATCGTCTACTTAACCATGAACCTCCGAGTCTTTATGGTGATGGTGAACAAACCAGAGATTTTATTTATGTAAAAGATATTGTTAGCGCAAATTTATTTGTAATGGATAAAGGCAATAATGATTTGTTTAACGTAAGTACTGGTGAAGGGGTTTCATTAAATAATCTCTATGACTTAATGAATAGTGGATTAAAGAAAAATATCACTCCTATTTTTGAAAGTCCAAGAAAAGGGGATATTCTACATAGCTATTTAGATAATGCAAAATTGAAAGCATTAGGATGGGCACCGAAGTTCAATATTGAAAGTGGATTGAGAGATGTTTTTAAAAATCTTAACAATTGAAAAAAGGAACAAATATAAGGAAGTGGCTAAGTTCTATTACTTTATTAGTCTGAGTTTGAGTAATCGAAAAGTTGGAGGCTGAAATGTCTGATAGAAAAATGCTTCATTTAAATGGTCTTCGTGGTGTTGCAGCATTAATGGTTGTACTATCTCATTATACTTTAAGTTTTTATCCGGCACTGCATACAGGGAATCCTAGTGATGTTTATAACTCGTTTGAACTATTTGTTTCAGCTTCGCCATTAAATGTGCTATATAACGGGAGCTTCGCTGTTTTTATTTTTTTTATATTAAGTGGTTTTGTTTTAAGTTATAAATACTGGAGATTAGAGCACTATACGTTCAATGATTATCTAGGGAATATAATAAAAAGGTATATTCGTTTAAATATTCCCATTGCAGTATCAATAATTTTAGCGTTTACTTTGCTTGCTCTTGGATTATTTTATAATACAAATGCAAATGAAATAGCTAACTCACTGGGGTGGCTAAAAGGAATATATAACTTCTCCTCAGATTCTTTAGAAGCATTAAAAGAAGCTTTTTATGGAGTTGTTTTTCAAGGAAAGCAAAATTATAACCTGATTTTATGGACTTTAAAATATGAATTTTATGGATCAGTCATGATTTATTCATTTATGCTCGTACTTAGAAAGACTAATATACGTTATGCAATATATCCTCTGATATTTGTTCTTTTATGGAATAGCTACTATTTAGCATTTTTTCTGGGTTTATTATTAAGTGATCTCCACTCTAAGGATTTATTGAAAATTAAAAATAGAATAGCTTTGTTTTTAATATTTTTATTAGCTTTATTTTTCGGGTCTTACCCTTGGCGTGAACAATTCGGAGCACCTACTAGATTATATGGCTTTTTAAAGTTGGATTTCTTAGGGGTGAATTCTTACTACGAGTTCTATCATACTGTTGGTGCATTTCTTCTACTAATTTGTGCTTTGAACTCATCGTATCTAAAGAGACTACTTAGTAGTCGAATTTGTTTGTTTTTAGGAGAAATATCTTTCTCATTATATCTCTTACATTTGCTTATGCTTTGTTCATTATCCAGTCTTATGATGCACTATTTAACTGGTCAATTATCATATAATATTAGTTTTGTTTTGATGTTTACTATTTCTATGTTCCTATTGTTTTTGATCAGTTATCTATATTATAGATTTGTTGATCTACTAGGTATTAAGTCGGCAAGCATAGTAGTTAAGAGATTTGAGAATCTTATAAATAAAGAAGACATCGCTTCTACACTGCCATATCAATCGAGAAGACTTGATAATACAAAGAATTTAAAATTGTGAAATAAGCTGTGTTTTTGAAAAACATGTATTGGAGGGAGAATAAAATGAAAGGAATTATACTAGCCGGAGGCACAGGCTCACGCCTTTACCCTCTAACAAAAGTGACCAACAAACATCTTCTTCCAGTAGGCAAATATCCAATGATTTTCCACTCAATCTATAAGCTCAAACAGGCTGGTATCAAGGATATCTTAATTGTTACTGGTAAAGAGCATATGGGTGATGTGGTAAATCTGCTGGGGAGTGGAAACTCTATGGGTGCTTCTTTTACCTATAAAGTTCAGGATGAAGCTGGCGGTATAGCACAAGCGCTCGGTCTTGCAGAACAATTTGTTGGAGATGACCAAAGTGTTGTTATTCTTGGAGACAACGTATTTGAAGAGGATATTTCTCAATATATTGAAAACTTTAAAGCTCAAGGAACTGGAGCTAAGATTCTGATTCAAAAGGTTTCCGATCCACAGCGCTTCGGTGTTCCTGAACTCCAGGGCGATAATATCATATCTATTGAGGAAAAGCCTACTGCTCCAAAAAGTGGATATGCCGTCACTGGGATTTACATGTTCGATAGTAAGGTTTTCGAAATTATTAAGAAGCTTACTCCTTCAAATCGTGGAGAACTTGAAATAACGGATGTAAATAATGCATATATTAAAAGAAATAAACTAACATATGATGTTCTAGGCGGTTGGTGGACTGATGCGGGCACGCATTCATCACTAGCGAGAGCCAATGAATTGGCCAAGGAAATTCTATTTGATGAAGAATTCGGCAAATTAAAACTATAGAAACGAGGAGGAGCTCCAACATGAATGTCACTCCTTTAAGGTTACAAGGCGCAAGCCTACTAGAACCGGTTGTCCATGGCGACAACCGGGGTTTTTTTATGGAAAGCTATAACGAAGAAATAATGCATAAACTCGGAGTTAACTATCAATTTATTCAAGATAACCAGTCCCTTTCCGCAGAGGTTGGAGTGTTACGTGGCCTGCATTACCAGTTGAACCCTAAGGCGCAAACAAAGTTAATCCGCGTCTTATCCGGTGCTATTTATGATGTTATCGTCGATATCCGTCGTAATTCACCTACATTTGGTCAATGGGTCGGAGTAATTCTTAGTGAATATAATAAACGTCAACTACTGGTGCCTAAAGGCTTCGCTCATGGTTTCTGTACTTTGGTACCTAACACCCAAGTGTTATATAAGGTGGACGAATATTATTCCCCTGAAAATGATCGTGGCATATTATGGAATGATCCAGCCTTAGATATTGATTGGCCGACTTCTAGTCCGATATTGTCGGATAAGGATCAACGTCATCCATTACTAAAAGATGCGGAAATAAACTTTGATTAACAGTGGTAAGCAAAAATTTAAATATAATCTCAAAGAACAAAAGGTGGGCTATAAATGAAACTGCTAGTTACCGGCGGGGCTGGGTTTATCGGCAGCAACTTTGTGCTGTACATGTTACAACAACACCCTGATTACGAAATTGTTAATGTAGATGCATTAACGTATGCAGGCAATCTAGAGAATCTGAAAGCAATTGAGAATAATCCTAATTACACTTTCGTGAAGGCCGACATTACAGATGTTACTGCGATGGATGAACTGATTAGCCAGGGTGTGGATGTCGTTGTCAATTTCGCGGCGGAGTCGCATGTGGATCGGAGTATTTTAGAGCCGGAAGTGTTTGTGAAGACGAATGTACTTGGAACACAAGTGCTTTTGGATGCGGCGAAAAAATACAGTATCACTAAGTTTGTTCAAGTATCTACGGATGAGGTATATGGATCACTGGGAGCGACAGGATTATTCACCGAAGAAACTCCTCTGGCTCCTAACAGTCCATATTCAGCAAGTAAAGCAGGCGGAGACTTGCTAGTACGTGCGTATCACGAAACGTTTGGACTGCCAGTGAATATTACCCGCTGCTCAAACAATTATGGCCCGTACCAATTCCCGGAAAAGCTTATTCCGCTGATGATTTCCCGTGCACTTGCTGATCAAGCGTTGCCTGTTTATGGCGATGGAATGAATATCCGCGATTGGTTGTATGTTGAGGATCATTGCAGCGCGATTGATTTGGTTATTCATGAGGGTGTGAACGGCGAAGTCTACAACATTGGTGGCAATAATGAACGTACGAATGTGCATATTGTAAACACGGTATTGCAGGAACTAGGCAAGCCTGATTCTTTGATTACTTATGTTCAAGACCGTCCTGGTCATGATCGCCGTTATGGGATTGATCCAACTAAGATTATGAATGAACTGGGATGGAAGCCGAAACATACGTTTGAAACAGGTATTAAAGAAACTATCCAATGGTATCTCAATAACCGCGAGTGGTGGACCCGCATTCAATCTGGGGAATACCAAAAATATGCTGAACAGCAATATGGTGATCGTTTAGGTGACTCATTGTAATTTTGATACGGGGGTAAAATAGCTATGAAGGTACTTGTTACAGGTGCGGCCGGACAACTAGGTCAGGACGTAGTTTTACTGCTCCAGCATCAAGGTCACGAAGTGTTGGCTTGCGATCGTCAGGAGATGGATATTACTGATCTGGATCAGTGCATCCAAGTTATTGGCGGGTTTGGACCGGATGCGGTTATTCATTGTGCTGCTCATACGGCAGTAGATGCGGCAGAAAGTGATATTGATGCAGCTTATTTAATTAATGCTACTGGCAGCCGAAATGTAGCGCTTGCTTCTGAAAAAGCTGGAGCCAAGCTGGTGTATATTAGCACGGATTATGTATTTGATGGTATGGGTGCACAGCCTTACCATGAATATGATAATACAGACCCTAAGAGTATATACGGCAAATCGAAACGTGCGGGTGAGGTACTCGTTCAATCCCTCTCCTCTAAGTATTTCATCGTACGAACGTCATGGGTGTACGGCAAATACGGAAATAACTTTGTCAAAACAATGCTAAAGCTTGGTCAAGAAAAGCCAATGCTTCAAGTTGTCGATGACCAAAAAGGTTCGCCTACTTACACAGTCGATTTAGCTCGATTCTTGCTTGAGCTTGTTCAAACTGAGAAGTATGGTGTATACCATGCGTCAAATAGCGACTCTTGTACCTGGTTTGAATTTACACAGGCGATCTTTGTAGAGGCCGAGGATATTTTGGGTTTCAAATTCACTGCTACGCTTGAACCGTGTGCTACGGAACAGTTTCCGAGACCTGCACCACGTCCTCGGAATTCGGTGATGGAGCATCTGTCGATACGTACGAATGGTTTTGAGGACATTCGACCTTGGCGTGAAGGCTTGAGAGATTTCCTCTTAGAGCTAAAAGAATAGAATAACACCAATTGAAACTCCTAAATCGTTTATAACGATGCGGGAGTTTTTTGTGTTCTTTCGTTATAATAAGAAGGAAGCAGGTAGTTAATTAGAAATTACAAAGTCGAGGATACTCATGAATAACAAAACAGTTAGTGTACATATCGTCACCTACAACAGTGCGGATGACATTATAGATTGCTTAGAGGCAGTAATGGCACAGGATTATCCTATTGAGAAAATTGTTGTTGTGGACAATGCGTCTTCGGACGATTGTGCAGAGAAAGTGAATATATTCTTTAACGCGATCGATAAAGGGGCTTTTTCAAGTAATTCACTAGAGGATTTAGAACCGTTCAATTCACAAGCTAACAAAGAAGCGTCTACGAGCCTGCTACTCATCCAAAACCCAAAAAACACAGGCTTCGCCCCAGCTCATAACCAAGCTATAGCTACTACAGAAACAGATTATGTGCTCGTTCTCAATCCGGATTTGACGCTGGCACCAGACTATATCTCTAGACTAATCGCACTAATGGAAGCCAACCCGCAGATCGGCAGCGCCACAGGTAAGCTTTTGCTAAAGGCTGATCACGGATCAGTGGATAGCACTGGTCTTCAGATGAACAAGGCACGGCGTGCGTTTGACCGTGGTGCGGGGGATCCAGCAGAACTATGGACACAGTCGGGGACAGTATTTGGTGTATCTGGGGCGGCGGCGATGTATTCTCGACGGATGATTGAAGACGTTAGTGTTGATGGGGAGTTTTTTGATGCAGATTTTTTTGCATATAAGGAAGATGTGGATGTGGCTTGGAGAGCCCAGCTATTTGGCTGGCAGGGGTATTATGATGCTGAGGCAATTGGGTATCATGAACGTGGGTGGAAAACGTCTGGCCGTAGTACCAAACCAATGTTCATCCGGCGAATATCTTACATTAATCGCTACAAAATGATCTACAAGAATGAATCGGCTCGAACTATGCTGAAGACAATCTTGATTTCCCTTCCCTATGAAATTGCCGCTCATGGTTATATGCTTCTGAGAGAGCCGAAGTTAATCGTAGCGTGGAAATCCTTTTTCACTCAGCTCCCAGCGTTAAAAAAGAAACGAAAATATATACAGACCATCGTAAAAGAGCGAAAGAACACGTAAATCAAACAGTATCTGGAAAAACCTCCCTGAAAGGTCACCTCCTCTCAGGGAGGTTTTATGTTATAATAATTGTCGGTAGATTACTATATTTGTCAGGAGCGTTACGCAGTGAATGTAGATGTAAGCATACTTATTGTCAATTACAACACGTGTCGCCTGACGATGGACTGTATCAGGTCGGTATATGACTCAGAAACGAACTATTCCTATGAAATTATTTTGATAGACAACAATTCCCATGATGATTCGGTAGAGATGATTGGTAGAGAGTTTCCAAGTGTCATGTTGATCGCAAATAACGACAATGTCGGTTTTGCCCGTGCAAATAATCAGGGGATGGAAGCTTCATCCGGACGGTATGTACTATTGCTCAATTCAGATACGGTGGTACGCAGGGATACGCTGGAGACGATGATCTCCTTTATGGATGGTCGGCCCGATGTTGGGGCGTCAGGATGTAAGATTATTTTGCCAGATGGGTCGCTGGATAAAGCGTGTAAGCGAGGATTTCCTACGCCATCCGCTTCCTTCTATTATGCTTTTGGTTTCAGTAAGTTGTTTCCGGATCGACCGAAGTTTAACGGTTACCAGTTAGGTTATCTGGACCCTGATCTTGATTACCCGATAGATTGTCTGGTGGGTGCGTTTATGCTGCTGCGGCGGGAGACGATTGATCAGGTCGGCGGATTAGATGAAGAGTTTTTTATGTACGGTGAGGATTTAGACTGGTGCTATCGTATTAAAGAGGCTGGTTGGGAGATTTATTATTATCCGAAGACCTCCATCGTACATCTCAAAGGCGGCAGTGCCAGACGTAGACCGTTCAAGATTGTCTATGAATTTCACAGGGCAATGATTTTATTTCATCGTAAGCATTATAGTAGGAAGTACAACAGTATTATAAATGGAACAGTATATGCTGGTGTTGGTATGAAGTTTGCTCTGTCCCTTTTGCGGAATGCCCTAATCTTTCCTAAAGCAGTTCCATCACCTGCACAGAGTCTTAGCTCTGCCCCTGAAACAGGCACTCGTAACGATAAGAATACTGAGGTGAGATTATGATTCGGCGGAATCAGAAATTTTTGACACAGCTCTATATGGTTGCTGATTTCATTGTCATTCAGCTGTCTTTTTTGGCGGCTTGGTGGCTTAAGTTTAAGAGTGGATGGATGGAATTTTACAATCCTCTACCCGTAGAGTCGTACGCTTATTGGAGTATGATCTATGGCGGAGTAGCTGTCTTAATCGGTATCCTTTTATCGCTTTATTTGCCTAAGCGTAAGAAACGTTTTGTCGATGAATTTATTAAGATTTTCCAAGTGCATATCATGAGCATCTTCATCCTGCTCGGTCTAATGTTTTTCGTGAAAGAAATTGATATCTCCCGTACATATCTGGCTATTTATATGGGATTTAATGTTCTTTCCATTATGCTTTACCGTTATGTGTTGAAGAAGATGCTTAAATCTTTTCGAGAAAAGGGATTCAACCGCCAGTTCGTGCTTATTATCGGCGCTGGTACACTCGGCAAAAGATTCTACAACAATTTGGAGCAATATCCAGAGCTCGGATATGAAGCTATTGGTTTCTTAGACGACTATCATACTTGGGATGGAATTGAAGAACAGCGCTATAAACCGATTTTAGGTACGGTTGATCAGTTATCCGGAATGCTGGAGATGCTGCCTGTGGACGAGGTTATTCTAGCCTTGCCGCTCGATGCGCATTCTAAATATCCTTCCATTATTGCGGCCTGTGAAAAAGCAGGGGTACGCACATTGATTATTCCGGATTTCTTTGATTATTTACCAGCTCGACCTTACTTTGATAACTTTGCAGGTATGCCAATGATTAATGTTCGTGATATTCCACTGGATATGACGGGGAATAAGATGGCAAAACGTTTGTTTGATATCGTGTTCTCTCTATTCGCTATTATTATGATATCTCCCGTGATGCTGATCGTAGCTCTCGGCGTACGTCTTACCTCACCGGGACCGATTATATTCCGGCAGGAACGGGTGGGACTTAATCGGCGTAATTTTATGATGTATAAGTTTCGTTCAATGAAGATGCAGCAGGACGGGGAAGAGGATACAGGTTGGAGTACGCGGGAAGATCCTCGTAGAACTCGATTTGGAACCTTTATCCGTAAGACAAGTCTGGATGAGCTTCCGCAATTTTTTAATGTATTACTCGGTCATATGAGTGTAGTTGGCCCACGGCCAGAACGACCATTTTATGTAGAACAATTCCGTGATGAAATTCCGAAGTATATGGTGAAGCACCATGTGCGTCCAGGAATTACGGGCTGGGCACAGAGCAACGGGCTGCGCGGGGATACTTCAATTGAGGAACGGATTAAGCACGATATTTTCTATATCGAGAACTGGTCCTTACTGTTCGATATTCGAATTATTTTCAAAACGATTCGCAACGGCTTCGTTAACAAAAACGCATATTGAGACCTGCACTTATTTAGATTTGTGAAATTTTAATAATACCCCGTTTTGCCACAGGCAGAGCGGGGTATTAATTTTCTAATCTAAACTTTGTAAAGGAAACTCACAACTATGAATAAGAAAAAGATTATTGCAACCGTAGTAATGATTGTCGCACTAATAATGATTCTTGTAATAACGTTGAACAAAGAGGAAGAGCAACCCGCGAGCGGTTTTGAAGCGCACAGAATCGTTGCACATGCCATGGGGGGAATTAACGGCTATACGTATACCAATGCTTGGGAGGCCTTTGTCGCTAACTATGAACGGGGAACTCGCGTATTTGAAGTTGATTTTTTGTTATCGAAGGATGATCAGTTGGTTGCTCGGCATGAATGGACAGGCAATATGAGCAAGCTTTTAGGTCAGTTGGAGGTTCTCCCTGCTAATAAACAGGGTGTGGCACTAGATTACGAGGAATTTATGGACAGCCCCATCCTGAATATATACTCTCCGCTTGATATTGAGAAGGTGCTTGATCTAATGCAGAATTATCCAGATGCTTATATCGTTACGGATACCAAAGAAATCCAACCGGAACTTATAGAGAAGCAATTTACATTGCTGACCGAAGCGGCGCAGCGTCGGGATCCAGCGTTGTTGGAGCGGATAGTTCCACAGATCTACAATCAGCCGATGCTTGATGAGATCAATAAGGTGTATTCTTTTCCAGAAGTGCTTTACACCCTGTACCAATCTAAGGATACGGATGAACAAGTTATTGAGTTTGTTAAAAAAACAGGTGTGGATATTACGATGCCAGTTAGCCGGGCCACCAAGAGTTTTGTCAAACAGTTAAAAAATATTGGAGCTCGTGTATACGTTCATACAGTGGATGAAGAGGATGAGATTAGAGAGTTATCTCGTATGGGTGTAGACGGATTTTATAGTGATTTTGTGCCTGAAAATGATTTGAATAACCTCAAAGGTATACGCTGAAATCTTTCTCCACTCATTACCACTAATATATCCCCACAAAGTGATGCTTTCCTCAGATGCGTATTCAGGTACTTTGCAGGGACCCCAAATTTATATACGAAAAAATGTTCGTATTTTTGTTCGCTTTAAATTGACACACCTCCTGTGCTGGCATAGACTAGATCTATATCTTTTGCGGCGGCAGGAGTGTTTTGTCTTGCCCAAATGACAATTAAGGATGATTCTCATGAAATCAGTACAGCAAATGATCAAACCTTGGCGGCATGTGTTTAAGTTGGACCCGGATCGTATGATTTCTGATGAGGATTTGGAGGCCGTTTGCTTGTCCGGCACGGATGCCCTATTGATAGGGGGCTCTACAGGAGTAACCTATGAGAATACAGTAGATCTCTTATCAAGAGTAAGACGTTTTGAACTGCCCTGTGCACTCGAGGTATCCGAACTTGAAGCTGCTGTACCCGGATTTGATCTTTATATGATTCCTATGGTGCTAAATACACCCGATCCAGCTTGGATTGTAGGTCATCATCGTCGAGCTATAGAGCGTTATGGATTTATGATCCCATGGGATCAGCTGCTAACGGAAGGTTACGTCGTTTTGAACAGTGATTCTTCAGTTGCGCGGATTACAGGGGCCGAGACAACCATTAATGCTGAAGAGGCGGCTGCGTATGCCCAGGTTGCGGACAAGCTGATGTCTCTGCCAATAGTATATCTTGAATATAGCGGTAGATTTGGGGATATGGAGACAGTACGTATAGTGCGTGAGATGGTGGAGCAAGCCCAACTATTTTATGGAGGCGGCATTACTTGTGAGGCGGAGGCCGAGCAGGCAGCAGCTCTATGTGATACAGTAGTTGTCGGCAATATTATTTATCGGGATGTAGAGCAGGCAATTCGTACGGTATTAGCTGTTAAAAAGACGGTGCAAGAGCAGTTCGAGTAGCGGCTAGCTTATGGACTACTTATGATTTGTAATTTCATTTTTGGAAAGGAGCATGTTACACATGCAACTTATTAACATACAAGACGCGGTCAGCCGATTGAATCCTCCACAAAGGCAGGCTGTCGAAACTACTGAAGGACCCCTTTTGATTATGGCTGGTGCGGGCAGTGGGAAGACGAGAGTGCTGACTCACAGAATTGCCTGGCTGATTGCTAATCGAAAGGCGCCGCCTTGGGCGATTTTGGCGATTACATTTACGAATAAAGCTGCGAGGGAAATGCAGGAACGTGTATCTAAGCTCGTTGGACCTGAGGGAAGAGATATTTGGGTATCTACCTTTCACTCCATGTGTGTTCGGATCTTGCGGAAGGATATTGAGCGGATTGGATTTACCTCCAACTTCTCGATTCTGGACTCTACAGATCAGTTATCAGTTATTCGTAATTGCATGAAGGAACTGAATATTGATACGAAAAAATTCGAACCGAAAGCTGTACAAGCCATAATTAGCGCATCTAAGAATGAGTTGATAACTCCGGCGCAGTATGAGCAAAAAGTCGGTGATTATTTCGAAGGTTTAGTTGCTAAGGTTTATAAAATGTATCAAAGACGTTTGAGAAGCAATAACTCGCTTGATTTTGATGATTTGATTATGAAGACTATCGAATTATTTAAGGAAGTTCCCGAGGTTCTGGATTTTTACCAAAAGAAATTCAAATACATCCATGTGGATGAGTATCAGGATACGAACAGAGCACAATACATGTTGTGCCGCATGCTGGCAGACAGCCACCACCGCATTTGTGTGGTAGGGGATAGTGACCAGTCGATCTATCGCTGGCGTGGTGCGGATATTACGAATATTCTTAATTTTGAAGAGGATTATCCGGAAGCGAAGACGATTCTGCTAGAACAGAATTACCGTTCAACCGCTAATATCCTGAATGCAGCCAATTGGGTAATCGCGCTTAATAGTGGCCGTAAACCGAAAAAGCTGTGGACCGATTCCGAGGAAGGCGCCAAGATTAAGGTGTACCGGGCGGATTCCGAGCATGACGAAGGATATTTTGTAACCGGAGAAATCAGCAAAAATGTGAAACAAGGTCAAGCCTACCAGAATCACGCGATTTTGTATCGGACGAATGCTCAGTCACGGGTAATAGAGGAAATTCTGATCAAATCAGATATTCCATATCAAATCGTTGGCGGGATCAAGTTCTATGATCGTAAGGAAATCAAGGATCTGCTGGCGTATCTACGTTTATTGTCTAACCCTGATGATGATATCAGCCTGACGCGTATTATTAATGTTCCTAAGCGTGGATTAGGAGATACAACGGTTGGTAAGCTGGCAGCTGCGGCTGGTGAACGTGGTGTTTCTATTTTCCGCGTTCTGCAAACGGTCGATGATTTGGGCTTTGCTGGACGGACGCGGAATATGCTAGTAGAGTTCTACGATATGATTGAAGCTCTGCATCGTATGGTGGAGTTCTTGTCTGTAACCGAATTGACGGAAAAAATACTGGAGATGTCGCAGTACCGTTTGGAGCTGCAAAATGAAAATACACTCGAATCACGTTCGCGGCTAGAGAATATCGATGAGTTCTTATCGGTGACGATGGAGTTTGAAAAGAACAATGAAGACAAGTCGCTGGTCTCCTTCCTCACGGATCTTGCACTTATCGCAGATATCGATAGTGTGAACGATGATGAAGAGGATCGTAGTGATGCGGTTGTGTTAATGACGATGCACAGCGCCAAAGGTCTGGAGTTCCCGACGGTATTTATCGTCGGAATGGAAGAAGGCGTGTTCCCACACAGCCGTGCCTTCCAGGACAACGACGAGCTGGAGGAGGAACGCCGGCTTGCGTATGTGGGGATCACCCGCGCGGAGAAACAACTGTTTCTCTCTTGTGCGCGGATGCGTACGCTCTTTGGCCGGACGACGGCGAACCAACCGTCCCGCTTCTTAGAGGAGATTCCGGAGGAACTGAAGGAAGATACCGTTAAGACTCAAGACCGCTTCCAGCGCGGAGGCGCGGAGGCAGGCGGTGCTTACGGCGGACGCGGTTTCGGCAGCGGTGGCCGTGGGAACTTTGGCGGCCGAGGCGGAGCCGTCGGAGCTACGCCGGCAGGCGGCGGAAGCACGGCGTCAGCGGCGGCAAGCAAGAGCAGCGTGACCGTGACCTCCGGAGGCGCACAGCGTGCTACCGGAGCAGGGGCTGCAGCAGCTGGCGATTACAAAGCGGGTGACAAGGTCTCCCACGGCAAATGGGGCACCGGCACCGTTGTATCTGTTAAAGGCAGCGGGAATGACACGGAGCTGCAGATTGCTTTTCCGGCACCAGTGGGTGTCAAACGTCTGCTTGCGGGGTTTGCGCCGATTACCAAAGTGGAATAATAGCAGACAACGATTAACGAACGGATATTTAGACCACGCTAACTTTAGGAAACTTATTGACGGAGGGATGTACCTGCATGGATGCTATGCATGTGATGGAAGAGCTTGTTGCGGAATTAAATAATTATAATTACCACTACTACACGCTGGATGCACCGCTAGTCAGCGATAAGGAATACGATGTTTTATACGACAAGCTTGTAGCACTGGAGGCTGAGAGTGGCTTCGTGCTACCAGATTCGCCTACACAACGTGTAGGTGGAGAGCTGCTTAAGGGCTTCACGCCGCATCGGCATCTGGCACCGCTTTGGAGTCTGGATAAAGCACAGAATATTGAACAGCTGCGCAGCTGGAATACCCGGGTGCTCCGGTTAGTGAATGAATACAATCTTAAGAATCCAGACAACCCTCTTCCTGATCCTTGTTATGCAGTAGAACTGAAGTTCGATGGCTTAACGCTGAATTTAACCTATCGTAATGGTGTTCTCGAACAGGCATCGACGCGTGGCAATGGTGTAGTTGGCGAAGGAATACTTGCACAGGTGAAGACCATCAAATCCGTTCCATTGACGATTCCCTTCAAGGATGGGGTCATTGAGGTTCAGGGTGAAGGGATTATGAATCTGTCTGTGCTGGCTGATTATAATACAAGGGCTGCAGAGCCGCTGAAGAATGCGCGTAATGCAGCAGCAGGTGCACTGCGTAATCTTAATCCGAAGACTACTGCGGACCGCCGTTTGAACGCTTTTTTCTATAATGTAGGCTTTGCAGAAGGCGCGGAGTTCGCTGACCATCAGGAAATGATGGATTTTCTGCGGAATAACAAATTTAAAGTGAACCCATACCTGACCTACTGCAATGATTTTGATGATGTAACTGAGCAGCTCGCTGGAATCGAGGAAAGTCGTTCGAGTCTTGATTACCTCATTGATGGGGCTGTAATTAAGGTCACGGATTTCCGGATCCGTGAGGTGCTTGGCTACACTGACAAGTTCCCGCGTTGGGCAGTTGCTTATAAATTTGAAGCCGAAGAAACGACGACCGTGCTGGAGTCTGTTAGCTGGAATGTAGGTCGTACAGGTAAAGTGACTCCGCTGGCTCGGGTTGAGGCTGTAGAGCTTGCCGGAGTTACCGTTCAGAACTGCACCCTGAATAATGTGGGTGATATTGAGCGCAAAAACTTGAAATTCGCCTTAGGTTCGCGGGTCTTTATTCGCCGTTCCAATGATGTTATCCCAGAAATTCTCGGCAAGGTAACAGAGGAGAATGACGGTGGAGAGATTATTTTCCCTGAGGACTGTCCAGCTTGTGGATATCCGTTAGAAATGCGCGGAGCACATCTTTTCTGTAACAATAAACTGAATTGTAGGCCGCAGATTATCAGTCGGATCACCCACTTTGCTTCGCGTGATGCGATGGATATCGAGACGTTTAGTGAGAAGACGGCGGGTCAGCTCTATGATGAGCTTAATGTACATGACTCTGCGGATCTGTATGAACTGAACTTTGAGCAGCTTGTACAGCTGAACCGTTTTGGTGAGAAAAAAGCACAGAATTTGCTGCAAGCTTTAGAAGATAGCAAAGGTAGAGATCTTGCTTCATTTCTCTTTGCGTTAGGGATCCCTAACACAGGTAAAGCAACGACGAAGATGTTGGCTGATCATTTCCGCGATCTGGATGCTGTGATGCAAGCCAAAGCCGAGGAGCTCGCTGAGTTACCAGACATTGGTGGGATTGTCGCCGAGAGCATTGTCAGCTTCTTCGCAGACCCAGTTGTAGTAGCTAATGTTTCCCGCTTGCGGACGTTGGGTGTGGAAGCAAAGGCTCCTGAGGCGCCACGTCCTGTTAGTACCGATTCCTTCTTTAGTGGCAAAACGGTCGTATTGACCGGTTCCTTGCAAAAGCTTACCCGAGATGAAGCAGCTGAACGTCTGGAAGCACTCGGAGCAAAGGTGTCGGGAAGTGTGTCGAAGAAGACGGATTTAGTTATTGCTGGTGAAAAAGCTGGCAGTAAGCTGGCTAAAGCGCAGCAGTTAGGCATTCAGGTCATTGAGGATGAAGATGAGCTAATTCGCTTGTTGGATATGTAAGTAACAAACTATATTCGATTCCAAAAGGTTCCCGGTTCCATTTCGTTTAAGTACGAGAGGAGCAGGGGCCTTTTTTGCGTGGATTACAACTAAACGTTTCATTTTTAGAAAAAAATTCGGATGATCTGCTAATATATAGCTATAGATATTTATTACTATATTTGAAAGGAAACCCTTCCTGTGAAGAGAGAAACGATATTGTTAGTAGACGATGAGAAGGAAATTGTAGAACTGTTAACGATTTATCTCTGTAATGAAGGCTATAGACTGCTAAAGGCTTATGATGGAATGGAAGCGCTGGAATGTCTGCAGAAAGAGGAAGTTGATCTAATTATTCTTGATGTCATGATGCCTAAAATGGACGGGCTAGCTGCATGTATGAAGATCCGTGAAGAGCGGAAAATGCCAATTATCATACTATCAGCCAAAAATACAGATATGGACAAGATCTCCGGCCTGAGCCTCGGGGCAGATGACTACGTGGGCAAGCCGTTTAATCCTTTGGAGATTGTGGCACGAGTAAAATCACAGTTGCGCCGTTATCACGGATTTAATAAGGATAGTAATACGTTGGGAAACGACAGCAAACTAAGCTTTGAGGATCTGACTATAGATACGTCTAAGCATGAGGTGTATGTAGACCAGCAGAAGATTAAACTGACTCCGCGGGAATTCTCTATTCTAGAGCTTTTAGCGAGACACCAAGGTCAAGTGCTTAGCTTGGAGCAAATTTACAATAAGGTATGGAATGAACCCTTTTTAGATGGCGGTAACACAGTGATGGTACATATTCGTAATCTCCGAGACAAAATCGAAATCGATTCGAAACGCCCACGTTATATACAAACCGTCTGGGGAGTTGGCTATAAATTAGACGGACCTTCCTGAAAGGATTAGGTGAGGCTTCTTGAATTCTAAATATATAACGACGATTCGCTGGAAGTTTATGTTTGCTTTTTTGCTGAGTGTGCTTTCGGGCGCTTTGCTGCTCATGGCAGGGTACCAACTCGTCAACTTTATGATCTATCTAAATCCGGCTTCAGAGTCGGCTCCCTATTCACGCATACTGCGCTGGATTATTAATCATATTGGCTCTATGCCACTAATGACAGCAGCGGGTATTATCAGCTTTTTATTATTCTTTTTTATCTACACTCGTAAAGTTGTGCTGTATCTGGAAGAGATCACAAAAGGGATTCGAGAAATTACAAGCTCCGGGATGTCCCATAGAATTGAAGTCAGAACCACAGATGAGCTGGGTGTGCTGGCTGAGAATATTAATGAAATGGCTGAGCGTTTGCAGCACTCCATAGAGGAGGAACGTAAAGCTGTAAATGCGAAAAATGACTTGATCACAGGTGTTTCCCATGATTTACGCACCCCGCTTACCTCTGTCTTGGGCTTTCTGGAATACATTGAACAAGATCGATGTCAGGAAGAAGCGGAAATCCGGTATTACGTGGATATAGCCTACAACAAATCCCTGGTGCTGCGTAAACTGATCGATGATCTTTTTGAATACACACGTGTAAATAGTGGAGAGTACCCTTTGGTTATGCAGAGATTGGATTTGAAGGCCTTCATACGGCAGCTGGCGGAGGAGTCAGTTCCTGAACTAACAAAGGCGGATATGATCTATGAAATCGAGGACGTTGCTGATGAGTTATGGATAGAGGCTTCGCCTAAAGAATTAGTACGTGCTTATGAAAATTTGATTACTAACGCGATCCGTTACGGCAGAAGCGGCGGGAAATTGGAGATAGGTTTCAGTAAAAAGGAAAATGATGCTGTGGTCCGTATTAGCAACTTCGGAGAGAGGATTGCGGAAAGTGATATCCCTTTTATTTTTGAACGATTCTATCGGGCAGAAAAGTCGCGTTCACAGCATACAGGCGGCTCAGGGCTTGGACTTGCGATTGCCAAAAGTATCATCGAACGCCACAATGGCGTTATTTATGTAGAAAGTATATCTCTTCGCACGGATTTTATTACCCGTTTCCCATTCTTCATAGAATCTTAAGAAAACTATGGCGGGTTCTTAAGATTTGGAAGTTATCCTTGTGGCACAAGGAGGGAACTACCATGCCAAAACTTCGGACGGTTCGTATCAGCTATTTATATATTTTTATGGGTTGCGCTCTTTTGAGTGCTGCCTTTCTTTTTGTTGTCCAGCGAGCTGTCGCTTTGCTGTATTCTCATTATTCGGGTCAATCAGGAGCCTTTTTTGTCCGGCTTATTCATTGGGTTATTAATCATATGGGTCAAACCCCTAGTGCCATCCTTCTATTTATTCTAGTCTTCGGTGGGCTGTATGTTCTTCGTTCACAGAAAATGGCTGATGATTTGCGCTCGCTAGTGGTGGGAACCTCGGAGCTGGCAGATAAAGGAGTCGCCCAGAACATCAAGGTTCTCTCTGGAGGAGAAATAGGTGAAATTGCTGCTAACCTCAATCGAATGCAAAGAATAGAAGTTCCAGAAAGAGGTGCAAGCTCAAAGCGGATAGAGGACACACCAGCAGTAGCTTTATTAATAAGGACTAGGGCGATACTTCGCACTCTCCGTGAGGTTGAAGAGGATGAGGCGGAAGTACATACACTTCTTGCAGCAGCGAATGATGAAGTGCGGAGTATGGAGCGGTTCCTGGAGAACCTGATTATCGAATCATGAGCAGATGGAATGCACGCACCCGGATATTGCGAGTAGGGTACCTATTATTTGATGTGAGTGTTATTAGTACGGTATTGGTGCTTTTGATTTTGTTCTATGTATACCAGTATGGGGGGATTGTACTTAACCGGCATGAGGATAGGCTGCAATTGCCAGAATCAAGCCTCATCACAGCTTCAGATGGAACAGTTATACGAATGACTCCGCTACCGAGCTCGGGTTATAGGCTTACAGCAGAGCTTGAGGAGATGCCGGCTTTATTAATAGATACCTTTTTAACAGTAGAAGACCGCCGTTTTTATAGCCATCAAGGGGTCGATTATAAAGGGATATCACGCGCGTTCTTAAAAAATATCTTGGACATGAGTTTATCAGAAGGTGGCAGTAGTATTACTCAACAGCTTGCTCGCAATCTTTATTTGAACAGAGATAAGAATATGCTGCGCAAGTTAAATGAAACCGCTATTGCTTTTGCCTTGGAGCAGCGACTGACGAAACGTGAGATTTTGCAGCTGTACCTCAATCAGATTTATATGGGGAGGGGACAATCTGGAGTAAAAGCAGCAGCGAAGCGTTACTTCGGCGTGTCTGATCTGAAAAAATTGGAGATCTGGCAAATAGCCACTCTGGCGGGAATCCCTAAAGGCCCCTCTATTTATAACCCAGTAGACAATAGTGCATTATCCAAAACGAGAAGAAATCTAGTGCTAAAGATGATGTTCAATCAGCGACTAATCACGAATGGGCAAATGCAGGAAGCTATGAATAAACAATATCAGCCTCCAGCTGCGGTCGAAAATGGGGTTGCCGGAGTGTACTATGTGGATGCCGCCCTTAAGGAAGCGGCTCAGATCACAGGGAAATCCGTAGAGGAGCTTCGTACAGGCGGCTACACTATAGTTACAGGTTTGAACATCAAAGCACAGCAGGCACTTGAGCAGGCCGTTCTCAAAGAGGCTTCATTTCCACCTGACGGAAAAGATCAGCAGGTAGAAGCAGCTATGACCATAATGGATCATCGTACAGGAGAAGTAGTGGCATTGATTGGTGGGCGAGATCAAAACGAGGGCAATTTGAACAGAGCTATTATTGATGCACGTCAGCCGGGTTCTAGCTTTAAGCCGATCATTGATTATGGACCTGCACTGGAGAGCGGGAAATTCAACCCGAATAGTATGCTGTCCGACCGTAGAGTTGCTTATGGCAGCTACAAACCTGAGAACTTGAACGGTATATACCAAGGTCAGGTCACAATGAACACAGCTTTGCAAAAATCCATCAATGCACCAGCCGTATGGGTATTGAAGCAGGTTGGAATCTCTTCTGCGCGGCAATTTGCCGCCAAATTAGGAATTGTACTGACGGAGGAGGACAATCATTTATCAATAGCTTTGGGGGGGCTTCATAATGGGGTTTCTCCACTAAAAATGGCCCAGGCCTACAGTGTCTTTGCTAGTGGAGGCAAATTTAATGCGGCTCATATGGTGCGCTCCATAACGGATTCAAAAGGGAAGGTCTTGTATACTCATCCCTCTGAATCACGTCAGGTAATCTCGCCGCGTACCGCAGAAGCGATGACGGCTATGTTACGCAATGTTGTTAATGAAGGAACAGGGAAAAAAGCGCAGATGAACAGACCAGTAGCGGGAAAGACCGGTACGACCCAATTGGACTTGGCTGGCGTGAGCAAGAAAGCTAATCGGGATCTTTGGTTTGTAGGCTATACTTCGGAGTGGACAGCTGCGGTATGGATGGGTTTTGATCGTACGAATCAGGATAATTATATGACTGAAGGCAGCGGGAAGGCTGCCGCTCTATTTTCTACAGTAATGAGTAAAGCCTTAAGTGATCATTGAGAAGTTATTGCGCCGCCCATTCTTCTAATTTCTCATCTCTAGGAAGCAGCAAGGCAAGAAACCCAAGCAGCGGGAGGAAGCCGCAAGCGATGAACACTTTAGCAATCCCGATACTATCAATGAGGTTGCCGAGGACTAATGAGCCGATCCCGCCGAGTCCAAAAGCAAGTCCCGTGATCAGACCTGAAACTGTGCCAATGTTGCCCGGATATAGCATTTGAGCATAAATGACGGTAACAGAGAAGCTGGACAGAAGTATGAAACCGCCAATCAGCAGCAATACAGCCGCCCATAATGGACCTACAAAGGGTAGAGCAAGCGCAAAGGGAACGGTTCCGACCATTGACAGTAAGATGAGATTACGCCGTCCAAAACGGTCAGCCAGCGGACCCCCAAAAAATGTACCCACTGCGCCAGCAGCCAAATACATAAAAATATAGATTTGGGCTTTATCCAGTGTCATTTGATATTTGTCCATTAGATAGAAGGCGTAGTAGCTGCCGATAGAAGCGCCATACCAAGACCTAACAAAGACTAGGAATACAAGAATAATCGTTGCTGTTCGTATGCTTTTTCGGCGGGCAGGGTCGATTGCCCGTGCTGTTGATTTTTTATGAAAGGTATAACCGGCATCTAGCATTTCTCTATACCAGCGAGCTACATAGGTCTGAACAGCGATTCCGGCAGCCGCGACGATCGTGAAGCCTAGGGCACCAATCTGGCCAAAGGGGATGAATACCCATTTCGTAAGCATTGGACCCAGGGACTGTCCAGCATTGCCGCCCACTTGAAAAATAGATTGCGACAATCCCTTTCGCTGACCTGCGGCCATATGAGCAACACGCATACCCTCTGGGTGGAAGGTGGCTGAACCGAATCCGATCAGGATAACCGAGAATAAGACCAGAAAATAGCTATTGGCATAAGCCAATAGAAGTACACCTAGAAATGTGCTGCACATACCCAGTGGTAATAATATAGGACGGGGTTTACGGTCTGCAGCATATCCAATGACGGGTTGGATTACTGATGACGTCATATTTAAAGCGAATGAGATCCATCCAATCTGGGCGAAAGAGAGCAGAAGATTATCTTTGAGAATAGGGAAGATTGCTGGAATGACTGCCTGTATAGAATCATTAAATAAATGAACAAAACTGACAGCTAACAAAATTTTATAAATCGTTGCCTGCTGCAGATTACGCTGCTCCTTGTCCTTGCTGTCTACCGTGGACGCAGCGTCTGTAGGTTTGGTCTTCATTTTGACTCCTCTCTGTACTGATAGTTAGAAGGTAAGATTGGCGAATACGATAAATTCTATTTAGCCACAAATAATGGATGAATGGTATCAATTTGTGTTGTATGGAAGTTATTTATACGAATGATTTTTTTATTTCAAAAAAAGCTTGCAAACTCAATGACAGCATGGTATATTATCTCTTGTGCTTACGACGCATCGCACATACGAAACACAAGCGATGAAAAAATAAGTTGACAAGATAGAAACAAACATGATATACTCTAATTCCTGTGCAAGAGACATTGAATGTCAAAATGCTAGGAGTAAGTTCTTTGAAAACTGAACAAATGGAACACGTTAATTTTTAAAAAGATTCATTTAATGAATCGTCAGTTTCAAAATGAGCATATCGCTCTTTTCAATACTAATTGGAGAGTTTGATCCTGGCTCAGGACGAACGCTGGCGGCGTGCCTAATACATGCAAGTCGAGCGGAGTTATTTTGAAAGCTTGCTTTCAAAATAACTTAGCGGCGGACGGGTGAGTAACACGTAGGCAACCTGCCCTTCAGACTGGGATAACTACCGGAAACGGTAGCTAATACCGGATAATTTCTTTTTTCTCCTGAGAGAAGAATGAAAGACGGAGCAATCTGTCACTGAGGGATGGGCCTGCGGCGCATTAGCTAGTTGGTGGGGTAACGGCCCACCAAGGCGACGATGCGTAGCCGACCTGAGAGGGTGAACGGCCACACTGGGACTGAGACACGGCCCAGACTCCTACGGGAGGCAGCAGTAGGGAATCTTCCGCAATGGGCGAAAGCCTGACGGAGCAACGCCGCGTGAGTGATGAAGGTTTTCGGATCGTAAAGCTCTGTTGCCAGGGAAGAACGTCCGGTAGAGTAACTGCTACCGGAGTGACGGTACCTGAGAAGAAAGCCCCGGCTAACTACGTGCCAGCAGCCGCGGTAATACGTAGGGGGCAAGCGTTGTCCGGAATTATTGGGCGTAAAGCGCGCGCAGGCGGCTATTTAAGTCTGGTGTTTAAACCTTGGGCTCAACCTGAGGTCGCACTGGAAACTGGGTGGCTTGAGTACAGAAGAGGAAAGTGGAATTCCACGTGTAGCGGTGAAATGCGTAGATATGTGGAGGAACACCAGTGGCGAAGGCGACTTTCTGGGCTGTAACTGACGCTGAGGCGCGAAAGCGTGGGGAGCAAACAGGATTAGATACCCTGGTAGTCCACGCCGTAAACGATGAGTGCTAGGTGTTAGGGGTTTCGATACCCTTGGTGCCGAAGTTAACACAGTAAGCACTCCGCCTGGGGAGTACGGTCGCAAGACTGAAACTCAAAGGAATTGACGGGGACCCGCACAAGCAGTGGAGTATGTGGTTTAATTCGAAGCAACGCGAAGAACCTTACCAGGTCTTGACATCCCTCTGAATCTGCTAGAGATAGCAGCGGCCTTCGGGACAGAGGAGACAGGTGGTGCATGGTTGTCGTCAGCTCGTGTCGTGAGATGTTGGGTTAAGTCCCGCAACGAGCGCAACCCTTAACTTTAGTTGCCAGCAGGTAATGCTGGGCACTCTAGAGTGACTGCCGGTGACAAACCGGAGGAAGGTGGGGATGACGTCAAATCATCATGCCCCTTATGACCTGGGCTACACACGTACTACAATGGCCGGTACAACGGGAAGCGAAGCCGCGAGGTGGAGCCAATCCCATCAAAGCCGGTCTCAGTTCGGATTGCAGGCTGCAACTCGCCTGCATGAAGTCGGAATTGCTAGTAATCGCGGATCAGCATGCCGCGGTGAATACGTTCCCGGGTCTTGTACACACCGCCCGTCACACCACGAGAGTTTACAACACCCGAAGTCGGTGGGGTAACCCGCAAGGGAGCCAGCCGCCGAAGGTGGGGTAGATGATTGGGGTGAAGTCGTAACAAGGTAGCCGTATCGGAAGGTGCGGCTGGATCACCTCCTTTCTATGGAGAATCGTTCTCTGCAATGAGAACATTCAAATCGGAAGCTCAGCTTCCACAACTAATTAACGTGTATCCATTTGTTCGGTTTTGATGGAATTTGCGGGGCCATAGCTCAGCTGGGAGAGCGCCTGCCTTGCAAGCAGGAGGTCAGCGGTTCGATCCCGCTTGGCTCCACCAACAAACTTCATCTATTTGTTATGTCTATACACTTGATCCTTGAAAACTGGATACCGAAACGAATTTGCGTTTTAGAACATCTTTTAGCAACTTGTGCAAACAAGTGAATGTTATTAGTGAGATTTTTCTTCGGAAGAATCAAGGTTAAGCTAATAAGAGCACACGGAGGATGCCTAGGCGCCAGGAGCCGACGAAGGACGTGGCGAACAACGAAACTGCCTCGGGGAGCTGTAAGCAAGCTTTGATCCGGGGGTGTCCGAATGGGGAAACCCAGCTGTGGTAATTCGCAGTTACTCATACCTGAATACATAGGGTGTGTAGAGGCAGACCAGGGGAACTGAAACATCTAAGTACCCTGAGGAAGAGAAAACAATAGTGATTCCGTCAGTAGCGGCGAGCGAACGCGGAACAGCCTAAACCAAGGGGCTTGCCTCTTGGGGTTGTGGGACGTCTCACATGGAGTTACAAAGGAATATGGTAGGTGAAGAGGTCTGGAAAGGCCCGCGATAGAGGTAAAAGCCCTGTAACCTAAACTGTGTTCTCTCCGAGACGGATCCCGAGTAGTGCGGGGCACGTGAAACCCCGTATGAATCCAGCAGGACCATCTGCTAAGGCTAAATACTACCTGGCGACCGATAGTGAAACAGTACCGTGAGGGAAAGGTGAAAAGCACCCCGGAAGGGGAGTGAAATAGAACCTGAAACCGTGTGCTTACAAAAAGTCAGAGCCCGATCTATGGGTGATGGCGTGCCTTTTGTAGAATGAACCGGCGAGTTACGTTTAACATGCAAGGTTAAGCCGAGAAGGTGGAGCCGCAGCGAAAGCGAGTCTGAATAGGGCGATTTAGTATGTGGACGTAGACCCGAAACCGTGTGATCTACCCCTGTCCAGGGTGAAGGTGCGGTAACACGCACTGGAGGCCCGAACCCACGTACGTTGAAAAGTGCGGGGATGAGGTGGGGGTAGCGGAGAAATTCCAATCGAACTCGGAGATAGCTGGTTCTCCCCGAAATAGCTTTAGGGCTAGCCTCGGTATAAGAGTAGTGGAGGTAGAGCACTGATTGGGTGCGGGGTCCGCAAGGATTACCAAGCTCAGTCAAACTCCGAATGCCATATACTTATTGCCGGGAGTCAGACAGTGAGTGCTAAGATCCATTGTCAAAAGGGAAACAGCCCAGACCATCAGCTAAGGTCCCCAAGTGTGTGTTAAGTGGGAAAGGATGTGGAGTTGCACAGACAACCAGGATGTTGGCTTAGAAGCAGCCACCATTGAAAGAGTGCGTAATAGCTCACTGGTCGAGTGACTCTGCGCCGAAAATGTAACGGGGCTAAACACACCACCGAAGCTATGGCTAGATACTATGTATCTGGGGTAGGGGAGCGTTGTGTAGGGGTTGAAGGTGTACTGAAAAGAGCGCTGGACACTACACAAGTGAGAATGCCGGTATGAGTAACGAAAAGATCAGTGAGAATCTGATCCGCCGAAAGCCCAAGGTTTCCTGAGGAAGGCTCGTCCGCTCAGGGTAAGTCGGGACCTAAGGCGAGGCCGAAAGGCGTAGTCGAAGGACAACAGTTTGAAATTACTGTACCACCGTAATCCGCTATGAGCGATGGGGTGACGCAGGAGGGTAGTGACGCGGACTGATGGATGTCCGTCTAAGCAGTGAGGCTGATGTGTAGGCAAATCCGCACATCGATAAGGCTGGGCTGTGATGGGGAGCGAAAATTATAGTAGCGAAGGTCATGATCTCACACTGCCAAGAAAAGCCTCTAGCCAGGAGAAGGTGCCCGTACCGCAAACCGACACAGGTAGGCGAGAAGAGAATTCTAAGGCGCGCGGAAGAACTCTCGTTAAGGAACTCGGCAAAATGACCCCGTAACTTCGGGAGAAGGGGTGCCCCGGTAGTGTGAATAGCACGAGGGGGCCGCAGTGAAAAGGCCCAAGCGACTGTTTAGCAAAAACACAGGTCTGTGCGAAGCCGCAAGGCGAAGTATACGGGCTGACGCCTGCCCGGTGCTGGAAGGTTAAGGGGAGTGGTTAGGGGTAACCCGAAGCTATGAACCGAAGCCCCAGTAAACGGCGGCCGTAACTATAACGGTCCTAAGGTAGCGAAATTCCTTGTCAGGTAAATTCTGACCCGCACGAATGGCGTAACGACTTGGGCGCTGTCTCAACGAGAGATCCGGTGAAATTTTAATACCTGTGAAGATGCAGGTTACCCGCGACAAGACGGAAAGACCCCATGGAGCTTTACTGCAGCTTGATATTGAATTTGGGTACGATCTGTACAGGATAGGTGGGAGCCGTAGAAATCGGAGCGCAAGCTTCGGTGGAGGCGCCGTTGGGATACCACCCTGATCGTATCTAGGTTCTAACCTAGTACCCTTACCGGGTACGGGGACCGTGTCAGGCGGGCAGTTTGACTGGGGCGGTCGCCTCCTAAAGAGTAACGGAGGCGTTCCAAGGTTCCCTCAGAATGGTTGGAAATCATTCGCAGAGTGCAAAGGCATAAGGGAGCTTGACTGCGAGACCTACAAGTCGAGCAGGGACGAAAGTCGGACTTAGTGATCCGGTGGTACCGCATGGAAGGGCCATCGCTCAACGGATAAAAGCTACCCTGGGGATAACAGGCTTATCTCCCCCAAGAGTCCACATCGACGGGGAGGTTTGGCACCTCGATGTCGGCTCATCGCATCCTGGGGCTGAAGTAGGTCCCAAGGGTTGGGCTGTTCGCCCATTAAAGCGGTACGCGAGCTGGGTTCAGAACGTCGTGAGACAGTTCGGTCCCTATCTGTCGTGGGCGCAGGAAATTTGAGAGGAGCTGTCCTTAGTACGAGAGGACCGGGATGGACGTACCGCTGGTGCACCAGTTGTTCCGCCAGGAGCATGGCTGGGTAGCTACGTACGGACGGGATAAGCGCTGAAAGCATCTAAGCGTGAAGCCCCCCTCAAGATGAGATTTCCCAATTAGTAAGACCCCTTGAAGACGACGAGGTAGATAGGTTGGAGGTGGAAGTGCAGCAATGCATGGAGCTGACCAATACTAATCGGTCGAGGGCTTATCCTATACTTAGAATGCAGATTCGTTTCGGATTCAGTTTTCAGGCGATTAAGCCTGTAACACGCTTAGAAATTCATTCTCACTTCTGGTGATGAACCGAATTTCACGCGGCAGCGTCTGTTTCACAGACGCATGTTTGGTGGCGATAGCGGAGGGGTTCCACGCGTACCCATCCCGAACACGACCGTTAAGCCCTCCAGCGCCGATGGTACTTGGACCGAAGGGTCCTGGGAGAGTAGGACGTTGCCAAGCACACAAGACCACTGTTGAGTAATCGACAGTGGCTTTTTTGCGTCTATTATAGATTGTGGAAAACTTGTGGATAATTCATTGGAATTTGCAGAAAACTTACGCACATGTGGATAGATAATTAAAAGGCAAAAAATCACCGAATGGTGTGGATTAAGTACATATTTATGTAGATCTGTCAACAGAAAACCTAAGTAATACACGGGTTGCTGTGGATATAGTCAGATTTATGTGGATAGAGGGATTGATAAGTGGATAATTATTTTAACTTGAATAGGACAAGATTACAAGACTATTTTTGAAACTCCTTAAAGCTGTGGATAACTAAAAAAAGTTCGAAAAATATCCTTATAATTCGCACACAATACACTCTCTTGTTATACTAACCATAAAAGTAAATTCATAAATGGTGAGGTGAGTTTTGTGGATATCAGACAGTTGCACTCAGAAGAGTTTGATCTAAGCATGGATTTATCTGAATATGCTTTTCAATACAAGCTGCCTAGTGAGAAAAGGGCTAATGCTAAGGAAAGATTTAAAGCAGAACGCGTATGGGGTGCTTTTGAAGAAGGTACTTTGGAAGCCAAACTTACTCTTCTTCCATTCCAAGTGTACATACAAGGTAGATTAGTACCTATGGGAGGGCTCGCTGGGGTAGCGACATGGCCGGAGAATCGCAGACAGGGTCATGTGGCAAAGCTCCTAGCGCATACGCTGCAAACGATGAATGAGGCGGGGCAGACATTATCTTTTCTGCATCCGTTCTTGATCCCCTTTTATCGCAAATTTGGTTGGGAAGTTTATTGTGAATATAAGAAATACTCCATTCCTGTTGCCAAGTTTCCCAAGAAGGTTGAAGTTGAGGGCAAGGTAAGACGTGGTGTTAAAGATATCGAAGTATTGGACAACTTATACAATCGTTTTGCAGTTAGATATAACGGAACACTTAAGCGTGATTTGGACTGGTGGGAGAACTCTGTTCTGGATAATGAAGGTCAGACTGCGGTATTTTATTCACAGCTTGGGGAACCTGAAGGATACGTACTATATAAGATAGAAAATAGAGAACTGGTCATTGATGAATTTGTGTTTTTGAACGAACAGGCCCGGCAGGGGCTGTGGACATTTCTTGCGAATCACGATTCGATGGTGACCGGTGCATCGCTAAAACTGGTGCCATCCGATGATATGTTACCCTTTTTGCTGCCTGATCCGCGTATAGAGCAGGAGAATTATCCTTATTTTATGGCGCGTATTGTTAATGCTAAAGTATTTGTGGAGAGTTATTCTTTTAAGTGTCACAGCAGTCAGAAGAAACAGGTTATTTATATTGAAGATAAATATGCACCATGGAATGACGGGTTGTGGGAATGGACTGTCTCCGAAGAGGGAGCAGCAGCTTTCTTGCGTATAGAGGGTGAACGGGATGCAGCTGACTTAAGCTGTGATATTGGTACGCTGACGATTCTAATGTTTGGATATAAACGCCCAGCAGAGCTGGCTCGTTATGGACGTGTGACTGGTAATCCGACGGCTCTGGAATGGCTCGAAGAAATCATACCGCAAGCTGAAACCGCACTTTTTGATCATTTTTAGAAAATAATTAGGCTCTCCCCTTCGAAAGATGCTGGGAGAGTTCTTTATTTCCGAATACATTCGCTGAAAAAAGTGAAAAATAAGAGAATCCTCTTGGAATTAGCACAGAATATGTTATAATATTAAAAAGTCAAAGAAAGTCAAAGTCAACGCACCTGATGACATACAGTGCGATCCTCTGAATTCGTGAAGTTTTCTTCAGACTTATATGAATGAAGTTCACTAATGAATGTCATTAAGGATGCGGGCGCAAGCGATATTATGAAGCTTTAAAGAGCACTGGAGGATGAGTGATGCGCAATATCTCTGATATTATTGAACAATATCTGAAGAATATTTTGCATGAAAGTCCCGAAGGTACGGTGGAAATCCAGCGAAATGACCTGGCGGACCAGTTCTCATGCGTACCGTCACAGATCAATTATGTTATTAGTACACGCTTTACACTGGAAAAAGGCTATGTGGTGGAAAGTAAGCGTGGTGGCGGGGGATATATTCGTATTCAACGTTTTGAATTGCCGCCCAACGTGGCACTGCATGCCCATTTAAACCATACTATAGGTGGCGGGATAGATCAGAACGCTGCCGAAGGGTTGATTTATCAACTGGAGGAAGCTGGTTTTCTAAGCAAGCGTGAGGCGTGTCTTATGCGCGCTGCTGTTTCTCGGGATTGCCTAACGGTTAAGATTCCATATCGGGATGAGATTCGGGCCAAGATTATGAAGGCGATGTTAATCTCTTTGTTAGGCAAATAATTGTCAATCATAAGGGAGGGGCTTTCGCTTATGCAATGTCAGGAATGTGGCGTCAAGCCAGCAACACTCCATTTCACCAAGATCGTGAATGGAGAGAAGACAGAATTTCATATCTGCGAGAGCTGTGCGCGGGAGAAGGGTGAACTGATCCCGGGAACTGCTGGAGGATTCTCCATTCACAGCTTGCTGTCTGGTCTGCTTGATCTTGAAGGGGCCGGTAAGGAAAAGACGGCTGCTACGAAGACTACGCAGAGTCTGCAATGTGAGAATTGTGGGATGACGTACTCGCAGTTTAGCAAATTGGGTCGTTTTGGCTGCAGCTCCTGTTATAAATATTTTAACAGTGCACTGGACCCGCTCTTTAAACGGGTGCATGGCAGCACTTCGCATGTAGGCAAGATTCCCAAACGTGCTGGAGCACAGATTGTGTTCAAACGGCAAATTGATGAATTGAAGCTGGAATTACAGCAAAGTATCGCACAGGAGGAATTCGAAACTGCGGCAGAGCTGCGGGATCAAATTCGCCAACTTGAAAAAGAAATGGCACAAGAGTAAAGTCTTTGATATATAGGGGGGATATGACATGTCAAGTCTCCGATTTACTGAACAAGCGCTTAGTGATTGGATGCGCTCGGGAGGCAGTCACTCCGAGATTGTAATTAGCAGCCGTATGCGTATTGCACGTAACTTAGAGCATCTTCCATTCCCTATGCTTGCTTCCTTAGAGCAATCGGAAGAAGTATTAGAGCTGCTGGCCCCTGTGTTTCATGGGGAAACTGCTGCCGAATTCGGATCTTTTCAACTGATAAAGCTTGCTGAAGTGAATGAACTGGACAAAAAGGTATTGGTCGAGAAACATCTCATCAGTCCTAATCTGGCTAATGATTCACGTGGTGCAGCTGTGATATTAAATGAAGATGAGTCGGTCAGCATCATGATTAACGAAGAAGACCATCTGCGGATCCAATGTCTGTTCCCGGGTCTTCAGGTAAGAGAAGCATGGGAACGTGCGACAGCCATCGATGATATCTTCGAATCAGCTGTTAATTACGCTTTTGATGATAAAAGAGGATACTTGACCAGTTGTCCCACCAATGTGGGTACAGGGCTGCGTGCCTCAGTAATGCTGCATTTGCCAGCACTAGTGATGACCCAACAGATCAATCGCATATTGTCAGCAGTGAATCAAGTGGGATTGACTGTAAGAGGAATTTATGGTGAGGGCAGCGAAGCAGTAGGGAACATCTTTCAAATTTCCAATCAGATTACTCTCGGTCAAACGGAAAGTGAAATCATCGAGAACCTTCACAGTGTAGTCACCCAGATTATAGAGCATGAACGAAATGCCCGTGAAAGGCTGCTTGTAGATTCCGCTTTAAGAATTACAGACCGAGTCAAAAGATCTTATGGGATTTTGTGTTATGCAGCTCTAATGGAGCTTAAAGAATCCGCACAACGGCTGTCTGATGTGAGACTTGGGGTTGACCTTGGCATACTGGAAGGCCCTTCGATTTCCGTGCTTAATGAGCTTAACGTTAAGACACAGCCAGGATTTCTGCAAAAAATGTTCGGTGACGAGATGAACGCCACTGAACGGGATATGTATCGGGCGAAACTGCTCCGAGAAACACTGGGAACACAACATTAATATAGATATTTATTATTCATGGAGGTGCAGGAGATATGATGTTTGGAAGATTTACGGAACGCGCACAAAAAGTGCTAGCGCTAGCGCAGGAAGAAGCTGTTCGTTTAGGACACAACAATATTGGCACAGAACATATTTTGCTAGGACTTATTCGTGAAGGAGACGGCATTGCTGCTAAAGCATTAATCGCTTTGGGTCTGGGTCTTGAGAAAATCCAGGACGAAGTGGAGACACTGATTGGCAGAGGCCAAGAACAACCTACGAACATTGCTTATACTCCTCGCGCCAAAAAAGTAATCGAGTTGTCGATGGACGAAGCCCGCAAGCTGGGACATACGTATGTCGGCACTGAGCATATTCTGCTAGGACTTATTCGTGAAGGAGAAGGTGTCGCGGCTCGTGTGCTTAATAACCTCGGCATCAGCTTGAACAAAGCTCGTCAGCAAGTGCTTCAGCTTCTGGGAAGCAGCGAGGCTGCATCCAGCCATAGCGGAACACCTGCTAATGTCAGCACACCGACTCTAGACGGCCTAGCACGCGATTTGACGGCTTATGCCAAGGATGGCAACCTGGATCCAGTTATCGGTCGTAGCAAGGAAATTGAACGTGTTATTCAGGTACTGAGCCGCCGGACGAAGAACAACCCGGTGTTGATAGGTGAACCTGGGGTTGGTAAAACAGCTATTGCTGAAGGCTTGGCCCAAAAGATCATTAATAATGAAATTCCAGAAACACTGCGCGACAAACGCGTAATGACGCTCGATATGGGCTCTGTAGTGGCTGGTACTAAATATCGCGGTGAGTTTGAAGACCGCCTCAAGAAAATCATGGATGAGATTCGCCAAGCGGGGAATATCGTACTCTTTATCGATGAGCTTCATACGCTGATCGGTGCTGGTGGCGCAGAAGGTGCTATTGATGCATCTAACATTCTTAAGCCGGCTTTAGCCCGCGGAGAACTTCAGTGCATCGGTGCGACGACGCTGGATGAATATCGTAAATATATTGAAAAAGATGCAGCTTTGGAGCGCCGTTTCCAACCGATTACGGTGGATCAGCCATCTCCAGAAGAAGCGGTACAAATTCTATTTGGACTTCGCGATCGTTATGAAGCACATCACCGTGTGAAAATTACGGATGAAGCTATCGTGGAAGCTGTAAAGCTGTCTGATCGTTACATTCCGGATCGGTTCCTGCCGGATAAAGCCATTGACCTTATCGATGAAGCAGGGTCTAAAGTAAGGCTTCACTCTTACACTATCCCGCCAAATCTGAAGGAACTAGAAATGCGCTTGGATGATATCCGCAAGGAGAAGGATTCCGCTGTTCAGAGCCAAGAGTTTGAGAAAGCGGCTGCCCTGCGTGATACGGAGCAAAAAATCCGTGAAGAGCTTGATACGACTAAGAACCAGTGGAAAGAAAAGCAAGGACGCACCGATTCTGAAGTTACACCTGAAGATATCGCACAGGTTGTCGCAAGCTGGACGGGGATCCCTGTAAGCAAGCTGAAGGAAGAAGAGACCGACCGTCTGCTTAACATGGAAGCTCTGTTGCATGAACGAGTGATTGGTCAGGACGAAGCTGTTAAGGCTGTCAGCCGGGCATTGCGCCGGGCGCGTGCGGGTCTTAAAGATCCGAAACGTCCAATGGGCTCGTTTATCTTCCTCGGTCCTACGGGTGTAGGTAAAACTGAGTTGGCACGTGCGCTTGCTGAAGCTATGTTCGGCGATGAAAATGCGGTCATTCGTATTGATATGTCGGAATACATGGAGAAGCACTCCACGTCCCGTTTAGTTGGTGCCCCTCCTGGATATGTCGGCTATGAAGAAGGCGGCCAATTAACAGAGAAGGTACGTCGTAAACCATACTCTGTAGTACTGCTTGATGAAATTGAAAAAGCGCATCCGGAAGTATTCAACATTTTGCTGCAAGTGCTTGAAGATGGTCGCCTTACCGACTCTAAAGGCCGGGTAGTTGACTTCCGTAATACACTTATCATTCTGACCTCTAACGTAGGCGCACAGGCAATCAAGAAGAATTCGACGCTTGGATTCACGGCTGTGCAAGATGCAGGAGCAGAATACGGCAATATGAAGGGCAAGGTTATGGAAGAGCTCAAGAAGAGCTTCCGTCCAGAGTTCTTGAACCGGATCGACGAAATCATCGTCTTCCACTCACTCGATGAGAAACATATCGCTGAGATCGTTACGTTGATGTCTGATGAGCTCCGCAAGCGCCTGCGTGAATATGATGTTGATTTCGTACTCACGAATGCAGCGAAGGCCTTCTTGGCTAAAGAAGGTTATGACCCAGCCTTTGGTGCACGTCCATTGCGCCGGGCAATTCAGAAGCATATTGAGGACCGTCTTTCTGAGGAATTGTTGAGAGGAAATATCCAAAAGGGTGATTCCCTCAATATTGATGAGGTCGGCGGAGAACTTGTGGTGACTAAAGTGGATGCTCCAGTAGCGCCAGCGCTTGAAAAAGAAGTAGAATCCGAATAAAATAAACAAGGCTTTCGCTCCTTATTTATAGAGGAGCGGAAGCTTTTTTTATTGGAAATAGATCAATTTAAAATATACATTTAATGCAAATACCGAATGACCTTTCGTTAAAGGGGTAGAAATGGTAAACTTTCATTAGAAGAAAATGATCCGAATTGTAAACAGTTCGGACCGTAAGGAGAACAAATGGCTAAAGCAAAAACAAAATTTTTTTGCACCGACTGTGGATACGAATCGCCAAAATGGTTCGGGAAATGCCCAGGGTGCCAGGCTTGGAACTCCATGGTGGAGGAAACGGAAAGCGTAGTCAAAACACAGGGAATGAATGCCCCTATTTTTCATAGTAAAGAAAAGGCACAGTCGATCATAAGTATAGAAAGTGACAAGGAACCGCGCATACTGACAGGTATAGGTGAGCTTAACCGTGTTCTCGGTGGGGGGATCGTACCAGGATCGCTGGTACTAGTAGGGGGAGACCCAGGAATCGGTAAATCTACGCTCTTATTACAGACCTCGCACGCCCTTACAACACAGGGATTGCGAGTACTGTATATCTCGGGCGAAGAATCGGTAAGGCAAACTAAGCTGCGCGCGGATCGCCTCGATGCGTTGTCAACGGAGCTTTATGTACTATGTGAGACAAATATGGAAAGCATAGAAGAAGCGATCGAACAAATCCAGCCACAATTTCTTGTCATCGATTCTATTCAGACCGTATTTATGCCAGAAGTAACGAGTGCGCCAGGCAGCGTGACCCAGGTTCGGGAGTGTACGACAAGATTTATGCGTATCGCTAAGATTCGTGGAATTGCAACAGTTCTCGTTGGTCATGTTACCAAGGAAGGGGCTATTGCTGGACCACGGATGCTTGAACATATGGTGGACTGCGTGCTGTATTTTGAGGGTGAGCGGCATCATACGTATAGACTTTTGCGGGCTGTAAAAAACCGCTTTGGCTCTACGAATGAAATCGGCATTTTCGAAATGGGTGAAGCGGGGCTTACCGAAGTAGAGAATCCATCGGAGCTCTTTTTATCGGAACGTCCGCTTGGCGTGGCTGGTTCTACTGTGGTGGCTAGTATGGAGGGAACTAGACCTGTGCTTGTAGAACTTCAGGCACTTGTTGCTGCCACCCACTTCCCTTCCCCACGGCGAATGTGCACAGGCATGGATCACCAGCGGATGGCACTTATTATCGCTGTACTCGAGAAACGGATGGGCATGTTCCTGCAGAATCAGGATGCATACCTTAATGTTGCCGGGGGAGTAAAGCTGGATGAACCGGCGATTGATCTAGCTGTAGCAATTAGTATCGCCTCCAGTTTTCGTGATATTTCAACAAAACCTTACGACGTTTTCTTCGGAGAAGTAGGACTTACCGGTGAGGTAAGAGGCGTTTCGCGCGCGGAAATGCGCGTTAAGGAGGCCGCAAAACTTGGCTTCCGGCGGGTGATTATGCCTGAAAAGAGCATGAAGGGATGGAAGCACCCGCAAGATATCCAGATTATTGGCGTCAGTACCGTAGCAGATGCACTATCGGTCGCGTTAGATTAGGGGGCACAGGGATATGAAAGAATATAACCAATTAGAGAATATGAATGATCTGCTCAGACTGGCGGCACCGGGTACACCTTTTCGGGAAGGTTTGGAGAATGTGCTGCGCGCTAAGACAGGGGCACTTATTGTCGTAGGGTACAGTCCTGAGGTGATGGACGTAGTGGATGGCGGATTCTCCATTAACTGCGATTTTTCGCCCAATTATTTATATGAGCTAGCTAAAATGGACGGAGCTATTATTCTAAGTGAGGATTTAAAGCGTATATTGTATGCTAATACACAACTTATACCGGATTCCTCTATCTCATCCATCGAGACGGGGATCCGTCACCGGACCGCGGAGCGGGTAGCGAAGCAAACGGGTAAGCTGGTGGTTTCCATTTCACAACGCCGCAATATCATCACGCTTTATCAAGGCTCGATACGTTATGCACTCAAAGAGATCGGCGCAATTTTGGCAAAGGCTAACCAAGCGATTCAGACACTCGAGAAGTATAAAGCAGTGCTCACGCAAGGACTGACGAATTTGTCAGCTTCAGAATATGAGGGCATTGTTACCGTTGCTGAAGTAGTGGGTGTTATCCAGCGTGTAGAGATGGTTTTGCGCATAAAAATGGAGATCAAACGCTATATCAACGAATTGGGCAACGAAGGACGCCTGATCAGCATGCAGATGGAAGAACTGGTTGGAAATACAGAGGAAGAAGCATGGCTTCTATACAGAGACTATGCTAAGGAAGAGCAGGAAGATAAAATCCGTGAAATTATCGCTGGTCTCAAACGGATAAGCGATGATGATCTGATGGATGACAACCATATTGCCCGTATATTGGGTTATTCTTCTACGGCCATTACCTCTGAAGAAGTGGTGACTCCACGTGGTTATCGCCTGCTTAACAAAATTCCGCGGCTTCCGAATGTGATCATTCACAATCTGGTGGAGCGGTTTGAAATGCTGCCTAATTTGATGTCCGCAAGCATAGCTGAATTGGATGAAGTGGACGGAATTGGGGAGGTGCGGGCCCGTAATATTCAGGATGGGCTCAAACGTTTACAGAAGCAAGTTCTTATTGACAGGCAAATGTAAATAACATACAATCACGTAATATTGGGGACGTTAAAGGCCAAAGTTAGAAAATTGAGGTGAAGAAATGATACAAAAATCAATTCCGAGTCTTTTTACGATAGGTAATTTGATGCTCGGAATGTTTGGTATCATGATGGCGTTTGACGGTAAGATTAGCATGGCCGCTATCATGGTTATTATTGCTATGCTGTTAGACGGCTTAGATGGTCGAGTAGCTCGCGCTCTAAAATGCGAAAGCGAATTTGGCAAGGAGCTGGACTCCTTATCTGATGTCGTTTCTTTCGGAGTCGCACCGGCCGTTATTTTGTACGTCTCAAGCCTGCAGGATTTAAACTCTGCATTAGGCTGGACAGTAACTGCGATTTTTCCGGTGTTTGGTGCTTTGCGCTTAGCCCGTTTTAATGTTCGTCCGGGGGTTCCGGGTTATTTTATCGGTTTGCCAATTCCTGCTGCAGGTGGTGTACTGGCCACATTAGCTCTTTTTAATAAAGATGTTTCGGCTCCGTTTATGATCGTTGCTACACTGCTCTTATCTTATTTGATGGTCAGCACTGTTAAATATCCTAATTTTAAAAAGATTGGATTGCCGAAAAAAGCGGTGGTTGGAGCGCCAGTGGTTATTGTTGTTGCAGTGGCTGTAGCTGTTGTGTTCCCAGAGCAAATCGCTAAGCTGATCTTTGTCTTACTTGGAATTTACGCATTATACGGCTTTAAGCAAAATATTGATCGGTTGACAGCCAGACGCCGTCATCGTCGTCGTAGCCGTTCAGAGGATAAAGTGTATCACTCCAAGAACGGTTAATCGGTCCATAAGGTAAGGTAACTGAATAAATTATGACCAAAGGTTTTGTCTTCCCTAGGGGATGGCAAAGCCTTTTTGCATTTCCAGCACTAACCCAAGTTTATCGTCTTGAAAATTGGAACATACTGGTGAGGAATAGATCCATTTAGGATGAATAAAAAGGAGGTGCGTTAGGTTATGTGGAAAAAAGTGATTTTGTCTTTTGCCTTAATATGTGGTGCTTGGTCAGGTTTTTCGCTATACCATGCGCTCGAAAGAGGATTCCCCAAGGGGATGGAAAAGCTGGGTGAAAGCTTACCTGTAGAAGGAAGCATTTTATTTACGGTGCTGGGTGCCATTATTTTTTTGTTTGCGGGGTCTTTATGCGCGGAATGGGGAGGTTCAAAACTGCGGGAGGCGGTTCACTACTGTTCGCGTATTCCAATGAATGAATTAGCTGCAAGTGCAGCTGGGCTTACAGGGGGGCTTCTGTTATCTCTTCTGTTATACCCTGCAATGATCTGGCTTGGGAAAGCTGGGCAGCTGCTGCAAGTGCCAGCTACGTTAGCTTTTGGATATCTGGGGCTGCGGATCGGTTTGGAGAAAAAAGAGGAGCTAGCTGCACTGTGGACATCTGGACGCTGGGGTCAAGCGGCTGAGCCGGAAGGCCGCGGGCTTGAGGAACATAAAATCCTCGACACAAGTGTTATTATCGATGGAAGAATCGCTGACATTTGTAAGACGGGATTTATTGAGGGAACCATTGTCATACCTGAATTCGTACTAGAAGAGCTCCAGCATATTGCTGATTCTTCGGATTTGTTGAAGCGGAACCGGGGACGGCGTGGGCTTGATATTCTAAACAAAATTCAAAAAGAGCTTGATGTGAAGGTATTGATCTATGAGGGAGATTTTGAAGAAATCTCTGAGGTTGACAGTAAGTTAGTGAAGTTGGCGAAGGTACTGCAAGGTAAAGTAGTCACTAATGATTTCAACTTAAATAAGGTTTGCGAATTGCAGGGCGTTTCCGTACTGAATATTAACGATCTGGCGAATGCTGTGAAGCCAGTAGTGCTGCCTGGTGAGGAAATCGTAGTTCAGGTCATTAAGGATGGCAAAGAGCATGGGCAAGGTGTAGCCTACTTAGACGATGGAACGATGATTGTTGTAGAGGGCGGACGGGAATATATCGGGACTACGATGGAGGTTCTGGTCACTAGCGTGCTGCAAACTTCGGCTGGCCGAATGATATTTGCTAAGCCAAAACTTTTGGAAAAAGCGCAATAAGTGAAGATAAAGTGTATGGGGACTGTCCTATGGGTTGGAAATGCCCGCCAAACACGTTATGATGGGATTATACGTGAAAGACAGGAGCCAGATTAATGTCAAACAGTGTGGGCGTCGTCATTGTGGCGGCAGGCAGAGGAACGCGAATGGGAACTGCGGAGAGCAAGCAATATTTGTTACTGCAGGGGAAGCCGATTATCGTTCATACGCTGGAGGTATTCCAGCAGCACGAATTGATCTCTGAAATCGTGCTCGTAACCGGTGAAGAGGATGTTGAACGCTGCCGGGAATGGATACAGCTCTATAAGCTGGACAAGGTTAAGGCTATAGTAACTGGTGGATCTGAGCGTCAGCATTCCGTACATAAAGGGTTGTTGAAACTTACGACACAGTGGGTAATGGTACATGATGGTGTTCGTCCGTTTGTACAGCCGAATGAAATTGAGGCTTGCTACGAACGAGCGAAGCAGATTGGTGCTTCGGTTCTTGCTGTACCCGTCAAGGATACGATCAAACAGGTGGATAATGAAGGACAAGTACTGTCTACGCCGGATCGGCGAAGTCTGTGGGCGATTCAAACCCCGCAGACTTTTCGTCTTTCTGATTTGCTGGAGGCTTATGCAGCGGCGGAACGGGATGGCTTTCTGGGCACCGATGACTCCAGCTTGGCGGAGCGTGCGGGGATTCCGGTTTCTGTGGTAGAGGGAAGCTACAGAAATATTAAGATTACGACACCTGATGATTTGGATTATGCAGAATTCACAGAAAGAAACAGGGGAGAGGGACAATCATGATCGCTGTAGGACAAGGATTTGATGTGCATCAGCTGGTAGAGGGCAGGCCTTGTATTATTGGGGGAGTTACGATTCCTTACGAAAAAGGATTGCTTGGGCATTCCGATGCAGATGTACTGCTGCATGCAGTTAGTGACGCGATTCTAGGCGCACTTGGACTTGGTGATATTGGCAGGCATTTTCCGGATACAGATCCAGCCTTTAAGGACGCAGATAGCTTGAAGTTATTAGAAGAGGTATGGGCACTTGCTCGTGAGCGAGGATATAAGCTGGGAAATATTGATTCAACGATTATCGCCCAAAAGCCTAAGATGGCTCCGTACATTCCACAAATGACCGAGATTATCGCACGTGCGCTTAATGCCGACCCGTCCAAGGTAAATGTTAAAGCTACTACAACTGAGCAGCTTGGTTTTGCCGGACGCGGCGAAGGAATTGCCGCACAATCTATTGTCTGTCTACTCCAAGATGTGATATCATCTTGAGATGGTCTAAGTAGTAAATTAAGTTCAACCATATGAAGCGGAGGGAATACAATGACGGATGAAGTCCGGGTGCGTTACGCACCGAGCCCTACGGGACATTTACATATAGGTAACGCCAGAACGGCGCTGTTTAACTATCTGTTCGCCCGTAATAAAGGCGGTAAATTCATTATCAGAATTGAAGATACAGACGTAAAGCGCAATGTCGCTGGTGGTGAAGAGAGCCAGCTTAAGTATTTGAAATGGCTGGGTATGGATTGGGATGAGAGTGTTGATGTTGGCGGAGAGTACGGACCTTACCGTCAGACAGAACGTCTTGACTTATATCGTGTGCATTGGCAGGATTTGCTGGACAGAGGTTTGGCTTACCGCTGCTATTGCACAGAGGAAGAGCTGGAGGCGGAACGTGAAGAACAGACTGCCCGCGGAGAAACGCCTCGTTATTCTGGCAAACATCGTGATCTGACTGAAGAGCAACGTCTAGCTTTTGAAGCTGAGGGACGAGTTGCCAGCATTCGCTTCCGTGTGCCAGAAGATCGTACGTATGCGTTTGATGATCTCGTAAAAGGCAGTATTTCTTTTGACACAAAAGAAATGGGTGACTTTGTTATTGTGAAGAAGGACGGAATTCCGACCTACAACTTCGCGGTAGCTGTTGACGATCATCTGATGGCTATTACCCACGTATTGCGTGGAGAAGACCATATTTCCAACACACCCCGCCAGCTTATGATCTATGAAGCGCTTGGCTGGGAGCCACCTTTATTTGGTCACATGACGCTTATTGTTGGCGACAACCACAAGAAGCTCAGCAAACGGGATGAATCCGTTATTCAGTTTATCGAGCAATATGATGAATTGGGTTACTTGCCTGAGGCTCTGGTTAACTTCATTTCTCTGCTTGGCTGGTCTCCAGAGGGAGAAGAAGAGATCTTCAGTAAAGAAGAACTTATTTCTATTTTTGATGCGGACCGTTTGTCCAAAAGCCCGGCTGTATTTGATAAAAACAAGCTGGCGCATCTGAATAATCATTATATTAAGCATGCTGATCCTAAACGGATCTCTGCGCTAGCTATTCCACATCTGCAAAAAGCGGGTAAAATACCTGCTGAGCTGAACGAAGAGCAACAAGCATGGGCGGAAAGCCTTGTCGCGTTGTATCAAGAGCAGATGACTGCAGCTTCTGACATCGTGGCGCTATCGGAACTGTTCTTCCGCAGTCACCTAGAGTTAGAGACGGAAGCAGCGCAGGTTCTGGCTGAAAGCCAAGTCCCTGAGGTATTGTCTGCTTTCCTGGCTAAAGTTGAAGCCTGTCAGGATTTCAGTGCAAGCAACATGGCTGTTCTGATTAAGGAAGTACAGAAAGAAACAGGTCATAAGGGCAAAGCACTCTTTATGCCAATTCGTGTGGCTCTGACCGGACAAACGCACGGACGTGATCTTAATATAACCATTGCTTTGCTCGGCAAAAATCGCGTTATCGAACGTTTGAAATCACAAATTAAGGGCGCTTAAGGTCGTATTTCATACGACTAAACCCCCTTGTCAGTATCTTGTCTTTTGCGCTAAGATAGAATTATATGATAATAGCTGTGATCAGGAGAAGTACGTCCATTGAAGACAATTGCCAGAGAGAATAACCGAGAAAGGGACACCCTTTCGGGCTGGGAGTTATTCATTTGTCCGGGGCAGAACATGCGCCTGTGAGCTGCACGGTTGAATGACCTTTTTAAGGCTCATTAGATCGCGCCGGGAACGTCGCCGTTAATGATGCCAAGTGGAATGAAGAAATTCTGCCGTTTGTTACAATAGCGGCTCATTTGATTCGTTCAAGCAGAGTGGAACCGCGGTTAAACGTCTCTGCAGCATTATGCTGCAGGGGCGTTTTTTGTCTAAATATAAGCAAAAATAATTTTCATACAATACTCTTTGTCTTATATTTCTACGAGATAACAAACCAAGCGAACACTCACAGCATATGTATGATAAGGATGATGGGCCTGGAGACAATACCTTTCTTGTGTACCTGTAAACAGGAGATAAGGAAGTTAAGAAGAGAGGAACCGTGATGTTTAAGCATATTAAGTCGGACATTCGGGCGGTATTTGATAACGATCCTGCTGCCCGCAGCTGGTTCGAGGTTGTCTTCACATATGCCGGCTTGCACGCCATTTGGGGTCACCGGATCGCCCACTCTTTTTTCAAACGCCGCTGGTATACAATGGCTCGTATGGTTTCGCAGTTTAGCAGATTTATGACTGGTGTTGAGATCCATCCCGGAGCTGTCATCGGAAATAGGCTGTTTATTGACCATGGTATGGGGATAGTTATCGGAGAAACCTGCGAAATCGGTGATGATGTTATAATCTATCAAGGGGTTACGCTTGGAGGAACCGGAAAAGAAAAAGGTAAGCGGCATCCCACGGTTGGCAACAATGTAGTTATTGGTTCCGGTGCGAAGGTTTTAGGATCTTTTCGTATTGGTGACAATTCAAATATAGGTTCGAATGCTGTTGTGTTGCGTGAAGTGCCTAACAACAGTACAGTAGTAGGGAATCCAGGTCGTGTGGTAAAACGTAATGGAGAACGGGTATCCGATCGGCTCGATCATACGAAGATGCCTGACCCGCTTGTCGATTCACTGCGGTTTTTGCAGAAAGAAATCGAAGAAATTAGGGAAAAGCTTGGCGCAGAAGATAAACAAAAAACCGCACAGCGGATAGCAGAAGCACAGCAGTATATTGGTGACTATGAAATTTAAGCATCCCGGTATTAAGGAATCCGGAAGAACAGAAAGGGCTGGAATAAGGATGGCTTTACAAATATATAACACAATGACACGCAGCAAGGAGCAGTTTGTGCCCCAGGAGCCGGGCAAAGTTAAGATGTATGTGTGTGGTCCAACCGTTTATGGATATATGCATATCGGAAATGCTAGACCTATAATTGTTTTTGATATGGTCCGGAATTACTTGGAGCAGTTAGGTAATGAGGTGCGTTATGTTACGAATTTCACGGATGTTGATGATAAACTGATTCGCAAAGCCGAAGAAATGAACACTACTGTAGCAGAGGTAGCGGAAACTTTCATTGCTGCTTACCGTGAGGATCTGGAAGGGCTTGGTGTTAAACCGGCAACCTTGAATCCCCGTGTAACGGAAAGCATGGAGCTGATTATTGGATTTATTAAAGAGCTTGAGGAAAAAGGATTCGCATACGAAAGCGGTGGCGATGTATATTACCGCACTTCAAAATTTGAAGACTACGGTAAATTATCTCGTCAGAATCTGGATGAGCTGCAGTTTGGTATCCGTGTTGAGGTGGACTCACGTAAGGAAAAACCGGAGGATTTTGTGCTTTGGAAAGCAGCCAAACCTGGTGAAGTGCACTGGAGTAGCCCTTGGGGAGACGGACGTCCCGGCTGGCATATTGAATGCTCGGCTATGGCGCGGGAGTTCTTGGGGGATACGATCGATATCCATGGTGGTGGACAAGATTTGCAGTTCCCGCATCATGAATGCGAATGCGCTCAGACTGAAGCTCTGACTGGTAAACCACTCTCTAATTACTGGATGCATAATGGATTTATCAACATTGGTGATGAGAAAATGTCGAAATCGCTCGGTAATGGCTGGCTTGTAAAAGACATCCGTGAGCGTTTTAAAGCAGGAGCTATCCGCTATTTCATGCTATCGACCCATTACCGCAACCCGTTGAATTTCTCAGAGGAATCTATGACTTCCGCCGAAAAGAGCGTTGAACGGATCACGCTTGCAGAGAGTAACGTTAAACATCGGCTTGAACTCGCTGCTGATGGTGCTCAAGGTGAGGTCAACTCAGAGATTAATGATAAGCTGTCGGCTATAGTGGCCAATTTCCATGCTAGAATGCAGGATGACTTTAATACGCCTGATGCGATCACGGCTATGTTCGATTGGGTGAGCCTGGCAAACCATACGCTTGCGAATAACGAGGCTGCTCCTGCTGATTTTGCTGCATTACTGCAAGCCTTTGGCGAAATGAATGCTGTGCTGCGTTTGACGCCTGAACTGGAAGAGGAAATTGCAAGTGAAGAAGTTGAACGGTTGATCGCCGAGCGGGTTGAAGCTCGTAAGAATAAGAATTGGAGCCGGTCTGACGAGATCCGTGATGAATTAGGCCGCTTGGGCATATTGCTTGAGGATACTCCACAAGGAATGCGGTGGCGTCGTAAATGAGTGAGGAACGCAAGTTTGATAACGGATGGTTTCCTTATGAGCCTTCCAAACCTGCGCGACTACTTTCGCCTATTGTTCTAGCTTATGTAGGAGATGCTATCTATGAGGTGGCTGTTCGCCAGTATTTAGTATCTCTTCCGAATTTGCGTCCGAACCATTTGCATCGTTCTGCTACAGGGCTGGTATCCGCTAAAGCACAGTGTGCAATTCTGAACTTTTTGGAGCCTAGTCTCACGGAAGAGGAGAAGGATGTCGCCCGTCAGGGGAGAAATGCGAAATCGGGAAGTGTTCCTAAGAATGCGGATGTGCTTGAATACCGTCATGCTACAGCTTTTGAGTGCTTGATTGGTTACTTGTACTACACAGGACAACAGGAGAGAATAGAAGAAATTGTGCACAAGGGTATACAGTTTATGTTGAAACAGCCGTGATAGGCTTTGGCGAAATAGAAAATAGGAGAAGTGAACATGGAAGAAGAATTGAAGACTGAAGAGGAAATATTGGCAGGGAAGCATTCTGTGCTTGAAGCGCTTCGTGCTGGTCGTACATTAAATAAAATATGGATCGCAGAGACAGCCCAGAAGCATCTGACAGCACCCATCGTTGCCGAAGCCCGGAAAGCGGGAATTGTCATTCAGCATGTGGACAAGCGTAAGCTGGATCAACTGGCACCAGGTGTGCAGCATCAAGGGGTGGTTGCACAAGCAGCACCATTTGCCTATGTTGAAGTGGATGATTTGTTAGCTATAGCAGAAGCCAAAGGAGAACCGGCATTCCTTATTTTGCTTGATGAAATTGAAGATCCTCATAACCTGGGCTCGATTCTGCGGACGGCGGATTGTACTGGAGTACATGGGGTAATCGTACCTAAACGCCGTTCGGCTCAGATAACTGCGACCGTGTCCAAAACATCCGCGGGTGCTGTGGAGTATGTTTCGGTTGCCCGGGTTACAAACCTGGGTCAGACCATTGACCGTCTAAAAGAGCAGGGAGTCTGGGTAGTAGGAACAGACGTGGATACCGATCAGAATCTATACCAATCCGATATTTTCACGGGTCCGGTAGCTGTTGTAATCGGCAATGAGAATAAAGGAATGGGACGCCTGATTCGTGAAAAATGTGATGTGCTTCTTAAGCTGCCGATGGCCGGAAAGATCAATTCATTAAATGCCTCTGTCGCCGCAGGAGTCATTATGTATGAAGTGATACGCCGCCGGCAACTGCAGGGATAGCTATGGCCGACTGGCGCGATGTGCTGCTTGTGGATGGATATAACATGATCGGTGGCTGGCCGGAACTTGTGGCACTGTCCCAGATTGGTATGCAGGAAGCACGCGACCGCTTGATGGATTTGCTGGCAGATTACCAGGCTTTCTCTGGACGAAGAGTTATTGCTGTTTTTGATGCATACCGTGTTCCGGGGTTGGGAAGGTCTTTTGTCCAGGGTAAGGTCCAGGTGTACTTCACCAAGGAAAAAGAAACCGCAGATGAATGCATTGAGCGACTGGTTGGGGAATATAGCAATCGGCGCCGGCAGATCTATGTGGCTACGAGTGATTTTATAGAGCAGCATATTATTTTTGCACAAGGTGCATTGCGAATTTCGGCAAGGGAATTGCATCTGGAAATTGAAGAGAATCAAAAACAAGTAAAAAAAGCTATCGAACCTGGCGGTGTCAGTTCTACTCGTCATTCTTTGGAAGACAAACTGCCTCCCGATGTGCGCAGTAAGCTGGAAAAATGGCGCAGACAGTGAGATCGAGGAAGAATCAGGAAATATTTTATTCCAATTTATGCTATTCTAGATTGATTTTGGACAAACTCCGGTTGACGGTGGAAGGTAACATAATATATACTGATCCTATATTTCGCGAAGTAACGATGTGTCTTGCGTTGCAGCCGGGGGGATTCTTGGTGAGTGTCGACCTCAAGGAAATAATGCTGTCTGAGTATGATTTCATAAGTGATGAAGATATTGTCGAGGCTTTCCGTGGTGGCGACAGTGGCGCATTAGAACACTTGATTAATAAATACCGTAACTTTGTACGTGCTAAAGCCCGCTCTTATTTCTTGATCGGGGCAGACCGTGAAGATATTGTACAAGAAGGAATGATTGGTCTATACAAGGCTATTCGTGACTTTAAAGGTGACAAGCTCTCTTCATTTAAGGCTTTTGCTGAGCTCTGCATTACACGACAGATTATAACGGCTATTAAGACGGCCACTCGTCAGAAACATATTCCGCTGAACTCTTATGTTTCCTTGGACAAGCCCATTTATGACGAAGATTCTGATAGAACACTTATGGATGTCATTTGTGGAACACAGGTTCTAGATCCAGAAGAGCTAATTATTAATCAAGAAGAATTCATTGGTCTTGAAGATAAGATGGCGGAGATTCTAAGTGACTTGGAGCGCAAGGTTCTGATGTTGTATTTAGACGGAAGATCCTATCAGGAGATTGCTGAAGATCTTAAGCGGCATGTAAAGTCTATTGATAACGCTCTACAACGAGTAAAAAGGAAATTAGAAAGATATCTAGAAGTACGTGACAATTGATGATATAATGAACAAGAGAGGGCTCGGACATCGAGTTCTTTTTTTTAGTCTTTTTGAAATCACTCGGATAGAATTAGGTGCTTGCACCATAAATTACTATTCGAGCCGATTTTAGTCGTTGCCGTTGAAGGTAGGTTTATACACAGACGGAATACCCCATAATGGTAAGGAAGACAGCGAAGTGTGAGGAAGAGATAGACCCAAAGACAGGGTACGGCCATATGACTACTAAACCCGGAATTACCCAGTGCAGAACGGAATTCTTTCGTTGACACAGACCTTGACATTATGCTAAAGTGTTTTAGGTAGGCCTAAATTCGCGGCTTTTTTTTAGGATCAATATTTGCGTCTTCTAATGTGAATTGGAAGGACGTCTCGGGAGGTGCACATCATGCGGGTAATTATCACTTTGGCTTGTACAAGTTGCAAACAAAGAAACTATGCGACTACCAAAAACAAGCGAAATCACCCCGACCGCATGGAGATGAAGAAATTTTGCAAGTATTGTAACTCGCAAACTCCTCATCGCGAAACCAGATAGTCTGTGGAGGTGTAGTCGGCATGAAACGTAGTTTCAAGTCTATGTTTTCCTTTTTCACTGAGAGCTGGAGTGAACTCAAAAAGGTTCGCTGGCCAAGTCGTAAAGAATTGACCAACTATACATTGATCGTTCTCGGTACGATTGTAGTTGTCGCTATTTACTTCTGGGTTCTGGACATCGGTATTTCCGCTGTGATTGAAGCGATTATTTAGAGAGGTCCCAGGTGGCTTGATATGGAAAAAAGATGGTATGTCGTTCATACCTATTCTGGGTATGAGAATAAGGTCAAAGCCAATTTGGAAAAGCGCGTTGAGTCCATGGGCATGGAAGACAAAATATTCCGCGTTCTTGTTCCTATGGAAGAAGAAATCGTAAACAAAGACGGTAAGAAAAAAACCGTTATGCGTAAAGTTTACCCCGGATATGTTTTGGTGGAAATGGTTCAGACTGATGATTCCTGGTATGTTGTCCGCAATACTCCGGGCGTTACTGGATTTGTTGGTTCGACAGGCTCAGGGTCTAAACCAACAGCTTTGCTTCCGGAAGAGGTAGAACAAATTCTGAAGCATATGGGCATGGTTGAACCTAAAGCGAAGATTGATTTCGAAATCAAGGAATCCGTACGTATTATGGTTGGTCCGTTTGCGAATTTTGTGGGCTCCGTGGAAGAAATTTTGGCTGACAAGAGCAAGATCAAAGTGCATGTTAACATGTTTGGACGGGAAACCCCGCTAGAGTTGGATTTCACTCAAGTGGAGAAAATATAACATAAGCTAGGGTTTCTTGTGGGAGAGCGCTATTGGCGTTCGAAGACCACTATTTTTGCAAGGAGGTGTCACTCATGGCTAAAAAAGTTATTAAAATGGTGAAACTGCAGATTCCTGCAGGGAAAGCGAATCCAGCGCCTCCAGTAGGTCCGGCGTTAGGTCAAGCAGGTGTCAACATCATGGCATTCTGTAAGGAATTTAATGCTCGTACTGCCGACCAGGCTGGCTTGATCATTCCGGTTGAAATTACAGTATTTGAAGACCGTTCCTTTACTTTCATCACTAAAACTCCTCCGGCTGCTGTTCTGCTTCGCATCGCTGCTAAAGTAGAAAAAGGATCCGGCGAACCAAACAAGAAAAAAGTAGCAAAAATCGGCCGCGCTGCGGTACGTGAAATTGCTGAAACAAAAATGCCTGACCTTAACGCTGCAACTGTTGAAGCTGCAATGCGTATGGTTGAAGGTACTGCTCGCAGTATGGGTATCACAATCGAAGACTAGTAGTTTTCGAAGAATCGGTCATTCGTGACCCGCAAGTATGTGGGAGGAATTTCCGCTAACACCACAAAGGAGGAACATTTTCATGGCTAAACATGGTAAGAAATACCAAGAAGCTGCTAAGCTGATCAACAGCGAAGCAACTTACGAGCCTTCAGAAGCTGTAGAGCTTGTGAAAAAGGCAGCGACTGCTAAGTTCGACGAAACCGTTGAAGCAGCAGTTCGTCTGGGTGTAGACCCGCGTAAACAAGACCAAGCAGTTCGTGGTGTTGTTGTCCTGCCTCACGGCACTGGTAAAACACAACGCGTGCTTGTATTTGCAAAAGGTGAAAAAGCGAAAGAGGCAGAAGCTGCTGGCGCTGATTTTGTTGGTGATCAAGACATGATCAACAAAATTCAACAAGGCTGGTTTGAATTTGATGTCTGCGTAGCTACACCTGATATGATGAGTGAAGTCGGTAAACTGGGTCGTCTGCTTGGTGGTAAAGGTCTTATGCCTAACCCTAAAGCTGGCACAGTTACATTCGATGTTTCCAAGGCTGTGCAAGAAATCAAAGCCGGTAAAATCGAATACCGTCTCGACAAAGCAGGTCAAATTCACGCGCCAATCGGCAAAGTGTCCTTTGATGCTGCACAATTGAACGATAACCTTAAAGCTCTTATCGACGCTTTGAACCGTGCGAAACCAGCTGCTGCTAAAGGTGTATACCTTAAAGGCATCTCGATTTCTTCCACAATGGGACCTAGCGCTCGTGTGAACACAACCGTCTTCAGATAATTAAGGGTTGACTCTTTGAGTCAATTTTGATAATCTATAACAGTTGTGAAACTTAAGGTATCAATCTTAACCTTGAATATGCTTACCGTAGACAGTAGGTGCCTTAGTGCTTAATTTCCTACCGAGGTGTTGTGATAGAAACAAGAAGTAACGAGCTTGCTCGTATAACTTTCGTTTTATCAAGCCTTCGTGATTCTGCGGAGGCTTTTCTACTGCCTGCGTAGGAGCGGTGAAGCTTTCCTTGGAAAGAACGCCGACACATAAATTTTCAGGAGGTGTATACATTGGCAAATGCAAAAGTAATTCAAGCAAAACAAGACGCGGTTGACGTCGTTACTGCAAAACTGCAAAACAGTCTTTCGACTGTTGTAGCTGACTACCGTGGATTGAACGTTTCCCAAGTGACTGAACTGCGTAAGCAACTTCGTGAAGCTGGCGTTGAGTTTCAAGTCCTGAAGAACACATTGCTACGTCGCGCAACTGCTGCGGCTGAGTTGAGTGAATTGGATGAAGTTTTGACTGGTCCAACAGCTATCGCATTCAGCACAACTGATGCAGTAGCACCAGCTAAAATTTTGAACGATTTCGCCAAGAAAAACGACGCTTTGAAATTGAAGGGCGGCGTAGTTGAAGGTCGTGTCATTGACGCGGAACAACTGAAAGCACTGGCTGAGCTTCCATCCCGCGATGGTTTGCTGTCCATGCTGCTTAGCGTACTTCAAGCTCCAATGCGCAACTTCGCGCTTGCAGTTAAAGCTGTTGCTGAAAAAGAAGAACAAAGCGCGTAAGCCTTTGACTCTTGCAGCATAATCAATACCACAAATAAATTTAAATATAAAATGGAGGTTCAATCATGAGTAAAGAAGCAATCTTGGAAGCAATTAAAGGCATGAGCGTATTGGAACTGAACGACCTGGTTAAAGCAATTGAAGAAGAATTCGGTGTAACTGCAGCAGCTCCAGTAGCAGCTGGCGGTGCGGTAGCAGCAGTAGCTGAAGAGCAATCCGAATTTGACGTAATTTTGACAGGCGCTGGCGCTTCCAAAATCAACGTTATCAAAATCGTTCGCGAAATCACTGGTCTTGGCTTGAAAGAAGCTAAAGATCTTGTAGACAACGCACCAAAAGCAATCAAAGAAAAAGTAAGCAAAGACGAAGCCGAAGCTACTAAAGCAAAATTGGAAGAAGCAGGCGCAGCTGTAGAAGTGAAGTAATTCCTTCTATTACTGAAAACCCCTTGAACTTGTTCAAGGGGTTTGTTTTATAAATAGAGTTAGTAGGGCGTATATACCAACTGCTAACATAATAGGAAAGGGAGGAAAGAGATGTCGCAACATTATTATTCGCAGCAGCCGGAAGTACGTCATGACAGACGTAGCATTGATACCGTACTAAGAGGCAAAAGCTTTCGTTTTACGAGCGATGCCGGTGTATTCTCTAAAGGAGACATCGATTACGGTAGCCGAGTTCTTATTGAAGCTATGATAATTCCGGACGGTTCAGCGGTGCTTGATGTAGGTTGTGGTTATGGGCCGATTGGCATAAGTGCAGCATACCTAGCTCCCAAAGGACATGTGACCATGATTGATATTAACAGTCGTGCGGTAGAACTGGCGCGTGAGAATGCTCAGCACAATGGAATCCGGAATGTTACGATAATGGAAAGCGATGTGCTCGGCGCATTGAATGAGCAGCAGAAGTTCGATGTGATTCTAACTAATCCTCCGATTCGTGCAGGAAAAGCTGTAGTGCATAAGATTTTTGAAGATGCTTATGAACATTTAAATGAGGGTGGCTATCTGTGGATTGTAATTCAGAAGAAGCAGGGCGCTCCATCAGCAGTGGCAAAACTAGAAAGCTTGTTCTCAATGGTGGAAGAAGTGGGGAAAGACAAAGGCTATCGTATTATTAAAGCGCAAAAATAAAATACAATAGGTTATTGACATGTGATAGTGATAATGGTATTATTATAAAATGTCAGTATTAAGATAGGCTCCATGTCTTTAGTTTGCTGAAATGTCAAGCAATATATTGTCGCCCGGCTAGCGCATGCCGCACGGCAAGTTTTTGCGAGTTGGTTGTCTATGCTCTAACGCAGCGAATGCTACGTGGTAATAGATAATAGCGCATAAACTATTGCTTGGTGACGTATAATATGTACGTTTTGGGCAAATCTACTTGATAAGGAGTATTTTGGTCATGGATAAATGCGCTCTTTTTTCGAAGATTTCGATAAGGGCTTTTCTTTTATTTATGACTGAATCCTTGTAGTATGGTTCCATTATACGGTTCCAAACAAGGGTTCGCAATCAATTTTTAAGTGAGTAGACATGAGGGGTGAGTAAAGTTGGCAGGACATCTTGTTCAGTATGGTCGACGCACTCGGCGGAGCTATGCGAGAATTAACGAGGTACTCGAGGTCCCGAACCTGATCGAGATCCAACAAAAATCTTATGATTGGTTTTTGGAGGAAGGATTGCGGGAAATGTTTCAGGACATCTCGCCGATCCAGGATTTCACAGGTAATTTGGTACTAGAGTTCATTGATTACAGCCTGGGTGAACCGAAATATACGGTTGACGACGCTAAAGAGCGGGACGTAACGTATGCGGCTCCTCTGCGTGTAAAGGTGCGGCTCATTAATAAAGAGACCGGTGAGGTTAAAGAGCAGGAAGTGTTCATGGGAGATTTCCCGCTGATGACGGAGACCGGCACTTTTATTATTAATGGTGCGGAACGGGTTATTGTCAGCCAGTTGGTTCGCTCTCCAAGCGTCTATTTCAGCACAAAAGTGGATAAGAACGGCAAAAAAACCTACACCGCCACAGTAATCCCGAACCGCGGAGCCTGGTTGGAACTAGAAACCGATGCTAAGGACATTATGTATGTTCGTATCGATCGGACTCGTAAAATTCCTGTTACCGTACTTTTGCGTGCTCTCGGTTTCGGTAGTGATGCCGAAATTCTGGAATTGCTTGGCAATGATGAATATATTCGCAATACGCTGGATAAAGACAACACGGACTCCACGGAGAAGGCGCTTATTGAGATTTATGAGCGTTTGCGTCCGGGCGAACCGCCGACACTAGACAATGCCAAAAGTTTGCTGGTTGCGCGTTTCTTTGATCCAAAACGCTACGACCTAGCTAATGTAGGCCGTTACAAAATCAATAAAAAGCTACACATTAAGAACCGTCTTTTCAATCAACGTCTTGCTCAGCCTTTGGTTGACGACTCTACTGGAGAAATCCTGGCAGAATCCGGCCAAATGGTCGATCGTAGACTGCTTGATGAATTGATTCCATATTTCGAAAAGAATGTTGCCTTTAAAAACTACCGTGTTACTGGCGGAGTTATGGACAGCGAAGATATTCCTCTTCAAACAATTGACGTGTTCTCGCCAATTGAAGAAGGCCGGGTTATTAAGCTGATTGCTAACGGCAACATCGACAAATCTGTGAAGCATATTACTCAAGCTGATATTATATCCTCAATCAGCTACTTTATTAATTTGCTTCACGGAATTGGCAATACCGATGATATTGACCACTTGGGTAACCGTCGTCTGCGTTCTGTAGGTGAACTCTTGCAGAATCAGTTCCGTATCGGTTTGTCCCGTATGGAGCGTGTTGTTCGCGAAAGAATGTCAATTCAGGATGCTAATGCGATTACGCCACAGGCTCTGATCAACATTCGTCCGGTCATCGCTTCAATTAAAGAGTTCTTCGGTAGTTCCCAGCTGTCTCAATTTATGGATCAGACGAACCCGCTTGCGGAACTTACGCATAAACGTCGTCTGTCCGCACTCGGACCTGGTGGTTTGACACGTGAACGCGCGGGCTTTGAAGTTCGTGACGTCCATCACAGTCACTACGGTCGGATGTGTCCAATTGAAACGCCGGAAGGTCCGAACATCGGGTTGATCAACTCCTTGTCCACCTTTGCCCGCATCAATGAATACGGCTTTATTGAAGCTCCGTATCGTTGGGTGGATCCGAAGACTGGTAAGGTGACTGAGCAAATTGACTATCTGACTGCTGATGAGGAAGATAATTATGTAGTTGCTCAGGCTAACGTGTTGATCGAAGAAGATGGCACCTTTAAAGAAGACATGGTAATCGTTCGTTACAACAAAGACTCAGACAACATTACAACGATGCCAAGTAATCGTGTCGATTACATGGATGTTTCGCCTAAACAGGTTGTATCTGTCGCTACGGCGCTCATTCCGTTCCTTGAGAACGATGACTCCAACCGCGCACTGATGGGATCTAACATGCAACGTCAAGCCGTTCCGCTTCTAATTCCAAAAGCTCCGCTGGTCGGAACAGGGATGGAACATAAATCCGCTAAGGATTCTGGCGTATGTATCGTTTCCAAGTATGACGGTATTATCGAACGTTCTTCAGCTAATGAAATTTGGCTGCGTCGCGTTGAGACTGTCGAAGGCAAGGAAGTTAAAGGCGATATCGTTAAATATAAATTACACAAATTTATGCGTTCTAACCAAGGTACCTGTATTAACCAACGTCCTCTAGCTAAAAGAGGGGACATTGTTAAGAAAGGTGATATCCTGGCAGACGGTCCTTCCACAGAAATGGGCGAACTTGCTCTTGGCCGTAACGTAGTCGTTGCGTTCATGACTTGGGAAGGTTACAACTACGAGGATGCGATCCTGTTAAGTGAAAAGCTGGTTAAGGAAGATGTATATACTTCGATTCATATCGAAGAATACGAATCTGAAGCTCGCGACACTAAACTGGGACCTGAAGAAATTACGCGCGATATTCCGAACGTCGGCGAAGAAGCTCTGCGCAATCTTGATGAGCGCGGAATCATCCGTATTGGTGCGGAAATCAGCGCTGGTGACATTCTGGTTGGTAAGGTTACTCCTAAGGGTGTGACTGAACTGACAGCAGAAGAACGTCTCCTGCACGCTATCTTTGGTGAGAAAGCTCGTGAAGTACGGGATACCTCTTTACGCGTTCCTCATGGTAGTGATGGTATTATCGTGGACGTTAAAGTCTTTACACGTGAGAACGGCGATGAGCTGCCTCCTGGTGTAAATCAATTGGTTCGTGTCTACATCGCTCAGAAACGTAAGATTTCTGAGGGTGACAAGATGGCCGGACGTCACGGTAACAAGGGTGTCGTTGCCCGTATCCTGCCAGAAGAAGATATGCCGTTCCTTCCGGACGGTACGCCAGTACAGGTTGTTCTTAACCCTCTGGGCGTTCCTTCTCGTATGAACATCGGACAGGTGCTTGAGGTCCATATTGGTATGGCCGCATTGCGTCTGGGAATTCACATTGCAACGCCGGTATTTGACGGAGCGCGTGAGTACGACGTGTTTGATACGATGGAAGAAGCAGGTATGCAGCGTAATGGTAAGACTGTACTGTATGATGGCCGTACAGGTGAACGCTTCGAACGTGAAGTTACTGTTGGTGTCATGCACATGATCAAACTGGCGCACATGGTTGATGATAAGATTCACGCCCGTTCAACAGGACCTTACTCACTAGTTACGCAACAACCATTGGGTGGTAAAGCTCAATTTGGTGGACAGCGTTTCGGGGAGATGGAAGTGTGGGCGCTTGAAGCTTACGGTGCTGCATATACATTGCAAGAAATTTTGACCGTGAAATCCGATGACGTGGTTGGTCGCGTGAAGACGTACGAATCCATTGTCAAAGGTGAAAATGTACCGGAACCAGGTGTTCCTGAGTCGTTCAAGGTATTGATCAAAGAACTGCAGTCCCTGGGTATGGATGTTAAGATTCTTAGCGGTGACGAGCAGGAAATTGAAATGAGAGAATTGGACGATGAGGACGAGACGTCAGGCGACAAACTAAGCCTCAATTTAGAAGGTTCAGAAGTCGGAGTAGAATAATCAAGCTGGAGCTTAAAAGTTCCATTTTATAAAGGACCGCACGCCCTCTTTTGATGTAACAGTCAGAAGAGGGTAAAGCGGTACTAAATCAGGATTAGGTTAAGGAGGGTTGCTCCTTGTTGGACGTTAACAATTTTGAATTTATGAAAATCGGACTCGCTTCTCCGGAGAAGATTCGTTCATGGTCCCGCGGAGAAGTTAAGAAACCGGAAACCATTAACTATCGTACATTGAAACCGGAAAAAGAGGGTCTTTTCTGTGAGCGTATCTTTGGACCACAAAAAGACTGGGAATGTCATTGCGGTAAATACAAACGTGTCCGTTATAAGGGCGTAGTCTGCGACCGTTGTGGCGTTGAGGTTACCCGTGCTAAAGTTCGTCGTGAACGTATGGGTCACATTGAATTGGCTGCTCCGGTATCTCATATCTGGTATTTCAAAGGTATCCCAAGCCGCATGGGGCTTGCACTAGATATGTCTCCAAGATCACTTGAAGAAATTATCTATTTCGCATCTTATGTTGTAACGGATCCAGGTGAAACTCCACTGGAAAAGAAACAACTTCTGTCCGAGAAAGAATATCGTAGCTACCGTGAAAAATACGGTTACGGGTTCCAAGCCGGCATGGGTGCTGAAGCTGTTAAAAAGCTTCTTCAAGATATCGACATCGATAAAGAGCTGGAATTCCTCAAAGAAGAACTGCGTACGGCCCAAGGCCAACGCCGTAACCGGGCGATCAAACGTCTGGAAGTCATTGAAGCATTCCGTAACTCCGGCAACAAGCCTGATTGGATGATCATGGATGTTCTTCCGGTTATTCCTCCGGAGCTTCGTCCGATGGTTCAGTTGGATGGTGGCCGTTTTGCTACGTCCGATTTGAATGATCTCTATCGCCGTGTTATTAACCGGAACAACCGTCTGAAAAGACTGCTTGATCTCGGTGCTCCTGACATTATCGTGCAGAACGAAAAACGGATGCTCCAGGAAGCTGTCGATGCTCTCATCGATAACGGCCGTCGGGGACGTCCGGTAACCGGTCCTGGTAACCGTCCACTTAAATCGCTCAGCCATATGCTGAAAGGTAAACAAGGACGTTTCCGCCAGAACTTGCTCGGTAAACGGGTTGACTACTCTGGACGTTCCGTTATCGTTGTAGGACCGTACCTCAAGATGTATCAGTGCGGACTTCCTAAGAAAATGGCGCTAGAATTGTTCAAGCCTTTTGTTATGAAAGAATTGGTTAATAAGGGCCTTGCCCACAACATAAAGAGCGCGAAACGTAAAGTTGAACGCGTAAGTCCTGAAGTTTGGGATGTACTCGAAGAAGTAATTAGAGAACACCCAGTGCTTCTAAACCGCGCACCAACACTTCACCGTCTCGGTATTCAAGCATTTGAACCGATTTTGGTGGAAGGTCATGCTATTCGTCTTCACCCACTCGTATGTACGGCGTACAATGCCGACTTTGACGGTGACCAAATGGCGGTGCACGTTCCTCTGTCTGCAGAAGCTCAAGCGGAAGCACGCATTCTCATGCTTGCATCTGGTAATATCTTGAACCCTAAAGACGGTAAGCCAGTTGTAACACCTTCCCAGGATATGGTCCTTGGTACTTTCTACTTGACCATGGATAACAAGGAAGAAAAGGGTAGTGGTATGATTCTGCGTACTGTTAACGAAGCTGTATCAGCTTACCAACGCGGAACTGCAGGACTTCATGCTCGTGTTGCTATTCCGGCTAAAGCACTTGGCAAAACATGCTTTACGGAAGAACAACAAAATGCAATGTTGATTACTACGATCGGTAAGATCATCTTTAATGAAATCTACCCAAGTAGTTTCCCTTATATCAACGAAGCAACCAAAACCAACTTGCTGCACGGCACACCAGAGAAATACTTTATCTACGAAAAAGGCGCGAACATTCGCGAGCTGATTGAATCCGCTCCAGAAGCCAGTGCTGTAGGTAAAGAATATCTGGGTCTGATAATTGCTCGTTGTTTTGAAACTTATCACACAACCAAAACTTCTATGATTTTGGATAAAATTAAACAACTCGGATTCACTTACTCCACACGTTCTGGTGTTACAGTTGCCGTGTCGGACGTTATTGTTCCTGAGGAAAAGGTTACCATCCTGAAAGAGTCTGAAGCTAAGGTTGATGTGGTTGCTAACCAATATCGCCGTGGTTTGATCACCAATGACGAACGGTATGACCGTGTTATTGAGATCTGGTCGAAGACTAAGGATGATCTTACGAACATCCTGCTTAAGTCGATGGACCGTTTCAACTCTATCATGCTCATGGTTGACTCTAAAGCACGTGGTAACAAATCGCAGATCACTCAGCTGGGTGGTATGCGTGGTCTGATGGCAACACCTTCAGGTCGGATTTTCGAATTGCCAATCAAGGCGAACTTCCGTGAAGGTCTTACCGTCTTGGAGTACTTTATCTCCACTCACGGAGCGCGTAAAGGTCTTGCCGATACCGCACTTCGTACCGCTGACTCAGGGTATCTGACACGTCGTCTTGTTGACGTTGCCCAGGACGTTATTGTCCGTGAAGAAGATTGTGGAACCGATAAAGGCTTCACAGTTAGTCGTATTCAGGATGGTAAAGAGGTTATCGAAGATCTGTATGACCGTATTGAAGGTCGTTACTGCTTCGAAACTGTTCGTCACCCAGAAACAGGCGAAATCATTGTTCACCGCAATGATTTGATTGACTCCGATAAAGCGGAGGCAATTGTAAACGCAGGCGTAACTAAGCTGCAAATTCGTTCTGTACTGAGCTGCCGTGCCCGTCATGGTGTTTGTAAGAAATGTTACGGACGTAACTTGGCAACTGGTAAACACGTTGAGATTGGTGAAGCAGTTGGTATTATTGCCGCACAATCTATCGGTGAACCAGGAACCCAGCTTACAATGCGTACTTTCCATACCGGCGGTGTTGCCGGTGATGACATCACTCAAGGTTTGCCGCGTATTCAGGAGTTGTTTGAAGCTCGTAACCCTAAAGGTCAAGCTACAATCAGTGAAATCGATGGCGTAATCAAGGAAATCCGTGAAACCAAAGACCGTCGCGAAATCGAGGTTCAAGGTGAAGCTGAATCCAAGACTTATTCCATTACTTATGGTTCACGTCTACGTGTTAGTGAAGGCCAAGAAATCGAAGCCGGCGATGAGCTGACAGACGGTTCGATTGACCCTAAAGAAATGCTGCGTATCAAAGGGATCCGTGGGGTACAAAACTACATTCTGCAAGAAGTACAGCGTGTATACCGTAACCAAGGCGTTGAGATCAATGATAAGCACATTGAAGTTATGATCAAGCAAATGCTTCGGAAGATCCGTATTATTGACGCAGGTGACACAAGTCTGTTGCCAGGTGCATTTGCGGATATTCATGAGTACGAAGGTGCTAACAAGGAAGCTATCTTGTCTGGTAAAGAGCCTGCTGTTGCTAAACCAGTCTTGCTCGGTATTACCAAGGCGTCTCTTGAAACTGATTCCTTCTTGTCAGCTGCATCATTCCAAGAAACTACTCGTGTCCTAACAGACGCTGCTATCAAAGGTAAAGTAGATAAGTTGCTTGGACTTAAAGAAAATGTTATTATCGGTAAGTTGATTCCTGCAGGTACTGGGATGAACCGTTACCGTAACGTTAAGCTAAGTGATCCAAATGCAGAAAGCGAACTTGAATCATTAGAGACGGTTCCTGCTGAATAAATTAGCAATCATGGTAGTGTGCTCATGTCATACCTACTCATAGGTGTGGCATGAGTGTTCTGCTGTGTATAATTTCTATAAAAATTGTTGCTGAATTTCTTGACACCATCTATTGATAATGCTAAAATGTCTAAGGTGCGTGAGTAGCCATGTTATCCTTGTTCATTGGAGGTAAAGAGAATGACTGATGATAGAGGACTACAGGATGCTCAGGTCAAGATCGGTACCAAACAAACCGTCAAGGCGGTAGAGTTGGGCCTAGCCGCAGAAGTCTATGTGGCAGAGGACGGAGATCAAAGGCTTACTTCCAGGATAGTTTTGCTTTGTAACAAACAAGGTGTTAAGATCACATATGTGGATACGATGCTGAATTTGGGCAAGGCCTGCGGAATAGAAGTTGGCGCTGCGATGGCAGCCGTCTTAAAACAATAGCTACAGAAATGTTTTTGTACTGGGGTGAACACCAGCGGCAAGAACTTTTCATTTGTCTTTTTATGAACCGCCTGGGTCTGTGGGCTTAGAGTTCTTAAATCGACTATCATTTCAGGAAGGGGGTGGCAACAACATGCCAACAATTAACCAATTGGTTCGTAAAGGCCGTCAAGCCAAAATCGAAAAATCTAAATCTCCCGCTCTTCAAAAAGGGTATAACGCCCTCAAGCGTGAGGCTACAAATTTGAGCGCTCCGCAAAAACGCGGTGTGTGCACTCGTGTAGGCACAATGACTCCACGTAAACCAAACTCAGCGCTTCGTAAATATGCCCGTGTTCGTTTGACGAACCGTCTCGAGGTAACAGCTTATATCCCGGGTATCGGACATAACTTACAAGAGCACAGTGTTGTATTACTTCGCGGAGGTAAAGTAAAGGACCTTGCAGGGGTTCGTTACCATATCGTTCGTGGTGCTTTGGATACAGCAGGTGTAGCTAACCGGATGCAAGCTCGTTCAAAATACGGTGCAAAACGTCCTAAAGCTAAGAAGTAAGATAACAATATCTGAATAATAAACATTTAAGAAAGGGGGATATCCATGCCACGCAAAGGTCCAGTTACAAAGAGAGACGTATTGCCAGATCCGTTGTATAATAGCAAGTTGGTTACTCGTTTGATTAACCGCATTATGCTGGGTGGTAAAAGAGGTGTCGCTCAAAGCATTCTGTACAATTCATTCAAATTGATTGAAGAACGTACGGGTAAAGATCCGATGGAAGTTTTCGAAGCTGCCATCAAGAATATCATGCCGGTTTTGGAAGTCAAAGCTCGTCGTGTCGGTGGTGCTAACTATCAAGTACCTATCGAGGTTAAACCAGAGAGACGTACTGCTCTGGGATTACGTTGGCTCGTAAACTACTCTCGCAACCGCGGTGAGAAGACTATGGAAGAGCGTTTGGCGGCTGAGATCATCGACGCTTCCAACAACACAGGCGCTTCTGTTAAGAAACGTGAAGATACACACAAAATGGCTGAAGCAAACAAAGCGTTCGCTCACTACCGTTGGTAGGATTAAGGTCATTCAAATAACTTATATTTTGAAGGGAGATCCATTTCATGGCTAGAGAGTTCTCCTTAAAAAATACACGTAACATCGGGATCATGGCGCATATTGATGCTGGTAAAACAACTACCACAGAGCGGATTCTTTTCTATACAGGCCGTACGCACAAAATCGGTGAAGTTCACGAGGGTGCTGCTACAATGGACTGGATGGAGCAAGAACAAGAGCGCGGAATCACGATTACGTCCGCTGCTACGACTGCTGCGTGGAAAGGTCACCGCATCAATATCATTGATACCCCAGGACACGTTGACTTCACTGTTGAAGTTGAACGTTCCCTGCGTGTATTGGATGGGGCAGTTGGTGTATTTAGTGCAAAAGAGGGCGTTGAGCCTCAGTCTGAAACCGTATGGAGACAGGCAGACCGTTATAACGTTCCCCGGATTGCATATGTAAACAAAATGGACATTATCGGTGCGGATTTCCTTAACGTAATCGAAACTATGCGTGATCGCCTTCAAGCCAACGCAGTTGCTATTCAATTGCCAATTGGTGCAGAAAGTGATTTCACTGGTATTATCGACCTAGTTGAGCAAAAAGCACACATGTTCAGAGATGATCTGGGCCAAAACATCGAAGTAACGGATATTCCGGAAGAATATTTGGCCAAAGTTGAGGAGCTGCGTCTCGAGTTGATCGAGAAAGTTGCTGAACTTGATGAGGATCTGACTATGAAGTATTTGGAAGGCGAAGAAATTAAAATTCCGGAAATTAAAGCTGCAATTCGCAAAGGCGTAGTTGAAGTTAAATTGTTCCCTGTAATTGCTGGATCTTCCTACCGAAACAAAGGGATTCAGCTTATGCTGGATGCTGTTGTTGATTACTTGCCATCTCCTCTTGACGTTCCAGCTATTACTGGACATCTTGATGACGGTACAGAAGCTGTTCGTCACTCTTCGGATGAAGAGCCGTTTGCAGCTTTGGCATTTAAAATCATGACAGACCCTTATGTTGGTAAACTTACGTTCTTCCGTGTTTACTCAGGCGTACTTGAGTCCGGATCATACGTAGTTAATGCAACTAAGAACAAGCGTGAACGTATTGGTCGTATCCTTCAAATGCATGCGAACAGCCGTCAAGAAATTTCCATCGTGTATTCTGGCGACATCGCAGCTGCTGTTGGTTTGAAAGATACCAGTACAGGTGATACACTGTGTGATGAGAAGAATCCAGTAATTCTGGAATCAATGAACTTCCCTGATCCAGTTATCGAGATCGCTGTTGAACCAAAAACTAAAGCTGACCAAGATAAAATGGGCGTTGCTCTCGGAAAGTTGACTGAAGAGGATCCAACTCTTCGTGCTCACACTGATGAAGAAACAGGCCAAACAATCCTGGCTGGTATGGGTGAACTTCACTTGGACATCATCATCGACCGTATGCGTCGTGAGTTCAAAGTAGAAACCAATGTGGGTAAACCACAGGTTGCTTACCGCGAAACGTTCAAGGCACCTGCTCGCGTCGAAGGTAAATTTGTACGCCAATCTGGTGGTCGTGGTCAATACGGTCACGTATGGGTTGAATTTGAACCCCTCGAACCAGGTACTGGTAGCAAATTCGAAAGTAAAGTTGTGGGTGGCTCGGTTCCTAGAGAGTACATCGCTCCTGCACTTGCGGGTATTGAAGAACAAATGAAAAACGGCGTACTTGCTGGCTTCCCGCTAGTAGACGTTAAAGCTACCATCGTAGATGGTTCTTATCATGATGTCGATTCCAACGAAATGGCATTTAAAATTGCCGGTTCGATGGCACTCAAAGCAGCTAAAGACAAGTGTAAGCCTGTCCTGCTTGAGCCAATCATGAAAGTAGAAGTAACTGTTCCTGAGGAATATATGGGTGATGTAATGGGTATGCTGAACTCCCGCCGTGGCCGTATCGAAGGTATGGATTCCCGTGGTGGAGCGCAAATTATCCGTGCTAAGGTGCCTCTTTCCGAAATGTTCGGATACTCTACAACACTTCGTTCTGGTACACAAGGACGTGGCGTATTCTCAATGGAGCTTTCTCACTATGAAGAAGTTCCTAAATCCATTGCGGAAGAGATCGCTGCAAAGAACAAAGGCGCTGAATAATTACCAGTTTTAACTTGCCGTCCCGGGTATAAACACTCAGTCATCTAAGATTACACGTATGCGGGCGGCTCAAATATAAGGAACCCCACATTAAGGAGGAACTGTTCAAATGGCAAAGGCAAAGTTTGAACGTAACAAACCGCACGTTAACATCGGTACTATTGGTCACGTCGACCATGGTAAAACGACTCTGACTGCTGCAATCACTACTGTATTGTCCAAAACTTACGGTGGCGCAGCTATCGCATTCGATCAAATCGACAAAGCTCCTGAAGAGCGCGAACGTGGTATCACAATCTCCACTTCCCACGTTGAATATGAAACTCCTAACCGTCACTACGCTCACGTAGACTGCCCTGGTCACGCCGACTATGTTAAAAACATGATCACTGGCGCAGCGCAAATGGACGGAGCTATCCTGGTTGTATCCGCAGCTGATGGCCCAATGCCACAAACTCGCGAGCACATCCTGTTGTCCCGTCAAGTAGGCGTTCCTTACATCGTTGTCTTCTTGAACAAATGCGACATGGTTGAAGACGAAGAGTTGTTGGAATTGGTTGAAATGGAAGTTCGCGACTTGCTTAGCGAGTATGACTTCCCAGGCGACGATACTCCAATCATCCGTGGTTCTGCTCGTGAAGCTCTGCAAAACCCAGATGGCGATTACGCTAAAAAAATCATCGAAATGTTTGAAACAATCGATGAGTACATTCCACTTCCTGAGCGTCAAACTGACAAGCCTTTCTTGATGCCTGTCGAAGACGTATTCTCCATCACTGGCCGCGGTACTGTGGCAACTGGTCGCGTAGAACGCGGAACAGTTAAAGTCGGAGAAGAAATCGAAATCGTTGGTATTCACGAAGATACTAAGAAATCCGTAGTTACGGGCGTAGAAATGTTCCGTAAATTGCTGGATTCCGCTCAAGCTGGGGACAACATCGGAGCATTGCTTCGTGGTGTTGACCGTAACATGATCGAGCGTGGCCAAGTATTGGCTAAGCCGAACTCCGTTAAACCACACACTGAGTTCACTGCTCAAATTTACGTTCTGACAAAAGAAGAAGGTGGCCGTCACAAGCCTTTCTTCACTGGATACCGTCCACAGTTCTACTTCCGTACAACTGACGTAACTGGTATCATCAACTTGCCAGAAGGTACTGAAATGGTTATGCCTGGTGATAACATCTCCGTAACCGTACAACTGATCTCCCCAATCGCTATTGAAGAAGGTACTAAATTCTCCATTCGCGAAGGTGGCCGTACAGTTGGTGCTGGTAGCGTAGCTTCTATCCAAAAATAATAATTCGACTTCTATCTGCGGGTAGATTCCGAATTACAAACACCCCTGATTCTTCTTGCGGAGAATCAGGGGCTTTTTTTTTCTGAGAATGATTTATTATTCGACAAAGATTGATAATCAAAGCATACTATTATGATCTTTTTCTACATAATTCGTCAAATTACAACAATCGATTGTTTACAATTATACTAATCTTAGAGTAAAATTAAGGAGGTATAATAATGTAAAATAATAGGAGTTGTGGGAGGGTGTTAATATGGGGAAATGTCCTTTTTCCTTCATGCATGCGTTAACTGCACGTAATAATAATGTGGATTCTCCTGCCTCTCGTTCCTTAGACTTCAAGGATCAGAATCATTCTGTTGCGGAGTCTTTTCATAAACTGGAAGGACATGGCGAACTTAACGAGCAGATGAGGATGATTGATCTGACTGAAGCAGATCTGAACTTACTACGCAGGGTGAAACCTGTTGTTGAGCAGAATATAGACTATATCATTGATCAATTTTACAATTCTGTATTAGGTGTAAATAAACTCGAAGCTATTATTTTGGAACATAGCAGTATAGATAGGTTAAAAACTACTCTGCGTGGTCATATCCTAGAGATTTTTAATGGAAAGGTTGACGATGAGTACATAGCAAAGCGTCTAATGATCGCTAATATTCATAAAAGAGTAGGGCTTGAGCCTAAATGGTACTTATCTGCTTTTCAGAATCTTCAGAACGTATTTATACGCGTTATATATAATGAAACAAACGATGACAATATACGCCTTCGAGTGGTTCAGACGGTGACTAAACTGCTTAATCTTGAGCAGCAATTGGTGCTAGAAGAATATGAGAAGGAGAATATAAGAGAGAAGGAGGAGCAATATTTATTAGTAAAAAATGAATTGAAACAAAAAATTTCAGAGTTTAGCGTTGAACTGATAGATTATAGCATCGATACTAATGCTGCTGTGAAGCAGCTAGTGGCAAGCAGCAATGAAGTAAGTAGAACATTCCAACGTACGGCTTCATCCGCTCTGGAGTCACAGGGATTAGCTGCAGATGGGCATGAACACTTGGACGATTTGACTGAGCAAATTAATCTTATATATCAGACCACCAGTGAGATGGAAGACTCGATCATTGAGTTAAGCGATTCCTCTAAACAAATTCAAAAAATCGTGAACTCAGTAAGGGAAATTGCTGATCAGACTAAAATCCTCTCACTTAATGCAACGATTGAAGCCGCAAGAGCTGGTGAGCATGGTAGAGGGTTTAGTGTGGTTGCTCAAGAAGTTAGCCGGCTTGCGGAGGATACTAAGAATACTGTGATTCAGATCGTAGAGCTAACAAATAAATCAGGACTCCTCACTCAGCAGGTTGTAGAAGAGATTCGTAAGGTGCAGGACTTAACTAAGAATGGGAAACACCAATCGGTCGAGACTAGTCTTTTGTTCTCTGATATTGTAGACGCTATGCGTAGCAGTACACAGGAGATTGTAATAGTGGAAGAAGAAATAAGAACCTTAATCCAAACCATTGAGGGGATCGAAACTGCAACGGCTCAGACTGCTTCCTCCGCAGAGATTTTTAAATCTGCGACAGAGAATCTTTAACATATATATAGTAGAAGAACAGCGCATGAAAAAAATATGCGTTGTTTTTCTATTTTTGCTTGCAATACTGCTGCCTATTATATATAATAATAAATGTTGTTCTGAGACGTTGCGATGATGTGAGAGGTTACTGACACACCCGGCCCCTTTGCCATGGGGACGAGGTCAGAAAATTTTCACGGAGTATGTCCGATACCAAATTGGGCGATAGAAGGAGGGACTAAAATGGCAAAGCAAAAAATTCGTATTCGCTTGAAAGCATACGACCACAGAATTCTTGATCAATCCGCTGAGAAGATTGTTGAAACAGCAAAACGTTCGGGTGCAGGTGTGTCCGGGCCGATTCCGTTACCAACTGAGAAGCAAATCATTACTATTCTCCGTGCGGTACACAAGTACAAGGATTCCCGTGAACAGTTTGAACAACGGACTCACAAACGTTTGATCGATATTGTGAACCCAACACCACAAACTGTGGATGCCTTGATGCGCTTGGATCTACCGTCCGGTGTAGATATCGAAATCAAATTGTAATTCTATTTTAAGTAACTTAGGAAAAGAAAAGAGGTGTCAACATTGAAAGGTATCTTAGGAAAAAAACTCGGTATGACTCAAGTGTTTACTCCAGAAGGTAACGTAATTCCTGTTACTGTTATCGAAGCAGGACCTTGTGTAGTACTGCAAAAGAAAGACCTGAATATCGACGGATATGAAGCAGTGCAATTGGGCTTTTCTGATAAAAAAGAAAAACGCTCCAATAAGCCTGAACAGGGTCACGCCAAAAAGGCAAATGCAACACCTAAGCGCTACGTTCGTGAAATTCGCGGTGTTGATCTCGGGTCTCTCGAGGTTGGACAAGAACTGAAGGCTGATATCTTTGCTGAGGGCGAATTTGTTGACGTAACTGGTACATCTAAAGGTAAAGGTTTCCAAGGTAACATCAAACGTTGGGGACAAAGCCGCGGACCAATGGCACACGGATCGCGTTACCACAGAAGACCGGGTTCCATGGGTTCTATCCAAGCTAACCGTGTTCCTAAGGGCAAACGCCTTCCAGGACATATGGGTCACACGACTATTACGGTTCAAAAGCTTGAAATTATCAAGGTTGATGTTGAACGTAACGTATTGCTGGTTAAAGGCGCTATCCCAGGTCCTAAAAACAGCTTCGTGAAAGTTAAACAAACCGTTAAGAAATAATTATTGAAGAAAGGAGGAACATGAAATGCCAAAAGTAACACTTTTTAATATTAGTGGCAACGAAGTTGGTGAAGTGGAACTGAGCGATACAGTATTCGGTATTGAACCGAATGAGCACGTTCTACATGAAGCTGCGCTTATGCAAAGAGCTTCCCTACGTCGTGGTACACACAAAGTAAAAGGACGTTCTGAAGTTCGTGGCGGTGGACGTAAACCTTGGAAACAAAAAGGTACAGGTCGCGCTCGTCAAGGCTCCATTCGTTCTCCACAATGGAAAGGCGGCGGCGTTGTCTTCGGACCAACACCACGTAGCTATTCCTGGAAACTGCCTAAGAAGGTTCGTCGTTTGGCGATCAAATCCGCTTTGTCCTCGAAAGTACTCGAGAATGACATTATCGTATTGGATAGCTTGACAATGAATGCTCCGAAAACGAAAGAATTCGCAGCAATCTTGAACAATCTGAAAGTAGATCGTAAAGCGTTGATCGTAGCTACTAGCTATGATGATAACGTAGCACTTTCCGCTCGTAACATCCCTGGGGTGAAATTCGTAGCGGCTGACGGCATTAATGTTCTTGACGTACTGACGTACGACAAACTGATCATCACTAAAGAAGCAGTTCTGAAGGTAGAGGAGGTGTTCGCGTAATGAAAGATCCTCGTGATATTATCAAACGTCCGGTGATTACGGAACGTACTTCCGACTACATGAGCGAAATGAAATACGCTTTTGAAGTGGATATCCGTGCTAACAAAACCGAAATCAAAAAAGCTGTCGAGGCTATTTTCAAAGTAAAAGTAACAAATGTGAACACAATGCGCGTACCTGGCAAACTGAAACGTTATGGTAAATATTCTGGTTACACTCCAGAGTGGAAAAAAGCCATCGTTAAGCTTAGCCCGGACAGCAAACCGCTTGAATTTTTTGAAGCGGTAGAATAATACTCTGTTGAAGTAAGGAGGGAACTACAGTGCCAATCAAAAAGTACAAACCGACCTCTCCGGCAAGACGCGCTATGTCCGTGTCTACGTTTGAAGAAATTACAACAAACCAGCCAGAGAAATCGTTGCTTTCTCCGCTGTTCAAACATGCGGGACGCAACAACCAAGGTAAAATTACGGTTCGTCACCATGGCGGCGGACATAAACGTAAATACCGTATTATCGACTTCAAGCGGACTAAAGACGGCATACCAGGTAGCGTTGCTACAATCGAGTATGACCCGAACCGCACATCTAATATTGCTTTGATCCACTATGCTGATGGAGAGAAACGTTATATCATCGCTCCTAAAGGTCTAAGAGTTGGGGATAAAGTAGAGTCCGGTCCTGCGGCCGACATCAAAATTGGTAACAGTCTTCCACTGGAGAACATTCCAGTAGGTACAGTTATCCACAACATTGAGTTGAAACCAGGTAAAGGCGGACAATTGGTTCGTGCAGCTGGTACAGAAGCTCAATTGCTTGGTAAAGAAGAAAAATACTGTTCCGTTCGTTTGTCATCCGGTGAGGTTCGTAAGATCCTTAGCGTATGCCGTGCAACTATCGGTTCCGTAGGTAACGAAGATCACGAATTGATCAAAATCGGTAAAGCTGGACGTAGTCGCTGGCTCGGCCGTCGTCCTGAAGTTCGCGGGGTAGTAATGAACCCTAACGATCACCCACACGGTGGTGGTGAAGGTCGCGCTCCAATCGGACGTAAATCGCCAATGTCTCCATGGGGCAAACCAACCCTTGGTTACAAAACGCGTAAGAAAAACAAGGCATCTGATAAATATATCGTTCGCCGCCGCACTAAATAAGACGCTTCTGGCAAGTTAATAAAGCGCGAAGCGTCGATTCGCGGTTTGAAGAACCGGATGAAGGGAGGATTCACACATGGGTCGCAGTTTAAAGAAGGGGCCGTTTATCGATGGCTACCTGCTTAAAAAAGTTGAGGAACTGAACGAGGCTGAGAAAAAGGTTGTAGTTAAAACTTGGTCCCGTCGCTCAACCATTTTCCCTCAGTTTATCGGACATACGTTTGGTGTATATGACGGCCGTAAACACGTGCCTGTATACGTAACAGAAGATATGGTAGGTCACAAGTTGGGCGAGTTCGCGCCAACACGTACTTACAAAGGCCACGCGGGTGACGATAAGAAAACAAGAAGATAATAATAAGGTCTCTGTTTGAAAGGAGGTTAAACAATGGAAGCAAAAGCACATGCAAGATCGGTGCGAATTTCCGCTCGTAAAGCGAAACTGGTTGTTGACTTGATTCGCGGTAAGCAAGTGGGGGAAGCAATTGCTATTCTTCGCCACACTCCGAAATCCGCTTCTCCGGTCGTTGAAAAGTTGCTTAATTCGGCAATTGCGAATGCTGAGCATAACTATTCTTTGGACGTGAACAGTTTGTTCGTTAGCGAGGTTTTCGTTAACCAAGGACCTACTATGAAACGTTTCCGTCCGCGCGCCATGGGCCGCGCAAGTCGGATCAATAAACGCACGAGCCACATTACACTGGTGGTATCTGAGAAATAAGGAGGGATAACACGTGGGTCAAAAGGTAAATCCAATCGGACTCCGAATCGGTATTATTCGCGATTGGGAATCTAAATGGTATGCAGGAAAAGATTTCGGTACTCTTCTGATGGAAGACGTCAAAATCCGGGAATACCTTAAAGGCAAATTGAAGGATTCCGCTGTTTCCCATATCGAGATCGAAAGAGCGGCTAGCCGCGTGAACGTTACAATTCATACAGCTAAACCAGGTATGGTTATTGGTAAAGGCGGAGCAGAAGTAGAAGTACTTCGCAGCGCAGTTACAGCAATCGCTGGTGGCAAAAAAGTACACATCAACATCAATGAAATCAAGCACCCTGAATTGGATGCAATTCTTGTAGCTGAGAGCATTGCTCAACAATTGGAACGTCGTGTATCGTTCCGTCGTGCCCTCAAACAAGCGATTCAAAGAACTATGCGTTCTGGCGCAAAAGGGATTAAAACTCAAGTGGGCGGACGTCTTGGCGGAGCTGAGATTGCTCGTTCAGAAGGTTATAGCGAAGGAACAGTTCCACTTCATACGCTTCGTGCCGATATCGATTACGGAACGGCTGAAGCACATACAACTTACGGTCTTATTGGCGTAAAAGTATGGATCTACCGTGGAGAAGTTCTTCCCCCAGCTAAGAAACAAGCTGCTCAGGAAGGAGGCAACTAATCATGTTGGTACCAAAACGCGTAAAACACCGCAAGCAACAACGCGGACACATGAAGGGTATGGCAAAAGGCGGTACTGAATTGAACTTCGGCGAATTCGGCCTGGTTGCACTTGAACCGTCTTGGATCACTAACCGTCAGATCGAAGCTGCTCGTATCGCGATGACACGGTATATCAAACGTGGCGGTCAAGTTTGGATCAAGATTTTCCCAGATAAACCTATTACTCAAAAGCCTCTCGAGGTTCGTATGGGTAGTGGTAAAGGTAACGTTGAGAAATGGGTAGCCGTAGTTAAACCGGGCAAGATTATGTTCGAACTCGGAGGCGTGTCGGAAGAAATCGCTCGTGAAGCGATGCGTCTTGCCGCTCACAAGCTGCCTGTAAAGACTAAGTTTGTGAAACGTGAAGAATTGGGTGGTGAAGCAAATGAAAGCTAATGAACTTCGCAACTTAACCACTGCTGAGATTGAACAAAAGATCGCTGGATTCAAAGAGGAACTTTTTAATCTCCGTTTTCAATTGGCAACTGGCCAATTGGACAACCCAACTCGGATTCGTGACGTGCGTAAGGAAATAGCTCGTGCTAAAACCGTGATCCATCAAAGAGTGCTTGGGATTAGTTAAGTGAGACGGATCGCAGATCCGTATTCAGGAAGGAGGCTAACTAATGAGTGAAGAACGTAATGCACGTAAAGTGCTAATCGGTAAAGTGGTCAGTGATAAAATGGATAAAACCATCGTAGTTGCTGTTGAAACCTATAAAAAACACAATTTGTACCACAAACGCATCAAGTCTACGAAGAAATTCAAAGCACATGATGAGGGAAATGTTGCAAAGATTGGCGATACCGTAAAACTCATGGAAACTCGTCCGTTGTCTAAGGACAAACGTTGGAGACTAGTTGAAGTGGTAGAAGCAGCGGTTATCATCTAAGATAATCAAGAGAGTTTTTCCGGAAGGAGGAAATTATAATGATTCAACCATTTACACGTTTGCATGTGGCTGACAACTCTGGTGCGAAGGAACTGATGTGTATCCGCGTACTGGGTGGTACTGGACGCCGTACAGCAGCAATCGGTGATTTGATCGTTTGTTCCGTAAAACAAGCAACACCAGGCGGCGTTGTCAAAAAAGGTGATGTTGTTAGAGCGGTAGTTGTTCGTACGAAACGTTCCGTTCGTCGTAAAGATGGATCTTACATCGCATTCGACGAAAACGCAGCTGTTGTTGTTAAAGACGACAGAAGCCCTCGTGGAACACGTATCTTTGGACCAGTTGCTCGCGAACTTCGCGATAAAGACTACATGAAGATCGTTTCCTTGGCACCGGAAGTTATCTAATAAACACGGCACCAATAAGTTGAAGGTTAGTTATAGGAGGTGTAATAAATGCCTAGAGTGAAAAAAGTTCTGGAATCCCATAACAATAAACTGCACGTGAAGAAAGATGACGTGGTGCTTGTGATTAGTGGTAAAGACAAAGGCAAAAAAGGCCGTGTCATCGCTGCTTATCCTCGTGAAAACCGCGTTCTGGTAGAAGGCGTCAATATGGTGAAAAAACACCAAAAGCCGAACCAGCTGAATCCACAGGGTGGAATTATTGAGCAGGAAGCTTCGATTCATGTGTCCAACGTAATGCACATCGATCCGAAGACCGGCAAAGTAACCCGTATCGGTTACAAAGTTTTGGACAATGGTAAAAAAGTTCGGATTGCTAAAAGATCCGGAGAGATTATCGACTAATCTAGCCCTTAAGAAAGGAGGTTAAATCTTCATGGCAGCAAGAATGAAAGAACGTTTTCTTAACGAAATTACACCTGCTTTGATGCAGAAGTTTAACTATACAACTGTTATGCAAGTGCCTAAGATCGAGAAGGTTGTCATCAACATGGGTGTGGGTGACGCTGTTCAAAACTCCAAAGTACTTGATGCTGCAGTTAATGACATGCAGTTGATCGCTGGTCAAAAACCAGTAATCACTAAAGCTAAAAAATCCATCGCTGGTTTCAAACTACGCGAAAATATGCCGATTGGGGTTAAAGTAACACTGCGCGGAGAGCGTATGTATTACTTCTTGGACAAATTGTTCAACGTAACACTTCCACGTGTACGTGACTTCCGTGGTGTTTCCACTAAAGCCTTTGATGGCCGTGGTAACTACACACTTGGTCTTAAAGAACAATTGATCTTCCCCGAGATCGAATATGACAAAGTGGATAAAGTCCGCGGTATGGACATCGTTATTGTAACGACTGCTAAGACGGACGAGGAATCCCGCGAGCTGCTGGGTCAGCTGGGAATGCCTTTCGCAAAATAAAGTCGGTTAATCCATTTTCTCCGAAAATGTTTAGGAGGTGTCAGGCTAAGTGGCAAAAACTTCGATGAAAGTTAAACAACAACGTACGCCTAAGTTTAAAGTACGTGCATATACACGTTGCGAACGTTGTGGTCGTCCACATTCGGTACTGCAAAAGTTCAAAATTTGCAGAATTTGTTTCCGTGAATTAGCTTATAAAGGCCAGATCCCTGGCGTGAAAAAAGCAAGTTGGTAAGAAGTTTATAAACGGGAAGGAGGTTTACACACATGACTATGTCTGATCCTATTGCAGATATGCTTACTCGTATTCGTAACGCTAACATTGTGCGTCACGAGACGGTAGAAATGCCTGCTTCTACTATGAAGAAACAAATCGCTGACATTTTGAAGCGTGAAGGTTTCATCCGCGATGCGGAATTCGTTGAAGATAGCAAACAAGGGATTATCCGTATCTTCTTGAAATACGGCCCTAACCAAGAGCGTGTTATTTCTGGTTTGAAAAGAATCAGTAAACCAGGCCTTCGCGTATACACGAAGAGCAATGAAGTGCCTCGTGTACTCGGTGGTCTAGGAATCGCGATTATCTCCACATCTAAGGGAGTTATGACCGACAAAGAAGCTCGTCAATCAAAATCTGGCGGAGAAGTTGTCTGCTACATTTGGTAATAAACGTCACAAGATAAGGAGGTGCAACACATGTCTCGTATTGGTCGCAAACCAATCGCAGTACCTAGCGGTGTAGATGTCACTTTGGACAACGCCGTTATTACAGTAAAAGGTCCAAAAGGTTCTTTGACTCGTGAGCTTCATAAAGACATGAAGGTTACAGTTGAAAATAACGAAATTACCGTTGTTCGCCCGTCGGATAACAAATTGCATCGTTCACTTCACGGCACAACCCGCTCCGTTGTCAACAACATGGTAGCAGGTGTGACTGAAGGTTTCTCGAAATCTCTGGAACTGGTTGGGGTCGGATATCGTGCAAGCAAATCCGGAGATAAAATCGTTCTGAACGTTGGTTATTCCCACCCGGTTGAAATTACACCGGAAGCTGGTATCGAGTTCGAAGTTCCTGCGAACACGAAGATCATCGTTAAAGGTATCGATAAAGAACGCGTTGGCGCATACGCTGCTAAAATCCGTTCCGTTCGTGAACCAGAACCGTATAAAGGTAAAGGTATCAAATATGAAGGCGAGCGTATCATCCGCAAAGAAGGTAAAGCTGGTAAGAAGAAATAACCAGTTTAAACTTAATTGTAAGATACCCCGTGCATCTTAAAGTGAAGCTGTTTACGGCAAACTGAAGGGAGTGAAAGGGAAGTCATGATTACAAAAGAAGATAAAAACAAGGCTCGTCTCAAAAGACACCTGCGTGTTCGTAAGAAGATCCAGGGAACTACTGAGCGTCCACGTTTGAACGTATTCCGTTCTTCGAAACACATCTACGCTCAACTGATCGATGATGTTAAAGGGGTTACTATCGTATCCGCTTCTACACTTGATAAAGATCTGAGCGCTAACATCGGTAATGGCGGCAGCGTTGAAGCTGCAGCGAAAGTTGGCCAATTGGTCGCTGAGCGTGCCAAAGAAAAAGGATATGCAGTGGTCGTATTCGACCGCGGAGGTTACTTGTACCATGGACGGATTCAAGCATTGGCTGATGCAGCTCGTGAAGCTGGTCTTGAATTCTAGAATAATTCTTAAAAGGAGGTTAACGACTTGCGTGTAGATCCGAACAGTTTAGAACTGACAGAAAGAGTTGTACACATTAACCGTGTTGCAAAAGTTGTAAAAGGCGGACGCCGTTTCAGCTTTAGTGCACTTGTTGTTGTGGGCGACGGCAACGGCTACGTCGGTGCTGGTATCGGTAAAGCCGGCGAAGTTCCGGATGCCATCCGTAAAGGCATTGAAGACGCCAAGAAAAACCTGATTCACATCCCAATCGTAGGAACTTCGATTCCCCATCTCGTTACTGGACACTTCGGCGCAGGACGCGTGTTGCTGAAACCAGCATCAGAGGGTACTGGCGTTATCGCTGGCGGTCCAGTTCGTGCGGTATTGGAATTGGCAGGCGTTGGCGACATTTTGACAAAATCACTGGGTTCTTCGAATTCCATGAACATGGTCAATGCAACTTTGGAGGGACTTTCCCGTCTGAAACGCATTGAAGAGGTCGCGAAACTTCGCGGCAAATCTGTCGAAGAATTGCGCGGTTAAGGAGGGGAACGTCAATGGCAAAATTGCAAATTACCCTCGTACGTAGTGTAATCGGACGTCCAGAAACACAACGTGTTACTGTTAAGACGCTCGGCCTGCGTAAACTCAACACGACAGTGGTTCACAATGACAGTCCTGCAATTCGCGGAATGATCAATAAAGTGAGTCACTTGCTATCTGTAACTGAAATTGAAGGCTAATCGCCTCGCATAAATTAACAAACATAAGGAGGTGCAAACGATGAAGTTACATGAACTTGCTCCAGCTCCTGGTTCCCGCAAAGAACGCAATCGCGTTGGTCGTGGTCCTAGTAGCGGAAATGGTAAAACTTCCGGTCGCGGTCACAAAGGTCAAAACTCACGTTCTGGCGGTGGTGTTCGTCCGGGCTTCGAGGGTGGACAAAATCCGCTCTATCGTCGTCTGCCTAAACGTGGTTTCGTCAATCCTACCCGTAAAGAGTATGCGATTGTGAACCTGGAAGATCTGAATAGCTTTGCAGAAGGAACTGAAGTGACTCCGCAGTTGTTGCTTGAAACTGGTGTTGTCAAGAATTCCAAAAGCGGCATCAAGATTCTCGGCAACGGTGAGTTGACCGTAAAATTGACTGTACAAGCAAATAAGTTCTCTCAATCTGCGGTAGAGAAAATCGAGGCTGCCGGCGGTAAAACCGAGGTGATCTAATGTTCAAGACGCTTAAGAATATCTGGCATGTTGAAGATTTGCGCAAAAAGATCCTGTTTACCTTGTTCATTCTGTTTATCTACCGTATCGGTTCGTTTGTTCCGGTTCCTGGTGTAAACAAAGATGTACTGGCAACAGCAAATCAGAGCGGTGACGCTTTGATGGGACTCTTGAACACCTTCTCGGGCGGAGCGCTCAAAAACTTCTCGATATTTGCGATCAGTATTTATCCGTACATTACAGCATCCATCATCGTGCAATTGCTGTCGATGGATGTTGTTCCTAAGTTTGCTGAATGGGCTAAACAAGGGGAGCACGGAAAAAAACAATTGGCGCAAATCACTCGTTACGGTACAGTGATATTAGCCCTGATCCAAGGTTTTGCTACGTCGATAGGGTTTAACCGGATATACAATACTCAAATGATGCCGAATGCGACATTTGCTGATTACTTGCTGGTTGCCATTATCTTGACGGCAGGTACTTCTTTCTTGATGTGGCTTGGTGAACAGATTACCGAAAAGGGAATCGGGAACGGGATTTCGATCCTGATTTTTGCGGGAATCGTCGCCGGTATCCCGGGATATATCACAAGTACGGCTAACTCAAGCTTTATTCAGCCGGATCAGGTGTTCCTGAATATTCTTAAAGTCGTTATTGTGCTGATTGTGATTGTAGCGATTATTACAGCAGTTATCTTCGTGCAGCAAGGTATTCGGAAGATTCCTGTTCAATATGCTAAACGCGTAGTTGGCAACAAAATGTACGGTGGACAGAATACACATATTCCGCTGAAAATTAATGCGGCAGGTGTAATTCCGGTAATCTTCGCCGTATCATTGCTTCAGTTCCCAGTTGTTCTCTCCAGTTTCTGGTCAACACATGCCTGGGCACAATGGATTACCAAATATTTGGCAACCGATGCTCCGCTTGGTATGCTTCTGTATGTAGTGATGATCATCGGGTTTACGTTCTTCTATACGTTCGTACAGATGAATCCTCAGCAGATGGCTGATAACATGAAGAAGAATGGTGGTTACATCCCAGGTATCCGTCCTGGTAAAGCTACAGAGAAATATCTGACTAGAGTAATGTCTCGTTTGACTATGTCAGGCGCGTTGTTCCTAGCTTTGATCTCTGTACTACCGATGTTCTTCGGTGCTATATCTGGATTGCCCAAAGAAGTTCGAATTGGTGGCACTGCGCTGCTTATCGTAATCGGCGTGGCATTGGATACTATGAAGCAGATCGAGAGCCATTTGATCAAACGCCATTACAAAGGCTTCATCAATAAATAGGTGATAGGTTCCGGTGAAGCTTAAGTTTTTATTCTTCCCGGCACCTATTATGCTGTTTCTTGCTTGGTGGCGAACTTTTGGGGGGAGAGAGAAATCGTGAACATTTTATTCATGGGCCCTCCTGGGGCAGGCAAGGGAACACAAGCGGCAGAAATCGTTAAAGAATTTGGTATTCCTCATATTTCGACAGGAGATGCTTTCCGTTTGGCAATCAAACAGGAAACTCCGGTAGGATTGAAGGCCAAATCATTTATAGATCAAGGTTTGCTTGTACCAGATGATGTGACCATTGGGATAGTCGAAGAACGGTTGCAGCAGTCCGATTGCGAAAAAGGATTTCTATTGGATGGTTTTCCAAGAACTCTTTCGCAAGCGGAAGCGCTGGATGATATTCTTAGCCGTTTGAACACATCTTTGGATCATGTCATCAACTTGAATGTTGACCGTGGATTGCTAATGGCGCGTCTTACTGGACGTCGTATCTGCAGCGTTTGCGGAGCATCCTACCATTTAATCTTCAACCCGCCGAAGCAAGATGGCATTTGCGACATTGATGGCGGTGAATTATATCAACGTCCGGATGACAACGAAGAAAGTGTAGGCAAGCGCCTGGATGAGTATGATAATAAAACAGCGCCGCTGCTTGCGTTTTATGATAATAAAGGTCTTTTGCGTCAGGTAAACGGGGAAAACGAAATTAATGTCGTTACTTCTGAAATCGTGTCTTTAATGCGGGGTTAATGTAATGATCATTTGTAAATCCGAACAGGAACTTGCCTTTATGAGGGAAGCTGGTCGAATTGTTGCCGAGAGTCACCGTCTTATTGCTCAGACCATTGAACCTGGCATTACAACGGGCGAGCTCGACAGAATCGCCGATCAATACATTCGCAGTCAAGATGCTGTGCCGTCTTTCAAAGGCTACAACGGTTTTCCTGCCAGCATTTGCGCTTCAGTCAACGAACAATTGGTGCATGGATTTCCAGGTAAACGTAAACTGATCGAAGGCGATATTGTTACGCTGGATATCGGTGCAGAGTACCGCGGTTATCACGGTGATTATGCCTGGACCTACGGTGTGGGCAGCATTTCCGAAGAGGCTCAGCGTTTGCTGGACGTTACGGAAGGCTCCTTGTACGCGGGACTGGCGTTAGTTAAGCCGGATGTGCGCTTGTTTACAATCTCCCATGCTATTCAGCAATACATCGAAGAGGCTGGTTTCTCAGTCGTACGTGAGTATGTTGGTCATGGTATTGGGGCAAAACTGCATGAAGAACCGCAAATTCCGAATTATGGCATAGCGGACCGCGGACCACGTCTGAAACCGGGTATGGTGCTCGCGATTGAGCCGATGGTAAACGCAGGAAAGAGACATGTCAGAACACTGGAAGATAACTGGACTGTCGTTACGGTTGATGGCTCACTATGTGCTCACTTCGAGCATACAGTAGCAGTTACTCCGGACGGCATGGAAATTTTCACAAAACTGAATGCGTAGGTGATCTCCTCTTGAATACTGTGAGCAGCCCGCAGGTTGGTCAATTAGTGAGAATTCTCAAAGGCAAAGATGCCGGAGAGGTAGCCGTTGTTATCGCAGTTGTTGATAGCAGATTTGTATACATTGCAGATGGAGACAAACGTAAGTTTGATGGGCCAAAGAAGAAGAATATTCTTCATCTTGAGCTCATACCCTTCATCAGCAGTGAGGTTGTGGACAGTTTGAAGGAAACTGGACGGGTAACAAACGGAAAGCTGCGATTCGCAGTCATGAAGTATGCTGGACCCACCGGAATAAGTGCTGATGAGAAAGGAGACTAACTGTGGCTAAGGAAGATGTCATCGAAGTAGAAGGTACTGTCCTTGAACCGTTGCCAAACGCAACGTTTAAGGTTGAGCTTGAGAACGGTCATCAAATACTTGCCCATGTATCCGGTAAATTGCGGATGCACTTTATCCGTATTTTGACCGGAGACAAAGTGGTCGTGCAGTTATCGCCTTATGATTTATCAAAAGGTCGTATAACTTACCGTAAATAGATGGGAACTACGAAAAAAGTTTTGCTTCGCAAAACTTTGAGGAGGTAATTAACATGAAGGTAAGACCTTCTGTAAAGCCCATTTGCGAGAAATGTAAAGTAATCCGCCGCAAAGGGACTGTTATGGTGATTTGCGAAAATCCGAAACACAAACAAAAACAAGGTTAAGAAGGGGGTGTAGCGTAAAATGGCTCGTATAGCTGGAGTGGATTTGCCACGTGACAAACGCGTTGAGATCGCCTTGACTTATATTTTCGGAATCGGTAAAACGACTTCTCAGAAAATTCTTAATGAAACAGGCATTAGCGCTAATACACGTGTCCGTGATTTGACGGAAGATGAAGTCAGCAAACTGCGTGAAACGATCGACAAAACGGTTAAGGTTGAAGGTGACCTGCGTCGTGAAATTTCCTTAAATATTAAACGTCTTACTGAGATCGGCTGTTACCGCGGTGTTCGCCACCGTCGTGGATTGCCTGTTCGCGGTCAACGTACTAAAACGAATGCCCGTACCCGGAAAGGCCCGCGTCGTACGGTAGCAAACAAAAAGAAATAATAAGGGGGGATAAGAGACAATGGCTAAACCGAAAAAAGTCGTACGTACCAAACGTCGCGACCGTAAAAATATCGAATCCGGCGTGGCACATATTCGTTCCACGTTCAACAACACCATCGTTACCATCACGGATCCTCACGGAAATGCAATTTCCTGGGCAAGCTCCGGCGGCCAAGGATTTAAAGGTTCCCGTAAGTCCACTCCATTCGCAGCGCAAATGGCAGCTGAATCAGCAGCTAAAGCAGCTATGGAGCACGGCATGAAGTCGGTTGAGGTTATGGTTAAAGGACCGGGCGCGGGCCGCGAAGCAGCCATCCGTTCCCTTCAAGCTGCAGGGCTTGAAGTTAACCTTATTAAAGACGTAACTCCGGTTCCTCACAATGGATGCCGTCCGCCTAAGCGTCGTCGCGTATAGTGAAATCAGTATTGTGAATGTGGTATAATTCTGACGCATCTGCTAATAATAGGTGTTTAGGCATACTACATGATGCACCTGATGGGGTGACAGTTTCATATAGGAGCGACGTTGAAGGAGGGGTAAACTCGTGATAGAAATCGAAAAGCCGAAGATTGAGACCGTAGAAGCTAATGATGAAGGTACCTATGGGAAATTCGTAGTTGAACCGCTGGAACGTGGGTATGGCACGACTCTGGGGAACTCGCTTCGCCGGATATTGCTTTCTTCGCTTCCAGGAGCCGCAGTGACTTCGGTCCAAATTGACGGCGTTCTGCATGAGTTCTCGACCGTTCCAGGCGTAATGGAAGATGTGACGGAAATCATTCTGAACCTTAAAGCCTTGTCTCTGAAGATTCATTCAGACGAGGAAAAAGTGTTCGAGATTGATGCTGAAGGGGAAGGCATCGTTACCGCAGGTGATATCCGTGCGGACAGCGATGTTGAGATCCTCAATCCGGATCTTCACATTGCAACGCTGGGACCTGGTGCGAGACTTCATATGCGTATTTTTGCAGGCCGTGGTCGCGGCTATGTCCAAGCAGACCGGAACAAACGTGACGATCAGCCAATTGGTGTTATTCCAGTTGACTCCATCTACACTCCAATTTCACGCGTTAACTACGGCATAGACAATACACGTGTTGGTCAAGTGACCAACTACGACAAATTGACGCTTGAAATTTGGACGGATGGAAGTATCAGACCGGAAGAGGCTGTAAGCCTCGGAGCCAAAATTTTGAACGAGCACCTCGTTCTGTTCGTAGGTCTTACGGACGAAGCGAAAGACGCCGAAATTATGGTTGAAAAAGAAGAAGACAAAAAAGAAAAAGTACTTGAGATGACAATCGAAGAGCTTGATCTTTCTGTTCGTTCCTACAACTGCCTCAAACGTGCTGGTATTAATACCGTACAAGAGCTTACCACGAAGACTGAAGAAGATATGATGAAGGTGCGTAACCTTGGTCGTAAATCTTTGGAAGAAGTTCAGGAAAAGCTTGAGGAACTTGGTTTGGGTCTCCGCACAGAAGAATAGCTGCAGATTGCTTTAGTAAAGGAGGGAAAACACAATGGCATACCAAAAATTGGGCCGTGATTCCAGTGCGCGTAAAGCGTTATTTCGCGACATGGTAACGGATCTGTTTTTATACGAGCGCATCCAAACAACGGAAGCTAAAGCGAAAGAAGTTCGTTCTATCGCTGAAAAGCTGATCACTAAAGCTAAAAAAGGTGATCTTCATGCTCGTCGTCAAGTAGCTGCATTTGTTCGCCGCGAGACTGTTGATGGTGAACAAGATGCAATTCAAAAATTGTTCTCTGACATTGCTCCTCGTTACACTGAGCGTCCAGGTGGATACACTCGTATCCTTAAACTAGGACCTCGTCGTGGCGACGCTGCGCCTATGGTTTATCTTGAATTGGTAGACCGCGCGTAGTATCACAAGTATTGATTTCCGATGCTTCCCTTTCATCCAGCCCTCTTTGGAGTAAAGATGGGGGAAATATCAGCGTTATTGTGCTGCAGAGGCGCAAGACTCTGCTGTACTAATAACCGTGGGAATCACCTTGGTTCAATTGAAGGAGCTCCCGCAGGGGCTCTTTTTTTTGAAATTAAGGATCCTATAGGACTCTTTTAGTTCTATATATGAAAAATGGATGCCGTCCTACTAGGGACGGCGAAGCCATTTCTTCAAATAGAAGATCAGACAGTGCTTCGATCGACGTTCTGCTGACCGGTTTAAAAAGGAGAACGGAATGCGTAATCTATTGATGAAGGTCAATTATGACGGAACGAATTATGATGGCTTTCAGACCCAGCCTCAGGGCAATACGATTCAGGATCGGCTGGAGCAAGCCATACTCCATCTGACAGGTGAGAAGCTTAAGATTACTGCTTCAGGCCGCACAGATGCCGGAGTACATGCCTATGGCCAGCCTTTTAACTTTACAACCTCCTCTCGAATCCCAACTGAACGTTGGTGTCTAGCGCTTAATGCCCGGCTGCCACAAGACATCGTGGTTACAGAGGCTAGGGAAGTTCCGCTAACGTTTCACTCTCGTAGAGGGGCTAAGCGTAAAACTTACCGATACACGATTAATGGCAATAGGTTTCCAGATCCGTTTCAACGGCGCTGGCAGCTTCACCATCCAGTGAAGTTGGACATTCCTGCGATGCAGCAAGGCTTAACGCAAATTATAGGGACACATGACTTCACTTCGTTTGCATCACGACGGTCTACGAAGACTTCTCATGTACGAACGATCTTTGAAGCTCATATGGAAGTAGATCGCAGTATGTGCCGACCCTCTTCATCAGATCAAGGAGTTATCCATACTTATATAACGGGTAGTGGATTTCTTCAGCACATGGTTCGCATTATTATGGGGACTTTGATCCATGTGGGGGAAGGTAAAATACCTGCTGATAAGGTTGCTGAAATATTGGCAGCATGTGATCGATCACATGCTGGTCCAACAGCTGTGGCCATGGGGTTAGCTTTGTGGAGTGTTGAATATGACGAGATTGAAAGTGAATAGTTTTTTCTATAAATTTCTTCCTAATTAATAGGCTAAATGTTTAAAAATCACTTGCACTTGTTATGTTTATACTGTAATATAAAAGTTGTGTTTTCTTGATGGCTATCCCACAGCCCCGATCAGGAAAATGCCAAAAAAATGCTTTGCTTAACTCACATAATCGTAATTCAATGAGAAACAAGATATACGAAACAGAAGATTTTCGTACGAGAACAAGGAGGAAACATTCATGCGTACCACCTATATGGCGAAGCCGAACGAAGTTGAACGCAATTGGCACATTATTGATGCCGAAGGCAAAACACTCGGTCGTTTGGCCAGCGAAGCCGCTGCTTTGATCCGTGGCAAACACAAACCGCAATTCACTCCACACGTTGATACAGGAGATTTCGTTATCGTAATCAACGCTGAGAAAATTCACTTGACCGGTAAGAAATTGCAAAACAAAAAATACTACCGTCACTCGATGCACCCAGGTGGTTTGAAAGTTACTAATGCTGAAACTCTGCTGAACACTAAACCAGAACGCGTAATTGAATTCGCGGTTCATGGTATGATTCCTAAGACTCGTCAAGGGGACCACATGAAGCTGAGATTGAAAGTATATGCAGGCGCCGAGCATCCACATGCAGCACAAAAACCTGAAGTTTACGAACTTCGCGGATAAGAATAGAGGAGGACAGTTTCATGGCACAAGTACAATACTATGGGACAGGTCGTCGTAAACATTCGGTAGCACGTGTTCGCCTTGTACCGGGTGAAGGACGCATTGTCATTAACAAACGTGAGATGGACGAATATTTCGGTGTGGAAACACTGAAAATGATCGTAAAACAACCTTTGAACCTGACTGAAACACTGGGCAACTACGATGTAATCGTTCTTGCACATGGTGGCGGCATTTCCGGTCAAGCTGGAGCAATTCGTCACGGTATCTCCCGTGCATTGCTTAAAGTTGACCCTGAATATCGCGGTGCATTGAAGAAAGCCGGCTTCCTGACTCGTGACCCACGTATGAAGGAACGTAAGAAATACGGCTTGAAGGCTGCACGTCGTGCGCCTCAGTTCTCGAAACGTTAATATCTACAGAATTCAACCCTTGGCCTTATGGCCGAGGGTTTTATTTTTTATTGCCCCTTTCCACAAGAAATGGGCTTTTTTTGCATCTATTTACTAATTCTAACGGTTGAAACGCATTGACTTCCTCAGTAAAAGTTATATACTATTTCATATAGAATTAGTTGGTTTTATTACTTCTTTTACCTCATTTATTCATACGATTAATATTTTGGATGGAGGAATACCTTAATGAACCTGCTCGAGAAAGAGGATTTAATCAAAGTTAAGGCCGAAGAATTAGAAACTGCTTCACCCGAGGAAATTATCCGCTGGGCTGTAGAAACATTTCCTAACATTACTTTTGCCTGCAGCTTTGGTGCCGAAGATGTAGTGCTAGTTGATATGCTTCACAAAGTTAGTCCGTCTACAGACGTCTTTTATCTCGATACAGATTATCATTTTAAGGAAACCTATGAGACCAGAGATTTGATGGCGGATAAATACGGGCTGGAGTTCGTACGAGTGTCTCCACAAATCACTCCGCAGGAGCAAGCACTTCAACACGGTGATGCGTTATGGACAGTAGATCCTAACCAATGTTGTGGGATTCGTAAAGTAGAGCCGCTGACTCGTATCCTATCTCAATATGAAGCTTGGATTACAGGCATTCGTCGTGACCAAGCGCCTACCCGTGCTAATGCCAAAAAGGTTGAGTATGATTATAAATTTGGTTTGGTTAAGTTTAATCCAATTGCGGATTGGACAACTGAGGATGTATGGAACTATATTCGTGAAAATGATGTAATTTATAACCCTCTACATGACCGTAACTATCCAAGTATCGGCTGTGAGCAATGTACACGTCAGGTTATGCCTGGTGAAGATCCGCGTGCTGGACGTTGGGCTGGATCAGAGAAGACTGAGTGCGGATTACACAAGTAAGACCTATCCCCGTGAGAACCCAGAAGGAGAGACGATAATGACTTCAATACGTCCGCATGGCGGAACATTAGTTAACCGTGTAGTAGAGGGTAAAGAAAGAGAAGAATTGCTGCAGCTTGCACGTGAATATAAGGCGATTGCCGTGAACACCTGGACTTTATCTGATTTGGATCTAATAGCGGTAGGTGCATTTTCTCCACTAACTGGATTTTTGAATGAACAAGATTATCACTCCGTAGTAAAAAACATGCGTTTAGAAGATGGCACAGTGTGGAGCATTCCAATAACACTTGCTGTAGAAGAGGGTGTGGTCTCTGGTTTAGCTATTGGAGACAAAGTATCTCTAATCGGTGAAGAGGATGGCGAGATCTACGGTTTATTGGATATTGAGAGTATTTATACGGTTGATCAAAACCTTGAAGCGCAAAATGTATTCAAAACAACAGACCCTGAACATCCAGGAGTAAGTAAGCTGTTGGCCCGCCCGGCTACCTATGTAGGAGGACCAATTACAGTGCTGAATAGACCACAGCCAGAAAAGTTCGGAGAATTTTATTTTGACCCTTCAGCTACACGTAAGATATTTGCAGACAAAGGCTGGAGAACAGTTGTAGGCTTCCAGACGCGTAACCCAGTTCATCGTGCACATGAATATATTCAGAAGTGCGCTATGGAGGTTGTAGACGCTCTGTTCTTAAACCCGCTTGTGGGTGAGACGAAGTCTGATGATGTACCGGCAAATGTACGAATGAAGAGCTACCTGGAGCTTTTGGAGAATTATTATCCTGAGGATCGTACCTTTCTAGGTGTTTTCCCAGCAGCCATGCGTTATGCAGGTCCGAGAGAAGCAATTTTTCATGCTATGGTTCGCAAAAATTACGGCTGCACTCATTTTATTGTCGGACGTGACCATGCGGGCGTAGGCGATTACTACGGAACTTATGAAGCACAAGAAATTTTCGCGAATTTTACCGCTGAGGAACTTGATATTACTCCATTATTTTTTGAACACAGCTTCTTCTGTAAAAAATGCGGAAATATGGCTTCCAGTAAAACCTGCCCGCATCCTGGCGACGATCATATGACTTTGTCGGGTACAAAGGTACGGGCTTTGCTTCGGGAGGGTCAATGTCCACCTCCTGAATTTACGCGACCTGAGGTTGCGCAGATTCTAATTGAAGGGATGACTCAAGAAGTAACAGCTTAATCATCGTTATCTAGTACTATTTGGCCTTCTTGTCCCATATAGATGAGTATTATCTATCGGGACGAGGGGGTCTTTGTTATGTCTGGCCGAAAACACAGTAAAGTCTCGGTCTGGATCTCATGGAGCAGTATCAAAAAATGTATGCTGGGCGCAACACTGCTGGCTATAATGATCGGCATTATAGCGTATGACATGCCTACTGCCAAAACGTTAAATTATTGGAGTCTGCCTTTGTCTGGTAAAGTGATCGCTATCGACGCTGGACATGGGGGAGCAGATGGAGGGGCAGTTAGCCGGGAAGGGCTAATTGAGAAAGACATTAATCTCGCGGTCTCTCTTTATTTACGTGATTACCTGCAACAGGCAGGGGCTATTGTTGTGATGACCCGTGAAGGGGATTATGATTTGGCTCAGGAGGGCACTAAGGGCTATTCTAAGCGCAAGACTGAAGATCTTAAGCAAAGAGTAAGAAGCATTGAAGAGAAGGGCGCAGATCTTTTTATAAGCGTTCACATGAACAGCGTGCCTTCGAACCGATGGAGCGGGGCGCAGACCTTTTACTATCCCAATCACAAGGATAATAAAGCTATCGCAGAGTTTGTACAGAGTGAGCTGAAGATTACACTGGAGAATACTGATCGTGTAGCTAAGACTGTAAATACTGTTTATCTACTAAAAGCATTAAAAATACCTGCGATCCTTGTAGAGGTCGGTTTCTTGTCGCACCCTCAGGAATCAGTTCTGCTCGGAGATGATGTTTATCAACGCAAGGTAGCGACTAGCATATATCGTGGCATTCTTCGTTATGCTTCCGAGTAGCCGGGACTACTCATCAGGAGATGGGTAATGCTATAATAGACAAAAACTCCGGAAGAATTCTCCTCCGGAAAGGAAACAGAGGTGCTTTCCATGCTGACTAGGGAACATATCCAGGAAATACTGCAGTCATTAACAGACCCGGAAACCGGAAAAAGCCTTGTGGAACTACAGCTGATCCGTGACATTATGATTAAAGAAGATCGTATTTCTTTGTCAATCGTATGTCTGGATCCTGAAGAGCAAAGTCGCATGGACCTAGAACAACAGGTTCGTGAGTTGCTTGAAGCGGGTGGAGTCACTAATGTACATATCCGGCTGCGTGATGCAACCGATTATGAACGTGCTCTGCTTCGCGGAGAGAGTGCTGGGGAAGAGCCATTGGCTGATGAACCGGGGAAACTTAAGGGACATGCAGCAGGCCTTGACGATCATGAATTAATCAATGAGAACTCTGGTGTTAACTTTATCGCCATTGCCAGTGGTAAAGGCGGGGTTGGAAAGTCTACGGTTACTGTGAATTTGGCAGTAGCTCTGGCTAGAAAAGGTAAAAAGGTTGGATTGATTGATGCGGACATTTATGGGTTTAGCATCCCTGATATGATGGGAATCGAAGAGGGCCCCGTTGTAGAAGAGGGAATCATTATTCCTGTGGAACGTTTCGGAGTGAAGGTCATGTCTATGGGCTTCTTTATCCGTGAGAATAGTCCGGTAATTTGGCGGGGACCTATGCTTGGCAAAATGCTGCGCCAATTCTTTGGTGATGTGGGCTGGGGAGAACTTGATTATATGCTGCTTGATCTTCCTCCAGGTACAGGTGATGTGGCGCTTGACGTACATCAGATGCTCCCTCACAGCAAAGAGATTATTGTTACGACCCCTCATGCTACCGCAGCGTTTGTGGCGGCTAGAGCGGGCTCTATGGCTCTGCAGACAGAACATGAGATTATTGGAGTCATTGAGAACATGGCTTATTATGAGTGTAAAGACTGTGGTAAAAAAGATTATATTTTTGGCAGAGGTGGAGGCGCGCGGCTTGCGGAGACACTCCATACGGAGCTGCTTGCACAAGTTCCATTGGGCGCACCGGACAACCATATTTCTGAACCGGATTTCTCACCTTCTGTATACAAGGAAGACACACCAACTGCCTTGTTGTTTGCTGATATCGCCGAAAAGCTGATTGCGAAATATGAGCACTAATTATTGTGCATAAAAAGAGGCCGTCCCACTTTGTTAGGTGGGATAAGGCCTCTTTTTTGTTATGTGCTTGAATCATCGCCGCTACCGCTGCCACTTTCACCACCGCTGCCGCTGCCTTCCTGTTTATCGCCGCTTTCGCCGCCCTTTTTCTGTTCCTTTGGCTCGAGTTCGTCCTGAACGACCTTTTTAAGTAAATTCAATACCTCCATCCGGAATAATGGAGTCTGCATAGATTCCTGGATGGTCTTCATGGATTGCTTTCGGTAGTCAGGTGTTTTGGTTAGATTAAGAAACATGGTCATCATTTCTGGAGACTTCATGATTTCTTCGACGGATTTTTGATATGTGGGATCTTTAATTAGTTGCAGGTGCAATTCTTTGCTTTGTGATTGAATGGCTTTAGCAAAATCGCCTGCGAACTTGGGATCAGTCATAATTTTCTCGATTTCCTTTTGATATTCCGGTGCAGTGAGGGTATCTTTAACAGCGGTTTTTATATCCTCTGTTGTTTGAAGTGGCATCATTTTCATACTCATTCCGCTGGTGCCTCCAGAACTGGAATTTGATAATGATTCCTCAACCGCTTTTTTCCCATCTTCACTTTTTAATATATCAATAACCATGGTCTTCATTTCTTTATAACTGCCCTGACCAGAAGAAGAACTGCTCTGCTCACTTCCGCAAGCCGTTAAGGCCATAACAAAGCTTAAAGCCAAACCCACAGATCCGATAAATCTCCATTTCATTGGCGCTGCCCTCCTTTATTAGGATTCTCCAGTTGTATTATGCCGCATTAACACACATTTATGTTGCTGATGTAATGGTGTTTTGTCGGTATCCTTGGTAAAATAAATCTGACATAGGGGAGGTGAAGTGGCTGAGTATAAAAAAATGGTTTTATTTATTTTGGACAACCCTTCTAATAGGAGCGGGCGGAGCAGTAATCGCAGGTCTGGCACTGCAATTCGTGAACGGCCGAATTGATTTCAAAAGTGTCGATGATTTCTTTTTATACCCGTTGATACTATTCGGCTACGGTATGCTTGTCAGTGTTTATGCGCAACTTGGTTTTTTTGCTTATCTAATTTTGAATTACATGGGCAATGGTGTTTTCCCACCAAAAATTTGGAAATACATACAACTGGTGCTTTCTGTGCTCGCATTGCTTGAACTGATTTTTTTGCGTACCGTCGTTGGCGGGGAAAGAAGTGTCTTGTCTGATCTAATACTAGGAATCTTTATTTTGTTAGCTGCCATTATTGTGTCTTATTTCAAAGTGAAAAGTACAAACATCTCAGCTTGGATTCCAACCCTCTTTTTTATGACAGCTATTTCAATTGTGGAAATTATCGGCGTGCTCCGTATAGGTGTTGATAGTGCGACAGTGTTTATTGTTGTTCCGCTCATCGCCTGTAATGCATTCCAAATTTTGATGCTTCACCGTATTCTCAAGCCGGCAGCCGGATAAAGGCTGGGGCGAATTCAGCAAATCATGAACCCCGTGCTCTGGCCTTCAGAAGACGGGGTTTTTTGCTCTAGAATGTATCCTAACGATTAGAATCCGCTGGAGGAGGTTAATCTTAAAGAACAATAGAGCGGATTCTTTGTGTGTAGCAACGCTCACAAAACTAAGTAGATGCTTCCGAAGCGAGTTTTGTACGTAGTAATACAAAGCGTAGCATCGCTCACAAAACTAAGTAGATGCTTCCGAAGTGAGTTTTGTACGTAGTAATACAAGCGTAGCAACGCTCACAAAACTTTTAGGAGGGGAATATATGGACATCAAGCGCTATATGATAAAAGACACAAATGAAATCCAGCTTAACAAGCTGGACCCGGACGATACAGGTAACTTTAAATCAAAAAAAGAAGCAGAAGCCAAAACAGAGCAGTTAAAGGAACGGTTGGCAGAACTTCAAGATATTCTTTTTGCACAGAAAAAGCACTCACTACTCGTAATTCTGCAAGGGATGGATTCCAGCGGTAAGGATGGAACGGTTAAACACATTTTTTCAGGGATCAATCCACAAGGCTTTATAGTGACCAGCTTCAAGAAACCTTCTCTGGAGGAAGCAGCTCACGATTTCTTATGGAGAGTGCATCAAAAGACACCCCCTAAAGGCTACATCTCTGCATTTAACCGCTCACACTATGAAGATGTATTGGTACCGCGGGTACATGGGGGACTGAAAAAGGATGACTTGAAGCGCCGCTTTCGTTACATACGGCAGTTTGAGGAGATGCTGGTGGAAGAGGGAACGACAATTATCAAGCTTTTTCTGCATATTTCAAAAGAAAAGCAGCTTAAGAAAATCAAAGAACGGCTTGAAGATCCCAAAAAACACTGGAAATTCGACGCAAGTGATCTACAGGAGCGGGAGTTTTGGGATGATTACCAAGAGGCATATGTAGATGTTTTTAAGGAGTCTAGTATTGATAAAGCACCCTGGTACTGGATACCAGCCAATCATCAATGGTACCGCAACTATTTGGCCTTATCCATCGTTGTAAAGACACTGGAGAGTCTGGATCTGAGCTATCCGAAGCTGAATACCCCCACACCCGACATATCGGAGCTCATTTCCCCGCGTCATTAATATTTGGATAAGACCAACATCTATTGCGGTACCTAAGATTGGGAGGAGCGTTACAGCCCAGCAGCATCCTCTAAGGCACTATTTAGTGAGGCCGAGTCACGAACCTCTTTACCCTCTGCGTTGCTTTGGCTGATCAGCTCAGAGACGGTAACGAATTCATAACCTTGTCTGCGGAGCTCATCGATAATTTGCGGAAGAGCTTCGTGAGTTTGTTTGCAGGAATCGCTGGCATGCAGTAGAACGATATCACCAGGATGTGCTTTAGTCGTTACACGCTTCACGATATTGTCTACACCTATGTTCTTCCAGTCTAGAGAGTCTGTGTCCCACTGGATGACTTTGTAACCAAGATCATTGGCCACTTGCAGAACTCTTTTGTCAAAATCACCATTAGGCATACGAATTAGATTGGGTTCTTTACCGGTTAATTCTGTAAGCACAGTGTGAGCCGTTGTGATCTGAGTGCGAATCTCTTCGTTACTTAGAGTGCTGTAATTGACGTGTTTATGGCCATGACTGCCAATTTCGAATCCTGCGTTTTTGATGCTTGTTACAATATCGGGGTGAGTCTTACTCCATGGTGACGATAGGAAGAAGGTGGCTTTGTCCACTTTCTTGTCTTCAAGTACCTTCAAAATTGGTTCGGGTCTCTTTTCCCCCCAGCTAATATCGAAGGTTAGGGCAATCAGCTTCTTCTCTGTTGGCACACTGTAAATGGCAGAAGGTCCAGCCTCAGAAAAAACGGTGATATTACCCCTCTCGACATAGACAACTCCAGCAGCAAGAAGCACAGCGGCGAAGATATAGATGAACCTTTTGATCTTTTTGCCGCTGAATACATAAAAAGAATTCATTAATGACAGCGCTCCTCTCCCATGCGAAATGCTTGTTTGTTCTAAATGTATGCTCGTACCGCACGGTTATGACCTAAGAAACAGAGATCACAATTTCAGGAGGTATTTATGTTGTCGTTCTTCACGTTTGTTAAAGATATTAAATCGATCCGCAAGGCTTTGCTGCTATCCTGTCTGCTCTTCGTAATAGGAGCGGTTGTTGGCTGGGTAGCCACAAGTAGTCTGGAAAAACTATTGGTTCAGCAATTGGAAGGGCTAAGTGAGATCAGCGGAAACTTAAGAGACACCTCTAATCCGCAATGGAACTTCTTTGTATTTATATTTTTGAATAACGCCATCAAGGGCGTGGTTATTATTTTCCTGGGAGCGTTGTTCGGCATATTGCCAGCTATATTCTTATTTATAAACGGAGCGGTAATTGGCTACTTGATACATTTATCCGCACTGCAAGGACAGGATTTGTTCGATTTAATCGTAAAAGGATTACTGCCACACGGGATTATAGAGATTCCGGCAATCATTATCGCTTGTGCCTTTGGACTGCATTTTGGCGGGAAAGTGATTTCAAGTTTATTTCGATCTACAGATAGAAAAGAGGAGAGAAGCGCAGACTGGTCTGCTTTCATGCGTCAAACACTTACGGCTTCCATATGGACTGTAATCCTGTTATTTGTTGCAGCCATTATTGAAAGTACAATTACTTTTTCACTTTTATCATAAAACTTCCGGGAATAGAGCATAACATTAAGGGCGTTCATCCAAGGATTGCCTAAAGGTAAGGAGTATATAATCGACACGAAACCATAAAGGGAATTTTTAATAATTATGGTTATAAAAAGAGGACTCCGGTTAATCTAGTGTAAGAGGATCTTAAGGCAGCTTTCTCCATGAGATGTTACTTACTGTTTATGCACAAAAGTTTTGGGGGTTTAGAGAAGGTGTTAATTGCAACTTCATGAAGGAGGCCAAGCATATGTTGGGAATGTTGTTTAACGAAAAGGAATGCAAGGAACTGGATTATGTTTTGAGAAAAGAACTAGATGAGATGCTGTTAGATTTGAGTGATCAGCGCTTGGACCAAAATATCAGGCACGCCATCGCTAATAGATATAAGACTGTATTCCGGATGTATGCTCGCTTCGCTCCTCAGAAAGAGCTTTCCAAGTATGCATGGGGTGGACGTTCTTCTCAGTATAAACACTGAAGATATACGAGAATTGCTACAGTTTTATAAAGTTTTCAGATTATTTAATAAAATAGCTTGACTAAAAAGGAGTGCTCATGATAAATTATATCTCGCGCTCCTTTTGCTTGTGTAAAAGGGAAGCGGAAGGCAAGAAAAATTGAAAAAAAAGATTTTTCAAAAAAAAGACTTGCCAAACAGCTTAACACTGTGATATATTATAAAGGTCGCCGCTGATAAACAACGACGACGAAATGAGAGACATTGATCTTTGAAAACTGAACAACGAGTGAGTAGGAAATCACGCAAGTGAAATCCAAATTAGAGAATTAATTTTCTCGTCAGATGTTTCAAAATGAGCATATCGCTCTTTTCAATACTAATTGGAGAGTTTGATCCTGGCTCAGGACGAACGCTGGCGGCGTGCCTAATACATGCAAGTCGAGCGGAGTTATTTTGAAAGCTTGCTTTCAAAATAACTTAGCGGCGGACGGGTGAGTAACACGTAGGCAACCTGCCCTTCAGACTGGGATAACTACCGGAAACGGTAGCTAATACCGGATAATTTCTTTTTTCTCCTGAGAGAAGAATGAAAGACGGAGCAATCTGTCACTGAGGGATGGGCCTGCGGCGCATTAGCTAGTTGGTGGGGTAACGGCCCACCAAGGCGACGATGCGTAGCCGACCTGAGAGGGTGAACGGCCACACTGGGACTGAGACACGGCCCAGACTCCTACGGGAGGCAGCAGTAGGGAATCTTCCGCAATGGGCGAAAGCCTGACGGAGCAACGCCGCGTGAGTGATGAAGGTTTTCGGATCGTAAAGCTCTGTTGCCAGGGAAGAACGTCCGGTAGAGTAACTGCTACCGGAGTGACGGTACCTGAGAAGAAAGCCCCGGCTAACTACGTGCCAGCAGCCGCGGTAATACGTAGGGGGCAAGCGTTGTCCGGAATTATTGGGCGTAAAGCGCGCGCAGGCGGCTATTTAAGTCTGGTGTTTAAACCTTGGGCTCAACCTGAGGTCGCACTGGAAACTGGGTGGCTTGAGTACAGAAGAGGAAAGTGGAATTCCACGTGTAGCGGTGAAATGCGTAGATATGTGGAGGAACACCAGTGGCGAAGGCGACTTTCTGGGCTGTAACTGACGCTGAGGCGCGAAAGCGTGGGGAGCAAACAGGATTAGATACCCTGGTAGTCCACGCCGTAAACGATGAGTGCTAGGTGTTAGGGGTTTCGATACCCTTGGTGCCGAAGTTAACACAGTAAGCACTCCGCCTGGGGAGTACGGTCGCAAGACTGAAACTCAAAGGAATTGACGGGGACCCGCACAAGCAGTGGAGTATGTGGTTTAATTCGAAGCAACGCGAAGAACCTTACCAGGTCTTGACATCCCTCTGAATCTGCTAGAGATAGCAGCGGCCTTCGGGACAGAGGAGACAGGTGGTGCATGGTTGTCGTCAGCTCGTGTCGTGAGATGTTGGGTTAAGTCCCGCAACGAGCGCAACCCTTAACTTTAGTTGCCAGCAGGTAATGCTGGGCACTCTAGAGTGACTGCCGGTGACAAACCGGAGGAAGGTGGGGATGACGTCAAATCATCATGCCCCTTATGACCTGGGCTACACACGTACTACAATGGCCGGTACAACGGGAAGCGAAGCCGCGAGGTGGAGCCAATCCCATCAAAGCCGGTCTCAGTTCGGATTGCAGGCTGCAACTCGCCTGCATGAAGTCGGAATTGCTAGTAATCGCGGATCAGCATGCCGCGGTGAATACGTTCCCGGGTCTTGTACACACCGCCCGTCACACCACGAGAGTTTACAACACCCGAAGTCGGTGGGGTAACCCGCAAGGGAGCCAGCCGCCGAAGGTGGGGTAGATGATTGGGGTGAAGTCGTAACAAGGTAGCCGTATCGGAAGGTGCGGCTGGATCACCTCCTTTCTATGGAGAATCGTCTTCTGCAATGAAGACATTCAAATCGGAAGTTTAACTTCCATAATAGAACCTTCGGGTTCGAATACTCACTCGTGTTCAGTTTTGAAAGAGCAAGTCTCTTTCGTATGCGTTTGGTGGCGATAGCGGAGGGGTTCCACACGTACCCATCCCGAACACGACCGTTAAGCCCTCCAGCGCCGATGGTACTTGGACCGAAGGGTCCTGGGAGAGTAGGACGTTGCCAAGCGGACAACCAATTCATTGGTTGATTCACAATGTTATATATGTTATATGGGCTTTTAGCTCAGTTGGTTAGAGCGCACCTCTGATAAGGGTGAGGTCGGTGGTTCGAGTCCACCAAGGCCCACCATATAACATTATAGAGTAATTTTATGGGGCCATAGCTCAGCTGGGAGAGCGCCTGCCTTGCAAGCAGGAGGTCAGCGGTTCGATCCCGCTTGGCTCCACCATAAATTTTTAAATGAATAACTTTTTCAACTTGATCCTTGAAAACTGGATACCGAAACGAATTTGCGTTTTAGAACATCTTTTAGCAACTTGTGCAAACAAGTAAATGTTATTAGTGAGATTTTTCTTCGGAAAAATCAAGGTTAAGCTAATAAGAGCACACGGAGGATGCCTAGGCGCCAGGAGCCGACGAAGGACGTGGCGAACAACGAAACTGCCTCGGGGAGCTGTAAGCAAGCTTTGATCCGGGGGTGTCCGAATGGGGAAACCCAGCTGTGGTAATTCGCAGTTACTCATACCTGAATACATAGGGTGTGTAGAGGCAGACCAGGGGAACTGAAACATCTAAGTACCCTGAGGAAGAGAAAACAATAGTGATTCCGTCAGTAGCGGCGAGCGAACGCGGAACAGCCTAAACCAAGGGGCTTGCCTCTTGGGGTTGTGGGACGTCTCACATGGAGTTACAAAGGAATATGGTAGGTGAAGAGGTCTGGAAAGGCCCGCGATAGAGGTAAAAGCCCTGTAACCTAAACTGTGTTCTCTCCGAGACGGATCCCGAGTAGTGCGGGGCACGTGAAACCCCGTATGAATCCAGCAGGACCATCTGCTAAGGCTAAATACTACCTGGCGACCGATAGTGAAACAGTACCGTGAGGGAAAGGTGAAAAGCACCCCGGAAGGGGAGTGAAATAGAACCTGAAACCGTGTGCTTACAAAAAGTCAGAGCCCGATCTATGGGTGATGGCGTGCCTTTTGTAGAATGAACCGGCGAGTTACGTTTAACATGCAAGGTTAAGCCGAGAAGGTGGAGCCGCAGCGAAAGCGAGTCTGAATAGGGCGATTTAGTATGTGGACGTAGACCCGAAACCGTGTGATCTACCCCTGTCCAGGGTGAAGGTGCGGTAACACGCACTGGAGGCCCGAACCCACGTACGTTGAAAAGTGCGGGGATGAGGTGGGGGTAGCGGAGAAATTCCAATCGAACTCGGAGATAGCTGGTTCTCCCCGAAATAGCTTTAGGGCTAGCCTCGGTATAAGAGTAGTGGAGGTAGAGCACTGATTGGGTGCGGGGTCCGCAAGGATTACCAAGCTCAGTCAAACTCCGAATGCCATATACTTATTGCCGGGAGTCAGACAGTGAGTGCTAAGATCCATTGTCAAAAGGGAAACAGCCCAGACCATCAGCTAAGGTCCCCAAGTGTGTGTTAAGTGGGAAAGGATGTGGAGTTGCACAGACAACCAGGATGTTGGCTTAGAAGCAGCCACCATTGAAAGAGTGCGTAATAGCTCACTGGTCGAGTGACTCTGCGCCGAAAATGTAACGGGGCTAAACACACCACCGAAGCTATGGCTAGATACGTATGTATCTGGGGTAGGGGAGCGTTGTGTAGGGGTTGAAGGTGTACTGAAAAGAGCGCTGGACACTACACAAGTGAGAATGCCGGTATGAGTAACGAAAAGATCAGTGAGAATCTGATCCGCCGAAAGCCCAAGGTTTCCTGAGGAAGGCTCGTCCGCTCAGGGTAAGTCGGGACCTAAGGCGAGGCCGAAAGGCGTAGTCGAAGGACAACAGTTTGAAATTACTGTACCACCGTAATCCGCTATGAGCGATGGGGTGACGCAGGAGGGTAGTGACGCGGACTGATGGATGTCCGTCTAAGCAGTGAGGCTGATGTGTAGGCAAATCCGCACATCGATAAGGCTGGGCTGTGATGGGGAGCGAAAATTATAGTAGCGAAGGTCATGATCTCACACTGCCAAGAAAAGCCTCTAGCCAGGAGAAGGTGCCCGTACCGCAAACCGACACAGGTAGGCGAGAAGAGAATTCTAAGGCGCGCGGAAGAACTCTCGTTAAGGAACTCGGCAAAATGACCCCGTAACTTCGGGAGAAGGGGTGCCCCGGTAGTGTGAATAGCACGAGGGGGCCGCAGTGAAAAGGCCCAAGCGACTGTTTAGCAAAAACACAGGTCTGTGCGAAGCCGCAAGGCGAAGTATACGGGCTGACGCCTGCCCGGTGCTGGAAGGTTAAGGGGAGTGGTTAGGGGTAACCCGAAGCTATGAACCGAAGCCCCAGTAAACGGCGGCCGTAACTATAACGGTCCTAAGGTAGCGAAATTCCTTGTCAGGTAAATTCTGACCCGCACGAATGGCGTAACGACTTGGGCGCTGTCTCAACGAGAGATCCGGTGAAATTTTAATACCTGTGAAGATGCAGGTTACCCGCGACAAGACGGAAAGACCCCATGGAGCTTTACTGCAGCTTGATATTGAATTTGGGTACGATCTGTACAGGATAGGTGGGAGCCGTAGAAATCGGAGCGCAAGCTTCGGTGGAGGCGCCGTTGGGATACCACCCTGATCGTATCTAGGTTCTAACCTAGTACCCTTATCGGGTACGGGGACCGTGTCAGGCGGGCAGTTTGACTGGGGCGGTCGCCTCCTAAAGAGTAACGGAGGCGTTCCAAGGTTCCCTCAGAATGGTTGGAAATCATTCGCAGAGTGCAAAGGCATAAGGGAGCTTGACTGCGAGACCTACAAGTCGAGCAGGGACGAAAGTCGGACTTAGTGATCCGGTGGTACCGCATGGAAGGGCCATCGCTCAACGGATAAAAGCTACCCTGGGGATAACAGGCTTATCTCCCCCAAGAGTCCACATCGACGGGGAGGTTTGGCACCTCGATGTCGGCTCATCGCATCCTGGGGCTGAAGTAGGTCCCAAGGGTTGGGCTGTTCGCCCATTAAAGCGGTACGCGAGCTGGGTTCAGAACGTCGTGAGACAGTTCGGTCCCTATCTGTCGTGGGCGCAGGAAATTTGAGAGGAGCTGTCCTTAGTACGAGAGGACCGGGATGGACGTACCGCTGGTGCACCAGTTGTTCCGCCAGGAGCATGGCTGGGTAGCTACGTACGGACGGGATAAGCGCTGAAAGCATCTAAGCGTGAAGCCCCCCTCAAGATGAGATTTCCCAATTAGTAAGACCCCTTGAAGACGACGAGGTAGATAGGTTGGAGGTGGAAGTGCAGTAATGCATGGAGCTGACCAATACTAATCGGTCGAGGGCTTATCCTATACGTAGAATGCAGATTCGTTTCGGATTCAGTTTTCAGGCATCAAGCCTGAGCATTTACGCTGTAAATGCCCGTTTGGTGGCGATAGCGGAGGGGTTCCACACGTACCCATCCCGAACACGACCGTTAAGCCCTCCAGCGCCGATGGTACTTGGACCGAAGGGTCCTGGGAGAGTAGGACGTTGCCAAGCGGATATTCCCTGATAGCTCAGTTGGTAGAGCACTCGACTGTTAATCGAGTTGTCACAGGTTCGAGTCCTGTTCGGGGAGCCATGCTCTCATAGCTCAGCAGGTAGAGTGCTTCCATGGTAAGGAAGAGGTCACCGGTTCGAATCCGGTTGAGAGCTCCACAGATTTGCAAGGCCCGTTGGTCAAGGGGTTAAGACACCTCCCTTTCACGGAGGTAACATGGGTTCGAATCCCATACGGGTCACCAACTTTTACTTGTACTTACCCTTAGAGGGTCCCATAGATATGGAGGCTTAGCTCAGCTGGGAGAGCATCTGCCTTACAAGCAGAGGGTCGGGGGTTCGATCCCCTCAGCCTCCACCATAATCTTTCTAAGAGATTATGGGCAACATAGAGGTACCATCAATGGGGATTAGCCAAGCGGTAAGGCAACGGACTTTGACTCCGTCACTCATAGGTTCGAATCCTATATCCCCAGCCAAGTGCGAGCCATTAGCTCAGTTGGTAGAGCACCTGACTTTTAATCAGGGTGTCGAAGGTTCGAGTCCTTCATGGCTCACTTTTATTATTATCATGCGCGTGTGGCGGAATGGCAGACGCACCAGACTTAGGATCTGGCGTTTCACGACGTGGGGGTTCAAGTCCCTTCACGCGCACCACTTATTGCGGACGTGGCTCAGCGGTAGAGCATCGCCTTGCCAAGGCGAGGGTCGCGGGTTCGATTCCCGTCGTCCGCTCCATAATTTTGCGCCCTTAGCTCAGCTGGATAGAGCGTTTGACTACGAATCAAAAGGCCGGGAGTTCGAATCTCTCAGGGCGCGCCATTTTATTATTAAGCAATTATAGTATTTATAACGGGATGTAGCTCAGCTTGGTAGAGCACCTGGTTTGGGACCAGGGGGTCGCATGTTCAAATCGTGTCATCCCGATTTTCACCTTTGCGGGTGTAGTTCAATGGTAGAACTTCAGCCTTCCAAGCTGATAGCGTGGGTTCGATTCCCATCACCCGCTCCATAATTTTATAGTAACGGGATGTAGCTCAGCTTGGTAGAGCACCTGGTTTGGGACCAGGGGGTCGCATGTTCAAATCGTGTCATCCCGATACTCAGCTTAATCGCTGCTCAAAAGCTCTTACTTCGGTAAGGGCTTTTTTGTTATGTATTGAATATACATATAAATACATCATAAGAACGTATGTTCTATTATTCCTCCAAAAAAAATCGGACTTCCGGTGGAATTCCAATCCGTAGATAATAGTTTCTCCATGATTCCTCTTGTTCGGGGCTTCTGCCTGAAGATAATAATTTTACAGCAAATACATTAGCTTGACGTTCAAGCTTCCCAGGAGAGAAATAGGAGCTTTCCTCCAGAAAAAAGCGATTGATCCCCTTGTGAAGCCGATCATGTCCTAATTCATGCGCACAAACGAAGCGCTGCCATTCTACAGGCAACTCATTATGAATGACGATAAACCTTCTTCTTAATTTTCGATAATATAATCCCTTTGTGCCAGTCCCCAGATTCATGAAACGAATTTGAATGCCTAGTGCTGCGGCAAGCTCGAACGGGCAGTTGGTTTTATATTTTTTAATCAGACTATTGATCAGTTCATCCATGTTCTTCACCTGCAGCATGTTAGTATAGTTATTTAGTGTCTTTGGATTTTTTTCTCTTATTCATCTGTTTGGCTTCCCAGAACAATCCGGTTAGTACATCTTTTATCCTCTGTTTATCTTCTTTGTCTAATGGAATTCCGTCAAACATCAGCTCTCCATCATCCTCTAGCATTTTTCGAAAGTCTCTTTTATCTTTGCTTGTGGCCCAATCTGGGACAGCCTCATCGCTTGAAAGAGTCTGGTCCTGCAAATACCCTGCCTGATCCATTAGCTCCTCGTAGGGGACGCCAGTGGCCTCAGCAATTTTGCGTAACGTGGTTGGTTTAGGAACCCCTCTTAATCCATTCTCAATCCGGGAAATTTGCGAACCGCTAATTCCGGCTGCTGCTGCTAATTGATTAATGGTGAGTCCCTTTGTTTCCCGAAGATGCTTCATATAATCCCCGAATTCCTGTTTCATCTCAACTCACTCCTTATTGGCTGTAACCTTATGATAATAATATAAGCCATTTTTGCCAATAGGTAAACAACAAAGCGTATATTATTGCCAAAAGGCAAGATAATGGAGGGATATACGCTCTTTTTCGATAAAAACAGCCTAAAACGGGGTTTTACGAGATTGGTAAAGAAGTGGTATATTATAGAAAAATACGAACAGAATACGAACAAGATTTATTTTATCACATTGGGCTGGAAAATTCCGCAAATTTAATCTCATTCAGTTAAACCCAAAAGGAGTGCATAAATGATGAACATATCAACTTTACCAGAGTTGGACCGTCGCCGAACCCAGGTCGCTATAGAGAGCATGTTGGAGAAATACCGTATTTTTAAGACCGTTACATTTGAAGCGAAGGAAGCAAGCACAACTTATTCATACACAGAAAGATTTCATGGTCCTACTAACACTGTAACTGATCAGACTGCTGCGATAGCTTCTTATAATGTGGACATCCCCGCCGCAAGGAGGGCTTACTGTTCCGCAATAGACTCTGTGGTAGAGAGACTCGATACGAGAGAACAGCAGCTGGTACGGGAAAGGTATATGAGAAGAGACGAGATGTACGATTATACGATTTACAATCATGTGTTTGATCCACCGGTAAGTAAGGACACTTACGTGAAGATACGCTCGAAGGCTTTTTACAAGATGGCATTAGCGTTAACGGATCTCGGTTTACTATCTCTGCAAACTTTAGTAACAACAGCGCCTAGGGTAAAGAAAGAGAAAATGAGTATTACTTAATAGAAATAGAATAGTGTGATTAGTAAAGAAGACTGTATCGTCCGAGTGGATGATGCGGTCTTTTTTTGAATTATAAAGAAAGTATAAGTTTCAGGATGTACTTTATCCTTATAATCCTCGCACAAAAACTTGCCGTCCATAAAAGGAGGGACGAAGGCTCTTAAGCTTGTCTTCAATTATGTTCCTCCGAAAAACCGCTCTATACCATCCAAAAGCTAGCCAAAACCTCGTCCGTTTACCCTCTCCGCAAGGAAAATATGGGGGTATGATTATAACATGGCAAATGAAGCAAAAGAACACCGCAAGAGCATGAATGCTCTGCTAATAGTTCCGCCCTAAGGGTGATGAGAACAAACCTAGCGGTGAAAGATTCTTCTCGCATTTGCCTAATGAAGAAGGGATATTATCCAACCTCGGATAGTATCCTTTTTTCTTAGATCTAGTTGAGGGGGTGTCTGCTTAATGTTCATGCAGTTGAAGGTTAACACCATCAAGGATCGACGAACGGTCGCAGATCAGAAAGGAATGGAGTGATGTCGGTACAACAATTGCGAGAACACATTACAAGTACACTTGAATGGTATTTTCCTGATGTGCCTGTATATGTAGAAGGAGAAAAACCTCAAACAGCCTATTTTCATCCCGGACTGATCTCAGCAACACTGGATCGGCAGCGGGAGGGCAGGTATTTAGCGGTCTACCGTTTTGGCATCCGTTATGAGCAAGGCAATTTGCTGGAAGCTGAGAGAATGGCAGATAAGCTAAGTGAGGCGATGGCAGGAATGGAGCAGGATGGTGGAGCTTTTCGTGTAGTTAGGCAAGCGTGGGAAGCTGGAACTGAAGGGCATGGGCCGCTGTTTACAGTTGACTATATGTTGTATTTGCAAAACGACAAGCCTGACAGCATTAAGATGGGACAAATGATTGGAGGAGAACGATTGAAATGAGTACTAAAGGGAGTAACGGGAATGGGTTCAGTAAGGAACAGATTGTGAATTCCTCACTTTTTACGCCGAGGGAAAAGGATATATTGAACGTTATTTTGCAGGATGGCAAGAACTATACGCTCGAAGAAGCAAAGCAATCTATGGGATTGTTCAAAAATAAGGAGGTAATGAACTAATGGCAGGCGGAACATGGACAACGCAAAATAAGGTGCGCCCTGGGGTGTACGTAAATGTAGCATCAAATCAAGGTGCCATCGGCAAAATGGGAGAACGCGGGATTACGGCATTGGCGCTTGCCCTATCTTGGGGAGAACCGGGAGTAATCATGAAGATTACCCCGCAGGATGATGTGAATAAGCTGCTAGGAGTTGATTTGGAACATCCAACTCTATTGCCAGTGCGTGAAGCGCTGAAACGGGCGGGAACCTTGCTGCTCTATCGATTGAATGAAGGCGTTAAAGCGGCAGTCACAAATAACGGTCTTCAGGTAACAGCTAAATATGGCGGTGTACGCGGAAATGATCTTTCGATTGTGATTGAGAAAAATATAGAGAATGTTGCTCTTTTTGATGTAAAGACGTTGCTTAATGGAACAGAACTGAACAAGCAAACAGTTGGAACGGCTGAGGAGTTGGTCGCGAACGATTATGTTCAATTCCAGAAAAATGGTGCAGAAGGCTTGAAGCTAATTGCAGGCATGCCGCTTACAGGGGGGGCTAACGGAACCGTGACGAATGGAGCACATAGTGACTTCCTGTCTGCTCTTGAGGTGCAAGAATTCCAAACCGTGGGTCTAGTATCGCAGGATAGTGCTCTCAAGGCACTCTACAGTTCTTTTGTGAGACGGCTTCGGGATACAGAAGGGAAAAAGGTACAGGCTGTACTATCCGATTATGCGGCTGCAGGTCATGAAGGTGTGATTAGCGTGAATAATGGGGTAGTACTGAGCGACGGAACTACGATTGATAACGTCAATGTCGTTGCTTGGGTAGCTGGTGCTACAGCAGCAGCTGCTGTTAATGAATCGCTGACTTATCAGGGTTATGATGATTCGGTGGATGCTGATGTAAGACTTAGCCATTCTGAGACTACAGCTGCGTTGCTAAAAGGAGAGCTTATCTTTACTTACAGTGGCGGACGGGCTGTGGTGGAACAGGATATTAATACATTTACCGCATTTTCACCGGACAAAGGCAAAGCATTCTCCAAAAATCGTGTACTTCGCGTGCTGGATGGAATTGCAAATGATATGAAGCGTATTTTTGAGAACTACTATATCGGTAAGGTCGCGAATAATGAAGATGGCCGTGCTCTTTTCTGGTCACAGTGTGCGACTTATATGAATGATTTGCAGGATATGGGTGCGATTGAGGGCTTTAACGCGCAGACAGATGTTGTAGTTGTGGCTGGTGCAGATAGTGACAGTATCGTGCTGGATGTGGCTGTGAAACCGGTAGATTCCGTAGAAAAAGTATATATGAAAGTGAAGGTGGTTTAAGATGGCATTTTTAAAAGCTAGTGATACGATTTCCGGCCAGGAGGGCCGTGCTTATGCTGTGATTGGTACGCAAACTGAAGAGATGTTCTATGTGAAAACTCTTGAAGCTACAGTAGAAAAAACAAAAGCAGAAGTGAAAACACTGGGCCGCCGGGGTGTTCAGCATAAAGCGACTGGATGGTCGGGCAGCGGTTCGATGACGATTTTTTATATGACTAGTCGTTTCCGCCAGATGATGCTCGATTATATGAATACGGGTGTTGATCAGTACTTCGATATTGAGGTTACGAACGAGGATCCATCGTCCAGCGTGGGGGCACAACGGATTATTCTAAAAGGGGTGAACCTCGATAGTGTCATCATGGCCTCACTCGATACAGAGTCAGACGCTCTGGAAGAAGAAGTTAGCTTTACCTTTGAAGATGTGCAGATTGTGCAAGCTTTTGGTGCTCCGGCAGGTTCCGGGCTTTAATTAAGACAACTAGATAGATTGGAGCAAGCAAGACCCGAACGTAGAATGAGCGACGGGTCTCTTCTCTGTCTATTGGCAGCTAGTAGCAGGAGAAGTATCTAAATAAATAATTCTAGGAGGAAGACAATGAGCGAATTAAGTTTGTTTTTTGCCCAAAATGTAGCATGTGACACGACCGAGGAGTTTGTGGTATCCCAGCGTTTTAAGGATAAGGAAGGAAATGCGGTGGCCTGGAAGTTGCGCAGTATGACTGAGGATGAGAATCAGGAATGCCGCAAGGCCGCAACCCGCAAAGTCAAAGGGAAAAACGGAGTGTATACCTCTGAAATTGAGCCTAACGATTATATGGCGAAGCTGATGACCTCAAGTGTAATGCATCCGGATCTAAAAAATGCTGAACTGCAGCGTTCTTATGGCGTACTTGGCGCTGAAACACTGCTGCGTAAAATGCTGCTTCCGGGTGAATTCGCGGCGTTGGGTGAGCGGGTGCAGGCCTTAAATGGTTTTGGCACGGACATGAACGAGCTGGTGGATGAAGTAAAAAACTAATCAACGAGGGCGATAGTGAAGCCAATTTTGCTTATTACGCCCTCCATGAGCTGCACATTTTACCCCATGAGCTGATGAAGCTGTCTTCCCGCGAACGCGCCGCAATATATGCGATGATTGCTGTTCGTGTGGAGAAGGAGAAGCGCGATCAGGCACGGAGTAAGGCGAGGAAGAGATAGTTAGGGGGTGAGAGAATGGCAGGTGTACAAAATAATATAGCTGGAATACAGCAAGTTTCCAATCAATGGATCAATGATATAACCAATCAGATTACAACACAGGTCTCGGCAAATATTTCAAATTCCTTTTCAGCAACCTTAAACCGTATCAGTATGAAAATAGTCAATAAACCCGTGTACAACATCACTAATAATTACAGTGCAGCTTATACCAGAATTCAAGCTTCTATTGGAGGTGCGGTTCAGGCTCAGGAGAGACTGAATGATGCGGCTGATAGAGGGGCTGGAGGAGCTGAAAAGCAAGCAGGAACCTGGGAAAAGCTTACGGGGGCCTTTGAAAAGGCTAAGGGTATGGTGGAAAAAGTTAAGGGTGTCATGGAGAAGGTGCTTGTGCCAGCTGCTGAGCAGCAAAAGTGGGAAGATCTTTTCAAAGCAAAAACCGGAAATGCTGATGTTGGTGTAGCTATGTTTGATAAATTCAAGAAGAGAGCGCTAGAAACCGGACAGGACGTCAGCAAGTCTATGGAAAGTGTCTTGTCGTTTTATCCTAAAACACAAAATACGGACCAGCTAGATAAGCTAATGGATTATTCCACAAGGCTTAGTATGATGTCTCCAGAAGGTAAGGATATTGGCGATACTTCATCAGCTATTAATTCTGCATTTGATGGAGACTCTAGTGACTTAGCATCGATGCTTCAGGTAGATGAAGAGGAGCTTGGTGGACTCGACCTAGTAGCCAGTACGGGGAACATGGGCGCTTTTTTAAGTACTTTGGGAGATATCATGACAACGGCAGGTATGACGAGTACTTCGCTGCAAACCATGATGGATTCACCCGTAAATCAGTGGCAGACACTTCTTGGAAACTATAACAATTCCTTAGCTGGCATGGGACAAGGGGCACTTGCAGCATTTTCTCCGCTGTTAAGCATTCTTAATGATGCGTTCTCAGAAGGTACCTTTCAGCCTATTATCGATGGGATGGCCATTGGATTGGCTATTATAGCACAAGGTTTTTCACAAGTTGTACAGGGAGCCTTATTCCTTTGGAGTGTTCTTAGCAGCACGTTGCCTTATGTAGTACCCATTCTTTTGGGAATTGTTGCTGGGATTATTGCTTATAAAATTGCTATGGGTGCAGCAGCAATCGCAACAAATATGTCAGCAATTGCGACTGGGATCGCTACCGCAGCGCAAGGGATTTACAACGCTGTGTTAAATGCCAATCCTATTGCGCTTGTAATTGGACTTGTTATTGCACTTATTGTGGCTTTTTTAGGAATTGTTGCAGCTCTTCAGCCAGTAAGAGATTTTCTTGCCAATATGTTCAGGGCTCTCGGACAGATCGTTGCAGATTTTGTAGGTTATGTGATTGATCTATGGACCGGATTTATTAATGGTATCATTGATGCTGCCAATTTTTTATTAGGTGGTATTAATAAAGTAATTGGGGCTGTTGGTAAATTTATAGGTATAGAATCAGAGATTAATCTTCATCTTGAACGGGTTGACAGCAGTCAATTTAAACAGAACGTGGAGATGAGCATTGAAAATACTTTTGATACGGCTGCGAAATATACGCAAGAATTTGATGTTAACAAATTTAAAGAAAGCCTAAACGTAGGGGGGAATACGAATAACGAGACTACAATCAATCAATGGAATACTACTCATCAAGATGATTCAACGAAACCTCCGAAATCGCCTACCATTCCTGAGGTTCCAGTAGTTCCTGTGACGAAGACTCCTGCGTTAAATACGCCTTCCGCTGTAGGTTCTTTTCAAAATGCAGGAGTACCTGGTAATCTGAACACCGTCAACCGTGTGAACGAGCTCGGCTCCATCAACGACACCGTAGACATCTCCAGTGATGATCTGAAAATGCTCCGCGAGCTGGCCGAGATTCAGGCGATCCAGAATTTTGTGGAGCTTACGCCGACGGTGCAGGTGACGACTGGAAATATTAACAATGCCGGAGACATTGATACGATTATCAACAAGATCGGGCAAAAGCTGAACGAGGAGTTTGTCTCTACGGCGCAGGGGGTGTATACGTAACGTGGAAGAGTACGGGATTTTTTTGGGTTTTAATAATCAGGAGGATGCAATCCGGCTGCCAGTCAATCCAGAGACCTTGGAAATCAAGGAGAGTGGAGATGGAAAAAGCTATACCATTATCGATCTGGGTGAGATCAATACGATTGCTTATCCGAAGCTTACGGAGATCACGATTGAAAGTATTTTTCCAGCACAAAGGTATCCGTTCGTATTGGTGCAGGAGGACGGGCTGAAGAGACCTTTTGAATATGTGGAGCTTATTAAGAAATGGATGACGAGTCGTCGACCCATTCGGTTTGTGTTCTCCGGTGTGAGGTATCCCGATGATACGAAAAAGGATAAAAAGAAGTTAAACAAACCACAGAAATGGCTAGAGGAATCTTCAATTAGTGAGGATGCATCTTTAGAAATTGATTTTGCTGTGAATATGGCTATGAGCATCGAAGGTTTCACTTGGAAGCTTAGTGCGGGATCGTCAGGGGATATTGAATATTCGTTATCTCTCAAAAAGTACGTATTCTATCAGGCGGTAGCTGTGAAGGTTGTTAAAGGTGAAGTGAAGGCGGAGCAGAAGCGGGCCAATGAAAAGGCAAAGCCTACTACCTATACCTTAAAAGCTGGAGACAGTCTATGGAGCATCGCTCAAAAAAACCTAGGAGATGGCTCGAAGTACAAAGCCATTCAGAAGCTTAATGGCATTCCGGATAGTGAGCTGAAAAAGCTGCCCATCGGTAAAGTCATCAAGCTGCCGTAGGAGGATGTTATGGAACTGCTAGTGAAGAATAAGGAAGGGAATCTATGGGATATTTCTGGCATCGTCTCAGATATTTCTTGGAAAACTGCACGGTCAGGTAAACCGTCAACGCTAGAGTTAACGCTTGTGGACAACGGAATTTATCAGCTCCCCAAGTTCGGGATCAGCAACGGTGATATTATTCAGTTCAGTAAAGATAATGTAGATGTATTTTACGGATTTGTGTTCAGCATTGATACGGGCTCGGATCAGGAGATTAAGCTGACTGCCTATGATCAGATTCGTTATTTGCTGGGCAATGGTAGTTATGTTTTGCAGGATGTTACGGCTAGTGATGTGATCAAGAAAATAACAACGGACTACGGATTAAAGACAGGTGTGCTGGAGGAGACAGAGTACCGGATTCCTTCTTTAATTGAAGATGACAAAAAGCTGTTGGACATCATTATGGGAGCCATCGGCAGTGAGCTTCAGTTTAAGGGGCGGCTGATGGCTTTTTACGATGATTTTGGGAAGTTGACGCTGCGTAAACCGGATTCTATGCTGCTTAACCTGGTGCTGGGAGCGGGGCATTATCTGTACGATTATTCGCTCAAAAAAAGTATTGATGACGATACGTACAACACGATTTTTCTGTACAAGGACAACGAGGCATCGGGCAAACGCGATTTCTATCCGGTCAGTGACAAGGACAATGTGAAACGCTGGGGTATCCTGCACTTGTATCAAAAGGCTGATGACAAAGCGAATGCTGCACAAATTCAGGAGAAGGCAAACAATCTGCTGAAAATGCACAATCGTGAAAAGCTTAGTCTCTCCATACAGGCGATTGGTGATATGCGTGTAAGAGCAGGCAATTTCATTTATGTCCTATTGGATGAATTCGAGACTCAATTGTTTCTGGTGGACCAATGCAGCCATAAGATTTCTGGAGGGGAGCATACAATGTCCCTCGATATTAAGGTGGTGTAGAAATGATGTTAGATATTATTAAAAAAGCAAGTCTAGGAGCCGTGGGAAGTACAAATCCCGTGGCTTTTTCTTATGGAACGGTAACGGTGGCAGCTCCTTTGCAGATTCAGGTGGATCAGCGGTTTGTTTTATCGGGGAATGCGTTAGTGCTGCCTGAATCGGTAATGGAAAGCAAGATCGACATCGAGGGCAAAGAAGTAATACTTCGGCGAGGATTAGCGAGTGGGGACCGCGTATTAATGGTTCGAATGCAGGGCGGACAAAGCTACATTGTTCTGGATCGGCTGGTGAGTCCGATATGATCCCGGCGATTGGAAAAGCTGGACCGATAACGGCCCTGCTTGAGGGGGAGGTCAACCTTGAGCGTGGGGAAAGTCCTAGTCTTACGTACCGAATGGATTGGGAGAGAAAAAGGATTACAGGCCAAACGGATGGACTGGAAGCAGTTCAACAGGCAGCGGCAAAAATTTTGCGAACCGATCGGTTTGAACATCTGATTTACAGTTCGGATTACGGAACAGAGTGGCGGTTGGTGCTTGGCAAGGATCGGCTGCTGGTTAGAGCTGAAATCAGACGTATCGTTAGTGAGGCACTACTTCAGGATGAACGAATCCTTAGCTTAGAGAATATTGTTGTTTCGTTTACCGGAGATAATCTAACTTTTGACTGCAAGGTCGTCACACGTTACGGAAATTTTCAGCTGAGAAAGGAGTGGAATGAGGATGTATGAGGATCAGACGTATGAGGCTCTTTTGGAGCGGATGCTGGACCGGATTCCATCAGGATTGGATAAACGCGAGGGCAGCATCATTTATGACGCGTTGGCTCCAGCAGCCGCTGAGTTGGCACAGATGTATATTGAGCTGGATGTGAATAATAATCTGTATTTTGCAGATACGGCTACCGGAGAGTACTTAGAGCGAAGTATCTCCTGGTCAGGCATTGTAAGACGTGAAGCTAGCAAGGCGCAGCTGAAAGGGATTTTTTATAAGGCGGATGGAGGATTGTTAGATGTTCCACTCGGCAGCCGCTTCTCACTCGAAATGCTGAATTATACGGCTGTGGAGAAGTTATCTCCTGGAGTGTATCGCTTGGAAAGTGAAACCGCTGGAGAAGAAGGAAATCGATATTTTGGCTCTTTACTGCCAGTGGATTATATCTCAGACCTAGCGCGCGGAGAAATAGCTTCTCTTCTGATCCCTGGGGAGGACATTGAAACGGATGATGCACTACGCCAGCGTTATTTGGATTCAGCCAGACGCCCAGCTACTAGCGGAAATAAATATCACTATATGGAGTGGGCACTGCAAGTTCCGGGTGTGGGAGGCGCACGTGTTTTTCCATTATGGAAAGGTCCTAAAACTGTGAAGGTGATTATTGTGGACGCCGAAAAAAAACCAGCATCCGAGCTGTTGGCGGCTCAGGTGCAGCAATACATTGATCCGGTCTCAGGAGCGGGTGAGGGACAAGCACCGGTAGGGGCTGTTGTGACCGTGGCACCGGCTGCGGGCAAAAACATCAGTATAAGCGCCAAGGTAACCCTTGCTTCTGGCTATGCTCTGCAAGCTGTAAACCAAGGCTTTCAGGTGATGCTTGAGAAATATCGCAAGGAGAAGGCTTTTTCAGCAACCTATATCAGTCAGTCTGTCATCGGGGCATTATTGCTTGCTACTGAAGGAGTTGCGGATTACACAGAGCTGAAGTTGAACAGTGGAGCGGGCAATGTGATGTTGAACGAAGAAGAAGTACCGTTGTTCGGCAACGTTCTACTGGAGGTGTAGCATGGGTTATCCAGAGCAAATTGATATTTTTCAAGAAAAACTTAATAAAAAAGCAAACGGTAGCAGCTATGTTATCGAAGAGAGATTACCGCTTGTAAATGGCGTTTACAGTGGTCTTCTAGCGCATGACAATATTAATAATCAGACCATTGCGGTGTACACAGGGTCACAGTATTCCGGGATCGAGCTACGCAATTTCACTGTGTCTTTTCCGGATGAGGCGCCCTGGCGGCGGTTGATTAAGATTTTTGCCGATGTGCCTGAGGTATATGTGACTTACGAAACTCCCGGCGATACGGTTGAAGCAGAGGATATTAACGGTTTGCAGGTGAGTCTTACTGCTGTCCAGACTGAAATAGAGCGTTATAAGAACAAGGGCCAGATTGACGGAGGATCATTTAGAAGAGAGGTGTAAAATGGCACAGACCATACAAATAAAGCGAGGTACAAAGGCTGAGCTAACGAGTTATGGCGTGTTGAAGGCAGGCGAGCTTGGTTTTTGCAGTGATACTAAGGAAGTTTATATTGGTGACGGCACGTCCAATTCCATGGTCGGCAGGGCGCTGTCAGGGCCAGAAGCTTCGCGTCCGGTTGCAGGATCCGTTGGCCGTTTGTATTACGTGACTACGGGTTCGAATAGCGGATATTTATATTTTGATGATGGGGCAGCTTGGCGGCGGGTGAATGCGCAGAAGCTTACCGATCTGACAGGTACAATTGATGATATCGCTGATGGAGCAACCTATGCGAAGGTGCTTAAAGCGGATATTAGTGCGGGACATATCAATAAAGTATCGGATGGCACAAACGTAAAGACTGCCGCTGAGATCAAGACTCACATTGATGATGTGGCCAAGCACCGGACAATCAATGATGCAGGGACTACGATTACAGACTTGTGGTCTGCGCAAAAGATTAAAAATGAAATTGAGCTGGCTAAGCATAACATCGAACCGCAAGCGTCGGTAAAAGACCAGAACCTGCTGGCTCCACCTGCCAGTCCGGTTGAGGGGGATCGATATATTATTCCAGCAGGGGCAACCGGGGCATGGGCGGGCAAAACGAATCAAATTGTTGAATACCAATCTGCCGCTTGGGTATTTTATGTTCCTGCCGTCGGTTGGACCGCTTACGTCGATGATGAGCAGAAGATTTATAGCTGGAACGGCAGCGCATGGGTACGTACCGGTGGTGCACTACAGACCATTACAGCCGGGAGCGGGCTGATTGGTGGGGGTCAGGCCGATGTTGTGACACTCAATATTGGTGCAGGCAATGGAATCACGGTTACTGCAGACGCGATTGCGGTTACGGCAGGAAAAGGGATCACCGTAGATGGATCCGGTGTAGTTGTAAGTGTGGATGGAAGCAGCATCATTTATGATGCAGCGAATGGCAATAGACTTACCGTAGCCAGTATTGATGGCGGAACATTCTAGGGGGCGGGACAATGGCTCTAAAAACATTGATTCAAATACGCCGCGGCTTGGAAAGCGCCATTGGAGCGCTGGCTATTGGTGAGCTTGGGTATTGTACAGACAGTGGCAAGCTGTACATTGGTTCTGCCGCTGGTAATGTCTTGCTGGTAGCCGCGCAGAGTACCGGGGATATGCTGAAAAGCATTTACGATACGAATAACAATGGCAAGGTGGATTTTGCGCAACAAGCGGATAGTGTAGCTTGGGCGGGGGTAGCAGGTAAACCAGTGGTATTTCCTCCGGCGGCGCATACACATGATTATTTGCCCAAAGGCCCCCTAACCTGGAATCAACTGAAGGGGGTGTAGAGGATGAGTTACGGCAGCTCTTTATACAGCGAATTGCAATATTCCGCAGATAAAGATTCGAGCCATCCGGGTGAAGTCGAGGCGCCTGATCTAATGCAGTATTTGCCGGACTATTATAAGGATGTCCGCGAAATGGAGAAGCTTCAGGAGACCATCGGGCTAGGAATTGGTGGACTGAAGCTGGGCACTATAGACGTACTGGATCAGGCTTTTGTTGAAACGGCAACGGTGAGCCTTGGACGATGGGAAGCTGAGCTTGGACTAAATATCGATTCATCCAAGTCATATGCCACACGCCGAGAGATGATTAAGGCAAAGCTGCGTGGAAATGGGACGACCACACCGGAGATGATTCAGCGGACGGCGTCAGCTTTTTCAGGTGGAGTGGTTGAAGTAAAGGAAGTGCCTGAGGAGTACCGTTTTGAGATTCATTTTGTGAGTACACTGGGGATTCCTCCAAATATGGCAGGGTTGATTCAAATCATCGAAGAGATTAAACCTGCGCATTTAGCTTATGAATTTGTGTTCAGCTATACCTGGTGGGAATCTGTTAAGGCTTTGACTTGGGAGAGTGCTCACAGTAAAACATGGAACGAATTAAGAACTTATAGATAGGAGAGTGACATATGCAAACCACAGGAAATTTGGGCTTAAAGAAGCCAGAGGGAACAGATATCGTTGATATTGCCGATTTGAACGGGAATATGGACATTTTGGACAATGCAGTGAATGGCAAGGTCGATAAAGTAACAGGCAAACAGCTATCTACGAATGACTACACCGCAGCTGAGAAAACAAAGCTGGCGGGGATTGCGACGGGAGCGAATAATTATACTCACCCAGTTACCCACCCACCAGCTATTATTGCTCAAGACGCGAGTAATCGGTTTGTTACGGATGCTGAAAAGACGGCGTGGAATGCAAAAGCTGGTACAGCCGTAGCTACAACTTCTACAAATGGCTTGATGTCTGCTGTGGACAAGACACTACTGAATAACAACACTGGATTTGGTACTACGGCTGGTGCAGCTACCGCATATACTCTTACACTTAGCCCAGCACCTACGGCGCTGATAGCAGGACTGAAATTTAGTTTCAAAACACACATTGATAGCGGAGCTAATCCTACACTCAATCCTAATACATTAGGGGCCAAAGCAATCAAGAAACCCAATGGAAATGCGGCAACACTTGCCCTGAACGGAGTTTACACGGTTGTATATGATGGCACGGCTTTTATCTTACAGGGTGAAGGGGGTGAATATGGAACAGCAACAGCAGCCCAGGTGCTAGCGCCTTACACAGTAGGACAAGATAACGGACTAGTGACGGGGACGATACCCACAGCGGCAGCAGGGGCGGCACCTGCTAAAGTAGTGGGCTACAACGGAAATCTGGACGTTACTCCGGTTAAGGCATATAACGACGGAACTACTGTGATAAATATTAAAGACGCTAACTATAACACAGCTAACTGGTTACGAGGCAAGTCGATATTTGGCGTAGATGGAGCTATTCCCGACTTTTCTTCAGCCCCTGCGAGTGGCTATAAAGCCGCAAAAAGTGCGAAAGGGGATTGGTCTGGTAGTCTAGTACTAGAGCCTGAAACCGGATACTATAAAAGCGGATTAAATTCAGGTGGTTTTGGTGCTATTATTGCAAGTGACCCTAATTTTGTACCTTCTAACATTCTACAAGGCAAGACGATATTTGGCGTTGACGGTGCGATTGTGCAGCAACCGGCCAGCGCTTCATCAGTAAGTACGACATGGGACGGAATTAATTTATGGGTTCGCATTCCAAGAGGCGCGTATTTAAATAATGGGGGCACAGGAGTACCCGAAATAGTAGTGAATGCTGCACAGGCTAGGGCAGATAGTAATATAATTGCATCTAATATTCGAAACGGAACATGGGTGTATGGGGTGCAAGGCACGTTGCAACCGAAACAATTTGCTTCTGGCTCACTAGTTACGGGGGGTGTTGTTAATGTGAGTGGTTTAGGGTTCAGGCCAACAGGGATCGCAATGAAACATAACCCTGATAGTGGTCTTGGTTGGAGTTCGATGTTTATCTATTATTTAGACCCTGTTATTGGAATGGGAATACAAGCGATGTATATTATGGGGCAAGACGTTCCGTTGATTATATCGTTTTATGAAGGTTCATTTTCGGTAGATAAACAGTATAATCCAAACACAATGCCTTATCAGGAATATGTATGGGCGGCGTGGAATTAAGAGGGAGGAAGGTAATACAATGCAAATTGGACGAAAAATATTTTATGAACTAACAACAGGTTATGTTGTTCAAGATACCGGAGAGAGATCCGGTGATGTTATTGAGACAACTATAGATCAGGATTTTGCTGCATATCGTGCGCTGAGTGAACGCGTACCTGAAACGGTTGGAATTCTTCAACTAGAGTATGAAGAATATAAGCAAGATTTTGCAGAATGCAACGGATACCGCGTAAACGTTAATACTAAGAAATTAGAGTTCAGTTATCCTGACCCTAACACCGAGCCTGAGCACCCACAAGAGCCTGTGTATCAAGAGCCTTTAACCGAAAGGTAAAAAAACTTGAATTAGAGAGTGCTGGCATAGGATTCGAACTAGCAACGACTCAATCTCGATTGGATCAAGCTGAGCAAGAACAAGCGAATCTACTTCTAAGCCTTGTGGAAGGAGATGTACTGTAAATGCACTGGTACGCACTGGTTAAGCGATACTTTGAAGCAGGATTGTATACTGCGGAGCAGGTACAGGTTTTTGTTACCTCTAAAAAGATAACGGTTGAACAAGCTGAAGAGATTACAAATAGCGCCGCATAGTAGGCGTTTTTATTTTGCCCTCGTATCTGCTACGAGGGCTGTTTTATTTATCACTTTAGAAGGGGGCTGTTATATGACCATTGTGGGAGTGAACACAGGAGGAGGCGATGCTGAAGCAGCGCCCATTGAGCACCGTTTAGAAGATGTTGAAAGTAGACTAGTAGTCATCCAAGACGAGATCTTTAGATTTGGAACAGAACATCTAAGTTTTAGTAATGAGCTTCTATTATTAAAAGAAAAACAATCACGCCATGAGGAAGATGTGAAGCAAATTAAGCAATCAACGATAGAAATGAAAATACAATTTAACGAGATTATGAGACGTTGGGATACATTGGACTCACGTGTGTTCCAGCTATTGCAACAATCCCAGACGGACAGCAAGAGCGAACGAAAAGTGTTTATCGATTTACTTAAATACGTTCTGGCGGGAACTATCTTTGCTATTATTGCCTTTTTATTTAAAGGAGGGGTATAGATGCTCACTTTGTCCCAAATCAAAGAAAAATCAAGTAAACGCCTAACCAACCTACACCCCGTAGTTCGTTCCGCTGCTACTGCTCTAATCGAACGTTGTTACAAACTCAACATCCCCATTCTCATTACGCAGGGACTTCGCACAATTGCCGAGCAGGATGCTCTATATGCACAAGGGCGCACTAAGCCCGGAGCGATTGTCACCAATGCACGTGGCGGGTATAGCTATCATAATTTTGGATTGGCTGTAGATTTTGCTCTTTTGCTGCCGAATGGATCGAGTGTGTCATGGAATATGTGCCGGGACGGCAATAACAACCAGATCGCAGATTGGCAGGAGGTTGTGAAGGAGGCAAAAGGGCTGGGCTTCGAGTGGGGAGGCGACTGGACAAGCTTCAAGGATTACCCCCATTTTCAAATGGCGTTTGGGTTAACACTCACACAGTTACGAGCAGGGACAAAACCCTCAACATCTGCGGTTGAGTCAGCGTATAAGGTCATCAATCGGAAGGAGGAGGAAGAATTGAAGAGTGATGTTATTGCTGTCGTAAAGGTTAATGGGGTTAAGGTTGCAGATGGAGTGCTTGAAAAAGGCATCACCTACGTCCCTGTACGTGTTATTGCAGAAGCACTGGGTGCTCAGGTAGGTTATGATTCTGCGACTCGAACGGTTGAGATTATAAGTAGCCACTAAGGAGGGAAAAGGATGGAAACTGGAACAATTTTAGATGATGTTATGGCGTTCGCCTCTATATTAGCAGTATTCGTACTGGCACTGGTTCAGTTGGTCAAAAATAGTATCAACATCCCGCGTAATGCAGTACCGATTATCGGACTATTGATAGGTTTGTTCATCGGCGTAGTAGCGTATCCTTTTACTGAACTTGATTTAGTGCTTCGCCTTTGGGCTGGGGGTCTTGCAGGCTTATCTGCAACCGGGTTGTTTGAGCTAGCTTTTAAGGATCGCCCGGGCACGACGAAAGGGTAAGTGGATAATAGGTACGAATCATAAAAAGGGCTGTTCCAAAAAGTCTGAAAAAGACCTAAGGAAGAGCCCCATTGTTTTTCTCATGATATTACATAAATAAGTTTCAGAACGAAAGCGTGCTGCCGGGTTGTAAAGAATATAGTCCTGTGAAACCTTCTCCTTTTAATATAGAAGCTACTTGGTCGATATGTGGTTTGGGAGCATGGACGAGCACTGTCCGGTGGCTGGGAATCGTTTGGAGCATTTTGCGAATGTCCGGCAAACCTTGATGGACTTTATAGCGGATAAGTGAGACTGTACAGCGTACGCTGCTAGATTCTCCGATCATAGCTTGCTCAACAAGACGATGTCCAAAGCTTCCCGCCGCTAAATGTCCCGTAAAAATCACATGGTTGTCAGGAGAAACAGAGAGCTGGTGAAAGTATTCTTGTGCTTTTGCTGACTGCATCATCCCGTCATTAGTGAATACGATAGCTCCCTTAAGATTCAACATTGCCTTCGCGCGTTCGTCCGAATTAGATACAACACACAAGCTTTTTCTGTTAAAAAGCGCATTTACGCGCTGAATAGCGTCCTCTTTCAGCCATTCCACCTTGTTGCTTAAAGCTCGTAAAGGAGCGACGAGTGCTTCTTCAACGATCAATTGATGATCTGGAAAACATTCATTTGCCCATACGATCAATTCCTGGCTTCTGCCATGGATAGGCACGGGAAGGAGGACTGAGCCCCCTTTTTGCAAGGTGTTATGGATGGCTATCTCTAATTGCTGTAATTTTACAAGCTGCTCATCAGGATCTGCCCCATATGCGGCATCTATAATGGACAGATCAGCCACATTTTTAGCTTCGGCTTCCATAATTGCTGGTGTGTCTGCCGTGAGCAGCTGCGATTCCTCCGAATAATCCCCCGAGAAAAATACAGTCTTGCCCTCCCATTCTAGGGCCAGCCAAACCGAACCTGCTAAATGCCCGCTACGTCCCCATTGAACTCGAAGGTTAGGCGCAAGCGTCAGCCAAGTTTGAGGGCAGACATGCTCCTCTAAATACATGAACTGGATAGATTGCTTATCTATTTCTCGATAAGGTAATGATGCGGACTGAGCCGCCACATATTTATCCCAGGCCTCGAAATAATCAGGAAGCTGTAATGAGGTAGATCTAGTAGTCCATACCTTACCTCTGTATCCGTGTTTATAAAGTAAGGGCAGCGCTATGGAATGATCCTCATGAGCATGAGACAGAAATACTGCCTGCAAATGTGGAATAATATCCGTATCAAGTAGGGGGTATTCACCGGGGCCTTCTTTTTTTACGCCACAATCGAGCAGGATGCCATTTCGTGAATCCTTGCCCTGCAAAAGATAGGAGGAACGGCCATGCTCTCCGGCCCCTCCCCAAATCGTTAGTGTGCTCATTGTTGTCTCCGCTTTCTATCTGGGCTTAAATATTCTAAGACTAATAGTAATAGGGTAGTGATGCCTACAGAGATTACAGCCATGGCCATCCCCATGGCTACCGCACCTTGTTCAAACTGGGCAAAAATATAGGTTGCCGAGGTCTGCATTGAAGGTGGCAGAATGAGTAATGAGGCTACCAGTTCCCGGTTGGAAATGGTGAAGGTCATCATCCAGCCAGCTACCATCCCCGGAAGGATGAGGGGAAGCAGGATACGGCGGAACACATACAGCTTACTTCCTCCGAATACTTGTCCCGCTTGCATCAGAGAGGAATCGATCTGCCCATAGCTTGCTTTTACATACTGAACAGTATAAGGAAGGAAAAGTACGACATAAGTCAGTACAACCATCCAGTAGGTATTATAGAGCGGGATAGGCATCCAGCGGGCATTCCACAGCAGAATTAGCCCTACTACAATTACAATTCCCGGGACTGTATTTGGAAGCAAGCTGAATAAATCTGTAATTTTCTGCTTGAATGTAGCCCCTTTTCCTACCGTTAAGGCAAACCAAGTCCCGAGAATAACAGCGATACTGGAAGCAACGATAGCTAATGTAAAGCTATTTAATAAGGCCTCAAGTCCTTGCGAACCCGGGGATAACAGCTCTGCATAATGTTTTAAGGTTAGATTGCTCCAGGATACACCTTCTCCCCGAAGCTTCAATAATGAGGCTGTTATGATAGAGAAATAAGGAATGCCGATGGATGCCAGAAGCAATAGAAGAACATAACCCCAGCTAAGAAACCCTACGATTCCTGTACTCTTATAACGGTTAGTACGAGTTCCTTTTCCACCGATCAGACGGTAAGAGTAGCGGCTGCTAATTACAGTTTGGATGTACCACATGACAAGACAAACTCCGAGCAGCAAGGAGGCTAGTGAAGTAGCCTTACCGAAATCAATCGGCCAACTGGAGATATATTTATGGATCTCAGAGGTCAGAACGTAAAAGCCGATCCTACGGCCAAAGGTCGCAGGGGTACCGAATTCAGCAATTGTTTTAACGAAGATGAGCAGTGCTCCAAGCCCATAGCTAGAGAGCAGTAAAGGAATAATCACTCTTTTAAATCTGTAAAAGAAGGGGGCGCCGTGAACAGAGGCTGCTTCCTCCAGATTGCCCCCGATCTGCAAAAGCGCATTGCGCAGCAGCAGATACAGGAAGGGGAACAGGTGAAGGCTCATGATCAGCACCATACCCCCATAGCTAAAGAAATACGGTGTAAGCACGGAGGAGGAGGGCAGAAATTGCTCCATATACCCACCCGTCTGCATAAACAACATCCAGCCCATAGAACCAATGTAAGGCGGCGTCATAAATGGAATTAACAGCACGACATCCAGCCAGTTGTGGCGCCCTAAGTCAGTTTTTGCCATAATCCAGGCTAGAGGCAGCGCAAACAAAGTAGTTAGCAGAATAACGCTTACCCCAAGCCCGATAGAATTCAGCAGTACCTCTACTAGGTCATTGCTCCCCATAATGGTTCGTAGTGGTGCGGTTATATCGAGATGCCCCTCTGGATAAACACTGGTCCAGAAAATGAGCAGGAGTGGCAGCAGCACGAGCACGGTTAGTATAAATAAAGCCAGTCCACCGCTCACCCATTTAAATGAGCGCAAAGAGTTAGTATTCATTACGCTTATTTAAAAATTTGTGTGAAGGTCGAGGAAACTTCATCGCCGTGCTCGTTCATCCATTCCCAATTCACATCAAATGTTTTAATTTCTTCAAGATTGGCACGATTTTCTGCCTTCACGTCAGTTCTGCCTGGCAGCAAATAGGCTTTGGCAACAAGGGCTTGCGCTTCATCGGATAGAAGGTAGTCGATAAAAGCCTTAGCGTTATCTACATTCGGGCTTGTCTTAATGATCGCAGCCGGACGAGGGCTGATTACAGTTCCTTCAGCAGGGTAGACGATATCCACAGGTTCTCCGTCAGCTTTTGCTTTATAAGCCATGTAATCTACGCCAGCAGCAACGACGGATTTAGCACCGGTAATCACCGGATCAAGTGCCTCTTGATTGGCGCCTGCCATAGCTACTTCATTGCTTTTATATTGTTTAAAAAGATCCCAGCCACTGTCCCCCTTAGCACTTAAATACCCAGTCATGAAATCAAGAGCCGAGCCGGAAAGTGAAGGATCGGGGATATTGACTGCACCCTTCCATTCCGCTTTAGTGAGATCATCCCATGAAGTCGGAGGTGTGCTTACTTTTTTAGTATTGTAGACAATCCCCAGTGCGGATGCGCTATAGCTAAAATAATTACCATCTGCTGTGTCTGACCAATCGCTAACGAGCTTATCTGCATTAACCGCCTCTTTATATGGAAGTAATAATCCGTCGTTTTTCATTCCTTGCATGGACGGAAGAGAGGCGAGGACAACAACATCAACGACCGGATTGGATTTTTCTGCTTCCATGCGGGCAAGTATTTTTCCTGTAGTGCCTTGGAACATTTCAACCTTAACGCCAGTTTTGGCTTCAAAGCCGTCTTTGATTTTATTGGCTAAACCTTCAGGTCCTGCACTGTAAACGACAAGATTGCCGCTTAGTGTCTTTTCTGTTGGTTGTGGGGCTTCAGTTTGCGTCGCCGCCGCAGTATCGGTTTGGTTGTTGCTTGCGTTAGCCGCAGGGGTGTTCGAGGAGCCGCAGCCCACTAGAGTAATGCCAAGTGCAGTTGTTAGAAGAAGTGAACTTAACCCTTTTGTCTTTTTCATTTGATTCAATGTAATTGCCTCCCTAATATTGTTGTGTGCATCTTGCTGCATGGAACAGCATCATATAGAGCCATTCCATGCAGTGGACGCTTAATTCAGATGATGGATTTGGTGCTCTGAAGCGTACAGCTGAATCTTTTCCCCTACAGGTAGGCGCCGATCATGATAAGCGGTCCAAGTCCCATTGTGCTCCATGTTCAGAATGATCTCATAGCGATCCCCCATATAACTCACATGCTGAATAGTCCCTGTAAAAGGAAGAAAGGAAGCATCCTCCTGAGACCAGCGTAAATGTTCTGGACGCAGCATCTGTTTATCCGGAACGATCCAGTTGGATTTTCCAATAAAGTGTGCCACAAAGGGATGACTCGGTTTACGATAAATGTCCTCAGGAGAACCACTCTGTAAAATAGTGCCACCTTGCATTACAACTACTTCATCTGACATAGACATCGCCTCGGTTTGATCATGCGTCACATACAGGGCTGTAATGCCCATGTTTTTCACCAAGGAGATTAACTCCAGCCTCATTTCATCTCGCAAGACCGCATCTAGCGCACTTAATGGCTCATCGAATAATACAAGCTGAGGGCGCATGACTACGGCTCGGGCAAAAGCAACCCGCTGCTGTTGTCCACCGGACAGCTGGTGTGGAAAACGCAGCTCTAACCCCTCCAGCTTGACCGATCGAAGTGCCTCCTGTACCCGAACCCGTAAATTCTTTTTTTGTTTGGAAGCTCGAAGTCCGAAGGCTACATTCTCGAACACAGTCAGATGCGGCCAGAGGGCGAAATCTTGAAAAACCATGCCAAAGTTACGGCGATGAATAGGGTGGCTAATTCTTTTGCTGCCTGAAAAAATAAACTCATCATCGATCAGAATTTCTCCTGCATCCGGTGTTTCCAGCCCAGCAATCAGACGGAGTAGTGTCGTCTTTCCACAACCTGAAGGACCGAGTAATGTCGTAAAGCTTCCAGCGGGAATCTTCAGATCTGCAGCCTTTAAGGCATGCACATCTCCGAATTTCTTTTCCAATCTGTGGATTGTAATTTCCTTCATTCTATCTACCTGCCTGTTCTTAAGCTTGTTCTTAGTGTAAAGGTAAAGAATTCCCGCTATATTTGCTGAATGTAACTGTGATATTAACTTTTTTGCCGATTTATTTTAACATTCATAGAATTCTTCTATGTTACCGTTTAGCAAAAGGCGAGGGAGTGGAAGAGAATGAACCTTAATCTAATGAAGCTGGAAATTGTAGAACTGCTGAATAAACATAAAAAAATTACCACGGTAGCAGATAAACTTGGACTAAAGCAGCCCACCGTTACGTATCATTTGAAGAATTTAGAGCAGCAATTGGGGGAGAAGTTATTTGAATCCAGAATGGATAAAATGATTCTTACGGAGAGTGGTAAAGCTTTTCTTCATTATGCAATCAAAATCAATGCGCTTGCTGCGGAGGCGGAGCGGGTGGTAAAAGAGTTCAGTCAGGCAGGCCGGGGGACGCTGAAAATTGGTGCCAGTTATGTTCCAGCTACATATATTCTTCCAAAAATATTGGGGCTGTTTGGCGAACAGCATCCGGGGATTACCATTTCTTTATCGGTTAAGCCTTCACCGGTGATCAAAGAAATGCTTGCCAGTCATGAGATTGATCTTGGTATCTTGTCTACGGAATCTTTTTATCTGCCTGATCTGCATACTCAAGCCTTATGTGAAGATGAGCTTGTCCTTGTTTTTGCACCTACACATGATTTTGCCGGATTTTCTAATTTAAACTCGGCGATGATCGCTTCAGCGAGCTTTATTTTGCATGACAAGGAATCAAGCACACGCCATTTGACGGATAAATGGTTTGAACGAGAGGGAAAAGAATCAAAACCGCATATTTTGCTCGATTCACTGGAGGCGATTAAGCAATCGCTTATGAGTGGACAGCATGTCTCATTTATTTCACGACTTGCTGTGGAGGACGAGGTAGCCAGAGGAAGATTGCTAATGCGAGCCATTCCGGATTATAATTTTGAAAGACATATTTATTATTCGTATAACCGTGATCGTCATTATTCTCCTTTAATTGGACTGTTCATTGACCAGCTCCGCACAATCCGAATATAAGCATACATAGAGAATATACGATAGAGCCATTATATATATGAAAGAATACATAAAATATAAGGACTGTATAAATTCAGAAATTGGTGTATAATCTTAGGTACTGTGTCGCTTTACAGCACAAAAAAGTTGCAGATTTTCAAACGGTTTTATTGTATGATATGAGGAAGCTTTAATAGACGATATTTAGACAGACAAACTTAACACATTGATCCGGAAGAGAATGGGGGGAGCAGCATGACCGAACTTACGACTACCGTCAGCAAAAGCAACTCTAACAATCTGCTGCGACGGGACGTACGGTTCTTGGGGAACATTTTAGGAGAGGTCTTGGTTCACCAAGGCGGTAACGAACTGCTAGAGATCGTGGAGAAGATCCGCGAGACCAGTAAATCGCTACGCTCACTATTTTTACCTGAACTGCATAGTGAATTTAAGGAGTTAATCAATTCTTTGGATCCGGAGAACCGTCATCAGGTAATAAGAGCGTTCGCCATTTATTTTCAATTGGTGAATATTGCCGAACAGAACCACCGGATTCGCCGTAAACGTGACTATGAACGTTCAGCTGGGGAGACAGTTCAACCCGGTTCTATAGAAAGCGCTATTCAAGAGCTTCGTGAACGTGATTTCTCTCATGAGGAAGTCAACGAGATTATTGAAGGATTGTCTCTGGAACTTGTAATGACGGCACATCCAACGGAAGCTATGCGCCGTGCGATTCTCGATATTCATAAACGGATATCCGATGATGTTATGGGTCTTGATAACCCTACTCTAACTTTCCGTGAACGTGAACAGCTTCGCGAGAAGCTATTGAATGAAGTGATTACGCTTTGGCAAACGGATGAGCTACGTGACCGCAAGCCGACAGTACTCGATGAAGTGCGCAATGGAATGTACTATTTCCATGAGACTATTTTCCATGTATTGCCGGATGTGTATCAAGAGCTTGAACGCTGTCTGAGCAAATACTATCCTGGACAGAATTGGCATGTGCCAACCTACTTGCGTTTTGGATCATGGATTGGTGGAGACCGTGATGGTAACCCATCGGTAACCTCAACAGTCACTGCGCAGACTTTACGCATGCAGCGTAAGCTGGCCATTCGTGAATATCAGCGGATTATGCGTGAACTCATGAAATATCTAAGCTTTAGCACAAGTATTGTTAAAGTGACGCCTGAGCTAGTAGAATCCATCGAAGCTGATCGTGAGATCATTAACCTAGGCAAGATGGAAGAATGGCGCAATGACAACGAACCTTACCGAATTAAACTTAGCTACATGATCTCTAAGACACAAAATGTTTTGGATGATGAGAAAAAAGATACTCCTGAGCGTTATGCTACACCTGAGGAGTTCATAGATGATTTGAATGTCATTGACCGCAGTCTACGACATCACTATGCCGACTATGTGGCCGATACCTATATTAAAAAGCTAATCCGCCAAGTGGAGTTGTTCGGATTCCATACGGCAACTCTTGACGTGCGTCAACACAGCCAAGAACATGAGAATGCCATGACAGAAATTTTGGCGAAGATGAATATTTCGCCGGATTACTCTAAGTTGACTGAGATCGAGAAGATTGATCTGCTGGAGAAATTGCTGAATGATCCACGTCCGTTGACCTCTTCTTACCAGACTTACACTGAAAGCACAGAGGAGTGTCTGGCGGTTTACCGGACGATCTTCGCATCGCAGGAAGAGTACGGCAAACAATGTATCACCAGTTATCTGATCAGTATGGCGGAAGCTGCAAGCGACATTCTGGAGGTTATGGTCTTCGCCAAAGAGGTAGGACTATTCCGCAAGGATAACGACGGTACAGTTGTATGTACCCTGCAAGCTGTGCCACTTTTTGAAACGATTGATGATTTGCATGAAGCACCGCAAATTATGCACACACTGCTCAGTATGCCGATCTACCGTGATGCGGTAAGAGCAATGAATGATTTGCAGGAAATCATGCTTGGATATTCAGATAGTAATAAAGATGGCGGCGTGGTTACTGCTAACTGGGAACTGCGTGTTGCCCTAAAAGAAATTACAGCGACAGCCGATCAGTTCGGAATCAAGCTGAAGTTCTTCCATGGTCGTGGTGGAGCGCTCGGCCGTGGCGGTATGCCACTTAACCGCAGTATTCTTGCTCAGCCAGCTTCGACAATTGGCGGAGGGATTAAGATTACCGAGCAGGGAGAAGTGATCTCCTCCCGTTACTCGATGCAGGGGATTGCTTACCGCAGTCTGGAGCAAGCGACATCTGCGCTTGTAACTGCAGCAATTAGTGCGAGAGTGCCACAAGCGGATCTTTATGAAGAGAAATGGGAAGAGATTGTTGCCCGGATTTCTGAAGTCTCGCTGAACAAATATCAGGATTTGATCTTCCGTGATCCAGATTTCCTGACTTATTTCAAAGAATCAACACCTCTGCCTGAGGTTGGAGAGCTTAATATCGGTTCCCGTCCTTCCAAGCGGAAGAACAGCGACCGTTTTGAAGATCTGCGTGCAATTCCTTGGGTATTTGCATGGACACAAAGCCGTTATTTGCTCCCAGCCTGGTACGCTGCTGGAACCGGACTGCAGAGTTTCTATGAGGGTAAGGAAGAGAATCTGAAGATAATGCAACATATGTATGAGAACTTCTCATTCTTTACTACACTGATAGATACGCTGCAAATGGCTATTTCAAAAGCGGACTTGATTATTGCTAAGGAATACGCCAGCATGGGCAAGAACGAGGAAGCACGTCAACGGATATTCGGCCAGATTGAAGATGAATTTAATCTGACCTCTGAGCTGATCCTGAAGATTACAGGCCAGCAGGATATTCTGGATAACGTTCCTGTGATTCAAGAGTCGATCAGACTCCGTAATCCATACGTTGATCCGCTTAGCTACCTGCAGGTTCAATTGCTATCCGAGCTTAGAGCGCTCCGTGAAATCGATGGAGATGATAGCGAACTGCTTCGCGAAGTATTGCTTACCATCAACGGCATTGCCGCCGGTCTTCGGAATACCGGCTGATATAGTCCTAACAACAAAAAGTCCGCCCTATTTGGGGCGGACTTTTTTTGCCTAATACAAGTTGTTGTGATCATAAACTGTATATTGCTGCTGTGAACTTTACTTGTGCCTAAATATTGGAGAGTCAAACCCGATATTTTTTTATTACCCTACCCAAGTAACCGAGATGTAATCGGAGGTAAATAACGTGGCACTTATTACTTCGGTGATGGAGCAGCGTAGAGAATATTTGGAACTGTAGGAGCGCCAGCGTTCGCCTTTATCCTCAGATTTCGACCGCTATATGCGGTTTATAATCAGGAAATGTGAGGATAACAGCGACCGGAAGTCCAAATATTTCTCGGAGCCGCACTTAATCGCCTATACCAAGTTGTCCAGTTTTTAACTCAGTTTACATAGAAGGTTACAATACAATCCTTGATTTTTACACAAACTTGAATTACGATTTAATTGCTTGTACCGTGGATATTTGCGAAGAAATACCAAGGGCGGCAAGTCTGGGGGAGTTAACAGGTGGAGAATTTGGAAGGCAGATTGACAAAGCTCGCCTTGAAGGGCGACCAAAGGGCATTTGCCGAGCTTGTGGAACTATATAAAGACAAAATATATCATTTAGCTTACAGGATGTTGAACAATCGCCATGAGGCGGAGGATATTGTTCAGGAGACCTTTTTGCGTGTGTATAGGAATTTGGATCGTTATGATGATAAACAGAAGTTCTCCACATGGATTTACCGGATTGGAACGAACCTCTGTATTGATAGATTGCGTAAACGAAAACCAACCTATTCGCTGGATGCTGAAATGAACGATCAGGAGGGCCTTGATGGCTACTCGTTGATTCCGAGCGATAATGTGACACCTGAGACCGAACTATTGCTCTCTGAGACGCAGGGGCTAATCTATGAGGCGATTGACAGTCTGCCTGTGAAATACAGGTCGGTGATGATTCTGAGGTACCTGCAGGATCTGTCACTTCAGGAGATTAGTGATGTCCTGGATATGCCCGTGACCACGATTAAGACGCGTGTACACCGAGGCCGTGAATTTTTGCGTAAAAAATTAGGCCCAAAAATGTAAAAAAAGATTTTTTTTATGAAACATCTTTTCGAGAGCGACGTATGTAAGTTAAGCAAGTCTTATGTGTCCTGACCCTTTGTCTTAGGATAATTAAATAGCACTCATGAAAGGATTGGCTCCTATGGAATGCAAACTGGCCGTCTCTATGATGCATGACTACTTGGATGACGACTTGCCCGAACAGCAGCAGAGGGAATTGAAGGAGCATCTTCTATCCTGTCCAGATTGCCGTGCAAAGTTTAAAGAATTGGAACAGACAGATATGTTGATGTTCTCCCTAATGCATCAGAATCCTGTAGCTTCAGATGATCTTGTGAGCCGGATAATGAGTTCATTGCCAAAGACTAAGAAAGAAAAAGCCTTTATTACCTGGATCAAGAGACACCCTGCACTTACAGCGGCATCTCTATTCCTTGTCGTTATGCTGATGAGCACCGTAACTTTTTGGAGTCCAGACAGACAACTTGTAGTTAGAGGTGTTGATTTGGATCAAGTGGTCATCAAAGGGGATACTGTAATTGTACCTTCCGGAAAAATTATTACCGGAGACCTTACCATAGAGAACGGTAAAGCACAGGTATATGGAGAAGTGAACGGCAACGTGACAGTCATTGACGGATCTCTATATCAGGCTTCAACAGCTCATATTTCTGGGCAAGTCAAAAGCATAGACCAGGCAGTAAGCTGGTTCTGGTATAAAGTGACGAACATGTTCTCTGAAGTTGCCTACCGTTAATGCGGGCAGTGGTTACCTTGAGCAGGAATATTAATTAGCGCCTCTTTTTCCGGAAAGATGGCGCTTTTTTGTTTCCTTAAATTGGGTGGTTTCGGAAAGGATTGAGGGACTAAACTTGCAACTGAAGCCCGAACGTTATAACCTAGATATGATACAGAGCTAACAGACATTTTACATAAACCCAGCTAATTTGAAATGACGGGGGTTTTAGGCAATGAGTTATTTTACTGAGCTAACATGGAAAGATTCCATTAAAGATATAATTGATATCCTAATCGTCAGTTACATTATTTATAAAGTGCTTAATATGGTACGCGGGACGCGGGCGATTCAGCTTTTAAAAGGGATATTGGTTCTGGTCTTGATTTGGGCGGTAAGCACAATCTTGGACTTGTATACACTTAAATGGCTAATGAATCAAATGTTTACTTTCGGGGTCCTAGCTGTCTTTATCATTTTTCAGCCGGAACTACGAAGGGGACTGGAGCAGCTTGGACGGGGCAGATTTTTCGGACGGGCTGGAGAAAGTGACGAAGAGATCAGTAAGTTAATCGGCGAAGTGATTAAAGCCGTGAATTATTTATCTCGCAGAAAAATAGGGGCGTTAATCGTTTTTGAGCGGGAGACAGGGCTAAACGAATATACAGAGTCAGGTATACCCATGCGTTCCCTGGTCAGCTCCGAATTACTCATTAACATCTTCATTCCCAATACACCTCTGCATGACGGAGCCCTTATTATGCAGGGAAATCAGATTGCTGCGGCTGCTTGTTACTTGCCTTTGTCCGAGAATCCTTTTATCAGCAAAGAACTGGGAACCCGTCATCGCGCTGCTATAGGAATAAGTGAGGTTGCGGACTCGGTGTCTGTCATTGTCTCAGAGGAGACAGGGCAGATTTCCCTTGCAATTAATGGCCAGATCGTGAGAGACATTAAGGAAGAATCCATGATATCGAAGCTCCATCAAGAGCTTAGTGTAAGTTCATCGCTGAAGGAGAAGGGTTCAACTTTCTGGAAACGGAAGGGGGACAAGAATCATGGATAAGTGGATGAACAATAACAATTTCAATAAGATTCTGGCCCTTGTGTTCGGGATCATTTTGTTTACGATGGTTCATGTCGATACTGCGCCTTCTGGACAGACAACAGTGGATATTAAAACAAAAACTATTGAGAATGTGAAGATTGAAGTGACCGGCCTTGACGAGGATAAATATGTCCTTGAACCTTTGGCTGTCGACAGTGTGAGTCTGGAGGTAGCGGGTAAAAATTCCGATATCTCCTTTCAGTTCTCGGATGACTATAAAGTAATGCTTGATCTGACTAAGGTCGAACCTGGAGATACCACGTTGCCACTTTATTATAAACTGCCAAAAGGTGTATCCCTGGTAAGAATGAATCCTAAAGAGGTTACCGTACATGTAGAATCACGGAATACAAAGTCTTTTCCCATATCCTTGGTTACGAAGGGGAAACCTGCAGAGGGCTACCAAATAGGCACCCCGGTCCTGCAGCCTACAGATACTGTCGAAGTCACACTTGCTGATAATGAACTGAGCAAGGTAGCTAAGATACAAGGAACCATTGAGCTTAACGGTGAAAATGAGACATTTAAAGAGAAAAAATTGAAGCTACACGCTTATGATAAGGATGGAAATGAAATTAAAAATGCTGTAATTGAGCCTTCTACTGTATCCGTGGAATTGCCGATTACCTTACCGTTTAAGAGTTTGCCGCTGGAGATTGGCTTTACTGGACAACTTCCGGATTCTCTCGTATTATCCAAATTGACACCTGAGCAGGAAGCAGTCGTAGTGTATGGACAAGCAGAGGCTTTGGCAGCTTTATCAGCCTATGAAGCCACTGTTAACCTTAGTGCAATAGATTCTGCTGGAACGAAACAAGTAAAGGTCGATTTGAAGCCTCCGGCTGGAACGGAGAAAGTCATGCCCGAAGCTGTGAATGTTTCATTAACCATCTCAGAAATTGCTGAGCGGACGATTGAGGCGGTACCTGTCAAGCTTCAGGGTGTGGGGGATGATCTGGAAGGAAGTATTGTTAATCCTTCAAGCAAGGAAATAGCGCTTACCTTAAAGGGTGCGCCTGCTTTACTAGATCAACTTGATAAGAAAGATATAGGGGTTGTGGCTGATGTTAGCGGTCTTTCGGCTGGAACTCACGAGGTTTCTTTGCGGGTATCGCTGCCCCAGTTTATCGCACTAGCCAATTCAGGGGTGCCTCTTACTGTGACCGTGCAGCTGTTATCACCTGCAGCGCCAGTTCCTACACCTCATCCAGATACGGGGGGGGTAACTACTACTCCTGAGCCAAGTTCTGAACCTGTTATAGGTGATGAGGAACCTACGGAGAAGCCCACTCATAGCGGAGAGGCTGGAGCAACACCAACGCCTGTACCAACGGATACCAATCCGGAGAATAACGGCACAGCTAACACAAGTACGAATTCCGAAAATCCTGTAGGTACGGGCGGGACGTAATCTTTTGAGCCCAGAGGTACACCAAAATAGTATGCAAATCATATGATAGTACATTAAGCTAACGTAGCGTATTCAAAGGAGAAAAATAATGGGGAAGTATTTTGGAACAGACGGTGTGCGGGGAGTAGCAAACCGTGAATTGACTGCAGAAATGGCTTATAGCATTGGCCGTTGTGGAGGATATGTACTAGCGGGTAACTTGGATAAACCGAAGGTTGTTATCGGAATGGATACACGTATTTCCGGTCCTTTATTGGAATCCGCGCTGATTGCGGGCTTATTGTCTATTGGAGCTGATGTAATCCGTATAGGCGTAGTTAGTACACCTGCTGTTGCCTATATTACGAGATTGTTAAAAGCAGACGCAGGCGTCATGATCTCAGCTTCTCACAATCCGGTAGAGGATAACGGCATTAAGTTCTTTGGTGGGGATGGCTTCAAGCTAACAGATGAAACCGAACTGCAAATTGAAGAGCTTATGGATGCGGAGGTAGATGAATTGCCTCGTCCTATCGGTTCAGGTTTAGGTATGGTTACCGTAGATAATGATGCTAAGTATCTTTATCTGGAGTATTTGAAAACTACCATTTCTCAGGACTTTAAGGGAATCAAGGTTGTACTGGACTGTGCGCATGGCGCAGCTTATGAGCTTGCTCCAAGACTGTTCAGAGAGCTTGGCGCTGAGGTGATCTCTATCGGGGCTGAGCCAGATGGATTGAATATTAATGATGGATTTGGTTCGACACATCCAGAGACTTTGCGTGAAGAAGTCTTACGTCATGGAGCTGATTTGGGACTTGCTTTTGACGGAGATGCAGACCGCTTGATCGCTATTGATAATAATGGTGATGAAGTCGATGGTGACTTTATCCTTTGTATTTGTGGCGATGCGATGAACCGTGCAGGTAAGCTGAAGGATAGCACGATTGTATCAACCGTTATGAGTAACATCGGATTTTATAAAGCTACCGAGAAATTATCCCTGAATACCGCTAAGACAGCTGTAGGGGATCGTTATGTTATGGAAGAAATGCGTCGTGGAGGCTTTAATCTAGGTGGAGAACAGTCTGGACATGTTATTTTCCTGGATTACAATACTACTGGTGATGGTATTCTTACAGCTATTCAGCTGGTAGACACACTTAAGGCTACAGGCAAACAGCTTAGCGAAGTTAAGAGTATGATGACTAAATACCCGCAGGTGCTGGTCAATGTTCGTGTACAGGATAAGACTAATTACCCTAACAACGTAGCTATAGAAGCGGCTATCGCTGAAGTAGAAGGCAAGCTAGGCGACAATGGCCGTGTGCTTGTACGTCCGTCAGGTACGGAATCTCTAATCCGCGTTATGGCAGAGGGACCGGATAAGGCAGATCTAGATCTTTATGTGAATCAAATTGTGGAAGTAGTTCAACGCGAATTGGTATAATCCATTACCTTAACTATAAGGCTGGTGCAGTGAGCGAGAGCGATTCGGACTCGTTGCACCAGTGTTATTTTATTTTAGGATTAGATCGTTTGAACTGGTTTTGTAAAATTTAGGTTGGTGCGCCATTGCCAAAGTACTACAAGGTGCATATAATAGATTAAGTGTCATTCGAGAAGGAAAGCGGGGATTGTGAGGTTAGCAATAGCAAGCGCCAGAGCTTGGTCTAGCGCGGGGGAGAAGGGAAAGCTGCTTACTTGTTATGTAGGCTATGGCTTGAACGGATCACGGCAGACGTAAGCTGACGAGGTGGAGGTGTTCGAAATGTTCGGCGGGGACCTCCCGGTGATGCACCAGAGCCGTAAATGGATACGGAAAATGAAAGGGCGACCTTTCACACAACGTTTTCATGGGTGCAACAAATTATATTATTCATGTGTGCGCGCATCAGAAGGAAACACGTTATTTCTGCCACGGCAGAGGAGAAGGCTGTGCATTTCATGAACATTAGAATGTAAGTGACAGTTTATTTTGTTGATCCTAAAATACAACAGAATATTTGCTTTTTCTCAAAAACATGCCGCACGGCACGTTTCTTTCCTTATGCCGCCACATTACGATAACTCGGACGGGGGAAATTATAATGTGTGGTATTGTAGGATATATTGGTAATCAGAATTCGCAGGGGATCTTGGTTGAGGGCTTGAAGAAATTGGAATATCGTGGATATGATTCCGCTGGTATTGCTGTATTTACCCAAGAAGGACTGCAAGTAGTGAAAGCTCAAGGCCGTTTGGCGAATCTGCAGTCGAAGCTCCAAGACAGCCCGCTGGCAGGTAGCGCAGGTATCGGACACACACGCTGGGCAACTCACGGTAAACCATCCGATGAGAACTCACATCCACATACGGATAACAGCATGAAGTTCTCGGTAGTTCACAACGGTATTGTCGAAAACTATCTGGATCTGAAAGAAGAGCTGATCGCTGGCGGATGCCACTTTGTCTCTGAAACAGATACAGAAGTTATTTCACATCTGATTGCTCGCGAATATGACGGGGATATCGTGAAGGCTGTACAAAAAGCGATTACGTTCATGCGCGGTGCGTTTGCATTAGGCGTCCTGACTGAATATGAACCAGATAAACTGGTGGCTGTGCGTCAAGCTAGCCCGCTCATTATCGGTCTTGGCGAAGGAGAAAACTTTATCGGGTCAGATATTCCTGCACTGCTTGAATATACCCGTAACGTATATATTTTGAACGACGGCGAAATGGCTGTGCTGACAAGAGATGCTGTCGAATTGATGACGATTGAAGGCAATTTTATTTCTCGGGAAATGATTACTGTCGATTGGGATGCAGTTACCGCAGAAAAAGGCGGCTACGAGCATTTCATGTTGAAAGAAATACACGAGCAACCTAAGGCTTACCGCGACACCATGCGTGGTCGTATCAATGCCGAAGGCAACAAGGTTGTATTGCCTGAACTGAGCATGACTGAAGAACAAATCAAGAACATTCGTAACATTCAAGTCGTTGCTTGCGGAACGGCATACAACGCTGGTGTGGTAGGACGTACTATGATCGAATCCTTGGTTCGTATTCCGGTTGAGAATGATATCGCTTCGGAATATCGTTACCGTTCACCAATCGTGACTCCAGAAACTTTGGTTATCGTAGTCAGCCAATCCGGTGAGACTGCAGATACTTTGGCAGCTCTGCGTGAAGCACAAGCTAACGGGGCACACGTATTGGCGATCACTAACGTAGTGGGCAGCTCTATTGCTCGGGAAGCGAACGATGTGTTGGTAACCTTGGCGGGTCCGGAAATTGCAGTAGCTTCGACCAAAGCTTACACTTCACAATTGATCGCATTTGGATTGTTTGCTCTTTACTTGGCTGAAGTTCGTGGAACACAAACCGAAGCACAAGTTACTAAGATTCTTGCAGCTATGCAATCTCTGCCAGAGCAAGTGGAAGAGATCCTAGCTCAAAAAGAAGCGATCAAAGGTTATGCTGAACAAATTTCTGAGCACAAAAACTTGTTCTTCATCGGCCGCGGCGTAGACTACGCTGTTGCTCAAGAAGGATCTTTGAAGCTGAAAGAAATCTCTTATATTCACTCCGAAGCTTATGCTGCAGGTGAATTGAAACACGGTACATTGGCTCTGATCGAAGAAGGTGTTCCAGTTATTGCCCTGGCAACTCAGGAAGCTGTACTTGAGAAGACCGTCAGCAACATCAAAGAAGTGAAAGCTCGTGGCGCAGACGTGCTGGCAATCACTCACCAAGAGCATTTGACTGACCTGCTTAGATCAGTTGATCAAGTGTTCGTGATTCCAAAGACACTTCCAATGCTGACAGCAGCTTTGTCCGTAGTGCCTCTGCAATTATTGTCTTATTATGCTTCTCTTGCGCTGGGTCATGATGTGGATAAACCACGTAACTTGGCGAAGAGTGTTACTGTGGAGTAGGTTTGGTGATATAAAAGTACAGTTGTCCTCATGTCCAGTGACATTAAAGATGTGAAGTGGACATTAAAGATGTGAAGTGGACATTAAAGTTATGAAGTGAATATTTAAGCTGTGAAGTTGTTTAATGTAAAGATTGGACAACAACCTAGACTATAAAGCCGTCCTGAGATCATAGGACGGCTTTATATTTTACTTAATAGGATCTAAACTAAATTTGAATTTTTGGTTTCTTTAAATTCGTTCTGTTGATGTTGGATGACAACTAAGTTAATAACTGACGGAAGTCATCAAATAAAGTGCCTTTTGTGCTTTATTTTTTTGGATATGACATAACGAATATTGAAAGTTGACTATAAGAAAATCGCCTAATTATTCGAAGGCGGTTTATTGAGTTATTGTGTCCCGTTAGTGTAACAATCATTTTGTGGAGTCAAATTACTATCTTCAAAATAAATTGACATGATTTTAGACACGTTATCTGTAATTTTATTATTAATGGATTGAGTAAAGTCTCATCAAACCAAAGGAATTGCTGATTGCCCTATTTTGAGGTGATTTCAAATGTACAAACATAAAATGTAATGTTATTAATTCAAGCTTTTGCAGTATTGGGTTTATGCGTTATGATTTATCGTGTAAAATCGCATCGGATTCTGTAGCTCTACTAGCATATGGTATGTATATTCTACTATCGTATGTGTATTGGAAATCGAAGTACGCAGCCTTCATTGTATTTTTAGTCTTTTTGTTTTTTATGTTCTTTATGTTATTTCTTGATATCATCATTCCAGGAGGATTGTTAGATACTTCCAATATAATTTTGCAAAATAGTATGATTGTTATTGGTACAGTTGCACTTGTTTCATGTACGATTTGGTTCTTTGTACTTAGAAAGAAAAACAAGTATAGACTTGATAAAACAAGCTTCACAGAAAACTGTGAGGCTTGTTTGTTACTCTTATGTCATGAAAAAATCAACTAAAGAAAGAAGATGAAATAAATGTTAAATAGGTTCTCCGTGTTCATTGATAAGAGAACATCCGTAACTGTTGTGAAAAGAAAATATCGTGATTGACTAAAAAATTACTAGAGTGAATATTTCGATGAAATAGAGCCATCGTTCACGTAATGAGTGAGCCAGTTCTTCGGAAAAATTAAGCCACCCTCGAGTGGCGGCTCCGTGATGATGATTTGGCTAGTTAATTTATAAGTCCTTTACGTTTACTCATCGATTCCATGCCTTCAAGTGTGATCGTGTATGATGAGTATACGGTTCGATCAAGAATAGCGTCTGCCAGTGTACTTTCTCCAATTTTACCGTGCCAACCAGCATGAGTAAATTGTGAACAGAAAATTGTTGATCCAATTTGATGGCGTGCTTCTACGATCTCAAGCAGGTCTCAGGCCTCAATTTCTTTTAACGAAACTAGGAGCCATTCATCTAGAATTAACAGGGGAACTTTTTTGTAGGATTTCATGACTCGTTTATAAATACCCTCGCCTCGAGCTACTGCCAATTCATTTATTAGTTCAGGCAAACGAATTTATTTAAACGGATAGAAATTACGTTATGCAGCAGTACCGAATGCACAGGCCAAATAGGTTTTTCCTGCACCGGATGTGCCCATGATAATGTTATTAAGTTTATCTTGAATATAAGAGCCTGTGGCTAAACGAAGGATCTGCGTCCGGTCAAGTTTTCGGTCAGCACGATACTCAACATCCTCAATACAGGCGTTGCTTTGTTGAAAATCCTTCTTTCGAATTGGTGAGGTAAGACGGTTGTTCTTGCGTCTGGACCATTCAATATCTACTAGCAATTCAAAGTGTTTTTAAAAATTTAGGGTTTAAAAACTTAGAACTAATAATTGATTTTGATAGTTCTCAGCCATTGCTGCGAGTCGCATTTCGTAAAGTTTGCGTAACGTAGGTTCATGTGACATGGTTTAACCCCTCCCGTGATAATCTGCACCACGAACGAATTCATGGTTTTCAGAAGAGAGTGGTTGTGGCTTAACTTCATTTATTGTTTCGAGCCGATCTTGACTGGTAGTTAAGATCGTTTTGATATTTTGAGAGCTAGGCCTAGGGGTGTAGGAAAATGCTTTGGCAAATGCTATTTCGAGGCGAACAACGCTGTTCTTATCTTCAAGTTTAAGGAGTGCCATGCAGCTTCTGTAGCCTTGTTGTTCGACCTTATATGAGGATAGAATTGCTTGAACACAAGAGGCTGTATAAGCACCAACGCTTTCTGCCCACGAGATAAAGCGACTAACATTCCATTGAATAAATTTCTTATGATTTTCTGGCGTGTGATCTCTTACAGTGCTGTCCTGTCCTGGCTTTCCTTTTGATGAGGGATGGGTAACTTGACTATTCTTCCTTAACATTAGGGGATTTTTCTAGGGAGTGCCAGTGAATGAAGAACATTATATTCATAGTAATGAAATTAATTCAACCTATGAATTTCATGTCAGTTTCGGCGCAAGGCTAGTGTGTTTAGTTAGGGTTATAAACAGATGAGTGAAATTACGAATTTTTTCATGAATAGTTTAATGAAGATTGGAGAATTATAATTTATAAAAAAAGGAGTGAGTGTACAGTGAGAAAAAAATTAGTAATATTGGTTGTTTTTTGTTTGGTTTACAATATTCTGAGCCTTAGTGTTTCAGCACATTCAAATTTACCTAAAACAATTACCTCAGGAAAATGGGCTGTTAAAGTTAATACAAGTATGTTGCCATCACCCGAACCCAGTAAATACAAAAGCTATAAATTAACAGCAACTAACCTGAGTAAAGAGAAGCTTGACGCCACATTTGAATTTTATCGTTCTGTGGAAAAAGAAAGTAAAGAAAAGATAATATTAATTGACCCAACTAGTTTTCCGGTTAAATCTAATGAGACAATTGAGTTTACTCGATTTTTCATCGATAAAAATGCAAAAGAATTCGAAGTATTAATTTCTTGGTTAGACCAAAATAAACGTAAGCATCTAGAGTGCATGAATATAGATCTGAAATAAATAACATGGTGCTGCAAATTTAAATTGGCAGCACCACTGTTTTTGCCGGGTAAAGTATTCATCCAAAGCTAAATTTGACTTTTAGCAGATAGTTTTTTACCTACTTGGTAGGTGATTTCTTTCATTAATTCCACTATTTTCTATAAATTCAATGATCACACCAGGGTACAGGCTACATGGCAAAGTAAATAAAACATTCCTTCGAGCGTACGTTTATGGGTGCTTTGCCAATGCAGTCAGGCCAAAAACATGTAACGAGAAAAGGCAATTGTGTTTTGGCTAATAAGCAGATCGTAGGGCGACCTTGGAACTCTTTTTGAAGGCGCAGCAAGGGTTGGCTCATTTGAAAAAGACTATCAAAGAGTACGTAAGTCGTTGAAACACCTGTGGTGATATCTCACGATTCAGAAGCTAGATCTGGGCAGCACGCAGAGCTTCTTTCCGCCGTTTGATACAGAAGATCGCTTGTCAATTTCCTGGGAGCTCCCGTGGAGTTCAGTCTTAATGAAACCTAGCAAGACGAAGTTCAAGGGGAGGAGTGTATGACCGTCCAACCAGCCTAAAGTAAGCATGCGAAATTTCTTAGAAAACGCACTGGTGAAATGATCCTTGATCCAAATCCGAGTGAGAAGTTCTAAGGAGTTACTAGTTTTTTATTAAAACATGTAATCGTCTACAATAAACACTGAAAATCGTGTTACAGAGTGTTTCAATTCGTTGAACGGTGTCACTGTTGAGCGAGATCAAAAAACGGTACCTAGCAAACCTGCTATAATTTAAGAAATCGGTAGGTAACATTTTTGTAAGCGTCAAATAGCCTACACCTTGACATCAAGATACGGGCTATTTTGACGCTTTTGGAACGATGCCTCAAATTTAATGGAGCTGTCCATATCCATATGAGATCCTCAATCTTATTTACACAATTTATATAGTTTCAAAAAGTTTACACAAAATTATTGACAAACCCTAGCAAACCTAAAATATAAACCTCGGATAAAACTTTGACACATAATATCTTGTTTTGCAATTTGAAAAATTCACCACTTTATCAAACTAAAGAAAAATAGTTTTGTGTAATCTGACTTGCTTGTAAAGAATACAACTTTTTAAATTCACCGTTTTTTTCCAACAGTTCACTTAGAGAACCGCTCTCAATAATGTTTCCAGACTTCATAACAATTATTCTATCAGCAAAATCTAAGGATATTAACTTGTGGGATATGAAAATCGTTGTTTTATCATTACATATTTCCCGGAAATTTTTATAAAAATCACTTTCAGACCTAGGATCCATCGCTGATGTTGGTTCATCCAAAATTAATATCTGAGAATTTCGCATAATTGAACGAGATAAAGCTAATTTCTGCCATTCCCCTCCGGATAGATCTTCACCTTCATATAATATTTGAGTTAAATATGTATCATATTTCATCTTGAGATTATCGATAAATAAATCTGCACCGGTTCTTTTAGCGACTTCTTTGATTAACTCGGAATTTTTAATCTGGGAAATTTGACCAAAACCTATGTTTTCAGAAACGGTGTAGGGATATTTAATGAAATCTTGAAATAATATAGAAATATTATTATTGAGTTCGTCTTGTGAAAAGTTGTTGATTGGAACATCATCTATTAAAATTTCTCCTTGTGAGATGGGGTAAATCCCCAATAAACATTTTACGAGTGTGGATTTGCCAGAGCCATTCTCACCAACAATAGCTATTTTTTCACCAACATTAACATTCAAAGTTATATCATTCAGAACTGGTTGTGAGTTTTGATTGTAATTAAAAGTAAGATGATTAACAGTAATTCCTTTTTTGATTGAATTAGGGAATTTCATTAATGAGGTGTCATCAGCTAAAATATGCTTTTCCTCAATAAATGAGAAATATTCTTTTAAATATAGTCCATTTTCAAAAATATTTGAAATATTAGTAGTTATAGAGTTTACTGAATTCTGCATTTGAACAATTGCTTGTGTAATAACGACAAAATCACTTATTTTGTAATTTTTTTTCAGTGTAATATTTATTGCTAAGATTAAATTAATGGCATAACATATTCCTTTTAAAATATCCGCCATAAAAGTAGCGATTTGAAAATTAGAAAATAACTTGAGTGAATCTTTACTATTTTCTTCGTATTTTCGACTCCAACGATCAATTAAGTATTTATGTAAATTCAACATTTTAATTTCTTTTGCGAACTGAGGTTCTAGTATCAGTCTTGATGTATATCCAATATCTCTTTGTGTTATAGAGTGAAATCTGAATAATTCGAATCTTTTATAACCAAATTTAATATTAACGATAAGCGCAGCAGTAGTATTTATTAATATGATTAATAAGAAGATCCAATGGAGAGAGAGCAAATATGCTCCAATTGATATTGTTGTAATTAGGTTTTTAATTAAACTAAATATTTCTGTTAAAGGAGCCAAAAACCTTTCGCCAGATGAACTTTGAATTCTAGAAAGATTATTTTGATAAGTGTGATTCTCTATAAGTGAGAGAGGGGAGTTTGAAACTTTAGAAAAGATATTGCTCTTTATGTTTAGTCCGAGACTATTTTCGGTTTTTTTTGTTAAAAAGTTCTGTGTTTTTGTCAGAAATGATAGAAAAATAATTATGAGAAATTGAAGGGTTATTATTATTAATACTGTTTGATAATGAAATTCCTTGGTATCTATTAAATTAATGATAGTATCTAAAAGTTTTTTTGAGAGTATCAAAGAAATAATGGGTTCAACACCAGAAATAAGAGCAAAAAATACACTGAAAAATAGCCAAGTTTTACTTCCATTCATTAAGATTGTCAGAACTTTATATATATTTGAAGATCGCACTTTTTGTCACCTTCTTTAAATGTTTTTCTGTGTTGCATGCTATTAATGGGTAAAATATGAGTAGAAAAACGAGCCTCTAGAATTACTTCTAAGGCTCGTTTTTCTTCAAGTATACTAATTAGAAAACTAAGAGGACTTTGTAGTGTTGAACATCTGATGTTAAAAAATTACAATTGGTCTTAGTAATAACAACATGTTTGAGTCATTGTTGAATTACAGTAGGATCCGTCGTAAGCATCTACCCATACATAAAAAATGTTTCCTGTTGAAGATGCTGGAGGGCAGTTGTATGGCTGGCAAGATTGTTGAACCTTTTTGTTAGTACAAACAACGCCCATAGGTGAAGCCGAACCGTCAAATCCAAGAAGTTTACCAAATAAATTTTCCATTAAAAAACCACCTTGTCATCAAATTTTTGTTTCTTTTTGTTATTACAAAAGGTGTGCCTCTACTATATACTTTTTTTCAATTAAAGTAAATGATTGACATATCGAACATAAAATTCTATCATATAAAATAATTAAATAGATTTATCGGGGAGGGAGCGAGATCAATAATACTGTGCTTTATGGACCTGTTTCAATTTTTATAATCTTTTTAGTGGTAATAATTATTTCTTTTAAATCGCTAAAAAAAGAATTATTGTACCTTACAACAAATAGTTTAATAAAATCAAATCCCCCTATAGTTGGAAAAAAGATTAATACACTTTACAGTAACTATGATATTTTTTTAGAAGGTTATTTTATGGTTTTTTTTGCTGATGCAAATTGTTCTAGTTGTTTTCCTGAACTTGAAGATTTAATAGATTTGAATAAGAAATTTGGAGCAGTTCCAGTCAAGGTTCTAGTCTTTGGAGAGCAGAAATCTGTGCATAACTTTATTAGAACCTATAGTAAATTTTTTGAAATTGTTGAAGCCTCTCCTAAAGATAATCTACCAGCAGATATAACTTTGTCATTTCCATCGATAGCTCTAGTGAACTCACAATTGTATATAGAGCGTCTATTCATGACTTCAAGGGAAGCTTATAACGTTTATAAAGCATTATCATCTTAAGGATAATTGGAGGGGTCCTAGTGTACTATGAAGGTCTAATGTTTTCACTTAGAATTTTTCTTGGGTTAATTTTCTTAACTTCTGGTTACGGGAAAAATAAAAACTTAAACTTACATAAGTACAAAATTGAAGGATACGGTTTTTTTCCTAAAAACCTGGTTAATTTCATCGCTATATTTGATGTTATTTTAGAGATTTTTATTGGAGTGTCCTTTATTTTTGGGATTCTTATTAATCAATTTCTTCTAGTGGCAATCTCTCTCTTTTTTATTTATGCCATAGCAGCCGTAATAAGCTTATCAAAAGAACAGGAGAAGGTATCTTGCGGCTGTGGTGGAATACTAGGTGATAAAGAAGCATCCTGGTTAGTTATAATTAGAAATTGTTTTTTTATTGGTATCTGTTTTGTTTTGTTAATCCGTGAAAACTTACTTGGGAATATAGACCTATTTTTAACAAATCAACATCCAATAGATCAAATATATAATTTTAACTATATATATTTTTTTTGTTTCTCTTTAATTTCTACATTTATTTATCAGACAACATCTAATTTATTAAATATGTATAAAACTATTCGTCTTTTTAGGGGAGGAATATAAGTGGAAACAGCAATTGTTCTTCTATGGATTACTGTGATTATTGAGGCTGTTCTTATTTTCTATTTATCAAAATTCGTATCTACTTTCCTGAAAAAGCTAAGAATCAACAATCAGAGTGAACTAATACCTGATAAGTTAAAAATAGGTGAAAAGGTGCCTCTTTTTAGAGAAGAGGATCAAGTAGGGCGGCTTATTTCTTTAGCTGAAAACTCAATGAATAATAATACTCTTATTATTTTTTCCTCTAGCCAATGTGTTTATTGTCATGAGGTTTTATCGAATATCTCTCTTATATCTTCCAATTTTAAAACATTGCGAATAATTGTTGTAGGAAAGGATGAGTTAGAAATTAAAATAACAGATGATGTCCATTATATTAAATCTAAAGTTATATTTGATAATTATTTAGTCCATGTAACTCCTACAATATTATTATTAGATAACCGAAATCATCTAATTAATTATTTGGATGTTCAACATTCACATGGATTGAATATTGTACTGAAAAATTACTTAATACCTACATTGTCTGTCTCATGATTTTCATTTTCTATATTGCCATTTACCACAAGCACCATTTGTACTGTTCTATATCAGGATAAGTAATTAATTCGGGATAATACCTTCTTTATATAGTAAATTAGTTCAAAAAATTGAGGTGGTAATTTTATAATGTCACTTACCATAGCTGAATTTTACAAAAAGACTAAAGATAAATTAAATCGTAAGAAAAATGGACAAGACTTTAGAGTGGGAAGTATCTTCCCGATAAAAAATAATAAACAAGAATTAAATAATAATGGGATTCTTGTTTTGTTCTTATCAACTTCATGCTTGTTATGTCTGGATATTCTTTCTATGATAAAGGAAATTAAAGATGATCTAGGAGATAAAGATCTTATTTTATTTATAAAGGGAGGAAAGAATGAACTTAGAAGTCTAGATGAGAATATATTTGCATCGATTAGTAATTATTATCTTATAAAAGATACGAGAAAATATAATGTCAAACTGCTACCATATTTTTTTTATTTATCAAACGCAGGAATAATTCTTTCTAAAGGAACTATAAATCGCCATGAAGAAATTAAAAATATCAATTTCAGTCGGTTATAGTGGAGGTTGCCAAATGAATAAAAATATAGCACAAATCAAACCGAGGAAGGTCTATAAAGATCAAAATAGTAATGTTATAGATTTAAATAATCCAACTTTCAGAAAGACTTCATTATTAATATTTATATCTATTTACTGTGTTAGATGCATTGAATTATTGACTAACTTAAATAAGTTGAAAAGCATATCAGATTTACCATTAATTATTTTTTCCGATGGAGACAAAAAGGAGAATAGAGAAATTGGAGAGGCCTTCTTAGATCAAATTTCGATTATTTCTATTACTGAAGAACAAATGTATAAAGATTTTCAAATTAAAACACATCCTTCATACATTATACTTGGTGAAAATAAAAATTTCATTGAATCAGGAAATATAATCAACATTGATGCTCTAATAGAAAAGTTTATTCTACATAACACAGGTAAAACTTTCTAAGGATATAAAGGTATCTACCGATTGTGACAACCTTTACTTATTAATAAATATGGAGGCGTTTAAAAATTAATAATATATATTTGGACTATTGTTCCTCTAGCCCATTATACCCACAGGTATATGATCTTTTGCTTAAAACATCGCAAGAATATTATTCTAATCCGTCGTCTTCACATTCTATGGGATATGAAGTAAGTAATTTAGTAGAAGAATCTAGAGAGACAATTTCCTCTATATTAAATGTTAAACCCTCTGAAGTTATATTTACTTCAGGAGCTACTGAGAGCAATAACATAGCAATTTTAGGAGCTATAAAATGGCTAATGGATAATAAAAAAAAACCTATTCATATAATCACAACAAGCATTGAACATTCCTCAGTTTTTAATTGTTGCAAAGAATTACAGGATGCAGGAATTGAAGTCACCTTTATTCCTGTTGACAGGAATGGGATTGTAGATACTTCTTTAGTTATAAAGCATATTAATGTAAATACAGCTCTAATCAGTATTATGCATGTTAACAATGAAACAGGTTCAATACAACCTGTAATGGAAATAGGTGCTCTTATTAAATCCTATGATTCAAATATTATCTTTCATGTAGATGGAGTACAAGGCTTCGGAAAAATACCGTTGAGTTTAGATGATATTGATATGTATACACTCTCAGGACATAAAATTGGTGCTCCTAAAGGAATTGGAATTTTAATAAAGAAAGATTTGGTGTGTATTAAACCATTAATCTTTGGAGGGAATCAAGAGTATGGACTAAGGTCGGGTACTACTAATGTTACAGGGGTATTATGTATATCTGAGGCTATAAAAATTTCCTATGAAAATCTAGAATTGAACATAAAACATATTTACATGTTATACAAGTATATGCTGGAGAAGCTTCAAGATTTTCCGGATATAATCATTAATAGTCCCAAAACACCACTTTCATCTCCACATATATTAAATATTTCTTTTTCGGGTGTAACATCAGCGGTATTGATACATTTATTTTCTGTTCGGGGTTTAATTGTTTCTTCCCAGTCAGCATGTTCTTCAAAATCAAAAAAGGTAAGTAGAGTATTAATGGAGATGACAAATAACGAAAAGATTTCTTCTAGCAGTATACGAATCAGTCTTAGTGAAAGAACTAGTTTTGAGGAAGTAGAATACTTTATAACTATACTAAACGATGTAGTAAGCCAAATTAAATCAGGAAAGAAGTACATTATTTAATTCATATTCATGGCAGCTGATGTTATACAAATTTGGACGGTAGAAAAATGAATAGAGACAAAGTGCTTTCCTTGTGTTGAAAAGTAGTCATCATAACCGACTTCTGAACGAAGGATTTTTCAATAATGTTTCATACTGTCATCGTACCTTGGCATCATTAACCTCCAGGAATTGATTCATGTTCTTTTCGAGGGTCGCCTATTAGATTAAGCCGCCACAAAGACGATGGCTTAATCTTGTAGGCGACCCTTCTTTGCCTGAGGGCGAGCAGGCGCATCTGGCAGCGATATAACGTTGACTGATTCCTTGACTATAGAGCCCGTAGGATTTCACGATATTGGGTCATTGTATGGCATCATCAGAATGATTTACACTGATCTTTAGATTGTCTATGAAAATCTTTCTTACAAGAGATTCATACCATGGATCTTACTAACCAGTATGATGACTCTTTTAGCTACGTAATATTCAATAGACTCGAATAATGTAGATACAGCCTGAAGCCTGAGAAATTATAGTACTAAACTGATCACAACATATTACGCTAACGGACGGGTTAAGATTAAAATCACTTGGAAATTGGAGGAGATTTAACGCGTTGATCCAATACGAATTAAAGTAACTTAAATTAAGGAGGTATGAAGAATGTATGATTTAACAATTTCGTTAGACTACGGAGAACCTTTAAAGCTAAAACCTGATTATCGGTATGACTTTGTTACTTTTGACATTAATAATGACCACGGAAGAGGGTTACTGAACAATAGCGTGTTCGTCTTACGAACAATAACAGGAGGGAACGTAAAAGGCAATGTTCTTATTGATTTAATACACACATCAAATGTGAATGCTTTCGATGTAGCTTCTCATGCGAATTGTCATTTTCATCTATTAGAAAGCGACAAGCTACGAGAAGAAGGAATACTTATTAACGATAAAATCAATTTACAAATAACAGAGACCTCGGTCTCGTCTCAATATTTTGCAGAAATAAAGGATCAGGCCGTTACGAATAATAGTCCCTTTGGAGATAATACTAAATTGACTTTTACTACTTGCAGATACATTCTATTTACTCTTCACCATGAGAATACAGTAAATTCCAAAAATATTGAGCTGGCTACAATTTTTGATCTGCAAAAAGAACATATTTGGCATAACAATCGCTATCGTAATTTTAATAACTTACATACATTGGACATTGACCGTTATGTGAATCGTAAACTCGCCCCTTCGACTCCTTGGTCCGAAGTTAAAAAAATAATTGAAAGTGAAAATAAGAAGTGGCGAGATCTCTCGAATCAAAAGTTTAATCAATTGCTAGATAAAAGGGGAGAGCTTCCTTTTCTGGTGATTGAACGGTAGCCGTATTCTCTATCTTTAAATCGTATTTTGGACATTAATAGTGAGTTCTATTTTTCTTTACATATTTATTCATGGACTGATGAATGGGGAATAATCTTGCTATTATTCAGTATGGGGACTATTTAGTGAAGTAGATTTCTGGCACGTAGAGAATTTTGACGATTGAGCTAACGCGAAACGTTAGTTCTATAAAACAAGAAGACAGCCGATCACTCAACGTGATCGGCTGATTATGTTTATTAAATAGGCAGTTTAATAGAATGTATCCCGACTATATTGCCTCTTAATTAGAGGGGGTTCACTTTGTAATGAATGTTGTATCATTTACAGGCGTGTTGATTTACCACATTATGGGGTGGCAAAAATACCGAAAACCCCTTTACTCCTGAGCAGGCTAAACTGAACCTGCCACTCCGTCGGAAGATTAAACATCCGCAAATACTGCATAAATTCCCAAAAGGTCAGTTGAGCAAAGGTAGGCACTTTGGGATGAATTTGATCAAAAACGTATTTCAGGAGCACATAGACGGCAAGGGCCACAAATAACTGACAATATACCGCATTTTCTGTCGTTCCAAATAGACAAGGCACGTTCAAATGCTGTTTAATCCACCGGAAAAAGACTTCAATTTGCCAGCGTACCTTGTAAATCTCAGCGATAACGTGGGGGGACTCTTTTCTCAAATCGGTCACAACCCGCACGACTTCACCCTTATTATTTTTAAATTCAACAACCCGGTGCCGATTGGCCGATTGGCATTTCCCCTGACCGATATAACAAGTGATATCGCGTACAATTTTCGTATCTCCTTCTGCCGGTCGATTGAGTTTTCTCGGCTTCACCAAATGGAGATTGTCTTTGAGCCGAATCACAAACGACTGGCCAACGAGTAAATATTGATCCAATCCGCCTATTTTTCCATATGCCCGATCCTGCACCAAAATGTAGTTAGGATCTGCCAAAAGTTCTCCAAACGGAGCGTCATTGCGCTTTGCGATCGATTCCTCCACGTTTAAAGGTGTACACTGGTCATGAGACAGGGCGACATGCAGCTTAATGCCCCCTCTGAATTTTTTATACGGAGCCCAAGGTATTCGAGAGTTTGCCGCCGTGACCGTAGTGGAGTCAATTAATAGAAGATCTTTGGGAAAGTTCAGATGGCGCCGCGTTTGACGATTACATTTCTTGACGAGCATTTTAAACATACGTTTGAAGATATCATAAGGGGCCTCACCGGCTTTGTCGGAAAGTGTGGATTAATTAACCTTAGGCAAGTCGAAGCTTGGGCCCATGTTGGCACTTTGACGGAAGCTTTTCCATCCGTGACAGCTGGCTTGAACAAAGTAATCGAACAACAAACCGACAGTCATTTTGGTTCCTGTCTCTACGTAGTCTTTGGTTTGACCGATCACAGTTTGAATTTCTTCTTTTGTTAACACTTGTTTGAAAACAGCAAAAAATTGGGTATATTTATTCATGAGGTCGCCTCATTTCGGTTTGGTTTGGTGGTACTTACCATTACCCGAAATGGCGGCCCTTCTTGTCCCTTTTTTTGGTAAATCAACACACTTGTATCATTTATATCTTTTTTTCACCGTAAACTTCACGTAGTCTACCATGTTGATTTGTTGGCACACACAAACGATGAATTCGTCGAACCGTTTTTATTTTGACGTCAAACATATGAAATTTCCAGGGTATTTCGAAAATTTCACTGTTCCTCACGGTGGTTCTTTGACGATTACTCAAGCGCATGGATGACCTCCACAGGAGTATTTTGAAAAGCTATTTTCGTACAATGTCAGTAGGAAATAGTTATATGTGTGGGCGCTTTGTCGCAGCTGAAGAACCGCAACTACTGAGGAGAAAATTCAAAGATTTTTTAGACAGATTATGAGTTCAAGAGACATTAAAGAAGTCTGAATTGTAAGATTTAACGAACCGTATTCTAAGAAGAATAAAACATCAAATGGTGTTGTGTTTTTATATGTAAAAGAAGATGCAAAATTTAATTAGTATTAATCGTGTATTAATTATAGAGTAGGAGATAATATATTATAAATAGTCATACCTTTTTGCCTAAAATATAAATTTTCAACTAAATAATATTTATGAAAACACCATGGGGGTACTGAAACTTATCAGCAGCAGATCATATTATACAAAGCAGAATGTTAATATGCTGAGTTAGGATGTAATAACTGGGATTCATAATTGTTTACTTTGAAATGAAATTATAGAGAAAACTTTGTTTTAGATCCTACAGAATTTGCTGTAATCTATAACAACTAGCTTTAAGGAGGGGAATAATTGCTTAACACTCATATGCTAGATCGACCATATATTCGAGATGTATTAGAACATTTGCAATGTTTAGGCTATGAACTCGATAAAACAAAAGAATTATTAATACGATTTTATCGATCTATTAAACGAACTTGCGGCTTTAATCCTAATGCGAGGGATTTTGCGATGATCGTACATGAGCTAAACGAAGCAGTCCACCGAAAATATGATCCAGCAGATCCTAATCAAATATTCATTGGTCATCTAAGAGGAGTAATTCAGAAGGTTAGAAAACCAGCAGAGTAGGCTTGAATATATAAGGTTGTTGTGAGATAATTATTAAGGGAACATAAGTTCTTCAATTTACTTTTAGGACTGTGATATATGGGAAAAGCAATTGATGCAATTAATGCTGGTTTGACATATCAGAATCTGTATTTTTGGTTGTTTGCTTCTGAGTTGCTCCATAATGATACCAATATTAAGGAAGTATCATACGAGGATGATCGTATTAAATCTCTCGACGATGTTGTAGTTGAATATATTGAACCTATAAGAGGGGATTACAGCATCGATGATGAAATTACTTTGGACTTTTATCAGGTGAAATATCATGTTAAGAATTCGCAACAGATAGAACTATTGGACCTCATTGATCCTTCATTTATTAATGCCTCTACACACTCCTTCTTAAATCGTGTACACGATGCTCTGAAACAAGGTTATACTACAGCACGATTTCATTTAATTACACCATGGAATATAAAAAAAGGCGACCTACTAGAAGTTTTATTGGACAATCATGATAATAAACTACACTTGAATGCGATATTTGACGGAAAACAAAAGAGTAAAATGGCCTTAGCTCGAAAATCTATGATGCAACATTTGAAGTTAGATAATGAGGCGGAACTAAGTACCGTTTTAAGTACTATTCGTATTCAACATAGCAAACCAGGCATTTCCTCGTTAATCAAGGAACAACTCAATACTAAATTAATGCTAGCAGGACTCAAACCTCTTGATTTTAAGGTTCTTGTAAATCCTTATAATGATTTGATAGTAAACTGTGCAAGTAAGGGAAGTAAACGCTTTAATAAAGATTCCCTTCTTAAGCTCTGTCGCACAGAGCGATTGTATACAGGCCAACCGCTATTATACAAAGATGATGTCCCTGTAGGAATTCGCAGTTTTCTTCCGTATACGGAAACTCTGGAGGAAGAAACAAACCATCTATTATGTCTTAGTGAAAATTTTGATGGACGATTACTTAAATCAGATAAAAGTTGGAATGGAGATATTTACGCTAGATTAGTAGAGTTCTCAAAACAAATCTTTTCTCCGGGTAATGCATACCTCATTCAATTCAATACACATCTTTCTATAACATTTGCTGCTGGTTTAATTCTTAATCCAAAATCAGGTGTCAAGGCATTTCCTGTTCAGCGTGGAGATGGTTTGATTGCATGGATCCCGGATATACCTCATGAAATAACATCAGTTTATCCAATGTTCAATGAGGAGTATACAGATAACTCTCCTATTGAAGGTGATACAGTTGTTGCTATCAGTATAACTCGGAATGTTAAATCTCATGTTGAGTGGTACAATGAGGAGAATAAATTAACTCTAAAATCGTCGTATCATTTTTATTTACCTTTAGAGGGGATTAAGGCAATTCAAGATGGTACACATGCCTGGTTATTAGCAGAACAGGTCATTCGGACTTTAGATAGACGTAATCCGAAACAGAGAAAAGGTAAGGTTCATTTTTTCATTGCTGCTCCTGGTGGTTTTGTTTTCTTTCTTGCTCAACAAGCTGCAAATATCCCGGAGATCATTTTATACGAACATAATTTTACTGGGGATGGATCATATTCCCCTTCACTTATACTACCTGTTTAAACACTCGGAGGTGTTATTGTGAATATTCCTACTTACTTTGCTAGATTTCTTAAAGAAATTCGTTTAACTGAAAATCAAGTCAATGATTTAATCAAAGGACATACTACGTTAAGAAAAAGATTAAAAGAAGATGAAGATATGTCTAAAATTATTGTAAGTACATTCCTGCAAGGAAGTTATCGGAGATCTACTGCTGTTCGTCCAAAGGGAGATAGCCGTTCAGATGTAGATGTAATTTTGGTGACTAAATTGAGTATGGAGGAATACAGTAATCCAGAAGATGCTATCAATGTATTAAAACCATTTATGGAAAAACATTACGCAGGAAAATATCAAATTCAAGGTCGTTCTATAGGAATTTCCTTAAGTTATGTAGATTTAGATGTTGTCATAACAGCCGCACCCTCAGAGAGCGAAGAAGGTATTTTGGAGTCAGCTAGCGTTACTGATATGCGTGCACTGGAAGATATTGAAACGTGGTCATTGAAGGGGTCATGGGAAGTTCTGAATGAAACAATAGAAACAAGCTCTATTTTTAAGACTTATTCGAATGCTAATGAACCAGAGTGGAAAACAGTTCCTCTTTGGATTCCAGATAGGGACGCTGAGGAATGGAAACAAACAGATCCCCTGGCACAAATTAAATGGACACAAGAAAAAAATAAATCATGTAACCGGCATTACGTCAACGTAGTTAAGGCTCTAAAGTGGTGGAGAAGAATAAACAATGTGCCAAAACATCCAAAAGGATATCCGCTGGAGCATCTCATTGGTTTATGTTGCCCAGATGGAATACAAAGTGTTGGTCAAGGTGTAACCGAGGTTTTGGAGGCTATAGTGAATAACTATTCAACAAAGCCGGTTATGTCAGATCACGGCGTACCAGAGCATGATGTAATGGGCAGAATTACTGAAGAAGAATACGGAGAGTTTTATGAGCTGGTTAAAAAAGCTGCAGAAATTGCTAGAAAAGCATCAGATGCCACCACTGTTAAAGAAAGTGCCGAAGAATGGAATAAACTCTTTGGTTCGAAATTTCCGACATCTGAAGCTACAACAGCTAATAACCAGAGTAGTTCTCTAGTTTTTTCAAAAAGAGAAAGCCCAATTAGCTCTGATATTGTGGGTGGACGGTTTGGATAATCCTTCAATACCGGAAAGTATATTAATCGGGTGTACCCAATTAGAAACTGTTGAAGGATATCAGCAACTCCAAGACCTTTATTGGTATGGGGATTTTAAGAATTGGATTCTCCAGTTTAGTATAAATGTATCAGGGGTAGATGGACAATCTATTCCCCACACTACGAATTGGTATATGTTAATAGATCCTCTTTATCCGAGAGGATCTATTGGTATATATCCGGACAAAGTCAATAGTATTACTCAAACCTATCAGCATATGAATGAGAATAAAGAAGTAAATGAAATTCCTTGGCGATTAGGTAAGATTTGTACTGATTGGGATAATGGTTTACTTGAATTATTATCAGATACTGAAGAACAGATGGATGCAGATCAGCGTATTTCGTGGCATGTAGAGCGATTAAAAAATTGGTTACTCAATGCCTCAAATCATTCGTTAGCAAGACCAGGAGATTTTTTCGAATTACCACACGTACACTTTAGTACTGAGTTGCAAATCGTTTTTGCTGAAGAGCAAAAGAATATTAGTTATTGGAATGGAATGAGAAACAGATCTGGGTGGGTATCCCTTAAAGAAATATCAGAATATCAAAATATCTTATTCGTGTCTGCGTTTTTGGATAATAAGTCGAATGTAATACATGAATATGAGTGGGGGAAACTTGTTCATGCTGGTGTAGAATCTAAACATCATAATGGGGTATGGCTGCTACTTCCATTTCAGCCTATATTGGAACCTTGGTATTATCCTAAAACAATAAAGGAATTAGAAGCTATTTGCAAGAAACATCATTTTGACTTATGGCGAGAAATATACAGGCACATGTATATCTTTAGAGAACAGGAACAACACAATTACCTATTGCTTGGATTTCAAATTCCTCAATTAGTCGGAGAGCAGAATGTAATTGTTCATTGGATAAGTATAGAAATTGGGAAGTTAGCCAAAAAGGTAAACAAGATTACCGGATTCAGAAGAGCAAATGACTTCTATTTTCAACGAGATCGCATAAATCTGTTACATCCAGATAAGAGCTTAAGGTATGTTCGCACAGAGAACTGGAGTAAAGAATCCGTGCTTAGCCGAGGGAGTATAAATGAGAAAACACATCATGATGGTGTATTTTTAATCGGTGCGGGTGCTCTTGGCTCAGCCATCGGGGAACTACTTTCTCGTATAGGTATTTCTAAAATAATTGTTTGTGACAAAGATATTTTAAAAGTTGGTAATTTATCTCGACATACGCTAGGTATTAATCACTTATCCATGAAAAAGGCTGAGGCATTATCATATAGAATCAATTACAATAATGTACACACTTGGTCTGTAGCCATCAATAGTGCTTTTCCCAATTTAAGCGACGATGAAGTGGAGGTACTGGAGAGTCAAGATATCATTATAGATACTACAGGAAGTGATGCAGTTATTGATCATTTATATTCCTTTGACTGGACGATTCCGAAAAGATTCGTTTCAGTATCACTAGGATTTGGAGCAAAAAGAATGTTTATCTTTTTGTCCAATAAGCATCCCTTTCCTCGCCAGTCTTTCTACAACTTCCTCAAGCCGTGGATTGAATTGGAGCGAGAAGAGAATAAAGACATCATCTTGCCTAGGGATGGTATAGGATGTTATCATCCTCTATTTCCTGCTCGCGCAGATGACATTTGGATGATGGCAGGTCTAGCAATAAAAGAAATCGAGGCATGGTGGCTTAAACCATTTGGTCCCAACATCTTTGCTGTTTATGAACAACAACATATAGATGGATTATCCGCAGGTGTTTTACTAAAGCAACGAGAGGTGTTTTAATGCTTGTTCATAGATACAGAGATATTGAAGGCAATCTTGAGATTGAATTTAGTGACGATGTATTAACATTTATGTTAGCTCAATGTACCTTAAGCGGAGAATTAGAAACAGGTGGTATTCTGGCCGGATACTATGATGATGCGTTGAATAGGGCAGTTATTATAAAGAGCAGCCCTGCCCCTATCGATTCAAAACAAACAAGAACTAGATTTTATAGAGGAGTACAAGGTCTCAAAGATTGGCTTAATACCTTATGGAAGTTAGACAAGGCCTATTATGTGGGGTAATGGCATTTTCATCCTTTTGCATCAAGTAAAATGAGCTTAATTGATTCCAAGCAAATGAACTCAATTTCTAATAATAAGTCAATGAACTGTCCAGAACCCATATTACTTATCATTGGAGGAAACCCTCGAAAAAGGTATTCTGTTTCTATCAGTATTTTTATGAAAAATAAGAAACCGATAGAGCTTAATGAGTACTTACCGGAAATAATCTAGAATAGAAGTTTAAGTTAAGTATCTGAGACGTGACTCGAATAAAGGGCACCCGATGGGTGTCCTTTATTCGAGTTCATTCAAGTATTTATTTAGATAGTTTTCTCTTAGAGCGTTTTAATTAATGTGAGGTGGAGATAATAGAGATAGAGCCCCAGTGAGGTGCTTAGCGATGAATTAAAGATGACGTTTATAAGTTGCATCAATTTACTGAGTTTATATGTAATAACTCGGAAACAACAAAATCAAATAGATTAATACAAAAGGAAATTGTTCACGTTTGCTGAAGATTATATCCAACGAATTTTTGTTTTAAATCAACTGCTAAAAATTCATGAGAAGACTCGTGAAGATCTCGTTAATTATTGTGCAGATAATTATTTTTCATGTACGAAGAGAAACTCTATAAAAATATGATAAATATTGAAATTATTTTCTTGAATTTCTGACAATATATATCCTCATTATTACTTGTTTAAGAATAGGATACTGAGGTTAATGGGGTACATATACTGCAGCCAGAGACGCATAACAAATTAGTTATGCGTCTTTATGTTTTAAGAGGAGGTTAGCTTGATGACAAACACCGTATATAGAACTCATGTAAATCGACTTAAGGATGGAAGAGGGCAAGGCAGAGGGGCAGACTACATTCCTTTTATTCAAGCGAACGATAATAAAGTGGCATCAGAGGGATGGTTAACCCGTACTCCAGGGTGGCATTCAAATCGAATACATCATACACTGTCCAAATATGAGTATCAATACCTGCTTGTACAGGATTGGACAGATCAAGTTATAGATATCAGAGAGCAATATCCCCTTCCAATTGAAGAAACACAACGAATAGCGAAGAAGTTAAATATAATTCATGCGAATCTAAAGGGACAAGATGTAGTTCAGACTTCTGATTTTATGTTAACAGTTCCAAATGGTGAGAATGGAGTAAAGGATGTAGCCAGAACGTTTAAGCCAACTAATAAATTGACCAAAAGGACGCTTGAGTTATTTGAAATTGAAAGGCGTTATTATAAAGAAATCGGCCTTCAGTGGAAAGTTGTATTTGATGTAGGAAGACCTATTAATTTCATAAAAAATATTGACTGGTTGCACGATGCAAAGCGGCCAGATGTACGTCCAGGATTGGATAACGAAATGGTAAATATGATTGCTGAACCTTTATTTGAATTATTGATTAAAAATGATCAACGCTTATCAATAAGCAAGAGTTGTTTAAAGTGCGATCAGAATATTGGTCTAGAACCAGGAACGTCAATGTTTATGGTTAAACATATGCTCGCTAATAAGCGTTGGATAACAGATATGAACGTATTAATACGTGAAAGCGCTCCTTTGGTGATAGAGAAACCTATAAAATAGAGGTGGTGAAAAAATGATTTATCAAAATTCTATTATCTGTTTCCTTGATGTTGGTCTTAATAAAAAACGAACTTTTGAACGTGTATTGTGGATCGCTCCTGATCGATCTCAAGTTGTCCTCATTAACATTGATGATAAAAAGAAAATACCATTTCCTTATTTCCGAGATTATAAAGATTTATTATTTGACCTGGAATGCGGTAATGCCCAAATAGAACCTATCGACCCCGACATGCGTTTGATCGCTCCTGATGAAAAATATCTAAATAAATACTCCAAAAGAAGAGATGAAAAATTCGCGATTATTGAGAATATTGTATGTAAAGAACCCAATATTTACATACCTGAAAAAAGAGGAAAGCTAGTTAGTGAGGTAGCAGATCAATTCAAGAAACAAGTGAATTGGGTCTATAGTTTATTGAAGAAGTACTGGTTCTATGGAAAGAAAGTGAATGGTCTTTTAAATGATTATTTTGACGTTGGGGTTTCAACTAGCCCATTAAAAAGAAATATAAATACAGGCCCGAAACCTGAGAATGGTAAAAGTTTCATTATAACCAAGGAGGACAAAGACAAGTTTAAAAAAGCAATTAAGAAATTCCATACGGACCAAGGAATGAATCTTAGAGCGACGCACAAACATATGTGTGAGGAAGAATACTCTGATGGACATTATAGAAAATATAACGAGTTAATTCCAATAGTTGCTGGCCCTTCATTGAGGCAGTTTATGTATTGGTATAATAAGGAGTTTAATAAAAAGAGAAAAACTGCTGCTAAATTTGGCCCGCGAAAAGCTGAAATGATTGCAAGATCTCATCTTAAATCTGCAAATGGTGACCTCCAAGGACCTGGAGCACTATACGAAACGGATTCAACACCTGCTGATGTTATATTAGTCTCGATCGATCATAGAACTGTTATCGGAAGGCCACATGTTTATTTTGTAAAAGATGCCCTAAACAGATTGATTGCAGGGGTACACGTGTGTAAAACCCCTTCTTGGGAAGAAGAAATGGTAGCACTTGAAAATGCCGCAACTGATAAGGTCGCATATTGCGCACAGTTTGGGATAGCAATAAATGAAGAAGATTGGCCAGCTAAACATTTACCTAGATATATTGTTGGTGACCGAGGAGAAATGAAAAGCAAAAATTCTAACAACCTGGCACTTCTCAATGTACGTATAGGTAATCCTCCTTCCTATCGTGCGGATTTAAAACCCTATATAGAACAGCAATTCAGAAGTTTTTGCATGCGGATGAGAGAGGTCATGCCTGGAGGAGTGGATAAGGAACATAGAGTTAGGGGGGATAAAAATCCCGAAGAGAAGGCTGCGTATACATTTGAAGCATTCACAAAACTAGTTATTTTATTCGTCCTGGAATATAACCGAAAGGCATTAAGTGATGAATTTTTAGTTTCAAAGGAAATGTTCGTTGATAATGTGGAGTTGACTCCTCTATCAATGTGGAATTGGGGGATGGAACATAATCTTCTACAGGAGCAACCACGCAGTTTAATTCGACACGCACTTCTTCCTAAAGAAAAGTGCAAGATTACCCGAAGTGGTGTGATTTTAAAAAAACTGGGATACTTCTGCCAACGTGGTGAAGAAGACGGTTGGTTTGAGGACGAGATGATTGAAGGTAAAAGTGAGATAACCGTTAGTTATGATCCTCGAAATTGCAGCAGTGTATTTATCATGCTCAAAAACGGAAAAGAGGAGCAACTCTTTCTAACTGAAAGGTTTAAGGAGTATGAGGGTCTTCATTTTGAAGATGTAAATTCAATTATGAAATTCAAGAAAAAACAGTTAATGAAGGTGAAGGCAGATAGAAATCAAATTGAAGCAGAGCTAGATACAGTGGCCAAAAACCTGACTCAAGTAGAAGTAGCGAAAATAAAAGAAGCCCAAAAAGGCAAGCCCAGATCAGCTAAATTTAAAAATAAACGGAGTGTTAGGAAGCTTGAGAAGAGAATTGAATCCAGTGCAAATGCTTGGACAGCTACTACCGAATCTCAGAAGTCGCAGGTTATATCTGAAAATGCTAAACATGAGAACCGGGCTCCAATGATTTCTTCTATGGAAGAACCCCAGAAGTTGAATAAGATGCAGATATTTCTTTTAGGAAAAAATCAGGAAAGGAGGTCATCCAATAATGGTGGGTGAACAAGAACGTTATATTTATCTAAAGGGCAGACAAATTAAAGCATCATATCATAAACAGATTGTTGAGGCCTATCAGGGAAATCCATTCATAGAAGCAATACCGCCTAGGCTAAATCAAGATCAATTGTATCAGATGCTGGATTCAGCCCCTCGCTTTTCTGGAGATCTAAATCAGCTGGATCTGGAAGAGCGCTTAGAACTTATTCAACAAATCAAGCCGGGATATTGGAAGCCATTAATAACTCATTTCGAGAGATATCGAAATATATACAACATGATAAAAATTGGATATCAATCTCGAAACCCATTAAGCGCCATTTACCAAAGAGAAATGGCAATAGGTTTAGATGAAATTTTATCCCATGGCACAGATGAAGAGGGTAGAAATTTAGCTGGAAATATTCAAACGGCTCAAATGATGGCGGATATTGGACTTAGTGGCATGGGGAAAACGAAATCTTATGAAAGACTGCTAAGGCTTTTTCCACAAGTTATCCACCATGTGGCGTACGATGGAGAGCCCTTCCCGGTAAAACAAGTTGTTTGGCTTCACATTGAGTGTCCTAGTAATAAATCGGTAGGTGCACTTTGCCGAAATTTTTATTGGGCTGTTGATCAGTTATTAGGAAGCAACTATTATGAAGAATTAGCCGAAAAAGATGGTCGTGCTGAAGTTCTGGCCAAAAGAATGGCAAAGGTTGCCGGAAATATCAGTTTAGGTGGCTTATTCATTGATGAAATACAAAGGATTCACAAAGGGCACTCAGGTGGCGAAGAGAAAATGATCGATTTCATAACTGAACTTACAAATTCACTTGGTATACCAATTGTGCTAATTGGTACGTTTAAAGCTCTTTACTTATTTAAAACCTCTCTTGCTAATACTCGGCGCGGAATTCCAGACGGATACGCGGAGAATATTACGGATCGGATGAAGGATGATCTAGAATGGGATATTTTTTTAGAAGGAATTTGGGAACTACAATACACGAATAAGTTTACACCACTTACTCCGGAGCTAAAGGCGATAATGTATTATCATACACTGGGCATACCCGACTTTGCCGTGAAATTATTCATGCATGTTCAATGCCGGGCAATTTTATATGAAGATAATGAAATTATTACTACTGAATTGATTGAAAAAGTAGCAAACAGAACCTTTCGACTTGTTCAGCCGATCTTCGAACTTATAAGGAGAGGTGTAGACATTGATCCTAGTGAATATGAGGATTTAAAGCCGGATTGGATCACCTTTAAAGAATATCTGAAGGATTCGCAGCATCGCATTACTATAGATGGGCACCTCTCAGAGGAACATAAGCTTATTATGCTGCAGCATAATAGAAAAGTATTAATTGAGCAGCTTGTTACATTTGCGATGAAAATGGGTTGTGCTGAAGAAATTGCATTGTGCTATGCCGAAAAGGTCGAACTCCATAACCGGGAAGCTGGCCATGATATGGAATTATTATATTTAGAGATAGCTAAACTTGTTTTTGAAGGTAAATCTGATAGCCCAAATTATAATACTTCAGAAGTTGTTGGAATTACACGGAAAAGGGGAAGGAATAAGTCCACAAAGCTTGATTTAGACGAATGTGATATTCGTTTTATTGTTTCACAAGGGAGAACAGATAAATTAAGTGTTGATGAGGCACTTCGGAAAGCAGGGTTAGTTGGGGAATATGACGAGTTCTTATAGAGAGTAGATAGGAGGTACTTATGGGAAATATAGTGGCTTTTCCTTCAACGTATCCTGACGAAGATTTTCGGAGCATTGTGCATCGATATTACCTTCGATCTCCATTGACTTTCACGATGAGTAATATTGAATTGTTTGGAGAAAAAGGTGCTAGGAAAAAAGCAAATATAATTCCACTTAACCTTTCTCGAATTACTGATGAATTTGGACTAACTATTGAGTTTGCGCAAAGAATAATCGAAAATCACACCTACCTTCCTTTCTTTAGATCATTTCTAACTGTTGATAAACAAATAAAACTATGGGAGGTTATGTATTCGAAAAATTATGAATTAAGTGATCGATTTATGCTTCAGAGATTGACCCAATCTCTACTCCATAATACCTCTCATTATTGTCCTATTTGCATATACGATGATTTCTCTAAATACGGGATTGTTTACTTGCATCGTACACACCAATTTTCCTTTCTTAAAATGTGCCATATACATGGTAGTGGTTTAATTGACGTGTGTCCTATTTGTAATACATCATTAACTGATGAAAAAGGAAGTCAAATGCTTATTGAGCCAAAATGTCCAAATGGACATGAAATACTAATAGACAATAATAATGGGGTACAAGATAGCTTAGAAAATAAACAGTTACTTTCAGATTTTAATACTTTATTTCAGCTAAAGAGTATCAATCTGGAAATTATATATATAAAATTAATTTCTTATCTTGGAGTCAAAGGCTACATTCACTTTCGGGGAGAACATATATATAAGAAAAAATTACTTACTGATGTGATAAAGTTTTATGATAATTCTTACCTATCTACAATCGGACTTGATTCGATTCATCTTTTAGGTTCAAGAAGTATAATGTGTTTTCTTCAGAAGGATAACCTTAAGGAGAGAATAATTTTATATTTGTTAGTTATAAGGTTCCTTGCAGGTAACTTAGAAGATTTTATATATATAGATCAAAATTATTCTTTACCTGTACCTTTTGGTAATGGACCATGGCTTTGTATCAATGCAATCTGTCCGAAATATAATCAAAGAGCTATCCCTAATGTTAAACGCACAGCTCATGCTTGGATCACTGGTCGATTTATCTGTCCTTATTGTGGAATGATCTATACTAGAGGGGGACTTCCGCACCCGGAAGATGAAAAGCAATATACGATAGAAACAATGGGAGCATTATTTATGAATCGTGCAATCCAACTTTTTGAAGAAGGCTTGATAATGGATAAAATTGCAGCGCAACTTTTAACGAATCGAAGGACTTTAAGGAAATATCTAAAACCGTATAGAAATTTAAAACGTGATAGGTCATATCAAGACAAGCTTGAACAAGCAGCGATTTTGAAAATGGGTTATCACGAAACTGCTGCAAGTACATCGCTTAAAATAGAGGAGTATCGGAATACGGTGAAGGATGCCATAGAGGTTTCAGGTCCTGCTGCTTCGCGTTTGCAAATTCGTAAGTACAGTACTCGCCGTTATGACTGGCTTATGAAGAATGATCGGGAATGGATAGATGGGATTTTGCCCCCAAAACAAGGTAACCAGAAGTTTAATTTAGACACGGTAGATGAGGAAATGTTCCAAATTATCAATAAAGCTATTAAGCAGGTAAAAGCATACCCATCAACAAATCAATTTACTAAAGAGTGTTTTTTACGTGCTATACCTAAAACACTGAAAATTCGATATTACCACTTTCGTAAATATTTGCATCGCACAACAGAGCTAATGGAATCCAATGTAGAAACAATAGATGAATGCGCAATTAGAATATTTCCATATATATTAGAGAAGTTTATGGGTTCGAGTTATAGGAGATTAACAAAAAAACGACTACAGCATCTTAGTCATGTTTATAAAAAATGTTCTCCGAAAGCATTAGAGTGGGCAGAAAATGAGGCACTTAAATACTACAAATAATTATTAGAGAGAATGGGGTTATCGATGATTTATTTTCCACCTCCACTACCTGACGAACTATTGTACAGTGTTTTAGCCCGTTATCATGCTAGGTCTGGTAATGAAAGCACAAAAAAAACGATGATGGATATATTTAATAAGCAAACTGTGTGTGCAGTAACAGATCTTCCGAGCCACCTCATGCAGTTATATTCGCTGATCCCTGGTAAAGCAATTTCAGTAGACAAATTGTTAGATAAGCTTACCTTGCTGCCTTATTTTAAACCATTTATCTCTATAGAGCGCTACAACTGGGTTTATGAAGAAATGCTTTATGGAGATGGGCAGTCAATAAATATGAAAATGGGATTCCCAGCAAGTGGTGTCTGCAAACCAGCATATCTGCGATACTGTCCAGCATGTATAGGATCTGATCGCGAAAAATATGGCATAGCGTATTGGCATCGAGTTCATCAATTGACTGGTGTCTCAGTTTGTCCATTACATAATGCCACCCTTAGCGACTCTTCTATTTTGTTCTCTCAGCGAAAGAATAAGCATGAGTTTGTTATGCTCGAGTCTGTCTTAAGAGATGAACAAAATTTGGTTTCCTTCCGTGGTGAAGATAAAGAATTTTTGATTGCTACACGCTCAGCGCAAATATTGAAGATGAATAGCCAGCCTTTAATTCAAGAAGGAATAAGAAATATATATTTGCGGAGATTAGCTCAACGGGGGATGCTCACAGCAAAGGGAAATATCAGATTTAAGGAATTACTTCCTGACTTCATTACTTTTTATGGTATGGCATATCTAGACAAACTTGGTTGCTCTATAGATGAAGATAGTCAATTTACTTGGTTACATAAAATGCTTCGAAAACCGCGTCATCTTACACATCCTCTAAGACATATTCTGCTGCAAATATTTTTAGAGATAGAAATGAAGGACATTATAGAAGGAGGGAGCACTACTATTCTATCTCCATTTGGAGATGGGCCATGGCCTTGTTTAAATAAGGCAGCTACTCATTTTCGAGAAAAGATAATCGCTGACGTTGTTGTATCGAGATGTTCTGATACCGGAAAGCCGGTGGGGACGTTTAGTTGCGGTTGCGGATTTGTTTATTCAAGGCGTGGACCAGATAGCGATAAAAATGATGAATTCCGCATTGGGCGTATTAAACAGTTTGGCTCTGTCTGGGTCAATAAGCTAGAGGAGCTGAATAATGGGACTCTTGGATTATGTGAGAAGGCTAGAAGACTTGGTGTTGATCCTAGAACAATAAAAAACCAAAATGAGAAACTAAAGCTGGGGCGTACAGTAGTCTACGACGAACTGAAGATACTTATTAAACCTGTAGAGCGGAAAGCGAAAGAACACACGAAAAGGAGAACAAACAAAAAATACATAAGGGTGGATTGGACATTACGTGATACAGAATTTGTACAAGAGATTGATCGGGTAGCTAATAAGATCAGAGAATCCAGTGATAGATCTTTATCAAGAAATGAGGTGGGAAGACTCCTTCATCGCTCAACAATGTTACGTACAAAGTTGGAGAAGTTGCCATGTACCTCAGAACGGTTACATAGTTTAACGAAGAAAAGAAATGAATAAGTATGGTGAATAATTAAATCAATACTTTGAGTAAAGGAAATCATTGAGGAGTTAGTAACATTATTTTGCAAATAATGCATATCTATCTGGTTAACAAATTCTACTTGATTTGGGGCAAAAGAGGACCAAAGCTTGCTTTAAATATTTTATTAAAGCTGGTTTATAACGATTTAGTGAAAAGGTAGTTGGGATATATAATGAGTTTCTTGAACTCGTTAACCATTTTGGCTATCGTTTCAAGATATAATTATAAAGAAACGTATTACTTCACAACTATAATGTCATTAATAATTTTAACCCATTGTCACTTCATAACTTTAATGTAGTTTATAAATTTAAAGAAACAAGAAAAAACCTTGATATACAAGGTTTTTTCACTTCACAACATTAATGTATCTGAACACCTCAAACAATAAATATGGGAAATGAACAATAAAAGTGGGAAACAGACAATAAAAGCAGGAAATCAACAATAAAAGCGGGAAACGAGCTCACCCTTAGTGGTGGGCTCTTTTTTTACGGATTTAGCATTGAAGGTGAGAATTCGTTTTATATCATTTGCTCTTTGAAAGTAAATAATTAAACATATTGTCAGAAATTCGTTTTATTTTACTAAACCACTCGAAATTGGAAGGAGTATGATTGAAAATGTAGAATATTTCCTATTTCAATTTAAAGGATGATTAAATTGATCAAAAAAATAGTTACTATTAAGAATACGGGGAAATTTAGAGCTTGTTCTCCTAAAGGAATTCAATTAAACAAATTCACCATTATTTATTCTGAAAACGGACGTGGTAAAACAACACTATCCAATATATTTCGTTCACTACATGAGCAAAATGGAGAATTAATTGTTGGCAGAAAAACAATAGGTGGAGTTGGTGAGCAAGTCGTTGATTTGCTTTCAGAAGATGGAATGCTAAGTTTTAAGGGCAATAAGTGGATCAGCAAGCCAGCCTTTGATATTGAAATATTTGATGCTTCTTTTGTCAGCCAAAATGTGTATTCAAGACATATTATCGAGCATGATCAAAAGAAACAATTATATTTATTTACCATTGGTAAACAAGGTGGGGAAATGGCGGATCGTTTACTTGCTTTTGATGATGAACTGAAAAAGGAGAATGCTGAAAGGAAAGAAATTGAGAGAGAGCTCCTACAGGGTGTTCACGGTGTCTTATCAGCCAATGATTTTATTGAACTTCCCCCTAAAGCTGACATTGATGAAGAGATACCAAAGCAAAGACAGATTCTACATTCTCTAGAGAAACAAAGTGAGATTAAAATGAAACCAAATTGTTCTCAGGTGACACTTCCGACATTCGATAAAAGTAAATTTTTAAGTAACATTTCAGGAGTCAATCTTCAACAACTTTTAAATAATGCTGAAGACCTCACGAAGCAGCACATTAAGCAACACCTTGACCCGAATGGTGAAAAATGGCTTGAATATGGTGTTGCCAAGATTACCGATGAGGAAAGATGCCCGTTTTGTAATCAAGAACTTAATGATGTCACACTTATAAAAGCTTTTAAAACCTATTTTAGTGATGAATATAAAAAGGTGATACACACCGTGAATTTATTGGAGACGGCGTTTGCTAAAACATTTGCTATCGATTCCCTACTTGCACTTCAAAAACAAGTGCATAAAAACATAGAATTAGTAACCTATTGGAAAACGTACACCTCAATTGATGAACCACAGCCGTTGGAGTTGGATTGTATACAGAAAGTCTGGAGTGATTTTACAGCATGCATCAAAACTCTAATAAAAGAGAAAAAACAAGCGCCACTTGAACAAGTGGATGTACCCGTAGAAAAGTTAACTATTATCGACCAATATCTTTTGGTTTTAGAAGATCTTGCTGTATACAATCGAGCAATTGACAAAATTATTAATATAATTGAGGCGCAAAAAGCGCTTGTGGATAATATCAAAATTCAGGATGTTAAAAACAAACTCATTTATTACTCTAATGTGAAATTACGATATAATGATGAAAAAATAGAATTAATTGAAAAGTACAAGCGGATTTTGAGTTCAATAAAGACGTTAGAGGTATCTAAAGGGGAGATTAGGACGTCGCTGAACACATATACAAAAGAAATATTTTCAAAGTATGAACAGCAAATTAATCGTCACTTGTTGCATTGCGGAGCAAGTTTTAAAATTTCTGATTACAAATCGAGTTTTTTAGGTGGTAAGCCCAGCAGCAATTTTATTCTCAATATTAACAATGCGGCAGTGGAACTAGGGAATGAAAAATCACCTATATCTACCCCTTCATTTAAAAACACCCTAAGTGAAGGAGATAAAAGTAGTATGGCTTTTGCATTCTTTTTAGCCAAATTAGAATCTGATCCCGAGATAAGCAAAAAAGTAATTATTTTTGATGACCCCATTTCAAGTTTGGATAACCACCGAAAAAGCTACACAGCCGATCAAGTTATGAAGTTTTCTACGATAGCCAAACAAGTGATTGTATTAACCCATGATACATATTTTGCGCGTGCCCTTTGGGGGAAGTTTTCCGATAAAAAGACGTTATTAACTCAACTTTGTATTAAAAGAGAGGGATTGCATGATAGTATAATTGATACTTGGGATATCGATGCAGAAACAAGATCGGACTATTATCAATTATTTTCTACACTTGCGGACTTTCTAGAAGGAAAACCACAAATGAATTTCCGTTCTGTAGCTATGTGCATTCGTCCTATTCTTGAGGGGAATTTGCGTGTTAGATTCCCACATGATTTCAGTAGTAATGATTGGCTAGGTGGATTTATTCAGAAGGCGCGAACATCATCAGAGCCGCATCTTTCGTTATTACAGAATCATCTTTCTGAACTTGAGGACATTAACGATTATAGCAAGAAATATCACCACGATCAGAATCCATTCGCTGATAGCGAACCTATCAATGAATCCGAGTTATCAGCTTATGTTCAACGAACGTTACAGGCCCTAAGAGGAATGCATAATGCGGTGTCCTAGCTAAAAAGAGCACTGGCTGAAGAATAATCAGAAGCATCAATGAAAAATATATTTATGAAAAAAAGCATGGTGATGAACCATGTTTTTTCTAATGGGAATGTATTTTGATAAGATCAGGATATGATTTCAAAGGTTATCTTTGTAGTAATGTCGAATGATAAAATATAAAGTGTTCGAATCAAAGAGGGAGTGTCAGAAATGAAAGAATTAAAGAATAATGAGTTTGTGAATTTTATTTGGAAAAATGCCGAAATTTTGCGTGGACCTTATAAAAAAGAGGAATACCAAGAAGTGGTTTTACCTTTATGTGTATTACGTCGCTTTGATAGCTTATTGCAACCCACAAAAAAACAAGTACTTGAAAAGGCAACTGCCGTTAAACACGATGCGATCCTAAACAAAATAACAGGATTTGATTTTAACAATACCAGCACTTTTGAATTTCAGTCTTTATTAAGAGATCCCGATAACATCGCAGCTAACCTTCGTAATTATATTCAAGGGTTCTCATCCAACGTACGTATGATTTTCGAACGATTTGAGTTTGATAAACAAATTCAAAAAATGGATGAGCATAATCTGCTATATAGTGTGATCCAGCAGTTTGCGGGAATTGATTTAGGGATTGAAAGAGTATCTAATATGCAAATGGGATACATCTTTGAAGAGCTGATTCGTCGTTTTTCTGAAAATGCAGAAGCAGGGGATCATTATACGCCGCGCGAGGTCATTCAATTAATGGTCAACCTAATCCTAAACGAGGACCAAGCTGAATTGATGCAAGAAGGGAAAATTGTTCAAATCGGCGACTTTGCCTGTGGAACAGGCGGAATGCTCTCCGAAGCTACGCGTTATATACAAGAATTAAATCCGAAAACACAGGTAGAGGTATTTGGACAAGAAATCAATCCTAAGTCCTATGCGATTGCTTGTGCAGACCTTCTCATTAAAGGTCAGAATGCAGGACATATCGCCTTTGGGAACTCATTAACCGATGCGGATGGACATAAAGATTTACAAGTTCGTTATGCACTCATGAACCCTCCCTTTGGCGTGGAATGGAAGCACTACGGAGAGAAGATTATTGAAGAGCATGAGGAAAAAGGAACCGAAGGCCGTTATGGAGCGGGTCTTCCGCGCACTTCAGATGGATCACTTCTATTCTTGCAACATATGGTTTCAAAAATGAAACGTGATGAAAAAGGAAGTCGGATGGCCATCATCTCAAACGGTTCACCCCTGTTTACTGGTGACGCAGGCAGCGGAGAGAGTGAGATCCGTCGTTGGCTCATTGAAGAAGACTTACTAGAAGGTATCGTGGCTTTGCCTGATCAGTTGTTTTATAACACAGGGATTACGACATACATATGGATTTTGTCGAATCGTAAAAATAATGGTCTCGCTAAGGGTGCTGTGCGAAAAGGAAAAATTCAATTGCTGGACGCCACAAAACTGTACGTGAAGATGGGCAAAAGTCTTGGGAATAAGCGGAACGAAATCAGTGAATCCCAAATTGCAGAGATTACACGTCTTTATGGTGATTTCAAAGAGAATGAATACTGTAAGATTTTTGATTTAGCAGACTTTGGTTTTCACAAAATCACGGTGGAACAACCGCTCAAACTAAATTTTATGATCTCCGCCGATCGCATCGATAATTTATACAATGAATCAGCATTTGCAAAGCTATATGATGAAGAAGCGTATATGGAATTATCGCGTAAAAAAGACAAGAAGGGTATCGATATAAAAAAATTAGAGGCATGGGAAAAGGGAAAGTTGCTCCAAGATGATATTATTACTGCCCTTAGCCAGAGCACATCGGATAAGTTGTACAAAAACCGCGAGGTTTTTTTAAAGGTATTAAAGCCCTTATTTAAAAATATGCCTGAAGTTAAAGCAGGTTTATGGAAAGCGATCTATATGGGGTTATCTGAACGAGATGAGACAGCGGATATATGTAAAGATAGTAAAGGGAATATAGAAGCAGATCCAGCACTTCGGGATACGGAAAGTGTACCACTGAAAGAGAATATTCAAGAATACTTTGAACGCGAAGTGCTCCCGCATGTACCTGATGCTTGGATGGATGAAAGTAAGACGAAAATTGGTTATGAGATTCCGTTTACGAAACATTTTTATCAATATGCTTCTCTTCGTAGTTCAGAAGACATCTTGAGAGATATTAAACAACTTGAAGCTGGCATATTGGATAAGCTGAAGAAGGTGATGGTCTGATGCAGTACGAAAAAGGTAAGATCTACATTCCCAGCGTTCTTTGGTTTGGAAAATTACCTGTAAATTGGAGTGTGAAAAAATTAAAGTATGTAGTTAATTTGAGAAATGTAAAAACAAGAGATGAAACAGATCTACCTTATTTAGGGTTAGAGAACATTGAATCAAAGACAGGAAAAATAATTAAGAATACATCAAACAACGATGATGATTTTAATGAAAGTCTAGCTAATATTTTCTATGAAGGAGATGTTGTGTTTAGTAAGCTACGTCCATATCTCGCTAAATGTACAGTAGTTGATTTTAACGGAAAAGGAACAAATGAATTATTGGTTTTGCATGCTAAACCAAAAGAAGTAATTAATAGTTATCTTGCTTATACTATGCTGACAAATGCATTTACTGATTTGGTTGATTCGTCAACTTATGGGTCAAAAATGCCTAGAGCAAATTGGAGCTTCATTGGAAGTCAACTTATTCCACTTCCCGATCTTCGTGAACAAACTCAAATTGCTAATTTTCTTAATCAAAAAACAACAGAAATTGACTCTCTAATTTCCGACAAAGAAACGATGATTTCCTTGCTGAAAGAACAGCGACAAGCCATGATCACCGAAGCTGTGACCAAGGGATTAAACCCTGAAGTGAAGATGAAGGAATCGGAATTGGATGGAATTGGTGTTATTCCAGAGCATTGGAGAATAGGAAAGATTAAATACGAATTTAATAACCTGGATTATAAAAGGATACCCTTAAGCTCTGAAGAAAGAGGATTAATGGAGAATAAAAAATATGATTATTATGGGGCATCTGGTGTAATAGATTTAGTTGAGGATTATATTTTTGATGATACCCTAATCTTAATAGGCGAAGATGGTGCAAATCTTTATTCTAGAAACTCGCCATTAGCATATATGGCCTCAGGAAAGTTTTGGGTTAATAATCATGCTCATATATTAAAACCGAAAAACGGAGATATTAATTATTTTGTAAATCTTTTAGAAAGTTTAGATTATACAATATATATTTCTGGATCGGCACAACCAAAACTAACTCAAGAAAAATTAGGATCAATACAAATTCCAGTTCCCCCCAAAAAAGAACAAGAACAAATTGCAGAGTATATTGTTGAGAAGGATGATGACTTTAAGTCATTAATACATATTTTAAATCAACAAGTTAGCAAACTTAAAGAATACCGTCAATCCCTTATTTATGAGGCAGTCATTGGAAAAATAGATGTACGGAATTACTCTACAAGTGAAGTGGAGGTGGAGATATGATCATTACGCCGAACGCCCTAAAAGAGCGTGCTTTTCAAACCGTGGTCAAGGAATACTTGACCACGATAAATGGTTATATCGAAGGGACAAATCAAGATTATAATCGTCAATATGCCTTGGACGAAACGCACCTATTTTTGTTTCTTGAAGCTACACAAACGAAGGCTCTTGAAAAATTGAAAGATATCTATAAAGGGCAATATCAGCAAAAAATTCTGTTTCGATTAGACCATGAACTTAAACGCCGCGGAATGGTAGATGTACTTCGTAATGGCATTAAAGACTACGGCGTGCATCTGCATTTAGCTTACTTTCAACCGCCAACCTCACTTAACCAGGATTTAATGATCTTGGTTAACCAGAATCGTATTTCGGTGACGGAAGAACTTGTCTATAAGGATGAGGGGCGTGTGGATCTTGTTATTTTCCTAAATGGTTTACCTGTGCTTGCTTTTGAACTGAAGAATGAGTTTACAGGACAAGACGTGGATGATGCAAAGCACCAATGGATGTATGACCGTAGTGGGAATGACACGTTGTTTCGTTTTAAAGAGCGTGTCATTGCGTGTTTTGCGATGGATACCAACGAGGTATTTATGACCACCAGGTTAAATGGGACCAAAACGTTCTTCTTGCCTTTTAATAAAGGGGATAATAACGGCAAGGGAAATCCCATCGTGGACGGTAAACTGAAGACCCACTATGTATGGGAGGATGTTTTATCCCGTGACAGCCTGTTAGAAATCCTGGATAAATTCGTCTATTTGAAAGTGGATGAGGAAGAGAATGAGGAAGGAAAGATCATCACGAAAGAAACGCTGGTTTTCCCGCGTTATCATCAGCGTGATGCCGTGAAAAAAGTGTTGTCACACGCAAAATCATGGGGTGCAGGACACTCCTACCTCATCCAGCATAGCGCGGGAAGTGGGAAGACCAATACGATATCATGGTTATCCCATCGCCTCTCCACCCTACATAATGATGCTAATGAGTCTGTTTTTGATTGCGCCATTGTCGTGACAGATCGCAAAGTCCTCGACAAACAATTGCAAAAGGCTGTATACCAATTGGAACATAAAGCAGGCATGGTTGCGAAAATTGAGGGGGATTCTTCACAGCTCGCAGACTCTCTGAATAAAGGCGCGAAAATCATCATTACGACCATTCAGAAGTTCCCCTTTATCTTAGACAAGCTGGGTACCTTAAAGGATAAAAATTTCGCGATCATTATTGATGAGGCGCACTCCTCGACGAGCGGCAAGAACATGGCAGCGTTAACGACCAGTCTAACGCTGGAAGAAGCACAAAAACTAGATGAAGAAGCGGAAGAGATTGAAGCGGATACCGAGGAAAAGATACTAGCTGAAATCACCCGTGTCGGTAAGCAGCCAAACATTAGCTTTTTCGCGTTTACGGCTACACCTAAGGGAAGCACGTTGAAAATGTTCGGTACCAATGATAAACCCTTCCATCTGTATAGTATGAAACAAGCGATTGAAGAAAAGTTTATTTTGGACGTCCTTAAAAATTACGTTAGCTACAAAACATACTTTCGAATTGCAAAGAAGATTGAAGAAGACCCTGAATTTGAAAGTGCAAAAGCGACAAAGGCCATTTCCAGATTTGTGAGTTTGCATCCGCATAATATAGATCAAAAGACAGAAATCATCATTGAGCATTTTCGAAAAGTCACACAGAAAAAATTAGGCGGACAAGCCAAAGCGATGGTCGTGACCGCTTCTCGTCTACATGCGGTTCGGTATAAACTATCCTTCGACAAATACATAAAGCAAAAAGGCTACACGGACATGAAGGCACTGGTAGCATTTTCAGGGACCGTCAAAGATGAAGGAAATGAATTTTCGGAAACGCACATGAATGGGTTTTCGGAGACTCAGCTCCCGAAAAAGTTTGACAGCGATGAATACCAAGTTTTATTAGTCGCAGAAAAATATCAAACAGGATTCGATCAACCCAAACTGCATACGATGTTCGTGGACAAAAAATTGAAGAACCTTAAAGCCGTACAAACACTGCAACGCCTTAACCGTATATATCCTGGAAAAGAGGATACCTTTATTTTGGACTTCGTAAATGATCCAGAGGATATTCTGAAGTCATTTCTGCCTTATTATGAAGATGCTGTGTTAGAGGGAGATGTAGAGCCCAATGAGTTGTATAGCATCCAGCAAGAGCTAGAAAACTACCTTATTCTGCGCGATGAGGAAATCGAAAAATTCGTAGAAATAATTTATAAAGAAAAACTCGATAAAAGAGATACGGAATTATCCAATAATTATATTGATTTGGCTGTGAAACGTTACTCGGCGCTTTTGGAGGAGGAGCAGCGGGACTTTGTCAGCAAAGCTCGGAAATTCATTAATATATACATGTTTATCCTGCAAATCACACCTTTTGTAGATGTCGAGCTTCATAAACTTTTTGTATTCCTTCGTTATTTCTTAAAGAAGGTTGCCCTAAAAGCGAGCGGCAAGATTAATTTAGAAGACAAAATTGTGTTGGAATATTACTCGATCAAGAAAAAGAGCGAGGGCAGCATTACGCTAAACGAAAATCGTGAGGATTACAAAGTATCTATTTCTGTAAGCGGAGGTGGTTTAAACGAACCCCCGCCAAAAGATCCATTGACAGCTATTCTGGAACGTTTAAATACGAAAAACGGTACGGAGTTTAGCGAACACGAAAAATTAAGCCTTCAACAATTGGTGGAGATTGCAAAAGAAGATCAAACCTTATCGACACAAGCTCAAAACAATCCTTATGATGATTTTATTCTGGGTTTCCGAAAAAGTTTTATCGAATACGTGGTAGAGGGTTATGAGAAGAATCAAGAGTTTTATGGGAAAGTTCTCGAAGACGATGTATTTAGAGGACAACTAGAGGATGATATGGGGCAATATGTTTATGAAATACTAAATAAGAAATAAATAAGAAGTAGCGGGTAGAACTTTCCCGCTACTTCTTATTTTTATCCGTGCATAATGGGCAACTCGAATCAATCCTCAATAATGCCGTATGCCCCCATAATATTCTCATGAATATATTCGCATAAGTTTCTAAGACTACGTCCCTCAAGTAAAACTACACTCACTCTTAAAATTAAAGAAAGTTGAAACGTTGAAAAAATTTCGTGGTTTATTTGAGTGATCTCTAATAACCGTTTCATATCATCGGTAGTTACCTTTTTTGATTTCAGTTTTCCGCAGATGTCCATAATTGTTTTTTGATCTTGAGCTACCGATAGGTTATCAATAGGCACATTTTCGAATTTCCTCATATTTCTTCTCATCCTCCTCATGATATAAACGTATGAATCGTTTTTAGATTTGATGCAATCATTATCTGATTGAGAAGGCCAATCTTATAGGAGACCAAGAGGGAAAACATATTTTCAAAATAAATAAAACGAAAAAAAGGGTTATTAACCAAGAATTTAGAATTTATATATATGTTATTTTATAGAATCTAAATACGTTTTCTGACGGTTTCTAAAATAGTTACGGGGTGAGATATGTTAATCCAAAACGTCCGCGACTCTCTTGAGTATTTGACTAAAGAAGAACTTGATGAATTTTTGATTAGGTTGAGGGATTTACTATTACATACATATGGAAAAGATGTGAAACCCTCGGTACTTGAAGACCGTGTGAAAGCATTTATTAATGGAATCAAACCTTCAAGCGATTATCTGGAAGCATACTTGCTTACCTTTGAAGAACTGGCTCCAGGAGGAGCCTTGAACGCATTACAAAAGAAAAAAGTTAATTTTCCGCAATCATGGCGAGAGTTGTTGATCCATGTGACCAATGATCGCACGTTACCTCCTGAAATTATTGAACACTTAAAGGATGAACAAATTCGTACGGGGTTAAAGGCCTTATTTTTTAATTGTATTGATCATTGTAAGAATAGTGATAAAGGACAGTTTTACGATAACTTATCTCGGTTCAATAATTTCTTTGAAATCAACAAGTAGTTTTAAGCGCCTCAAGTCGAAAATGACTTGGGGCTTCTTTTTTTGTTGGAGGTAGTATTTAAATCACCTATAGTGGTCAATAATTGAATATAATGTAATATTGAAATTACCTTAAATGTCTAATAATCGGATTAAAAGTAATTTTTAAATTACCTAATTACTTTATAAAATATATAATTCTTCTATGGTAAAACTGTAAGTTTGAATGAAAATAAATTTTAAATACAAGTATTTATCTTGTTATCTATTTTCGGATGAAAACAGGGTGTGCAAAATATTGTGCAATGATCATTTGGCTTTTTCTGTTTATGATTACGTCATAACCAACTATTCAATGAAATGGAAATGAGTCCACTGAACAGAACTGGTATTACAGGGCGCAGCGCGAGGAGGGAAAAGCTTGAGAAGACAAAAATCGATCTACGAACGTTACGATAGGATGGTCAAGCTCGGTAAAGGGCAAGGTTATGGGAAGAAATACAAACCAGGGATTCAGGTAAGAGATATTCATTCTTTAGGATTGTCCCATCAAATAAAGGGCTGGAAGACGGACAGAGTACATCATCTGCTTTCCAATTTAGAATTGTATTACTTTTATACTTTAGAGTGGAGCCTTTCAGTGAGTGATATTCGTGAAAAATATCTATTATCGCCAAGGGAGACAATACCAATCTCAGAACGCCTGAATATTAAGCATCCAGTAATTATTAAAAACAAAGCACCTGCTGTTATGCATACTGATTTTTTAATAAACGTTCGAATGGACGAATATAACACAAAATTATTCGCAAGATCTGTGATGCCTAAAAAAACGCTTAATACAAAAAGAACGATTGAAAAATTAGAAATTGAGAGGATGTTTTGGACGGAACGTGATGTAGACTGGGGGATTATAACTGAAGAACAATTGGATATGAATGTGATTCGTAATATTGCTTGGTTCCATAAAGCTTATCATTTAAAAAATGCACCCGAGGTAAACTCAGAGTTACTACATGATATAGAACCCGTTTTATATAAGGAACTGAAAATGAGTACAGCAGCTTTTCCACAAGCGGCTGGAATAGTTGATCAGAAATTCAACTTGAAAGTTGGGACCAGTGTATGGATTATTAGGCACTTCATTTCTAAGAGAGTTTGGAAAATTAATATGAGTAATAAAATCGACTACTCCGCTCCACTAAACATTTCTAGAGAAATGAATATTAATCAAATACAAAGGTGTGTGTTCCAAAACTATGTTAACAGTCAACTCTATAATTGAATGGATTGGTGATGAGGAAGAGAGTCGATTCGAGCGCATATTGTGGATAAATCAAGCGGGCGATCAAGTTATTGTATACCCTATTGATGAGCAAAATGGTTTTCCTAAGGTTACAGAAACTGAAAGAATTGAATCTGCTTTTGAAAATGGGTTAGCAATCAAACGAACACAAGATCCGTTTCTGCGACTGGATTTACCCGATATTACGACCGCATATAAGGCGTATGAGAAGCGAGATTTTTACTGGAAGCTTATTGAAAACCTTGTTACAGATGAACCAGACATTTATGATCCTAAACTTCGAGGAATCATGATTAAGGAAATTCAAGAGAAATGGAATGTGCAGTATAAAGATGTGTTGAGATATTTACGTCGGTATTGGAAAGGTGGAATGACTAAAAATGCGCTTTTCTCTGAAGAGAAAAATAAGGGAGGTAAAGGAAAAACACGGAACATCGTAACGGATCTCAAAAAAAGTCAAAGTAAATATAATGATCGACAGGGTAAACGCGGGCGCAGGTCTAATATCGAAGTCTCACATGGTATCCATGGACTGAACGTAACGCCTGAAGCAGTGAAAATTTTCAAGCTGGCGTATGATAAGTTCTACATTCAAGAAAAACTCCCGCTGATTAAAACGTACGAAAAAATGTTGAGGAAATATTTCAACGTAGGTTATGAAGTGAATAATGATGAAAAAACACCAGTCTTACCTCCATTAAGTCAGCGATATACCTTCCGCGAATTCACTTACTGGGTAAGAAAGGACGAAATCATTAAAAAAACACTGATGAGAAAAGACGGAATGAAGAATTTCAATACAAAACACCGAGCTGTTTTAGATGACGTGTCTAAAATGGCTGATGGGCCTGGAAAGCTTTATCAAGTGGATTCTACGATAGCTGACATTCTGTTAGTTAGTGAACTTGATCCGCGCATTATTATTGGTTCTCCTGTTCTTTATCTCGTTTCAGATACGTTTAGCCGAAAGATCGCAGGATTATATGTCGGACTGGAGGGCCCGAATTGGGAAGGGTATGCGATGGCTCTCGCCAATGCATTTGAGAACAAAGTGGATTACTGTAAAAGATATGATATCGAAATAACAGAGGATACGTGGAATGCTTCATTTATACCCGATCAAATTATCACTGATAGGGGACCTGAATTTATTGGCAATTACTCATCAATGCTAGTGAATGCCTTTGACATGCACACCTCACATACTGCGCCTTTCCGCCCTGATTGGAAACCCGTAGTAGAACGAGATTTTGGATTTTTAAACGAGGAGGTTATTCACTGGTTGGCAGGGAGCACACAGGGAAGACGAAGAGAAAGAGGGGATCAAAAACCTGCTAAAAATGCCATATTAACGCTGAATGACTTTACGGCTATTTTGATCGATACCATTTTGACTTTCAATAATTCACATTTTATAGATGAGTACCCGCTTACAAAAGGGATGATAAAAGATGGTGTATTACCAGTGCCAGATCAATTGTGGAGATGGGGTTTAGCGGAGTCAGGTCGTCTTCGAGAAGCTGATCCTCGCCTTGCTAAACTGAATCTATTGCCTCAAGCAACAGCTTCCGTTCAAAGAGAAGGTATAAAATTTAAAAATCTATATTATAGCTGCCCCAGAGCCATTAGTGAAGGGTGGTTTGAACTCTCTCACCACAGAGGGAGTTGGAACATCAAGATTTCCTATGATCGAAGATGGACCGATGTTGTTTACTTTATAGATGAAGAAGGACAACCCATAACTTGTGAGTTACTCCCAAGGAGCGAGAAATTCAAAGGTCTTCGTTTTGAAGAGGTGGAGGAACATTTTGCTCAGAAGAAAATCCAAAAAAAATTGCACGATGAAGTTCAAGCGACAACAAAAAGAGATGAAAGAATTGAAAATATCACTAAAAGAGCAAAAGTACGAAAAGATAATGCTTTAAAAAATAATCCGATGAGTAAAACTCAACGAGAAAAGACTTCACACGAAGAAAGGCAGAATGAAAAGGAGCGCAATCGATTTGAAGAAGTATTCGATTTGCGGGAAGAAAAGTCAACAATGGCTGAAAAACCGCTTCAACCGACTCACGGAGAGTGGAAACCCCAGGTTTCCAAAGAAAAAAATGTACTGGAAATATTAAGGAAAAAGAGGGGGAAAGCATAAATGTCTACAGAATTAAAAGAAAAAATGTTGCCTTATGCTAGACCTTCCTTTATGGGGAAAAGAGTTAAAGCCGAGTATTATACTTCTGATGAGCCCAACTATTGTCATAATGCTTTCATTGAAGCCTTACCTCCTATAAAAACGCTAGAAGAGGCAGCTATAGAAATGAGTAGATACCCTACAATAAATAATCAAGAGCGGATATGGCCTCCACATAAAAGGCTTCATGCAGTACAACGAATCGCTTCGAACTTTATTGAGCCGATGCCTAAGTTGCTTGATTTGGAGCAGCGAATGTCACGAATGATTCGTAATGGATACTTTGCCCGAAATCCATTATCTTCTGAATGGATAAAACAAATGAGGATAGCATTTGATGGATTAGAACAATTGACAGATGATAAACTCCCCATAATCCGATCTTCTGCTGCGGGTTTTGCCTTGATTGGGACAAGTGGGATTGGAAAGACAACTGCCATCGAGACTGTCTTATCCTTATATCCTCAAGTTATTGAACATGTGAATTACAATGGAAACCATTTGATCAGACAACAATTAGTTTGGGTCAAGCTTGAGTGTCCTAGAGATGGATCAATGAAAGCATTAGTTCTTCAATTTTTTCAATATGTGGATGCTATATTAGGTACCAATTATTATTCAAAATTTTGTAGATCTAAAAAATCCGCTGAGGACTTGATTCCAGATATGTCATTCTTAGCAGCAAACTTTGGATTAGGTGTTCTTGTTATTGATGAGATTCAGCGTTTAAAATCCGCCGCCAGTGGGGGAATGAAAAAGATGCTCGATTTTATTACCGAGCTGACTAACTCAATAGGAGTTCCCGTTATGTTAATCGGCACTTATGGAGCAATGAGACCACTGACGAAACTTTTTTCGAATGCTAGACGAGCTTCAGGTCAAGGTGACATGACCTGGTCAAATTATGTTCAGGATGAACAATGGGAGCATTTTATAGAGGTATTGTGGGATTATCAGTGGACAAATGTACCTACGAAATTAACTTCTGAATTTATAGAAGTTTTTTATAATGAGTCACAGGGCATCACTGATATTGCTGTGAAGTTATATATGATTGCTCAATGGAGTGTAATTGGACAAGATGATGAAAGATTAACTCCAGCGCTTATTCGAGAAGTTTCTAAGGAAAGCCTTAGGTTGGTACGTCCTGTTTTAGATGCAATGAAATCTGGTGATTTAGCAGCATTGGAACGGTATGAAGATGTATACCCTGAAATGCTTGATCTCGAAGAGCTTTTCGTAAAGAACCAGGAGAGGGTTTCTATTGCAGGTGTTCTAAACACGCTTAAGAACCAACGAGAAGTTGTTGTGAATAATAGACTGGAGGATGAAATGTCGCCTGAGTTGAAAATTGTTCAGTGGCTGATTAATCTAGGCGTCGAAGAAACGATTGCTTGGGAAGCGGCGGAAAGAACGGTTGACTATAATCAAGCAAATCACGATATTGGACTTGAGCTAATGATGTCTGCAATGGAATTGGCTAAGGAACTGAAGGATAAGAAAAATAGTAAAGTGAGAAAAAAAGGATCAAATGTAGGGAATTACAAAAATGATGATTTACGAAGAATTTCTAATGGAGTTGATTCTTACGAATCCTTAAAAAATGCAAATGTTATTAAAGAAAATTTTGAGTAGCTGAGGTGATCAATTATGTTACCTTTTTTTTCATTACATTCAGATGAATTGTTTTATAGTGCATGTGCCAGATATCATATTTGGAGCAGAAACACAAGTCAACAACAGACATTTAAAGACCTTTTTGGTGGAGAAAGAGGTGCTGCTTCCATTGATTTTCCCAATGGTCTTAATTTTTTTTGTAAACAACTTCCTGGCGATGCGTACACTCCTGAACAAATTATTGAAAAGCATACGTTATATCCGTTCTTTCGGCCTTTTTTACCAAAGACAAGAGCTGATAAAGTGATACAGATGATGATTAATGGTTCAGAAGGTAAAAAGGGAGTTATTCATTATGTACTCGGAGTGGTGGCAAGTACAGTGAAAAACCCCGAATTCCTACGTTTTTGTCCCAGATGTATCAATGAGGATCACGAACGAGTAGGTGAGGCATATTGGCATCGTCACCACCAAGTTCCTGGTATATTCGCATGCATATTTCATAAATGTAGATTAGTCGACAGCGCTGTTCGATTTAGTTCAGACAGATCAATTCAGGCATTTGAGGATATCACAAGAGTTTTACAAAAATCAGAATATAGCCATGAAAATCATGATATAAGTAACTTAGAATGGGAAATGACAAAATCCATTTATTGGATTTTGGAAAACGGGATGCTCAATTTCTCGGAGGAAGAACTTAAAAAAAAGTATTATAGTGAATTAGCTCAAAAGGGCTTCTTAACGGCAGGGGGAAACGTTAAAAAACATATCGTGAATCACTTGCACACGCATTATGGTAGTGAGTTACTAGAGCGTATAGGGTGTTCTGTTATTCAAACAGATCATAATTGGCTCTCGAAAATGCTCAGAGGATCTCCTGCACACCCATTAAGGCATGTTTTACTTATGAATTGTCTCAACGTGACACCTGAGAAGTTTTTTTACAATGAGGATTTATATCATCCGTTTGGTAAAGGTCCCTGGGCATGTCTAAACCCAGCAGCAAATCATTATAAAGAAAAGGTAATTGTGGATTGTGAGATTACCGCGTGTTTCAAAACAAGAAAACCAGTAGGTACATTCAAATGCTCTTGTGGATTTATATTTGCACGCCTTGGTCCAGACCAGGATGAAGCTGATGTTTACCGAATTGGTAGAATTAAAGAATTTGGGTCGGTATGGTTAGAAAAGTTAACAAAAATGAAGAAAGAAAAAACAAGTAATGCAAAAATAGCGACGATATTGAATGTCGATAGACGTACCGTAAAAAAACAATTTGATAAATTGAATGCAATATCAGAAGATCCATTTCATGATGAGATCGCTTCAGAGTCTATTCTTAAAAAGTATCGCGCTCAATGGTTGAGCACTATGAGGGCAAATCCATCGAAGTCAAAAAATGAAATTAGAAAAATTGCAAGCCGTGAATTTATTTGGTTGTATCGTAACGATCGACAATGGTTGGATCAAAATTCTCCTAAACTCCTTCGTCGAGATAAGTATGGTGGGGATAATCGGGTTGATTGGATAAAGCGTGATAAGGATCTGGCTGAAGAAATATCATGTGCCGCTAAAAAATTATTAATGTCTATTCAAAAACCTATTAGAGTGACTCAATATACGTTAGGTAAGCTTATTGGTAAGACAGGTCTTGTACAAAATAATTTGGAGAAACTACCTCGTACAAAATATACGATAAGTTTATATACAGAGACCGTTGAAGATTTCCAGATCCGAAGAGTTAAGTATGTAGCTGAGCAATTGCGTTTAAATGGTGAGAAGATGAACCGTTCATCGATCATACGAATCGCTGGATTGGGAGTGTCTTTCTCTGAAGAGGTTAATAATGAAGTAATAAATCAATTAAATCAATAAAGGGAGGGACGATTTTGTCCCTCTTTTATAATTCTCTGGGCTTTCATTTCCCACTTTTATTGTTTGTTGAAAATAAAATCATTTCCCATATTTATTGTTTGAACATCGGAGTCCTCTTCAAATAAATGCTTTTGTATCATGGGGCTCCATATCCCGCTTTTATTGTTGGAGGACACAGTTGTTGTCAAAAGAAAATAAAGTATTAGACTGAGATGCTTCATTAAGCTAACTGGCAGGAAAGTTTAAATATTCAATATACGGTATTATTTTAATTATATCGATAGTAGTACTTTTTATATGCATCGGATACATTCAGTTCCAAAGGATGGTTCAAAACAGTCAAACAAAATCATGAAGGTATAAGCCGCTGTAATGCGGCTTATACCTTATTTTGATGGAATTCACGATCAAGCTTAATTTTGGCCCTCGGGTACATCATAAGATAATCGATTTACGGGTCGGATTAACAACTTTATCAAGGTGATTTTCCATTACAAGAGGGAGGGATATTGTATCGGTCATAGGCCGGTGGAATAGTCGAAGAGGTAGGCCAGAAGTTTCAAAAGTGAAACAGGGGTTATCCCTTTCAATATTGTATCTGACTTCATACGAGCTAATATTTAACTACTGGCTACTCAGAAAATTGCAAGTTAATATTTCCGTTATTTGTATAAGCAGATAATTTTTTTGAACCATTCTCTTTATTGGCAGGCAAATTGCTATCTCCTTTCTTTACCTTGCTTAAGATCGCGAAATCATCATATGACCCTAGAATTGAACCGCTAATATTTCCGTTTTTTGTTTCAAGGGTTATAGCCGCCCCTGCATTCAATTTGTCCAATTGGATATTTCCGTTATTTATGTTTACTTCCACTGTCCCCAAAAACGCGATTGTTGGTAATACAATACTTTCATTTGATGTTTTTAAAGTCAAATTTTTTAAAGTTGCGTCAGGTATCCATACCTGAATAGTTCTGGTTACTTGCGAGCCTTTTCCTCCGATATAGTCGTTCCATTCCTTATTACTGTCACTTACCATTGATAGTTCTTTATCATCAGATAGATCAATCTTGTAAAAATCTTTCTCACTTTCATAGTAAACAATATGAATTTGTTCATCTTTAGATTGGAGGATAGTTATTTTTTTGTCCTTTACATCAATTGTTAAGGTATCAATCTTTTGGGCAGGGATGATGTAATTTTTTTCCTCCATGGAAGTGGAGTGGGAGGAGCATCCTGCCAATGATATCAATAGTGTCACCAATATGCCTATAGTAGTTAGTAATTTTTTTGCAGTACTTTTCATTATAAAATGCTCCTTTGTTAAATCATTTTTCTTTTTAATATAGCCAGTCCTACGAATACCAATCCTAAGCTGCTCTGCAAAAAAAATTGCGATATGCAACTAAGCATTAGAGTTGAACATAATGATCTTGAAAAAGTCTACCCAAATATGTTGCAAGAGTTGGATCGGATCATTTTTGTATTTCGTTGCGTTTATCAGTCGCATATGTTTTAATCATCATAAACTTTTGTGTTACAAAAAGGTCAAGAGGGTAAATATGAACAACTATTTTACAATTAAGCAAGCAGCAGAAATCGTAGAGATGACCAGTGAGACCTTGCGGCACTATGATCGTATTGGATTAGTCAAGCCATGCCATAAAGATGAATTGTCGGGATATCGATACTATTCCGAGCAGGAGCTCGTAAAGCTGCAAACCATTGAACTGCTCAAAGCAATGGATCTTACTTTAATGGATATTAAAGATATATTGCAGCAGAATGATCTCACTAAAGTAATTGATTTTCTAAAACAGGCAGAAAAAAGAGCAGACGATAAAATTGCTCGTCTGCAGTATGCAAAATCGAAAATTAAACGTGCCTATCTACATTATGAAAATAAGTTCCACAACGATTATAGTCAAAGTGAAAATTACTTTGTCAGACACATAGAGGAAAGGGTAATTATGTTTTCGAATAAAATGGAAAGCCCCACACTTAAGAATTTATGGGACTATCACAGACATTTCTATCAACAAATTGAGACTTCTCTGCATTCACAATTTCTGTTTGAAGATATGGCGGGAATGTTTACGACTGAAGGAATAACACGGTTATTTGCTGTTTGCTTGAAATATCCGTCTTTAGAGGGGTTAACTGTGCTACCAGAAGGGGACTATCTGTGTGCAAACTGTACCGAAGAGAATAAGAATGCTGTATTACAAAATTTACTTGAAAGGGCAAAGACGGAATACGATGTGTGTCCAGATTTTGTTCTTCATAACATTATTGTGACTGGAATATTGCAGTGGGATTATCAGATACAACTGTTCATTAAGAAAAGCACATGTTAGATTAAAAGTCGCTAATTTAGCGGCTTTTTTTTGATTAAGCAATCACGTTTCTTGCCCCAGGCTGAGGACAAGAACGTTATACTTCGCCGATTAGCTAAATATTTAACTATTGTTCAATGTTATCTATTTAGCTAACTGGCAGATTAACACTATATGCCTCTTAGGATTTGTATGCTTAAGTGAAAAAAGTATTATCATGAATTCTCTAATGTGAATAAATACAAATTCCACTTCAGTTAATCCATTTTCTATACATATTTTTAATAGTATATTGAGGTAAATAAAGTGATTATTCACTTTGATAAATCCGAAATTTCTTTGTTGGTATTATTTTATGGCTTCGTAAGGATTGCAAAACCATCGAAATATGGGAGTTTAAAACAGATGCTGTGCCGTAGTTAGTTTTATGAAAGGAAGGTATAGGGGTGAGTATTTATTACGCTTCAAGCAAAGAGGATATCACTAAGGATGCACTCCAAGAGTTATTTCTTTCGGTAGAATGGGAGTCTGGCAAGTATCCAAACGAGCTTTTACAAGCAATCGGAGGGTCTCATTCAATTGTTACCGCTTGGGAAGGAGGAAAGCTTGTCGGTTTAATAAATGCTTTGTCAGATGGTGTTTTAACGGTATATTTTCATTATATGCTTATTAATCCGAGTTATCAGAGTATAGGTATAGGAAAGGAAATGATGAATATAATGCTTGATAGATATAAAGGGTGTAAAACCAAAGTATTAATTTCTTATCCGCATGCAGTGGATTTCTATAATAAATTTGGCTTTAATACAGAGGATGGAGCTACACCAATGTTTATCTCAGAGTTGATATGATTAAACTAACGGGTCACGATAATTGAACAATAACAGCGGCAGTCTAATACTTATTTTTTATGAATCTGACGATTTCAGCCACGTGGGTAAAAGAGTCCTCCATGCGTCCGATTATCACTCGCTTGATACCGTTCGTATTCCCTCTGATATCTATGGTACAAAATTTGAGTTATCACTCAAGCCTTGTTCAAGCTGCTGTGTGTCAGTTTCAATGTCCGGCTGCGGTGGTCGTAATGCATCTCTATCCCCAGTGATCTGCTTAGCGGGCCTAACGGAACCATCAATTTTCCATTCCTCAACTGCGGCTGAGTCCCGATAAGAGGGACCTTTCTGGAATTCACAGTCAACTCCATCAGCGGCTCAGTATGCTTCAGCTGTTCTATGGATAAAGCCGCGGTGAGGGTTTCGTCCCCTTCGTTAATCCGCGGTGCGTTCAGATTCGTTCTGGAGCTTAAACCCTCCCGGGTATTGAATTTCAATTTGATTCCGAGCGAATCGCTTGCATCCAGCAGCTTTTCATTATAGGAACCGTAGGGAAAAGCAATAGCTGAATCCGTATTGCCTAGCTCTTCCTTTAGCCTGCGTTCCGCCAGAGCCAGGTCCCCGGTTACCCTTCTGTAGTATTCTTCATTTAGCTCATTGCGGTTCTCATCATCAATGTACAGCAAGGCACTCGCCGACGGACGGGTACCTCCTTCTGCATCGACAATGCCATAATAATGCAGATTGTACGTATGATTATAGAAGCCCATTCCGGCACGTTTCATCTCCCTCATCTGCTCCCAGGTCAGTTTTGGTACCTTCCGCCCATCCGGGTTATCAACATCAGAAACAATGATGAAGTTAATTGCGGTGTAACCATGCTTTTGCAGAATAGGAAACGCCAGCTTATAAAAGCTCTCATAACCATCATCAAAAGTCAGCAGAACTGCATTATCGGGAACCGGAGCATTCTCCAGCATAAACTGCCGGTATTGCTCCATCGTAATGACCTGAAAGCCCTCCTGCTTCAGCAGCCGCATTTGTTCATCAAACTGTTCTGCGGATAATACACCGGGATAAAGCGATAACGATTCTTCTGTGAGATGATGGTACATGAGTACCGCCACCTGATCTTTGTAGTAAATGCCCTCGGGAAGTGGAGTCTGCTTCTCCCAGCCGATACGGGCATTAAGAACCTGCTCAGCTACGTCTTTAGCAAGCATAAATTCATGATCCGGATTCAGAACATAGGCATCTGTTGTGATCTTGTATCCGTCAACACTGGTGATTCCAGCTTAGACATAGTTTTATACGTAAGAAGAGCAGACAAGCAGACCATTAGCGATAAAATTACGAGGATATAATATTTTTTTAGTTTTAGTTTGTTTAGTTTCAATGTTTAAGTCTCCCTACATCCTGATTGCATTAATATATATATAACGCTTCAGACACCCAAAAATGTGACAGGGATTCTTGGACAGTTTTTCAGCCGATCAGAGTTGCCCTTTTTATAGAAGTAAAGGGCAGGATAACTCAGTAATTTCGCGAATATTCAAAAGATGGAATTATCACAAAGTTCCCGAATAAGACGTTATAAGAAATCGGCGAGAAACTATAAGGAGCAGAAAACATGAAATGCCCTCATTGTGACAACGAATTAAGTGAACTTCCTTTATGTTACGGAAGTGAAGCACCATATTACTTTTACACTGTACCAGAAGAGAAGAGAACAGAATTAATTAGAGATTTTTGTGTAATTGATGAACAGCATTTCTTTATTAGAGGCCATATTGAAATACCAATAATTGATAGCAAAGAGAAATTTATATGGAGTGTTTGGGTTTCTCTTAGTGAAGAAAACTTTCTGAAGTCTAATGAATTATTGCACGTAGAAGGAAGGGAGACGGAAGAACCTTATTTTGGTTGGTTATCGACTGAACTTTCAATATATCCAATAACTACATTATCGTTAAAGACAATGGTACATACACAAGAGGTTGGTGCTGTTCCGTTAATAGAATTAGAACAAACGAATCATCCACTTGCAGTTGAACAAAGAGAAGGAATTACAATGGGGAGAGTTAAAGAAATTGCACATTTAATAAATCATAGTCAGTAAGAGAAGAATTTGAATGTATAGTCGAAGAAGCTGCCGGCAGATTACTAAATCATATCTACGCCGCTCTCCTTGGTCTGCTAAGTCTAAGACTTTATTTTCTGCTGACAATGATACGGTTAGTCCCGATGATGTGAATAATCATCGGGACTTTTTTATCCAAAAGGCAAACTTTCGGATGGGATATTCTTGAAACAGGCTAAGCTAACTGAACTTTTCTTTCATAAGTTGTCGCCCGTGAAACACTCAGCGTCACCCCGTACTCCTATAAGGGAGTTAACGGGTGGCGTTTTTTCATGCCCAATTCTACAGATGTAGTATCAACAAGGCGTGCCCTAAATTATTACACCTATAAAGATCACGGGTTAAATTGCAATCAATTTCAGTTAATGGAAAGTTAGCTTTACATACACATTCCAATGTGTTATTCTTACGGAAAGTTAACTTTCCATAATTGCTTCAGGGGGTAAGATATTGAAAAACAGGCTTGAAGAGATTAGAAAAGAAAAAGGTATTAAACAAGAAGAACTAGCGGATAAATTGGAAGTATCTAGGCAAACGATTGGTTCACTTGAAAATGGCCGGTATAATCCATCCATCATTCTTGCATTTAAAATTGCGCGATTTTTTGAAATGAGTATTGAAGATATTTTCATTTACGAGGAGGAGCTGGGTAATGAAAACGGCAAGTAAATGGGTGCTCTTAACAATTGCAGGTGCTATTATGGTTTATATGGGTGGATTTATTTTAATCGACGAGAAGCTAAAAGGAATTTCCGGTTTGCTCATTGGTGTGGGTTCAGTCCTTGCAGTGCTTGGAGTAGGAAATATGGTGTATTCGTTATGGCTTAATAAGCCTCAGAACAAAGTAAAAAATGATGAGAAAGTTAGAATGAGTAAAATTGAGGCTAATGATGAACGGAAAATAAGAATAAGAGAAAAAGCCGGTTGGAAAACTAATATTGTTAACTTTTACATCCTAATGGCTCTAACTGTTGTATTTAGTTTAATGGGAGTAGATCAAACTGTAGTCACTGTGTTATGTGGTGTTTTTATTTTTCAAATCTCCTTAGGAATCTTCCTGTTTAATTATTATGCTAAGAGAATGTAGTTGATATGACGTAACATCAAATAGACTATTCGAAAATATTTTTTTAGGAGAGAATGACATGGAAGTATTTGCAGAATATTTAGCGCAGATTGATAACCCGCAACATCGGGAAAGAATGGAAGAAGTTTTGGCTTGGGTAGCTGGAAAATTTACTGATTTAAAGCCAAAAGTTGCGTGGAATCAGCCTATGTTTACCGATCACGAGACTTTTATTATTGGCTTCAGTGTATCCAAACATCATTTGGCGGTTGCCCCTGAAATTGCAGGAATTAATCGTTTTTCTGATGAAATTGTGCAGGCAGGTTATGATCATACCAAGCAGTTATTACGCATCCGATGGGAAAGTCCAGTTGATTTCTCATTACTTGAAAAAATGATCGAGTTTAATATTTTGGATAAGGCAGACTGTTCAACTTTTTGGCGGAAATAAAACGTATTATTTAGCGTTCAATTCATTTTAAGCAAATTTATATGTGGAAGCACCGGAGGACAAGTCACTTTAATACGTGATTTGTCTTTTTTATTTAAATTCTCAGCGTGAAATATTCAATATTTTGGAAGGTGGATGGAATGTTGAAAGCGAATTTATACACGTTAGTTCAACCTGATGAATGCTGAAAAATGGAAGTGAGACAAATGGCTACTGTAGGCGAGAGCCAATTCAGATTGGAGGATGAAAATGCTACTAAACGATGATCAACTATTAGAGCTATTAAGAGGTCAGGGTGTTCCTGAGATTCTTGAGATTAAAAGAACAAAACAAGAAATACGCAATCGAGCAGCACTCAATAAAATAGAAGTGTATACGAAAGACAATAAGGTTTTGTCGTTATTAGAGAAAATCACAAAGTCAGATCATATTCCATATGAAAATATGATTTATAATCATTACTATACCAAGGATGTATCTATTCCGAGAGTCTTTTTTAATAAATATGATACAGTCGGACAAGAGGGGATATTGTTGATGGAAGATCTGACCCCGACACATACCAATTTAGCTGACTGGGAAGTACCTATTGATTCTGATAAATTAGCAAACATTATTGATGTGATCGTACAGTTTCATTCTGCTTCTTGGGGGACAAGCGAGTTAGCTCATCCCGAGCATTTGAAAAGTACAGAGCATTATTTAAAGCATATTTCGTATTTGGAGAGAGATTATCTAGCTTTTAGAAAGCACCAGACTTATAACCTTGGGGAAGAACAGTTTAGTATTTACGAGAAGAGTTTACTTAGCTTGCGTGAAAATGCCCAGAAACATATTAGTCGTATATCCAGATATCAAAATACCACATGCATTCATGGTGATCTAAATGTTGGCAATTTATTATATCCGATGTTTAGCAGTTCAAGGCCGTGCATCATTGATCTTGAAGCTGTGAAGGTGGGGCTTTGTACGGAGGATCTCGTTATGTTATTTATCCACGATTTGTTTCATGGCAGTGCCGAGACTACACGTATTTTTGATCTGTATTTTCATTCAATTAACAATAAAATCAGGAGCGCATACACGTACACACAATTTGTGGAGGACGTTAGATTATCGATTATGGAAGGACTCTTTTTTCCAATAAAGTTATTTGTTCATGAAGGAATTAAGGATGAGGAGCTTATATGGAAGTCGATAAACGCCTATAAGAATCTCGTCTGAAAGGAAGTGGCCCTCGTTGTTTTTTCTTCAGATGTCTGGATACCCCGGATCAGGAAAGTCTTCATTAGCCAGAGTAATAGCGCAGCATACTTCTGCTGTTATTCTTGATCACGACATTGTAAAGTCTTCTCTTATGGAATCACTTGGAGCAAACACTGGGTTCAAGGAAGTTGGAAGAATTTCGTATGACATTGAATGGGCCTTGATAGATTTTCACTTATCTCAAGGTCATAATGTTATACTCGATAGCCCTTGTTTATACTCTGAGATGATAGAGAGAGGATTGAATCTGACCCAGAAATATAATGCGGAATATAAATATGTAGAATGTTTATTAAATGACTATGACGAGCTCAATAATAGACTGCGAAATAGAAAAAGAATGATTAGCCAGATTGAAAGAGTGCCTTCTGAAGAGACATTACTTAAAATTATTGAAAATGCTAAAAAGCCCTCTAATGTCAGAATACATATTGTTAATACAAAGGAACCGATTGAATCCTATATTAAAAGTGTCATTGAATACTTAAATGCTTAGCGTAAATTTTGAGGAGGGGAACAGATGGATTTTGAAAAAGCAGCCCATTTCATTTGGACACATGGCAGATTATTAGAAAGAAGGGTTTTTGAATATATTTTCCACGGTGGATCAATAAGCAATGTTGTGACTTCTCTAATAGCCTACCAGAACGAAGATGGTGGGTTTGGAAATGCAATAGAGCCAGATTTACGGGCACCCGGTAGTCAGCCACTTTTCATGGAATTTGCACTACGTTTCTTATATGACTGTAACATAAAAGACGAAGAACTCTCTCAAAAAGCATGTGATTATATTTCAAAGCATGCTGACTTAAAAAAAGGGATTCCAACAATATTTCCTTCATCATCGAACTATCCAAGAGCAGAACATTGGAATAACCCTCTTTCTCCAGAGCCATCATTTAGCAGACTTACTGGTCTTGTCGGGCTTCTTAAATGGCAAGGGATAGAACATTCCTGGCTTGATAAAGCGACAGAAATTTGTTTGGAAGATATTCACTCACAAGCCTATGATGATGCGCATACAATTTTAACTGCATTTTATTTATTGGAAAGCTTACCTCAATCGGATTTTATCAAAGGATTATTTCAAAAATTATCTAAGGAGCTTATTACTGCCAACTTTTTTTGCTTGGATGCCGCATCCCACAGTTATGGACTCTCTCCTCTAGAATTTTCGCCATCACCAACTTCTTACTGTAGCAGCATATTTTCTGATGAAACCATTCTTGATCATTTAAAAGTATTAGAATACCAACAGGAGGATGATGGAGGATGGCAGATAAAATGGGAGCCTCCCGGTGAAACAGCGAGGTTGGAATGGAGAGCCTATAAGACGCTAAAGAGTTTGATGATACTAAATTCATACAATAAGATTAATCTATAAATTGAGCGCGGAGATAATAAACAATGCAAGGAGAGAACCTATGAAAAAATTAAGGAGAATCATAATTCCGTTATTCTTAATCTTTTTATTGGGATGTAGTGATGAGGAAATTAGCGATAATTCAAAAAAAGAATATAGCAAAGCTGAACAATTTATTACCGATATGGGCTATCTGATCATTAGTAATGAAGGAATTGTTTCTGAATATTTATTAGATAAAAAACTGCTGACGGAAATGCCATACATACAATATTGGAGTGTTCAAAGTGTTGATCCAATCGATTATATAGGTAAGGAAATAACTACAAGTAAGTTAATCGTTAAAAACCACCCCTTAGATAACGAGAAGGATAATACAAAAAAACAAACCCTGATTTTTCTGCTAGAAGCAGACGATGAAGTGATAGGAGGCTATAGTTTTCCTGATTTCGATGAATTACATATGGGCTGGGTTTACACCATTGATGGAAAAACACTCGAAGAATTGACCGGAGAAGCATTTCCGAATTGGTCAAAAGAATGGAATTTAAGATATAAATAATGGCTGGGGAGTATTTATAAAGGAGCAGATATGAAAAAACTAATCCTAGTGCTTGTAGCTGTGGTTATTATTTCGAATGCGATATGGAGTTATTTATATTTCAATAAAGAGTTCGAAACAAATTTAAACACTGGTGTTCAAGTATATACGCTTAAGGGCACAGGGGATACATGGGATGTTTTAGATTACAAAATAATAATTTCATCTAGCAAAATTTTACGGGGACATGGGAAGTTAGTGTTCAAGGGAGACCCAAGCGCTTTAGTGAATAGTAGCTATTATAAGTATGAAGTCAATGAAAAAAACACTAATAATAAGGATGAAACAGTTCTTGTAAATGAAGCTAGGTCAACGGATGGACCCGTTTCAATATTAAGTAACACTGATATCGGGTCTATAACAGGTCCGTATTCGTATGACGAATTAAATAAAAATAGACAAAATTATGAAAACACCACTTTATCTATTACATGGAATGATAATGAAGGGGAGATTCATTCCGAAACAATAAGTTTAGATATTGAGAGTGAAATTTCTCTTAAGGATGATCTTTAAGGGTGATAAGTCCAAGAGACTAAGATTGAATCTCTACGGACTGAAGGAAGATCGTCTACGCCCCAAAAGCCTGCCGGTATTTCACAGGAGACATGCCTTCAAACCTTCTGAACACTTTAATAAAATAGCTGGATTGGGCAAAACCGGACTGAGTCGCAACCTGAGCAATGGAGAGTCCTGTGGAAACCAGTAAAAGCTTGGCTTTAGCCAGCCGACAATCGGTTAAATAACGGTTTGGAGTTTTGCCCATAACCACCCGGAACAGCCTTAGAAAATGATAGCTGCTGTACCCGGTCAATCTTGCCATCGATTCCAGAGACCAAGGGCTGGCACATTCGACATGAATGATATCTGCAGCACTCCGGATGGACTGTCTAACCTCGTGCGGTACTGAGCCGTGAAGCGGCTCGGAGTTCTGCAGCAATTTAACTAGAAGCTCATACAGCAGAGCAGATAGTCTTGGCTCGCTACGGGTCACGTAGGAAGCGCTCAGTAGGTACATTTCCTCGAATAGCTCGTCCAGCTTAGCATCCAAATCAAAAGTGAACAGGTATGCACGGGACTGGTCCACTTCCTCTAATAAGGGGAGGACGATTTCAATATTAAAATGAACCCATCGGACATCCCAAGGCTCGCCTGGGTCAGAGCCGTATTGCTGATAAGCCCCTTTTGGGTACAGAAAACCTCGTCCTCTACTCATCGGAATACGTTCGCCCTCATGGAATACATAACCCTCCCCACCAAAGATCAAATGCAGGTTATAACTCCCCAGAAACCCTTCGCTTCTTCTCTCTGTATGTTGTGGAAAGTGAGTGTAATGTCCCAAAAATTCAGGATAACAGACATATTTTGAAAAAGCCGGTGTCGGCAAATACCATTGTTTCTTCATGTTTGGCAGCACCCATTTCTGTAGCGCAACAGAGCGCAAGTTGGATTAAGGCAATAAACGCAAGATTGTTATATGATAGCAATATTTTGTTATATAAGACCTCTTATCATTGATACTACAATAGAATTATAAAATATTGAAAGCATATTTTTAATACTTTGGAGGTAATGATGAAGAAACCTGTCGCAACTGAAAAATTCGAGCTTGGCGTTTGTTATTATCCGGAGCACTGGCCAGAAAACATGTGGGAGGACGATTATCGCCGGATGCGTGAACTCGGCTTTACGATCATTCGGATGGGGGAGTTTGCTTGGTCTATTTTTGAACCCACAGAAGGGGAGTTTCAGTTCGGGCTCTTTGATCGGGCGATTGATCTAGCACATAAATATGGTCTTCAGGTTGTACTTGGTACTCCGACGGCAACGCCTCCAGCTTGGTTGACTGATAAATATCCAGAAGTATTAAATGTAACCTACGAAGGTGTTACACTTCAGCATGGCATGCGCCGCCATTATAATTACAGCAGTCCTAAATACCGGGAACTGTGTGCACGTATTGCAGAACAAATGGCTGAACATTACGGCAATCATCCGGGTGTAGTTGGCTGGCAAATTGATAATGAGCTCAACTGTGAGATCAGTGAATTTTATTCGGAGAGTGACCATAAGGCCTTCCGGGAATGGCTACAGCAGAAATATGTTACGCTTGAGCATTTGAACGAGGCATGGGGAGCTGTTTTTTGGAATCAAAGCTATAGTGACTGGTCTCAGGTCTATCTTCCACGTCCGACTCCAGTACCGAAGCAACCCAATCCTCATCAGGCATTGGATGAAAAACGGTTTATTTCGGACAATACAATTTCTTTTGCCAAAAACCAAGCGGATATCATTCGTAAACTTGCCCCTAAGCAATGGGTAACCACGAACGGTCTGTTCGGTCATCTCGATAGCCATGAAATGACGGATGAACTGCTGGATTTCTTCAGCTATGATTCCTATCCTCAGTTCTCTACTATTTTTTATGACCCGAATGAGCGGAATCCGCTGAATGATAGAGGCTGGGGACTGTCGTTATCTGTTGTTCGTTCGATATCCCCGAATTTCTGCATTATGGAGCAGCAGTCGGGCCCGGGTGGCTGGGTGAACCGGATGGATATGCCTTCTCCAAAGCCCGGGCAGATGCGGTTATGGACTTATCAGTCGATCGCTCATGGGGCAGATATGGTGTTATATTTCCGCTGGCGGACAGCTACGATGGGCAATGAAATTTATTGGCATGGAATCAATGACTATCATAATCAGCCTAACCGGAGAGTGCGGGAAGCGGGGCAGATCGGTCAGGAGCTGGCAGCAGCAGGTCAAGCGTTTATCGGTACTCATAATCAGGCTAACGTTGCTATTGTTCGTGATTATGACAATGAGTGGGATGGAGAATACGATGTTTGGCATGGCCCGTTTATGTGGAAGAGCAATAAGGAGTGGTACAAGGCTCTTCAGCGGAAGCATATCCCGAATGACGTGCTCTATCTGCGCAAAAAAACAACGCTGGAGGAGCTTGCAAGGTACGACGTGCTTATCTATCCTCACCCAGCGATTATGACAGATGAGACAGCGTCTCTGCTGGATGAATATGTTCAACAAGGCGGCAAACTGATCTTCGGCTGTAGAACTGGCTATAAGGATGAGCGCGGTCAATGTTATATGCGTCCTTTCCCAGGTACTGCTAAGGATCAATGCGGGATCACAGTTGAAGAATTCACAATGGTTAAGGGCAGTCGTCAGCCAACAACAATTAGCTGGTCGGGCGCGACCGAAGTCGTTACAGGAGCAGATGACTTTAATGATATTCTCAAAATAGAGGAAGCTTCGGTTGAAGTGATGGCGGTTTACGCCTCTGATTATTATGCGGGAAAACCGGCGGTAACTAGAAATCGTCGCGGCAAGGGTGAGGTTTGGTATTACGGAGCCGTATTTAACGAACAGGCAGCGGCTGAGATCATAAATTTAATGGATCTACAATCGCCAGCAAATTGGCTGAAGCTCCCAGAAGAGGTAGAGCTGCAAGTCCGTACCGGAGCTTCTTCCAGTTATGCTTTTTTGCTTAATTATAGTGAGACTCCTGTCACGATCCATCTTCATGAGACCAAAACAGATTTACTGAGCGGCACAACATTGTCGGGCGAGGTGCTTCTGGAAGGATTTGGGGTATTGGTGTTATACTAACGTACACATTGATCTCACATTTGAGTGGATTTGGATAATTCTCTCTTTTCGGTTATACTTTGAAGTAGCAATTATATAGTTACGGGAGCTTGGTGGGACCAGGCTGAGAGGATAGTTATAACTATCGACCGTCAAACCTGATCTGGATAATGCCAGCGGAGGAAATGGAGCTCTATTTCTATTTGTCTACTCTAAGGCCTCATCTTATACAGATGTGGCCTTTTCTATGTGTGGGGAGTAGACCGTCTCCGCTTGATCAAATCACCTTATAGGAGGAATTGAGATGACAAGCGAATTGAACAACGATCCAATCAATTTATCAGCTTTTCCAGCAAGTCAAAAAGTGTATGTAAAGGGTTCACGGCCTGATATTCAGGTGCCTATGCGGGAGATCTCACTTAGTCCAACTGCGGGCATAGACGGCGAAGAGGAGAATGCCCCAATTCATGTCTATGACACAAGTGGGGCTTACACGGATGCTAATATTCATACTGATATTCGTCAGGGGTTAGAGCCCAATCGTCTAAGCTGGATTGAGGAACGAGGGGATGTGGAAGCGTACGAAGGAAGAACCGTGAAGCCTGAAGATAACGGGAATGCAACGGGAAAAGCTGTGGCGGAAGTGTTTCCAGCGCTCCATAGAAAACCTTTGCGAGCGAAAAAGGGGCATAATGTCTCTCAAATGCATTATGCACGCAAAGGGATTATTACTTCGGAAATGGAATACGTTGCGATTCGTGAGAATGTGACACCGGAATTTGTAAGAGATGAAGTAGCCCGCGGTCGCGCCATCATTCCAGCGAATATCAATCATCCAGAGAGTGAACCAATGATTATTGGGCGTAATTTTTTGGTAAAGATCAATGCCAATATTGGAAACTCCGCAGTATCCTCATCCATAGAGGAAGAGGTGGAGAAAATGAGATGGGCTACCCGCTGGGGTGCAGACAATATAATGGATCTCTCCACAGGTAAAAACATCCATACGACACGCGAGTGGATCATCCGTAATTCTCCTGTTCCTATTGGAACGGTGCCTATTTATCAAGCTTTGGAAAAAGTGAATGGGAAAGCGGAAGATTTAACGTGGGAAGTATACCGTGATACGCTCATTGAGCAAGCGGAGCAAGGGGTGGATTATTTTACCATTCATGCGGGAGTTCTGCTTCGTTATATCCCGTTGACGGCACAACGTATGACAGGTATTGTTTCAAGAGGTGGCTCCATTATGGCGGCATGGTGTCTTGCGCATCATCAAGAGAACTTTTTATATACACATTTTGAAGAGATATGTGAAATCATGAAGCTGTACGATGTTTCTTTTTCCCTAGGCGATGGATTACGTCCGGGTTCGATTGCTGATGCGAATGATGAAGCACAATTTGCCGAGTTAGAGACGTTAGGTGAATTAACAGCTATGGCTTGGAGTCATGATGTACAGGTGATGGTAGAGGGTCCAGGACATGTGCCGATGCACTTGATTAAAGAGAATATGGATAAGCAACTTGAAACTTGCAACGAAGCCCCTTTTTATACGTTAGGTCCACTGACTACAGATATTGCGCCGGGGTATGATCATATTACCTCTGCTATAGGTGCAGCGATGATTGGTTGGTTCGGTACAGCAATGTTATGTTACGTAACTCCGAAGGAGCATCTTGGCCTGCCTAATAAGGAAGATGTACGTGTAGGGGTCATTACTTATAAAATAGCGGCACATGCCGCAGATTTGGCGAAAGGGCATAAAGGAGCACAAGACCGGGATAACGCTCTTTCGAAAGCCCGTTTTGAATTTCGTTGGCGTGATCAATTTCATTTATCGTTAGATCCTGAGCGAGCGCTCGAATATCATGATGAGACATTGCCTGCGGAAGGCGCTAAAACAGCTCATTTCTGTTCCATGTGCGGGCCGAAATTTTGCAGTATGAAGATCTCTCATAATATCCGTAATTCGACGAGAATTGAATCAGGAATGCAAGAGAAGGCAGAAGAGTTTCTCCAAGGCGGGAGCCTCATTTATAGATAACTTTTTCTGCTAAAAAGAAATATCTAAAAGAAGTCGTCATTGGCGGCTTCTTCTTTTATACTTTGAATAGATAGGAGTTGATGAAATGGAAGCGATTCGTTCAGAGGAAGCCATTTTAGAGGATTTAAGTAATAGTTTCTATCATTTTTTTGGATTGAAAGTCCTTCATGCTACCCCAATAAAACGTGGCTGGTTAAATCTTAAATGGAAAATCACAACGGATTCAGGGCAATTTCTACTTAAACAATACAACAAAAAAAGATATAAATTGTATAACCCAGAAGAGCTGAACTTTGCCTTTTCTCAACAGAAAAGATTGTATCTACAGGGGCTCCCATGTCCCGGATTGTTGGCTTATAACAATAATGTTTTACTGGAATCAGATCAGGGAGAAACGTTTATGGCAATGGAATATTGTGAAGGCCGTGTCATAGAGCCGGGTAAGATTAATATCCATCAAATGTTTGATTTGGGTCGTGCCACAGGTAAAATGCATCGTTTATTAAATGATGGGACCATTAGTTTGAAAAGAACCCCACAATTTATTCCACAAAGCCCTGAGGAACGTTTAGAACATTGGAATGTACTCCTACAACAATCAAAGGAAATGGGTAAAACCTCACTCATCACTGACCTAGAGATACAACTAAGAGCGACTGAAGAAATAGATCCGGAAATATTCGAAGGACTTGAAGCTGGATGGGCACATCGTGATTTATGGGTTGATAATCTTTTATTTCAAGATAGCCAATTGTCTGCAATTCTAGATTTTGATCGGTTCAAATATGATTATCCGCAGCTAGATGTGGCGCGAGCAGTGATGTCATGTGCTTTAGATGAAGATTTAGATGGAGCACTAGCTTCAGCATTTATTGACGGATATCGTGAGGAACGAACGGTGGAGCAGGGGGATTTAACAAAATCATTGCAGTTGTTGTGGTATATGGAAAGCCCGTGGTGGATTAATGCCGCGATGGACAAACATAGTGTACCTCCAAAACGTTTTGCAAAAGAAATGAATTGGCTGGCTAAGAACCTGAACAATTTACCTGCTATCTTAGGGAACTTATAGTGAAAACGATTGAATTATAGCCTAAAAGATGCATTGACCAGCCAAAGTTTGGCGCCTATAATCTTAACAAGGAAAATCCACCACATATAGAGCTATTTGTAAACGCATTCAATGAGCTTTTTCCTTATTTATCATGGAAGGAGGAGATCAAAACTATCAAGTATTTCTTTTTTTCTCATTTTTGCAAACGTTTGCACACCACGATAGCGCTTAAAATCGTAAGCTGCACTTAAAATTATGAGGAGGTTATTTACTTGGTATCCAAACAATCCAGGCGTTATATTTCGTGGTTAATTATTTTTTCGCTCATTTTTAGTTTATTTGGTTTATCGGGTGGAGCATCGGCCAGCAATACGGATCATACAGTCACCTATACCAATCCTACAGCGACAGCTGTGACCTTACATTGGACTACGAATAACTGGGCTAATACTACGGACACGGTGATGACCAAAAATGGAACCACGTTCACCGCCAACCTCAATGTTCAGGAAGGTGCCACCCTAATTTATTGTTATCACATCACGGCTCCAACGGATAGTTGGGACAATAACGGCGGGAAGAACTGGACGGTGGTTATTCCGGTTGCCGGGAAATACGAAGCAGAGAGTGCATCCCTGTCTGGTGGTGCAAAAGTAAATACGAATCACATCGGATATTCGGGCACCGGTTTTGTTGATGGATACACAACTACAGGAGCAACTGCCACTTTTAACGTCCAGGCTTCCGCAGAAGGGTCCTATAATGCCACGCTTCACTATGCTAATGCATCCGGCAGTGCTAAAAAGGTGTCCATTTATGTCAATGGAATAAAGGTTACACAGACAACATTAGCCAACCTGACCAACTGGGATACATGGGCAGACCAAACAGAAACACTCTCCTTACAGGCAGGAAATAACACGCTTGCTTATAAATATGACTCAGATGATAGCGGGAATATTAATATCGACTATGTGACCCTTTCGGCCGGAGCTACACCAACACCAACGATAACTCCTACCCCAACAGTGACACCAACACCTACGGTAACTCCTACACCAACAGTGACACCAACACCTACGGTAACTCCTACACCAACAGTGACACCAACACCTACGGTAACTCCTACACCAACAGTGACGCCAACACCTACCATAACACCCACACCAACGCCAACACCTACCGTAACTCCTACACCAACGCCAACAGTGACGCCAACACCTACACCTACTTCAGCGGGGCTAACCGTTCACTTTAAGAAACCAGCAAGCTGGAATGCAGCGATCCGCATCCATTACTGGAATCTGAATCCGGCAACCGTTCCGACTAGTGGAGCATGGCCGGGAATACTGATGAAATCGGACGGAAACGATTGGTATAGCTATACTGTTCCGAATGCTACAGGTGCAAGCCTGATCTTTAATGACGGCAATGGCAAACAAACGGGCGACTTATCTCGCAGCGTAAAAGAGGGCTGGTATAACTCAGATAACGTATGGTATGACGCCAATCCAGACGTTCCTAAGGTTCCGGTGATATCCGTCTCTCCTGTGCCCAAAACCTATGATTCTGCCCAAACGGTGACCCTATCCAGTACAAATAGCGGCGATAAAATTTATTATACGACCGACGGATCAACACCTACGACAACCTCAACGTTGTATACGACTCCAATCCAAGTACCTTCTTCTTTGACTATCAAAGCATTCGGCGTTAACTCTATAGGGCAAGCGGGTAATGTAGGCTCTTTTGCTTATGTGATTGATCTGAATGCCGATTTGCAAGCTCCGATTATCACTGCGAATCTGCCTGTTGGGAATTCGAGCTCAGCGGTTTCCGTATCTTTTAATATAAAAGACAACAAGGCGGCAACAACCACAGCATATTACACAGATAATGGTACGGAACCAACAACGAGTTCAAAAGTCTATATTTCAGGCAATGCACTAACATCTCTTGCGGGACCGTCTATCTTGATTAACAAGACGACAACCTTAAAATTCCTTGTGATCGATGGTGCCGGAAATGAAACCAAACAGAGTTTTGTTTATAACATTGGTAATAAGGGCGATTTTCGTGAAGATACGATTTATTTTGTAATCACTTCCCGGTTCTATGACGGTGATTCCAGTAACAACGAGCATGCATGGGAGGATGCCAAGGCAGGAAATCCGGACTCTGATCCAGCTTGGAGAGGGGATTTCAAAGGACTGATTCAAAAGCTCGATTACATTAAAGCCTTAGGATTCAGTGCCATCTGGATTACACCTGTGGTGCAGAATGCCAGCGGTTATGATTATCATGGGTACCATGCAATAAATTTTGCGAAAATAGATCCAAGATATGAATCCGCAGGGGCATCTTATCAGGATTTGATCAATGCAGCACACGCGAGAGGGATAAAGGTTATTCAAGATATTGTCGTCAATCATACCGGTAATTTTGGAGAAGAAAATCTGTTCCCGATGTTCAAAAAAGATCCGGCGGCGGCGGACACCGTGAGTAACATGCTCAAAATTACGGATAAGCTGCCAGCTAACTATGATTCCATGACCCCTGATCAGCAATATCAGGCAAGACTTGCCTTAATGAAGACTGCGGAGACTAACAATAACATTTACCATACGGAAAAAAGTCTTTCTTGGGAGTCTTACACCGTCCAGACAGGACAGATTGCGGGAGACTGTGTAGACTTAAACACAGAAAATCCTCTAGTGAATCAGTATCTAATCGACAGCTATAATCAATATATTGATATGGGTGTGGATGCTTTTCGGGTCGATACTGTAAAGCATGTAAGCCGGTATATTTTTAACAAATATTTTGTGCCGGCATGGAAAACAAGAGGAGGCTCAGACTTCTTTGTCTTTGGGGAAGTGGCTACTCGGTACAGAGATGTCTGGAACAGTGGAATTCCGGCGATATCAACACCGTTTTATACTTGGAAAAGCTCAAAATCCTATCCAGGTGATGGTCAAAATGATTACGCTTCCAACAAGCTATCGGTGGAACAAGAGTGGGCAGATAACTCTACTACAGCAGGACAGCCTACCTCGAACAATGCATTTTTAACAGGAAATACTTATCATACGCCTGACTATTCGATGAAATCGGGTATGGATGTCATTGATTTTCCAATGCACTGGGCCTTCAAGACTGCTCAGGAAGCATTCAGTATGAGAAGCGGTGATCAATTCTATAATGATGCTACCTGGAATGTAACTTATATTGACTCTCATGACTATGCACCTGACCAGGCACCAGAAAATCAAAGATTTGCCGGCACACAGGACACTTGGGCTGAGAATCTCGCTCTGATGTTCACCTTCCGAGGAATACCTGCGATCTATTATGGTTCTGAAATTGAGTTTAAAAAAGGATCAGTCATAGATGTAGGTCCAAATGCACCGTTAAGTACAACAGGCCGTGCTTACTTTGGCGATCATATTGAGGGTAGTGTTACTGTTCAAGATTACGGTAAATATACCAATGCTACTGGCACACTTGCAGACTCGTTAAATTATCCTCTGGCGAAACATATCAGACAACTTAATTTAATCAGAAGAGCTGTTCCTGCTTTGCAAAAAGGCCAATATTCTACAGAAAATGTATCAGGTGATTTGGCATTTAAAAGAAGATACACTGATAGTAGCAAAGGAATCGATAGCTTTGCTTTGGTTACGATCTCAGGAAATGCAACATTCACCGGAATTCCTAACGGAACTTATGTGGATGCGGTCACTGGTGATACGAAAACCGTTACCAACGGTGTGATCACAATCAACTGCTCCGGGAAAGGAAATGCGCGTGTATATGTATTGAACGGTAGTGGTGGAATCGGAGAGTCAGGAACCTATCTGAAGTAGACCCTTGTATCCATTTCATAGTTAAAAAGAAGCAACATCAGCTCGGATTCCGCAACTGGTGTTGCTTCAATTTCATATATGTGGAGAGATATTATGCATACTATAGACGTCGATTTAGTAGCAAGATTAATAAATGAACAATTTCCTAAATGGTCCGATTTAGAGATCAGGTCTGTGAAATTCAGTGGGCATGATAATCGGACTTTTCATTTAGGTGAACAGATGAGTGTGCGATTACCAAGTGCAGCCGCTTATGTTCCCCAAGTGGAGAAAGAACAACTATGGTTACCTTTTTTAAGGAAAGGACTTACGTTACCTATTTCAACACCATTAGCGAAAGGGACACCTAACAAAGAATATCCCTGGCCTTGGTCTATTAATAAGTGGCTAGAGGGAGAGACTTTATCCCATGAGAACATTAATGATCTCAATCAATTTGCGAGAGACTTGGGGAGCTTTTTAAGTGAATTACAGTCTATTGATGCTAGTGGGGGACCTTTAGCAGGAGAGCATAATTTTTATAGAGGTGGGTCCTTAGCTGTATATGATGAGGAATCTAGAAATGCGATTGAGCATAATAAAGATATTTTTAATGAAGGTCTATTGAAAAAGATCTGGGAACTGGCATTAGACTCTGAATGGGAGTCAGAACCAGTTTGGGTTCATGGTGATGTCGCACCTGGAAATATATTAGTCAAAGACGGACAGCTTTGTGCAGTCATTGATTTTGGCATATTAGGGGTGGGTGATCCTGCTTGTGATGCTGCAATGGCGTGGACTTTTTTTGATGAGGCTAGTAGAAGGATCTTTAAAAAGGTATTAAACATGGATGCACAAACGTGGAATAGAGCAAGAGGGTGGGCTTTATGGAAAGCACTGATCACCTATAATGGAAATCGATATTCTAATCCAACAGTAGCGGAAGAATCCTTGAATATTATCAATCTAATAGTAGAAGACATCGAATTGTAGAAATTGAACTACATAAAACATGTAAACTAAACCATAATAGTCAATAAGCACGAATGAGCATCAGTCAGATGATAAAGTGTTGTATTTAAATCCGAAAGAAAGGAATTTGTATGAACATTTAGCGACTGACAACGATTATCATATTAGAATTATTATAAATAACTTGACAGGCCTTAATTTGGTTAATTATAATAATTATAAATAGTATCCACTCTATTCATAAATTAAACCCAAAGGAGATTAAACAATATGTCATTAATCGGAACAGAAGTACTACCATTCAAAGCAAGCGCATTTCAAGATGGGAAATTTATCGATGTTACAGAAGAAAACTTCAAAGGTAAATGGAGTGTAGTTTGCTTTTACCCAGCTGACTTCACATTCGTATGCCCAACTGAACTAGAAGATTTGCAGAACCAATATGAAACCCTCAAACAACTAGGTGTTGAAGTATATTCCGTTTCTACTGACACACACTTTACACATAAAGCATGGCATGAAAGCTCCGCAGCAATTGGCAAGGTGAAATACATTATGATCGGCGATCCTTCCCATGTGGTTTCCCGCAACTTTGATGTATTGATCGAAGCTGACGGTCTTGCTGATCGTGGTACATTCATCATTGACCCAGACGGTGTTATTCAAACTGTTGAGATTAATGCTGGTGGTATCGGCCGTGATGCTAGCGCTCTTGTTAACAAAATTAAAGCAGCGCAATATGTACGCAATCATCCAGGTGAAGTTTGCCCAGCGAAATGGTCGGAAGGTGCAGAAACTCTTAAACCAAGTCTCGATCTTGTAGGTAAGATTTAAGGAGCGAAAGCTAAATGAAACTAGATCAAGAAATAAAAGCTCAACTAGCGCAATACCTAGAACTCTTGGAAGGCGATGTAGTACTGAAACTCAGTGCAGGCGCTGACGAGGCATCACAAGAGATGACTGAACTAGTTGATGAAATTGCCAAAATGTCAGCTAGGATTACGGTGGAAAGAACCGAACTATCTAGAACCCCAAGCTTTAGTGTAAATCGTGTGGGTGAAGATACGGGCGTAACCTTTGCCGGAACTCCGCTTGGACACGAATTTACCTCATTAGTATTGGCTCTGTTGCAGGTTAGCGGAAGAGCTCCTAAGGTTGAGCAAAGTGTAATTGATCAGATCAAAGGCATTAGTGGCGAATATAAGTTTGAAACTTATGTTAGCCTGAGCTGTCATAATTGCCCTGATGTTGTACAAGCACTGAATCTTATGAGTATCTTTAATCCGGGCATTACCCATACGATGATTGACGGTGGAGTATTCAAAGAAGAGGTAGAAAGCAAAGAAATTATGTCTGTTCCAAGCGTCTACCTTAATGGTGAATTTTTCGAAAGTGGTCGTATGACGGTTGAAGAAATTTTAGCTAAAATGGGCAGCAGTGTGGACGCATCAGAGTTTGACAATAAAGCTCCATATGATGTGCTTGTTGTCGGCAGCGGCCCAGCTGGTGCAAGTGCAGCCATTTACGCGGCACGTAAAGGTATTCGTACAGGTATTGTTGCTGAACGCTTTGGCGGACAGGTTAACGACACGCTTGGTATCGAGAACTTTATTAGTGTGAAGTACACTGAAGGTCCTCAACTCGTAGCTAAACTTGAAGAGCAGGTAAAAGAGTATGGCATTGATGTGATGAAATTGCAGCGTGTCAGACGTCTAGACAAAAATGACTTAATTGAAGTTGAACTCGAGAACGGCGCTGTTCTAAAGAGTAAGACGGTCATTCTGTCTACAGGTGCTCGCTGGCGGAATATGGGCGTGCCTGGTGAAGCTGAATTCAAGAACAAAGGTGTAGCCTACTGCCCACACTGTGATGGTCCTTTGTTTGCAGGCAAAGATGTTGCAGTTGTTGGCGGCGGTAACTCAGGTATTGAGGCAGCTATTGACCTTGCAGGTATAGTGAAGCATGTAACGGTTCTGGAATTTGCTCCAGAGCTCAAAGCTGATGCTGTGCTGCAAGATCGTCTTTATAGCCTTCCTAACGTTACTGTTCTTAAAAACGTGCAAACTAAAGAAATTACCGGAACTGATAAGGTAAATGGTATTTCTTATGTTGATCGTGCGACAGAAGAGACTCACCATGTTGAATTGCAGGGTGTATTTGTACAGATCGGTCTGGTTCCAAATACAGAATGGCTAGGTGACACAGTTGAACGTACTCGCGTAGGTGAGATTGTTGTAGATAGCCATGGTGCTACTAGCTTACCAGGAGTATTTGCTGCTGGTGACTGCACTAATAGTGCTTATAAACAAATCATTATCTCGATGGGATCCGGTGCAACTGCAGCGCTAGGAGCATTTGATTATCTGATCCGTAACTAATCGATATTATTAGTAACAGCAAGAGAACGAAAGCCCTCACTTTTCACAAAGTGGGGGCTTTTTTTATGTTATCCGTCTTTTGTGAGAGAGAAATGGGTGTTTGTAAACTTTTTTGGAGGATTTTATGAAGATTTTCGCGAATACATATCTAAAATATGAATTAAGCAAAATTAAATATTTAGATTAAATGCATGTATGTAAGGCATGATCTGCTTAGACTTGGTGCGCTATAAATAACGTTTTGCTGGAATGGAGACTATATTTCTGTGATTAACAACATTGAATCTTTAGACAAATTTATCTCACTTATACCTATTATAAAATTATCGATCCCGGCTGATTTATCAATAGCGATATGTGATTTGGAACGGTTCGTTGCTTATTTTCCTGGCGACACCATAAATTTAAACATTAACGAAGGACAATCTTTAAACAAAGAAGAGCCGCTTTACTTAGCGATACAAGAGAATCGTACCTTGAAGTCCGATGTTCCAGCCCACTTTTATGGATTTGAGTTTACAGGTACAGCAACACCTCTTCACGATCAAACGGGTCAAGTCATTGGCGGGATTGCAGTTCAGATTCGAAGACAAAGTGAATTAAAAGCCATTGTAGAACAAATCTCGGAATCATTATCCCAAGCCAATGAGCAAATTAATAATATTTCCTTTGGCGTAAGTTCACTTTCGGATCACTCTCAGGAACTACTCATTCAATCTCAGCAGGCTGGAAAAGATGTGGAGAATACAACAGAGGTCCTATCGATTATTAACAGGGTTGCTGATCAAACGAATTTACTTGGGCTGAATGCTGCAATAGAAGCAGCGCATGCAGGTGAGAAAGGTAGAAGTTTTGAAGTCGTAGCCAAGGAAATCCGGAAATTTTCAAGGGAAACCGTTGCCTCAACGCAAAACATAAATAAAACCATGTTACAGATCAAGGGAATTACGAATCAAATGGCTAATTCGATAGAGAAGATAGCAGCTATCGGCCAAGAACAGGCGGCGTCTGTTCAGCATACTTCTACATTTATTGAGGAAATAAAGATAATGTCCCAAAAACTTAACGAGTTTGCTAATAAATTATAAAAAGAGATTCAGTAGCAGTATTTTTGTCGCAATAAAAGAAAATTTTAAACGTATATTTAAAATGATGAATGGTATAGTAAGATAGTAATGAGTAATTAACATAGGAGGAATAAATTATGTCAACGCCGCACAATGCAGCACAAAATGGTGAAATCGCCAAAACAGTATTAATGCCAGGAGATCCTTTGAGAGCGAAGTATATTGCAGAAACCTATTTGGAGAACCCAACTCAATTTAATACGGTACGTAATATGTTTGGATATACAGGAACTTATAAAGGCAAAGAGGTTTCGGTAATGGGTTCGGGAATGGGAATGCCAAGTATCGGTATTTATTCTTATGAACTATACAAAAACTATGGTGTGGAAAACATCATTCGTATCGGTAGTGCTGGAGCATACACAGATAAATTGAATTTATTTGACGTGGTGTTGGCGGATAGCGCGTGGAGTGAATCTACATATGCCTATGTGCAAAGCGGTGTAGAAGGAGATATCCAGCTGCCAAGTAAAGAATTGAACGAAGTCATTGAAGCAGCGGCTACACGTATTAACAAGCCAGTTCTGACGGCGAGAATTCATTCCAGCGATGTATTCTATCATGAAGACAATGTGCCTGGAGTTAATGAATTTTACAATGAACATGGCTGTGTTTGTGTAGAAATGGAGAGTTATGCGTTGTTCCATAATGCGAAAGTGTTAGGTAAACAAGCTGCATGTATTCTTACCATTTCTGATTCGTTAGTTACTCATGCTGTAACCACGGCAGAAGAAAGACAAAATTCTTTCAACGGCATGATGGAAGTAGCTTTAGAAGCAGCGATTTCTATTTAATAAAAAAGATTAAGTAGCTTAAAAAGTTCTACGAGCAAAAGCTTGAGAGCCTATTAAATTCAGGATTAAGTCCTGATATTTAATAGGTTTTTTTCTCATTTGTAAGGTTGTGGAAATGGATAGGTGAAGCGTGTAAATTATTGTTGTTTTTAATCAAAATTTAATGTTAAATTCGTAATAATTCTCTCGGATTATACCGATATAAAAATCAAACCAAATGGCTACAAATCTTAGAAAAGACATCTAATCTCCATATGGTGGAAGTATTTATATTTTGGTGTAATGCCAAAGGGGGAAAATTGTGATTAAGCGGAGTGGCAATCTTTTATTAGCAATAAGTTTAGTATTCTCTATCGTCAGTTCTCTGTTTATGCCTGCAGTAATTTATGCAGCACCCAGCAATAGCAATATCATAGATCAAAGCTCCACATCAGCTGGGAATTTGAGCAGTGTTGCATTTGGTAACAATGTTTTTGTAGCGGTGGGCCAAGGAGGGATATCTACATCATCAAATGGCGTAGATTGGTCTATCTCAAAAAAGGCGGGGAACCCCAAACTAACTTCTATTGTGTTCGCTAATGGGCTGTTCTTAGCTATTGATGGTAGCGAAAAGGCAGTATACAATTCACTTGATGGTGAAAATTGGACAAAAAAAACGTTAGCTATCACACCGGAAAGGTTGAAAGCGGTCAATGGAAAGTTTTTTGTATGGCAGTCAGTATATAAACCTGGCACCAATCCACCTTCTTATGATGTAACTCTACTACAATCCTCGGATGGCATTAACTGGACAGACACAGGAATCACTTCTACCAATGCAATATTCGGAATGCAAAGCTTAACGGATATTGCTTATGGCAACAACAAATATGTGGTCTCTGCTAACAATGCTGTCTATTATACCTCAACGAATCTGATCAATTGGACAACGGTTACCTTAACCGATCTTGTGATCAACCACTATAATTCTAGTTGGCCTTATGTTACGAATGTAATCTATTTAAATAATCGTTTCTTTAGTTATATCGTGACTCCTTATGCTAAAAAAGTATTCACCTCTACAGACGGTGCTAATTGGACCGTTGATGCCTCATGGGATAACAAGCAATTTTATGGGGGAGGTTCTTTAAATGGGAGCTATTTGTTGTTTGGGCAGGGTGTAATTTATAAATCTTCTGCGGCTCCGCTGGACAGCACCCAGTGGACATCTTCGGATACCCATACAACAATGATGGTGAACAATATGGTTTACGGAAATGGCAAATATGTTGCTTCAGGGGGCAACGGCTTACTGGTTTCTTCTGACCTATCGGCGTGGAGTAATGTCAGCGGTAATCTGAAGAGTATTGCTAAGGATGGTAATGGCAATTATGTTGCCGTCTCATCCGGGGAATATGGCTCTATTTACAAATCTAATAGCTCCGCAGTATGGAACGATGTCACACCCTCCAAGCTGCCGGGAATGAATGCGGTCACTTATGGAGCAGGGAAGTTTATTGCGGTTACAGATAAAGAAAACTACAATCTTAACGCCAAAGTGGTGACCTCGACCAACGGTGACACTTGGACTACGACAGATACCGGAGTGCAGGACAATCTGACAGGTATTGCTTTTGGCACAAATCAGTACGTTGCTGTTTCCGATTATGGCGGAATTTATTCTTCAGTTAACGGAACCTCATGGACAGAGAGATTTAAAAATGGGGATTTTGCATTTAATACAGTAGCTTACTTGAATAATCAATTTGTAGCTCTTGGGATGAAATACAATAGTATTACTTATGAGCAAGAGAGCGTTGTTATCGCAAAATCATCAGATGGAATACAGTGGAATGTGCCCTTAGAGATTGGGTTCCCCAATACTTCTTTAAAGGGAATTGCCTATGATGGTAGAGCTTATATTCTGGTTGGAGAAGATACACTTAGCCAGCAGGCAGTAATTCTAACCACAGAAGATTTGGTAACTTTTACGAAGGTTACAATATCAGCTAGCGCACTAAATAATATCAGCTTTGGTAATGGGAGTTTTCTGGCTGTTGGATTGAAGGGGGAGTTATTCTCTTCGGCAGACGGATCCACGTGGACTCAGGAAACATCAGAGCTTACTTCTAATCTTAATGGCATTATTTACGATGGTACTAATTTTAAGGTCGTGGGGGATTATTTCACTAAAATGACCCTGAACCTAGGACCTACTCTTGCATATATCATCACCGCCTCAGCGGCGACGTTGACACCTGTCGTAGGTGTAGATAATGGGATTACGCTGACCGTGAAAAATTCGCTGGGCGATACGGATACAACGTTCACCGGATCAAAAGAAGTGACGGTAACGGGTTATGGTGTTGCGCTGGACGGAACGTACGGAAGCTTAGGAAGCACCGCTTTAGCGGCTTCACCGAGCAAGATCAACGTTAATTTCGTTGAGGGTGTAGCACAGGTGAACCTGAAGCTGAACAAAGCTGGCGCGCAAGCGGTTGTGTTCAGCCAAACAGGCGTAGCATCGCCAGCAGCAACAGCGCTGAACATTACACCTGTCGCAGGTAGCACAGCGACAATGAAGCTGACCACGGGCGTAAGTGCTCCGCAGGCCAACGGCGGCAGCTTCGCGCAGCAGCCAGTGATAACGCTGCTGGACCAGTTTGGGAATGTAAATATTGGCGACAACAGTACAGTTGTTACTGTGTCGAAGAAGGATACAGGAAGCTGGACGTTGACGGGGAATACGACATTGACGGCAGTAGCAGGTGTCATTTCCTTTACGGATCTGGGAGCCACGAATGCAGCTGGAATCACAGGAGCCCAACTGGCATTTGATGCGACAGGACTTACACAGATCACTAGCGCTACCGTGAATCTTCCACAACCACAGGGAGCGCAAAGCATCACTGCCTCAGCGGCGACGTTGACACCAGTTGTAGGTGTAGATAATGGCATTACGCTGACCGTGAAGAACTCGCTGGGCGACACGGACACTCTGTTTACCGGAACAAAAGAAGTGACGGTAACGGGTTATGATGTTGCGCCGGACGGAACGTACGGCAGCTTAGGAAGTACCGCTTTGGCAGCTTCACCAAACAAGATCAACGTTGATTTCGTTGAGGGCGTAGCTCAGGTGGATCTGAAGCTGAACAAAGCTGGCGCGCAAGCGGTTATGTTCAGCCAAGCAGGTGTAGCCTCGCCAGCGGCAACGGCGCTGAACATTGCACCTGTCGCAGGTAGCACAGCGACAATGAAGCTGACCACAGGCGTAAGTGCTCCGCAAGCCAATGGCGGTAGCTTCGCGCAGCAGCCAGTAATTACTTTGCTGGATCAGTTTGGAAATGTAAACATTGGCGACAACAGTACGATTGTTACTGTTTCGAAGAAGGACGCAGGGAGCTGGACATTGACGGGAAATACGACATTGACGGCAGTAGCAGGTGTCATTTCCTTTACGGATCTGGGAGCTACGAATGCAGCTGGAATCACCGGAGCCCAACTGGCATTTGATGCGACAGGACTTACACAGATCACCAGTGTAGCGTTGAATCTTCCAGAGCCACAAGGAGCCCAAAGCATTACCGCCTCAGCGGCGACTTTGACACCTGTCGTAGGTGTGAATAATGGCATTACGCTGACCGTGAAGAATTCGCTGGGCAATACAGATACAACGTTCACCGGAACAAAAGAAGTGACGGTATCAGGTTATGATGTTGCGCCTGACGGAACGTACGGCAGCTTAGGAAGTACCGCTTTGGCAGCTTCACCGAGCAAGATCAACGTTGATTTCGTTGAGGGTGTAGCTCAGGTGGATCTGAAGCTGAACAAAGCTGGCGCGCAAGCGGTTATGTTCAGCCAAGCAGGTGTAGCCTCGCCAGCGGCAACAGCGCTGAACATTACACCTGTCGCAGGTAGCACAGCGACAATGAAGCTGACCACGGGCGTAAGTGCTCCGCAGGCCAACGGCGGCAGCTTCGCGCAGCAGCCAGTGATAACGCTGCTGGACCAGTTTGGGAATGTAAACATTGGCGACAGCAGTACGGTTGTTACTGTGTCGAAGAAGGATGCAGGAAGCTGGACGTTGACGGGGAATGTGACGTTGACGGCAGTAGCGGGTGTCATTACCTTTACGGATCTGGGAGCTACGAATGCAGCTGGAATCACCGGAGCCCAACTGGCATTTGATGCGACAGGTCTTGCAGAGATCACTAGCGCTACCGTGAATCTTCCACAACCACAGGGAGCGCAAAGCATTACCGCCTCAGCGGCGACTTTGACACCTGTCGTAGGTGTGGATAATGGCATTACGCTGACCGTGAAGAATTCGCTGGGCGACACGGACACTCTGTTTACCGGAACAAAAGAAGTGACGGTATCAGGTTATGATGTTGCGCCGGACGGAACGTACGGAAGCTTAGGAAGTACCGCTTTGGCGGCTTCACCGAGCAAGATCAACGTTGATTTCGTTGAGGGTGTAGCTCAGGTGGATCTGAAGCTGAACAAAGCTGGCGCGCAAGCGGTTATGTTCAGCCAAGCAGGTGTAACCTCGCCAGCGGCAATGGCGCTGAACATTGCACCTGTCGCAGGTAGCACAGCGACAATGAAGCTGACCACGGGCGTAAGTGCCCCGCAGGCCAATGGCGGCAGCTTCGCGCAGCAGCCAGTAATTACTTTGCTGGATCAGTTTGGGAATGTAAACATTGGCGACAACAGTTCGGTTGTTACTGTGTCGAAGAAGGACGCAGGAAGCTGGACGTTGACGGGGAATACGACGTTGACGGCAGTAGCAGGTGTCATTTCCTTTACGGATCTGGGAGCTACGAATGCAGCTGGAATCACCGGAGCCCAACTGGCATTTGATGCGACAGGTCTTGCAGAGATCACTAGTGCAGTTATTGACCTTACCTGGCCTGAACTTGCTGCGCCAAGTATTGAGTCTGTAACGGCAGGAAACGGACATATTCGAATTACTTGGAGTCCCGTATATGGTACCGATAGTTACGCTGTATATCAGTCTACAGCTTCAGGTGTTTATGGAGCTGAGGTAGCTACTATAAGTGGCTCTGAGAACAGTTACGATGCTGTAGGATTAATTAATGGAACTGCTTATTATTTTATTGTTAAAGCTGTTAATCCTGATGGTATCAGTGCGGCTTCCAATGAAGTAACTAGAACGCCTCAGGTTCCAGCGCCGGGCGCGCCAATACTTCATTCACCTGTGGCAAGTAATGGCATCATCGGCTTAACATGGGATCCGGTGAAGGGTGCGATTGGATACACTATATATCAAGGTATCACTTCCGGAATCTATGAGACACAAGTGGCTACAGTAAGCGAGTCCGTCTACAACTATGATGTGACAGGGTTAACTAATGGCCAATCTTATTATTTCGTAGTTAAGGCATCTAATCCGGGCGGGGAGAGTGCAGCTTCTAACGAAGTCAGCACGAAACCAAGAACATCACCATCTGCACCTACGGGCTTAATAGCAGTAGCGGGAGATGGCGAGGCGACTGTGACATTTGCAGTTCCTGATTCGAACGGGGGAACTCCAATTACGAATTATGAGGTTACTGCTTCTCCGGGTAATATCGTAATAGTTGGGGCAACAAGTCCAATAACGGTAACAGGTCTAGCGAATGGAACAACTTATTCGTTTACAGCTAAAGCGATTAATAGCGCTGGTAGTAGTGTAGCTTCTGAAGTTTCGAACTCCGTGACACCAAAGTCATCAACGGAGGTTGAGGTTACACCTACACCTACACCGCCAACACCAACACCAACACCAACACCAACACCAACAGAATCACCGACATCAACACCGACTGCACCACCTGCAACAACTGCACCAACTGCAACAGCAGGATCCACTGCTACAGCTACACCATCTAGCAGCATGGTTGAGGTATTGGTGAACGGTAAGGTTGAAAATGCCGGAACAGCAACGATATCTGAGCATAACGGGCAGACGGTTACCACGATTGTTGTAGATCAGGCAAAAATAGAGCAACGCATCGAAAAGGAAGACCAGAATGCAATTATAACTATCCCTGTGACTGCGACTTCAGATGTGATTATTGGCGAGCTTAATGGTCAAATCATCAAAGATATGGAGCAGAAGCAGGCGCTGTTAATCATTCGTACTCCAAAGGGTACTTATACAATATCAGCAGCTCAGATTGATATCAGTGCAATTTCAAAACAGTTTGGCACAGACATTGCTCTACAAGATGTGAAGGTGCAAATTTCAATTTCTGTTCCGACTGCGGATGTACTGAAAAGAATAGAAATGCTGGCAGCCAATGAAAAGCTAACGCTGGTAGCTCAGCCATTAGATTTCACGGTGAAAGTTACTTACGCTGGGAAAACTGTTGAACTCACTAAGTTTAATACCTATGTGGAAAGAACTATTCCTCTTGCGGATGGTGTAGACCTTAAGAAGATTACGACTGGGCTAGTGCTTGAAGCAGGGGGGACGATCCGCCATGTACCCACACAGATTGTTGCCATTGATGGCAAAAACTTTGCGAAAATACACAGTTTAACGAACAGTACGTATTTTGTAGTTCAAGATCCACAGAACTTCAAGGATGTCGTCACCCACTGGGCTAAGGACATTGTCAATGAGATGGCTTCCCGTAAGGTTATTAATGGAGTCGGTGACGATTTGTTTAACCCTAGTCAGGAGATTACACGTGCAGAATTTGCGGCGATTATCGTACGTGGATTGGGATTGAAATTGGAGAGCGGAACAACATCCTTTACGGATGTGAAGGTCTCAGATTGGTATAATGATGCGGTGCAGACAGCTTACTCCTATAAGCTAATCAACGGTTTTGAGGATGGAGCGTTCCATCCTACAGACAAGATTACTCGGGAACAGGCGATGAGTATTATTGCTAAAGCTATGGTGATTACCGATTTGAAGACAAAACTTCCTGCCAAAGAAGCAAGCGAGCTGCTGAGCATTTACACGGATGCGAATGAAGCATCAGGCTGGGCGAAGAGTGGCATTGCAGACAGCCTGCAAGCAGGAATCATCACGGGCAGAAGCGGAAATGTACTTGCCCCACAAGCCTTCATTACGAGAGCAGAAGTTGCGGCTATCATCCAAAGATTGCTGCAACAATCAGATTTGATTTAATACACGGTTCTGATTCGAGAGGATCCTCCATGCAGGAAGAGCTGCGGAGGGTCCTCTTTATTTTATTAGGTCAGAGACAATCATTTGTTGCTTTTTTATTGACAAGAAGAAAAATCCAGTTAATAATAACATATGAACACATGCTCATATGTTATTATTAACTGGAGCTTTTGAATGTAACTGCGCAGGGCTACGAATACTATCTAGCTGAAGGTAATAGGAGGTTAAGCATGATGAACAAGAAGAAAAGACACAATCATCAGGTCGAGAATGCACACAGGCAACAGGCCAATCACGATCACAGTAACCACGACCACTCTCATGAAGGACACAGTCACTCTCATGAAGGACACAATCACTCGCATGGCGCTCACGGGCATCATCATTTTGATCCAAGTGGAAATAAAAAAGGGCTTATGATTGCGTTAATCATTACGGTTGGAATTATGTTTTTGGAGTTTTTTGGAGGGTTAATTACCAACAGCTTAGCCCTGTTATCGGACAGTGGGCATATGCTAAACGATGCAAGCTCTCTAGCATTAAGCCTAGTAGCGGTCTGGTTCGCAACCAAACCTGCTTCTCCGAACAAAACGTACGGATTTCATCGATTTGAAATTTTGGCGGCACTTTTAAACGGAGTTACTTTATTTGTAGTTGCTGGATTTATCATTGTAGAAGCTTATGGGCGATTTTTTGATCCGCCAACGGTTGCCAGTGGTTCTATGATGCTGATCGCAAGTATTGGTCTTTTAGCCAATGTGGCTAGTGCATGGTCGCTTATGAGAAAAGGGGATGTGAAAAATAATATTAATCTCCGTAGTGCTTATCTCCATGTGCTTGGTGATGCTTTAGGTTCGGTAGGGGCGATTATTGCCGGTTTAATTATGATGATTTTTGGCTGGTATGTTGCAGATCCTATCATAAGCGTTCTGGTTGCTCTATTGATTCTTAGAGGGGCATGGGGAATTATCAAACATACCGTTCATGTCCTTATGGAAGGCACACCGATTACAATTAATCCAGCTGAAGTAAAGGAAATCCTCGAAAGCATTGAGGGGGTTAGAAATGTTCATGACCTGCATATCTGGACCATAACTTCGGGCTTAGATTCACTCAGCTGTCATATCTTAATTGAAGAGGAAGCAGATGACCAACGCATTTTGCAGCAAGCGATTCGGTTAATTGCCGATCATTTCAAAATTCAACATACAACCATTCAGGTTGAAAATTCCGCTATAGTTCATGAAGAATTGAAAATCTAATCAATGATTTATTTTTTGAATAGAATAGGGGGGCTATAGTATAATAAAAATACGAGGTAAGGGGTGATCGGTGCATGGATAATCTGACTCACGAGCATGAATCATGCAGTACGGATGAGCGGAAAAGTCATCACTCAGATAAAACTAAAAAGAATTTGATTAGCCGGCTCAATAGAATTGAAGGTCAAGTTAGAGGGCTAAAAGGGTTAATTGAAAAAGACACCTATTGTGATGATGTGCTGCATCAAATCTCCTCGGTCCAATCTGCATTGAACGGCGTGGGCAAGCTTTTGCTGGAGCATCATATGAAAAGTTGTGTAGTGGAACGTATCCAGGATGGTGAGAACGAGGTACTGGATGAGCTATTAGTTACCATCAATAAATTAATTAGATAATTGATCAATCGGAAGGATTCCTTGGAATCCTTTTTTATTTGCTCAAATTGGGTATATATAGAGTAGGGGACTATCCTAATTTATGATTTCGAGAGGAGTATGTGTTATGGCACATCAAAACTACAAAGTGTGTATTGAAGAGTGTTTGAAATGTATGGTAGCTTGTAATCACTGTTACTCAGCTTGTTTGGATGAGGATCATGTGGGGATGATGAAGGAGTGCATTCGCCTGGATCGTGAATGTGCAGATATATGCGAGTTCGCAGCTCATGCGATGTCGATGAACAGTAAATATGCAAAAGAAATTTGTCTGGCTTGTGCAGAAGCTTGTGAAGCCTGCGGCAACGAATGCCAAAAGCATGATCATGAACATTGCCAGCAATGTGCAGAAGCTTGTTTTGCTTGTGCAAAAGTTTGCCGTGAAATGGCGGCATAAATTAAAGCTTGAAACTGAAAGGGCTGCCGCGGCAGTCCTTTATTCGTGAATAGGAAGCCAAATCTAAGGACAACTAGTGAGGTTTTGTAAAATTATTAAGCAATATAGGTAAATATAGTGTTAAAATTTATTGAAATAATACCTTTATAATCAAGAGATATAGATGCCATAGGGGATGGCTGAGAAAAAACAGAATGAGGGGATGTTAACAACGTTATGATCAATCTTAGTCCAGAACGACTCCAGCAAGTTAGCTACATAGGGATTACTGAAGCTGATTTAGAATTATTAAAAAGCAAGGAGAAAGAATTCAAATTAATCGTTAGCTCATTGGTTGAGGAACTGTATAAACAGATGACGATGGAGCCAGAATTGCTCCACATCATTGAGCAGCACAGTACACTGGATCGATTAAAAGAAACACAGCAGTGGTATTTTTTATCCATGGCCTCTGGTGTGATCGATGAAGCATTTATTGAAAGACGTTTGCTTATCGGGAAAATCCATTCTCGTATTGGATTAACAACGAATTGGTATTTGGGGACGTACATATTATATCTGGATCTGGCTACTGCTTATTTTGAACGGATATTACCAAACGAGTGGAAGCCTGTTATTCATGCCTTAACCAAGATGTTTAATCTCGATTCACAGCTCGTTCTTGAAGCCTATGAAGTGGATGAAAAAGCAAAAATTGAAAACTTGCTGGAGAAGCAAAATCACCTGCTTACAGGAGTGAGTTCAGCCGTTCAGGAGCTGGTATCTTTGATGGTTCAATTAAAGGATAGCAGTGAATCGATAGAAAGTTTAGCTAGTAAAAATGCTGATTATCAAGAGAAAACGCATCAAACGGTATTATATTTAGACAAAGAGGTGGAGTCTATTCATCAAGTGGGTACGATGATTAGAGAAGTGGCTGATCATACGCATCTTTTAGGCTTAAATGCGGCTATCGAAGCGGCCAGAGCTGGGGAGTTTGGAAGAGGGTTTGAAGTTGTGGCTAATGAAGTTCGTAAGCTAGCCCGCCGCTCAAAGGATTCATTGGTAACCATTGACCAGAAACTAGACAATATCAATGCCACCCTTTCCAAGGTGAAAAAAGAATCGGAACATAACTCAATGTATTCCAAGGATCAAGTCAAAAGCTCTCAAGAGCTGGCTTCCTTCGTGAACTTAATTGAAAAAGTGACTGCTGAGTTAGAGAGCTTGAAATGAAGCTGCCACGGATTGAAACACTCCTTCAGAAAATTCTGAGGAGTGTTTTTTGTTTGAAATATAAGAAGTTATTAGCGGTCTAGCTTAGACATCAGTTTTGGAGACACCGTTTAAGCTGGGCACATAATCAGCAGCCTTATCGATGTTCACCATCTGAGCGGCTTCATTGAAATTGTTGTTATTCTCCGCATTGTTTTTCTTGCTCGGTTGATGTTTTCCTGGAGCTTCTTTGGGATTGGCGTTATTTTTGGGCATGACAGTCACCTCCATATTCTTCACCTAGTATGAGAAGGTAGTTTGAATTTTATGCCAGCAGTTGACAAATGTATCATTAAAAGATATAGTTCATTTAATGATATATCTTTTAATGATACATATGAGGAGGTGATTAAGTGTCAAGAACGGACTCATTGGAAATGGGAGAGCTCACAGACACTGCATTTTATATTCTCTTATCTTTAGTCGAAGCCAAACACGGATATCTAATTATGAAATCGATCGAAACGATGACGAACAATCAATTTTCAATTGGGCCTGCTTCCATGTATACAACTATTAAGAAGCTGTTAGCGGCTGAATTTATTGAGCTGTATAAAGAAGAAGAGGATGACAAACGAAAAACGTATATTGCAACAGAAAAAGGGATTGGATTGCTAAGAAAAGAAGTAGAGCGCCGAAAAGAAATGATTAGACATGCAGAACAAATTCTCAAATAAAAGGTGGGGAATAGGCATGAAGAATACAAAATATGTGACCAGCGGGGGCTTAGCTTTTACTGAAAAAGGTGATATGCAGAAATTGAGTAAGTATGCCAAAAGGGGCTGGCTCCTGGAAAGCTTTGCACCATTTGGTTATAAGTTAAGAAAGGGAGATCCCCAGACTTTTGAGTACAGTGTAGATTATCACACGAATGTGGATGAGGAGTATTATTTGATTTTTGAAGATGCCGGATGGACCTATGTCTGTTCTGCCGGAAATGGGTTTCATATCTTTCGGGCAGCTGCAGGTACGGCGCCTATCTACTCAGACACTGGGACCCTCATTGACAAATATGAACGTGAAAAGAAAACGATGAGCAAAGCAGCCTTGCCATTGCTTATAGCTTTGATTGTTTTTATCTTCCTAGCGATCTTGGGCGTTAATGGATGGTTACCTGAGATGGTGAGGAATATCAGCCTAGTGTTAGTAGTGGTCACACTTTGTATGTTGGTCTTTCCGGGTCTTCCATACATTGCGTATCGACTTAAATTAAATAAATTACGAGAATAGCAAATGAATTTTTATCTAAAGGATGTTTGCACAGCCATGAATGAAGTTGGTTGTGGGATCATCCTTTTTTAGTTGAGGAGTGAGAACAAATCTAAGTCTCAGATATATAGTACTAATGATCTATTAATGGGATTTATTATATATTAATTCCATATTCTGTATTACAATGATGACGAATACGAATTAGCTTGCTGTTTTCTTTCAAATTTATTACCACAATTGAAGAGGAGGCAATGAATGATGAAGAAGAATGCAAAGCTTAGGTTGAGTTGGAGAAGCCTTATTGTCGTATGTTTGATAATTAGTATTCTTCCTGCCGGTTCCGCGTTTGCAGCAGTGAACAAACCTTTTCCGCAACACACCACCTATACGAGTGGATCTATCAAGCCGAACAATGTAACCCAGACCAGTATGGATAATTCAGTGAAGACCAAATGGGATGCGTGGAAAACGGCCTATCTCAAACCAGCTGGCACTGGCAAATATTACGTTAAGTATAATTCAGATGGAGAAACGGTATCTGAAGCACATGGTTACGGGATGTTGTTCACAGTTTTGATGGCTGGTTATGACAGTAATGCTCAGACATATTTTGACGGCTTATATAATTATTACAAGGCTCATCCAAGTACAATTAACCCTTATTTGATGTCCTGGAAGCAAAATAGCAGCTTTCAAAACATTGAAGGCGAGGATTCGGCTACAGATGGAGATATGGATATAGCTTTCTCATTGCTGCTTGCGGACAAGCAGTGGGGAAGTAGTGGTACGATCAATTATTTACAAGCTGCAAAAGATATCATCAATGCGATTATGGACAATGAGATTAACCAGACACAGTGGACGATCCGTCTAGGTGACTGGGCGAATAGTGGCTCGTATAATACAGCAACTAGACCTTCGGATTTCATGCTAAATCATTTAAAAGCATTCCAACAGGCTACAGGAGATACCCGCTGGACGAATGTTATCGATAAAACGTACACGATTATAAATAGCCTTTATACGGGTTATAGCTCTAGCACTGGACTCTTGCCTGATTTCGTAGTTTACTCTGGGGGTGTGTATAAACCTGCTGCGGCGAATTTCCTTGAAGATGCCAATGACGGGAATTACAATTACAATTCTTGTCGTACCCCATGGCGGATCGCAACAGATTATTTGATTACTGGAGACAGCAGGGCGCTTACGCAGCTTAATAAGATGAATAGCTGGATTAAGACTAAAGTAAGCAGTACACCTGGTAGTATAAAAGATGGGTACAAGCTAAACGGAACCGTATTTGGAAGTTACAACAGCGGTGCCTTCTATGCTCCATTTGGGGTCAGTGCGATGACCTCATCAACTTACCAAAGCTGGTTGAATTCTCTCTGGAGCCACACAGCAAGCAGTGCTGCAGAAGATTACTATGAAGACAGCATCAGGCTGTTTTCGATGATCGTTATGTCTGGCAACTGGTGGACCTATTAAGAGAATATTTAGGTAGAAAAAGGCTGCCCCCAAAACGTTCATGCCCAAAACCATAAAAGCCAAACAGAACAGCGATTCTCCTAATATTGGAGAATCGCTGTTCTGCATTTTTGGTCAACTGCAGCTTGCTTCAGTAGATTATGGGCAAGTGAAAGCCACCCGATCTCTAACGTCACTTTTTTGTGCCGCAAAGCAGAAATCACTGGAATCCCCGAGATCCCCGCAATCTTCGTTTGTTCTTCGGTTATCCAAATACACTTTGCGGTTTCATCATTCGGCGTACGGCGGAGCATCCTTTATTTGATAACCAATTGAATCATGGGGCGTACCTAATGATGCTCCAAATGATGCAATAAGTGAAGCACTTATACAGCAATTAGGGAATTTCTCCCTGAAATTCAGAGATTTCTGTTCATCAGACATATAATTAGGGAAAACTTCCCTAAATTTTGGCCGATTCAGTAACTAATAAAGAAATCTCCCTGATTATTAGGGAGGAATTCCCTGATTTTGTCCTTTTAGAGCGAATATCGGCTATTTTCAGGGAGTATTTCCCTGCTATGAACGAATTAGTCAATTCCCCTGTTTTCCCCTTTAAACTAGAGGGTTTTCAATCCCTTGGGCACAGAGACAAAATGCGAGTCGTCGGCTGGCAATCTGCTATCCGTGGGTTGGTTACCACATATTATGCCTACGTCGAAGGAGCTTCCGTAAACTAATTTCGCACGTTAGATCAGGGATCCTGTGCACAGGGAATTCACGGATTCTCCTCGAACCTTTCTCTTTGTCTCCATGCCCCAAGGATTCAAATCTTTTGGGTATGTTTTTATTTTTTTTCGTTTCACCTACGCCATTTTTCGTTCTGCCTCTACCGCAATCGACCAGATAAATCCAATTAACTCACGACCCACTGCTGCCATGGTTAAATTTCGGTGTTTCCCGCGTCTGACTAATTTTAAATACTTGCTGTGTAACCGTTCTTGGGCTTTCCACGACGTTTCATGGACATGAATACTCTGGCCCTCAAGACGCACTGCTAAATCTCCCTTGACGGCAGGGCGGTGACGGTAACTCCATGCGGACTCCACCAGTGCGCGCCGCACTCCGGAATTTCCGACTTTTGTAAGACTCCCTCTTTTGGTACTTGCTCCCGAGGAATATTCCCGTGGCACGAGTCCCAGGTAACTCATGAGCTGAGCCGGTGAACGAAAACGTTCGAAATTTCCAATCTCGACAACTAAAGTCATAGCTGTCAGCAGGGCGATTCCCCTCAGGCCTTGCAACGCTTGAATGACAGGTGCGTAAGGGCAGATCTGTGCTTCTTCTCGCATTGCGGCTTCAAGTCGCTTGATTCGCTCCTCCACTTCCCGGAGCTGTTGCAGGGATTCGGTAAATACCCGTTCTTGAGCTACATTATTAAACTTCAGCATAGAGAGCCATTCCCGGTACCTTTTGGTCCAGCGTTTTTTCATACCCTCTGGCTTGTGAATTTGGTGGCGCAATAGAAAATGAATGAGCCGTTGCCGAGCCCGATGTAGGTCTTGCCTAGCATCTTCTCGTGCACGAATGAGATCTCGTAAAGCTTCGAGTTCTGGCGTTGGCACATAGATCGCAGTCAATTCTCCAGCCCGGTGTAACTGAGCCAGTTTTTCTGCATCCCGTCGGTCGGTTTTTATGGCATCTCCGGGACGCTGTGGCATACGCGAAGGTGCAATTACCACACAGGAAATTCCCATCTTCGTCAACCAGCGGTATAAGTCGTACCCCGTAGGCCCGGCTTCATAGCAGACCTCCAGTGTAATCCCTGAACCTTTGAGTTTCCGAATCATTCGAGCCACTGCATCTGGGGTATGGGGGATGGCTCCATAATATCGTGCGGGTTCCCGACCCTCATCTGCAATCGCCACCGCAATTTTTTCTTTAGACACATCCAAACCGACGTATTTTATGGTATTCTTCATAGTAACAGCTCCTTTCGCATGTAGCTCTGTAATGGTTGTCCTTTTAACTTCCATTTTAACCTACGGTGTGCGAAACAGGGGCTGCCTTTCGTTCATCATAACTAATCAGTTTACACTTACGCTGCACATCGCACATCGCACACCATTTCCCTATTTTTGGGACAACCTTTCTGAAGACTTTGCGGCATACAGATAAGCAGTACCGCAAAAGAATTGTGGTTTTAGCGAACGTTGTTTTCGGTGAAACGTCCTGCCAGTTTATATACAATTGGATTAAATAGGAAAATGTAGTTCCTTATATCTAAAAAAGGCAGGTGATAATATTGCTCTCAGACAAGAAACAATCTCTACTATTTATTATTATCGTATGGGCAATGGCGTTAGGGATGTTGCTGCTTCCGGAATCGGCACAGGGTCTGTATGGTTTTACTCCTTTTTTCGCAGTATGTATCATGATGTTTCTGATTGTGAGAGATGGATACAGTGCTGAGGGATGGAGAAGGTTGGGCTTCAAATTTAGGGGAGGCAAAGAATACATATTGGCTTTAGTTATTCCCTTAGGTTCACTGGGAGCGGGATATGCTGTCTATTGGATGGGATGGAACTCAAGCTTAATTTCTCCAGATTCATGGATCAAGTCTGCTATATATTTGCTCGTTTACATTGTTCTTGGTTCATTATCTGCTTTGGGGGAAGAGATCGGTTGGAGGGGTTGGCTGCTCCCGCGTTTTCAATGGATGGGAAGAGTAAGTTCTAGTGTGACAATGGGCTTAATCTGGGCTATATGGCATTATCCGGCGATTCTTGGGCCGCGTGCTTATCATTCCTCTGGAAGCCGCTGGCTCGTGGTGGTGCTCTTTACCTTATCTGTTATGTTTGCGGGCATCATTATAAATGAACTGCGTCTGACCTCCGGTAGTATTTGGCCGGCAGTGCTTTTACACGGAACTAATAATGCTGTAGATAGTGTTTTGCACAATATTACTGTCAGTTCTTCACCTATGTTGGAGTATGTGGCCGGGGAGAGTGGTTGGGTTCCAGTGATTTTATATGGCTGCGCAGCGATATGGATTCTGAATCGAAACCACAGAGTGAACCAGCAAAAAGCCAGGATAGAGCTATAATTCAATGCGGATATTTAGAGGAGAAGGAATATCATGCATAAAAGTATATAATTTCCTGTGTGATTCATATAAAATGGTAGGGGAATACCAACTAAGAATAGAGATATGTATAATTTTGTTCGTTCGGGGGATTTGAAATGACAGTAAAACTCCGCCAGTTATTCATATCAGGGTTACTTTGCATTTTTGTTTTTCTTATTATTCATTTTGTGTGGGTCATTCACTCTAACATCTTGCTTGGCGTTGGTCTGGAGCAGAATGAAGAAGGGCGATATTATATTGCTGAGGCAGACGTTTCAAGCGAAGGGTATAAACAGAATCTAAGGGAAGGGGATATCTTATTACGGGTTAATGGGAAACCGATTGATAAAGTGGATGAAGCTGTGAGATATGGAAGCTTAACTCAGGTTCAATCCGTTGACCTTCTTCGTAACTCCAAAGGGGGGACTTCACTTGCTTTGCATTATGATATTGAGAATAAATCCTCCATCTATCATACGTTTACCCAGCTTGTAGTCCCTGGAGCGACATTTGTTTTTCTGGCAGTGTTAAGCCTTCTATTATACCGCAGGAGAAGTGGGGATCGCTCAGTAGAGCTGCTGATTTTATTCTTTTTATTAGTCGGAATAACTTACTTTGCGGGATATGCCTCAAGTAGATCTGATCTTATTGGTAGAATCGCGATGGGTTGCGTGTTGCCTTTAATTCCACTGGTTTTTATTCACTTTCTCCAAGTATATCTGAAACGATTTGATGTATTAGTTCTATCTACTACTGTAATCAAAATATACTATGGCCTGGTCATTTTACTAAGCCTATTTTCCACCTCCAGTCTAATGGTTTACTCCTGGGATAGATCTTTGTATTCCTTTGTAAGGTTAATTATTATTGGGTTCTTTGTTTTTGGGATTTTTTACAGCATATTTAAGCTGCTATATTTATACCTTGCTTATCGAAGCACAGCGCTTAAATCGATGTTTAAAATTATGCTTACCGGACAAATCCTTGCGTTTACACCGTTTGTTCTCGTCTCAGCTGCACCCATTGCTGTTGGGGTCAACCTGATTCCTTACGAAATTACTACGATCTTTTTGTTTTTGATGCCAGTTACTTATTTTTATCTGCTGACAGCTAGGCAACTATTTGATATTGATTTCGCTTTTAATCGGTTTAAATATTATTTATTAATTGCTTTTTTTCCGGCGCTAATGATTGTAGCCGTACTTGCGATCATTCAGAGCAGGCAAGAGTATGATTGGATCAAATGGATTCAGATGTTTTTGGTTGTATATTTATCTATTACAATCTTTTTATTCTTTAAGGAGAAAATAGATTATTATTTCCGGCCTAAACTGTTCCGTGAGCTTTATCATTATCAAGGTAGTCTGGAGCGATTCTCGAAGCAAATCTCCAAGGTTATGATGCGGTCTGATTTGGAGGCTGCAATTTACAAGGAAATCAATGAGATTTTACCGGTTAGTCGGTCTGCTTTTTTTGAGAGAGATGAGGATATGAGTAACCTCGAACAAATAGTCGACAATTCGGGCCAAGAGATCAACATAGAATTTGTATCGAAATCTCCAGTTTTTAAGGTAGGAGAAGTAGTTCAACTCAAACAGGGGATCTTACTCGTAATCGGACGTCACCAAAAAAAATTTCATCTCCTCTGGATTGATCATAAGAAGAACCATACAAAGCTTAATTCGGATGAGCTTAACTGGTTAAATACCCTCGCAAATTATGCGAGTATTGTCTATGAGAATTTATATCTTATTGAAGGCTTGATTGAAGACCTTGAAGCAGAGATGAAAAAAGAGCTACATGCAGCACCATGGGTTCTACGCCTGATCTTTAACTTATCAGAGAAAGAACGCAGAAAGCTGGCGGCGGATTTACATGATTCTGCTCTTCAGGATCAGCTCATTTGGCTTCGCAGGCTGGAAACACTGATCTCCGATCATGATATTGAGGCGGATATTTTGCCAGAGCTGCTTCAGATTAAAGAGGGACTTCTGGATGTGATATATCAGATTAGGGAGACCTGCAATGAACTACGTCCACCGCTGCTAAGAGAGACCGGAATTGTGAAGGCACTGGAACTATTGTTTGAGTATGCCCAGCTGCAGTCCAACTACATTATCACCTTTACATCCAGTCCGATTGGTGAGCTAAGTGAAGACCTGGTGATTGCGTTGTATCGAATAGTACAGGAGCTCCTGCGGAATGCCGGGAAACATGCCAAGGCGAATCAGATTGAAATTGAGTTGGACCAGCAAGAGCACCTCTATTTTCGATATAAGGATGATGGGATTGGCATGAATATAGTTGATATCAGGGAATCTTTTCAGCATATGGGCCTGTCTGGAATCAAAGAACGTGTTGCTAGCTTAGAGGGGGAGTGCACTTTTACCTCGGAGAAAGGGAAGGGACTGGAGGTTATTATTTATTTACCGACAATGGCTTTTGTAGAAGAAAAGCACAGAGGAGGCGATGACGATGATACGTATCTTGTTGGTTGATGATCATCCTTCAGTCGGAGAAGGAACCAAAACTATGATTGAGCAGGACGCGGATATGGAGGTTACTTTTGTTTTGTCAGCGTTGGAAGCTTTGGATAGGCTTGAGCAACAAGAATTTGATGTGATCTTATGCGACCTCAACATGCCTACGATCAGCGGACTTGAATTCGCCAAAAGAGCCGTTCAACGTGATCCTGAATCTAAAGTGGTGATTTATACCGGATATGAGATCAGTGCTCATTATAATCTTTTGATGGAGTCAGGGGTCACAGGATTTATCTCTAAAACAGCTTCCCGAGAACAGTTGTTAAATACCATTCGTTGTGCACTAAGGAATGAGGCGGTCATTCCGGTGTCTTTACTTAAACAGCTACGAAGAAATGATATCAAGATTTCTAATCACCGGGATAATCGGCTGCTTGAAGAAGTGTCCATTAATCAAAGAGAACAGGAAATACTCCAAGAAGTAGCTAGTGGAAAAAGCAATAAAGACATAGCCAGCAAGCTTTTAATGTCACAAAGGACTGTAGAGTATAACCTGACGAGAATCTTTGAGAAGCTTAGTGTACATTCCAGATCCGAAGCTATAGTGGAAGGGAAGCGACTAGGTCTTGTTAGGATGGAGACTTTCTAAGTTGAAGCCCATACAACCCAATACATAGTTTTGTTAGTTTTATTCATGTGTTAAGCACCTCACTTTTGCATCTTGATCGTCATTACCTGTAATTCATAATTCTGAACCATTCAGGTATTTAGAGTATTATTCTGAAGAAATCAAGGAGGAACATCCATATGATTGACATGAACCAAATATTTTTGATTACAGATATCCCAGGTTACTCCCCGCAAATCAGCCGACTTTTATCCATGATGAACTATGCAAGATATACAACATTAGAAGCCGTTAAGGGTCTAACTGCGGAACAACTGGATTATTTATTGGATGCTCAGAGTAACTCTATTGGAGCGTTATTATTGCACTACGCTGCTGTAGAATTTGCATATCAAGTGGCAACGTTTGAGCAAAGAGATTTGTCTGAAGAAGAGCTAACGAGATGGGGACCAGCATTAAATTTAGGCGACGAAGGACGAGCGAATATTAAGGGGAATGACCTAAGCTATTATTTAGATCGCCTAAATGAAGTTAGACAAAAGACTTATGAATTATTCGCAACCGTCGATGATAATTGGTTATATACTGAAGAGGAATTCTGGCATAACAAACCTGCGAACTACTATTTTATGTGGTTTCACGTTTTTGAGGATGAAATCAATCATAGAGGCCAGATTAGGCTGATCCGAAAAAGAGCACTAGCTTAAGAAAGGAAGCGCGCGAATGGAGTACATAGAGAAAAATATAAAGCCTTTATTTAAGAAATATCCGCTGCTCTCGAAATTTGTATTAACAGTGGTGATTATAGACATCGTTTATTACGCCGGCAAACAAGTTGGAGGATTAGCTTATTACCTCATGCACTAATTTCTTTTGAAAATAAGCCGAATAGAAAAGGCGAGTTCCACTCATTTTGAGTGTGAATTCGCCTTTTTATATTGCTTAACCTAAATATCTGCTGTAGCTCTGACTCTTCCATGTGGCTATCCAGTTCATTATCAGTTCACACAAATTTGTTAGGATATGAAACATCAAAAGAGATATAGAGCATGACCAGGAGAGGAAGAGAAACAAATGAAAATATTAGAAGTTAAACATGTAAAGAAATCATATACTTTGTACGGTAAAGAAAAGGTGCCAGTACTCCATGATGTGAATCTAAGCTTTGAGACAGGTGAATTCGTCTCTATTCTAGGTGAGTCTGGCTGCGGAAAGTCCACACTGATGAACATCATTGGGGGAATGGACTCCGATTATGAGGGCGAGGTCCTTGTCCGCGGAAAGAATTTAAGCACGATGACCGAAAAGGAAATGGATGATTATCGCAAGAACAATATTGGCTTCGTTTTTCAAAATTTCAATCTGATCCCGCATCTGTCAGTTTTGGAGAATGTTACAGTGGCGATGCAGATGACGGATACCAGTGAGAAGGACCGCAATAAACGTGCTATAGATATTTTGACTGAGGTAGGCTTGAAAGAGCACCTGAAAAAACGTCCCAATCAGCTGTCCGGTGGACAGAAGCAAAGAGTGTCCATTGCCCGCGCGCTAGCGAATAATCCTGATATTATTTTGGCAGATGAACCTACAGGGGCCTTGGACAAGGATACCGGCGATCAAATTTTAGCCTTATTGGACAGCATAGCCAAAAGAGGGATATTGGTCATTACCGTGACCCACTCACAGAAAGTAGCCGACTCTGGTACCCGTATCGTAAAGGTGGAAGAAGGACGGATTAAAGATGATATTCAGTTAAAGGACCGCTCCTTGATTAGTTACGATGGAGGAGAGGGGTCATCCCGGAATCTCAGTTTATTTGCATCTTTTAAAATGGCTCTGCAGAATATGAAGCTCAACGCCAAACGTAATGTATTGGTAGCTTTGGGTGGGTCTATTGGTATTTTAAGCGTACTGTTGATGCTTTCCTTAGGGAATGGAATTACGAACTATATGAATGACGAAATTAATTCAAGTATGGATCCTTTACTCGTGGATATAACTAAACCCAGTGAAGAAGCTAAAGGCATGCAAGGTCCAGAGGCAATGATGTTGCCGGGCGAAACGTTTACGGCTGCCGATATTGAAACCATTCGAAATATTCCAAATGTTGATTATGTAGAAACCATCACTTCCATTTCGGGCAAATCTACTATGGTTTATGCAGATCAGACGGTTAGTCTTACACAATTAACTACCTTAACGGATGCTTTTGCTAAAGAGACGATTACCGCAGGGGCTTTTCCAGAGGACAAAGAGATATTATTACCCGTGAAAACGGCAAGTAAATTAAGCGGAAACGACAGTCCAGAGTCTTTGGTAGGGAAGTCGATTCATCTATATATTAATGAAATGGATGCTAAGCATAAACCGGTCACATTGGAACAAGAAGTCACTATCTCTGGTATTTATGAAAGCACTGATCCAAGAGCGCAAATGCAACCCACGGGTTATCTTCCAGCGCAGACTTTGGAGCAAATGTATGCTGACAAGGGGATTACAATAGGTCCAATTCAAGTTAATGCTTTTGCAACCGATATGAAATATGTGAATGATATTAATGCAGCCGCTGTTGATGCTGGGTTCTCAGGTTCTCAATCGGCAAAAATCATGGAGCGAATCACAACTTATGTGAATATGGCTACTATAGTTCTCTCTGGTATTGCCGGGATTTCACTTCTCGTATCAGGGATCATGATATTGGTTGTGCTATATATCAGTGTAGTGGAACGGACTAAGGAAATCGGGATTCTTCGGGCAATTGGCGCAAGGAAAAAAGATATTAAGCGTATATTCTTTTCTGAATCAGCTTTATTAGGTGTATTCAGCGGTATCTTTGCGGTACTCTTTGCTATTGTCATTAGTTATGTGTTAAATATTTTCTTGGACAATGCTTTTGGAGTGAAACTTATTAATCTATCCGGTTATTATGTGTTATTTGGGATCGTTGTGAGTACCCTGATTAGTATTATCGCCGGTTTGATGCCATCCTCTAAGGCTGCCAAACTGGATCCAATGGAATCTCTACGATATGAATAAATAGGTTAGCGGAGAGGATAATTGAGAGATGAACACGATTCTAGTGGCGGATGATGATTCTCATATCCGTAGATTAATACGATTATATCTTGAAAAAACCAATTTTCCGTAGTGGAAGCAGCAGACGGTCAAGAGGCATTAGACATTCTAGCGCATACAAAGATCGATTTGGCGATTGTAGATGTAATGATGCCGAATGTAGATGGTATTGAATTGACCGAAGATATCCGATCTTATATCGATATTCCAATTCTGATGGTTACAGCTAGAGGAGAATCTAAGGACAAAGTCAGAGGATTTAATGCCGGATCAGATGATTATTTAGTCAAACCGTTTGATCCCATAGAATTGGTCCTGCGGGTAAAATCACTATTAAAAAGATATCATTTAACCTCCTCGAGTGTGATTCAATTAGGCGCAGTGATGATTGATCTGGGGAATTTGACAGTTGTTGCGGCTCAGAGAACGGTGGAGTTGAAGAAAAAGGAATGTGAGTTGTTATTTGCTCTGGCGGGTTCGCCAGGGCAAATATTCACGCGTTCTCAGCTCATAGAAAATATTTGGGGTGTCGATTATGAAGGCGACGAGCGTACGGTAGATGTGCATATCAAACGTCTGAGAGAAAGATTGGAATCGATTCCTGAGCTAATTATTTCTACGGTAAGAGGACTTGGATACCGTCTGGAGTTGGCCTAAATGTTGAAAAAAAGCCTGCGTCTGCGTATTGTCATTACGTTCATTGGGATTGTGATCGTCAGCTTAATGATCTCTTTTTTGCTAAATGTACGGTTTTCCGAAAATAATGTGACCCCAAACCATATCTTCATTAGAGTAGCTGGAGACGTAGCCAAAGTGCTTACCCTAATCGATGATCCGGAAAAAACACAGGCATTTACTAAACTACTCAATAAATATGGTGTCGATATTGCGAAAGTGAGAGTGAATGAGTGGAGTGATGCTGTTTTTTCAGTGGATAAGGAGAAGGTTGCCGCTCTATTTAAGCCAGACTCCACAGACGCAGTGATGCTTAATGATAAGTCTGGTGTTGCTATTGTTGGCATTCCCATCGTAGATAAGGAGAAAGCTGCGCTCATCATTAAAATTGATTTTTCGTCGAGCTTGATCACATTCAGACGTAACGTATTTTTTACACTTCTAACGGTTTTAGTCATCGGAAGTTTACTGATTCTCTTGATGTCCGGTTTCATTGTGAAGCCTATCAAACGTCTGACGGAAGCTGCTAAGAAAATGGCATCAGGCGATTTATCTGTACGATTGACGCATAAAAATCAAGATGAGTTCGGGGAACTGATGGAAAGCTTTAATCATATGGCTAGTGAGCTGCAAAAGATAGATTCAGTTCGTGATGATTTTGTCAGCAATGTCTCTCATGAAATGCAGTCTCCGCTTACGTCGATTAGAGGGTTTACTAGAGCGCTGCAAGATGGTGTCGTTCCAGTAGAAGAGCAAAAAGAGCATCTGGATATTATTTATCAGGAAACGCTGCGCTTATCCCGCCTAAGTGACAATCTGCTTAGATTAGCCTCGCTCGATTCAGAACATCATCCGGTTAATCTCACCACTTTCCAGTTGGATGAACAGTTAAGAAGAGCGATCGTTCTGGCGGAACCCCAATGGGCACAGAAAAACATTCAGATAGAATTAGATTTATCGCCCTGCGAAATTACGGTGGATAAAGATTTATTTGATCAAGTCTGGCAAAACCTAATCAATAATGCTATAAAATATACAAGCCAAGAGGGTATCATTCATGTCGAAATCGAGCGTTCTATAGCGTTTGTGAAGGTTTCTATTAAAGATTCTGGTCAAGGCATACCAGAGGAAGCATTGCCCCGCATTTTTGATCGTTTTTATATGGTGGATAAAGCGCGGAGCAGCGTTCATAAAGGGAATGGACTTGGATTATCCATTGTTTTAAAAATTCTAAAAATGCATGATTGTAAAATAGAAGTGGAGAGCAGGGTTGGGGTAGGAACCCAGTTTATCGTCTCGATCCCTATCTCTCAACCCTATGAATAGTTAATGAGCTGAAGCTTAAGGCTAACGCTGCCCCTTTCATTTGTAAACCAAGCACTAGAAGACTCTCAAAAAGTTCCCAGAACTCGGTTCGCGCAAGCCATAGTTGCAGTAGGAACTGAACATTTGATCGGCATGATTGAATTAAACATTAGAAGCCATACGGACAGAAGCGGCGAAATCGGCTATATTGTCCATCCTGATGCCTGGGGACAGGGAGTCGCTACAGCAGCGGCCAAACGGATGTTAAAGTTCGGTTTTGAAGAACTGCAACTACATCGAATATACGCGACCTGTGACCCTAGGAATAGTGGATCATCCAAGGTGCTCACCAAGATAGGTATGACCTATGAAGGAAGATTAAGGGATGCTTTACTTATTAAAGATGGGTGGCGGGATTCTTTGATGTTCAGTATGTTGGAGCATGAGTGGACGGTAGCCCGCTAAAAATTAACTCTTGCTTCCCACTGGTAAGTTCACTAGAATATAAGTATTAGCTTATATACTTTCGAAAGGAGGAGAGAAGGAATGCAGACACTAACGGAAATTGCTGAAGACTTGAAGCTATTCGGAGATAAGACCCGATTGGCAATGCTTTCTCTTCTGAAAGAGCGGGAATGGTGCGTGTGTGAATTCGTTGATATCTTTGACATTTCCCAGCCGGCGATTAGCCAGCATTTACGGAAATTGAAAAGTAGAGGAATCGTTAGGGAAAGCAAGCGGGGACAGTGGGTACATTATTCGTTAAATGTCGAGGATAAACCACATCTTAAGGCTGTTCTTCAACAGATGCCTAGTACCAAATCGATATTGGCTGAACTGAATAAAGAGGCTAAAGAGCCATGCTGCGACTAAATTTCAGGTAAGGATTTTTTTGATTTATATATAACCATATAGTTATATAATGATGTTGGATTGAAGTCACATGCTTATATAGGAGTGTTGAAAAAGATGTGGATTGGCAGTAAAAGGGGGATGGCACTTTGGCTATTGTAGCTATCCTTATATTTTTAGTAACTTTAATCCTTGTAATCTGGCAGCCCCGGAATTTATCGATTGGATGGTCAGCCTGCGGTGGCGCGATCATAGCTTTGCTAGCTGGGGTAGTCAGCTTTAATGATGTTCTGGATGTAACGCAGATCGTATGGAATGCTACTTTAGCGTTTGTGGCTATTATTCTGATTTCTTTAATTCTGGATCGAATCGGATTTTTTGAATGGGCTGCTTTACATATGGCGCGGGCTGCCCGCGGGAATGGCAGACGAATGTTTGTGTATGTCATCGTTCTTGGCGCATTAGTGTCTGCATTTTTTGCGAATGATGGAGCGGCTCTGATTCTTACGCCTATTGTGCTTGCGATGGTAAGGGCGCTGCATTTTGATGAGAAAAAAGTATTTCCGTTTATTATCGCCAGCGGTTTTATTGCCGATACCACCTCACTGCCGCTCGTGGTCAGCAATCTGGTCAATATCGTATCGGCGGATTTTTTCGGGATTACGTTTATGGAGTATGCAGGCAAGATGATCATACCTACGCTGTTCTCACTTGTGGCGAGCATCGTGGTGCTCTATTTCTTTTTTCGCAAAAGTATTCCCAAGCACTTTAACGATTCACAGCTAAAAGATCCGCATGAGGCGATTAAAGACAAAAAAATGTTCCAGCTGTCATGGATTGTATTGGTTGTTCTTTTGGTAGGGTATTTTGTCAGCGAATTTTTGGGTATTCCGGTATCTGTGGTTGCGGGGATCATAGCTATTTTGTTCCTGCTTCTCGCGAGAAGAAGCCCTTACGTCAAGGTGAAAGAAGTGATTACAGGAGCGCCTTGGGCGATTGTGTTCTTTTCCATTGGAATGTATGTCGTAGTATATGGACTTCGAAATGTTGGGCTGACGGATTTACTTGCTAAGATGATTGGGTCTATTGCTGATCAGGGCTTATTTGCCGCAACGATGGGTATGGGCTTCATAGCTGCATTGATCTCATCGCTGATGAATAATCTGCCTACCGTTCTGATTGACGCGCTTGCCATTGATGCGACGCATACCACTGGAATCATTAGAGAGGCTTTAATATATGCGAATGTTATAGGTTCGGACTTAGGACCGAAGATCACTCCGATTGGCTCACTCGCCACACTGCTGTGGCTACATGTACTTTCGGCTAAAGGCGTGAAGATTTCTTGGGGAACGTATTTTAAGACAGGTATTATTTTAACCATTCCAACGTTATTTATTACGCTTTTAGGTCTTTATATGTGGTTGTTAATTAACTAATTTGAATAGGGGAAGATCAAGATGAACAAGAAAACAATTTATTTTTTATGTACAGGGAATTCCTGCAGAAGTCAGATGGCTGAAGGCTGGGCTAAGCAATATCTAGGAAAAGAATGGAGCGTGTACAGTGCAGGTATTGAAGCTCACGGTCTAAATCCAAAAGCTGTACAAGCCATGAGCGAAGTAGGCATAGATATCACGGGCCAGACCTCGGATATTATTGATGCTAATCTGCTGAACAACGCGGATCTAGTCATTACCTTATGTGGAGATGCTGCGGATAAATGTCCAATGACCCCTCCGAAGGTCAAACGGGAACACTGGGGCTTCGATGATCCGGCAAAAGCGCAAGGGACGGATGAAGAGAAGTGGGCAGTGTTCCAGCGTGTGCGTGACCAGATTGGAGATAGAATCAAACATTTTGCGGAGACTGGTGAATAAGCAAAGGGAGGAAGTAACCTATTCTTTTAACTTAGGGTATTTCACCACTGGCCATTTCACTTTCCGTAAGGCATCGGTCACTTCGGGCCCAACGTTCAAATTACTTTGAACCAATTCATGGGGAGTGAGAGCCATCCATTGGTTCAGAGAGACGTCGGCAAAACGGTCACTTTTGAACATTTCGAGGAACCACAACGATTCTTCTCCTGTATTCTGAATATAATGTCCAAATGCAAAAGGAACATACCCAACATCGCCAGCCCTGTAATTAAAGGTACGTGCCGCACCGTTTCCGGCAAACACAGTCATCCGTCCTTTTCCGGTAAGATAATATTGCCACTCATCGTTGTTGGGGTGCCAGTGGAGTTCTCTCATTCCTCCAGGTTCAATCTCTACCAGTGCAGCAGCCACGGTCTTGGAGATCGGAAAGTTGCTGGAATCAACGATTCTGACGCTCCCGCCAGGAGTCTTCAATGGAGGCTGTGCCAATAGCGAATGTTTGAAACTCTGTGGAATTTCTCCGTAAGGCGACTGCACCTTTTGGCTTTGTAATGAGCCGGGAACTTGATCCTGATAAATGTAAACCTGTTCAGTGGGGATGGAGTCAAAGGTCTCGGCAGGTATTCCAAAGTTAGCTGAAAGAACCTCTTTGGGCGTATGGGCGAACCAATCGGAAATAGACAAGGTATTCAGATCGGAGAAGCTCCCGTCGTCAAAGACTAGGAGGAATTCGCAGCCTTCTTCAAGACCTTGTATAGAGTGAGGAATACCCGGCGGAAAATACCATAGATCACCAGGTCCTACATCTGCTATAAAGTTCCGCCCATTCTGGTCCACAGCAGTAATCCGAGCGCGGCCTAACAGCATATAAGACCATTCCGCTTGCTGATGCCAGTGAAGCTCTCGTACTCCACCGGGGGTCAGGCTCATATTCACACCTGCCAGTGTAGTTGCGATAGGGAGTTCTCTGACGGTTACTTCTCTGGACCAGCCACCATGATTAAGCTGCATATGCGCATCGGAGAAAGAAAATTTCAAATTGGGAACCAGGCCCGCATCAGTCACCGGAGGAACGAACATATCCGGATTCTCAAGATCCCGCATAACATCGCGAGGGCCTTTATCTAATCCCCCTGTGCCATCGCTTCGGATGGGCTGGGGGATGTTTGTTTTTTTTGCCGAATCCTGTCCAGCAGAAGTCATAAGATGTTCTCCTTTCTTGTTCCTTAAGCGTTCAATGAAAATATATGCGGAATGCTGTCTTTTATGATGGATAGCAGAAGTGGTACAAGTTGACATGTGTAGGGTCATCATTGATTATTACTAATAGAGGCTAAGGTTCTAGATGAACTGGAGAGGGGTTTGTGATGATTCACATCAAGGAGTCCTTACAACGATTAGGGAAAATAAAAGCTTATGTAATAGGTCTTTTAGTGATTATGTTCGCCGTGGGATCTGCGGTTACACCTACATCGGTGTCAGCAGCTGTCCAGTTAGGGACACAGGTAATGCCACTGTCATACGGGGGATATTACGTGCTTTTTCCAGGTAAACTCGCCCCTTATTTCAAAGCAGGTAAATTAATGGTGCCGATTCGAGCCTTCTCCAATGCGATTGGCGCAGATTTGCTCTATGACGCTCTGAGCAAGAGTGTTACTGTTTCACTGTTGGACCGATCTGTAGGAAATATTAAAGCAGGGCAGCTAGAGGCAGATTTTAATGGGGAGACCGTAGAATCATTAGGCGTTGCTCCAGAGGTAAAGGATGGCGCTCTGTTTGTTCCGGCTTCCCCTATTTTAGAAGGGCTTAAGTCTTTTCGCTGGGAAGTGCAATTTAATAATGTGAATAAATTAACCCTTGGCATTGGAGCCAGAAAAGGGGAGGAATGGGTGAAGCCTGAGGCAGATCTTGCCCTTGCTCCTTATCCACTCGAAACGACAGCACATCCGTATCCTTTATATCCTACTATGCTAACGCAGGCTCAATCCGGGAAAGAATATAGATTAACCTTAGGCGTGCAAAATACCTCCGGATTCATCATCCCTAAAGGAAACGCGGAATTAGAGCTGGTGAGTGTGGACAGTAAAGGAAATTCTTTTTATCAAACGTTGAAAGGACCTGATTCTTCAACCTCCAAGGCGGCATTATTATCATTTTCCGTTTCCATTCCAACAGAGGCTGAATACGTCATTTTCAGGTCACGCACATTGAGAGCGCAATAAGGCATTTGCTATAGATTATTCAAACAAGCTAGACAGAGAGCGGGTAAAGAAACAGATGACAGGTAACAAAGAGCAGCAATATCGCTTCAGCGAAGCACCGATTTGGGAATTGCAACGAACATATTATGAAGAGCAGGGATTAAAGGCTTGGAATAATGATCAGGTCCCGCAGTACATCACGAGTAACCCTATGATTGCAACAGCATACGCAGAGATGATCTTTGGATTCCTGCAAGACCGGGCTGGACAAGGGCATCTCTCAGAGACCGTTACGATTCTAGAACTTGGAGCGGGAGCAGGCCGGTTAGCGTTCCATGTGCTTAAAAAGTTGTGTGAAATCGTAGACTACGCAGATATTCCTCTACCTCCTTTTCGTTATGTGATGAGCGATTTGCCTTCCAAAAATATATCCAGTTGGCAGCAGCACCCGAGCCTACTTCCTTACGTGAAGCAGGGTATTTTGGACTTCGCACGTTTTGATGCTGTGCAGGATGTAGAACTACATTTAGTACACGCTAAGCTCAACATTCGGCCGGGTGATTTACAGCAGCCATTGGTGATTGTGGCAAATTATTTTTTTGACAGCATTCCGCAAGAATTAATTTATGTGGATGAAGGAAAAATATATGAATGTGAGGTTTCGATCCAGTATTCGGCGGAAGTTGATCCGGATAACCCCTCCGATGCGCTCGGCAAAATCATCCCGCAGTACCATTATCGGCGTGCGGCTAGTTATGAAGAGGAGACTTATCCCTATCATGACGTTATAGCGCTTTATCAGCAGAAGCTGGAGGATTCACATATACTCTTTCCGGTGGTGGGGCTCACTTGTCTGGAGCGGCTTGCGCGGCTCTCTACAGAGGGAATCGTGCTGCTTACAGCGGATAAGGGAGACCATCGCTTAGAGAACTGGGAATTTGCAGAACCTCCATTGCTGATTCATCACGGAAGCTTCTCTTTGACTGCGAATTATCATGCGATAGAACATGTGCTGAAACAAAAAGGGGCGCATTCAATATTCACCAGTCATCACTATAAAAACCTGAACATCGGCTGTATTCTTATGCTTCCAACTCCGTTGAGCTATACAAATACTCGGCTGGGTTACAAGCGGTTTATAGAACGTTTTGGTCCCGATGATTTCTTTAGTATGAAGGAATGGATGGATCAGCAATTAGATACGATGGGGCTGCAGCAAATTTTGGCCTTTTGGCGTTTGGGTGGGTATGATGCTGAATGGTTTATCCATAGTGCTGAACAGATTTCGGAGCTACTGCCCAGTGCCAGTGATGAAGAAATGCTGGATTTACAGCGAGGAATACAGTTGATGTGGACTGGCTATTATCCGATGGAACAGAGTTATGACCTGTCGCTAGATGCTGGCTTACTGCTGTATGAAATGGATAAATTCGCGGAAGCATTGGTTTACTTAGAACGCTCTATGCATGCCAATACGGAAGAACCATTAGCATCAGTGCTTTATAGCATGGCAATTTGTAACTACGAGCTAGGAGCTGAAGCTGCTGCATTGGAATACGCGCGTAGAGCTTTGGCTGCAGAGCCTGACAATGAAGTAGTATTGGAGCTTCTAACGGCGCTGAGCGAGGAATAAGCACATTTACATAGGGTTATCTTTTTGGTATCCTATACAAAATAATCAAACGCGATGACGAGAAGAGTACATGAAATCATTCCTTCACAGAGAGCCCTGGATGATGAGAACAGGGTAAGGGGGATTTTATCGAAACAAGCCTCTGAGCGGCATATCGGAACCGGACTAAGGGGATGGTATGACGGGAGCTCCTGTTATAGAGCTAGAGTATAAGCACTGCGTAAGATGTTTTGCCGTACTTGATGAGATTAATATGGTGACATATTAATGAACCTGGGGTGGTACCGCGAGAATTTCGTCCCCAAGACCATAAGTCTTGGAGGTGAGGTTCTTTTTATTTTGCAGATTAAGCAGGCGGATATCACTTATAAACAGGAGGTAACACCAATGAACGAGGAACCGGAAGTATTAGCAGAGAGTTACATCGACAGATTGATTCAAGAAGAGCTGGGAGCAGGGACTTACAGTAGAGATATTTGCACGAGATTTCCACCTGAGCCTAACGGGTATCTGCATATTGGCAGTGCGTATGCTATTCACACGAACTATACGACTGCGAAAAAGTATGGCGGGAAGTTCCATTTGCGCTTTGATGACACCAATCCTTTAAAAGAGGATTTGGAGTATGTAAATGCCATCATCGAAGATATTCAATGGATGGGCTATCCACCGGACCATATTTTTTATGGATCAGATTATTCTGAGAAAATATACAATAGCGCAGTTACGTTAATCCGAAAAGGAAAGGCTTATGTCTGTGATTTATCACCTGAAGAGGTGACAGCCTATAGAGGGACGCTTACGGAGCCGGGAAAAAACAGCCCGTTCCGGGAGCGTTCTGTAGAAGAGAATTTGCGGTTATTTACGGAGATGAAAGCTGGAGATTATCCGACGGGAGCCAGAGTGTTGCGGGCTAAAATAGATATGAGCTCACCTAATATCAACTTACGTGATCCGGTGATTTACAGAATCATTCATGCGGAGCATTATAGAACGGGTAACGAATGGTGTATCTATCCGATGTATGATTTTGCCCATCCTATACAAGATGCTATCGAAGGGATTACGTATTCCTTATGCTCGATTGAATTTAAGGATCATCGGCCGCTCTATGAGTGGGTACTGAATGAGCTGGATACCCCTGAAGCTCCCAAGCAAAGAGAGTTTGGACGGGTGAACATCACCGGAGTTGTGACGAGTAAACGGTATATCAGGCAACTGGTTACAGGCCATTATGTGGACGGTTGGGATGACCCAAGACTTCCTACGCTTCGCGGTTTACGCAGAAGAGGTTTTACACCGGAGAGTATCCGGAATTTTGTGAAGGAAATTGGATTTGTCAGAAATAGCACCATTGTGGATATTGCCATGTTAGAGCATGCGCTTAGACAAGCTTTGAAGGCAAAGGTTCCAAGTGTGATGGCTGTTCTTAAGCCTTTAAAAGTGGTCATTACTAATTATCCTGAGGATCATAATGAAGGGCTGACGATTGAGAATAACAGTGAAGATAAGTCACTTGGGGAAAGAGAGGTTCCTTTTTCACGAACCCTTTATATTGAACAAGAAGATTTCATGGAGGAGCCGCCAAAAGGTTATCACAGGCTGACTATGGGGAACGAGGTAAGGCTAAAGGGTGCTTATTTCATTAAATGCAACGAAGTAATCAAGGACGAAGTTACCGGAGAAATCCTAGAGCTTCGCTGCACCTATGATCCGAGAACGAAGAGCGGAAGCGGGTTTAATGAACGGAAGGTTAAGGCAACCATTCACTGGGTATCGGCAGATCATGCTATCAAAGCTGATGTTCATCTATATGAGCGGCTGCTGAAAGATAACGACGGTCCTAAAGAAGACGGTGAGCGCTGGGACGCGTATCTTAATCCGGATTCCTTGACGATCCTGAAGGATTGTTTGCTGGAGCCATCGATGGGCAACGCAACGCCAGAAGATAAATTTCAATTGATCCGGCATGGATTTTTCTGTGTGGATACGAAGTACACCACGGCAGATAAGCTGGTGCTGAATCGGATAGTACCGCTGAAGGACACATGGAAGAAAAATTCATAAGCAGCTTAAGCTAGGCGAAGATCGGGTAATTTCTGATCATCGTCTAGCTTTTTTTGTTATTGGTCATAAGTATTATAAGCAAATGAAAATTCCATATGAAACATATTTACATTTTTCAGAAATAAGCATATACTTTAAATATAAGTTGCACAGGGGAAACTTTCGTGTATATAGACAACTTTTTCAGGGCAAGAGGAGGAATTGAAATGCTCGAACAAACTTTAGTAGAACAACCACATATAAAACAACATAAGAACTCTGTTTCAGCACAAGCCGTACTTAACGGGGAGATCAAAGGGATTAAACGATTACTTCCTTTCCTAGGCCCAGCTTTTATCGCTGCAGTTGCTTATCTGGATCCGGGTAATTTTGCCACCAATATTACGGCAGGCTCCAAATATGGATATCTTTTATTGTGGGTGATCGTAGCCTCTAATCTAATGGCTGTACTAATCCAAGCGTTATCCGCCAAGCTGGGGATTGCGACAGGCAAGAACTTGCCTGAGATCGCTCATGATCGTTTTCCGAAGAGTGTATCTATCTTCTTATGGATTCAAAGTGAACTGGTGATTATAGCTACGGATCTGGCAGAGTTTATCGGGGCGGCATTAGGATTATATCTCTTATTTGATATTCCCATGCTGCCAGCAGCACTGATTACTGCGGTGGGCTCATTTGCTATCTTAGAGCTGCAACGCCGGGGATACCGCTCCCTAGAGGCAGGGATTGCCGCGATGATCCTTATAGTCGTATTAGCCTTCGCTTTTCAAGTTATTGTAGCTAAACCGGATATGGGAGCAGTTGCCGTAGGCATGTTTACACCTAAGTTTGAAGGGGTGGACAGCATCCTTTTGGCCGCAGGAATTCTAGGTGCAACCGTGATGCCACATGCGATTTACCTGCATTCATCACTTACACAGAACCGTATCGTCGGGGTGAATGAATCGGAGAAAAAACAGATTTTCAAACTGGAATTTATAGATATTATAATTGCGATGATTATCGCAGGTGCAGTAAATATGGCTATGGTTATTGTCTCTGCGGCATTGTTTTTCAAAAATGGTCTCGTGGTTGAGGATCTGGATGTCGCGTTTCAGCAATTTGGTCACTTAGCTGGGCCAGTAACGGCGATCTCGTTTGGGCTGGGACTACTCATTGCGGGACTGTCGAGTTCCTCCGTAGGGACTATGGCTGGCGATGTGGTTATGCAAGGCTTCATCAACAAAAGAATTAACCTGTACTTGCGCCGTGCGATTACCATCATTCCCCCACTAGCGATCATTGGTTTTGGTGTGAATCCAACGAAGGCACTCGTAATAAGTCAAGTGATTTTGTCCTTTGGGATTGCGTTCGCGTTGATTCCACTGGTTGTGTTTACAAGCAACCGCCAGATTATGGGCGGGTTAGTGAACCGCAAAATGACAGCCACTCTGGGCTGGATTATCTCCGGTCTGGTTGTATCGTTGAACTTGTTCTTGGTCTATCAAATGCTCGTATAAGGAAGCAGTCAAAAGAGCCCGACCCACAAATCTCCTCAGATCATACCTGAGAGATACATGGGTCGGGCTTTTTTTTTGGAGGGTTGTTCCAGCCAGTTATTTAAAATAATCTGCTACGCCTTCGGCGATGGCTTTAGCCGCTTTTTTCTGATAGGAGGTCTTGCGGACAATGGACTCGTCTATAGGATTGGTAAGGAATCCAAGTTCGACCAAGGTAGCTGGAATCCGATTCTCCCTTAGGATGTGATAATCGCCAAAGGACAACCCGTTGCTCTTCAGACCGATGCCTTGCCCCAGCCGGGTTTCAATCGCCCGCGCGAGCTTCAAATCATCCGCTTCTGAATAAAAGAAGGTCAACGTTCCGGACACATTTTTAGGTGAAGAATTATAATGAACGCTTACAAAAGCGTCAGCACGCAGGGCTTGGCTCATCTGAACACGACGTGCTAACGTGGGCTTTTGATCGTCTCGGGTGCGAGTCATCTCTACCCGTGCTCCTTTAGCAACAAGAGCATCCCGGACATAAAGTGCAGTGTGCAGATTCAAATCCTTTTCCATGGTGTTATATGTAGTGCCGAGCATGCCCGGATCACTGCCGCCATGACCAGGATCGATGACGATCAGCTTTCCTCGTAGTCCGCCTTTGTGCTGGACGGTGCTTATGCTGCTTGTACTGCTTGGTGTGCTTCCGCTTCGGATATATTGCTCTGCCACCCAACCAGTTTCACCGCTGGCTGTGCGAATTCGAGCCCAGCCGTTCTGATGAAGAAGGAGAGTGACTGTATCCTTGGCTTTTAAAGAACCGAGCACCTTATATTGTGTTCCTGGGCCACTTCGGATGCGTAGAGAATCAGCCGTGACTGTAGCCTTTGAAGTTCTACTAAAAGCATTGGCTGATGTTGACGAGGCAGTATTGGTTTTAGTAGCAATAGACGTTCCAGAAGCGCTGGATTGCAGGGAGTTGCTGTTCACCTTTTTTAGGTAATAACCCGCTACCCAGCCAGAGGTGCTCCCCGCCTTAACCTTTAACCATCCGTGCTGCTCATCAGTCACAGTAACCCGAGCCCCATTCTTAATTGATCCTACAACAGTTGCATTCTTAGCCGGTTCATCGCGTACATTTAAAGAACTCGCATATACCTGTGCGGTATAACTTCCTGCTGCTGTCTTTGCTTCAGCAGACTGTGGCGCTGCTATACCCAAAAGGCAAGCTGTGAGCAGGGTGACACCTATCATTTTGTTCATAGTATCCTCGCTTTTTGAGAGTAGTCGTAATTCCTTACCCAATTTACGAGGTTTAGAATAATATTTTTTGAGAATAAGGCCTCTTTTCTGGTGGTCTAAAGACTTGTATAATTATTACATATCGGGAAAGAGGATGAAGGAGCATTGCCGTGACTAAACCAAAGCTATTCATTGGATCTTCCAGGGAGTCTATACGTTATGCAAGAGCGATTCATGAGCAGCTGAAGAGGGATGCTGAAGTGCATCCTTGGTATGCCAACGCTTTTCGTGCGAATGAATACACCATGGAGGCGTTGGAGAGAAATTTGGATGAGAGCGATTTTGCCGTATTTGTGTTCTCGCCAGATGATGTCGCCAAAATCCGTGGTAAATATTATTATGTGACCCGCGATAATACGGGGTTTGAAATGGGTTTGTTTTGGGCTAGATTGCGGCGCAGCCGTGTTTTTTGTCTAGTACCTGATCAGGTAACTGCGCGTGATGATCTGATCCCTGGAGAAAATGTAGAAGAATATCATCTGCTATCTGATTTAGCAGGAATTACATCGTTAGAGTATGAAGTGCATCACGATAATCCTACGGCTGCTGTGGATGTGAGCTGTGGTAAGATTATTGATAGTATTCAAGAGCGTGGAAGATTCCGTGACCCGCTTAAAGATTTAGAGCAGCTAAAGATGGATTTAAGGCGCAAGGAAAGTATCCTTCATTTTTTTTGGCAATATAATAGTAATGTGACCATCTCCGAGAATGGAGAGAAGTATCACGCACTTAGTGAGGCGATACGCAATTCCTTTTTACCTCCGAAGCATTGTCGTGTAATCGGTGCAGCTATCTGGCAGGCACAAGCGAAGGAACAACTAGTTCAGGTGGGGGGGAATGTCGGACGCGGTCACTCCTATCCCTTGTCTGTAACGAAAGGGAATGAGAAGCAGCCTAGTGTGGTAGATGCATTTTTATCGAGTAAATGGACTTTTTTTCAACGCACGGAAGTTGCAGAGGTATATATCCTATGCTATCCTCTAGGTAAGAAGTATGTTCTTTCCGTTCATTTCTCAGGAAGTGATGGATTATCTGCAGATGATCTTAAGGCGGTAGTTGGGAATAATCAGGATTTATTCCGTACCATCAATCATTTAGTAGGAGAGGATTCAGCATGAAGAGAATAAAAGGTATTAACAGCTTATCTGATGCTGTTCTCCGATCTGCGAGTGGTGGGAGCAGGAGTGCAGGCGGCGATGACAAAAGCACCAAAAGAAAAGCAGGCTCGAGTCATTCTGCTCAGCAGCCAGCTTCAGCTCAGATTTATACTGCACCTTCTTTGGACGGCGGAGACGACGAGTATAAGAAGCTTATCAGCGGAAAAGTAGATAATAATAAACCATCCTTTGCGTGATTTTTTTATAAAAAGGGGGCCTCAGCCATTGGCTTGAGGGCCCCTTTTTGGTATTCCATTCTAACGGTTGTTCTTCTTGGCGATCTCACGCCGTACGACAGGTGCAACCTCTGTTGCCAAAAGCTCAATGGCTTTGGCTACCTTAGCGTAAGGAAGGCCGCCGATATCGAGCTGAGTCATAAAGCGGCTATGACCGAACAGCTCATGCTGATAGAGAATTTTTTCGATAATTTGCTGCGGGCTGCCCACAGCCATCGTGTTATCAGCAGATACATATTGCCCAAAGTCATCACGAGACACCTTGTACTCTTGACCCGGTTTTGGACGGATAGAGTTACGGTAACTATAGTAGTAAGGGTAATATTCGTCCAACGCCTGCTGTGAGGTTTCAGCAATGTAGCCGTGGCTAGTGATCGCAATCTTTAGATCCTCCGGTGCATGTCCTGCTTGAATTCCGGAACGCCGATAGGTTGCGGCAAGCTCTTGAAAAGGCTCTGGACTGCCGCTTAGGATGGCGATAGCCATTCCGGTCCCGAGCATCCCGGCCTTCTCCGCGCTTTCTGGAGAACCGCCTACACCAATCCAGAGTGGAAGATTCTCCTGTAATGGACGTGGAGCAATCTCCGAATCCTTCAGCGATGAACGGAAGGAGCCCTCCCAGTTCATAACTTCATGTTTGTTAAGCTCCAAGAGTAAATTGATATTCTCGGAGAATAGACGGTGATAATCTTCAAGCTCATACCCGAAGAGCGGAAAAGACTCCACAAACGCACCACGCCCCGCAATAATCTCTGCACGTCCATTCGACAGCAAATCAAGTGTGGCGAAATCCTCGAACACCCGCACAGGATCAATGGTGCTTAATACGGTTGTTGCGCTCGTTAGTTTAATTCTGTTAGTAACCTGAGAAATGGCAGCCAGTACGACTGGCACCGAAGAAATTACAAAATCAAGACGATGATGCTCACCTACACCAAATACATCAAGTCCCGCCTCATCTGCCAGCTTAGCTGCAGCCACGACTTCGTCGAGACGTTGTTTTGGACTGATCTTGTTCCCTGTATGACAATCCGCAACGATGTCTCCTAAGGTATAGATACCAAATTCAAAATCGGATGCTGGTGCTGCGGTTGTTTCGTTACTCATGCTCACAAACCCCTTGTTATTCATATATTTGCTAAAGCCTGTCCGTGTATGGAGGAATGTGATTATTATAACACAATGACTTACAAAATGTAAGTTTGTGAGTAAATGTTTTGATTTCTTCTGTTGTTTTTGACAAAATGGAATAATAATCCATAAGGGTTATATCCTGCTCGTCTGATGTTATTATATTTGATTTTAAGAATCTATCCAAATGAGGCAGTTACTTATATGAGGAGGAGTTTGGTGCCTGGGACATGGCATGTATGTAGCCCAGACCGATAGGAAATTGGTTGCTATTGATCTAAACGGTATGATAATTGTGCAGATTAAAGGGACGTTAACTGCTTTCAAGGAGCCTCAGGCTCTAAAAATGAAATAATCGAATCTACAACGGCTCTCCGATAAACATCCGGCAGAGTCGTTTTTTAGTGGAATGATTCCACAATCCCCGTGCGAAAAATACAAATCTATTTTATGATAATAAGGTTATATGATGAGTAGACTGTAAGTTAACGAAATTACATAGAAGGACCGAGGGATATTATGGAACAGCAAGCGGTTTGGGCGATAGGCATTTTTCTGCTGATTTATGGACTTATTATTTCCGAAAAGATTCACCGTACCATTCTGGCGATGTTAGGAGCTATCGTCATGATAGCGATGGGCATTGTGGATCAGGAGACGGCACTGCAGCACATCGATTTTAATACTATAGGACTGCTTGTAGGGATGATGATGATTGTAGGGATTACCGCAGAGACGGGGCTCTTTAAATACGCAGCTGTGAAATCAGCTAAGTTGGCGAAGGGGAAGCCGAAAAGAATACTGATTGCTTTGTTTGTGATTACCGCAGTGGCTTCAGCCTTTTTGGATAATGTGACGACAGTGCTGCTTATGGTGCCAGTCACCTTCAGTATTACAAGACAACTGCGCATACATCCGCTGCCTTTTTTAATGTCACAAATTATCGCATCTAATGTAGGCGGAACGGCAACCTTGATCGGAGACCCGCCTAATATCATGATTGGCAGTGCTGTTAAGGAGCTGACCTTCATGGCTTTTATTAGCAATCTGACACCTGTGATTATCATCATTGTTTTGGCGTATATCCCGCTGCTGTTATTGATGTTCGGTAAACAAATTAAAACTACACCTGAATTGCAGCAGAGCATCATGGATATGGATGAGAAGGTTATGATTACGGATCATAAGCTGCTGCGAAAATGTCTGATCGTATTGGCAATTACGATTGCCGGGTTCTTTTTACATCAGGCGTTACATTTGGAGTCCGCTACAGTTGCACTGGCCGGTGCATTTTTACTGCTGCTGCTGACCGGAGGGGAACATATGCTGGAAAAAGCTTTTCACAGCGTGGAGTGGATTACGATCTTCTTTTTTATCGGACTGTTCGTGTTGGTGTCAGGGCTTGTAGAGACAGGTGTGATTGCAGAGCTGGCAGCAAAAGCGATTGAAATAACGAATGGTGATGTGCTGATGAGCTCAATGATGATTTTATGGGTCAGCGCCATTACCTCAGCATTTCTGGATAACATTCCTTTTGTAGCAACTATGATCCCTCTGATTCAGGAGATGGGCAATATGGGGATCAGCAATTTGGAGCCGTTATGGTGGAGTTTGGCCTTAGGGGCTTGTCTGGGTGGCAATGGCACATTGATTGGTGCGAGTGCTAATTTGATCGTAGCGGGTTTGGCAGGTAAAGAGGGGTACCCGATTACGTTCATGAAGTATTTGAAGGTCGGTTTTCCTTTGATGCTGTTGTCCATTGTGATCTCCAGCGTGTATTTATATTTAAGATATCTGATGTAAGCAGCGTTATTAAGAGCCGGGGGAGCGATATGCTTGAAGTGATATTTTGAAACGGCAGGTAGAAGTTGTGGAGGAAGTAGAAGGAGTAGTGGAAGTAGAGGAAGTAGAGGAAGAAGTGGAAGAAGTGGAAGAAGATGCAGGAGTATAAGTAACAAGTGGAGGCAAAATGCAGATGTTGAAGCGGTGAACATATGTTGAAGTGACGGTGGGAGCATATAAGTGTATTTTGTACAGTTATAACTCATCGAATAAATTGTCCCCAAAAAATAGCTGTATTCAGTACACTTATTTTCATGATTTCCTCAGCTAAAGGTGATTTTTCTGGATTTTAATTGTATAGAATACAGTTATATTCAGGACACCCCCTTTTTTATACGAAATAAGTGTACAGAATGCAACTAAATCAAAGATTTGATCTAGATTCGGCGATATAAAATATACGGGGGGATCCGGAGGAGTTATTCCGAGGTTTACCCAAAGTCGACTTAACGCTACGCAATGCAGATAATCAAGCAGGCAGTGATTCTCCAATATCTGGAGGCTCACTGCCTGCTTGTTTTTTACATTAGAAAGGGCTGCTTAAGGAGTATGACTTCCAAAATACTGGTAACTTCCTTTGGGATATTGATTCCACTCGCCCTCAAGTGAATACTGCTGTGATCCAGTGTATATACCAGATTTACGGACAATAGTTCCACCTGTGGAGAGGAATTGCTGATTAGAGGTAGGGTCACCGAGAACATCTACGATTTGGCCGTTTTTCTTCAGTACTAATGCTGTAATATTATATGTTTTTGGATTATATAGACTCAGCTCATCATTGTAATAGGAGATATTCATTAAATCAAATGCGTCCCCAAAAGTAGAATCTATAAACATATAAGGCATTGCTACAGATACAGGAAATAATGACCGGGAATAAACCTGTTTGGTTTGAGTGGCTTTCATAAATTGGTGGACTTCAAGGGTGTAACCTTCTGCTTTTCCTGCGGGATTACCATTTCCTTTATAGTACAGCTCAACTGCGATTCTGCCGTCACCGCCGTCCAGATACTCTGAGAAGAATAGCTCGGAGGTACCCTGTGAAGCCACACTTATAGATAATACAACCGCTTTGCCATCAGAACCTACTATCCATACCGTTCCTGGACTTGTAGGACCATTCCATATAGCTCCATTCAGAGTTGCAGGTCCGCTCAATGAACCTGTGCTGCTTTCTGTATACACTTTAAATTGACTCTGATTAGGAATCAGCTTGGAAATATCGAAGGAAATATTGGACACACCTTGCTTGGTGGTTATTGGCACAAAGCCGTTGTTTACAAGCTGGGCTGTAATCAAGGTGAAAGTTGAGGTGGTTGAACCTCCTTTATTATCCATTGCTGTGAGGGTCACTAAACCACTAGCTGAACTATTAGCTGCCGGAGTTACCGTCAGAGTGTTGCCATTAAGGCTAAGTGTACCAGCATTTACGTTATCTATAGAAGCTGAATAAGTAAGCATGTCATTGTCTGGATCTTGAAAAAGCTGGGCCAGATCAAATATACGTGGTGCCGTGATACCTGGTGTTAAGAGTTGAGTAGTGATTCCAGATATCGCAATTGGTGGCTGATTAGACGTTACAGTGAATACAAAAGTAGAAGTGTTAACGCCACCTTGGCCGTCCATTGCTGTTATTGTAATCATGGCCGTACCTGAATTGACCGGCACAAGGTTGAGATGATTCCCATTTACAGATACAGTGGCAACGCTAGCGTCAGAGGATGCAGCTGCGAATGTAAGCGGGTCGCCGTCCGGATCAATGAACACATTACTGATGTCGACGTTTTGGACACCGTTTGTGATCAGAGCAGATATTGGATCAATATTATTTTGCGCGACTGGTGCATGGTTCACCGGAGTCGGCGCCGGAGTAGGCTCAGGAGTCAGCACCGGAGTAGGACTAGGAGTCACTACCGGAGTAGGACTAGGAGTCGCAACGGGAGTAGGCTCAGGAGTCGCCACCGGAGTAGGACTAGGAGTCGCGACCGGAGTAGGACTAGGAGTGGCCACCGGAGTAGGCTCAGGAGTCGGTACCGGAGTAGGCTCAGGAGTCAGCACCGGAGTAGGACTAGGAGTCACTACCGGAGTAGGACTCGGAGTAGGCTCAGGAGTCGCTACCGGAGTAGGACTAGGAGTCGGTGCCGGAGTAGGCTCAGGAGTCGGTGCCGGAGTAGGCTCAGGAGTCGCTACCGGAGTAGGGCTCGGAGTCAGCACCGGAGTAGGACTAGGAGTCGGTGCCGGAGTAGGCTCAGGAGTCGTCGCCGGAGTAGACTCAGGAGTCGCTACTGGAGTAGGCTCAGGAGTCAGCACCGGAGTAGGGCTCGGAGTCGGTGCCGGAGTAGGCTCAGGAGTCGGTGCCGGAGTAGGACTAGGAGTGGCTACCGGAGTAGGGCTCGGAGTCAGCACCGGAGTAGGGCTCGGAGTGGCTACCGGAGTAGGACTAGGAGTCGCTACGGGAGTAGGCTCAGGAGTCGGATCGCTCACGGCGGCGTTAGCAGACGTGGACGAAGTATACGCAGGAGCAACGGCTCCAGATGTATTTTGAACCGTTTGGATATTATCTTGAATGGCTGTGTAATTTGTTATGAAATGTGAAGGCAGACTGTTGCCAGGCAACTGCAGATTTTGAATAGACAAGGAGGGATCGATGGTGATCTTAGCGCCGTCTTCAACTATTTTTAAGGTTTGCAGGGAACCGCTACCATGAATAGTAACTGGAGTTATAGAATCCACAATGATCTGCCCAATTTGGCCCTGAAAAGTTATACTCGAAACGCCATTTTTAATCTTCAAATCACCGGTAACATTGCCTTTAATAACAACATCATTTCCAGAAATATTGAGCAAAGAACCGGAGGGTAAGCCGGAGGTATTTAGTTGAACCCCTTTTTGTACAATTTCAAGCTCTTGCAAACCATCTACATGACGATTCAAGGAATTGAACTTAAGGACAGCTCCTCTTAAAGCATCATGGTTGTTATCACCCATTAATTCTTTGAGTTTACCTTCAATGAGGTAAGGCGTGCCATTGATCGTTACGAAATCTCCATCTATATTGTCGATCGTTGCAGTTTGTTGTTCTTCTTTAAAAATATTCAGCAGAAAAGAAGCCATATCCTGCCGCTGAACAGTACCTTTGGGGCTGAACATATCTTCGGGAGAGTCTATAAGTTTAAGGCGTAGTGCCACATCGATGTACTCTTTTGCCCAATTGCTGATTGTGGATTCGTCCTTAATCTTGTTGGCTTGTCCGCCTTGCGCTCCAGTTCCGCGGATGGCACGTACAAATATAACTGCAAGCTCTTCTCTAGTTACAGGTCTGGATGGATTAAAATTACCTGTAAGATCACCCTCCATAAATCCTGCCTTTTTAACAGCCTCAATAGCGGACACACTCCAACTGGAATCAGATACGTCTCTAAAGGAAGAAGCGGAGTTTACTGAGGAATCTAGCTTTAAGGTCTTCGCTAAAATGGCTGCCAGCTCTTGGCGAGTCATTGTCGCAGTGGGTCTGAATTGTCCATTGGGATCGCCTTTAAGCAATCCTAGACGAGCAGCCTCGAGGATTGCGGCACTTTTCGTCTGTTGTATTTCGGTTAAATCAGAGAACGGTGGAGTGATTTCAGCTGCAGATGCGTAGAGGGTACCACCGAACAAGGTGTTAAGGGCAACAAGTGTTGCTCCCCATTTTAATGATATGCTTTTCAAGCAAAAGCCCCTTCCTTAGAACCAATTTGTCATAAGCTTACTTCATTATATCGACGCAAAAGTGAGGTTTTTTAATACTTTCATCCTACTGAAAGTGATTTAATTCATTGCTTTTCTAACTTATGAACTAGAAATAACTCCACTTCTGTTCCATAAAAGGGCTTGTTTTTTGTTGACAGCTTATAAAATCGATGATATTTTAAATATTATAATTCCAATTGATTTACTTTGAATAATGATTGCCGACTGTTCCTACAGAGGTATTGCGAATGTAAAAACGCAATGCCTCTGTTTTTTTGTCCATACAGATTAAAGGAGGGGTCAAGGTGGGAGAAGCGTTGCTGTCTATTTCGAACCTAAATAAACGTTTTGAGTCTGCCGGTGGTCATGTTCAAGCACTCCATAATGTAGATCTCCATGTACAGGAGGGCGAATTTATTACAGTCATCGGCCCCAGCGGCTGTGGAAAAAGTACACTATTACGCATCGTAGCCGGTCTGGATAGCGGGTACACTGGCAGCGTCACCCTGGAAGGGGCGGAGATTGGGGGTCCTGGGATCGATAAGGGTTTTATTTTTCAGGAGCATCGCCTCTTTCCCTGGCTTACCGTTGAGAAGAATATTGCCTCTGATTTACCGCTAGGGAACAAGGAAGTCAGGCGGAAGGTCGATGAATTGATTGATCTGGTGAAGCTAAATGGATTTGAGAAATCTTATCCCCGCGAGTTGTCGGGAGGGATGGCCCAGCGGGTAGCAATAGCTCGTGCACTTCTGCGCAATCCAAAAATACTGCTGCTGGACGAACCGTTTGGTGCACTGGATGCATTCACTCGGGCCCATATGCAGACGGTATTGCTGGACATTTGGCGGGCTAACCAAACAACCATGATTTTTGTAACGCATGATATTGATGAGGCTGTGTTCTTGGGTAATCGAGTAGTGATTCTAGAGCCACGTCCTGGGAAAATACGTAAAATTGTACCGATAGATTTACCGTATCCACGGAAAAAAACAACGACCTCCTTTCAAGAGCTGCGTTTGAAGGTGTTGAATTATTTTGAAAAGGTAGATGAGCTAGAGCTTACAGACGGAGCCGGAATATAAAATAGGTCGACCATACCCATGGAGACTTTCGAAGGTATTACTATTCGAGGGTCTCTTTCTGTTTATTTAAAGTGATCGTAAAGCTGAAAAAAGGTGGGTTCAAAGTATGACAAATCGGGCTGTAGCCATAAGAACTTCCGGACGCCCCGGAAAGGTGGCAACACTAGGACTTGGTCTTTTGCTGCCGGGCAGTGTGCTGATTCTGTGGCAGACGCTCGGGCATTATGGAATGATCTCGGAGATGCTGTTCCCTACGCCGTATACGATTGCGGAATCTTTTGTAACTTTAGCGGCTTCAGGCGATTTGTGGCCGAACTTTAGGATCAGCTTGGTCAGAGCCTTTTCTGGATTCCTGCTAGGTGGTGGACTGGGTCTGCTGTTAGGACTTCTCGTAGGCCTGTTCCGCAGATCGGAGAAGCTGTTAGATCCTTCCCTGCAAATGATCCGCATGATTCCCAGTCTGGCGGTAGTACCGCTGTTCATTTTATGGTTCGGGATCGGTGAGGAGTCGAAGGTGCTATTGATTGCTAAGGGAGCTTTTTTCCCACTTTATATTAATACGTTCATGGGAATTCGCGGCGTGGATAACAAGCTATTTGAAGTTTCCCGGGTACTTGGCTTCAGCCGGTTGAAGCAGATTGGCAGGTTAGTACTTCCAGCAGCGCTGCCGAACATTATTCTTGGAGTTCGTCTCTCTCTAGGGCTTTCTTGGCTGGGGTTAGTAGTGGCAGAGCTTATTGCATCTACCTCAGGCATTGGATACATGATGTCCGATGCGCGTCAATTCGCGGACACACCAGTGGTGTTCGTGGGAATTATTATTTTTGCCGTAGCTGGATTGTTGAGTGATTCCATTGTCCGTTACATTGAACGACGGTTGTTGAGATGGCAAGACAGTTATCGCGGATAACCTTGAACGCTCATTAAACAAAAGGGGGATGCACCATGAGCGATGGAGTAGAAGCTATTATCAAAAATACTAAAAGAGCCAGAGAAACGCTGGATAGCAGCGGCACAGCTCCTTTATCCAAGAAGACACCGAAGAAACCCACAATACAAGTTGCATGGAAACCCTTGCTCTCTGATTGGGGAATGGGTGCAATTATCCCGGTGGTGACGTTAGTCCTTTGGCAGCTGGCAGGGAGTACGGGGCTGGTCACAGCAACCTTTTTGCCGACTCCGCTTTCGATTGCAAGAGCTTTTACCGACTTGTTGGTTACTGGAGAGTTAACTCATCATCTGGGTGTCAGCATGGGTAGGGCGGGCATCGGATTTCTTATTGGAGGTGTGTTGGGTCTTCTATTCGGCGTACTGACTGGCTTGTTCCGCAGTGTGGAATATGTACTCGATCCTAGCGTACAAGTGCTTAGGCTTGTTCCCCATTTGGCTATAGCGCCGCTCATTATTCTCTGGTTCGGGTTTGGAGAGATATCTAAAGTTGTGATCATTATGACAGGCTCATTTTTTCCGCTCTATATTAATACGTTTATGGGCATCCGCAATGTGGACAATAAATTGTTCGAAGTAGCTCGTGTATTGGGATTCAGTCCATATCAGAAGCTGCGCAGGCTTATACTCCCGGCGGCGCTGCCTGGAATTTTGTTAGGGCTAAGGTTGTCGCTGGCTGTAGCTTGGATTGGTTTGGTTGTAGCAGAGCTTATTGGATCACAGTCAGGTATTGGGTTTCTTATCAATGAAGCGAAGCAGAACTCTAATACAGAGGTTGTATTCGTAGGCATTATTATTTTCGCAATTGTCGGTAAGCTGATCGATTCCTTGTTCCGGATTATTGAACGAAAGTTCCTGTTCTGGCGCGATAGTTACGAAGGCTAAACAAACTGAGGAGGTCTTGAACATATGAGTGGATCGGTGAAAAAAGGATCGGTGAATTTGGTGGCAGACGTGCTCGTTATCGGAGGAGGTCCGGCAGGAACGTGGGCAGCCCTTACTGCATCAGCGAAGGGGGCCAAAGTAATCCTTGCAGATAAAGGGTACTGCGGTTCAAGTGGGGCAACGGCACCGTCGGGAACGGGAGTCTGGTATGTGAAGCCGGATGAGAAGCTCCGAAAAGAGGCAAAAGCAAGTCGTTATGCGCTTGGCGGTCAGCTGGCTGAATCTCGCTGGATGGACCGGGTGCTGGATCAAACCTATGCCAATATGAACAAGCTGGGTGTTTCCGGTTATCCATTCCCTGTAGATGAGCAGGGCAATCAATTCCGAAGAAGTCTGCAAGGACCGGAATATATGAAATTAATGCGTAGGCTGGTGAAAAAGGCAGGCGTTAAAATTCTAGATCACAGCCCAGCTTTGGAACTCCTGGCGGATGAGCATGGCGTAGCTGGAGCGGCTGGAGTTCATACCCAGAGTGGAGAAACCTGGACTGTTCAGGCAGGAGCAGTCGTCATTGCTACCGGAGGCTGCGCCTTCCTAAGCAAGGCACTTGGCTGCAACGTGTTGACCGGAGATGGATATCTCTTCGCTGCTGAGGCTGGGGCGAATCTGTCCGGCATGGAATTCTCCAATGCCTATGCGATCTGCCCTACGTTCTCTTCGGTGACCAAGACGGCGTATTACAGCTATGCCAGCTTTTATTATGAGGATGGAAGCATTGTGGAGGGAGCCGGTTCCAAGAAAGGCCGTTCTGTAATTGCCCGGAATCTGTTGGCAGGTAATCAGGTGTACGCCAAGCTGGATGGGGCACCAGAGGATTTAAGACCGCTGCTGCGGGTGGCGCAGACGAACTTTTTCCTTCCTTTTGACCGCCAGGGAATTGATCCGTTCAAGGATGCGTTTCCGGTTACTTTGCGGCTCGAAGGCACGGTTCGGGGGACGGGTGGCATCCATATTACAGATGAAAGCTGCGGCACAGGTGTTCCCGGACTTTACGCGGCAGGAGATGCTGCTACCCGCGAGCTGATTTGCGGAGGTTTTACTGGCGGAGGCAGCCATAATGCGGCGTGGGCGATGTCTTCAGGTTCTTTTGCTGGTGAAGGAGCTGCTGTCTATGCACAGAGTCTGGGGTCGCACGCTGCGCAGCGTAGTCCAGTCGGCTTATCATCATCACCACTGGTGCATCAGGAAGTGAAGCCGGGAGTGGCGGCCCAAACGGCAGAGTATGTGTCTGCTGTACAGGCTGAGGTGAAGCCGTATGACATCAATTTGTTCCGGACAGAACAAGGGCTGACTTCTGCACTAGATCGTCTCGATGGGTTGTGGAAAGAGCAACGAAGCCGCGAAATTCAACGCACGCCAGAAGGGGTCAAGGCACGTGAAGCCGAAGCCATGACCGCAACAGCCCGCTGGATGTACAATTCTGCACTTGCTCGTACAGAGACGAGAGGCATGCATAAGCGTGAGGATTTCAAGGCTACAGATCATGGCCAGCATCATCGTTTGATCAGCGGCGGATTAGATCAGGTATGGGTGAAGACGGAAGCCGTGGCTAAGGAGGGTGTTCTATCGTGATTGAGGTGATCAGCGCTGCCAGATGTGTAGAGTGCAACCAATGTGTATCTGTCTGCCCGACTAATGTTTTCGAACGGGTAGAGGATGGCATTCCTGTTATTGCCCGGCAGAGCGATTGCCAGACTTGCTTTATGTGTGAGCTGTATTGTCCTGTCGATGCTCTCTACGTTGCACCAGACTCAGAGAATATTATTGGTGTGACAGAAGCGGAACTTCAGGAGCAGGGACTCCTTGGCGGTTATCGTGAAAAAGTAGGCTGGGGTAAGGGCAGGCAGCCGGTGGCAAGCCATGACTTTATGTATAAATTGGCGTCGAGGGCAGGGGTCTGAGCTTGATTAAGATTTAAATAAATAGCATAAACCTAGGGGGAGAAACAATGAAACAAGCGTACAGAGAGATTCAAGGGAAACGTTCAAGGAAGATTCGGTTTGCACTTTTAACTACAATTATGATGGCCATGCTGGTGCTTCAGGCTTGCGGAAATAATACGGGTGGCAATGGAGCATCTGCCTCCGGGGGATCAAATACGGAGAAGGCGGGAGAAGAGGCCACGAGCAATGTTCCAGCGGTATTGAACTTTGGGTTTATCGGTTCCAACAAATTGAATGTGCCTGGCGGCGCAGAGGGTTGGGGCTTTTATAAAGGGATTATTCAAGAAGAGTTGAAGAAATACGGCATTACTGAAGTGAAGCTTACTGGCTTTCCAAACGGTCCGGATCAGACAGAATCCTTGATTAGTGGTCGGCTGGATATCGGCAGCCTTGGAGATACACCTGCTATTATTGCCTACGCTTCTGGAGCCAAGACCCGTCTGATTTCACAATCTTCCGCGAACACGATCGGTTATTTGATCGGCAAGAAGGATGGGCCCAAGACGGTGAAAGATTTGCAAGGTAAGACTATCGCAATTCAAAAGGGCTCCTTCATGCACCGCTATGTTGTTGGATTACTACAGGAAGAAGGAGTAACCGACTACAAACTCGTGCATATGCTCATTCCTGATGCTACCGCAGCTTTAGCCCGTGGAGATGTAGATGCTACAACAAATCTAGGCGTTCCTGCGCTGAAGCTGATTGACCAAGGATACACTCACTTGGATGATGCCTCGAAGCACCCGAACCTGCTTGGTTCTAGCGCAACAGTTGTGTCTGAGGATTATCTGGCGAAATTCCCTGATTTTCCGAAGGCATGGAACGAAGCTAGAGAGAAGGCCTTGGCAGACTTGAAGCAGCATGAGGATGAGTATTATCAATTTCTGGCTGAAATCGGAGATACAACGCCTGAGCTGGCGAAGCAAGTGAATCCGATTAGTGATATCAAGGATACTGCGTTCACTGATGAAGGAACAAAGCTGCTGGAAGGTACCAAAAACTTCCTCGTCGAAGAGAAGTTAGCGAAAAAAGACTTCAATATTAGCGATTGGCAGTTGAAATAAAGTTGCTTAAAGGCTGCTTTAATTGAACTTAAGATTCTTCTATAAAGGTAATTGAGTGACTGCGGTGAATGTTTGGACTTTCGGCCGCCTCTCCGCCACTCCTCCCTTTAGTGATTTTTATGTTCAACTAACTCAGCTAATGGTGTAGGAGGAAAAAAGATGTCGCAGCTTAAGAAGGAAATGAAAGTGGATGTCCTCGTGCTTGGCGGAGGTCCTGCTGGGGCGTGGTCGGCATGGAGTGCAGCCTCGCAAGGTGCAAAGGTAGTCCTGGCGGATAAGGGCTACTTGGGCACAAGTGGCGCAACTGCACCGGGTGGAACAACGTTGCTCGTGATCCCTCCCATTGCCGAGCTGCGGGAGCAGGCAGTGCAGGCCAGACTTAAGGCCGGCGGATATTTATCGGAGAATGCTTGGATTCACCGGGTGCTGGATCAGGTAGAGCAGAACCTGGCTCAAGTGGAGCAGTGGGGGTATCCGTTTCCGAAGGATGAAGAAGGAAACTCACTGCGTACCCATCTCCATGGACCAGAATATATGCGGATTATGCGAAAAGTTGTGCGCAAAGCAGGGGTCACAATTCTTGATCAGTCACCAGCGCTGGAACTTCTTCACGATGAACACGGTGTTGGTGGAGCGCGTGGGATCAACCGCCTGACAGGAGAGTCATGGGAAGTGAAGGCTAATGCCGTTGTGATGGCTACCGGAGGCTGTGCTTTTCTCAGCAAAGGCCTTGGTTGCAACGTGCTGACAGGGGAAGGATTGTTGATGTCCGCAGAGGTGGGAGCTGATCTTTCGGGCATGGAATTCAGCCGCCAATACGCGCCAAGCTTTGCGGACGGAACCGTAACACGTGGCCGCATGCTGGCTTGGGCCACCCTTTATGATGCGGACGGTCATCCGTTGCATAGAGGGGACCGGACCTTTGGCAGCATTCCTGAGCTGATGCTGAAGGGTCCGGTTTACGCTTCGCTGGATCTGGCAGACACCGCGGAGAAACAGGATTTTCTGCGCAAAGCGCATCCGATTTTCTTTATGCCGCTGGAGCGGGCGGGAATTGATGCGTTTAAGCAGAAATTCCCGCTCACCCTGCGCTATGAGGGCACGATGCGCGGCACTGGGGGTCTGCGCTTGAGCGGCACGGATTGCCAGACGACAGTGCCCGGACTCTATGCGGCCGGAGATGCCGCATCTCGCGAGAAAGTGACCGGCGCCATCTCCGGAGGCGGGGCTTATAACGCTTCCTGGGCCATGTGCAGTGGAAGCTGGGCTGGACAGGGAGCCGCGCAGCATGCGCTGTCCTGCCGAGGACAGGCGAACAGCCGCAAGCTGACCGCGGCGGGACGCTACGGGCTGGAGGCTGGCGCCGATGCCTCGGAAACGCTGGAGGTGAAGCCGCTAATCGCGGCAATCCAGCGTGAAATCTTGCCGCTGCAGATCAATTATTTCCGCAGCGAGCTAGGCATTTCTTCAGCCTTGAAGCGGCTGAATGCCTTGATGCCCTATTTGAACGGGCAGGCTCCTGCCAGCGTTCAGGGCATCGTGCAATCGCGTGAAGCCGCGGCTATGCTCGCGGTCGGCAGGTGGATGTACACCGCGGCACTCGCCCGGAAAGAGACCCGCGGACTGCAAAAGCTAGCGGAATATCCGGAGCTTGATCCGCGCCAGACTCACCGGCTAATCTTATCCGGTATTCAACATATAAGCATCAGTACAGAGGCTGTGCCCCATGCTCATGAACTGAATGCGCTGAAGGAGGGGCAAGCGATATGATCGAATTAATCAGCTTGGAGCGTTGTGTTGGTTGTAAGCTGTGTACGAAAGTATGTCCGACGAACGTATTCGAAATGCAGGGGAAGATTCCGGTCATTGCCCGTCAGGAAGATTGCCAGACCTGTTTCATGTGTGAAGCTTATTGTCCTGTAGATGCTTTATACGTGGCACCACAGGCGGATCAGCTGATCGGTGTAAATGAGGAGGCGTTAATCCAGTCAGGCGCGTTGGGAAGCTGGCGTGCTGAAATCGGCTGGGGACCAGGTGCGAATGGCTCGATGGCGGAGAGGGATACGACTCCTTATTTTGAAGTGTTTACCGAGCAGTACCGTACATGAATAAGCAGAGGCTTAAACCCAAAAAATCCGCCCGAAAGCTAGGCGGATTTTTCATATATTAGAAACTTACAGCAGGGCTTCGATAGCTGGTTCAATATCCAGCGGGTCCACCGTAGATTCGAATCTAGTGACAACATTGCCTTCGCGATCAATCAGGAATTTAGTGAAGTTCCACTTGATTTCGTCATTGTTCAGAACCTCTGGATCTTTGTCTTCAAGCATGCTTTGCAGCAGCTTTCCTGAAGAATGGTTGATATCGAACCCTTCAAATCCAGCCTGTTCTGTTAGGTAGGTGAAAAGAGGGTGTTTAGCTTCGCCTTTTACGTCAACCTTTTCAAAGAGTGGGAAGGTTACCCCGTAATTAATTTGGCAAAATACATTAACCTCTTCATTGCTGCCGGGTTCTTGCTCTCCGAATTGATTGGAAGGAAAGCCGAGAATTTGGAGGCCACGTTCCTCGTACCGCTCATAAAGCTTTTGCAGATCTGAATATTGGTGGGTAAATCCGCACTTACTTGCTGTGTTCACTATCAGTAGTACTTTACCTTTGTATTGCTCTAGCTCGATATCTTTTCCCCGAATACTGCGTGCTGAATATTGATAAATGCTCATGGCTGCTACATCCCTTCAGTTAAGTTATCTATGCTTTTTGAAAAAGAACAGGAAATATTTATAATAATTAAATTGTAAACAATTCAATTATCGCTGTCAAACAATACAGCTTGAAGGAATTGGAACCGTAATTGCCAGGTTGGAATAGGATAGATAATGGGTATGGATCAGTCAAAAAAATTTATTGCGTTAAAGCTACTCTGCGTTCCATTATTATCTTGCATCGGGAACGTTTTTTGATTAAGATAGCAGAAACCAGCGCAAAAGCCGCGCTGACATAGATAAGGACTATGACGAAGAGAGTAAGCATTATAGCGGATCTTAACAGGGAAGGCGTGCCGGAGACTGAGAGCACCCTCATGAGACGATTAATGCCGAAGTTCACTTCCGAGTCGGCCCCTGAAGTAGTTTGTCACAGGTTGTGGCAGGTATGAGTAGGGAGGCACGCGCCCCGCGTTACCGGGTGAAAGACAGAATTAATTCTTAGTCAGGGGAACATGAGATTCTATTCCTTTGTGCTAGTATTCGGGTTAATTCTAAATAAGGGTGGTACCACGGCTCCTCGTCCCTTGCGACGGGGGGCCTTTTTGCGTTCCAAATTATAACAAAAAGAGGGAGTGGAAGGGTAATGAGTAAGGTGGAATTGGATGTTCTTAGAGGTCGTCTGGATGAAATTAATGGGCAATTGCTGGAGCTGATCTCCGAGCGGGCTAAGATTGTTCAGGAGATTGGAGTAGTTAAAGAAAAACAAGGTGTCCCTAAATTTGATCCGGAACGGGAAAAACAGATGCTGGATAAGCTCGTAGCGAGCAACAAAGGCCCTTTCACTAACGGGACGATCCGTAGCCTCTTCAAACAAATTTTCTCAGCTTCTCTGGACTTACAAACAGATGATCATAAAAAAACTTTACTGGTAGCCCGCAAGAGCCACAAAGAGGATACAGTGATTGTTCTGCCGGGAGATGTAACGGTTGGCGGTGCTTCTTCACTGATGGTAGCCGGTCCTTGCTCCGTGGAAAGTGAACTGCAGACTCGCACCGTAGCTGCCGCCCTGCAAAAAGCCGGAGTACGTGTAATGCGTGGCGGTGCCTTCAAGCCTCGGACTTCACCTTATGATTTCCAAGGGCTGGGAATGGACGGTTTAAGAATATTACGAGAAGCAGCAAATGAATATGGACTGCTGACCATCAGCGAAATTGTAGATCCAAGACATATTGAAGAGTCGCTTGATTATGTGGATATCATCCAGATCGGTGCACGTAATATGCATAATTTCGAGCTGCTAAAAGCGGTCGGAGAAGTCGACAAGCCGGTGCTGCTGAAACGTGGATTGGCTGCCACACTCGATGAATTCATCCATGCAGCGGAATACATCATGTCTCGTGGAAACACACAGATCATGCTGATTGAACGTGGAATTCGCACCTATGAAAAAGCGACCCGCAACACGCTTGATATCTCAGCAGTGCCAATTCTCAAACAGGAATGCCATTTGCCAGTATTGGTTGATGTAACTCACTCGACAGGCCGCAAAGACATCCTTATTCCATGTGCGAAAGCCGCACTCGCAGCTGGAGCTGACGGCATTATGGTGGAAGTGCATCCTGATCCTGCAACCGCATTGTCTGATGCCGCTCAGCAGCTGAACATTGATGAATTCAACACCTTCTTTAATGAAGTGAAAGCTTCCGGATTGTACCGGTAATCTAGAAATATAGAATTTGCATGATATTTTAAGGATTCGCTAGAAAATGAGGTGTATAAGCGCTTACAAGTCTAACTAATCTTTTTGTGAAGGTTAAGGTGGGTCGAGTACAATAAGCAACATTAGCGTTGCACCGGCCCCGGGTCTTTTCTGACAAAAGATCCACACATTTTAATAGTCACAGGAGGAAAATAGATTTTGAAGCAGCTTACCTTAAATAATGGGTGGTTTTCTAACACTCGAACCGATATTTTATCGGGGATGACCGTAGCCGTTGCGCTGATTCCTGAAGCGATCGCTTTTTCGATCCTGGCGGGAGTAAGTCCGATGGTTGGTTTATATGCCTCTTTTTGTATTGCGATTGTAACGGCACTTGCCGGAGGCAGACCCGGAATGATCTCGGCGGCTACGGGAGCTATGGCTCTGTTAGTCGGAAGTCTCGTACTAGAACACGGAATAGAGTATCTGTTCGCGGCAACTGTACTGGCTGGTGTGTTTCAGATATTGATGGGGATGCTAAAGCTGGGGCGGTTTATCACGTTTTTGCCACAGCCGGTCATGACAGGGTTTGTCAACGCGCTGGCGATACTGATTTTTATGGCACAGCTTACCCATTTTAAAGGACAAGGCTGGGTGATGTACGGACTGGTAGCTCTGACCTTGCTTATTATCTACATGGTTCCTCGGTTTACCAAAGCCGTACCTTCAGCACTTGTAGCGATCGTTATCGTTTCTGTTCTTAGCATCGCTCTTCATCTGGACGTAAGAACCGTAGGCGATATGGGGAATATTACAGCAACTTTGCCACTATTCCATCTCCCGCAAATCCCGTTCACGCTGGATACTCTGCTTATTATTTTGCCATATTCACTTTCACTGGCCGTAGTTGGGCTATTGGAATCCCTGATGACTGCCACCTTAATAGACGATATTACGGGCACAGGTAGTGATAAGAACAGAGAGGCGAAGGGACAGGGGCTTGCGAATGTAGTTACTGGTTTTTTCGGAGGGATGGCAGGCTGTGCGATGATTGGCCAGTCGATGGTTAACATGAAGTCAGGAGGACGCACGCGTCTGTCCACGTTTGTGTCAGGAATCTTTTTATTGTTCCTAATTATCGTACTTGGCGATGTAGTGAAGCAGATCCCGATGGGCGCGCTCGTCGGCGTAATGATAATGGTCTGTATCAGTACCTTTGAATGGGGCTCACTCAAAACTTTAACCCGTGTTCCGCTAAGCGATGCGCTGGTTATGATTGTGACGGTGGTCACCGTGGTGGCTACAGATAACCTTTCTATTGGGGTTTTGTTTGGGGTTCTGCTAAGTGCTTTAACGTTTGCTTGGAAAATAGCTTCGATCCGCCTAACTGTTCAGGAAGCAACCTCTTCCAAGACATATGCGGTTTCCGGCCAGCTGTTCTTCGGCACGACAAGCCACTTCATTCATGAATTCGCCTACGATAGCGATCCGGATCATATTATTATCGATTTTTCACACTCCCATGTGTGGGACCAATCCGCTGTCCATGCCATAGCGAAGACGATGAGCAAATACGCCGAGCATGGCAAAAAAGTCACCATTACCGGACTTAATGACCAGAGCTCACAGCTGGTTCAGCGGGTGGGATTATCATTACAGTAGGATATACAAAAAAATAACAGATACCCTCAAAAAAGATTGCGCTGTATGCGTGATCTTTTTTTTATAGCAGATATTAACTGAAAGAAAAGGCCAGCAAGGTTTTACTTTGGGTTTAAAATAATATAAAGTATAAAGTGGATAATGTTTATCCGCTTTATACGCGGACGGTATTATATACAGTTTGAATCAAGCTATTTACGTAAATCGAGGTGCTGTACATGCATATGAAAACAGGGGTAGAACAGTCGGTATATGCACTGGTTCTACTCAACATGCTGCCGGATAAGGCGGTGTTGTCTGGGGAAGCGATTAGCCAGCAGCTCGGAGCATCGGCGACCTATTTTCAGAAACTTTTAAGAAAGCTGGTAACCGCAGACATCATCACGTCTGTTCCTGGCATTAAAGGCGGTTTTAAATTAAAGAAAAGCCCTGAAGATATTCGTGTATATGACGTTTACCTCGCGGTGGAAGGCCAGCAGTCGCTGTATTCATCGAATGGGATTCTGGTAGACATGTTGGATTTAGAAAAAGAAGACAGCTGCTGCCTGTTAACGAATCTGATGGAAGAAGCTGAATCCTCTTGGAAAGCTGTATTAAAGCGAGAGACTATTGCTTCGTTGTCGGAGGAAATGCGTGCTGAACGCTTTAAAGATAAGATTGCAGTCTTAGAGGAATGGGTCAGCAATAAAATGGTCATCTAACCAAAGAAGGGATGTATTCGCATGAGATTAAGCGTATTGGATCAGGCACCCGTGACAAGCGGTAACACAGCGGAAGGTGCCCTGAATAAAGCAGAAGAACTGGCTATTTTAGCAGATGAGCTGGGATATAGCAGAATGTGGATGGCAGAGCACCATGGCGGAAATACTTTTGCTAGCTCAGCTCCGGAAGTAACGGCTGCCCGTTTAGCCGCCAAGACCAACCGTATTCGAATCGGCACCGGCGGTGTAATGATGATGCATTATTCTCCGCTTAAGCTGGCGGAAGTATTTAAAACGTTAAGTGCTTTTTCCCCGGGGAGAATTGATTTCGGTGTGGGACGAGCTCCTGGTGGCGATACAAGCGCCATGTACGCTTTATCTGAAGGCCGTGAGTTAATGCTGCATAATATGTATGACAAGCTTGGCATTACCATGCAACTGCTTAGTGATCAGATTCCGGAAGATGAGCTATATGCCAAAAATCTCGCTGCTCCAACGAAGGTGGCGCTCCCTGAAGTATGGTTGTTAGGCTCGAGCGGCAATAGTGCGCGAAAAGCTGCACAAATGGGAGTCGGATACTCCTTCGCACAATTTTTTAATGGTGCGATGAGTAATGAGATCTTGGACCATTACCGGAATAACTACCAGCCTTCTATCTTTATGGACAAACCAGAGATCAGTGTATCCTATATGGTGACCACAGCAGAAACGAAGGAAGAAGCTGAGTATGAAGCGTTACCGCAGGATATTTTTCGGTTGATGATGAGTAAGGGCCGGATTACTCAGGTGCTGACACCAGAAGAAGCTCAGAACATTTCGTTATCGGAAATTGACCGGATGTCAATCAAGGAAGGGCGCAAGATTCATTTGGTTGGTGCGGTTAAAGACATCGCCGTACGTTTGCAAGAAGAACAAGCACAATATGGATTCCAAGAAGCAATGATATGCAGCATCCCACATTCGCAGGAGAAACGGCTAGAGGTTTACCGACTACTGGCGCGTGAACTGCTAGGCTCTTGATTCTGGATAGCTAACCTTAACCCGCATTTGATGCGGGTTTTTTGTATGCTAATTTAGCTTTTGGATCGGCGCATCCCCTCAAAAGACAATAAATTAACCCTACCGCCTCCTAAAAGTAACATTTGAATGCCTAACTTCATCTATGATTAATGAAAGATTTAATTTTAAAAAGAGGATAGGAAGTGATCAAGGATGTTTCCTCTACATAAATCCGTTACGCTGACAGCCTTGCTTCTAATGAATCTGCTTGCAGGTTGCCAACATCAGGTTGACCCATCCCCCCTTCAATCGGGTGACTACTACCACACCGCAAGACCGAAGCCAACAGACACCGCTGCTAACCTCATTAAGCTGGAGTGGAGGCTGGTGGATACAATGCCCATAGTCTCTCAACTAAGTGCTCCCCCCACAGGCGCTACTTTGATTGCAGAGAAGAAGCTGGATGATTTCGGAGGAGTCAAAGTGAGTGTGTATACGATGGCTAGTGACGAAGACTATGTGTATGCCAGAACTTCTACTTCCAAAGGACAATACAGTCTAGGGGCGATAGGAACTTATAATTATCGTCAACCGGAGGATATCAAGGTAGAAGTAGTGCGGTTGTTTAGCGAAAAGGTGCTGAAAATCACCGGAGGACTAGGAGCAAATAACTCGCTCAGTAACTATTATTTAATCGACGAGAGCGGTAACCCCTCGGGTTTGCTGCAAATAGATACCGGACATTCCAAAGAACTGGATGTTGATCAGGATGGATCTTTTGAAGGGGTAGCCGCACATGGAAGTCCGATGAGTGCCTATATTTATCGCTGGAATATTGATCACGCTGAGGTAACATACGTTAATGATGCTTTAAAGGCAGACTCCGTGGTGCTAACGGATGAAGGAATATATGAAGCTTCTAATATCGGGGACAAGCAGAGCAGAAGATTCCGGTTGACCGTAGAAGGACTGATCTCAGAGCGGTAACGCCATGACCACTGCTGTTGAAATATTTCCTGCGACCATTTACCCCAAACCTCCGTATAGACGGTTAAGCTTGAATGATTATCCATAATCTAGGAGGGGTATTGGATGAATATGCAAATGAATCCGAAATTGAAACAGCTGCGCCCGGGAAAAATAGTCAGCGGGATTGCAGCGGTGCTCATTGTATTGTTGATTGGCGCGAATTCTTTCGTATCAGTGGAATATGGGCATGTAGGTTTGTACAAAACCTTTGGTAAATTAAATGACAATACATTGTCACCCGGCATTCATTTTAAAATTCCGTTTATCCAAACGGTGATTCAGGTCAATACACAGGTAACGAAGGCGGAGACCGATACTTCAGCCTCTTCAAAGGATCTTCAGCCCGTGTCCACACATGTGGCGGTGAACTATTCCGTAAATAAGGCTTCCGCCTTTAATCTGATGAACAATATCGGAGGTAATTTTGATAGTGTAATTATCAATCCGGCCATTCAAGAAATCGTTAAAGAAGTGACAGCCAAATATCCAGCAGAGGATTTGATTACGCGTCGTGATGTAGTGTCGAGTGAGATTAGTGAGCACTTAACCGCTAGGCTGGCAAAATATGACCTGATCGTCAACGATATTAACATCGTTAACTTTAAATTCTCGGAGGCATTTAACCAGTCGATTGAAGCAAAGCAGGTCGCCCAGCAGCAGGCATTGAAGGCCGAAAATGATCTCCGGCGGATTGAAATTGAAGCGAAGCAAAAAATCGCCCAGGCGCAAGCAGAGGCTGAATCTTTAAGACTTAAGAAGCAAGAGGTTACACCTGAGCTGGTGCAGCTGAAGCAAATTGAGGTTCAGGAGAAAGCGCTGGAAAAATGGAACGGCGTGCTGCCATCTGTAACAGGGGGAGCCACACCTTTTGTGGATGTTCAATCCCTGACTAAATAATTCATTATTGGGTTCTGATTTATTTCCTCTGATAGGAAAGCCCTACTTCTATAGAAGTAGGGCTTTTTATACTATTAATATTGATAAAGCATCGTAGGAATTTGCCAGCCAGCGCCAACTGACCAAAAGAAGACATAATCGCCACGTTTGATTCGTCCGTCCTCGACTCCGCGTTGAAAGGCGATAAAAGGACTGCTTGTGGCTGTATAGCCGAACTCGTCGCCTACATAAATGAACTTCTCTGCGGTTAGTCCGAGTCCGATTTGGATGAGCTCGATATTTTTCAGTGAGAATTGTGAAAGACAGAATGCAGAGATATCGTCCGTAGTCAGACCGTTGCGTGAGAGAAGCTCTTTCATATCCGCTATAGCTGCGTCTACACACACAGTACCGTCAAAAGGGGTCCACCGTATCCGAATCTGCTCTGGGGTCATACCCTCTTGATAAATATTCGACAGGCCGCAGGCCGGGAACATAATATTCTCGGAGCCCTCAGAATCGGTGTAATAAAGGGAATCTATGAAGCCTGCATGCTCGTTGCTGCGCTCCAGAATCACTGCTGCTGCGGCGTCCCCAAAGTTAGGGTAAGTAATTTCATCATCTGTATTGCAGTTCACTGAACTGTAGTCGCTTCCTACGACGAGTGCGTACCTGATGCTGGGATTGGCTTGCATATAACGACTTGTCTGCTCCACGGCAGATACCATTCCTGCGCAGTTAGCATTGGAATCCTGCGTAATGGTCCGGTGTTTACCTTGAAGCATACGGTGTAGTAGAAGTGCATTGGTAGGATAGGTGTACTCTGGCGTCTGTGAAGCGAACATGATCATGTCCATATCCTCACCTTGCAAATTCGCTTCGCTAAGCACTTTTTGGGCAGCCTTTAATCCCATCGTCAGGGCATTTTCACCCTGTTCTTTTACGATGTATCTCCGGTCGCGACCCATGACTTCTAGGAATCGTTTGATGTCCTTGCCCATACTCTGAAAATGCTTCAGATAATATTCGTTATCTACGATATGCTCTGGGTGGTAATAAGCAGCTTGGCGAATCGCTATATGTCCCAAGTGGCGCCTCCTATGCTTCAATAATTTCGTAATTTTCTAATTTCGTTGCCCGTGCCACTCGGCTTAATTGCATTTTTAGGACAGGGCTTTTGGCAATAATAAAGGTTACTTTTTTAAATCCGGATTGTTTATACAGTATGTAGCATTGCTCAAGCATGGGAAGTGTGTCCTTTGAGGATACATTCAATGTCTTGCAATCTAGGATGATCTCATATTGTTTCGGGTCGAATGCACTTATGATTTGGTTGTACTCATTAATGAAACGTCCTGCATCTTCTGGCGACATAGTTCCTTCGACTTGTACATTCAGTTTTTGATCTGCAGCATTTGTGGCGAAATTGAAGTTTCCCATTTTTGATTAATCTCCTCCTAAGTATTATCTAAGAAAAATTTTGATGAATAGGATAAAAAAACCTATTTATCTAAGACTATTATCGTATTTTTAATTGGGAAAGTTTAGGGGATTAAACCTTTATTTTTTTAAAAAGATAATTTAGGGAATGATAAACTACTTAAAATCCATAAAATCTGCACAAATTAAGGTTTGAGGTAGGCATGCTCACCCTGTTTGCTTTGCAAAGCAGAGTTCTATTGGTATGATTACAGAGATGAAAAAAACTACTATCCAAATCATGGAGGAATAATAAAAATGAGCGAAATTACACTATCGGGGATTATTGATCATACACTTCTTAAAGCAGATGCACGGAAAGAAGACATTATTAAATTGGCGGAGGAAGCTAAAACTTATAAGTTTGCTTCTGTCTGCGTAAACCCTGCTTGGGTAGCTACTGCCCATGAAGTGCTGAAAGATACGCCTGAGGTTAAAGTATGTACAGTTATCGGCTTCCCGCTGGGATCATCGACAACAGAGAGCAAAGCATTCGAGACTACCGATGCTATCGCTAAAGGTGCTGGCGAGGTGGACATGGTCATCAATATCGGAGCATTAAAAGATGGCAACGATGAGCTGGTTAAACGTGATATTGCAGCCGTTGTAGATGCAGCGCGTGGCAAAGCACTGACAAAAGTCATCATTGAGGCTTGTCTGTTAACGGAAGAAGAAAAAGTTCGTGCCTGCAAGCTATCTGTTGAGGCTGGAGCAGATTACGTAAAAACATCCACTGGATTCTCTATAGGCGGGGCAACGAAAGAAGATATTGCGCTTATGCGTGCTACAGTTGGACCTAATATCGGTGTAAAAGCTTCCGGTGGTGTACGTAGTGCAGAAGATGCACATGTAATGGTACAAGCAGGTGCAAGCCGTATTGGAACTAGTGGTGGTGTAGCGATTGCTAAAGGCGAAACAAGCCAAAGCAATTACTAAGCCGAAGGGCTGAATCGGAAGCGGCGAGTGAGGAGGACAAGCTCAATCGCCGCTATCCTGATTCAAGCTATTAACCGATCAGTTTGATTAGGAATTGTGTTTTATACATAAGGTTGAGGTTTTTATTAATTTATATTGAAAGCGTTATCCAGTAGGTAGAGGACACTAGCAGAAGCATTTGACCAAAGTACAATAATTCACACCGGAATAATGAGATTTTTTTCTTTTCAAATGATGTGGTTTGTGAGAGAATGAGTACAATTCAAAATTGTTAATCATTTCTATACTTAATTATAGGGGAGGAAATACCTATGTCAGAAGATCGCAAGCTGTCGTTTGAAACTTTGGCTGTCCATGCAGGCCAGGAAATTGATCCAACTACTTTCTCACGTGCTGTTCCGCTTTATCAGACCACTTCCTACGGGTTCCGTGATGCTGATCATGCAGCGGATCTGTTCGCGCTAAAAGAATTCGGTAATATTTATACTCGGCTGATGAACCCAACTACGGATGTATTTGAACAGCGCGTGGCGGCACTTGAAGGTGGGGCAGGTGCGCTTGCTACAGCTTCCGGGGCAGCGGCTATTTCCTTTTCCGTTCTAAATATTGCGGGCGCTGGGGATGAAATTGTATCTGCTGCAAGCCTGTATGGCGGAACTTATAATCTTTTCTCGACAACACTGCCTAAGCTTGGTATTAAGGTTCATTTCGTAGATTCGGATAATCCTGAGAACTTCCGTGCTGCGATTACAGATAAGACCAAAGCTTTGTATGCAGAAACAATCGGCAACCCACAGGGAAATGTTCTGGATATTGCGGCAGTTGCAGCGATTGCCCATGAACATGGGATTCCTCTCATCGTAGACAATACGTTCCCAAGTCCATATTTATTGCGTCCGATTGAGCATGGCGCGGACATTGTTGTCCATTCAGCAACCAAATTCATCGGTGGACATGGTACATCCATTGGTGGGATTATTGTTGACGGTGGTAAATTTGATTGGAAGGCAAGCGGTAAATTCCCAGGTCTTACGGAGCCAGATCCAAGCTATCATGGAGTGGTTTATACTGAAGCGGTGGGCCCGATTGCTTATATTATTAAAGCCCGCGTTCAATTGCTTCGCGATTTAGGGGCGGCGATTTCTCCGTTCAACTCTTGGATGCTGCTGCAAGGTCTGGAGACTCTTCATTTGCGGATGGAACGTCATAGCCAGAATGCGCTGAAGGTAGCGCAATATTTGGAGGCACACTCCGATGTGGAATGGGTAAGTTATTCGGGACTTCCTACGCATCCATCTCATGAATTAGCGCAAAAGTATTTGCCTAAAGGCCAAGGAGCGATCCTAACTTTCGGTATTAAAGGTGGAAGTGCTGCGGGACGTAAATTGATTGAGAATGTGAAGCTGTTCTCTCATTTAGCGAATGTCGGTGATTCCAAGTCATTGATCATCCACCCAGCAAGCACAACACATGCACAACTGTCGGATGAAGAGCAAATCACAGCCGGAGTAACGCCGGAATTGCTGCGTTTGTCGATCGGGACGGAATCCATTGATGATATTATCTATGATCTGGAGCAAGCTATTGCAGCCAGTCAACAATAGAAGTTTATATTTCGAAAAGCATTACCGCTCTGCGGTGATGCTTTTTTTTGTTGCCTAAAAAAGTTGGAATATTCATCGGATTTGGCAACGCTTGCATATTTCAGGTGTGGCTCCCGTATTTATAAGTGAGGTAATGAAATGTCGGTCGCTTATGTTATATAGCTTGGCATACCGGCAGCAATCCAAAGATAAAGGGTGGGTGCGAGGATGAAGGGTGAACGTCAGCAGGATGGTTTGCGGAGTAGTGAAGAGCGCCCGTTCAAGTTCATGTATAAGGCTGGTGATCGGACTGTGGGAATGGAAATGAGCCAAGCTGGGTCCGTAGCCTCGGCTGCCGCAGAATTTATCGCTGGAGTAGAGCAGAGGGATGTCATTGAGCCTTTGAAGCGGTCTTATTTTAAGCGGCCGGGGGAACCATCGACATTCCTAGTGCTGCGTGAAGGAAGAGAAGAACGTCTTGCTGGACGGGAAGGAACAAGGACTGCTCAAGCGGGCCCTTGTTTGTTACGGAGTGAGGAATGGCTGCTGGAACCAGAGCTGTTCTGTCTTTATGAGAACTGGTTATCTAGCGAGGATGAACTGCAAGCAGCCCGGATTCTGCAGCGAATCTCTTACCGTCTGCGCGCAGCTGCTGCCGAACTGCTCGAATCGCCGGATGGCGAATGGGCAGCGGTCACCCTGCTGCATCCAGAGTCGCTTGCGGTGGCGCAGCCCACCAAGCTTGCCGCGCTTCAGGACGCGCAGCTCGAAGCGCTGTTCGCTGCGGTGGCTGAGGGCCAGCGGCAAGGCGGCGATTGCCGCCTGGACCTGCTGGTCGCCTACACCGCAAGCGCAGCCGAATTCGCCGCGAAGCGCGAATTCATCGAAGACGTGGCCGATCAGACACTCGGCCACGCTTATGCGGCGGCATGCCGCATCGGGGCGCTGATCGCGCCCGATGTGGAGCCTGCCGCCGCTGCGGAAATCGCGCGTATCGCCGATTTCCTAGTGCTGGACGGCGCGGCGGGCGAACACGCGCCGGAAGAGACCGCCGCGGAGGACTTCGCCCTGGCGGCGGGGAAGATCTTTGCCGCCGTGACGAGCGTGAAGCCGGCGGCGGTGGTGCTCGCCGCGGGGACACCGGCAGCGTCGGCTTTGGCCGATCTGTATCAGATCGGGCTCAGCGGGATCTTTTGCAGCGCCGGTCAGCGGACCGAAGCGCTGCTGAGAGCGGCCTGCCTGATCTGGATCGCCAGGCAGCGAGAAACGCTGGATACTGCCGCCGGTGGAAGGCAGTAAGCTTTTTCTGATGAACGATACGGTGCAGTTCATATAAGAATCGTAAAAAGACTTCAGAGCAGCGATTATCCGGTTATCGGGGAATCGTTGCTTTGTTTTTTTGGTCGTTAGCTGCATGCTTCAACAGCGTATATATAACCCATTACTCAATCACTATACTCAACCTCCATGCTCAATACTGTACTCAACCTACGTATTTAAACTAATCTGTATTCATGCTTTGTATTTAAACGCCGTACTCATACCGGGTACTCCTACCCTGTGCCCAACCTCCGTACTTAAACTAATTTGCACTCATGCTTTGCATTTAAACTCTGAACTCAACCTCCTCACCCCTCAACCCCCGATGCTTAAGGACCCAGATGACGCTATTTGCCTGATTTTAGCTTTTTAAGCAAAGTTTCGGACACCAGAGACGCTATTCGTTAGGAAGAGGTACATATTTGGTGCTTTTCAAGTCAATAGCTGCAATGGGGTCCGTTAGAATACCAAATGTGTTTAAAACCAGCGATTAGGGTCAGCTGAGTCCTATAGTAGCTACATACGCGAGCAACTTGCATCATACGTCCATCAATCGTGTCGTAATCATACTTTGCGCTCAACCTACACACTCAACCTCCGTACTCCCACCCTGTGCCTAACCTCCGTACTTAAACTAATCTGCACTCATGCTTTGGATGCAACCTCCGAACTCAACCTCCGAACTCCCACCCTGTGCCCAACCACCGTACTAATACCCTGCGCTCAACCTCCGCACTTAAACTAATTGTGCACCTCTGCACTTAAACTAATCAGCACTCAAACTCGGCACTCAACCTCCGCACTCCTCACCCCCCGATGCTTAAGGACCCAGATGACGCTATTTGCCTGATTTTAGCTTTTTAAGCATGGTTTCGGACACCAGAGACGTTATTCGTTAGGAAGAGGTACATATTTGGTGCTTTTCAAGTCAATAGCTGCAATGGGGTCCGTTAGAATACCAAATGTGTTTAAAACCAGCGATTAGGGTCAGCTGAGTCCTATAGTAGCTACTCAAACTAACTGCACGCAAACTCTGTACTATCACCAGTAGCTGCAGCGCAATATTAGTTTTGGAACATTCACATTTGTTTCCAGCATCTTCTTACATTTTACATAAACAGGATAATGACAGTGGAGGCTCGAATTTTATTAGCATCTTACTGAATAGGGGTGCTGTAGATGTCCACGAATTTTAGAGTTGGCTTGCAAAAGGTCGTAGATCATTCTTACGATATTGAGATTGGGGAAGGTCTTTTTGGCGCTCTGATTGAGGATTTAAAACGTGGAATTGTCGAGAATGTAAGCAAATTCGCGATTATTACAGATTCCAAAGTCGAAGCCCTGTATGGACAAGCCTTGCTGGAACTGCTGCTTCAGAATGATTTTCAAGCGGAGCTTTTTTCTTTCCCTGCTGGAGAGAAGTCCAAAACCCGAGAAACGAAGGCAGAGCTGGAGGATCGGCTATTAAGCCGTTCTTATGGACGAGATTGCTGTATCCTTGCCATTGGAGGCGGGGCGGTAACGGATTTGGCAGGTTTTTTGGCTGGAACATTTGGTCGGGGAGTGCCAAGTTTGAACTATGCAACTACCCTTTTAGCAGCAGCGGATGCTTCTATTGGTGGTAAAACGGGCGTGAATACACCGGTTGCAACCAATCTAATTGGTGTTTTTCATCAGCCTAAAAAGGTCTACATCGACCTAGCCACTTGGAGAACGCTTCCGGTACGTGAGCTTCGCAGTGGTTTGGCTGAAACAATCAAACATGCCTGCATCGCGGATGCTGACTTTTTTGAGTTTCTTGAACAGAATATGGAGCGAGTTGTCTCCTTAGAAGGCGAACTTGTATTAGATCGAGAGGTTTGCGAACGGATTGCTTTTCATAATTGCGAGATCAAGTACAGCGTGGTGGAAAAGGACGAACTGGAGAGCAACCTGCGCCAAATTCTAAATTTGGGGCATACTGCTGGCCGGGCGTTAGAGGCTTTAAGTGGTTATGAATTATTACATGGTGAAGCTATTGCGATTGGACTCGCGGTTCAGGTGCAGCTGGCAGAGCAGTTGGGGTATGTAACGGCTGACGAAACTCAGCGTGTGATTGCTTTGTTGAAGAAGGCGGGACTTCCGACTGAAATACCAGCAACCATTACAAATAGAATGCTGATCGATAAGATGTATACGGATAAAAAGGTTCGCAAAGGGCGTATACGGTTTGTGTTCCAAGCTGGAATTGGAGCGATGAAGTCTTTTGAAGGTGGAGCTTATTCGACGCCAGTCGAAGAGCAAGTCCTATCCGAGCTTTTAAATAAAATACGCAGTTAAGATAGGAAAACGTTATTTTAAATTTATGACGAATAGCCCAGAAGGTAGGGTTTACTTTTTCGTTCAAGGTGGTATTATTAAAATATAAGTTGCACTAAGGAAATATAGTTGTGCTGTTGCAACAATGATTATCATTCTCACTACTCATAGTTATCATTCATGCTGTCCCGGCTAAGCCGGGGCAGCATGTGTCATTTTAGGGGTCTTAAGAATGGCTCTCATTATCATTTAGACAAAACAAAGCGTGTGCTCCCGAAGCAAGTTTTGTTGCGAAGAGAAGTCAATGAAGTAATCCTACACAAAACTTTCAGGATGGTGATTATTATGCAAGCAACATCAAAACATTTACCCCAGCAAACCTCAATCTCCGGCAGCATGAAGAAACCAGGCGCTCCAAAACGCCGGTTCGATGTGAGAGCCATGCTCAGCAACTCCGAGATGCAGGCTGCGCTTGGCAGCGGAGTGCTTATGCTTTTTGCTTGGGCTATGGGTAGCTGGTCAGAAGTTTTCTCTATAGTACTTTATGTTATTTCGTATACCATTGGTGGCTGGAACAAAGCCAAAGAAGGCGTTGAGACGCTCGTCAAAGAACGTGATCTCGATGTGAACCTGCTGATGATTGCGGCTGCACTAGGCGCAGCTACCATTGGGTACTGGAATGAAGGTGCTATGCTCATCTTTATTTTTGCGCTTAGTGGAGCACTTGAGAGCTATACGATGGAACGGAGTAAGAAGGATATTTCCTCACTTATGGCCTTAAAACCAGCCACAGCCATGCGGATTGAAAAAGGAAGCATGAACGAGGTAGCTATTGATCAGTTAGTAATCGGAGATCTGTTGCTTGTACGTCCAGGGGATCTTATTCCTGCAGATGGTAAGGTGTACAGAGGAGAATCGGCAGTAGATCAGGCTTCCATTACAGGAGAGTCAGTGCCTGTTGAAAAATGTGCAGGCAGCGAAGTATTCGCAGGTACGGTCAATGGAGAAGGTCCTCTTTATATTGAAGTAACGAAATCAGCAGAGAACACACTTTTTTCCAAGATCATTAAGATGGTAGAAGAAGCAGAGACGGATGTTCCAAATTCACAGCGATTCATTAAAAGACTGGAAGCCATCTATGCACGGGTAGTTGTCGCCTCGACTGTGGCTCTTATTTTCCTTCCACCCTTTTTGCTGGACTGGAGCTGGAGCGCAACCTTTTATAAAGCGATGGTTTTTCTTGTAGTAGCCTCGCCTTGTGCGTTGGTCTCATCGATTATGCCTGCGATGCTGTCGGCTATTTCCAAAAGTGCGCGAAAAGGGATTTTATTTAAAGGCGGGGTCCACCTCGAAAATATGGCCCGGACCTCTGTTGTAGCTTTTGATAAGACAGGGACCCTTACAGAGGGAACTCCGCAGGTGACAGACTTTATTGCAGCTGAAGGCTACAACCGGGAAGAATTACTGGCGATTAGCGCATCCATTGAGCATATGTCCCGCCATCCATTGGCGGAAGCCATTGTGCGTAAAGCTGAGGAAGAATATCTGGAGCTGCGAGGTGTGCAGGAAAGTAAAACCATCACTGGCTGGGGAATTGAAGGTCAAGTTGACGGGCATCTCTGGAAAATTGGAAAGTCCAATTTACTGGATGAGCTGACTTCGTCTGCGATGGATTCTGAGCTAGCATTCTGGAGAACTAAACGGCAGCAGTTGGCGGAAGAGGGGAAGACTGTCTCCATTATTTTGGACGGTGAGCATATTGCAGGTATGATTGCATTGCAGGATACAGTTCGCCCACAAGCAGAAGCTGCAGTGCGGAAGCTGCAGGAGCTGGGGATTAAAGTGGCTATGCTTACGGGTGACCGGGAAGCTACAGCAAAAGTTATTGCGGCTTCAACCGGAGTAGATTTAGTATTTGCCGACCTTTTACCAGAGGATAAAGTAAAGCATATTAAGGCGCTTCGTGAAAAGCACGGTAATGTTGTGATGGTGGGTGACGGTGTGAATGATGCGCCTGCTCTGGCTACAGCGACTGTTGGCATGGGTATGGGCATGAAAGGCAGTGGTGCAGCGCTTGAGATAGCCGATGTAGTGCTTATGAATGATAATATTGAAGAGATCGCCTCGACCATTTCATTGGCACGGCGTTCACAGCGTATTGTGAAGCAAAATATGATTTTTGCTGTAACAGTAATCGCGGTTCTGATGATCAGTAACTTTGTGCAGGGCATCGCCCTTCCTTTTGGCGTGATCGGTCATGAAGGCAGTACGATATTAGTTATTCTTAATGGGCTGCGATTGTTGCGGTAAGAGGTCAGTGATGTTATTGCGCATTATTTATTACCAAAAATTAAATTGTTCACAAATGATTTTGCCCTGAGGGAGTCTGGCATATTGACATATTTGCTTTCAGTTAGCATAATTAAAACTACATTATAATTATTTTAAATAAGAAGCGACGTCACTGCCGTCTAACTCAAGGAGGATATAGATATGTATAAATCAATAATTGTTGGAACCGGACCGGCGGGGTTGACTGCCGCTATCTACTTGGCTCGTGCCAATTTGAACCCACTAGTAATCGAAGGACCCCAACCTGGCGGACAATTGACCACCACTACAGAAGTGGAGAATTTCCCGGGATTTCCTGATGGGATTATGGGTCCAGACTTAATGGATAATATGCGTAAACAAGCTGAACGTTTTGGTGCGGAATTCCGTACGGGTTGGGTGAACAGTGTAGAACTTGGAGAACGTCCTTTTAAGCTTAATGTTGAAGGATTGGGTGTTCTTACGACGGATACCTTGATCATTTCCACTGGCGCTACGGCAAAATACCTCGGTATCCCAGGCGAACAGGATAATGTGGGACGCGGTGTGAGCACCTGTGCTACCTGTGATGGATTCTTCTTCCGTAATAAAGAGATCGTGGTTGTTGGCGGTGGTGATTCTGCGCTTGAGGAAGCGGGTTTCTTGACTCGTTTTGCCTCCAAAGTAACTTTGGTACACCGTCGTGAAGAACTACGTGCTTCCAAGATCATGCAGGATCGCGTTCGCGATAATGTTAAGGTAGCTTGGAGCCTGAATCGTACTCCTCTGGAAGTAACTTCTGGAGATAAAGGCGTGAGTGGACTAAAAGTGCTGAACAATGAGACAGGACAAGAAGAAATCATTGAAGCAAGCGGAGTGTTTGTGGCGATTGGCCACCATCCTAACACTGCATTCTTGGGTGGACAAATCACAACTAATGCTGAAGGTTATATCATGACTAATCCCGGTACTTCTGAAACTAATATCCCAGGCGTATTCGCTTGTGGTGATGTGCAGGATACCCGTTATAGACAAGCGATTACGGCAGCAGGCAGTGGATGTATGGCAGCTATGGATGCTGAGAAATACATTGAAAGTCTGGAACATAGCGCGGTCATTCTGTAATTTGGTTTAGCAAACTCCCAGTGCTACAATAAATAACATAACTGTAATCTTCCATAGGAGGTCTAATGATGGAAAATGTAATTGTATATACTTCAACAAATTGTCCACATTGCCGTCAGGTGAAGAGCTTTTTGAGCGAAAAAGGCGTAGCCTATGAAGAACGTAACATCGAGCAGAATGATGATTACGCACAGCAGGTTTGGGATATGGGAATGAGAGCTGTTCCTGTAACTGTAATTGGTGAGTACAAAATCGTGGGGATGAACAAAACTCAGTTCGACAAAGCATTGGCGACTGTTAATTAAATAAGATTTCTGCGAAGAAATTCAAAAGGTCGCTTCCATTTTGGAGGTGATCTTTTTGTGGTCTAAGTATACAAAAATAGCCTGACGCTAATATGCGCAGGCTATTTTTTATGATGTAAATCGCAAAGTTCAATTTAAGCTTGAGTGAAAGAGGTAATGATCTGAAATAGGACGTATACAGCAACACCGCTGCCGATCAGAATGAATCCTGATTTCTTTTTGGCTTGAAAAAAACGGAGCACACCGAGACTGATCAAAGGGGCAATAATGAGCAGAAAAAGCAACACAGTGATGAACATCTGTGCCGAGATATCAGACGTATCAACATAGGTCATGGACTCGCTCTCCATTTCAAAAAAGGGGTTGTAGTGATAAATGTCACACTAACTTATCCTTTATTATATAGGATTTAAGTTGCTTTTACTGCACTTTTGATCCACCTAAATGCGGCAATTTTACGTCAATTCTATCCGCTTATGAATTTCACTCGTGAAACTGTCCCGCAAAATCGTTGTCCATTAGACTACATTAAACGGTGACCCGAATATCGCCTAGAAAATGCATAACCGCAGAGAACCCCGCGCCTATCATCGTGCCCCGGCTGCCCAGCTTGGAGAAGGTAATCTCGAGCTGCTGCTTATGATAAGGAAGCGTACGCTCCGCGACAACCCCGCGAAGAGGCTCCCCTAACCAGGCTTCTGCTTCGGATAAAGCTCCACCGATGACAATCAGCTCTGGATTAAAGCTATTGATTAGATTCGTTACTCCGATGCCGAGATATTCACCCATAGATGAGAAGTGGCGCAAGGCGTCTTCTTGTCCAGCGGCTGCATAACGGACCAGTTCTTGTGTAGTATGAGCAGGGAGGGAGAACTCGGAATGGTCATAGGTTTTCTCCGAGGCATATAGCTCCCAACAGCCACGACTCCCACAACTGCACGGCTTGCCTTTTGCTTCAATCGTCATATGTCCGGTCTCGCCTGCATATCCTCGTGCACCTTTGTACAGCTCGCCGCCAATAATAATACCGGATCCGATCCCTGAACCCGCACTGATGTAGAGCAGATGTCTAACATCTTTTGCCGCCCCAAAGTTCAGTTCACCTTGTGCACCTGCGTTAGCTTCGTTATCAATAGTAACTGGAACCGCGAATTCCCCCTCCAAAATACCCCGCAGGTCGACCATTTCCCAGCCAAGGTTGGGAGCAAAAAGAACAATCCCGTTCTCATCCACCATCCCGGGGACACCTACTCCGATGCCGACGATACCGTATGGGGATTCAGGTGCTTTATCAATCAAGTCTGAAATTGTTTTTTTCATCCGTTCCAATACATAAGGCAGAGCATGATTGTCCAGGGAGAAATCGCTTTCGAAAAGAATGCCACCACTTAAATCACATAAGACGGCTGTCAGCTGCTTCACTCGCAGCTCTATGCCGATTACGCTGCCAGCCATGCTGTTAAAATGCAGCATTAGCGGTTTACGGCCGCCACTGGATTGACCTGGTCCAACTTCAGTCACTAATTCTTGAGCGCATAGCTCTGCCACCAGATTGGATACGGTAGCTTTATTCAGTCCGGTCATCTCTGAAACCTTGGCGCGCGAGAGCGGAGAGTTCCTTCGAATAGTATGTAGTACGATCGATTTATTGATTTTTTTGACCAGCGCCTGATCTCCGGTAACCTTCACGAATCACACATCCTTTTTAGCATAGTTCCCTTTTGTTGTATGCCACTTAGTCTAGAGTGATGTGCTGGAAATTGCAATACATCGGCAGAAAAGAGGAAATCTATGTTTGTTGGATTTTTTGAATATTAAACGGATAGGCAAGGGAGACTTAAAGAGGCGGAAATTTTATAAAAAAACTTTGTTTAACCAATATACAAAGTCAAAAAGATGTGTTAAGATGATGCTGTAAACGCTTGCTAGCGTAGCACAATATGAGGAGGATTACACAATGGCTTATTTTGAGACAGTGAACAAAATCTCTTACGAGGGAAGCCGTTCCACCAACCCTTATGCATTTAAATTCTACAATCCTAAAGAAGTCGTAGCCGGCAAAACTATGGAGGAACATCTGAAATTTGCAATGGCTTATTGGCATACATTAACTGCTGGCGGTTCTGATCCGTTTGGCGCTGAAACTGCAATTCGCAGCTGGGACAAATTGAATGGTCTTGATAAAGCTAAAGCTCGCGCTGAAGCAGCATTCGAATTTATGGACAAGATGGATTTGCCTTACTTCTGCTTCCATGATGTAGATATCGCACCAGAAGGCGCATCTTTGCGTGAGTTCTACAGCAACATCGACACTATCGTTGATATCCTTGAACAAGGCATGAAGACTTCCGGCAAGAAATTGCTGTGGAATACAGCTAATATGTTCACTAACCCACGTTATATGCACGGTGCAGGTTCTACACCTAACGCTGATGTTTTCGCACATGCAGCAGCACAAGTGAAGAAAGGTCTGGAAGTTGGTAAACGTCTGGGCGCAAGCAACTATGTATTCTGGGGCGGCCGTGAAGGTTACGAAGAATTGCTGAATACAGATATGGGTCTTGAACAAGATAACATTGCACGTCTGTTCAGCATGGCTGTAGATTACGCTAAGGAAATTGGTTTTGATGGTCAATTCCTGATCGAACCTAAACCAAAAGAGCCTACTAAACATCAATATGATTTCGATGCAGCAACAACAATTTCGTTCTTGCAAAAATACAAGCTCGACAAGCACTTCAAGCTGAACCTTGAAGCTAACCACGCTACGCTTGCAGGTCATACTTTTGAACATGAACTTCGTGTAGCTCGTATTAATGGCATGCTTGGATCACTTGACGCTAACCAAGGGGATACACTGCTTGGTTGGGATACTGATGAATTCCCAGTTAACATCTACGATGCAACACTTACTCTTTATGAAGTATTGAAGAATGACGGTCTTGGCAAAGGCGGAATTAACTTCGATGCTAAAGTACGTCGTCCTTCCTTCGAGCCAGAAGATCTGTTCTTGGCACACATTGCTGGTATGGATACTTACGCAAAAGGCTTAAAAGTTGCTGCTAAATTGATCGAAGATCGCGTATTCGAAGACTTCGTTGACAAACGCTACAGCAGCTTCACTGAAGGCGTTGGTGCAGACATCGTTTCAGGTAAAGCAACATTGGCTTCTTTGGCTGAATATGCTTTGAACAATGAGAACCCACGTCCTAACCAATCCGGACGTCAAGAATACCTGAGAGCTACCCTTAACCAATACATCTTGGCTGAGTAGTTTTTACAGGGAGCTTGAAGCTTAAGCTTTGAGTCCAGTTTGAACAAATGCAACGGGGGTTGCTGAAGAGAGCATTCTTCGGCAGCCCCCTTTTTGTAGCCAAAACTAAGCGGATGCTTACGAAGTAAGTTTTATTCGAGGTAACTCAACGTAGTAAACGCTCATAAAACTAAGCAGATGCTTACGAAGCGAGTTTTATTGCGAAGAGAATCAAGAAGCTAAGCTCCATAAAACTTTTAGGAGGTCAAAAATGAAATACGTTATAGGTGTTGATTTGGGGACTAGTGCAGTGAAGACTGTTCTAGTGGACCCGCAGGGGAAGGTGGCTTTTGAGCATTCTGAGTCCTACCCGCTAAGCAGACCCCAACCGAACTGGAGTGAGCAAAATCCTGAGGATTGGGTAAAGGGCACGCTGGTCAGCCTGCGCCGTCTGATTGAAGTATCAGGCATTGACCCGTCTCAAGTAGACGGTCTAAGTTTCTCCGGACAAATGCACGGATTGGTACTGGTAGATAAGGAAGGGCAAGTGCTGCGTCCAGCTATTCTTTGGAATGATACCCGTACTACTGCACAATGCCGTAAGATTGAGAAGACGCTTGGAGCGAAGTTGATCGATATCGCCAGAAACAAAGCATTGGAAGGTTTTACACTGCCAAAGATTCTGTGGGTTCAAGAGAATGAACCAGAAGTATTTTCACAGGCGCATCAGTTCCTGCTGCCAAAAGACTATGTACGCTATCGGTTGACGGGTGATTATGCAATGGATTACTCCGATGCTGCCGGAACGTTGCTATTGGATGTAGGCTCTAAAGAATGGAGCGCAGAAATCGCAGAGGCTTTTGAACTTCCACTTTCTCTTTGTCCTAGATTGGTAGAATCCTTTGAACAGACTGGAACCTTATTGCCGGATATTGCTGAAGCGTCAGGTCTTTTATCTTCAACAAAGGTATTTGCTGGTGGTGCGGATAATGCTTGTGGCGCGCTCGGAGCGGGTGTATTGGGAGAAGGCCGGACCATGTGCAGTATTGGTACATCTGGTGTAGTTCTTTCTTATGAGAGCAATAAAGATTTGAATCTCGAAGGCAAAGTCCATTTCTTTAACCATGGTGAAAAAGATGCCTACTATATTATGGGGGTTACACTAGCTGCTGGTCATAGCCTTACGTGGTTTAAAGAAACCTTTGCGGCGGACAAAAGCTTTGATGAGCTGTTAAGCGGAGTTTCCTCTATTCCAGCTGGCAGCGGCGGCCTGTTATTCACTCCTTATATTGTAGGAGAACGTACACCACATCCAGATGCAAATATTCGCGGAAGCTTTATTGGTATGGATTCAGGGCATACGTTGACGCATTTTACACGAGCAGTATTAGAAGGCATTACCTTCTCACTGCGTGAATCCATTGAGATTGTACGTGAGTCAGGCAAAGAGATTACAGAGATCATTGCAATTGGTGGCGGGGCTAAAAATGAGGCTTGGCTGCAAATGCAGGCTGATATTTTCAATGCATCCATCGTGAAGCTGGAAAGTGAGCAGGGTCCGGCAATGGGAGCAGCTATGCTGGCGGCTTATGGAAGCGGATGGTTCACATCCCTTGCGGAATGTGCAGAAGCGTTTATCCGTCCTGCTGATGTTTATAAACCAGATCCGAAACAAACGGCAATCTATGATGGTCTATTCAACCTCTATCAGGAAGTTTACGGCCAGACCCGCGAATTGAATAACAAGCTGGCTGCATATCGCCAATAAAGCGCCATTTATCTATCTGTCTGATATAAAAAAGGTCTTTCGCATCTGGCGGAAGGCCTTTTTAAAGACCATCTTCTTTATAGAGGTGATGAACGGCAATATTCAAAAATGTTGCCGTTTTCATTTTTCTTCTGTAAAGTATGGAATATCTCCAAGGTAGTGGCAGCCTGTAAATGAGATAGCGAAGGTTTCGGGGGGCGAAAGGCCATGTTTCAATGGTTTGTTAAGGTGCTGAATGACATCAAAATCCGCAATAAGCTGCTGCTTGCTTTTTTACTGACTACACTTTTGCCGGTATTACTGGTAGGTGGTTATCTTACGATTGAGATGAGGACCATGGCGTTTGAGAACGCACTGGAGCAAGCTTCAATTAACGTAGATCGGGTAAAAAAAAGAACAGAAGAAGTCATCGGTGTATCGCAAGATATAGCGTATCGATTGTCCAATGATGCCCGGCTGAAAAAACTCGCCATACGCCAGTATGTAAGCACTTATGATGTGGTTGAGGCTTATCGTGATTACACTGATATGCGTGAATACCTAAGATTATATAAAGACATATCCAACATACGTTTATACACTGATAATGCTACGCTGCTTAACAACTGGGAGCTGATCAATCCTTCGTCTGCCATTAAGGAGAGCCAGTGGTATCAGAGAGCACAGCGGTACGATAGCCTCGTCGGTTGGGAATATATAGAGGATGAGCGTGATCAGCGGAATTATTTAAGCCTTGTCCGCAAAATCGAGCTGGAGGGCTCCAGTAAAATTGGCGTGCTCGTTATTAATGTAAACAGTCACCAGCTAACTTCAATTCTGAGCCAGGAATCATTTGATACCATGATCGTGGATGATCAGGATAACATCATTGCTGCGAACCGGAGCGATCGAACAGGAAAGAAACTGGAAGATGTTTCTTTTGATACAAAGCTTTTGGGGCAAGGAAGCGGGAGCTATGAGGCAGAAGTAGATGGTGAAGCCTCCAAAATAGTGATAGAAGAACTTAAACCACAAGCCAGCCGTAACGCCCTGCGAATTATTTCTGTTTTTTCTATTGATAGTATAGTCAAAGAACCTAATCGGGTGATTAAGCTTTCGATTACCGTGATTGCCGTAAGCGTTTTATTGGCCTTTTTAATCATATATAGTTTCTCTTCGTTATTTTCACGTAGATTATTGCAGTTAAGCAGACATATTAACCGCGTTAGTACGGGTGATTTTGACACTTCATTAAAAATTGATGGCAAAGATGAGATTGCTCTGCTAGCTCGTCAGTTCAATTCTATGGTGCGGAGTATTAACGATTTGATGTTCGAGGTACAGGAATCTAATGACCAGAACAGTCTGCTGGAACAGAAACAGAATGATATCCGTTTTAAAATGCTGGCAAGCCAGATCAATCCTCATTTCTTGTTCAATGCGCTGGAATCTATTCGTATGGAGGCCCATATGAAAGGGCAAGTGGAGATTGCACGGGTAGTGCGTCTTCTTGGCAAAATGATGCGCAGTAATCTGGAGGTAGGCCGAAGTAAAATTTTGCTTAGCCAGGAGCTTGAAGTGGTTCGTTGTTATTTGGATATTCAGCAATTCCGTTATGAGGATCGTTTGAAATATCAATTTATTGTAGACCCTGCCGTCGAATCACTCTACATCCCGCCGCTGATTGTGCAGCCGCTTGTGGAAAATGCGGTGATTCATGGACTGGACAACACGATGGATGGAGCAATGGTTACGGTGAATATCAAGCGTGAGCAGAATCATGCGGTCTTTACCATTACCGATAATGGAGCCGGGATCACTCCGGACAAGCTGGAGCAGATCCGTTATACCCTTGAGGTTCGTGATGAGCAGGAAGAGGCACGGATCGGGCTGCGCAATGTACACGACCGTTTGAAGTTATCCTACGGTGTTGAATATGGACTGAATATCGAAAGCCGGATGAATGAAGGAACATCTATTACGTTTCGTATTCCAATGGAGGACATAAATCTATGATCAAAGTATTGATTGTTGATGATGAGCCAAAGCTGCGGGAAGGCCTTCGGGCTCTAATCCCTTGGGAAGAGCTGGGGTATACGGTGGTGGCTACGGCCGCCAACGGCTTGCAAGCTCAGGAGAAATATCATATTTTTTATCCGGAACTGATTGTGGTGGATATCCGCATGCCTGGTATGGACGGGCTGGAGTTAATCGGTGAGCTGCGCGAAGAAGGCTCGACCAGCCATGTGCTAATTTTAAGTGGTCATGCGGATTTTGAGTATGCCAAACGAGCCATTTCTTACCGCATTGACGGCTATTTACTGAAGCCGGTGGATGAGGAAGAGCTAATCAACTATTTGGAGGAACTCAGAGTCACGATCGCTCAGGAAGATCGCTTTAGCCGCTGGAATGAAGAGGAGCCTGCCCGTAATCGCGAAAGCCTGCTGCGTGCATTGCTGCAGCCTTCAACTGCGGAGGAGGGGGAGCATGATCCTGCTAAGCATGCGGCAGCACTGGGTCTTAAACCAGACCGTGTCGAAGTGATCCTACTCGAACTACTCGCGCCTGCGGGCGGCAGTGAGGAAGGAGAGCGGGCCGTTAAGGCCGCGGTAGAACAGTATTTTGGCAGCAGTGAAGAGCGGATGTTTTTCACGATGCCGCCATATATTGGATTCCTGCTGCAAGAGCCGCTACCAGGAGAGCAGGAACAGGAGCGGCTGATGGAAGAGCTTTCTTCCTTAATTTGCCGCGAGGGGTACGACTTCAGTGCAGCAACTGGAGGCCCAGTAGCTGGACCAGAAGAGGCGGCACAGTCTTTTCAAGTGGCGCGTGAACTGCTGCGCCGGGCATTCTTTTACCGCAAAGGGATTCTGATCAGCGCCGATCTCTCCGGTATGTTGTTTCCTGGAGTGGCTGAGGCGTACGCCGAAGAAGGGCAGGATGCGGAGAGCCGCCTAATGCTGGCTGTTGAAACCGGAAGCCGCGCTGCCATTGAACCGCTAGTGGATACGATCTGTGCGGAGCTACTGGCTGCGGGCAGTGAGGAGCAGCAGATCAAAGATACATTTGTGCGGATTCTCAGCACGGTGTTGGCCCGTCTCGAACCGGTCTATCCAGAGATTCGTAGCAATGCCGCTAAGCATTCCCCGCCGATCGGTGAGCTCTACCATAGTCACTATCTGGTAGACCTGCAAGAGCAGGCCGTCAATTTCATGGCGGAGATCGCCGATCAAATGTCCAGTGGCAGCAAAGGGAATGAGATCAAAAAAATTACGGAGCTAATCAACCGCCGTTACAATGAGAATCTTAAGCTTGAGACCTTATCCGAGTTATTTAATTACAACAGCGCATATCTAGGTAAAATGTTCAAGAACACTACCGGTGAATACTTCAATACGTATGTTGACAAAGTGCGGATTGAGAAGGCGAAGCAATTCCTAGCACAAGGCATGAAAGTATATGAGGTGGCCGAGAAAGTAGGGTACATGAACCCCGATTACTTCAACGCCAAGTTCCGTAAATATGTAGGGCTCTCCCCGAGTTCTTTTCGCAAAAACATCTAAAATAGAAGCCCAAAAAGCCACAGTTGCAGTTCAGGTATAACCTGAGCTTTAGCTGTGGCTTTTTTTTCTTAAATTAAAGCTACTTCACTAATAATAAATCTAATCGTTGCTGCAATTCTTGATTTGCAGGGTCTTTTAGAAGGGCTAGAAGTAACTCTTGAATTTGATCCATCTCTTTAAAAGGTTCATTTTGCACATATTTGTCATGTATTCTGGTTTCCAAGGTATATCCATAATCGAACCCTAATGTTGAATACGTCGAAAGGGCAGCAATTTTACTCGCTTGCTCTACAGCAAGAATGCTTGGTGTTGAGGATCGTTCTAATTCCAGTCTTAGACCGTCGAGTTCTGATGTCAGATTAAGGTCCAACCTATCCATTAATCTGTTATGACTTACGTTGTTATTGAATTGAAATAAATTTAGTGTCAATAATACTGCGGCGATAATCAATAATAATATCTTGATGTTTTTGTTTTTCATTGCTCTCCTATTACCCTCCTTCAGGATAAGAAATTGCAGGTACAACAGATAATGTCGACTCGGTATGTGCATATAAGGAATATGTATCTGAAATAGTTAAAGTACTGACGGATCAGGTAATATTTTCTAGCTAAGATGATATTAAAGTAATTAATTTTAATTGAACCATACGGAGGTTTTCGTTGAGGAGCAGGGCAGGGGTTACGGGTATACTTGTTACGCCTCATCTGAGAGCACATTACAGTCTTCATTCGCGGGTATGACGGACTCCAGAGTCGTTATTTGGGCTATTTCGAGTCCAATTTCGATTTATCGGACTCCATGTACGTTATTAGCTGCAAATGTTCTCCAAAAGGTGGTTTTTTAAGTGAATAAGGTCTTTATAGTCCGCCTAACCCAATAAGAAGTGCAATTTGCTTAAATAGGGTCATTTCAGTCCGCGCCTTCGCTTCCGGCCACGTTCACTTATAGAACGTTGGCTCGGGGCGTTTTTTAATTATGGGGTGAAGTATTAATTGTGTGAAATAGACAGGGGATTAAGTATCGTATTGATTTATGAAATTAAATAATTTCACTTGATTTTATTTTCAGTAAATTCATGATTATTTTCAGTGTTTTCAACGATGTATCCGCTTTATTTTGGCTCTAAATCTCTAATTTTCACCTGATTTTAGGTCGAATTTATAGGGTACTGCAATCGCTTACAGAGATTTAGAATATAGACATAGAGAGGAGGGGCTTTATGAAAGCGGACACAGTAACTTCTCAAATCCCGCCGGATACCCGAACACGCAACAAAAAGCCTGCTTCAGGAGGACGGTTTTGGAGAAGCTTTAAGAATCAAAAGTACTTATGGATGATGTCGATACCTTTTGTGATCTGGGCATTCGTCTTCAGTTATCTCCCATTATGGGGCTGGACGATGGCTTTTCAAAAGTACAAGCCCGCACGTGGCTTTTTTGAACAAGAATGGGTAGGTTTTGAACACTTTAAGACACTGTTCAGTGACTCGCAATTCCTTCTGGCGCTGCGTAATACGCTGGCGATGAGTGGAATGGGCTTAGTCGCAGGATTTATCTTTCCAATAACGTTTGCAATATTGCTCAATGAAGTGCGTCTTGGCTTCTTTAAAAGATTTGCTCAAACAGTCTCGTATTTGCCCCACTTTGTATCATGGGTGGTTGCAGCGGGGATTGTAACTAAAATGTTATCTGGTGAAAATGGTCTTGTAAACGATATCTTGTTAGGAATAGGATTCATAGACGCACCTATCCAGTTTATGGCCCAGGGCCATCTCTTCTGGGGAATCGTTACCTTATCGGATGTCTGGAAAGAGACCGGATGGAACGCCATCATCTACCTTGCAGCTATCGCAGGTATTGGGCCTGAATTGTACGAAGCGGCCCGGGTAGACGGTGCCAGCAGGCTTCGTCAGGTATGGCATATTACACTTCCGGGTATTCGCCCAACAATTACTGTACTACTCATTATGTCGGTGGGTAATTTGCTCAATATCGGCTTTGAGAAGCAATTCTTGCTTGGAAACAACCTCGTTACCGACTATTCTCAAGTGCTAGACTTGTATTCACTGAAATACGGACTGGGCATGGCGAGATATTCCTACGGTACTGCGATCAATATATTCAACTCAGTGATCAGTGTAATTCTACTGTTTACGATTAATGGAATCTTCAAACGTACAACAAAAGAGAGCCTTCTGTAGCACAGAAGGCCCTTCTACCCAATCGTGGCAGTAAATTGCCCTTTTCATGAAAGGAGAGCATTACAGTGGGAAATTCAGCTATCACCGGAAAGTCATGGTCAGACCGGATCTTTGATTTCTTTGTATATTTTGTAGTACTGTTCGTGGTTGTAATCACGATTTATCCGTTTTTGAACGTGCTTGCAATCTCACTGAATGATTCAGTGGACAGTGTGCGCGGTGGAGTGACCATCTATCCCCGGGATTTTACCTGGGACAATTACCTAAAGATCTTCACTTTCTCCGGATTAATCACCGGGTTTAAAATATCCGCTTTGCGGACAATTATCGGTACTTTGTTCGGACTGATCAGTGCCTCGATGCTGGCGTTTACGATCAGCCGCCCTGACTTTGCAGGTCGCAAGTTTGTTTCCACATTCTTGGCAATGACCATGTATATCTCAGGAGGAATGATTCCAATATATATGCTGATCAAGGATCTGCATATGATGAACAGCTTTGCAGTCTATGTATTGCCTGGACTGGTTAGTGCCTTTAACGTCTTCGTTATCCGCTCCTTCATCGACGGCCTGCCGTATGCGTTGCAGGAATCGGCGAAGCTGGATGGAGCCAATGACTTTACTATCTACTTCCGGGTTATTCTGCCATTGATGAAGCCAGCGCTAGCAACGATCGCGCTGTTCCTAGCAGTAGGTCAATGGAATGCTTGGTTTGATACTTATCTGTACAATGGTTCAAGCCCTAACTTGACCACATTGCAATATGAATTGATGAAGGTTCTACAGACCACAACCAGTGGTAACGGAGGCGACTACCGCTCCAACATTGCTTCGCTGGCTTCCAATCAGGTCTCGCCGGAGTCGCTCAAAATGGCGATTACGATTGTCGTAACCGTACCGATCCTGTTGGTTTATCCGTTCATTCAGAAGTATTTTGTTAAAGGTATGACACTTGGTGCTGTGAAGAGCTAATCACAGTTCAACGGGGGAGCTTAGTCTCCCCTATGCTTAAAACCTATTGTGTATCCGTTTTCTTTTGGCAAGCTGGGTAAAGTATTAACAGGTCTTCACCTGTGATACGATAGATAAACAATTTTAAGGAGGGTTTATTTAATGGGAAGTAATAGAAAGATAAAAGCCAAAGCTACGGCATTAACGCTCACTTCTATTATGCTGCTCGGTGTGCTTGCAGGCTGCGGCGGTAACAATGGCAACAACGGTAATGCTGCAGCTGGAAATACAGGCGGCAACGCAACTAATGCTGGAAATGCGACCAATGCGGCTGAGGATATTTCCCCGCTCACGATGACCTTCTTCAGTGCAGACCCTAACCCGAACTGGACAGGTATGCAAGATGAAGTTGGTAAAGTGATTACGGAAAAAACGGGAGTAACCCTAAATGCTGAATATGCAGTTGGTGATCCTCAACAAAAAGTAGCCTTGATCGCAGCGAGCGGTGAATATCCGGATTTGATCAGTGCTAAGACTGATGTCAGCAAGCTGGTGGATGCAGGCGCAATGCTTGATCTAACAGACCTGATTGAAAAATATGCTCCGAATATCAAAAAAGTATTGGGCGAAGAAGGCATGAAACGTTCACGTTACAGTGACGATGATCATGCGATTTATGCCATCCCTACCTATGCAGGTGTGGACAACAAATATTTTGATGCTGGTGGCGGATTTGAACTACAGCACCGTGCTGTTAAAGAAGCTGGATATCCTGCAATCAAAACTGTTCAAGATTATGAGAACGTAATCAAGGCTTACCTGGAAAAACATCCTACCGATGAAAATGGTAACAAAAACATCGGCCTGACTCTGAATGCAGACGATTGGTACATGTACATTACAGTAACTAACCCAGCATTTATTACTACTGGTTCTCCTGACGATGGTGAATATGCGATTGATATCGACACCCAAGAAGTAACTTATCACTTCCGTCGTCCGGCTGAAAAAGAATATTTCCGCTGGCTCAACCACATGAACGATATCGGATTGCTTGATCCAGAAAGTTTCGTTCAAAAGTATGATCAGTACAAAGCTAAAATCGCTACCGGCCGCGTTATTGGTTTGATTGACCAAGACTGGGGTTATGGCGATGGAGAAAGAGCATTGAAAGCTGAAGGCAAGCTGGATCAAGGCTATGGACACTATCCTGTAACCTTGTCTGAGGAGTACAAAGAAACCTCCTTCTGGCCTACAGGCTTCATGGGTGGTAACGGAATTGGGATCAGCGTAGATGCTAAAGATCCAGTTCGTGCAATTAAATTCCTGGACTACCTAGCTTCCGACGAAGGTCAAGTATTGGTTAACTGGGGTATTGAAGGCAAACACTACAATGTTGTTGATGGCAAACGTGTCATTCCTGAAGATGTGAACGACCGTAAATATAATGACACTACCAACTTCCAAAAAGAAACTGGCTTGGGTAATGTCGGATCAAACTATGCATTGCTGAGCGCTCACTATGGCGACGGTGTATTGGATCCATCTGGTAACTACTACACAACTCGTTTCCCTGAGCAAGTAACCGTAGGTTACAATGCGGTTGAAAAAGAAACACTTGCTGCTTACAAAGCAACCACTTGGAAAGACCTCTTCCCTAGTGAAGATGAGTTCAAAGTTAAACCTTGGGGCGCGGCATGGAACATCACGATTCCTGGGGATAGCGAAATCGTCGTTCTTGACAACAAGCTGAAGGATATCAGTTGGAAACGGATCCCTGAAGCAATCTTGTCTAAACCAGCTGATTTCGATAAAGTTTGGGATGCTTACATGGCTGAGCTAGATAAAGCTGGTGTAACGAAAGCTGAAGATTTGCGTGAAGAGCTGGTTAAACAACGCGTGAAACTTTGGAATGATTAATTATTAAATTTCGTCTAATACAATAAAAGCATGAAGATGGCGGGAAGTCCGAACGAAAGTCCGGGCCTCCCGCTGATTGCTTTTCACCGGTCATAACAGGACAGGAGGAATATACATGGGAGAGAGCAAGAACTCCGGACAGCATGAGTTATGGTACAAGCAGCCGGCGGCTGTATGGGAAGAGGCGCTGCCCGTAGGTAACGGCAGGCTGGGCGGCATGGTCTTTGGTGGAATCGAAGAAGAACGGATTCAATTAAATGAAGACACCTTATGGTCGGGTTTGCCGCGGGATAAAGCCAATTATGAGGCACTGCGGTATTTAGCCCCAGCCAAACAGCTAGTAGCAGAGGGAAAATACAAGGAAGCAGAAGCACTGGTGGACGCCAAAATGTTAGGCAGCCGGACGGAATCCTATCAACCACTTGGAGATTTGCGATTGAAGTTTAATTTTGCAGGTGCTGTAGAGGATTACGGGAGGGAGCTTGATCTGGATCGGGCGTTGGCTACGGTATCCTATACTGCCGGTGGTGTAAGGATCGTACGTGAAGTATTGGCCAGCAGACCGGATGAGCTTATAGCTCTTCATATCCGTGCGGAGGGGGGAGAGGGCCAAGCTACTCTGCCAGATTTCTGGGCGGATCTGGCATCACCGCATCCTTCCCACTCGGAGATTACTCCGGATGGCATGCTGATTATGACTGGCCGTGCCCCGTCGCATGTGGCTGATAACTACGTAGGGGATCACCCGCGTGCCGTATTATATGAAGAGGGCCTTAGCATAAGTTTTGCTGCGGTTATGGAGATCCAGACGGAAGGTGGGGCTTGTGCAGCGGAGAACGGCTCGCTGTTGATTTCTGGCGCGCACTCCATTACCCTTCGTCTGGCTGCGGCAACCGATTATGCCGGGTATGACCGGATGCCGGGAAGCGGTGGCAAGCTGCCAGCGGAATTGTGCCTAGAGCAGTTAGCTTCAGCCTCAAAAGGATACGCAGAGCTTAAGCAGCGCCACCTAGAGGATCATCAATCCCTGTTCCGCCGTGTGCAGCTGACGCTTGCATCTGCTGCCTCCCGGGGAGAGCTTCCGACTGATGAGCGACTGGCACAATACCGCGAAGGACAGACGGATCCTGAACTGGAAGCGCTACTGTTCCAGTATGGCCGCTATCTTATGATTGCTGGCTCACGGCCGGGGACACAAGCTCTGAATCTGCAGGGCATTTGGAATCCCAATATTCAGCCACCATGGAACAGCAATTATACGACAAATATAAACACCGAAATGAATTATTGGCCGGCCGAGTTATGCGGATTGGGCGAATGCCATGAACCTTTAATAGATTTTATTACGGAGCTTAGCGTGGCTGGCAGCCGTACAGCGAATATTCATTATGCCGCACGCGGCTGGACAGTACACCATAATACCGATTTGTGGCGGATGACTTCTCCATCGGACGGTAAGGCGATGTGGGCTTTTTGGCCGATGGGCGGGGTATGGCTCTCTCGCCATCTATGGGAGCGTTACGCTTTCCGTCCAGATGAGGACTATTTGCGCACAGCTTATCCCATATTAAAGGGAGCCGCATTGTTTTGTCTGGATTGGCTAGTAGAGCTGCCTGATGGAAGATGGACGACAGGTCTGTCTACCTCGCCAGAGAATGTATTTCTGACTGCTGACGGCACACCATGCAGTGTCTCGGCTGGCTCAGCTATGGATTTATCGCTTATCGCTGAGTTGTTCAAGCACTGCATTCAGGCTGCTGATATTTTAAATACCGATGTAGAGCTGCGTCAGGAGCTTATGCAGAAACAGAAACAGCTTGCCCACCAAGGGATCGCACCGGACGGAACTGTCCGCGAATGGAATGAGGATTTTGCTGAACAAGAGCCTGGGCATCGTCATGTTTCTCATTTGTATGACCTGTACCCTGGGAACGTAATTAGCCCTTCCTCCACACCAGAGCTAGCGGAGGCGGCAGCCTTAACACTGAAGAAACGTATAGAACATGGAGGTGGCCATACAGGCTGGAGCGCAGCATGGTTGCTTAATCTTTATGCGCGTCTGAAGGATGGCGAGAGTGCGGTTAGCTGTCTACGTCGCATTTTGCAAGATTCCAGTTTGCCGAACCTGTTCGGAAATCATCCTCCGTTTCAGATTGATGGAAACTTCGGCACTACAGCCGGAATAGCAGAAATGCTTTTGCAGAGTCATCAGGAGGGTCTGGAACTATTACCTGCTCTTCCAGAGGAATGGTCTGAAGGCAGCGTGAAAGGGTTGGTGGCACGTGGTGGCTTTGTCATGACTATAGAATGGAGCGGGGGCTGTTTAACAAGGGCAGAGGTTACCTCGACTCATGGCCGATCCTGCAGAATTGTTCAACACCAGCCTTTGCTCATTCAAAAACCGGATGGTACACAGATTGAAGGAGCGGGGCTGGAATTTGAAACAGTAATAGGAGAGACCTATATCATTACACCCCTAAAGAAATAATTCATATTGATCTGGTTTAGAGGCTGTTCTCAGAGTAGAATTATTCTACAGAGAACAGTCTTTTTTTGCCCAAGTCTTCATTATCTATTAAATGGAGGGTTTTGAATAAGTCTGTAGGAGCCGGAGGATCAGAATAATTATGTGGAAAAAACGCTTCACGTTGGCAAAAGTCATTCTTGGAGGAGTGATTATTTGCGCAGCCATTCCCCCGACATTGTATTGGACCTGGGGGCATGCTTATGCGGCCACGACTTCACCGACCGTTCGTTCTGTGAGTGAAATTGCCCAGAAGCTAACCGGTGCGATGAATAATCGTAGAGAGACTATCACTTTTACTTATGAGGGGAAAACCTCGAATTTAAAAACACAGATACAAACGGGTCTAGATCAAGCGATGAATAGCGATCCCTATTTGTATTACATCATAGATAGCTACGGATACACTTATCGAGGGAGCAAAAGTTCTGTAAAGGTTACGGTAGAAGTGAAATACTTGGAAACGCTGGAGCAGACCGCTTTTGTGAACAAAGAAGTAAAGGCAACGCTCAAGAAGATCATTACACCGGGCATGAATAATCATCAGAAGGTTAAGGCTATCCACGACTGGGTGGTGCTGCGTCTGAAGTATGATACCTCTTATCGTAAATATACGGCTTATGAAGGCCTGAAGAGTGGCAGTGCCGTTTGCCAAGGGTATTCGCTGTTGACCTATAAGCTGCTCAAGGAAGCGGGATTCAGTAATAAAATCGTCGAGGGCACTGCAAAACAGCCGGGAGGACGCAGCCAGTCTCATGCTTGGAATCTAGTGCTGCTCGAAGGGAGATGGTATCATCTCGACACAACTTGGGATGACCCGACACCTGATAAAGCCGGCGTGGTAAGCACCGCGTATTACTTGAAGACGGATGCACAAATGCGTCAGGACCATAGCTGGACGAAGTCTTATCCGGCAGCTTCGGTGGCCTATTATAAGACCTTGTCAGCACTTGTAGAGCGTGGAGGACAGAACGCCGGGGTGTATAAGCAGCTTCAGAAGGACCTTAATTATGAGCTGTATGCCGAGGAACGGATTGTACGTTCAGCAGCAGATTTAATTCAGCTGGCGAATAAGGCTGTCGCTTCAGGAGAGGGATCTTTATTATTCCGTTATCACGGTAGTGGAACCCAGCTGAAGAATGATCTACAGGAGTTATATAAACTTGGACTAGAGGAAGTGTCTTATTCTAGCACTTCTTTTGATAATACGGGTGATCTAAAAGTGTATGTGACTTGGGAATAGGCAAAGGGCTAAGTAAAATCAGGAGTTGAATATACTAGATTGATTTATATAAAAAGGGATATCCCGCAGCCTTTCAGGCTTCTGGATATCCCTTTTTTGCGGAGTCTATTTATTCTGGGTGAGTACTAAGATCGCATTTTTCCAAAGGAATAATATTACTCTTGCGGAAGAAGCGATAGCCGGCCCAAATCAAGACGAATAATGGCAGGCTGATATAGGAAACGGCAATACCGTACCAGTCGATGTTTCCACCTGAGAAGGCACCCATATTCTGGCCAAGGATGGCTACCGTACAAAGTACTAAGGCAAATATAGGCCCAAACGGGAACCATCTAGCCCGGTAAGGCAGCTCATCAAGGGAATGACCTTGAGCTATAAAGGCGCGTCTGAAACGATAATGGCAGACAGCGATGCCGAGCCAGTTAATAAATCCACACATACCGGAAGCATTAAGCAACCAGTTGTATACAGCACCATCACCAAAGAATGATGCTAAAAAGGCTAACATACCAACGGCTGTGGTCACGAGCAAAGCACCAACAGGAACACCGCGGCGATTAAGCTTGCCTAGAGCACGTGGAGCCATTCCATCCTTAGCCATAGCGTACAGGACGCGGGTGGAGGCGTACATTCCCGAGTTCCCGGCTGACAATACGGAGCTGAGAATGACAGCATTCATGACGGATGCGGCAATAGCAAGTCCTGCTTTATTAAATACGATCGTAAACGGACTGACTCCGATATCATCAATACCACCGCGCAGCAGATCTGGATTCGTGTAAGGAATCAGCATTCCGATTACTAGTATAGCGAGGATATAAAAGATTAATATACGCCAGAAGACTTGGCGAATAGCAATAGGTACGTTACGGCGAGGGTTCTCACTCTCACCTGCTGCAACACCGATTAGCTCGGTGCCTTGGAAGGAGAATCCCGCAGCCATAAAGACACCGACGAAAGCGAAGAAGCCACCGTGGAACGAGCTGCCCCCGATCTGGAAATTGCTGAAGCCTACGGCTTTTCCGCCCATGATTCCGAAAATCATCAAAACTCCGACAATAAGGAAGGCGATAACAGTAATAATTTTGATAATGGCAAACCAATATTCTGATTCTCCGTATCCACGAGCAGATAGGAAATTAAGACCGAACATCAGCAGCAGGAACACGAGACTCCAGAGAAAGGAGGGACTGTCCGGGAACCAATATTTAATAATGACGGTGGCGGCAGACAATTCTGCTGCAATCGTAACCGCCCAGTTATACCAGAAGTTCCAGCCGATGGCGAACCCAAAAGCGGGGCTGACGAAACGCGTGCCGTAAGTGCTGAATGAGCCCGAATCCGGCAAATAGGTAGCGAGCTCTCCCAGACTGGTCATGAGGAAATAAACCATAACACCAACAGCCGTATAGGCTAGAAGTGCTCCACCGGGTCCGGCTGAAGCGATAGCGCCACCACTGGCCAGGAAGAGTCCAGTACCAATAGATCCTCCAAGCGCAATCATGGTCAAATGCCTTGCTTTAAATGATTTTTTTAGCTCAGGCGGGTTACCTACGTTGCCTTGTGCTAGATTTTGCTGCTTGCCCTGCATGATTTGACACTCCTTATGATCTAATCTTTCAATTCATGAACGGGGAGTGCTGAGCTGCTTCCTCCCGCAGAGCGGGAGAGTGTATTTGGTGGTCTCCATAAGGTTATGGACAAACACTAAATATACAAATTCTGTAAACGCAAAGAAACCGCAGACTATATCTGCGGTTTCCATCTATACAGCTCCGCATCATACTCCCTGTGAAGATAGCGCAACACATTATGACCTGCTGCTTATGCAGGTTATACAATGTGACAGTTCCGTGCCTTTCGGCAACGGCCCCAGCCTGCACCGCTGTAAGAGCGACAGTGCAGACTTCGGCAGATATTCCTTTCGACGCGATTCATAGACGGCTCTAACGTCTCCACGCGCGTACTCTTTATATCCGCGACCTCTACCTCATCTTAGTATGACGAGGCTATCTTTACTTCATTCATTTATAAACAACAGGAATTAGTATAAAGCAAGTTCGCAAGTCAAGCAATGACAAAATCCGGTAGGGAATGTTAGCTGCGACGACGCTCTGACATTTGCTGCCAAACGGTACCCGCCGCTGCTTCACCGGAAGCGATACGTTCCAAAGCCATTTTGGCCTGAAGTCCAACCTCGAATTCCGGATCTTCCGCCGCAACTGACAGCGCTTCTTGGGCATCGGATGTGCCCACCTCATAGAGGAAACGAGCTGCGCGCCAGCGGACAAGCTTGCTCTTATCTGTCAGTGCTGCCGTCATCACTGGCGTGGCGGCAGGATCGCCGATGTCGGACAGCGTATCGCCTGCCGTACGTCTCACGGCTGGCGCGCTGTCTGCCATCGCCTCATAGAGCAGCTCCATCGCTTCAGGCGTGCGAAGGTCGCCTAGATACACGACCGCAAGCCTGCGAATATGCAGCTTGGGATCGTGCAGCGCCGCCTTAAGCTCCGGCAGGAGCTCCGCCGTCGGCGTAAGATCCTCCAGCGCGGCGTAACGCACGCGCCAATCCTCATGCTTCAGGTCTCGCAGCAGCTCATCCTGACTGCGGGTTCGTCTCTGCTCGACGAACTCGCCTTCGGCGCCGTGCGCAATGGCTTGCTGCACGAGAGAGTCGAGGCGTTCCTGCGGATACGCCGCTTCCACCTCTTGCTCCACCTCGCGTGCAATCTCCGCGGGCTCGCCATAACGCACGCCGTAATCAGTGAGCTTACGCTCTTTAATCATCACGGCGCTAGCCACATCCATAACCGCCTTCGTGAAGCGGTTTGCTAAGGAGATGCGCTCTTCATTCGCGCCGGTCTTAACGCGGATTTGCAGCGGAATTCCGCGGAACATCTGGACGAAGACTTGGGCTTCGCCGAAATGAGCGCCAGCGTTCTCATCGGCAAGATTCCAATCGTCAATTAAGCCTTCGCTGTTGCCGAAGCGGTTCTGGACTTCTCTTAGAATTGCTGCCCAATCCGCATTGCCCTTGCGTTCGAGCGCTGCAAAGTCAGCAGCATGATAGATGCTAATAACGCCCGGTATCGTTAACATTTCGCGTGCCCAGGCAGGTGCGGAACGTTCACTTTCTGGTGTATAGGTTCTGCGGATTCCAGGTTCCAGACTTTCGTCCAAATGAAGCTTCATCGTATTTGGACTTGGAGTCGGTTCAATAAAAGTAATCTTCATACGTAGCTCCCCCTTGAACGGTATATGCACCGCCATACTTTATACACATATTATCTCATTTCTGGCGTGAAACACAAAAGGGTGCTTAGATATTTTGCGGAAAAAGGGCGCACCCTTACTAAGTAACTTGTATATTTTGCAAAATACTCTGCCGTTCAATATAGTTGTATTATATTCGCTAAAGTAAAGCGTGCTCGGCAAACTTCTAAAGATGAGGTGCTCTATGGTTAAATTTCGCTACAATAACCTCGACAATGTGAGTACCGATAAAACACTTAAAGAGTTTCGGAAGTGGCGGGAGGAACGTCGACGGAAGAAAAAAGATTATTCATATGTAGTGCCAAGTACGCCACCGAGGTTAGCTTATCTGGCTGAGAATCGGCTGGAGACTACCATTACGTGGATTGGGCATTCAACGTTTTTCCTTCAATATGAAGGGATGAATATCATTACTGATCCAATCTGGGCGAGAAGACTGGGCTTTGAGAAAAGATTGGGGCAACCCGGGATTCCGCTCAGCAAAGTGCCTCCCATTGACCTGATTCTGATCTCGCACTCTCATTATGACCACTTGCATATGGCTTCTATCCGTAAATTATATAGAGCAGGGACAACCCTTGTTGTTCCTATAGGCTTGAAACGAAAGATGCTCCGCAAAGGATTTCGCAACTGCATAGAAATGGAATGGTGGCAGGAAAATACGCTGGGTAAAATTAAGCTTACCTTCGTGCCGACTCAGCACTGGACGCGGAGAACGCCTTGGGACACGAACACTTCGCATTGGGGAGGATATATTCTGCAGCCGATCGAATCGGATAGCGACAAGCTGCCCCCAAACCTCTATTTCGCAGGAGATAGCGGTTATTTTCCGGGTTTTAAGGAGATTGGGAGCCGCTATAAGCTTCATGTTGCACTCATGCCGATTGGAGCTTATGAACCCGAGTGGTTCATGACCTCGCAGCATGTAACCCCTGAAGAGGCTATACAAGCATTTGTAGATGTTGGAGCGGAGACCATGATTCCGATGCATTACGGCACCTATAGACTTGCTGATGATACGGCCCGGGAAGCGCTGGATCGGATGGAAAGTGCCCGGCTTAAACAAGGTATTTCTGAAGAAAGAATCCGTACGCTCAGTTATGGTGAAACGCTTGTTATACAACCCGAGAATCGCATAACTGGACAATAATTGAAAAAATTCCTCCTTACTGGCGACCTCTGTACAGCAGCTGGAATAACTTTAGTATTGGAGAGAACAGCTGAAAAGGCTATTTTACGGGCTTTTTGCTCTCTATTTATGCTATAATGAGCCGAAACCCTAAGTGAAAAGGATGGTAATGCGTAATGATTAGCACAAGCGGCGTAACACTCCGCTACGGAAAACGCGCTCTCTTTGAAGATGTAAACATAAAATTCACCCCTGGTAACTGCTACGGTTTGATTGGCGCCAATGGTGCCGGTAAATCAACCTTTCTGAAAATTCTGTCTGGTGAGATCGAAGCAAATACCGGTGAGGTACATGTTACACCAGGCGAACGTCTCGCAGTACTCAAACAGAACCATTTTGAGTATGATGAATTCCCAGTACTTGAGACCGTAATTATGGGTCACACACGCCTTTATGAAATTATGAAAGAAAAGGACACACTTTATGCGAAGTCCGATTTCACAGAAGCGGATGGCCTGCGTGCAGGGGAGCTTGAAGGTGAGTTCGCTGAGCTTAACGGCTGGGATGCTGAGCCAGATGCAGCTGCCATGCTGATTGGTCTCGGAATTATGCGTGAACTGCATGACAAAAAAATGGCCGAACTGAGCGGCAATGAAAAGGTACGGGTACTCTTGGCGCAAGCCTTGTTTGGCCGTCCAAATAACCTGCTGCTAGATGAGCCTACCAACCACTTGGATCTCGAATCTATTGGCTGGTTAGAGAACTTCCTCATGGACTATGAAGGTACTGTTATCGTCGTATCCCATGACCGTCACTTCCTGAATAAAGTATGTACGCATATTGCGGATATTGATTTTGGCAAAATCCAAATGTACGTCGGCAACTACGACTTCTGGTATGAGTCCAGTCAGCTTGCACAAGCTTTGCAGCGTGATTCGAACAAGAAGAAGGAAGATAAAATCAAGGAATTGCAGGCATTTATCCAGCGTTTCTCGGCCAATGCTTCCAAGTCTAAACAAGCGACATCACGTAAGAAACAACTTGAGAAAATTACACTGGACGATATTCGTCCGTCCAACCGTAAATATCCGTTCCTCAACTTCAAACCTGAACGTGAAGCGGGTAAACAATTGCTGACAGTCAGCGGTTTGTCCAAAGCGGTTGAAGGTGAAAAGCTTCTTGATGAAATCAGCTTTGTAGTAAACAAAGGGGATAAGATTGCTTTTGTGGGCCCTTACTCCCAGCCTAAATCACTGCTGTTTGATGTGATCATGGGTGAGCAAGAAGCGGATGCGGGGGAATATACATGGGGAGTAACTACAACTCAAGCGTATTTCCCGAAAGACAACTCCAGCTATTTCGATGGTGTAGAAATGAATCTTGTAGAATGGCTACGCCAGTATTCTAAAGATCAGGACGAAACTTTCCTGCGTGGATTCTTGGGCCGTATGTTGTTCGCCGGAGAAGAAGCACTGAAGAAAGCAAGCGTGCTGTCCGGGGGCGAGAAGGTTCGCTGTATGCTGGCCAAAATGATGCTCAACGGCGCAAACGTGCTTGTGTTCGATGAACCAACCAACCACTTGGATCTGGAATCCATCACGGCACTGAATAACGGGCTGATCGATTTCGATGGCACGATTCTATTCACTTCCCATGACCATCAGTTCATCCAAACCATTGCTAACCGCATCATCGAGATTACACCTACAGGTGTAATTGACCGCTCCATGAGCTACGATGAATATTTGGAGAATCCAGAAATTAAGGAAATGCGCCAGCGCATGTATCCTGTAGAAGTATAATATTTAATTTCCGCTATGCGGAAGGAACCCATGAAGCAGCTACTCTAATCCTTTTAGGATCAGGGTAGCTGTCTTTATAATTTCAATTTTGAAAAGTTATTAACAAGTGGAATTCTACGGGGAGTATACGCGGGCTTCTAAGACGGGAGTCTTTAGCCCTTGAGTTTTCCAAAGCGCATGTTTTCAGCTGGCTAATCGTACAATAAAGAGAATCAGTTATGAATTTGAAGAGTTCTAATCCATCCTATCAGGCAGGATGAACGTATAAACGGCTGCGTTTCCCCGAGGGATTCGCAGCCGTTTATGTTTAAATATAAGTAAATACTAAGATCCGCCAGTACGACGGCGTTGGTTGTTAGGCTTTTTGTTATTTTGGCTTTTTAGCGGTTTGGCGGAACCAGCCTGAAATGTGGATCCAGGTTTGGAGGAAGATTGTTGTTTCTTCTGCTCCAGTTTTTTACGGATAGCTTCCGCTAAGTTGATTTTTCCTTTATCGTTGCTTTCGCTCATTATGATAACCTCCTTCGAAGCAAGTCCTTACACTTTATTCTAATTGTTTTTAAATGCTGCCACAAGGGCAAGAATAATTGAAAGAATTCTTTTCCGTATTTTAAATAATCGGGGAAAAAGAGGGGGAGCCAAGATGACTGATATTTACGAAGATATACGTAAAGGGGAACGAGGAGCTTGGGTTAGCATAGCGGCTTACCTCATCCTATCATCATTCAAGCTGGTTTGCGGTTATTTATTTGCATCTAGCGCACTCGTAGCGGACGGGGTCAACAATTTAACAGATATCGTGGCATCTATAGCTGTGCTGGTGGGTTTACGGATTTCGCGGAAGCCACCTGACTCTGACCACGCTTATGGACATTTCCGCGCAGAGACCGTAGCGGCGTTATTGGCTTCTTTTATCATGGCGGTAGTGGGCATTCAAGTGATTGTAGAGGCGGTGCGGTCCTTTTTCGATCGTACAAAAGAAACGCCACAGCTCTGGTCGGCAGGGGTGGCTATTGTATGTGCAGTAGCTATGATGGGGGTATACATATATAACAAAAGACTGGCCCAACAAATTAACAGTGGGGCACTTATGGCAGCGGCTAAGGATAATTTTTCTGATGCTATGGTCAGTGTTGGAGCCGCAGTTGGGATTGTGGGCGCACAGTTTGGTTTGCCATGGATTGATTCCGCAGCAGCTGTTCTTGTCGGACTCATTATCTCCAAGACCGCTTGGGATATTTTTCGTGATTCGACCTATCGGCTTACGGATGGCTTTGATGAAGATAAATTGATGGATCTACGCAGTACGATTGCTCGAACGCCGGGAGTAGAAGAGATTAAAGATGTGAAGGCACGGGTTCATGGTAATCATGTGCATGTGGATGTTGTAGTGGAGGTGGATGCGAATATTTCTGTGACAGAAGGTCATGAAATAAGTGATTCCATCGAAGAAAGAATGAGCAAAATGCATAATATTATGAATGTGCAGGTGCACGTGGAACCTAAAAAATAAATTAAAAATGCTATATTAAGGAAAAAACACACATATTCAAGGAGAAATCAAGACTTTAGACCTGTATGTTACCATAAAGTGGCATGATTATATGTGAAATTTGGAGCATGTTCCAAATCCCGGGCAAGCCTATAATGAGGGCATAAAGGAATAATGTAGTACAATCCTTTATTGAAATCTCATCATGGAATTTGGGGGAACGTATGATCAAATCACATAAGCAAATTACAGCATCTTTGTTAGTATCTGCTGCAATTGTTGCAGGTTTAGGAGTATCTGCTCCTGGACAAGCAGCGGCAGCCTCAAGTTCATCTAATTCAGTTACAGCAGCTTCAGCCGTTCAAACAGGTGTAATCGAGGCTAGTGTTCGCCTTCGCAGCACTCCTTCTACTGACGGAGAAATAGTGAAGTACTTGCAAAAGGGAGATCAAGTGCAGATCCTTTCGCAGCCTAACAGCTATTGGTATCAAGTAAAAACGGCTGATGGTTCAGTGGGTTATACAAGTGCAGGAGATAAGTATATCAGCGTATCCTCTGCTTCAGTAACGACACCATCGGCACAAACTGGCACCATTAAGTATGGTGTGAATCTTCGGGTTTCACCTTCAACAAGCGGAAAAGTAATGAAGCTTTTGAATAAGGGAGAAAAAGTAGAAGTTCTGGCACAGCCTAACAGTTACTGGTATCAAGTTAAAGCGGCGGATGGTAGCATCGGATATATAAGTTCAAGTGATCAATATAGTACACTTTCAGGAAACGGTGGGGGATCTGGAACGGTAACGCCTACACCAACGCCTACGCCTACGCCTACACCTACACCTACACCTAATCCGCCTATAACAACACCGGGGGCTTCAGCCCAAATCGAACGGGTAATTGCTGCAGGCATGGGATATCTAGGAACGCCTTATGAGTATGGCTCCAGCAGAAATGATACAAGAACCTTTGACTGCTCGGACTTCATCCGGCAAATTTTTATGGATGCTGCGAATCTCAAACTGCCGGCGGATTCCCGTCAACAAGGAGATTGGGTGAAGTCGAATAGTACGATGGTTACGTCTATTTCCAATTTGAAGCGCGGCGACTTAATGTTCTTTATGGATTATAAGGGAAATTCTGCTTCTGCTTATGAGGGAATCGACAAATCTACAGCTAGAATATCGCATGTTGCAATGTATCTAGGAGATGGACAAGTTCTACAAACTTATTCCGTAGCTTCAGGCGGGGTAAGAGTAGATAAACTAAGCGCTTCTTGGATGAATCGTTTTCTCTACGGAGGTTCGGTCATTCGCTAAATATATGAAAAATGCAGGAAGCGACAGCATCGCATGTTTGTGACGGGTGAACGATGGCGGGCGTACGCGCAAGAGGGCTATCCTTTTAGTAGAATTCTCTACTGAGGGGGTAGCTCTTCCTGTTTTATCTGTTCAGAATATGTACTCTCCACATAAAAAAAGGGCAGTACCATCGGCCATTTTTTTGGCTCTTGGGACACCCTTTTTTCGCATATTGATAATTAAGGTAAGATCACGTTGGCTGTTACAGGAACCTTAACCCATGCTTTTCCTAACCAAGTGTAAATTTCTCTCCATTCATTACCCCAAGTGTCCGAAATAACTTCACCTGTTGTATCAAGAGTCTGAACGCCAAGCCAGCCTGCTGGAATTATACCTCCGACGGAAAAGTAGAAAGGTGTTTTCTCGGTCAGCACTATTTGTGGTGTTGCTGGAATCATATCCGCTGGAGTGATAATTGTTTCAAAAGAATTGCTGTAAGTGCTTCCAGTTACGGTTGCAGGATCCGTAGTAGTGTTAGTTACTTCAGCTGCTGAAGCTGTAGCAGCAATGGAAGCCATAAGACCTAAGGCTACTGTAAGGCTGACGATTTTTTTCATGTTTGGTTCCTCCTAGTGGGGGTTGGATGTATTTTTTTCCAAAAGCGCTGTTTGCTAATATGCTAGTAAACGTAAATGATGCGTGATGAACCACCCATTCAACATTTCTTATTTTCTCAAGTGACATCCGTGCAGGAATGACCTATACTTTCTGCATGATGAATAAGATATATGGATAGATATGGGAGGGATACGACAGTCACACCATTAAAATGAGGGGCTACTACATAGATCTACCTCTGCGTCCCGTGAAGAGAGAAATTACAAACAGAACCAGGAAGACGAAGAACAGGATCTTAGCAAGACCAGCGGCGGCGGCTACAAGGTTGAAGAAACCAAAGATTCCGGCGATTACTGCGACTACAAGTAGTATTGCGGACCATTTTAACATTACATATCACCTATCCTTTTTTGATTAATGTAGTCATTGTATAAACGGGGACTTTGATTTTGAAACAAAAGGGAAGAGGGACTCTTGACAAGACTCGACAAGATGTTTCGGCTTATGGGACCAGGGGTAACTATGCAGTATACAAGGCTGATTAGCCGATATTTATGAGATATGGAAGGGGTTATGAATATGATCATTGAACTTAGTGTAGCTCTCGTCGCAATTGCATTCGCAGTACTTGTTTTCTTTTTAATTAAAACCTTAAAGTCGGCAAAGGATTCACTCGACAAAGTCAGCCAAACCTTGGTGGAAGTACAGAAGACGATGGATGAGCTTACTTATGAAGTGAAAACGACGGTCAGACACGCAAATGAAATCACTGCCGATGTACAGCATAAGATTCAAAAGATTGACCCAGTCATCGATTCTGTCAAGAATCTGGGTGATGTCATGAATGAGCTGACCTTAACGGTCAAACAAGTGTCAGTCACAGTGATTGAGAAATATCGTAAATCGCGTGAGCTGAAGGAGAAGAGTAAGGAAGTCTCTATAAAAGAAGCTCCGTTAACTCCTGCTGAAGAACGTACTGTTAACTCCTATGATGCCATTTATGCTGAGAAGTCACCGGGAAAAATAGCTACAGTGCTAAAAGGTGTAGACGTAGCTGCAACTCTTTGGAAGAAATTTCGTCATTAAGCATAAGATAGTAAGGCTTCTGTAATCGGTGGCTGCAGATAAGAAAGGTGGGACACAACATGAACATGATGATCCTTTTATTTGGTCTTCTTTTCCCATACTTTGATGCGTCTCCACAGTTGGTGCCTATCTCTACTTTTATTGAACAACCTAAGTCGGTTCTCGCATTTGAACATGCTTCAGCATCCAGCCCATATATAAATCGCTTTGATTCTCTGCAAGGTGTCGCTTTATACACCACAAAGGAAGAACTGCTTCTGACCAAAGGCAATCCGCTTGCGGTGACAAATGATCCATTGCTAGAGACAGTGGAGTACCACTACGCAGATGTGACAGTGGGTGTGGGCGAGGGTGTTGTACTTTATGTACATGTTGCACCTCCGCAAGCACAGCAGTTCGGTTTACATGTAGATGGCGTAGAAATCGATCCTTTAACAGATAATCTGCAAGATACTTTGGGAAAACCGTATTTTATAGCCGAAGATGGGGATGTATACCTGAGAGGGAATAATGCACTCAAAATATATCGAAATTTGGCGGGTGAATTTGAAGGAATTGATTTATTTGATAGTATTTCTTCCTAATGTGTTTCATATTTGAGCAAATTGGTTAATAAACATAGGCTGTCTTTAGAATAGAGTAACCTCCAGCCCCACTAGGTATAGTGGGGCTGGAGGTTACTTTGCTGAATACGTAAATTGATCCTATGACTATATTTACATATTATGAAAATAGAAATAACACTGTAAAATAGCGTATGATATAGTTAATAGGTTTGCAGAATTTTACGGTCGTAATACTACTCGTGTGAGGTGAAGATGATGAGAATCTTAATCGTGGATGACAATCCGACTAATGTTATCATTATCCGTGAAATCCTGAAAAAAGAAGATTACCGAAATTTCGTAACCGCATCCTCTGCCAAAGAGATGCTGGAACGGCTTGGAATCGGTTCGGGGAGTGAAGATGGACGTCCCCGGATGTCAGATATTGATCTGATTTTACTGGATATGATGATGCCAGAAATGGATGGGATCGAAGCATGTCGTGTTGTGCAGCAATACGAACATCTTAAGGATATTCCAATAATAATGGTTACAGCTGTAGGCGATTCTAAGAAATTGGCCGAAGCGCTGGATGCAGGTGCAGTAGATTATGTTACGAAACCTATTAATAAAGTGGAGCTAATGGCCCGGATTCGGCTTGCTCTGCGGTTGAAACGTGAGAAAGATTGGCATAAGGAACGGGATCAGCGGATTCAGGAGGAATTGAGACTGGCTGCACTCGTGCAGAATGCTGTACTCAGCCTACCCCTGCAGGAAGAGAATTTCGAGGTGCATGCTATCTATCAGCCTTCCTCTGAATTGGCGGGTGATTTATATGCCTGGTATCCCCTTGGGGATGGCCGATATGGCGTAATCCTCCTGGACATTATGGGACACGGTATATCGTCCTCTCTTTTTTGCATGTTCCTTGCGTCAGTATTAAAGGACACGGTAACTACTTATGTAGAGCCGGAAAAGGTAATTCAGGAACTCAATCGAAGGTTTAACCAACTTTATATTGAGAAAAAGCTGATTCAATACTATTTTACGACGATTTATCTTGTGATTGACACTCGTATAAAGCGTATTGACTATGTTAACGCTGGGCATCCACCTGCGCTGTTTTTTGAGGGCACAGCTAAGACTCCGGTCTTGCTGGAAAGTAATTGTCACCCTGTAGGCCTGTTTGAACGGATTGATATTCAGCCTCAGAGCTTGACCTACGAAGATGAAGGGCATTTGGTTCTCTATACAGATGGTCTGCTGGAGCTGGTTGAGGGTGAACAGGAAGAGCAGCTGAAGTTCATGATTAAGCATTTAAATGTTGAGCATGAATGGAAGGAAGAAACTATACGGGCTGCTTTTTTCAATGCTGATGTTCCTAAAGAGCGTGACGATGACAAATGTATAGTGTGGATCTCACTGAAGAAGGGAACAGAATGAGGATGAAAATAAAGGCTAAACTCTTAATTGGTTTTAGTGCGATGCTGGCGATTATGCTGGCACTTACTATGATTGGATACGATCGTTTGGATTATATGAATGGTCAGCTTGAGGGTTACCAGGATAGATATATGAAGGGGCGTTCTTCTTCAGGTATGCGTGGAGAAGTGAATGATATGGCGCGAATATTAACGACGACCATGTTAAGCGCTGATACATCAACGGTAGAATCACAAAAAAAAGAGATTGATAAAAAAATAGCTAAGGCGAATGAGCACTACGACAAAATAAAAGAATCAATGACTAGCGCTGAAGAGATGCAGATCGTTACTCAAATTGATGATTCTTATACGATCTATCTAAATTATCAGGAAAAAATATTGAAGCTGCTATCAGCTGGTTATTTCCAGAATGCCAGCACGTATTCTAACACAGAGGGACAAGCGATTCAGAATGCGGTATTAAACGCTCTGAACAGTCTCTCTGATTATAATGCCTTTATTATGAATGAAGAGAGCGCAAAAGCTAAAGATGCCTATCAAAGCTCTACTCAGATGGTCATCTTGATGATGATTGTGGGTCTACTACTTGGACTTGGAGTTGTTCTATGGATCATTCCAAGCATTACGCGGGGGCTTAACGTCGTTTCGATGATGATTACCAGCTTCGGCAACGGCAGAATTCGGGCTATAAGGCGCATCAAGGTTACTTCTAAAGATGAGATTGGTGAGGTTGCCCTTGTCTTTAAGAAAATGGCTTTAGATCTTGAAGAGAAACAGCAAATGGAACAGGCCTATGCACAGGCACAGAATGATCAATCCTGGCTGAATGCAAATGTTGCTCAGGTGACAGAACTTCTCCGGGGGGTTAGCTCATTGGATCAGGTCTCACAGACCTTTATCAACGAGTTCACCCCTGTGCTGGGAGCCCAGTTTGGGGCAGTATATTTAAAGGATGCTAACCGTCCCGATTTTCTGCGAAGCAGTGGTTATTATGCAGTAGATAGCGATAAGAAACCAAAGGAAGGTTTTGTGATTGGAGAAGGACTCGTAGGACAAAGTGCGCTTGATATGCACCCAATCAGATTGGAGCGGGCTCCTGAAGATTATATCTCCGTGAAATCCGGCTTTGTGGATTCACAGCCAGGATATATTTCCATTCATCCGCTTATTTTTGAAGACGAGCTGCTCGGTGTAGTAGAATTCGCTTCATTCCAGCCATTTAGCAGTCTGAAAAATGATTTGCTGCAACAACTTGCGAATAATTTAAGCATTATTTTCAATAATATTAGTCGTCGTCTGATTGTAGAGAAATTACTGCGTGAGTCACAAGCACTTACGGAAGAACTGCAATGTCAGTCAGAAGAGCTGCAGACTCAGCAAGAAGAACTGCGTCGTTCCAATGAGAACTTGGAAGAGCAGACGGACGCACTTAAGCGTTCAGAAGAACTGCTGCAACGTCAGCAGGAGGAACTGGAACATTACAATACGGAACTCGTCGCCAAGACTCGTGCACTAGAGGAGCAAGTGCAGGAGGTTGAGGAGAAAAAAGATGAAATTGAGCATGCTAAGGTTCAGCTAGAGAAACAGGCTATGCAATTATCCGTGACTAGTAAGTATAAATCGGAATTTATGGCGAACATGTCCCATGAATTGCGGACGCCGCTCAACAGTCTGCTGATCTTGTCCCAGCTGCTTACCGAGAACAAGGATGGTAATTTAACGGAGAAGCAGGTTGAATTTGCCCATACGATTTATATGTCAGGTGCTGACCTGCTTAAGATGATTGATGAAATTTTAGACCTGTCCAAGGTTGATGCAGGAAAAATGGAACTGAATCATGAAGAAATTAAACTGACTGAGCTGAAAAGCTTTGTGAAGCAGAATTTTGCTCCACAGGCGCTCAAAAAAGGACTCTCCTTACGGATAGCCTTTAACGAGCCGCTGCCAGATAGCGTAATTGCCGATAGTCATCGGTTGAAGCAGGTCTTAAGAAATCTGCTTTCCAATGCCTTTAAATTTACAACCGAAGGTTTTATCGAGTTTTCAGTTAGCCCGGCAGATACTAATCTCTTGCCACTAAATCTGCCGAGTGATAATGAATATATTGCTATTGCTGTGAAGGACAGTGGCATTGGTATTCCGGCTGACAAAACAGATATTGTATTCGAAGCCTTCCAGCAAGTAGACGGAACAACCAGCCGTAAATATGGAGGCACGGGCCTGGGATTGTCGATCAGCCGTGAATTGGTTCGTATAATGGGTGGAGCTATTGTGCTCGAATCCCGTGAGGGGCAAGGCAGTACCTTCACTTTGTATTTGCCGGTGAAGGCAAATTACAGTAAACAACCTGCAGAAATAGAAGCTGCTGTGTCCAAAGAGGATTCAACATATGATGAATATATTGGAGACATGCTTCCAACCTTAGTGCCAGCAGCCGTTAACGTACCCCTTCCACAACTGACAATTGAGGATGACCGTGACAATTTGACGGCGAATGACAAAGTCCTGCTTATTATTGAAGATGATGAAAGCTTTGCGAAAATCTTGCTAGACATGGCTCGTGGTCGCAGATTTAAAGGCTTAGTAGCGCTTCAAGGCGATATTGGACTGCAGATGGCAAAAACTTATTTGCCAGATGCGATTATTCTCGATATACAGCTGCCTGTAATGGACGGCTGGACCATTCTTAGAGAGCTGAAAAGTGCATCTCAGACCCGTCACATTCCTGTTCATGTTATCTCAGTGAACGATGAAGTGAAGCAAGGATTGATGATGGGAGCTATGGCGTATCTAAGAAAACCATCTTCAAGAGAAGCATTGGAGCGGGCTTTCTCACAAATTGAGAACTATACGTCCAGCACTGTGAAGTACCTTCTGATTGTAGAAGATGATGAGATTCAACGTCGTTCCATTATGGAATTGATTGGTCATGATGATGTAGCTATTACCGCGGTATCAACCGGCAATGAGGCACTGATGGAGCTGCGTAAGCAGAGATATGATTGTATGGTTCTGGATCTTATGCTTGGGGATATGAACGGCTTTGAACTGCTGGATCAGATTCGTGATGATGAGGAATTAAACGATCTTCCTATTATTATTTATACAGGTAAGGATTTAGATAGCAAAGAAGAGACACAGCTCCGCAAGTATGCTGAATCCATAATTATCAAGGATGTTCGTTCTCCGGAACGACTACTGGATGAGACAACGTTGTTCTTGCACCGGGTAGAAGCTAATCTTCCGGAAGATAAACGTAAAATTTTGCAGAAGCTGCATAACAAGGAAGAGTTATTCGAAGGGAAGAAAATACTGCTCGTCGATGATGATATTCGTAATGTTTTTGCACTCTCTAGTGTACTGGAAGAATACCACATGGAAGTGAAGTTTGCGGAGAACGGACGTGAAGCGCTGGAAATGCTGGTAGAGCAAGAAGATTTTGATCTCGTGCTTATGGATATGATGATGCCGGAAATGGACGGATATGAAGCTATGCGCCGAATCCGTGAAATGCCGCAATATCAGAAACTGCCTATTATTGCGCTTACCGCCAAAGCAATGAAAGAGGATCGCGCCAAATGTATTGAAGCGGGAGCTTCTGATTATATGAAGAAACCGATCGCAACAGGTCAACTTCTTTCGTTAATGCGTGTCTGGTTGTATTCGTAAACTCAAATTTGGGGTAATACCTTTTTAAGAACTAACATGACTAGAATCACGGTGTGTTAATAAGGGAGTCGGGATAACAATGAAAGCGATAGAACACGGATATGAGGAGCAGCCCGTTATGGTAGGAAGTGACGAGTTGGAGCAAATTGAGATCGAGCTGCTCCTTGATGGAGTACACCGTTTATATGGGTATGATTTCCGGAATTATGCGTTGCCTTCTTTGAAGCGGCGTATCTGGCATCATGTGCATGCGGAGAATGTACACAGCATATCCGCGCTGCAAGAAAAGGTGCTGCATGATCGCGCCTGTTTTGAACGATTTGTCTATAGTCTCTCCATTCCGGTTACTGAAATGTTTAGGGACCCGGGGTTATTTTTAACGTTTCGCCAGAAGGTAGTTCCGTTGTTGAGGACTTATCCCTATATTCGTATCTGGCATGCTGGATGCTCCACTGGTGAAGAAGTATACTCTATGGCCATCCTGCTTCATGAAGAAGGGCTTTACGATAAGGCTCGGATTTATGCCACAGATATGAATGAGCGTTCTTTACAGCAGGCTAAAGAAGGCGTCTATGATATTAGCAGAATGAAGCAATACACTAAGAATTATTTGGAGGCGGGAGGTACCCGGGCATTCTCTGAATACTATACAGCGAAGTATAACTCGGTTATTTTACAGCCATATTTACGCAAAAACATTATATTCGCTGAGCATAACTTAGCTACAGATACTTCTTTTAATGAGTTTAATGTTATTTTCTGCCGCAATGTGATGATCTATTTCAATGATGAGCTGCGTGATCATGTACACGGCTTGTTTCATGAAAGTTTAAGTCGTTTTGGAATACTTGTTCTAGGCTCTAAAGAATCCATTCACTTTACGAAGTACAGCGATTGTTATGAGTCTTTGGACAGAGTAGAAAAAATATACCGTAACATAAAATAACGCATGAAGGAGGGTGGTCCTATGGGGTTTCAAGAACCAATTCATATACTACTAGTAGATGACCGTCCTGAAAATCTGCTGGCGCTGGAGGCGGTACTTGAAAGCCAGCATTATGAGCTAGTCAAAGCCACCTCCGGCGAAGAAGCGCTGCGGTGTTTGTTAAGGTATGATTTTGCTGTCATCGTACTGGACGTGCAGATGCCAGGTATGGATGGGATCGAGACCGCAAAGTTGATTAAAGCCAGAGAAAAAACAAAGGAAATTCCGATTATCTTTATCTCTGCGAATAGTAAGGAAGCGGAGCATTTATTCGCGGGCTATTCTGCAGGGGCTATTGATTATATGGTTAAACCCTTCATTCCACAAATTCTGAAGTCTAAGATACAAGGTTTTGTCGAGATGTATATTACGAGCAAAAAACATCAGACTCAGACCATGCTGCTGCAGCAAAAGACGAAAGAGCTGGAAATCATAAATAGTGAGCTCGTAAAGGCTAAGGAAGAGGCGGAGATCGCCTCCAAAGCGAAGTCGGAATTTCTGGCTATGATGAGTCATGAGATTCGTACACCAATGAATGGCGTAGTGGGTATGATTGATTTATTAATGGAGACTGACCTTGCTCCTGAGCAGAAGGAGTATTCCGAGATCATTCGGAAAAGTGCAGACACGTTGATTACGGTTATAAACGATATTCTTGATTTCACCAAAATGGAATCCGGTAAAATGGAAATCGAAGAGCAGCTGTTCGAACTTCGCACATGTATTCAAGAGGTGTTCAGCCTCTTTTCGGTGGAAGCGGGAAAAAAGAACCTGGAGCTCGCTTATTTTATCGATCAGAAGTTGCCTAGACTTTTATATGGAGATATGGCTCGTCTACGCCAAGTATTAATTAATCTGATTGCTAACGCAGTTAAATTTACAAATCAGGGCGGTGTCTATTTAGTCGCTTCCATCAAAGAAACATCTGGGCACAAGGTAGAAGTCGAGTTCACGGTCATGGATACAGGGATTGGTATTTCTCCAGAAAAATGCGACCGATTATTCCAACCGTTCTCACAGCTGGATTCTTCAATGACACGGAAATACGGGGGGACAGGGCTTGGTTTAGCCATATGTAAATCCCTTGTAGGCATGATGGGCGGAGAAATACGGGTAGAATCCATGGAGCAAAAAGGAGCTACCTTTATTTTTACGATTCAAGCATCCGTACCTGGAGAAGATTTGACAGGAGGTTATCAAGAAGAGGAATCGCCTCATCTTCTTCTTAATCAGGAGAGCAGAAGCCGAATTCTTGTTGTAGATGACCATCCTATCAATCAGCGTTTGATGGTTAGCATGCTAGATAAGCTCGGCTATGAAGCTGATATGGCTGAGGACGGGAAACAGGCTGTGCAAATGGCGCTTAAGCAGCCCTATGATTTTATCTTTATGGATCTCCAAATGCCAGTAATGGATGGCCTGGAGGCAACCGCCCAAATCCGTCGGGAAGGCGGTCCGGCGGCTGAGAAGACTATTATTATTGCAATGACTGCGAATGTCATGGATGGCATTCAGAATCGCTGTAAAGCCTCAGGAATGGATGACTATATCAGCAAGCCACTTAAGATGAGCAGTATTAAGCAGATTATCTCTCGGTATTCTAGCAGCGATAATCGGATGGTTGAACCAGATACATCTATTTTTCAGGCGTAACCCAAGATTTACTAGTTTATATTTTAATGTTATTTGTTTCAAAGGTAGGACTATGAGGTTATTAATATAGAAAATATTTATCAGGAGAGATCGTCTATGAACACGCATAAAAGTAATAAGTTTCACGCTAAGACAGAGACAAAAGAAAATGTATGTACGGTTTTCCTGAATGGTGAACTTGATCTATCCGTTGCTTCCGATTTCCGTTTGGTAATGGAGCCGCTTGTAGGTGATACGAAGCATGATTTAGTAATAAATCTTAAAGAATTAAAATACATCGATAGCACGGGTATTGGTATTCTACTTTCGATCCTGAAATCAAGACAAGGTATGGACGTTAAGTTTATGGTTGAGGATGTTCCTCCCCAAATTCAGAAGCTGTTTGACATGACTGGTATTACCAAGTTTTTTGCCTCCCAAGAGAATTCCCACTAGGAAAGGATAGAACAAAGAATGAGTGATGATGTGCAAAAAGTAATTCTTCAGCTGCCGGCTAGCGCAGAGTATGTGGATATTGTTAGGTTAAATTTATATGGTATTGCTTCAAAAATGGGCTTCACCTACGAAGATATTGAAGATATGAAGGTAGCTGTATCAGAGGCGTGTAACAATTCAGTATTGTACGCCTATGGACAACAAGACGGAATGGTTGATGTAATCTTTGAGGTGGGTGAAAGTGCCTTATCCATTACAGTCAAAGACGAGGGGGAGAGCTTTGACGGTTTGGAAGACTCGTCCAGTGAGCGTATGACACTGCATGATAAAGAGTTGAGTGACGTTCAGGTCGGCGGTTTAGGGTTCTACTTAATGCAAGCGTTGATGGATGACGTGAGCGTCGTAAGTGAGGCCGGAAGAGGGACGGTAGTAACTTTGAAGAAGCACCTTAACTTTAGCGAGGAAAAGGTATGAGTGATAAGGTGACTCCCCCCGAGTCCATGAATGAAGCAGTCACCCAAATTTGGGAATATCAGCAGACTAAGGATAATGAACGCGCAACAGTGCTGATACAGAAATATGAGCCTATGGTAAAAATGGCTGCTGGAAAAATTTCTCGCAACCGCCCCGACTTGTATGAGGATTTATATCAGGTCGGGCAAATGGCGCTCATCCGGTTATTACAGCAATATGATATTAGCCTTGGAATCCCTTTTGAGCCCTATGCGATGAAAAGCATGATTGGACATATGAAGAATTTCCTACGTGATAAATCTTGGTACATACAGGTCCCTAGACGGATTAAAGAAAAGGGGGCACTTGTTCAACACGCGATTGACGAACTAACAGTGAAGCTGGAACGTTCGCCTGCGGTGGATGAGATTGCTCATTATCTTGATTTGTCTGTTGAAGAAACTGTAGAAGTACTGGCGGGCAGAGAATGTTATCATTACGTCTCCCTAGACTCGCCCCTTTCTCAAGAGGAGACAGGAGCTACGCTAGGCGAGCTGATCAGCTCTGACGCAAATGATTACGAGACCGTAGAGAAACGTATGGATTTGCAACAAGCACTAGGTCAATTGAAGGAACAGGAGCAGCAGGTGCTGCTGTTAGCGTTCCAAGATGGACAATCCCAGCGGGCGATCGCCCAGAAGCTGGGGGTATCACAGATGAGCGTTTCACGCATACAGAAGCGGGCCACTGAGAAGTTAAAGCAGATTATGGCCAACTCTTCCTATTGAGTTCCTGTATGGGTAGTATACATTTTCGACGATAAGGACATGCCTCTCTCCGCTGACTGGAGACCCGCATGTCCTTTATTTGTATACTATTGTAGACTTATTCCCCCGCTTGTCCGTCCAACCTAGAGGATTAGACGGACAAGCGGGGGAAGCGGTCGATAGTTGGGGAATAGATCGATAGTCTTGCGGTTAGCTATTAGCATCAATGTATTTTTTAATTTCGCCAAGATACTCTCCGATTACTGGAACATTAAGAAAAAGACTAAGAATGTAGCCTAATAAACCAAGGACTACAAATGTTCCGAGAGATAGTCCAAGTCCCCGAGATATACCGGCCATCAGGTTTGTGATGATTCTTTTTTTCGGATCTGAATAGTTGTCGAGAATGTCCTTGAATTCTGATTTTTCCAGTGAGTGAGCGATCTTATCAAGACGACTGTTTAAGCGTTTCACTTCATGTCGCAACTCGAAAGGATGTTCATCAATTTCATAAGGTTTTGTTTGGTTATTTGAATCTGCCATGCGCCATCCCTGCTTTCTATAGCCCGAACGGGCATTAATTAAATGTCTAGTTGTATCTGCTGATGTGAATAAAGGTATAACTAAACAACAGCCAGCTGCGGTCAGCTGGCTGTTGTTTGTTAAAGTGATAGCTGTATGATGCCGCAGATTAGTAATTGGATTTATAGGAGGATTTTACATCCTCTTTCGCATCCTTAGCCTGATTGGCAACCTCTTTAGAGGATGCTTTGGCTTCATCAGCTACGTCTTTAGAGGCGTCTTTAACATCCGAGCTTACATTGCTTGAGGCTTCACTTACAGTGTCACCAATTTTACTTCCAGCCTCTTGAAGAGTGGCGGCAATCTGTTGTTTGCTGTCACTGACAGTGGTATAGATATCAGAGGCTTTATCTGATACCGTACTAGCCAAATCGGTTGCTTTTTCGCCAACTGTTGTCGCAATAGCTTTGGTTTTGTCAGTTACGGCACCAGCAACTTCTTTGGTCTTGTCTGTAGCTAGAGAAAGTTTATCTGACAGATCACTGCGCATTTCACGGCCAGGCTTTGGTGCAAATAGCAAGGCTGCTGCGGCACCAATTAAGCTACCGATAAAGATACCTTTTAATAAGCTGCTTCCGTTCTCTACTTCATGTTCTACGTTACTCATCACCAATCACTCCTTATAATTTATCTTACTTCGTATATAAACTTTGGCGTATGGGCTGAAACAGTTGAAGAGCAAGGGGGAGATTACGGGAGGTTAAGGGAGGATACGGTAACCTAGATGGCTTTAGGTCATATAAACCGCGTTTTTGAGGCTTTATCAACATTTGTTTATGCGCAAAAAGAAGGGCGAAGACAGGCTGTGATATGCAGCATATGTCTCCATCCTTCTACGATTGAATTTAGAATGTTACGGATTAATCATTAACGGCTTGGAGTACCGCATAGCCGAATTCAGGCAGATTCAGATGCAGCTGGGATGTGGAGGATTCAGTCCGCTTCTGCGTCTTTAGGTTTACCCATATCATGTCTGCCCCGGTTACAGGAATGATGACATCGGCCATAACATCTTCATTATTCAATACGATTATGAATCGGCTTTGTTTGTCCCACCGCTCATATACAAGCAGCTTTGGATAACCCGGAATCTCCAGCGCTTTAAATCCACTGCTCCGGAATGCGGGATGAGATTTACGAAGGCTGATCGTCCAGCGATAGTATTCGAGCAATTCTTGATTCTGTTTCTGGGAGTCCCACTCCATGCATTTTCGGTTGTCCGGGTCGTATCCGCCATCCATGCCGATTTCATCGCCATAATAAATACAGGGTGCTCCCTGAAAGGTCATCTGGAACAAAACGGCCAGCTTTAACTTCCTGATGTCACCGCCACAAAGTGTCAGGAAACGAACTGTATCATGGCTGTCTAGCAGATTAAAGGCGGCTTCCGTAATTTGTTGCGGATAATTCGCTAGCATAGTAGCAACCGACTGAGAGAATTGTGCAGCATTGATCTGTCCGTGGGCGAAAAAATTAATTTGAATATTCGTTAGCGGGTAATTCATAACGGCGTCAAACTGATCGCCAAGCAGCCACGGCAAGGAATCATGCATGATTTCTCCTACGAGATAGGCCTCTGGATTAACGCTTTTGATCGTACTGCGGAATTGCCGCCAGAACGAATGGGAGACTTCATTTGCGACATCAAGCCGCCAGCCGTCTATACCGATTTCCTCGATCCAATAGCGGCCTGCATTCAGTAGATATTCTATGACTTCAGGATTCTCAGTGTTGAATTTAGGCATGATAGGCTCGAATGCAAATGTGTCATAGGTGGGAATTCCGTCGATGACCTGTGGCGGCCACTCGCGTACATGGAACCAATCGGCATAACGCGAAGATTGCCCGTTCGCGAGCAGATCAACAAATGGCGGGAAGGTATGGCCGCAATGATTAAAGACACCGTCCAGGATGACACGGATGCCTTTGGAATGACAGGAGTCCACAAACTCTTTCAGCAATGTGTTGCTGCCAAAATGAGGATCGACCAAGTAATAATCTTCTGTATCGTATTTATGATTGGTGGTTGCCGCAAATAGAGGATTAAAATATATAGCATTGATGCCCAATTCACAGAGATAATCCAAATGATCTAGTACACCCTGCAAGTCTCCTCCGAAGAAATTCCGAGGACTCGGTGTGCCGCCCCATTCGAGTACATCTGTCGGATCGTTGGTGGGATCACCATTCGCGAAACGCTCCGGGAATATTTGATAAAATACTGCATCTTTCACCCAAGATGGAGGGGAGTGCACATCTTCACGATTCAAAAATGGAAAGTCGAACAGACCCTCATATACAACAGCAGGTGGCTCTGGATAAAATCCTTTTTCCAAAAAATAAAGGACTTCGTCTTTGTTATAAAGCGCAAAGTAATACGCGAGTCTGCGGTAAACAGGACGGACGGAGGCTTGCCAGTAATCGAACAAGCCGTCAGAAGCGAGGCGCTGCATTGGAATGACCTCATGCGTTTTGTCCCAGCCAAATTTATCTCCACAGAAAAGGTCGATCTGTGATACGTTGTCCCGCTTAGTTCTTAGGCGAATATGAAGTGTAGACTCATCGTAGGCATATGACCAATTTTGTCCCATACGGTGATAAACGGCTTCCGGTTGAATCATACTCATTTTCCATCCCTTCGGGCATGTAAACGCAAAAAAGGGCCAACCTCATGATTTTCAGAGGTTGAACCCTTGGCGGTTTCATTGCCTTTAAATTTGTCTGCATCTTACCATAACCCTCAAGAGCAAAGCAAGAGGTTATTTCACAAGAATTTACAATATGGAATATTTAGTATATGGTAGGAATAAAGAGAAAATAAGAGAAAAGATAAGATAAACTTTGTTAAACCGTCTTGTTTGGACTTATACCCTGATTGCAATCAAAATTATGGATATTATAGAATGAGGGCGAACGAACTTGATTTTTCATAACACGCATTCAAATTAAAGGCACTGTTACCTGCAAAGGTACAACCTCGGCACTTTGTGCAAATGAGGTTGTACCTTTTTTATATGCTTTTTTTCAATGCGGGTTAGGTTTAATCACTCATGATCGAAGGGGAGATGAGCAAATGAAGAAGAGTAAACGTTCCAAAATGCAAGCGGTAACATTTAGTTTAGTCCTATGCCTGCTGTTAACTTTGACGGTCACCGCATGCGGTTCTGGCAATGGGAACTCCGCATCAAAGCCGAATTCGAGTCCGAATTCCGCAGTGAACGAGCCGGGGGGAACCACAAATGAGACAAATACCGAAGAGAAAACCACTGATGAGGAAATGAAGCCAGAAGCAGGGGCCAAACTTATGGTCTGGGAAGCCAAGGAGCAGCTTGAATACATGAAGCAGGTAGCTGCTGATTTCGAAAAAGAATATGGTGTTCCCGTCACGGTTGAGGAAATGGCGGGTGGCGATCAAGGCGCAAGACTGGCGACGGATGGTCCGTCTAAACTTGCTGCAGATGTGTTGACTCTGCCCCATGACCAGATCGGGCAAGCCGTAAAAGCAGGGCTGCTTTTGCCAAACGATGTTTTTGAGGAAGAAACCAAATCAACGATGGTGGCAACAGCCGTTCAGGCATCGTCTTATGATGGCATTCTTTACGGTTATCCTAAATCGGTGGAAACCTATGCGCTGTTCTACAACAAGGACCTGATTCCTGACGCTCCTAAAACGTGGGATGATGTGATTGCTTTTGCAGATACGTACAACAATCCGAAGGAAAACAAATTCGCAATCATGTGGGAATTCGTCGGATATTACAGCTATCCGTTTATTGGCAGCTTCGGCGGATATATTTACGGAGACAACAATACGAATTTCAAGGATATTGGATTGAACAATGAGGGCACTATCAAAGGATTTACGTTTCTGCAGAGCCTCAAAAAAATTCTGCCTTTGAATGCAGGAGATATCACTTATGACGTGAAAACCCAATTATTCCAAGAAGGTAAGCTGGCGATGAATATCGATGGGCCATGGTCCATAGCGGCGTTTAAGGAAAATGTTAACCTGGGTGTGGCTCCTCTTCCAAAGGGACCTGACGGTCAAGACAGTCTTTCTTTCTCCGGTGTCAAATCGTATTATGTTAACTCATATACGGAATATCCGGTCGCAGGCCGTTTGTTCGCACATTTTGCAAGCAACAAGGAGAACCAGCTTAAGAACTTTGAGATGACGGGAGCGATTCCTGCGAGTATAGAGGCTGGAGAAGCGCCGGAAATCAAAGATGACCCTATTATTGGCGGATTCTTCGAGCAATTCCAAAATTCCGTTCCAATGCCTTCCGTTTCAGAAATCAAATCCGTCTGGGAACCCCTAAAAGCAGCGTTTGTGTCCCTGTGGAACGACTCGAATCTTGATGTTAAACAGACGCTGGATCAGACTGTAACCACGATTCAGGCCGATCTGGAGTCGAAGTAAAGGGCAGGTGATTTAACCATGAGGAAAAAAACAGGCGCAGCGCTACTCTCGGCTATTATTCCGGGACTGGGCCAGTTCTACAACCGGCAGTGGCTGAAAGGATTGGTATTCCTGCTGGTGGGGTCTGCTGGAATTTACTATATTGCTAATGATCTGATGGGACATTTGCATGGCTTAATTACGCTTGGGGAATTTCCAAGCCGTATGGTCAAGGTAGGCAAATTAACCCGGATGGTGGAAGGCGACCACTCCATTTTTATGATGATCAATGGTCTAATGGCATTGCTGGCGCTGCTCTTTTATACAGCTTTTCATTTACTGAACATCAGAGATGCATTCCTAGTTGGAGCTGCACGGGACCGGAAAGAGCCCATTCATTCATTCGCTGAATCGCTCAGAGCTATGGGGCGGAGGAATTTTGCCTATCTTGTCCTCGCGATTCCCTTTGTGGCCGTGGTTTTTCTGACGATATTACCACTTGTTTTTTCGGTGCTACTGGCGTTTACGAACTATGCCGACCCGATTTTACCGCCAGCACATCTGGTAGACTGGGTGGGTTTCGGTAATTTTAATAAAATGCTTAGTCTGGATGTCTGGAGTTCCACCTTCGGTGGAGTGCTGACTTGGACCTTGATCTGGGCGGTTATTGCTACTGCGACGACTTACATTGGAGGTGTGCTCATTGCAGTACTTATTCACCAGCCCCGTGTCCGCTGCAAAAAGCTTTGGCGCACACTTCTGATCGTTCCGTTCGCTATTCCCAATATGATTTCTCTGCTCGTCATGCGCAATATGTTCAATAATCAATTTGGACCGATCAATAGTTATTTAAGAGCCTTGGGATTGGAGGGGGTGGCCTGGCTAACCAATCCTTTCTGGGCTAAGGTCACTGTAATTCTGGCTAATATGTGGATCGGTATTCCGGTGACCATGATTCTGGCCTTCGGGGTGCTGACAACAATTCCGAGGGATATGTATGAAGCGGCAGAAGTAGACGGTGCTGGGTCATTTTATAAATTCCGCATGATTACGCTGCCCATGGTATTGTTCGCAACCGCACCTATCCTGATTATGCAGTTTGCCGGCAATATTAACAGCTTTAATGTCATTTATCTAATGACTAACGGAGAACCGGTTAATCCCAACTACCAGTACGCGGGCCACACTGACTTGCTGGTGACTTGGCTTTATAAACTGGCGCTGAACCAGTCGCAGTATAGCTTTGCTTCTGTCATCGGGATTGTCATCTTCCTGATGGTCGCGACATTCTCCATCTGGAGCTACCGGCGGACGCGGTCCTTTAAAGAGGAGGATATGATTGCATGAAGCTAAGACTGACGGAAGCGTTAAAAACGTTTGGAAGCCATTTATTGCTGATTGTGCTCAGTTTTATTAGTCTTTTCCCAGCCTTCTGGATTATTATGTCTTCGTTCAAAACAGGAAACAGTTTGTTCAGTGACTCATTGATTCCTAAGAATTTTACCTTTGTTCATTACAAGGAACTGTTTGAGCAAACTAAATATTTGTTATGGTTCATGAATACGCTAAAGATTGCGGCGTTGTCTACGCTGCTCGGCACCTTTTTGCTGCTGCTGACTTCGTACGCCATTTCTCGTTATCGATTTACGGGCAGAAAAACTACACTAACCGCGCTCCTGGTTCTGCAGATGTTTCCGGGATTTATGGCTATGATTGCAGTTTACGTGCTGCTGAACACACTTGGGCTACTGAATTCTCATTGGGCACTTGTGCTCGTATACAGCAGCGGCGCTATTATCACGAATGTTTTTGTGGCTAAAGGTTTTTTTGATACGATTCCTAAAAGCTTGGAAGATGCTGCGCGAATGGATGGGGCGAGCCATATGAAAGTATTCCTTTCTATTATGATCCCGTTATCTAAGCCGATGCTCACCTATGCCAGCCTTATGATTTTCAACGGCTGCTTTGTGGATTTTATATTCGCCGACCTTGTATTGCGCACGGAGGATACAAGAACGCTCGCCGTTGGGCTTTACCGGATGGTGAACCAGAGCAACTCAACCGAGTTTACGTTGTTCGCTGCCGGAGCGGTATTGGTCGCTCTCCCAGTCACGCTGCTGTTCATTTTCCTACAGCGTTTCTTGGTGGATGGCCTTACCGCAGGTGCAAGCAAAGGATAAGGCGAACTGCGCTACCCTTGTGAAGCTACGCTGAATTCGATAAAAACCGCTTTCTACTCAGAGATCAAGGTTCTGAGAAGGAAGCGGTTTTTTATATTTTATCCGGTTTCTATAATCTTCTTGGTGTGGACAGGATTGAAGAATAATGAAAATAGGAGTAGAATTCCTCATGGAACCAACACTTAAGGGAGTTTGTGGAGTACTCAAAAATCCCCGGAGCACGGGGTTATTTTCTAGCATTTATTAAATGTGAATACTAATAAGTCCTTGTGAGTTATAGAGCATCTAGAGAAAAGAGGAGAGATATCATGGAAACCGTATTAGTACGAGAGTATCGGGCGGATTTGCTGGAATGTGTCCATAGTGGGCATATTGCCATCGTAGGAGAGAACGGAAATTTAAAGGGGTATGCAGGTGATCCGGAATTTGTATCGTTCACCCGTTCAGCTGCTAAACCCCTTCAGGCTATTCCAGGCGTACGTGGGGGGATCGTGGAGCATTACGGCTTTACTCCCGCAGAGGTTGCCCTGATGACCGCCTCTCATCGGGGAGAGAGCTACCATGTTGCTGCGCTAGAGAGCATATCCTCCAAGATTGGCATCGATGAGCAACAAATGATCTGTGCAACGAGTTACCCGCTGGATTATTCCAGCAGGGAGAACGCCATTCGTGGTGCGGGCAAAAGAAAGTTCTATCATAACTGTGCGGGCAAGCACATGGGTATCTTATCTTACAGTAAGCTCAAAGGTTTGCCGCTTGAAGAATACTCACAGCCGGAGCAAACGGTGCAGCGTGAGATTATTGACACCATTGCTTATATGGCTGGTGTGGCCCCAGACAGTATCGGTTTAGGTACGGACGGATGCGGGCTGCCGGTGTTTGCTCTGCCTCTGACCGCCTTGGCGACAGCCTATTTGAAATTAGCCAATCCGGATTTGATTGCAGATGGAGCTACTCGCAAAGCGGTTACTACTATTACAACGGCAATGAATGCTTATCCGGAGATGGTTTCTGGATCTGGTCGCCTTGATTCTATTCTTTTGGAAGATGATAATATTATTGCTAAAGGTGGATTTAAGGGTGTGTATTGCTTCGGTTTACGCCGTGAGCGACTGGGGATTGCCTTCAAGATTCTGGATGGTTCGGAAGAAGAGTGGGGACTTATTGTACAGGGAATTTTAAACCAAATTGGTTATAGTCAGAAAAATACCTTGGAAAAGCTGCGCAATGCATTTTCAGGCGTGATTTACAATGACGGGGGTACACGAGTAGGCCATGCGGATACCGAGTTCAAGCTTAATTTCATAAAGTAGGATCATATAAAAAGAGCCCTTCGACTACAATCCATCTTCTGGATACGCAGCGAAGGGCTTTTTTCTACGAGAAGCGGTGGTCATCTTTAAAGGACGGCAACATCGTTTCTTCTTGTATAGGGAGAACTATTATTTATGACGTAGACGGCCGAGTTCGGAGACGAGTGCTTCCACCTGAGAAATACTCAGTCTGTCGCTGCCCATGGCTACCTCATATACATCATAGATATCTTCATAATGATCTACTGAAAAAGCGGAGGCTTGCATCGCCGCAGCACTGGCCATTTTTAATTTGTTTTTGATAGCCTCGATCATATACTCAACATTTTCCTGACTAGGCTTTGTTAAATCCATTAGGTTAAAACATCCTCTCTGTATACTGATTCATGTATTTTACCATGTTTGGCAGCTTGACCACCATTTTTTTGTCGGGTTCACTGAAATCATGTTAAATTAAAGGCATGAGATCAAAAAATATCATCGAAGGGAGCAAATGTATTGGCAATCAGAGAACAGGGAAGCGGAAAACGCATTAAAATGGACGATGCTGGACTGGTGTCCTTTTTCATGGAAATAGCTGCTCTGCATTCCGCCGAGGAAGTCACGTTTCTTTGTATCGGAACAGATCGATCTACAGGAGATGCACTCGGTCCGTTGACGGGCAGCAAACTTGTGGAACATGGCTTCCGACATGTAATCGGTACGTTGCCGTCTCCTTGCGATGCAGATAATTTGGTGGCCAGAGTGGCTGAGATTCCCTCCGGGCATATTGTAGTTGCGGTAGATGCTTGTCTGGGCCCTCCGATCGCGCTTGGATATTACTTCGTTTCGAGTGAGCCACTGCTGCCTGCACAATCGGTGGGGGCAAATCTTCCAGCCGTAGGTCACTATAGTTTGGCGGCCGTTGTAGATATGAATGGCCCGAAACCTTATCGGACGCTGCAGACTACTCCACTGCATAGAGTGATGGTTATGGCAGAACATATCGCTATAGCGGCAGCAAAAGGATTCGGACTCCAGTAGTACCCATTGGGCACTTAAAAATAAGCCGTCCGTTTCAAGGTGAGCTGTTTTGCTTAATAATAGATATTAGACACATTATCTTAGTATTCTAGAAAGAGGGAAGCAGCCATGGAAAGAGTTCGTTGTGACGGAAGCAATATATGCTACAGTGATCAGGGGAAAGGCGAAGTTATTGTATTGCTGCATGGCTTTTGTGGAAGCGCTGAATATTGGGAACAAGTCATTCCTGTCTTAAGCAGCGGCTACCGAGTGATTGCTCCCGATTTACGTGGTCACGGAGCTTCGGAAGCTCCACTAGGACCTTATAGTATTGAACAAATGGCAGATGATGTTCTGGGTCTGTTAGATTCGCTGGAGATTGCTGAATGCATCATGCTTGGTCATTCGCTTGGCGGATATATTACGCTATCGTTTGCTCAGCGTTATGCTTCTCGATTGAAAGGCTTTGGATTAATTCATTCTACTGCTTATCCAGATAGTGAAGAAGCTAAGGAAAAACGACTGAAGAGTGTCAGCGCGATTCAAAATGAAGGGATTACTCCTTTCGTAGACAGCTTCGTACCAGGCTTGTTTGCTGAAGCAACCGCTTCTGCATCCCCACAGCTGCTGGAGCGCGCTAAAGAAATCGGCTACAAAACGCCTCCACAAGGAGCAGCAGGAGCTGCACTGGCGATGCGTGAGCGTCCAGATCGACGGGATGTAATTACGGCCACTACGTTGCCGGTATTGCTTGTTGCTGGCGAGCAGGATGGATTGATTCCTGCTGAACGAACCTTTACTGCGGATAAGCCAAATGTAACGCAAGCAACGATATCGGGTGCAGGCCACATGAGTCTTTTTGAAGCTCCTGAACGGTTAGCCGAGATCATTAAGGATTTTGTCCAGGCTTCCGTTTTAGATAATAGCCGCGTATAAAAAATCTTCTACAAAGAGGCAGCACGGCGCCATTCTGGCGTGTGCTGCCTCTTTCTTTTAGGGCTATCTAATTATCTGGTATTCTCCTTAACTGGCATAGAATTCGGCAATGGTTTAAGATAAATCAATAGAATAATTTAAGTGGTATGAGTCCTGTAGTTTTTGCTACCACAGTACGGAAAAGGAGGATGTGCATGTTTCGAAGAGACTATATTGTCCGGATGATCGAAGATATGACGGCGATGGTTGCCAAGGTACTTACTCTAAAGCAGGAACGGAAGACGACAGAAGCTTTATGGGAAATCGATGAGCTGTTGAACCGGCATTTTCCGCTGAATTCACGTCTTTTAAATTCACTATCTGTAGAAGATATCATAGATATGTTTCGTTTTGGCGGTGTGGTTGAGTCCGATAAGCTTCAAGGTCTGGCCAAACTGCTGAAGGAAGAAGGCAGTATTTATGCCGCAAATGGCGATAAGGATGCAGCATTATTTAGAAGTATGAGAGCCTTACATTTATATTTGTACGCGGATCTTCACGGTGCAGACCGGGAGCTGCTGCATATGACTCAGGAAATTGATGAACTCTTGCAGGATGTGCAGGCCTATCGGCTCCCGGCTAAAACGGAGCGGCTACTGATGGAGTATATGGAGTCGGTAGGGCGATATAGTAAAGCGGAGGACAGCCTCTACCGGCTGTGGGAGCAGGGAGAAAATGTTGTAATAGAAGGGGATAAGCTATACAATCGACTGCTGCTCAAGTCATCTGCAGAATTGGAACAAGGTACTCTTCCTCTGGAGGAAGTAGAGCAGGGGTTAAAAGAGTGGGGCAGGATAACAGCGATACGAAAGGAATCAGGAACCTGATGAATACGATGAATATCCCTTTATATATTATCGATGCTTTTGCAGAACAGGCTTATTCAGGCAACCCTGCGGCGGTATGTTTACTGGAGCATCCCGTCGATGAAGGTTATATGCAGAAGACAGCAGCGGAAATGAACTTGTCAGAGACAGCTTTTCTCTGGCCAGAGGAAGATGGATATCGCCTGCGCTGGTTTACACCTAAAGTTGAGGTCAAGCTATGTGGTCATGGGACTCTAGCAAGTGCACATGTATTATGGGAGAGGGGACTGCTAGCTCCTGATATGGAAGCAAGGTTCTATACACGCAGTGGGTTGCTCAGAGCTTCTCGTTCAGGAGATTTGATCTCACTGTACTTCCCGCCTTATCAGCTTCAACCCTCTCCTGTAATTTCAGGTCTCGCAGCAGCGCTTGGTATTGCAGAAGCGAATGTGGTGGAAACTATGCGATATGCTGACAATGTGCTTGTACGACTGGATCAGGAAGCACGGGTTCGCGAACTCAGCCCTGACTTCGGAGCTTTATCCGGGCTTGAAGGGAGAGGCTTCGCGGTTACCGCAGAAAGCTCTATCGAAGGTATTGATTGTGTATCACGTTTTTTTGCGCCGAAGGTAGGAGTGAATGAGGATCCGGTAACAGGCTCAGCGCATACTGCACTGGCACCTTTTTGGGCGGATAGACTCAATCGTACGCAGTTGACCGCTTATCAAGCTTCGAAACGTGGAGGTTTGCTTCAGTTAGAGGTAAGTAAAGACCAGATTAAGATGTCTGGGCGAGCATTAACTATAGTTAGTGGAGAGCTGCATGTTAAGCCCTGCTAGAACAAGGAACGACCCTTGTTAACACGTGATATAATGAACGATGATGGTTAGGAGACATAGATTCTCCATTTTTAATCCCGAAAGTGAGATGTGCGTTGTGGAATCTTTAACAGCTCTAATTGAACAACTAATTAACGACCGTACTTTGATTACGGCTACCCTAAGTCAAGTGCGTTATAAAGGCGAAAATTGTACCAAGGTGCAGGTTAAACCTGTTGAACTAAAGGGTAAGCTGCATTATCAGTTTGCGTCCTATATTGGTACAAAGGTAGAACATCGCAACGTACCCGCAGAATTGGCGGCGGAAGAGATATCTCTTTTATTTAGAGAAACATATCGGCAAGGCTTGTTGTGTACAGTAGAAGCCGATTATCAGGTGCTTATTAGCAAAAAATTCAAAGTATCAATCCTAACTAAGTCTCCAAGTAAAAAAGAAGAGCCGGATCTAGCTCACAACCGCCGCAAACGTTATGTGCTGGAGGATGGAGAGCCTGTGCCATTTCTGGTGGAGCTTGGCATCATGAACAAAGAAGGCAAAGTGCTAGCCAAAAGATATGATAAATTTCGGCAGATCAATCGTTTTCTGGAGATGGTAGAGGACGTGCTTGCCGATCTGCCAACCGGCCGACCCTTGACGATTGTGGATTTTGGTTGTGGAAAATCATATTTGACCTTTGCACTGTATCACTATCTGACCGTTCGCAAGAAGCGGGAGCTTAATATCATTGGATTAGATTTAAAAGCAGATGTGATTGAGCATTGTAACGAACTTGCTGCCAAAATCGGTTATGATCACTTGAAGTTCTTCGTGGGTGACATTGCTGAGTACAATGAGCTGGAGCAAGTAGACATGGTGATCACACTTCATGCTTGCGACACAGCTACCGATGCTGCCCTTGAAAAAGCAGTACGTTGGGGAGCGTCTGTAATTTTATCTGTGCCTTGCTGCCAGCATGAATTATTCGCACAAATCGAAAATGAAGTAATGAGCCCTATGCTTTCGCATGGCATACTGAAAGAGCGTTTTTCCGCCTTGGCTACAGATGCCATTCGCGCCAAATTGCTCGACATGATGGGCTATAGCAGCCAGCTGCTGGAATTCATCGATCTGGAGAATACGCCGAAGAACATTTTGATTCGTGCCGTTAAGAGTTCAGCCGGGGACAACTCCGTCAAATGGCGCGAATACACCGCATTCCGCGATTTTCTGGGAGCAAAACCCTACCTCGAACGCGTATGCGCTGATCTGCTTCCCACTGGGAGTTCGGTAGAAGGGTAGAGGGTATTAAGGTAGAGAGCGTAGAACGGTAGTACTGTAGAATGGGCACTTATAGGTGCAGGCTAATTCGATCAGTTGTACTTTTTACAACTATATAGCATTTTTAATAGGAAATTGGATAGTACAGCTAGTGCGATCTAATGGTTAGGACGGTACGGCTAGTGTGATCTAATGGTTAGAACGGTGCAGCGAGTGCGATCTAATGGCGAGTTGGTTTAGTTGTACTTTGTGCAACTAAATATGCTCAGAAGCTGCGTTTTAGTGATTTAGTTGCACTTTGTACACTTAAAAACGAACAATACTCCGCATATGGCGGGATTCTCAAAAAACAGTTGCACAAAGTACAATTAAAGTGGAAGTAAGCGGTGAAAGTACAGGATTAGTTGTACTTTTTACAACTATGTAGCTTTTTTGGATGGGAATTCGGATAGGCAGCTAATGCGATCAAATGGTTAGGACGGTACGGCTAGTGTGATCTAATGGTGAGGACGGTACGGCTAGTGTGATCTAATGGTTAGAACGGTGCAGCTAGTGCGATCTAATGGTTAGGACGGTGCAGCTAGTGCGATCTAATGGCGAGTTGGTTTAGTTGTACTTTGTGCAACTAAATATGCTCAGAAGCTGCGTTTTAGTGATTTAGTTGCACTTTGTACACTTAAAAACGAACAATACTCCGCATATGGCGGGATTCTCGAAAAACAGTTGCAGAAAGTACAATTAAAGTGGAAGTAAGCAGCGAAAGCACGGGAGTAGTTGCACTTTTTACAACTATATAGCTTTTTTGAATGAGAATTCGGATAGTACAGCTAGTGCGATCTAATGGTTAGGACGGTACGGCTCCTTTGTGGAGAGGTATCGTCTTTTTGCGTTCTAGTCTTGTATAAGGGAAATGTGGAAAGGATAGAGATAAATTAACGAATACAGGGGTATCTAAATGTGGCGTTTTAAAAAAGACTGGAGTCTGGAATCATCAATTGCATATATTTGTGGAGGCTTAGTGATAGCGGCTGGGGTGGGTGCTTGTTTGTTGCGGGGATTGTTTTTTACTGATGAGATGTATCCCTTTCTAACCTTATGGTTTGTGCTGTGTTGTGCGTGCTCGCTTTATTATCTTGTTGGGGTTGGTGCATGGAGAAAAAGTGGGGGAGGAGTAGGTGCAGTAAGAGGTTTTACGGGAGTCAATGGGGTTAGTGAAGTTAGTGAAGTTAGTCAAGTTAGTGGAGAAAATAGGGCGTTAAGAATATTATTAAGCGTCCCTTTAATTATTCTATCGCTTTATGTGATTCATTGGTTGTGCGGGCCACTTTCTTCCCAGGGAACTATGAATGAAATGCTGCGGTGGGGCTTGTATGCTAGCTTTGCAATATTGGTTTGTTTTTGTGCGGTGAACCTGGTGGAACGCCGGATTTTAAATGTAACTTGGTCTATGCTGGGTATGACTTTATGCCTGAGCGCTTTATTGGCTGTGTGTGGAGTGGTAAAGTTGCCTTTCGCTGTGGCCTACAGCAATTCATCGGAAGTGAGCGCCACAGGGGTTAGATTAGCAGGATTGATGGAATATCCGAATGCTTTTGGTGCTGTGATGGCTGTTTTTCTGCTGGAACGGCTATTTGCTGTTGCTGTTTATTATGGGGATCCAAAAAAGAGCGCGAATATGTTGGGGGCAAGAAGTGTTGGGCTGGGGATGGAGTGCGCAGATGCGGAACGGAGGAGCAGAGGGGAAGAAGGCGTAGAAGCGGAGCAGGGAAAAGCGGGAAGCACGACCGCCGCGCTGCTGCGCTTGCTGCCGCTGTTCCCGTACACCGCCGCGCTGCTCCTCACCGAGTCGCGCGGCGCATGGCTGACGGCGGCTTGCGCCTGCGCCGCCGTCTTGCTCTGGAAGCGGCAGCTAATCGCGCCGCTTCTTGCTGCTGGCGCCGCGCCCGTGGCCGCCGCGGCGCTACTCTACCGCCAACTGGCCCGTGCCGGGTTGGCGGTAGAGCCAGTGCCCGGCCTGCTGTTGCTGGCCGGGCTTTGGGCCGGCGCGCTGCTAGCCGGCCTATGGCTGTGCCGCCGCCAGCGCGGCGCGGCGGGCACTGCCCGAGCCGCCATGCTGGCATTGGCGGCGGCAGGTTGGACGGCGGCGGGGATCGCCGTCCTCCTGCACGTGCGCGAGCGGATCACCGGACCGTCATCGACGGTATCCGCGCGCGGGCTGTTCTACCGCGACGCCTGGCGGCTAGCGGCAGAGGCACCTTGGCTGGGACGTGGGGGTGAGACTTGGCGGCATTCATACCTTGCCGCCCAATCTCGCCCTTATGTAGGCAGCCAGGTGCATAATGGATACCTCGACATCCTGTTGAACTTAGGATTCGTTGGTCTTGCAGCCATACTCCTTATGCTGTTGGCAGTAGGCTGGCTGCTGGCTACTAAATCGCCGCGGTTGCTGCCGCCGTTTCTGGTCATCGTCTTGCACAGCGTCGTCGATTTTGATTGGAGCTATGGATTATTTTGGCTGCTGCTATTCTGGCTGCCAGCGATTGCTCTGGCTGAGCATAAGCAGAAACATCAATCTGCGTCTACCCACCCTCAGTCTGAGACCAAGCTGCCAACTCACTCCACATCCACGAACCCGCTCACCAATGTCACTACACCAGCGAATCCACTAATCGCTCACTCCACATCCACGAACCCGCTCATCAATGTCACTACACCTGCGAATCCACTAATCGTTCAATCCACATCCACGAACCCGCTCACCAATGTCACTACACCAGCGAATCCGCTAATCGCTCACTCCACATCCACGAACCCGCTCACCAATGTCACTACACCAGCGAATCCACTAATCGTTCACTCCACATCTACGAACCGGCTCACCAATGTCTCTACACCAGCGAATCCGCTAATCGCTCACTCCACATCCACGAACCCGCTCACCAATGTCACTACACCTGCGAATCCACTAATCGCTCACTCCACATCCGCGAACCCGCTCACCAATGTCACTACACCTGCGAATCCACTAATCGCTCACTCCACATCCACGAACCCGCTCACCAATGTCACTACACCTGTGAATCCGCTAATAGTTTACCCTACATCCAAGAATCCGCCCCAAATCCGTCTTCGCCGACTAATCGGAACTGCGGCATGTTGTTTTTCGCTTATGCTGGGGGTGCTATCTTTTCACGCCGCTCAAGGAGAGAAGTTCTATCGACAAGCGATTATGTCGGTGGATCCTTCGGTGAAGGTAGAGCTGCTACAGCAATCGCTGGGTTGGAATCCCCGGTCACCTCGAACGGCTATAGCATTATCTAGGCTGCTCTCGGGTGAACAGAGCGTGAGTCTGCTTCGGCAGAGTCTGTTGTATTCTCCCGAGAATGCCAGCTTAAGCTGGGAGCTGGCTGAAGTATGGATGAGCAGCGACCATCCGGGGGCAGCGTTATATTGGATAGGCCAGAGCCTTAAGCTGGATAAGTACAACAATGCCAAGTGGGTGAAGGCGATTGAAGGGATGCTTCTTATGGGGCAAAAAAAGCTTGCAGAAGGAAAGCGAAAGGAAGGCCTAATCTGTGTCGCCTCTGGGAATGAACTTCTTTTGAAATATAGAAGGTTGGCAGAAGAGGAGGCTAATAAAGGAGGGCAACATAATGACCGCGAGTTCCGAATGACAGAACAAGCCGACGACTTGAGTCGACGGCTTAGTATGTTTGCTTTACGATTTTAGCGGACGTGAAATCATCCAGGAGTAGAGAATGGGCACGATAATTGCAAGTACGAGTGCCGTAATAATAAGAAGCTGAGACAAGGCTCCGCTCAAAAAGGCTCCTGCAAAAATAAGTAGGCCACCGATCATCCACATTATCCCGGATAGGCGATGTGTTTTTCGCCATACCTCGGGGTTGGCGAGCGTCCAGGCTGTACGAACCCCAAACAAGTAATTATCTTTTACCTGTGGCATGTAGTTGCCGAGAGCAATAAACATTATTCCGACAGCTCCTATGGCGATCTTCCCAACGTTTATATCTTTACCTAGACCGTAAGCAATCGACAGCACCAGCATTAGATTAAAAAGCACCCCAATAGCAAGTCTGCTCATGGCATAGGCGTTTTCGAATTTTTTGTAATTTTCCCGCTTAGGATCGATGCTGCGTGTGAACTGCATGATTAGCGGGAGCACAATCCCTAAGATTCCGAACACAAAAATAGCAATATTTTTGTCCCAGTATCTGTTGACCTTACCCGTAATTCCAAACTGTGCTGGTAACTCCTGCGGCAGCTTGCTGTAATTGATCAGAGCGTAGGCTAATGTAGCTAAACCTAATATTACGATGAGGGTATCCTGCCATCTCCATTTGAAATCTTTCATCATTAATCCGCCTCCTTTTTGGAATCGATATCCTGACGTTGCTGCTTTCCGTCCAGCGATTTACTCTCCGTCTCCGTTTGCTTACCTGTACCAGTGAGCTCCAATAACCAACCGAGAACCTCTTCGAGGACTGTGGTGTTTAGCGAGTACATAATAAATTGTCCTTTTCGCTCATCCTGTACCAGATCGGCATGCTTCAGCGCATTCAGATGGTGAGAAATGCTTGGCTTAGACATGTTGAAAAAATCTGCGATTTCACCTGCGGTTCGATCTTTCTCCCTTAGTAACCGAATGATTTGGCGACGGGTAGGATCAGCTAGTGCTTTAAAGGATTCATTCATATTCCACCCTGCCTTTCGATATTTAAATAATTATCTAAATATATAATAGCTCTTCACTTTCATAGCTGTCAATGCAGTATTCACTTAGCAATAGCGTGTGTAAAAGTGTCACCGAATCTTTAAAATTAACTGCCGTCCAAAGCCGACTCCTGTTAATACTAACGATGGGCATGCATTCCTTGATGCACCGAACATACGATGCAGAGGAGCAGATATATGATACTAACCAATAAAGTCGCAATTGTTACAGGTGCAGGATCGGGGATTGGAGAAGCGATTGCTCTTCTTTTTGCCCAACAGGGGGCTAAAGTGATTGCTGCGGATATCCATCTGGACAATGTAGAAGCGGTGGCCAAAAAGGCAGAAACGGGTGAGGGACACGGAGTTATCTATCCCGTAAAGGCAGATGTCTCGAAGGAAGAGGACACACAGCGAATGATTGATGCCGCAACCACACAGTTTGGAGGCCTTCATATCCTTGTTAACAATGCCGGTATTATGGATAAAATGACGCCAGCGCACGAGATCACTGATGACATGTGGGAGCAGGTGCTTGCGGTCAACGTAACCGGTCCGATGAGAGCCATTCGTAAGGTTTTGCCGATTTTTATGGCACAGGAAAGCGGATGTATCATCAATGTAGCCTCTATTGGCGGCTTAGCGGGCTCGCGTGCGGGAGTGGCTTATACTTCCTCTAAGCATGCTGTAATCGGGATGACCAAAAATATAGGGTTTCAATACGCTAAGCTTGGAATTCGCTGTAATGCCATAGCGCCGGGCGGAGTAAAGACAAATATTGATCTGTCTAATCCAAGCCCTTTTGGGAGTCAAAAAGCGGGCGAAGGAATGGCTTCGATGCCACGGACAGGGGAAAGCAGTGAGATTGCTTCGGTAGCCTTATTTTTGGCTTCAGATGCTGCAAGCTTTTTGAATGGGTCGGTGATAACGGCTGATGCCGGTTGGATGGCTTATTAATTGAGCGCAGATAAAAAGGTGTTCATTTTCCCTTTATTGGTGGAATTTGTTCACCTTTTTTGTTTATGCCTGTTACTCAAACTCTTTTTAAGTGTGGATTGGAAGATGGAAGCTGCTTGCCACGTAAGTAGAAGTGATAAGGTTGCTTGTGCTAGAATAGGCTAAGAGAAACTGGAAAATATAGCAGAGCGGCAAAGCTTTTAAAAATATAAGAAAGTATAAGATTAGTATCTATGCTTTTATGTTCTTATATTTCACTCGCTTAAACGCTTAGCGTCTTATAAAGATGCCAAAGGCGATTAGCTTGATACATGTAGCCATATTCTGCGGAAAAGGGAGGAGGAGCACGTTTGCATTTTATTTCTGATCTGATCTCGACATTATTTGAATGGATTCAGAGTCTTGGTTATTTTGGGATTATGATCGGACTGATGATTGAAGTTATTCCGAGTGAAATTGTATTGGCTTTCGGTGGTTTCTTGGTATGGAGTGGAGATATTAATTTTTTCGGCGCAGTATTGTTTGGTACGATAGGCGGAGTGATTGCCCAGATCTTTGTATATTGGATTGGCCGTTATGGGGGCAGGCCTGTACTGGAGAAATACGGGAAATATATTCTTATCCAAAAGAAGCATATTGATCATTCGGAAGAGTGGTTCAATAAATATGGGACAGGCGTAATCTTTACGGCACGCTTTATTCCCGTTGTTCGCCATGCCATTTCCGTTCCAGCGGGGATTTCTCGTATGCCTTTAGGTAAGTTCACTTTATTGACTACACTTGCTGTTATTCCATGGAGTGCTTTGTTTGTATATCTCGGTATGACATTGGGGAATAAGTGGGAAGATATTGACGAAGTAGCAGCTAAGTACACCAACGAAATTATTCTTGTAGCGTTAGCACTAATCATCATTTATTTTGTGTATAAGTGGTTTAAATCCAAGAAGAGAGGGACTGCAAAATGAAACCGAATGTAGCTCATAAATTTGGAAAAGGTCTTACACCGCGCCAATTTGTAGAAAGCATGACGAAGAACCAGCAGGCTTTTGAATCCTGGTATGAGAAGTTTTCTTGGGAAGATGAGAGCGACAAGGAATATTTCGAAAGTCTGAACCATCGTGACGATTTGCGGGTACTTATCCTTGCCGCTGATTGGTGTGGAGATGTAGTACGTAATGTCCCTGCGGTTTTCCGTATTTTGGAGACTGCCGGAATGAAGACAGAGGTATTCATTTTGGAAGAGAATCAGGAGCTTATGGATGAATTCTTGACCATGGGCGGAAGATCTGTTCCGATTGTGATCTTTGCGGATACCGGCGGATACGTGCTTGGACATTGGGGTCCTCGTCCAGAGCATGTGCAGAGCCTAATGAGAGAGTTCAAACGTGAGAATCCTGATCGTGAGGCTGCTGATTACGACAGCAAAATCGCAGAAGTACGTAAGGCTATGGGGCAAGCTTATGGGGAAGGAACGGAATCACAGGCAGTTATCGCAAAAGAGCTGCGTAGTCTGATTTCCGGATTCTAGACCGATGCTAAATATACGTTCGTTTAATTTAGGTCCGCTTCAGACCAATGCCTACTTGCTGACAGGTGCGGATCCAACGAAGGGAATCATTATTGATCCCGGCATGAATCCTGCGGCATTAGTGCGGAGTATCGAAGGGATGGAGATCGAGGCTATTTTGCTAACGCATGCGCACTTTGACCATATGGGCGGCGTAGACGAAATTCGTAAAGCTAAGAAATGTCCTGTTTATTTACATCCACTAGAAAGTGAATGGCTCAGCAGCCCTAAGCTGAATGGTTCATTGATGTGGCCTGATATTTCACCTCCTCTGACTACAGATCCTGCAGAGTATGATCTGGCAGAAGGACAAGTTCTGCAATTCATCGGACATACCTTCCGGGTGTACCACACACCTGGGCACTCTCCGGGCAGTGTCAGCTTCCTATGCGGGAATGATTTATTCTCTGGAGATGTACTGTTTAAGATGGGAGTTGGGCGCACCGATTTGCCTGGTGGCAGAGAACGTGATTTGTTCGATTCTATTCGTGGCAAGCTGTACAAAATGGATGATGAAGTGAAGGTTTATCCAGGTCACGGCTCACGAACAACTATCGGTTTTGAAAAAGTTCGTAACCCTTATATTCCTCAATAAACAGTCATTCTAGTAGAACTGACAAGAATCGGGGAATTTTTGATAGACAAAGGGATACAAAAGGACTACACTATTGTTAATTAAATGTAACATTAACCTCGCGAAGCACGCAGACTGCGGAATTAATCCCGGTTTGCGTTCTTTTTTTTGTCTACATATAGGTTTAAAAGCATGGGGGGAAATAGATTGGAGAAGAATATGTCTTACCCGTTGGATTACGGATGGTATGACTCCAAGGAGAAATGGACTAGTTTTTGCAGCAGTAAATGCCGATGTTTTTCAGAATGTTCTGGAAGGGGAGGTTTTTGTACTTCCATAGAACGCAGGGACATACAATCTGAGAATAAGGATGGGAGAATACCAGTGGTTTCAGGAGGCGAGCCCAGAAGAACGCCTCTTTTTTGGCATTTTCCAGCAGAAGCAGGATTGCTTCAGCCATGGCGGCGTAAGCTCTGGGAGCTCAAAAAATAAAATTAAAACGGAATGAACGAATCACTATACATAATCGTATTACAAATAAGAACTAATCCTGAATGGAGGGGCAGATGAGCGATCAGGCGCTGGAGAAAATCAGGCAGGCACAGCAGGGAGATACTTCAGCACTGTCTTCACTGCTGCGAGAACATTATACTTTTTTGTTCAAATATTTACTAAAAGTGACTATGGACCCGTTACTGGCAGAGGATCTTGTACAGGACACGATGGTCAGATGTATGGAAAAAATCAATACCTATAACGGTTCTTCTTCGTTCTCCTCTTGGTTAATCACCATAGCTACCAGAATATTCATCGATCGAAAGCGGCGCTGGAAACGTGAGGCAGATTGGAAGAAACGGGAACAACAGGCCCAGGGCACCCGTTCGATTCGTTGGCGGTTTGAAAGCAGGGGGGAAGAATGGAGTGAAGTACTCGATTCCATCTCCAAGCTACCCTCTGCTCAGAGGGTAGCTGTGCTGCTGAAGCATTATTATGGCTATAGCTATGAAGAAATCGGTGTGATCATGCAAATTCCTTCAGGCACGGTCAAATCGCGTGTATCCCTTGGTCTTAACCAATTGCGAAAGGAGCTGAATGAGGATGGAGAAGGATAAGGAGCCAGAACTGTATTTGCACAAGCTTACTGAAGAGCTTGAGCGTTTGGATGCGCAATATGATGACATCACCCCACCTTCGTTACAGGAACTGGAGTGGTTAATGGCTGATGCAGTTGTGCACAGAAAGAGAAGGGAACGTAAAGAACTACTGTTATTCTGGGGGGTCTCATTGATCCTGATCTGCGCATTTCTATCCATTCTCACTTCTGCACCCATGATCTATTGGATTATCCAGGCGATCATTCCTGTTGTAGGACTGGGTGGCTTAGGGATCGCCAGGATCAGAAGAAATAGAGAAGGTGTACAAGAATGAATGAGCTACAGGATGTGCCTCTTTGGTTGTGGTTTGGCATAGCAGTAGCATTAATGCTGCAAGGGACCTTACTGTTCCGGGATGCAAGACGGCGCGGAAAAAAAGCTTGGTTCTGGGGATTGTGGGCGATTACTACAGTTCCGTCCCCAGCATTAGTCTATTTACTCGTTGTCATACTTCCTGACCGACGTAGAAGGAAGAAGCAGTTGTAAAGCTTTAGTAAGAAGCTCGTTCCTTTCATCCTATTACAAGGAGTGGTACTTCATGGAAGAGGTAAAATGGGGTTTAATCATGCCGTTAATTATTCTTCAGGCTTTGCTTGCAATTATTGGACTGATATCACTGGCCAAAGCGGATAACGTTCGTGGCCCAAAATGGATGTGGATTATTATCATTATTTGCGGAAATATATTAGGTAGCGTAGCTTATTTCACAATAGGAAGGAAAGATGTCTGATGTCACTCCTTCAAGTTATGAATTTGCGCAAAAGCTATGGGGCGCATATTTCCGTAAATGATATAAGCTTTGAAATTGAGAAAGGACGGTGCGTCGCTTTATTGGGGCCTAACGGTGCTGGGAAAACGACCACACTTCGTATGCTGGCAGGGCTGCTTGAACCCACCTCTGGCATGATTTCATTTGAGGGGAGCCGTCCTGGAGCCGAATATCGCAGAGGATTAGGATATGTGCCACAGTCTCCAGCTTTTTATGGGTGGATGACTGGACATGAGTATGTTGTTTTCGCTGCAAAGCTTAGTGGAATGGGAACTAAAGACGCAACCAGCAGGGCATTGGAATCGCTCGAGCGTGTAGGGCTTAAAGGTGATGCTCGTCGCCGGATTGGTGGATACTCCGGCGGGATGAAACAGCGGCTGGGTCTGGCTCAGGCGCTTGTGCATCGGCCTCGTCTGTTATTGCTTGATGAGCCTGTATCTGCACTTGATCCGATTGGCCGCAGAGAAGTAATGGGACTGGTGCGGGAAATACGTGAGGAGACAACTGTAGTTTTCTCTACACATGTGCTGCATGATGCAGAAGAAATTTGCGATGATATTATTTTAATGAATCAAGGCTTGATTGCTGAGAAGGGATCTTTATCACAGCTTCGTTCACAATACAGCCTTCCTGTTATTCGTTTACGTACGGAGAAGCAAGAAAAAGCTATTCAGTGGCTGGAGTCTCTTGCTGCCAAAGCGTTTGTACTGGAGACTCAGTTGTTCGGAGATCATGCCATTTTTAATGTCAACGATGTAGACATGGCCCGTTGGACGATTCTGCAAGAAGCGGCGCAGCTCGAAATTCCATTACTGCAATTTGAAGCGGGTTCTTCCACGTTAGAGGATTTATTTATGAAGGTGGTGGGAGTATGAGAAGCGCCTGGGTCCTTTATCGCAAAGAAATGCTCGAAATGGCTCGCAGTTATAAGTTAATCTGGATACCTGTCGTTTTTATCCTATTAGGCATTATGCAGCCGTTAACTACTTATTATTTGCCGGAAATATTAAAAGCTTCAGGTGATGTTCCTCCAGGTCTCCTAGAGGGGTATGAAATACCGAGTGCCGCAGCTGTGATGGCGCAATCTTTGGGACAGTACGGAACAATCGGAATGTTAGTATTGGCGCTTGGCGCGATGAATGTTTTAGCTGGTGAGCGCTATAGCGGAACTATGGAATTAATTCTGGTAAGGCCGGTTTCTCCAGCCGCAATAGTGTTGGCTAAATGGGCAGCACAGCTGACCCTGTTGATCGTTGCTCTAGGATTAGGTGCAGCGGGCGCTGCTTACTACACGGAGCAGTTGATTGGTTCACTATCTTGGGGAGATGTCATCGCAGCTGCTGGAGTATATGGATTGTGGCTGTTATGTGCTGTCTCAGCTACGTTGTTGTTTAGTGGGTTTTTAAAATCCCCAGTTGCCGCTTTTTTAGCATTGGTGCTAATGGCAGCATTATCATTAGGCCAAAGCTTATTGCCTTCATGGTTTGAATGGGCACCTGCGGGGCTTGCCGGGTTGTCGGCTGAAATCCTTATGGCTGGAGAAGGATTCAGGGTTGGACCCTATCTTTCAGCAGCTATTTTGATCTTGATTTGTTTAGTGGGTGCTGCACTTTTGACAAGGAAGAATAACTTAACCGCTTGAAACTTAAGTTATGTTTTTATTAAATATAGTATATTTTCATAGAATTTGTAGGATCGGCCAGCCTTCAACTAGACAGTTCTATCTTTTTTTAGTAGACTGTTGAAACAAGCAAAATCTTGAAAGATTTTGGGGTTAGGAGGTAGGGCGATGCTGCGTTTAGGAGAGAAGATTGTCATTGTTGCGGACGCTTTCGAGCAGAGTCTTCCTATCGGGGAATACGGCTACCTAATTGCTTACGACCGCAATCCCGATAATGCGTTTGACTATGTTATTCGTGTACCAGAGGCGAATAGGAACTTTTATGTTCCGGCTGAGGACATTGAGGCGGAAGAACATTTATTAGTAGCTGAGGCTGAAAGAGCAACGCATGAAGCGTTGATTGATTACGCTTTGTCCACGTACAATGAGAAGCTGTTCCATCATTTGATGAACGGTGAAGATATGGATATAGAAGAGACGGAATCAACGTCAAGCGAAAGCATGTCCCAAGCGGATTTCATCAAACAAGTGAATCTTCGAGCTTGGATTTAAGGAAGGCCGGCGCAAGCCGGCTTTTTTGTTTTGTCATAAAAAGTATTTCCCCCACATTAATCCTCTGAATTTACACATCATTTTCAAAATCTTTTCTTTTATTCCTTCTTTATAGTTTTCGAAAGTTTGTTTTTTATTTTTTGGGTATACAACCAATCTCCTGTTTTATGTATCTAAATTATTGAGAGCCGAATACGAGAATGCAGATCTGCGGTATAGGCGTTTTAACTTAAATAAAGGAGAACCTCAAGTGAAGATGATAACCGCTGTTCAAAAAGCGAGAAATGGCGATAAAGAAGCGTTTATCCAGCTATGCCGGCAGATTGAACCTGAAATGTACGGCATGGCCCGATCTATTTTGGGCAGGGACGAGGAATGTGCAGACGCCATGCAGGAAGCCACCCTAAAGGCTTACCGGTCTATCCATGGATTGCGGCAACCAGAATTTTTCAAGACATGGATGCTTCGCATCCTTATAAACGAATGTCATAAGCTCCAACGCAAGCGGACAAATATTGTGGAGTTTGGAGATCCCCTTACTGCTTTGGAATGCCATTCCTCCGGTGCAGAATATGAGAAAATTGAGCTGCGGGAAGCAGTGGAACGATTGGATACTTCGCTCCAGACCGTGATATCGCTGCATTATTTTCAGGACATGCCCGTTAAGCAAATTGCCGATCTTCTGAATATTTCCGAAACGGCAGTCAAATCGCGCCTCTACAGAGCAAGAAAAAACTTATTGAATGGATTCTAATGATATTTAGAAAGGATGGAACAGATGAAGAAGAGAACATCGCAAGAGCTTGAATTGCTTTTGAAAGATATGGACATCCTCCCGGCAAATGAGCTTCCCTCTATGATTCGCCAACGTCAAGAGGATACGTATACAATGCTGGATCATGTGAAGATAAAGAGATCCACGCACAAATTTCGTAATGTTAAGAGGACAGCGCTTGGCTTCGGGGCAGCTCTTGTTTTGGGGGTTATCGTGCTTGGAAGCGGCTTTACTTCTCCCGCATTGGCTAGGTCGCTGGAACGTATTCCGTTAGTCAATAGTATTTTTGAGCTCGCAGATGATATGGGACTTCAAGCGGCGAGTCGCCAAGGCTTAACGACTGCAGTTGATACCAGTGATCTTGTTCAAGATGTTATTATCCGTGCTAATGAAGTTATATATGACGGCACACGGCTTTCTGTAGCATTGAAACTTGAAGGTGAAGATGAAGAGGGAATATTCAGTGGAGACATTCAGGATTTGCAGGTATTTATTGATGGACAGCCTTTAAACGCTGCTGGGGAGGAAGAAGAGGATTCTTTTAAACACAATATTGGCCTTATCCTTTCTCCGGGAGTAGATGAACAATCGTTGATTTTGCAATTTTCAGAGAAATCCTATGATGAGGGAGGCATTACTTTACCAGAGCAGTTCCAAATGACAGTAAAAGGTCGTCTGTCCGGAATCGATGATGATTTTCAAATTGAAATTCCTGTAAAAAAGGATACGAGTCATAATATTGTTCAGCAACCCGGAATCAGTCAAACTTACAATGATGTAACGACCACAGTGGAGAAGATTACACAGACTCCGGCAACTACACAAATACGGATGAGTGCTGTAGCCCTCGAGGGTATTCCTTATACTTATCTGACAGATACCAATAACCTGGCATTAAATTATGAAGTCTATGATGATAAAGGTAACCTGTTGCAATATGTAAACGGCAGCAATGGTTGGTCGGATTCGAAAAAGATAGATGACACAATCCATTATAGTCTTAAAGAGGATGTTAATATTGTACCGCTGCCCAAGGATGTAAAAGCACTGACAATCAAAACCTTTTTCTACAAATATACTGGAGAGGGTAGTGGAAAACGAAATTTGCTAGACAATAATGGATACCCGGCAGTCGAATATATTCCGCAGCTGGAAATGACAATCCCTATATATTGATGAACGATACGCTCCTTTAAAATGTGTAGGAATCCCCTTCACTTTGATAAAGGAGCGTTTGTTTTACAGCCCATCATTGAATTGTCCAAGCTTCTACAATATAATTAAAAACGTTATCCGGGCGCTTTAGCCCTTTAAACAGGAGGGATTTTTCTTATGAGCATTACCGTTAAAGATGTGCAGCATGTGGCCAAGCTGGCTCGTCTGCAGCTGAGCCCGGAAGAAGAGGCAACCTTTACAGAACAAATGAATGCTATTTTACAATATGCCGAGAAATTAAATGAGCTAGATACGGAGAATGTAAAGCCGACCACGCATGTGCTGCAAGTCAGCAATGTAATGCGGGAGGATGTTGTGAAGGATAGCCTTACGCAAGAGGAAGCACTTCTTAACGCTCCAGATGATGAAGACGGACATTTCAAGGTTCCAGCTGTTTTGGAATAACTACATAATTAGAAAGGGGGAAGAATCTTGAGCCTGTTTCAAAATCGATTGCCTGAAGTACACCGCATGTTAACTGCTAAAGAGGTATCGGTCAGTGAACTGACTGAAGAATCGCTGGCGATTATCGCTGAGCGGGATAAGAACGTAAATGCATTTTTGACCTTGAACGAGGAGGGCGCACGTGCGACAGCACGCGCTTTGGACGATAAACTGGCATCCGGAGCAGCACGTGGATTGCTATTTGGTCTTCCTGCCGGAATCAAGGATAATATTGTAACTAAAGGCCTGCGCACAACTTGTGCCAGCCAATTTTTGAGCGATTTCCAGCCGATTTATAACGCTACTGTAGCTTCTAAATTGCAGCAGGCAGATGCCGTAACAATCGGTAAATTAAATATGGATGAATTCGCAATGGGCGGATCTAATGAGAATTCAAGCTTTGGTCCTGTACGCAATCCTTGGGATTTAGAACGTGTGCCGGGCGGTTCCAGTGGCGGATCTGCTGCAGCAGTAGCTGCGGGCGAAGTGTTCTTCTCACTAGGTTCGGATACTGGGGGTTCCATCCGCCAGCCAGCTTCCTATTGTGGTGTTGTAGGTCTCAAACCTACTTACGGTCTTGTATCACGTTACGGGCTGGTAGCCTTTGCTTCCTCACTCGATCAGATAGGACCATTAACACGTAATGTAGAGGATTCTGCCTATGTGCTTCAAGCGATTGCTGGTTATGATGCCCAAGACTCTACTTCTGCTAAAGTAGAAATTCCTGATTATTTGAGTTCACTGACTGGTGATGTTTCCGGACTTCGCATTGCTGTACCTAAGGAATATTTGGGAGCAGGTGTCGATGCTTCTGTGCGTGAGACAGTCTTGTCTGCACTTAAAGTGCTGGAAGGAATGGGTGCTGTCTGGGAGGAAGTATCATTACCGCATACGGAATACGCAGTAGCAGCTTATTATTTGCTGTCCTCTTCGGAAGCTTCATCTAACCTTGCGCGTTTTGACGGTGTGCGTTATGGCGCACGTGTAGATGAAGGCGGAGGATTGCTTGATCTATATCTTAATTCCCGCAGCCGCGGCTTTGGCCCTGAGGTCAAACGCCGTATTATGTTGGGTACTTATGCACTCAGCTCCGGGTATTACGATGCTTACTATTTAAAAGCACAAAAGGTACGCACTTTGATTAAACAGGACTTTGATGACATCTTTAAAAAATATGATGTGGTCATCGGGCCAACAGCGCCAACGACAGCATTCAAATTGGGCTCACAGACTGAAGATCCGCTGACCATGTATCTGAACGATATTCTCACGATTCCTGTAAGCTTGGCGGGTATTCCTGCTGTGAGCGTTCCGTGTGGTTTTGCGGAAGGCATGCCTGTAGGTCTGCAAATTATCGGTAAGGAATTTGACGAGAGCACGATTCTGCGTGTCGCTCATGCCTTTGAACAAAATACAGATCATCACAAGCAGCGTCCACAGCTGTAGTAAAGGAGGGAATGGGATTACTTATGTCTAAATACGAAACGGTCATCGGCTTGGAAGTTCACGTAGAGCTTCATACCAACTCCAAAATCTTTTGCGGATGCTCCACTGAATTTGGAGCCCCACCTAACACTCATACCTGTCCTGTCTGCTTGGGTCACCCCGGCGTATTGCCAGTGCTCAACAAACAAGCGGTAGAATACGCTATGAAAGCAGCGATGGCGCTAAATTGCACCATTGGTGATGTTAGCAAATTCGACCGCAAGAACTATTTTTACCCGGATTCACCAAAAGCTTATCAGATTTCACAATTTGATCAGCCTATCGGGCTGAACGGTTGGATCGACATTGAAGTTAATGGAGAGACCAAACGGATCGGCATTACTCGTCTTCATTTGGAAGAGGATGCAGGTAAGCTTACGCACGTAGATGGCGGTTTTGCCTCGCTTGTCGATTTTAACCGGGTGGGAACACCGCTTATCGAAATCGTATCCGAGCCTGATCTGCGCTCTCCTGAGGAAGCTCGTGCTTATCTGGAGAAAATCCGTGCGATTATGCAGTATTGTGACGTATCCGATGTTAAGATGGAAGAAGGATCGATGCGCTGTGACGCGAACATCAGTCTACGCCCAGAAGGACAAGAGGAATTCGGCATTAGAGCAGAGCTTAAGAACATGAACTCCTTCCGCGGTGTATTGCGTGGACTGGAGTATGAGCAATATCGTCAGGCTGAGATCCTGGATGATGGTGGAGTTGTTGTGCAAGAGACTCGCCGCTGGGATGAAGCACAAGGGAAAACATTATCGATGCGCGGGAAAGAAGAAGCGCATGATTATCGTTACTTCCCGGACCCGGACTTGATCGTTCTGCATATTGATGATGCTTGGAAAGAATCCATTCGTTCAACGATTCCAGAACTTCCGGATGCACGGAAAGCTCGTTATAGCGAGGAACTGGGCCTGACAGCTTATGATGCAGGCGTTATTACATCCTCTAAACTGTTAGCGGACTTTTTCGAAGGATGTCTTGCCTATACGCAGGATGCCAAGGCTGTAGCTAACTGGATTATGGGTGACTTGCTTGCCTATTTGAATGGTAATAATCTGGAGTTGTCGCAGGTACAAATTACACCACAAGGGCTAGGCGAGATGATCGGACTGATTGCAGCCGGAACCATCAGCAGCAAAATCGCTAAAACAGTATTTAAAGGAATGCTAGAGAGCGGTAAACTGCCAGCTGTTATCGTTGAGGAAAAAGGTCTGGTGCAGATCAGCGATGAAGGTGCTATTAAAGGGATTGTGGAAGCAGTCGTAGCCGCCAATCCGCAATCTGTGGAAGATTATAAAGCAGGTAAACAGAAAGCAATCGGCTTCCTGGTCGGACAAGTTATGAAAGAAAGTAAAGGTAAGGCGAATCCGGGTCTTGCTAATAAACTTCTCATCGAGGTATTGAGCAGCTAAACGCTTGTCGTCCATAAAAGGACGCCGAAGGCGTTTATACTTGGGGTAATATACTTATGTAATAAGCTAAGGGCTTGTCGGCAACGGCAGGCCCTTAGCGGCATATAAGGGGACTGGTTAGGATGAATACAATTAACAAGCTAAATCTGCAGGATGAAAGCACCGTTAATGAATTATGGAGTCTTCAGCATAAGGCCTATAGACTGGAAGCTGAACTAATCGGCTTTCGTGAAATTCCACCTTTGATGGAGACGAGAGAAATGCTCAGCAGCTCTAAAGAGGATTTTTATGGCTGCTTCGATAAAGATGAGGAACTAATGGGTGCTGTTGCTGTAGAGGAAGAATCTCCTGGCAAATTGACGATTACACGAATGATGGTGGGGCCGGACTTTTTTCGCAGAGGTATTGCTAGCCATCTTTTGGAATATGTATTTGAGCATTTTGCAGGGATGGAGCAATTCATTGTGTCGACAGGCAAAAAGAATACACCCGCCGTTTCGTTGTACAGTAAACATGGCTTTATGCCCACCGGTGTGGAGGAAGTCGCTCCAGGAGTTGAATTGATTGAATTTCATCGGAGTGGTTCTCTTTGAAAAAAGATATTCATAGACAACTATTTACGAAAGGAGGAGTCCAAAATGAAACATGACTCTGCAATGCTCCCAGAGCAGGAAGAACTGCAAGATTCTGTTGATATAGAGACTAAGGAGAGTGAGATACAGAAGAGGATTATTCCTCCGCGTCCGAAGCGGCGCCACCGCAAACGTAAATTTATCGCTGGACTGCTGGCAGCTCTCATCCCTGGGACGGGGCATTTGTATTTTGGGCTTCTCCGAAAAGGGATCACCTTCATCTTTCTAATTCTTTTGGATATCTCAGCTTTATTGTATTTCTCATCCATCGGGATGCAGATTAATGTTCCACTACTTATTTTACTTGCGCTCATTATTCCGGCGATCTATTTTTATAACGTGTATGACGTATTGCAATCAGCGGATAGGCTTCTTCGCTTCCCAGAGGATCATGAGCTTGATATCCCTGTGACCAAAGCAAACGTGGCTCCTAAGCGTCGTAGTATCGTCAGCGAGCCTGGGATATCCTTTGGGCTCTTACTGCTATTAGGGGGCGCCCTGCTTATTCTGTTCCGGCAAAAACCAACATGGCTCCAGTTCTTTATTGAACATTATGCTGAAATGGCTGTATCTGTCATTATAGTATGCGGTGGCTTATTTATAGGAGCTAGAGAAATTGCCAGAGCAGTTGTGCAGCGTAAAGACAATGAACCTCGCAAGCGGCGCGTAGGAAGATATACGGCTTCTGTATTGCTGATAGCTATTTCTGTTCCTTTGTTTTTGGATTGGAGAGAGGGAACTGACTATATGCTCCTGCTCTTGAAGTGGTGGCCAGTCATCCCGGTGTTATGGGGGATTGAGTTCCTGCTGATGTTTATCTTCTCTAACCGTTCAGCCAAGGGAACCAGAATCAGATTGGATTTACGTGGGCTTTTATCCGCTATATTGCTAGCTGCGAGTGTATTTATTGTTGCGGAGCAAGAACATTATTTATATCTATGGAAAAATGTCAGTCTTAATCTGACGGCAGCAGCAGTGGATTATGGTGAGGCTAAAGGCAGCAAATATCAGAAAGCCCCGCTAATTGTTCCGGTGGAATTAAATACAGCCAAAATATCTATTGATAGTATTAATGGCGATATTTTATTGCATCGCGCTCCAGTGGATGATATTCAAATTACGACGACAGTTTGGGTAGATCAGTTGGATGGGCCGATGGCTGAAGCTATTTCAGAACAGTCCTTTGTGGACGTTGTTGAAGGGCCCAACATAAAAATAACCTCAAATAGCAAGGCTTATGGAGAATCCGGCAAACGCCAGCCACGCATGGATTTAGACATTTACTTGCCGGAGGATCGCCGCTTTAACCTCGATGTTCGCACCATGAATGGCGGGATCACATTGCAGAATGTAGAAGCCATTGAAGACATTTCTCTGGAAACGGGGAATGGAGAGCTGATCCTTCATCGTATCTTTGGTAATGTTAAGGGAAAAACACTGAATGGAGCTGTCCGTGCCAGATCTGTTCAAGGCAGCGTTGATTTAACAACGAGCGGAGGCAATATGAATGCTTGGGATGTTACCGGTGCTTTGAAATTATCGACGGCTGTCGGCAATATTAGTGCGATCGGAAATAGCAATGATATCGATATTACTACCAAAAACGGTAATTTAGAGGTGGATGGAGCCAGATCTAAGCTACATGCCGAATCTCTAAATGGTACCATTGATGTTCGCTCTTCAGATGTCGCTGGAGACTGGAATATTTATAGCGCAGTTGGTGATATTCAATTGTATTTGCCAGTGTTAAGCAACTATACAGTGAATGGTTCCAGTGGATATGGTGATATTACTTCAGATTTGCCTGAACTTACAATTGATAAGAAAAAAGTATCAGGTGAAGTGGGGACCGGTGAGTTCAAGCTTCATGTTGAAGGAAATAGCAATCTAAATGTTAGGAAATATTGAAAAAAGTAATTTTTCTTATATAATAATAAATATAATGTATAGACTTCGTTGACAACATTGAAAAACCAGTCTTACAATCTTAAGAAGTACTTCTTTTATTTTTAAATTCAAAAGGCGGTGACAGTAATGGGGAGTGGAGTACAACATGCACTGGAACAATTAAAGACAACAGGTGTCCGTATAACGCCCCAGCGTCATGCGATTCTTACGTATTTGATGGAAGCAATGAATCATCCTACAGCTGACGATATATACCGGGCGCTAGAGCCGAAATTTCCGAGCATGAGCGTTGCAACTGTATATAATAATCTCAAGATGTTTATGGAAGCCGGCATGGTTCGCGAGTTGACCTACGGGGATAGTTCCAGTCGTTTTGATGCCAATGTATCTGATCATTATCATGTCATCTGTCAGCTATGCGGTAAGATTGAAGATTTTAGTTATCCATCGCTTCATGATGTAGAGATACATGCGGAGCAGGAAACGGGCTTCAAAATTACGGGTTTGCGTATGGAATTGCATGGAGTTTGCAAATGTTGCAGAGAGAAGCAACAATAAGACAGAATACTACAGTACTCAAGGGCGTATAGCCAAGCTACACAATAAACGTGTGAAATCCGAAAGCGGAGGACTCACGTTTTTATTTTTTTAAAAATAACAAAATATAGTGAAAATGACTAACTTATACTGGTTATCCGGAACCAAGTGGATGTTATAATCGTATTGTTAGACTTAACTTAAAATCATCTAGTATTTGGAGGATATATTTTGGACAGAAGATATAGACAAAAACGCGTTAAAAAGCGCGGAGGTCTTTTCCGACGCTTTTTTGGACTTTTGCTCATTGCGGCAGCAGCTTATTGGGTTGTGTTTTTTGTATTGCCAAATCGCCAGCACATCGATCCAGACTGGAAAGGCCTAGAACATCCTATCTTCGTAAAAGGAGAGCTAACAGGATATTCCGCATCAGGGACCGGTGATAGCATGCTCTTGCCTTTACCATTACTGCAGGAACATGTGGACTCCTCTATTCGTTATGAAGAAAAGACTAAATCGGTCATCCTATCAACGGAAAGTGAACTTCTATATATGCAAGAGGATAAAACCGATGCTAGTCTGAACAATCGTCCGCTGCAGCTGCGGCTGGCACCTGAAGTTAAGGAGAAGATAACCTATCTTCCTGCAGATGTATTAGAGGACCTTTATGGATTTGAAATTGAAGAGGATACGACCACCGGGGCTGTGCTGTTAATGACAGCAGGGGAGACTGTACCTCTGGGGAAAGTGAAAGGTGAAGCGGGAGATAAGACAGTCGCTCTTCGCAACGAAGCATCGATTCACGCACCCATCGTGGCGGATATGTCCCCGGGAGCCAGTGTGAGTATTTGGAATAAGGAAAATGAGGACTGGCTGTATGTGCAGTTAAGCAGTGGTTACGCGGGTTATGCCAAGGCTAGTGATATTATCTCGGACGGTCAAAAGACAGTGGAACCCAAAAGCACCACTCCCTCACGGGCAGAACGAAGCTGGAAAGGGAAGTCAGTAAATCTGTATTGGGAAGCTGTTTATCAACGTAAACCTGATCCAAGTACATTCGGTGAGCTTCCAGGGGTTAACGTGGCTAGCCCGACTTGGTTCAGTATCATAGATGGTGATGGAAATGTGCGCAGTCAGGCTGACAGTGCGTATGTGCAATGGGCGCATGAGCGCGGGTTGGAAGTGTGGGGGCTGCTCAGCAATAGCTTTGATCCGGACATAACCACTGAGGCATTGTCGAGCTATGAGAAGCGGATGAATGCGATCGTACAGATCCTCGAGTATTCAGATTTATACAAGCTGGATGGAATTAATATTGACTTTGAGAATGTATATACGAAAGACGGGGAGAATGTTACACAATTTATGCGAGAGCTAAAACCTATGGCTCAAGCCAAAAACTTAATCGTCTCCATAGACGTAACCCCTAAATCCAACAGTGAGATGTGGTCAGCTTTCCTTGATCGTAAGGCTCTTAATTCAGTGGTTGATTATCTTATTGTTATGGCTTATGACGAGCATTGGGCGGCTAGTCCTATCGCGGGCTCTGTTGCGTCTCTGCCGTGGGTAGAAAGCTCGTTAAACCGGATCATAGAGGAAGACGATGTACCGCCTGAGAAGCTGATTCTGGGGATTCCACTGTATACTAGAATCTGGACTGAGGCCCAGGTAGATGGCAAGACCAAAGTAAGCTCTAAATCGGTTAGTATGAATGCCGTTGAAAAAATTATTAAAGAGAAGAAGCTAACCCCAACCTTTGATAAGGCAGCTGGGCAGAATTACGTTGAGTATAAGGAAGATGGCGCTCTTAAAAAAATATGGATCGAAGACAATGTTTCCTTAAAAGCTAGAGTTGAGCTTGCTAAGTCTTTAGGGCTTGGTGGCATCGGTTCATGGAATCGCAGCTTTAGTAATCTGTCTGCATGGGAGGCATTACAAGGAATTCATAAGTAATTATTATTTCATTCATAATAAACAAAGGGGCTCCCAATACGGGGGCCCCTTTGTTGTATTAAGCAAATGTTTGATTGCATTATAAATCGCTAGTAATAAGCTTCTGTAAGATGTGTTTTATTGATTAAGCTGCTGACTCTTAAGTTGTTCCGCAGTAATATTGGCCTCAGCTGGATCCATAGTAAGGATGGTATGGCAGAACATACAGCGGTCTGTTTTGCCCAGCATTTTGGTCAGCTTGTGACATTCAGGGCATTCCAGTTGGACTGCGCTAGTTGACAGCATCCCAGCCCAGAAATAGATTGCAAGACTTGCCATCATTGAGATTAAACCGATTACAAGACCGATTCCAGCGAATACTTTTCCAGTTGAGCCCCAAAACACGATGCCCGCTGTACCCAAAACCATAAGTCCCATTCCGAGCATTGTGAGCAGTAATCCCCATGTGCGAAAAGCGTTGATCTTAGCCGTTTTAAACTTCATGAGTGTTTGCTCCTAACTAAATATAGTTGGGTTGTCCAGAAGGAACTGTCTTTCATATGTAGAATAATAATTATAACTGAATTATAACTGACTGGACGCAAAATCGCCAAATTTAATGGAGGGAAGCATGGAACTGTCCAATGTAACTTTGTTGAGTGGAGAAACGTTTGATGAGAATGTTTTAGGAGCGGTCGTTTTGCGGCAGAATGGGGATATTCCGTTTCAAAGCGCACTTCTTCAAGATTTTGATATGATAGTGTTAGTATTGCATGAAGAACAGGATAGAGAGCATATTGTTCGCCATACCATTGCCGGTGACCAACGGACCCAGTCAGTCCATATCGGCCTATTTGCTTTGGAGCAGGCTGTTATGGCAGGGGATAATAACGAACTTCTTATCAGTTTGATGAGGGGGGAAGTGATCTGGGACCCCAAGGGAATACTCGAGGAAATGCGCAGCGAGATATTGCAGTTTGAAGGACCGATCAAGGAACGGGTCGCATTTATGGAGTTTGCCCGCTTTTTGCATATGTATGTGAAATCCAAGCGCTATATAGAGGCTGGCTTTATTATGGATGCTTACAACTGTGTATTGATAGCCTTATATCATTGGGCAAGAATAGAAGTGAGTGAAGTGGGTGCTTTCCCCGAGCCAGCTATTTGGGAGCAGGTTAAAAGCATGAATACCTCTGTTCATAAACTTTATGAGGAGTTAACGGTCAGTACTGAGACCTTAGAGCAACGTGTGGAGCTTGTGCTTCTTGCATGTGAATTTGGGATTATGTCCAAAATGACGGACTGTTGTCTATTGCTCTTTAATATTTTGAATAGCCGTAAGGAAGCATGGAGCATTAAAGAATTACTGCAGCATTCAGGTCTGAGTCAATTAGAGTCTGAACTACCCCTTGTTTTACGAAAGCTGGTTTCTCGTTCGCTAATCCGAGAGATTACATCTTGGGCTGATGTTCACGAGGGAGAAGGGCATGCGATCCGCTATACATTATAGAGATGAATTAGATACAGTAGAAGATGTTTAATTATAGAGAGATGAGCAAGGATAGGGAGAGGCTGAGCACTCTCTTTTTTATTTGTTTACTAATATGAAACGCTCATATTTATTCAGAAAAATTAATGGTTGACTCTTTCCTTGGTCATGTGTTAAATTATAACTCGTCCCTCTGACACAGAGATGTGCTTTCGAAAACATTCGAAAGACAACCGAAAAAAGAAATTAAAAAAAAGGTTGACTAAAACGAGGGTGCTGTGATATATTATAAAGGTCGCTGCTGAACAACACATCGACGAAATAAACGGCTTGATCTTTGAAAACTGAACAACGAGTGAGTAGGAAATCACGCAAGTGAAATCCAAAATTAGAGAATTAATTTTCTCGTCAGATGTTTCAAAATGAGCATATCGCTCTTTTCAATACTAATTGGAGAGTTTGATCCTGGCTCAGGACGAACGCTGGCGGCGTGCCTAATACATGCAAGTCGAGCGGAGTTATTTTGAAAGCTTGCTTTCAAAATAACTTAGCGGCGGACGGGTGAGTAACACGTAGGCAACCTGCCCTTCAGACTGGGATAACTACCGGAAACGGTAGCTAATACCGGATAATTTCTTTTTTCTCCTGAGAGAAGAATGAAAGACGGAGCAATCTGTCACTGAGGGATGGGCCTGCGGCGCATTAGCTAGTTGGTGGGGTAACGGCCCACCAAGGCGACGATGCGTAGCCGACCTGAGAGGGTGAACGGCCACACTGGGACTGAGACACGGCCCAGACTCCTACGGGAGGCAGCAGTAGGGAATCTTCCGCAATGGGCGAAAGCCTGACGGAGCAACGCCGCGTGAGTGATGAAGGTTTTCGGATCGTAAAGCTCTGTTGCCAGGGAAGAACGTCCGGTAGAGTAACTGCTACCGGAGTGACGGTACCTGAGAAGAAAGCCCCGGCTAACTACGTGCCAGCAGCCGCGGTAATACGTAGGGGGCAAGCGTTGTCCGGAATTATTGGGCGTAAAGCGCGCGCAGGCGGCTATTTAAGTCTGGTGTTTAAACCTTGGGCTCAACCTGAGGTCGCACTGGAAACTGGGTGGCTTGAGTACAGAAGAGGAAAGTGGAATTCCACGTGTAGCGGTGAAATGCGTAGATATGTGGAGGAACACCAGTGGCGAAGGCGACTTTCTGGGCTGTAACTGACGCTGAGGCGCGAAAGCGTGGGGAGCAAACAGGATTAGATACCCTGGTAGTCCACGCCGTAAACGATGAGTGCTAGGTGTTAGGGGTTTCGATACCCTTGGTGCCGAAGTTAACACAGTAAGCACTCCGCCTGGGGAGTACGGTCGCAAGACTGAAACTCAAAGGAATTGACGGGGACCCGCACAAGCAGTGGAGTATGTGGTTTAATTCGAAGCAACGCGAAGAACCTTACCAGGTCTTGACATCCCTCTGAATCTGCTAGAGATAGCAGCGGCCTTCGGGACAGAGGAGACAGGTGGTGCATGGTTGTCGTCAGCTCGTGTCGTGAGATGTTGGGTTAAGTCCCGCAACGAGCGCAACCCTTAACTTTAGTTGCCAGCAGGTAATGCTGGGCACTCTAGAGTGACTGCCGGTGACAAACCGGAGGAAGGTGGGGATGACGTCAAATCATCATGCCCCTTATGACCTGGGCTACACACGTACTACAATGGCCGGTACAACGGGAAGCGAAGCCGCGAGGTGGAGCCAATCCCATCAAAGCCGGTCTCAGTTCGGATTGCAGGCTGCAACTCGCCTGCATGAAGTCGGAATTGCTAGTAATCGCGGATCAGCATGCCGCGGTGAATACGTTCCCGGGTCTTGTACACACCGCCCGTCACACCACGAGAGTTTACAACACCCGAAGTCGGTGGGGTAACCCGCAAGGGAGCCAGCCGCCGAAGGTGGGGTAGATGATTGGGGTGAAGTCGTAACAAGGTAGCCGTATCGGAAGGTGCGGCTGGATCACCTCCTTTCTATGGAGAATCGTTCTCTGCAATGAGAACATTCAAATCGGAAGCTAAGCTTCCAAAACTCAGGTTTAGGCCTGTTACTCACTCGTTGCTCAGTTTTGAGAGTTTAAGCTCTCAAGTAAGACTTGATCCTTGAAAACTGGATACCGAAACGAATTTGCGTTTTAGAACATCTTTTAGCAACTTGTGTAAACAAGTAAATGTTATTAGTGAGATTTTTCTTCGGAAGAATCAAGGTTAAGCTAATAAGAGCACACGGAGGATGCCTAGGCGCCAGGAGCCGACGAAGGACGTGGCGAACAACGAAACTGCCTCGGGGAGCTGTAAGCAAGCTTTGATCCGGGGGTGTCCGAATGGGGAAACCCAGCTGTGGTAATTCGCAGTTACTCATACCTGAATACATAGGGTGTGTAGAGGCAGACCAGGGGAACTGAAACATCTAAGTACCCTGAGGAAGAGAAAACAATAGTGATTCCGTCAGTAGCGGCGAGCGAACGCGGAACAGCCTAAACCAAGGGGCTTGCCTCTTGGGGTTGTGGGACGTCTCACATGGAGTTACAAAGGAATATGGTAGGTGAAGAGGTCTGGAAAGGCCCGCGATAGAGGTAAAAGCCCTGTAACCTAAACTGTGTTCTCTCCGAGACGGATCCCGAGTAGTGCGGGGCACGTGAAACCCCGTATGAATCCAGCAGGACCATCTGCTAAGGCTAAATACTACCTGGCGACCGATAGTGAAACAGTACCGTGAGGGAAAGGTGAAAAGCACCCCGGAAGGGGAGTGAAATAGAACCTGAAACCGTGTGCTTACAAAAAGTCAGAGCCCGATCTATGGGTGATGGCGTGCCTTTTGTAGAATGAACCGGCGAGTTACGTTTAACATGCAAGGTTAAGCCGAGAAGGTGGAGCCGCAGCGAAAGCGAGTCTGAATAGGGCGATTTAGTATGTGGACGTAGACCCGAAACCGTGTGATCTACCCCTGTCCAGGGTGAAGGTGCGGTAACACGCACTGGAGGCCCGAACCCACGTACGTTGAAAAGTGCGGGGATGAGGTGGGGGTAGCGGAGAAATTCCAATCGAACTCGGAGATAGCTGGTTCTCCCCGAAATAGCTTTAGGGCTAGCCTCGGTATAAGAGTAGTGGAGGTAGAGCACTGATTGGGTGCGGGGTCCGCAAGGATTACCAAGCTCAGTCAAACTCCGAATGCCATATACTTATTGCCGGGAGTCAGACAGTGAGTGCTAAGATCCATTGTCAAAAGGGAAACAGCCCAGACCATCAGCTAAGGTCCCCAAGTGTGTGTTAAGTGGGAAAGGATGTGGAGTTGCACAGACAACCAGGATGTTGGCTTAGAAGCAGCCACCATTGAAAGAGTGCGTAATAGCTCACTGGTCGAGTGACTCTGCGCCGAAAATGTAACGGGGCTAAACACACCACCGAAGCTATGGCTAGATACGTATGTATCTGGGGTAGGGGAGCGTTGTGTAGGGGTTGAAGGTGTACTGAAAAGAGCGCTGGACACTACACAAGTGAGAATGCCGGTATGAGTAACGAAAAGATCAGTGAGAATCTGATCCGCCGAAAGCCCAAGGTTTCCTGAGGAAGGCTCGTCCGCTCAGGGTAAGTCGGGACCTAAGGCGAGGCCGAAAGGCGTAGTCGAAGGACAACAGTTTGAAATTACTGTACCACCGTAATCCGCTATGAGCGATGGGGTGACGCAGGAGGGTAGTGACGCGGACTGATGGATGTCCGTCTAAGCAGTGAGGCTGATGTGTAGGCAAATCCGCACATCGTTAAGGCTGGGCTGTGATGGGGAGCGAAAATTATAGTAGCGAAGGTCATGATCTCACACTGCCAAGAAAAGCCTCTAGCCAGGAGAAGGTGCCCGTACCGCAAACCGACACAGGTAGGCGAGAAGAGAATTCTAAGGCGCGCGGAAGAACTCTCGTTAAGGAACTCGGCAAAATGACCCCGTAACTTCGGGAGAAGGGGTGCCCCGGTAGTGTGAATAGCACGAGGGGGCCGCAGTGAAAAGGCCCAAGCGACTGTTTAGCAAAAACACAGGTCTGTGCGAAGCCGCAAGGCGAAGTATACGGGCTGACGCCTGCCCGGTGCTGGAAGGTTAAGGGGAGTGGTTAGGGGTAACCCGAAGCTATGAACCGAAGCCCCAGTAAACGGCGGCCGTAACTATAACGGTCCTAAGGTAGCGAAATTCCTTGTCAGGTAAATTCTGACCCGCACGAATGGCGTAACGACTTGGGCGCTGTCTCAACGAGAGATCCGGTGAAATTTTAATACCTGTGAAGATGCAGGTTACCCGCGACAAGACGGAAAGACCCCATGGAGCTTTACTGCAGCTTGATATTGAATTTGGGTACGATCTGTACAGGATAGGTGGGAGCCGTAGAAATCGGAGCGCAAGCTTCGGTGGAGGCGCCGTTGGGATACCACCCTGATCGTATCTAGGTTCTAACCTAGTACCCTTACCGGGTACGGGGACCGTGTCAGGCGGGCAGTTTGACTGGGGCGGTCGCCTCCTAAAGAGTAACGGAGGCGTTCCAAGGTTCCCTCAGAATGGTTGGAAATCATTCGCAGAGTGCAAAGGCATAAGGGAGCTTGACTGCGAGACCTACAAGTCGAGCAGGGACGAAAGTCGGACTTAGTGATCCGGTGGTACCGCATGGAAGGGCCATCGCTCAACGGATAAAAGCTACCCTGGGGATAACAGGCTTATCTCCCCCAAGAGTCCACATCGACGGGGAGGTTTGGCACCTCGATGTCGGCTCATCGCATCCTGGGGCTGAAGTAGGTCCCAAGGGTTGGGCTGTTCGCCCATTAAAGCGGTACGCGAGCTGGGTTCAGAACGTCGTGAGACAGTTCGGTCCCTATCTGTCGTGGGCGCAGGAAATTTGAGAGGAGCTGTCCTTAGTACGAGAGGACCGGGATGGACGTACCGCTGGTGCACCAGTTGTTCCGCCAGGAGCATGGCTGGGTAGCTACGTACGGACGGGATAAGCGCTGAAAGCATCTAAGCGTGAAGCCCCCCTCAAGATGAGATTTCCCAATTAGTAAGACCCCTTGAAGACGACGAGGTAGATAGGTTGGAGGTGGAAGTGCAGCAATGCATGGAGCTGACCAATACTAATCGGTCGAGGGCTTATCCTATACTTAGAATGCAGATTCGTTTCGGATTCAGTTTTCAGGCGATTAAGCCTGGTATGAATATTCCCTGATAGCTCAGTTGGTAGAGCACTCGACTGTTAATCGAGTTGTCACAGGTTCGAGTCCTGTTCGGGGAGCCATATGGAGAGGTGTCCGAGTTTGGCCGAAGGAGCACGATTGGAAATCGTGTAGGCGCCACAAGCGTCTCGAGGGTTCGAATCCCTCTCTCTCCGCCACAAATTTTTAATTAGTATGGCCCGTTGGTCAAGGGGTTAAGACACCTCCCTTTCACGGAGGTAACATGGGTTCGAATCCCATACGGGTCACCAAATTTTCACTTGATTTATCCTAGTGGACTTTGGTACAATAACAATTGTTGTTTATGGAGGCTTAGCTCAGCTGGGAGAGCATCTGCCTTACAAGCAGAGGGTCGGGGGTTCGATCCCCTCAGCCTCCACCATAACATATTTTTACTGACGCGGGGTGGAGCAGCCCGGTAGCTCGTCGGGCTCATAACCCGAAGGCCGCAGGTTCAAATCCTGCCCCCGCAACCAATTAACTTAAGCAATTATATCTTTTGGAACCGTGGTGTAGTTGGCCTAACATGCCTGCCTGTCACGCAGGAGATCGCGGGTTCGAATCCCGTCGGTTCCGCCATTTTCATCATGGCTCGGTAGCTCAGTCGGTAGAGCAGAGGACTGAAAATCCTCGTGTCGGCGGTTCGATTCCGTCCCGAGCCACCATTTATCATCACAAAAGAATGAGTGCCATGCCGGTGTAGCTCAATTGGTAGAGCAACTGACTTGTAATCAGTAGGTTGGGGGTTCAAGTCCTCTCGCCGGCACCATCCTTGGAGGATTAGCGAAGTGGCCAAACGCATCAGACTGTAAATCTGCTCACGTAAGTGTTCGGTGGTTCGAATCCATCATCCTCCACCAGTTTTTAGGGGCATAGTTTAAAGGTAGAACAACGGTCTCCAAAACCGTTGGTGTGGGTTCAATTCCTGCTGCCCCTGCCAAGTTTTTTCTAAAGTTTAATATGGCGGCCGTGGCGAAGGGGTTAACGCACCGGATTGTGGTTCCGGCATTCGTGGGTTCGAGACCCATCGGCCGCCCCATTTTCTTTAAAATGAATAATGGCGACAATATCAACTTAATATGGCGACTGTGGCGAAGGGGTTAACGCACCGGATTGTGGTTCCGGCATTCGTGGGTTCGAGACCCATCAGTCGCCCCATTTACTTTAAAATGTTATTGGGGATTAGCCAAGCGGTAAGGCAACGGACTTTGACTCCGTCACTCATAGGTTCGAATCCTATATCCCCAGCCATTTTATGCGGACGTGGCTCAGCGGTAGAGCATCGCCTTGCCAAGGCGAGGGTCGCGGGTTCGATTCCCGTCGTCCGCTCCAAAATTTACATGGCGCCATAGCCAAGTGGTAAGGCAAAGCTCTGCAAAAGCTTTATCCCCAGTTCAAATCTGGGTGGCGCCTCCATTTAGTTCATATGTGCCGGCGTGGCGGAATGGCAGACGCGCTCGACTCAAAATCGAGTGGGAAACCGTGGAGGTTCGAGTCCTCTCGCCGGTATCTTAAAAAGGTTAGTAAGATTGCTTTTATAAGCAATCTTACTAACCTTTTTTCTTTATGTTCTTAGTTTTACAGGATTAAGCCGTTGAATAGAGGAGTTTCTCTATTTCAACGGCTTTTTTTAATCTGATTAGTGATTAACCTGATTGATTATTAATGCGGAATGCTCGCGGGGTATGACCTATTTCTCGTTTAAACATATTGCAGAATTGGGCATCGTTCACAAAACCTGCAGCAGCAGATACTTCAGAGATTTGCATCTGAGTATGACGTAATAGAGATTTTGCATACTCCAGGCGTTTTAACAGCAAATACCGCAGGGGTGAGGACCCGAAACGTTCTTTAAATAGATGGCGAAAACGATCGTAGCTATATCCGGACATTTCTGATAGTGTTTCGACGGACAATTTATGGCGATAATGCTCATTCATATAATTAAGGACATATTGTACTCGATCTTCTGTTGGGGATTGATATCCAGAGGCACTAAGAAGCCTCATAAGATGGACGGTAATCTCGCTCATTTGTAGGTTTAGAAGCTCAGAGAATCCGTCTTGCTTACGTGTAAACTCTGCTTTCATTCGCAGCAGGATTTGAAGAACGGTCTGATCTTTATCATCTTCATATACGCCGAGCAGATTACTCATATTAGGGTGTACCGAGTGGAAGCCTACAAATAATACATTTGCATCCTCACGGTGGTGCTCGTCATGTTTATGATTGGGTGGCACAAGCGCGAAAGAAGAGGAGCGAAAATGGTAACTTCGTGGGCCAACATTGGTTGTCCCTACCCCCTGTAAATAATAGACCAGTTCGTAGCATTCATGCTGGTGTGGAGGGATATAAGTATTTAGCTCATGTGTGGCACTTACAATATATAGAACACGATCCATGATGATCCTCCAATACTTATGTTTTAGCCGAATCGTACAAAACTATGACCGAAATCATATAATTATTTTTAATAATATTTGTTATGATCGTATCAATAAATCCGAAAGTTCGCAACCTGACTGGCCATCTCGTTCGGAAATAAAGCGGATTATTAATAATAATGGTATTTTTATTGCTATTTTTGAGCCTAAACGTTAAATTTATTACTTTTAATGATACTTTATTTGGAAAAAAGAGAATTTCCATTTGAACCGTGAATTATACAATGGGTGAAGATGGGGATTCTGCCGGATTACTAACCAACTAAAATTAGGGGTGGAATAGAGTAATGAATAAAAAAGTTCTTTCTTTGTTGTTATTAATGGTGATGGTTCTGGTCACAGCATGTGGGAATAACACGTCCAATAACGGTTCTTCTGCGAATACTGGATCAAACGCTGCTGAGGGTGGAGAAAAAGGTTCAGGGGATAAACTCAAGGTTGTATTGCTGATTCCGGGGACACTTGGGGATAAATCATTTTTTGATTCCGCTAATAACGGCTTGCAAAAGGTTAAGAATGAACTAGGTGCAGTAACAAAGGTTGTTGAAATGGGCGTTGATAAAACGAAATGGGAGCCTACATTTAACGATATCGCTTCCGAGGATTGGGATGTAATTATTTCTGGCGGTTCTGAAATTACAGAGATGTTTAATGCAACGGCAGAATTGTATCCAGACAAAAAATTCATTAATTATGATACCGACATCGATGAAGCACCAGATAACATGTACAACATGTCTTATGCGACAAATGAAGTATCTTTCTTGGCAGGTGCCGTAGCAGCATTAGCTACACAATCGGATATGCCGAATGCTACCCCTGAGAATGTGATTGGGTTTGTGGGCGGTATGGATATTCCGGGGATTAATGCTTTCTTGGTCGGCTACATTCAAGGTGCTCAGTATGTTGATCCTGATGTAAAAGTGGCTGTGTCGTACGCTGGTGATTTTGTTAACCCGGCAAAAGGTAAGGAACTGTCTCTAATTCAATATAACTCCGGTGTGGATGTTATTTTTAACGTGGCTGGGGGTACAGGTCTTGGGATCTTTGACGCAGCTAAAGAGAAGAAAAAATATGCAATCGGTGTAGACTCCGATCAGGCAATGTTGATTAACGATACGGATAGTGAAAAAGCAAATCTAATCGTTACTTCATCTATTAAAAAGATTGATACGGCTATTCTAGGTGCAGTGAAGAGATTGCAAGAGGGTACGCTAGAAATGGGCAAACGTGATGTGTTGAGCTTTGTAGATGATGGTGTAGGTATTGCTGAGAATGATATTTATAAAAATGTATTCCCGGCTGATCTTCAGGCCAAGGTTGAAGAAGTGAAGCAAAAGCTGATCAATAAAGAAATTAAAGTGGATAATGCGATGGGGATGGAAACTGCAGAGGTAGAAGCTATTCGTAACGCAGTTAAGCCTTAAGCTTTAAATCTTAAGATCAGCTCTATAGAGATAAACCTACAGTTGGAGATTCTTCTAGTCAGGGGAATTCCAGCTGTATATTTTTGCAGACCTCCAAGTTGAAAGGCGTTGAGACCTATGTACAAAGCTCTGCTGGAAATGCGGGGAATTACCAAGGTATATCCCAATGGCGTCGTTGCAAATAAAGACGTGCATTTTTCTTTACGTGAGGGAGAAATACATGCGATTGCAGGTGAGAACGGTGCTGGTAAATCGACTTTAATGAAAATTATGTTCGGCATGGAAGAGCCAAGTGAAGGCGAGATCTATATCAAGGGTGAAAAAGTGAAGCTGCAATCCGCTCAGGACGCCATTGATAGAGGCATCGGCATGGTCCACCAGCATTTCATGTTGGTACCTTCGTTTACGGTGGCAGAGAATATGGTGCTGGGTATGGAGCCGCGCAGAGGAGTTGGCATTAATTATGCCGAGGCTGTGCGCATGACGGAAGAGACCGCAAGGAAATACAATCTGGCCGTGGATCCTAAAGCAAAAGTAGAGGATCTTACAGTTGGGATGAAGCAAAAGGTTGAGATTCTTAAGGCGCTGCTGCGTGGTGCGAAAATTCTGGTGCTTGATGAGCCGACTGCGGTGTTGACTCCACAGGAAACAGAGGAATTGTTCCGCGAGCTTAAGCAATTAAGGGAACAGGGTCATACGATAGTTTTTATTTCGCACAAATTAAAGGAAGTCAAAGCGATTTGCGACAGAATTACGATTATGCGCAGCGGCCGTAGTGAAGGTGTTTTTCAAACACAGGATGTGACAGAACAGGAAATCTCGCGACTAATGGTCGGCAGAGACGTCGTGCTGAAATATGACAAAGAGATTCTGGCTGTTAGTGAGCCAGTACTAACGGTGCAGGGACTCAGTGTGAATGATGCAGATGGCAAAGCATTATTGTCGGATATCAATTTTGCGGTACGTGGTGGGCAGATCGTTGGGATTGCTGGTGTAGAAGGCAACGGGCAGACACAGCTCATTGAAGCTCTTACAGGTAGCTTGAGAGGTGTCTCAAGTCAGGGCTCTGTACTAGTGAAGGGAAAGGATATCCGTGAATCGGATATTTTGGATATTCGTAAGCTAGGCGTTTCCTATATACCGGAGGATCGGATGCGGCAAGGGATCGCTAGTGAGGCAAGCATAGCTGATAATCTGCTATCTACTCAGTATCGTACAAAAGCAATGAATAAAGGTCTTTTTTTGAATGGCTCACGAATTGCCAAGCTAGCAGTATCCCTTGTAGAGGAATTTAAAGTCCGCTGTTCAGGACCTTCTCAGCCCATAGGAATGTTGTCAGGTGGTAACATGCAGAAGGTAGTCGTAGCTAGAGAGTGTTCGACTGAACCGCAGCTGCTTATTGCAGAACAGCCGACACGGGGTGTGGATATAGGCGCAGCCCAGTTTATACATCAAAAGTTGTTGGAATTACGTTCAGACGATTGCGCGATTTTGTTAGTGTCGGCAGATTTGAATGAGATCTTGGAGATCAGCGATAGTCTGTTAGTGATGTACGAGGGTAAGATTGTTGCCTTTTTCGAGGAGCCATCTAAGGTTAGTGAGGAAGAATTAGGTCTTTATATGCTGGGGATTCATCGACAGAACGAGGAGCACATCGGGAGGGCCGTAAATCATGTTTAAAGTTAAATATTTTGAGTACATTCGGACATCGGCGGTAATCGTTATTGCACTCGCTATTGCCTTTCTGATCATCTCTTTGGTCAGTAATCAGCCTGTGAAGACGATTGGTATATTCCTATTAGAGCCGTTATCCAGTAAAGGTCATATTGGTAATGTGATTGAGATGGCGATTCCGCTCATGTTCACTGGGTTGGCAGTATCCTTGTTGTTTCGAGCCAATATGTTCAACCTGGGAGCTGAAGGGATTTTCTATTTCTCCGGTGTTGTAACTTCCGTATTGGCTATTCATTTAACGTTGGACGGCTGGCTGCATCCGATGGTAGCTATTGCTGCAGGTTCAATTGTTGGAGCCTTGCTCTCGGCAATACCTGGTATTCTGAAGGCAAAATGGAATGCTAATGAGTTGGTTACATCCTTAATGTTCAATAATATTTTGTTCGGAGTAGGGCTATACCTACTGAACTATCATCTACGTGATGCTAAAGCTTTTGCCAATGTATCCTACAAATTCGAGAAAACGGCACTGCTGAGTAAAATGGTCTCGGGCACCCGGATTCATACCGGTCTTATTATCGTTATCGTGCTTATTATTGCAGCTCATCTATTCCTATACAAAACGAAATGGGGATATGAGCTGCGCATGACAGGCATCAACCGGGACTTTGCCCGTTATTCCGGTATGAAGACAGCCAAGGTTATTATTCTCGTTCACTTGATTGCAGGTTTTATCGCAGGTATGGGGGGTTCCGTAGAAGTGCTGGGGATGTATAACCGTTTCCAATGGACGTCACTGCCTGGTTATGGTTTGGATGGTGCCCTTGTAGCGATGTTAGCCAAAAATAATCCGCTGTCCGTAATCGGCTCTGCATTGTTCCTAGCGTACATTCGAATTGGGGCTGACATGATGTCGCGACTGTCTGATGTACCTTCAGAGATGATCTCAATTATACAGGCAATTATCATTCTTCTGATTTCGGCTGAGCAATTTCTGAAGTTCTGGAAAAATCGGATGCTCTTGAAGGAGGCGAAGGAAGCGTGAATAGTTTGTTTGATGTAATTTTTACAACTGACTTTGCGTTCTCTGTCCTTCGCGTGACGACTCCGATTCTGTTCGCCGCGCTCGGCGCACTCATCTCCAACCGTGCAGGGATCATTAACATTGGGATGGAGGGCATCATGCTTGTTGCCGCTTTAGCGGGTGTCATCATAAGCAGCTATACGCATAGCGCGTGGGTAGGTCTGCTTGGGGCGGTGCTGTCTGGAACATTGATCGCTGGAATATTAGCTTTTTTCACCCTGAAATTCAAAACACATATCATTCTCGGGGGTGTGGCCATTAATATGTTCGCTTCGGGAGGAACTGTGTTTATCCTCTATCTGCTTAGTGGCGACAAGGGTTCTTCCACTTCTCTGGCGAGTAAAGTTTTGCCTAGTGTCCAGATTCCTTTGTTGAAGGATATCCCGGTGCTTGGACCTATTTTATCGGGGCATCACATTCTGACGTATGTTTCTATATTGGCTGTGTTTGTTGTCTACTATCTATTAAATCGTACACCGCTTGGACTGCGCATTCGTTCAGTGGGCGAAAATCCACATGCGGCTCAATCCGTGGGTGTAAGTGTTGTGAAAATACAGTATATGGCTTTGCTGCTTAGCGGATTTTTTGCCGGTTTAGGCGGTGCTTATATGTCGATGGGGTATTTGTCACTGTTTACCCGCGATATGATCGCTGGCCGGGGCTGGATTGCCATTGCCGCTGAGTCGATGGGAAGAAGTACGACCGTAGGCACGGCGCTGACCTCTTTATTATTTGGTACTGCAGATGCATTGTCGAATGCTCTACAGGTGTTGAAGATTCCTGCGGAGCTAATCGCTACTCTACCTTATGTAGCCACAGTAATTGGACTTGTGATCTACGCAGTATCTGAGACACGAAAAAAGAATAAAAAACTTAAAAGCCCGCTAGTTAAATAGCGATTGAAATGATTGATACACAGACAAGGAGTGAGTAACTATGCCAACACCTATTATTATTGACTGCGATCCAGGGCATGATGACGCAATAGCGATACTGCTTGCCATAGCAAATTCGGAGAAGTTAGATCTGCGCGGGATTACAACGGTTGGTGGAAACCAAATTTTAGATAAAATCACGGAAAACGCCCTGAAGGTGATCAGCTTCGTGAATGCTGACATTCCTGTAGCTAAAGGGGCTGCTGGCCCACTGTTCGGCAAGCTTGTTACAGGTGAGGAAGCGCATGGTGAATCGGGCATGGATGGGCCGCTTTTGCCCCCAAGTAAATTCCGCCCTGTAGAGCAGGGTGCTGTGGAGTTTATGCTGAATATCATCCGTTCTTCAGAGGAGAAGATTACGCTCGTGCCGATGGCTCCTTTAACAAATATCGCACTGCTAATCACGGCTTATCCAGAGATTAAAGACAGAATTGAAAAAATCTCACTGATGGGCGGAGGTATCTCTTATGGGAATGTCACCTCTACTGCGGAGTTTAATATCTATGTAGATCCTGAAGCAGCCCGTATTGTGTTTGAGTCGGGGATTCCGATCACAATGAGTGGTCTGGATGTGACCGATAAGGCTGCTATTTTTGAAGATGAGATCCTAGCATTGAAAGAGCGGGGACCAGTGTCTACAATGGTCGGAGAATTGCTGGATTTCTATTCGATTTACGGTAAAAAAATGGGCTATGTCGGCAGTGCGCTGCATGATCCATGTGCTGTTGCCTGGCTGCTGCATCCGGAACTATTTGAATTTGAGCATCTATATGTAACGGTGGAGACAGAAGGCAAGCTGACGCGGGGAATGACAGTTGCAGACAGACGGAAGAAGACGGATCGTCCAGCGAATGTGCAAGTATTGGTGGGAGTTGACCGGGAAGCATTTATGAAGCTGATCTTTGATTCACTGGAAAAGCTTGATCAAGAGCTGCTGCTAGCGGCTGAAGGGAAGTAGCCTATGGCAGGATGGGAGAGACTTCAAGAGACCGTGCAGTTTGAAATTGCTCAGCGTGGAGAAGAAGGTTGCGAGATTGATGGGTTCGCGGATAAGCTAGCGGCTGCTGGTGCTGAGGAGCTCAAGCTGATGCAGGTATACAATGAGCTAATGGAGCTTACGATCAGTGAGGATTTTCCGTATCAAGAGCCATCCTCTCTGGAGGAGATTCGTCAACTACGTCCAGAAGGCCCACGTAAGCTTGAGGCGGACTGGAGCGAAGCGGAATGGAGAGATAAGTTCTATGGAGCCTGGCTCGGTAGAAGTGTCGGCTGCGCACTCGGGAAACCGCTGGAGTATTGGGACTATCTCTATGGGAAAGATGGCCGTCCGGGCTGGGAGAATATTGAGCTATGGTTTCAGGGTGCGGACGCCTGGCCAATTACTGGCTATACGCCTGGGCATTCACGGGCAGAGGCTGAATATGGTCTTGGCTTAAGCGAATGGACACATGCCAGTACCCGCGAGACGATCAAGTATATGGAAAGCGATGACGATATTCGTTACACTGTCCTGGGTCTTATGCTGCTGGAACAGAAAGGTCTGAACTGGGATTCTTGGGATATCGGAAAGCTGTGGCATACACATTTAACATATAGTCAGGTGTGCACGGCGGAGACACAGTCATATATGAATTTTGCGCAGGAGACCTCTCATCTGCATGGCGAGAAGCCTGCGGATTGGCTGGTGCGGCAGGAAAGAGTGCGGATGCACTTAAACCCTTACCGCGAGTGGATTGGTGCCGCTATACGCGCAGATGGACTGGCTTATGGTGCAGCAGGTTATCCTGAGCTTGCGGCAGAATTAGGCTGGCGTGATGCTTCATTTTCACATGTGAAAAATGGCATCTACGGTGAGATGTTTAATGCGGCGATGATATCGGCAGCTTTTGCAGAGAAGGATAATGAACGGATCCTAGAGATTGGCCTTAGTGAGATTCCGCGTACCAGTCGTCTTGCCAGTGATGTTTTGCGGGGGATAGATATTGCGCAGAAGGCCAAAAGCGAGCGGGACTTGGTTCGTAACATTTGGGATACTTTTAGCCACTATGATGCGGTCCATACAAATAATAATGCTGCTCTTGTAGCCGCGTCGCTTGTTTATGGCGGGAATGATTTTGAAAAAACAGTCGTCACTTCCGTATACGGTGGAATGGATACAGACTGTAACGGGGCAACTGTGGGCTCAATTATGGGAGCGAAGCTTGGAGCAAGTAAGTTGCCGGCTTCATGGATTGAACCGCTTCACGATACGTTATATGCGGATCTGCCCGGATTTCATCCGATTGCGATTTCGGAATGTGCGGAACGCAGCTACCAAGTGTTCTTGAAGATTCGCAGAGAGCTTGGCGAAAAGGCATAAAAGATTTAGCGAGTATGGGACTCGATAGATCAGGGATTCAGGGATTACTATATGAATTATGGGATGTCTTAAGCTACCGGCTTAGACATCCTTTTTTGCGTAACAGCAGGTCTTTAAATCACACTCCAACGAACCAAATGTAGCTTTAACTGCATTTCATACACTAAAAAAAACCAAATATGGCTATATTAACAGTGGAGCGTTTAGTGGTGGGGCAATAGGAGAATCATGATTTCAAGAGGGAAGGATTACCTTTGCTAACCCTTTTTATTTTGTTAATAAATGTGTAAAAAGAGCCCGGTATAAAGGGTTTTTAGGTTTTTATCAAACTTCCTGGTATATCATTTAAATAAAAATGATGACACAGCAGAAGAAATGTCTTATTATTTAAGGAGATTTTTAATAAAACAGATTTTAGAAAATTGTAATACAATGTCTCACTTCATGGAGGTTCATTATATAAGGGAAAGGAAGGGGGAGCTTCTAATACTGTCGCTGAGTCGGGTAAGTAAAGGGTTCAAGCTGAAGGAAGGCATCTATCAGGCTGTGGATGAGGTATCGCTGGAGGTAAAGCAGGGATCCATTCACGGGATCATTGGTGAGAGTGGTGCGGGGAAATCTACGCTGCTGCGACTGATGAATCTTCTGGAACAGCCGGATCAGGGAACGGTTACTGTAGATGGCCACAACCTGACCGAAATGCCTAGTAAAGCACTGCGTAAAGCAAGGCAAAAGATTGGAATGATCTTTCAACAATTTAATCTTGTTTATAACGTCACAGTAGAGCGGAATGTTTCGATCCCGCTGGAGCTGGCAGATGTCCCAAAGCATGAACGAATGAAACGTGTGAAGGAGTGTCTGGATTTTGTTGGACTGGCAGATAAGGCAAAACAATATCCGGCACAGCTCAGCGGAGGACAACGTCAGCGTGTTGCGATTGCCCGCGCGCTAGTGAACAGTCCGGGAATATTGCTATGTGACGAGCCAACGTCCTCTCTGGACCCAGGAACCACTACTGATATCTTGAACGTGCTGAAGCATGTGAATTCAAGTCTTGGAGTAACGGTTGTTATTGTTACGCATGAGATGGATGTTGTCAAAAGCATATGTACTCATGTATCGGTGATGGAAAAAGGGCGCATTGTAGATTCATTCTCTCGTGAAGACGGTGAATTCCGTCCAGCAGCAGCCAGCACCGGGACATACCGCGATCAGATTCTTGGTAAAGCGGGGGAAGGTCATGTTTGACAGTGTACTTCAATATCAGGCACAGATGTGGGATTCGATCGGTGAAACCTTTGTGATGGTTGGTATTTCTGTTGGGGCGGCAGTACTGCTGGGGCTTCCGCTGGGCACCTTGTTGTTTTTTTTCCGAAAAGGGCAGCTTTATGAGAATACAACGTTGTCTCTGGTGCTCAACAGTATCGTTAATATTATCCGCTCGTTTCCGTTCCTGCTGCTGGTCGTTGCGCTAATTCCAGTCACTCGTTTCCTGGTCGGGACCGCCATTGGGACGATTGCAGCAGCGGTTCCATTATCTATAATCGCTATTGCCTATTATGCTCGGTTAGTGGAGCAGTCGTTGCTGGAGGTTCCTAAAGGGGTCATTGAAGCAGCATTATCGATGGGAGCCTCGAGGCTGGGCTTGATCTTTAAATTTTTGTACGTGGAAGCTCGTTCGGGTCTAGTCCTTGGACTTACTACTTCTACAATTAGTTTTATCTCCTTCTCGACCGTGATGGGAGTTGTTGGTGGGGGAGGGGTTGGTGATTTCGCTATCCGTTATGGTTATCAGCGTTTTGAGACGGAAGTGATGATCTATGCCATTCTAGTGATGATTGTATTGGTCCAATTGGTTCAGTTCACTGGGGGGACTATCGCAAGGCTGTTGGATAAGCGTTAATACAAAATAGTTCAATATATAAACTGGGGGTTAGTAGTACTAATGAAAAAATCAATGATACTTGTGCTTACATTAATGGTATTGGTCGTAGCGGGTTGTGGCTCTAATAAAGCAGCCGAGAATAATGCTGCAAAAGGTAGTAATGATGAGTTAACCAAATTAAAGATCGCTACACTGATCCCACCTATGACAGAAATTCTGGATATTGTGAAGCCGCTCCTTAAGGAAGATGGCATTGATCTGGAGATCGTTGTTCTCTCTGACAATGTGCAGCCTAATGAGGCTTTAGCTAATAAAGAGGTAGACGCTAACTTTTTCCAACACGTTCCTTATATGAAGCAATATAATGAAAGCAAAGGCTCTAATCTGGTAGAGGTACAGCCTGTCTATGACGCTATTTATGGCGGATACTCCAAACGTTACAAGACTATAGCTGATCTTCCTGAAGGGGCTACGCTTGTAATGGCTAATGATCCATCTAACATCGGTCGTTCATTGCAAATGTTCGCTGCAGCTGATCTTATTAAGCTAAAAGAAGGCGTAGGCATTCAAGCCACACAAGCAGACATTACTGAGAATCCAAAAAAATTCAAGTTTGAAGAAGTCGATCTCCTAATGCTGGCCCGTATGCTTGATGATGGCGATTTAGTAGCCATGACTCCGGCTTATGCGAGCCCACTAGGATTGACACCGAAGAAAGATGCGCTGATTACGGAAGGCGAAGATTCCGAATTCACAATTACTTTGGTGGCACGTGAAGACAACAAGGATTCTGACGCCATTCAAAAGCTGGCTAAACGGATCAGCGGTCCTGAAGTGAAGAAGTTCCTTGAGGATAATTACGCGGATATTGCGTTGCCTGCGTTTAAATAAGCTGAATATGGATCTATAAAAAAAGGGCAGCCCGGCGATATTTACCGGGCTGCCCTTTTTGTAATAGGACTATTTAGGTGTGTCTTACATTACTCGGCTTCTCTCAGCCGTTCCACTATGGATGCTTGGGATAACGTTTTATAGGCTCTCAGTGTCACTGTGTAAGCGAGAATTAACAAAATAGGAACGGTGAGGATAAACGGCAGCCAACTCATCTGAAATACCATAAAGGCCATATTTTCCGTGATGCTTTTGGAAAGGTTATAGGTCAGCAATACACCTAATGTTGAGGTTATGAGGACGGTTAGCAAAACGGTGTATAATCCTTCAAGGATCAGCATACGTTTTAGCTGCTTTTTGGTCATGCCAATACTCTCCAGCATGGCAAATTCATTGCGGCGTGAGACTACCCCGGTGAGTACAGTGTTGATATAATTCAGCACCCCGATTAGAGCAATGACCAGGCTGAGCCCATACCCCACGGTTTGAAAAATGCGAATGAATCCACCGAGCTCATCTTTATAATCCTCCCTGGATTTCAAGGATAATTCATTTGTCGAATCTGTTAGAGCCTTGGCTGCTTGTTCTACTAAATCCATTTTAGCTGGATCGACATGTAGTGTGGCTGAAACAATATTGGCTGGATCTGTACCTTGCGGCATTTCCTTCTGCAGCTCCGAAGCAGGGAGGAAGACGTTGTACCCTAACAAAGAGAAAGATTTTGTTGTGGCAGCATATACTGCATCATTTTTTACTACTGCCATCACTTCATAAGATTTACCCGACTTCTCGAAAGTGACTGTATCTCCAGGATGATAATAGGCGCGGTAGCTATCTTCTTCTATAAACATGGCCTCAGCTATGACCGCATATTTTCCTGAAGCAAACTTCTGCCTGTTAAACTCCCCTTCAATAATATCCTTGTCCACAAGATCAAACCAGCCCGGATCTAATCCATATAAATTATTGTAGATCACCCCCCTCTTATCTAAAGTGGAGAGAAGATAGGGATGTGGATCAGCAGCTGCCATTGGCTCCAAAATAGCCCGGACAGCATCATCGACAGGAGATGGAACATATCTGTGGTAAACCTTATCAACACTTTCTACACCGTCAATTTTACTTAGATTGTTGGCGAAATCCTCTGAAAGCTTGTATGGATCACCGTCTCGAGGCCCTGTAATACTGACTAACACTTCATTCTGAACCAAAAAATCACCGGAGATAAAGGAAGTCAGATATTTGTTCACATCCAGTGAGGAAATTACTGTGAAAATGGTACTGAACAAGATGATACTCAAGGAGAGTGAAGAGAGCATCAGGATCAGCTTCTTTTTGCTTCTGAACAGGTTGGAGAACGCCATGTTGTGAAGTTTTGCGCCATGTTTTGATTTTTTGGCGTTCCGTCTTCCGCCGCTGCTGACTCCGGCAAATTTTACAGCCTCTACCGGCGAGGTTCGCGAAGCCATCCGGCCCGGTTTGCTTGCGGCGATCCATACGGTCATAAACGAGAATGCTGCTGCACCAATAAATATCCACGGGCTAGCAGAATAGACATTATCAGTAGAACCGTTTAAAAATGAGGAGGTCATAGGGAGAATCAGCAGACCTAGCAGATATCCCAACCCCAATCCAAAAGGCAATGCGACTAGATAAAGTGAGCGGGCCTGAATGGAGATGATCTTTTTTAGTTGTCGGGGTGTGGTACCGATGGTCTTTAGCAGGCCATAAAATTTGACATCCCGCACGACGGAAATAAAAAAGATATTGTAGATTAGTAAATAGCCGCTCAGCATGGTGATAAGAATGACAACTGCATAAGGAATGATATTCATTAGATTATCGGAGAGAGACACACTTGTATAAGCCGGATTGACACCATAAGGTACATCCAGGCCGGTGTCCGTCAAAATCTTTTGTACCTTCTTTTCAATATTATAAGAATTGTTAAACATCACCCCTAGACCTGCGGTGTTTACATAAGAACCCGTTGCCTCAGAGATATCCGGGTCAATATGGGAAATGTTCTTCTGTGTAAATGCTTCGGATACAAAAGCTAATCCTGACATCGCCAAATTTTGATCGGTTTCGTAATACCCGGAGAGCTTAAAGTCTTGGCTTATGACTTTTTCACCAATGTCTATATCCAGCTTCACAGTCTGGCCTAACTCATGTTTTGTTCCAAGCAAGTCAAGCGCCCAAGTATTTAGGACGATTTCATTCTCTTGGGAGGGCAGTCCGCCAGCTATAAAGTTGATAAATCCGTGTTTGGCATAATTCTCGTCAATTCGAAGGACCTCTACCCGGTTATTCTTGAACAGACTGGTGCTTATATCGCCAACCTTAAGAAAAACGCCATACTCTTTGATGGATGGTTGATTCTTCAGCTTCTCCAACTCGGCAGGATTCAGATATTTGAAGCTTCCATGATAATCGCTGCCAGTAGTCTGCATTTGTGCGCGTTGCATCGATTTGTTAATACTGAGCGCCAAGGTAAACACGGTGGTGATCAAAAGCGTAGTCAGTACGATGGCACAGATGATAGTGAAATTGCGAGCACGGTTGGCTTTGAGGCTTTTTTTGGCTAAAGTAGCAATAGTCTTATGGTTATTCGTGCTGATCATGGCTGGCTCACTCCGGAGCTACGGGGTTGTCCAGTGAAAATGATGCCATCTTCAATACGGATAATACGGTCAGCAGTTTGAGCGATTTGTTCATTGTGTGTGATCATCACAATGGTTTGGTTGAATTTTTCGCTCATCTGTTTAAGTAAAATCAGCACTTCTTGGCTTGTTTTGCTGTCCAGATTACCTGTAGGTTCATCTGCTAAGATGATTGAAGGTTTGGTCGCCAATGCTCTGGCTATTGCCACCCGTTGCTGCTGTCCGCCAGACAGATTAGAAGGTAGAGTATTCATCTTTTCCTGCAAGCCTAAAGTGCGGATGATCAGATCAAGATAAGTTTCGTCAACTTTGCCACCGTCCAGTTCAATGGGCAGCACAATATTCTCCCGCACATTTAGTATGGGTACCAAATTATAGTTCTGAAAAACAAACCCCACCGATCTGCGCCGAAAAATGGTCAGCTTCTCATCACTCATCGCAAAAATATCATTCCCGTCCACGTAAACCTTGCCCTCTGTTGCCCGATCTAATCCGCCAAGCATATGAAGAAGGGTGCTTTTGCCGCTGCCGCTAGTGCCGACAATGGCGACAAACTCCCCTTTATCCACTGACAGTGATATACCGTCCAAAGCCTTAACGCTTGAGCCAACCTTTCCATAGTGTTTTTTTAAATTTTCAGTCTGTAGAATCGGCATAACTCTTCCCCTCCTATGTGATCTGTTTGTCCATAATTTAAGGGTAGCAAATCAATCTGACAGGAGAGTGTCTGAATTCTGACCATAATGACACATTCTATTTCAGCGCTGGGGCAGGTAAACAGAGAAAGTTGTACCTTTTCCAGTTTCAGAAATGACGTTGATATGGCCACCTTGCGCCGTGATAATCTCTCTGGACAAAAACAACCCGATGCCGACCCCCTCGAATTCACGCGCTTGCTTTCCTCGGTAAAATCGCTTAAAGATGTGAGGGATTTCTTCGCTGGGGATTCCAAGTCCAGTATCGGTAAGGTGGATACAGGTGAACATCTCGTTGCTTTCAGCAAGAACGGAGATTTGTCCGCTATGCGGCGTGTACTTCACAGCATTCTCGAGCAGGTTGAATAGTGCTTCACTTGTCCATTTGACATCGTGGCAGGCTAAGATGTGTGTCCCGCAGTCAATATTGATCGTAATTTGTTTGTTTTCCGCTTGTGCATAAATCTGGGATAAAGCCTGCGTCAGAGTTTGTATGAGCGGTTTCGCCTCAATCTGCTGTAGTGAGATCATTCCTGTTTCCAAACGTGATAATTTGATTAGAGACTGGATCAGCCAATCCAACTTATCTGACTGCGCTTTAATATGCTGTATGTAGTGCCGGACATTCTCATTTAGTCCGGGCATCTCTTCCAGCAACTGACTGAATACCATGATATTAGAGAGGGGGGTCTTGGTTTGATGGGAAATATCCGAGATCAGCTCTTTTATTTTGTTTTTCTCTGTTTGAATATTTCGCTCATTCGCCTTAGCCATCCCTATATACCGCTTTAGTTTATGTTCCATCGAAGATAGAGCGGTTTCTTCATAGTTAGTGAGTGGCGGCTGGTCATGTATTGCCCGCTCAATCGCTGTATCCAAGGTCTGTATATAGTTTGCGATCTGGCGGTTCCATAACCAGACCCATACGGCTCCTGTTGCTAATAGACAGATGATGAATAGAGAAGTCAGTTGGAGCAGAGTGGGGTCGAACCCGTACAGAAACATTATACTGCCGATAAAACAGGCCACTAGTATAAGGATGATCAGTAAAAAGAGCCTATGAATTTGCTTGAAATTAGCAGGTGGGCTATTGGTTTTCATGGTTTTTGCCCTTCAGTCCACATGTATCCAAGTCCGTAGATGGTCTTGATATATTTAGGCGCTGCCGGGTCATCCTCAAGTTTAGCACGCAGCCGTTTGATGGCTACTGTCAATGCGTTTTCATCCACAAATTCGGCATCCTTGCTCCAGATCTTGTCTATCAGCTGTTCTCGGGTCAAAATATTGCCCGTATTCGTCACCAGCAGCCGCAGCAGTTTTTGCTCAGTTTTGCTCAGCTGGAGCGATTGTTTGTTTTTGCTGTACTCCAGTTTCTCAAAATCGAGTTCTAAGGGACCCAATGTTATTTTTCCAGTCCCTAGCGATTCCGTTCTTCTGAGCACTGCCATTACTCTGGCGCGAAGTACCATTAGGCTGAATGGTTTGGTGATATAGTCATCGCCGCCCAATGCAAAACCGGTGATAATGTCAGACTCCATATCATTGGCGGTTAGGAAAATAATGGGTACATCTGAGGTCTTGCGTAGTTGCTCGCAATAATCCAGCCCACTGCCGTCTGGCAGATTGATGTCCAGAATGATGAGATCAATAGGGTTAACTGCGAAGATATGCTCCGCCGCGGCAATATCGTAGGCTTGATGGATCATGACATTGTTTTGAGAAAGAGTGAGAGCGATCCCTTTATTTAAACTACGGTCGTCCTCAACGATCAGTATGTTCATAGTAATTCTCCTTTGTTTCTTATTTGATTATTATACATTCTCGGGATTTATTCGAAAGCGAGATTTTTATTTAGTAGGCACTTGAAAGTGGGTTTCATATCTAAGAAGACTATTATTGAAAGATTACGGAGCGAGGTTTTTTGATAAAGAGCCACATAGTTAACCCTAAAGGAAAGTTCAAAAGGGCATCACCTATATAGGGTGGTGTCCTTTTAATTTTTGATGGGTGCATTCCCATTTATATGTGCAAAGGTTGGTTATGACCTACAACTAGCCCAACAGTGGTCTGTAGTCGTACAGCTACCTCGACTAAGGTCCAGTACGAAAAACCGTCGTTGGTCTGTTTTGAAAGTCTGCGATTTACCCTAGAATAAGGCTATAAGGTTAAGGACAACGAAAGGCGGTGAGAAAAAATGCAAAGAAGACAAGGAAACGGATTAGCGGTTGTACTGATTGTGATTGGTGCGGTTATGCTGCTCGGCATTGCGCTTCCTCTGATCCACGGAATGTTCAGATTACTTTTCCCGGTATTGCTGGTTGTTCTCGGGTACTACGGGATTAAGAGCGGACGCAAGATTATCGGTTGGGTATTGATGTTCATTGGTGTGATGTCCCTGATCGCGAAGCTTTCCTGGATCATTGGACCACTTCTAGGAGTGGCGTTGATCGTCTGGGGCGTATCAGCATTAAAGGGCAGAAGTAACAATGGTACTTATTAAGAAGCAATGTACTTAAACAAGAAGCAGGGAGGGAGCAGGAGATCATGAGTGTTTTTCGTCGCATGAGGGATATTACTGTAGCTAATCTAAACGAACGTCTGGAGCAAAGCCAAGATCCCGTGAAACTAATTGATCAATTTCTACATTCAACCCGTGAGGAAATCAGTGAAGCTGAAAGGCTGTACCAGCAATATGCTTCCCACACGAAGCAATTGCAGCAGCAAGTGAACCAAGCAACTGCCATGAGAAACAAACGTGAAGAGCAGGCGTTGTTGGCACTGAAAGCAGGCGAGGATCATCTCGCGAAGCTGGCTTTACAAGAAAAGATCATTCACGAGGAAAAACTGGAGCAATATAGCGGGCTGCTAGAACAGAGCAAGCAATCCTTGTTTGAACTTGAAGCACAGCTGAATGAGCTGAAAATAGAGTATCAAACGGTGTACAGCAAACGTCAGTATTATTCGGCACGAATGGAGTCGCTGCGATTGCAGCAACGGATGAATCAAAGAGCCAGTGCTTATGGCAATGGTGGTGATGTTCCCAAAATGTTCGGACGTCTGGAGGATCAGATGTCGGATTGGGAATTAGAAGCAAAGAGCTTGCGTGATTTGCGGCGCATGGGACAGGAATATGCGGTGCAAGCGGGTGAGACCGTAGCGACCGTACTCGAAAGAGAAATGGCTCGCCTAAAGGAGAAACTGAACAATGGTGGAAAGGAGTAACGCTATGAGTCGATTGTATCGTTCAACTAGAGATAAAGTGATGACGGGTCTTGCAGGTGGATTATCTGAGACACTCGGTATTGATTCCACGTTATTCCGGATTCTATTACTGGTCAGCATTCCGTTCACAGGTGGTGCGGTGATTCCGGTATACTTCATTGCAGCAATGGTCATTCCTAAGGAACCGACGCATTATAATCCTTTTGGAGCAGGGCCTGGGGCACCGGGTGGCCCATACGGCGGACCCTACTCAGGCAGACCGGAACATGGACACGGACCACAAGCTACTGGCGGATATGGACCTTATGGACGCCAGCCAAATTACAATCCTAATTTTGAGAAGAACAACGCTTATTCCGCACCGGACTCCGGTTTGGATGCGATGATGAAGGATATTGAGAAGAAGGCTTTGCAAAAAGAAGTAGAAGAACTCAAACAAAAACTGTCTAAATATGAGAAAGGGGAATTGTAAATCATGGGAGTATTTCAAAGAATTAAAGATATGACAAAAGCGTCGGTAAATGACTTGTTGGATAAGGTAGAGGACCCAATCGTAATGCTTAACCAATATCTGCGCGATATGGAGGCTGAAATTCACGAAGCAGAAGTAACAGTTGCTAAACAAATGGCTAACGAACGCCGTATGAAGCAACGTGTGGAAGAAGCAGCAAAAATGTCTGCACAACGTGGATCACAAGCTGAACTGGCACTGAAAAATGGCCAAGAAGAAGTAACTCGCAAGCTGTTGGAAGAAAAAATCTACTTTGACCAAAAGCAAGTGGAATACAGTGATCTTCACGCACAAGCTGAAGTACACGCTAAGGAATTAGTGCAACAACTGCATGACATGAAGGATGAGTTCTACAAGCTGCGCAACAAACGTAACGAGCTTGTATCCCGTGCTCAAATGGCTAAAGCTAAAAAACAAATGTCGCAAATCAGCAGCGTACATTCCATTGAAAGTGGCAGTGCATCACTCGGATTCCACCGGATGGAAGAGAAAATTATGCAGCTTGAGGCTGAAGCAGATGTAATGCGTGCACCTTACAGCCCATCCGCTGCTTATAGCAAACCCGTTGATGTTGAGAAGCAACTGAAAGTGGATGAGCAATTGGCGCTACTGAAAAACAAGCTGAATGATACACCTGCGGCTCCTTCTCTAAACAAAAAAGAACAATAAATCCTGTTCCTAAAACTTGGACGGATATGATATGCTGGACAAGAAGAAGCCATACGGTATGGATCTCCATACCGATATGGCTTTTATAGCGGCTAGCTATAATATTTAACGGTGATAATATTCCTCATCATAGTGACGGATATCTAACCGATAGTATAAAATGAGTTTTGCTTCGCAAAACTTTCAGGAGGTGCGAAATGGATAAACGAAACCGTTTGATTGCCATCGGACTGATTGCTGTTGGCTGCATGATGATTTTTGGTAGATGGCTCGGCTTTTTCTCCATTGTCGCGCTTCTGTTCCTGCTGCTGGGAGTCTACCGTACGACATCAGGCAAAGTAAAGCAGGGCTATAAACTGCTCGGGATAGGTGCTGTATTGCTTTTGCTGGACCATTTGGTACTCGTGCTGGGGATTTGCTTAATCTCACTTGGGATGTTTTTTACCAAATCCAAAAGAGTGCAGCGCAAGGAAGGGTTTATGCAGAAGCAGAACTTTTCATCCAGATTTGACTGGGACCGCTCACCTTGGGTGATGCACAGCCTTAGCTCTTGGCATGTACTGGGTGAGGCCGATGTGGATCTTTCATTAGCTATGGCGGATCATAAAGAAACGGTCATGCTGTTTCAAGGGATTTTTGGCGATATGGACATTAACCTGTCCGATGATTACGGCGTGGAAATTGAAGCTTTTGTGCTCTTTGGGTCCATTGAATTCGGCAACCAGCGAGATACAGGGATGTTGAACCGTCTGAATTGGAAATCAGCTAATTATGACAGCAGTGAATACAAAGTGAAATTTAGTGTTTCTTATTTAATGGGAGATCTAGATGTACGATTATCCTGAAAAGCTTGATAGAGAAGGGAGAGTCCCCCGCATGGAAAAAAAGAACAAAAACATGATATCACGCAGCATGGGTGAGGGGGCTCTGTTCTCTTTGGTCATGCTGCTTGTGATAATGTATGTCATGTATACATATGGCTATTTGAAGCCTTTTGAAAGCTGGAAATTTGGTGTGCGGACAGCCGTCACTCTAATTCTTCTGCCTATGGGCTTTGGGATTGGTTATGGCTTTTATCAGAGCTTTCGTGTGAAGCGGCAGTTGGAACGTCTTAGGCAGACCCTCGTATTATGGGAAAAGGGAAATTTGACGCTGTCCATGCCGGATCTAGGTGATGATGAGCTGGGAAGGCTCGGAGAACAGCTTGGCCGGATTAGCGGCAAATGGGAGAATCAAGTGACGACGCTGCAGCGGTTGTCCACGAATAACGCGAAGCTTGCGGAGCAGGCGCGGGTATCTGCTATTATGGAGGAACGGCAGCGGCTTGCGCGTGAACTACACGACGCTGTTTCCCAGCAGCTATTTGCAATCTCCATGACTGCCACGGCGGTAGGCCGGACGTTGGAGAAGGATTTCGATAAAGCCCAGCGGCAAATTGCGCTTATAGAAGAAATGTCTGCCGTAGCCCAATCGGAGATGAGGGCATTGCTGCTGCATTTGAGACCTGTTTATTTGGAAGGAAAGGGCCTCGAACAAGGTCTGCAGGAATTGATCAAGGAGCTTAAGGTCAAGGTACCGATCGAAATTGTATTTGAGATGGACCCTGATGTGCAGCTGTTAAAAGGGGTAGAGAATCACTTGTTCCGTATCGTCCAAGAGGCGATTTCTAATACACTTCGCCATGCGAAAGCAGAAAAAATGGAAATTCGGCTGCATAGACGGGGAGATACAGTTCGCTTGACGTTGCGTGATGATGGGATCGGCTTTGAGATGGACGACACCAAACAAGCTTCCTATGGTTTGTCGAACATGCAGGAGCGGATTAATGAAATCGGAGGCTCCATTCAGTTCATTACCGCTCCGGGTAAAGGGATGCGTATTGAAATTACCGTTCCGTTAGTCAATGAATAATAGGAGGAAAGAGTAACCATGGAGATGGAGGAAGCAATTAAAGTACTACTCGTAGATGATCATGAAATGGTACGGATCGGGCTAGCAGCAGTTTTAGGTACCGAGGATGGAATTGAGGTCGTAGGTGAAGCTGGAAGTGGAGAAGAAGGCATTCGGCTGGCTCAAGAGTACAATCCCGATGTGGTCTTAATGGATCTCGTAATGGATGGGATGGATGGCATAGAAACGACTAAACAGCTGATGAAGCAGTACCCAGAAATCAAAGTTATTGTTCTTACAAGCTATTTGGACGATGAAAAGATGTATCCTGTTATTGAAGCGGGCGCCTTTAGTTATCTGCTGAAGACTTCGCGGGCTAGTGAAGTGGCGGATGCGATCCGCGCTGCGGCAAGAGGACAGTCCGTGCTTGAGTCACAGGTGGCCTCTAAAATGATGAACCGTTTTCGAAACAATGCAAAAGGAGAATCACCTGCTTATAAAGAGCTTACGGAGCGCGAGATGGAAGTATTACGTCTGTTGGCGCAAGGTAAATCCAATCAGGATATTGCCGATCAACTAATTATTGGAATCAAAACTGTGAAATTTCATGTGACGAATATTCTCGCGAAGCTGGGCGTGGAAGACCGGACCCAAGCAGCAATTTATGCATATAAAAATGGACTAGCTGAATAACAACAAAGGACTGAAGCCTCTGCTTCAGTCTTTTTTTATAATATAAGAAAGTAGTTTTGGGGCCTCCGCAAAGTATCTGAGTACGCATTGAAGCAAATCCCTCTCTTTGTGGGAATATTTCAGGTATAGAATCTCCTAATTCGAACATACTGTCTAGTAGATTGCTAGAGAGGTTCGAAGGGAGAATGACATATGCGGAAGATGAAGCTGAACAACGGAACAAAAAAAGGGACTTTTTTTATAATGATAATCGTGTGCTGTGCTGCGGCTCTGCTAGTTAATCTGCAAAGTGTTAAAGCGAATTCAACCGTTCTTGATGAGGGCGTTAATCAAGCTTCAACAGGAGCCGAACTGAATCATGCTCTTGTGAGTTTAATAGATCTCGGAAAAGAAACAACCGTTTCTGGTTCACCGCTGCGTTTAGTGTTAAAGTGGCAGGGAGAAAGCAGCAATTACGCAGACCTGTCTGCCGAAGTTACTAAGCTAAGCACAAGTCTCGGATTGAATGTACCGTCAGGTACTGAGGAAGATGGACATATGACTTATCGTACAGAAGCTGCAAAACCATATGAATCGCGGCTCTCCTTATTTTGGAGTGAGCTTAGTGCAGGAAACAGTTATGTGATTGTAACGTTAGATACGGCTGATCTGCAAAATGAAGCTGGCTTTCAAGCGGCTGCTCGTGAAGTAAGTATGATTCTTGAACAGAATAAAATTAAGGCCGAATGGAATGTATCCCTTCAAGGAAGCGCGCAAGAACAGGGAGCACCTGAAATAGTTCTAGCACAGACGGAGTCATTGATGCATGACCGGTTTGAAGCTGTGACCGGAGGAGAAAGCTACAAGGATATCTCAACGGTTAGCCGTACGTACTCGATTCCTAATTTGAATCGCTCTGTGATGAGTGGAAATCAGTCAGTTTCTGCCCAAATCGCAGTGCATCATGAAGATCAGAAGGGGACAAACCGCGTAACTATAGGCTTTCCTTTAATAACCATCGAATATTGACATTTTTCTCTTATATAAGCGCAGATATAGTTAATAATAAGAAATATTAATTGAAATTTGCGAAATCCCGAGAGTATTTGTCAGGAATGTGATAGCATCCTTTTTAGGAATATGCTAAAATGACATAACGTCGTTATTCACCTTATGTTAGTATCGACGCTGAGCATGTCAATAAACTATATTACATACAGAAAGATGAGGAGCCATGGCTGAAAATCAAACCCTTGATGCACTGCACACACCCGGTGCTGTCTTTTTTATCTTTGGGGCAACCGGAGACTTAGCCCGGCGTAAGCTTTTCCCGGCGATTTACAGCTTGTACCGTGAAGGTAAGCTGGCACAAGATTTTGCGGTAATTGGCGTGGCGCGGCGCCCGCGTACTCAGGAAGAATTTAGAAGTGATGTGAAGGAATCCATCCTTGAATTCTGCCGTTACAAAGCGGGAGAAGAGAGCGAATGGAATGAATTTGTACAGCATTTCGAATACAAATCTCTGGACATAAACAATATTGATGGTTTCCGCGAGCTAAGAGCACAAACTGAAGTTCTTGAAGAGAAATTCAGTATTCCGGGCAATCGGATGTTCTATCTTGCGCTGGCGCCTGAATTATTCGGCAGTGTCTCCTTCAACCTTAAAGCTGGTGGGATGCTGGATAGTACGGGTTGGAATCGCCTCGTAATTGAGAAGCCTTTTGGCTATAATCTGGAGTCGGCTGAACAGCTGAACGAACAGATTCGTCAGGTCTTCAAAGAAGAGGAAATTTACCGGATTGACCACTATCTTGGTAAAGAAATGGTACAGAATATCGAAGTGATTCGTTTTGCTAATGCTTTTTTCGAACCGCTCTGGAATAATAAACATATTGCCAATATTCAAATTACACTTGGCGAAACCGTAGGTGTAGAAGAACGCGGTGGTTACTATGACCATGCGGGAGCCTTACGGGACATGGGCCAGAATCATATACTGCAACTGCTGACTATGATTGCAATGGAACCACCAAGCCGTCTGCTCGCAGAAGATATTCGTGATGAGAAAGTGAAGGTACTTCGTTCCCTTCGTCCTTATGCGACATCTGATGAGGTTCGTGAGAATGTCGTAAGAGCACAATATATTCAAGGACTACACCAAAAAACCCTTCCTGCTTACCGTCAGGAAGATAAGGTTGATCCTGAGTCGAATACAGAGACGTATTTTGCTGCCCGTGTATTTGTAGATAACTTCCGCTGGGCTGGAGTTCCTTTCTACATCCGTACAGGTAAACGTCTCCCGGTGAAGACGACGGAAGTGGTAGTTGAGTTCAAAGGTATGCCAACCAACGTTTATTTGGGACAAAAGCATAAACTTGAGCCTAACCTCCTTGTAATCCGTGTGAACCCAATGGAAGGCATTTACGTAAAGATTAATGCCAAGAAACCGGGTTCCGAGTCTGAGATTCAACCGCTGGCTATGGACTTCTGTCAGAGCTGCCTGGTTGGAATCAATTCTCCGGAAGCGTATGAGCGCTTGCTACATGATGCGGCACGCGGAGATTCAACTTATTTCACTCGTTGGGATGAGGTATCCTCGGCATGGTCGTTCGTGGATCGTATTGCAAAAGCATGGAGCGAAGAGTCTAGCGACTTATCTTCTTATCCTGCTGGCTCTTGGGGTCCAGTGGAAGCAGATGAACTGCTTGCTAAAGAAGGTTTCCATTGGTGGCCTGTAAACGGCCAAGATGAAGATAATGTGGTTTGGCTGAAGAATAACTAAACCTTGAGTTAATGCTATCTCCCTGCAGAGGATGCAGGGAGATTTTTTGTAATGCTAAGATCTAAAAGATTGGACCTCAGACGGTGTTTGGGGGATCTGGGCACTTTTCTAATAACTGCACTTTGTACAATTAAAATCGCTTATCTCGTTGTGATTAGTCTTTTAGATGTATTTTCTGCAACTATAATCACCGGATAAGGCGGAAAAGCGTGCACAACTTAATTTTAATTGCATCAAATGCAACTAAAGGCTAATGAAAATGCTAATACTTCAAGTAAGTGTAGGAAATACATCTATTTTTTTGAGCAATGATATGTGGGGATCATAATCCAGACCATTCGGGAGATATTTTGCGGCACGCGCTTTTTAGTAGATAATGTCTGCCGGATTTTGATATACTTTAGAGGATGCTTTCACTTGAAGCGGACTGGAGCTAGACCTAAGAGCTATTCATTCAGAAATGAAGGGGTATGAACAATGAGCAGAGCACCGATTTGATGAACCCCAGTGTAATTGAAGCAGAAGCAGGAATTTTATATATGAAGGGATATGTGTAATGAACAAAGCAATAGATCAGAAGCTGCAAAAGGAAGTGGATAGACGCAGAACCTTTGCGATCATTTCCCACCCGGATGCGGGTAAAACAACTTTAACGGAGAAACTGCTGTTATTCGGTGGCGCGATCCGTCTGGCGGGAACGGTTAAGGCCCGTAAAGCGAATAAACATGCGACGAGTGACTGGATGGAAATTGAGAAGCAGCGGGGGATTTCTGTAACGTCTTCCGTAATGCAGTTTGATTATTTGAATCATCGCGTGAACATTTTGGATACACCGGGTCACCAAGACTTCAGTGAGGACACCTATCGTACCCTAACTGCAGCGGATAGTGCGGTCATGCTTATTGACGTGGCAAAAGGTGTGGAAGCCCAAACTACCAAACTGTTTCAGGTATGTGCTAAACGGGGCATTCCGATTTTCACCTTTATTAACAAGCTGGACCGTGAAGGACGTAGCCCGTTTGATCTGATGGAAGAGCTGGAGCAGGTTCTTGGTATTCGTTCTGTGCCAATGAACTGGCCGATCGGTAGTGGACGTGAGCTATGCGGCGTATATGACCGGATGAAAAATCAGGTAGAGCTGTTCCAAGGTGACGATCACTCCGTAATCAAGGTTCAAAAGGTTGACGGATACCGTGATCCAATCATTCGTGAAATGGCTGGAGAGTATCTGCATGATCAACTGTGTCAGGATCTGGAGCTGCTGGATGTAGCAGGCGATGCTTTTGACTATGAAAAAGTATTAAGTGGTGAACTCACACCTGTGTTCTTTGGCAGTGCGATCAACAATTTTGGTGTACAGACTTTCCTCGATAATTTCTTGGATCTGGCACCGAAGCCTGAACCACGCCGCAGTACTATAGGGGTAGTAGAACCAACGAATGAGAAATTCACTGGTTATGTGTTCAAAATTCAAGCGAACATGAACCCGGCTCACCGTGACCGGATTGCTTTCCTGCGTATTGTGTCCGGGAAATTCGAACGGGGTATGAGCGTGAAGCATGTACGTGCCGGTAAAGATATCAAGCTGGCGCAACCACAGCAATTTTTGGCGCAGGACCGCGATATCGTAGAGGAAGCTTATCCGGGAGATATCATCGGTCTGTTTGATCCAGGTATTTTTAGAATTGGTGATACCTTGAGCCAAGCAGGAGATATGGAATTCGATGAGCTGCCAACGTTCTCACCAGAGATTTTTGCTAAAGTGAGTATTAAAAATGCATTGAAATCGAAGCAGTTCCAGAAGGGTGTCGATCAGCTGACTGAAGAGGGCATGATTCAGGTGTTCCGCACGGTCAACTTTGACGATATTTTGCTCGGTGTAGTTGGACAACTGCAGTTTGAAGTGTTTGAGTACCGCATGAAGGGTGAATATGGTGTGGATGTTCAGTTGCAGAGAATGCCATACCAGTTTGCACGTTGGATCGTAGATGATACTAAGCCGGATGCGAGCAAATTCAGAATCAACTCAACGTTGGTGACGGATAAGAAGGGCAATTTTGTCGTGTTGTTCGAGAACGAATATGCTATGCGGACAGCGATGGATAAGAACCCGACAGCTAAATTCCTGGAAATGGCTCCAAAAGCATTACTATAATTAGGACGCTATAACTTTCTGAATGTAATAATAAAACCTCCGCCTCCATAGGTGAAGTTACACCATGGTGAGCGGAGGTTTTTGACTAGTTGCGGTCAGTTTACGATGTGATATCCCCAGGGGTAATAGTCTCCAGGTGATCATGTAGCATGGTAACCAACCTATCTTGCTTAGCGGGATCTAAATCCTTCCAGATCATTTCGAACACGGCGCCAAGTCCCGGGAGTGCTGCCTCCGGACCATCCACAGAGCCTTCAATCATATGACGTAAATCCTCTTCAGATTGACCGTGCACTTTATGAATAATCGCCTGGCGCAAGTCAATGGTAACGGGCATAATGTACCTCCTTTTTTGAAAATATAGTGATATTGACCTCGTTATAATGTGCCCTGCAAAGGTGCTGGAAATTCAAGTTTTTGTCCAAATATAAGATAGTATAAGTTTGACACATATATATCATCCTTATATTTCTACGAGAAACGGTTGTCATCCGTAAGGACGGCAATGACGTTTCTTCTTGGCTTATGCTATACTGTTTGAGATATAGAATGCTACGGGAGGTACATAGACATGGCCAAAAAACAATATGCCGTCATCGGTATGGGGCGTTTCGGATCTAGTGTTGCTAAGGCGCTCAGCGGCATGGGGTTTGATGTACTTGCGATTGATGCTGACGAGCAGCGAACACAGGAAATTTCAAGTATTGTAACTCATGCCGTATCTGCAGATTCCACGGATGAGGAGGCGCTGCGTGCCCTTGGTATTCGCAATTTTGATGTGGTGGTTGTAGCCATTGGCGAGGACATTCAAGCTAGCATCCTGACAACACTTATCCTAAAAGACCTGGGTGTGCCTGCAATTCTGGCAAAAGCCAAAGGTGAACTGCACGGCAAAGTATTAAGCAAAATTGGTGCGGACAAGGTGATTTATCCTGAACGGGATATGGGAATGCGGGTTGCGCATCATCTTGCTTCGCCTAATATATTGGATTATATTGAGCTGTCGCCGGACTACAGTATTCTGGATATGAAGGTATCCGGACCGATGCTCGGAAAAAATCTACAGGAGCTCGACATCCGCGCAAGATTTGGCTGCAACGTAATGGCCATCCGCCAAGGTGAAGAAATGAACATCTCTCCCCGTGCAGAGGATCGCCTGATCGATGGCGATATCCTTGTTATTGTTGGGCATAAGGATAATTTGACGAAGCTGGAGATGGCGTATCAGTAGGAACAAAGAATAAATGGCAAGGCAGAAGAAAGGAAGACTTTATGGAAATCATGTCTCCGCAAAATACGCGGGTTAAAGAGTGGGCCGGGTTACAGGAGAAAAAGCATCGTGACAAGGCTCGTAAATATATCGTAGAGGGCGTTCATCTGGTTCAGGAAGCACTGCTGGCTGAAGCAGATGTGGAATGCCTTGCTTATGACCTCGACAAAGGAATGCCTGCTGAACTTAAGGGGCTGCTTCAGGCCGTTCAGGGAATGGAAGTGATTGGCGTTTCGGCGGCGATCATCTCAAAATGCAGCAGCACCAATACGCCGCAGCCGGTGTTCGCCATCGTGCGGAAGGAACAGCAGGCTGTAGAAGCTATCCTAGCGAAGAAGGATAGCCTTGTGGTTGTGCTGGACGGCGTGCAGGATCCGGGCAATGTCGGCACCATCATCCGCAGTGCGGATGCAGCGGGAGCAGACGGAGTGATCCTCGGACAAGGCTGTGCTGACCTCTATAATCCGAAGACCATCCGTTCCACGATGGGCTCGATGTTCCATCTTCCGGTGGTGGAGGGAGAGTTAAGTGAGATTTTGCCACAGGCCCGGGAAAATGGGGCGCTGCTGGTGAGCACTTCGCTGCAGGGCGAAGAATCGTGCTATGAGCACGATTTCCAGGGCAGCCAGTGGCTGCTGATTGGCAGCGAAGGAAAAGGCATCTCGCCGGAAACGGCGCGACTCGTGGACAAGAGTATCATCATCCCGATGGCAGGCCGCGCGGAATCGCTGAACGCCGCAATGGCGGCGACGATTTTGCTGTTTGAGGGAATGAGACAGCGGGGATAAATTGTCACCGTTTGTAACGTAGTTTGTGAGTAACGGCTATACTTGAGACTAATTGGATCGATAACTGAGACTTTTTTGGTGATATGTTTGAGACTAATAAAAAAAACAGTAGTAGCAAAACCTTGCTGCTACTGTTTTTTTTATTTTGTTGTGGGTATAACACTGGAATTAGTGGGTAATAGATATAGTAGAAATATAAATTGGATATTACGCTTATAATTGATACTTTCTGAAATGAGGTGTGCTTGTGGAATGGGAAAATCATGTATGGAACAATGAAGACATGTTGTACAGTCCTAAACGCAAAGTGAATAATCGGAGAAGTCACTTTCACCCCCATATCATAGGGAGTTTTTTTAGCGTAAAGAACGGAAGAACAGTTGAATATGAATCTTTATCTGAACGGCTTTTTTACTACTACCTCGAATTAGATACCAAAGTAATACGTTATTATGTTCAGCCAATAGAAGTGCCTGTTTACGATGGGAAAGAAGAATGGGTTCATGTCCCGGATGTCCTAGTTTTCAAGCAGAGGTTAAATCCGTTGCTTTATCAAGTGAAACTCGAACCGGAGGCAACACTAGATGAGCATGTAGAACTGTGCAATAGGTATTGCAGAGCATACGTATTGGAAAAGGGTTGGGAATACCAAGTTATATATCCAAAACAACTACCTCAAGCTGTATCATACAACCTCAAGCTGCTTAAAGGCTTTTTGAAGGAAAGAAAATACTACCCGAGTTGGTATGAATCAGTAACTTATAGACTGCGTTGTATTGAATCGTGCTCCATAGAATATCTTGCCTCCACATTCACTGATATTAGTGATCCTCTTTTAATTAAACCTTTGATATATCACCTCATTGCCAAAGGAACATTTATGGCTGATGTAAACGAGAGAATTACTTCCCAAAGCAAAATCACATTTAATTCTCAAACTAATACTCCTTTTACCAGTATACCTGGAGGAGCATTGTATGGCGTTTAACCAACTAAGACTATATTCGGAATGCTGCCTATATGGAAAAATATACAAGGTCGTAAGGGTAGATCCACCAAATCTTTGGTTAAGAAGGCCAGATGGGGAAGATCTTCAAATAGCTTATACTGATCTTGTGAATCATCCTACCTTCGTACCTGAATCCACTATGAAATTTGAGAGGAAAGAAGAAAAAATAACATACGGAAATATAATTGCGAAGCTGGATGACAACAAAAGAAGTGAAGTAAGTAAGCGGTTTGAATTAATACAACCACTTCTTATTCTAGAGAAGATTAAAGCCGGAAATGTTCAAGCGATAGCGCAATTTCGCGACAAATGTAAGGATATTTTACTTGAGAATGAAGAAATTATTGTACTGAAACAGGAAGAATTAATTAATAGAATCTTAGAAAAACGTGGCGGATCAAGAGCAAGCATTATGCGCTACTTATCGGATTATCGACGTGCAGAATCAGAAAGAGAATCACGAGGTTTAGCAGGACTCATTTCGAATAAAGGAAAGGGTTATACCGGTAGAAAAGATAACAAAATGGTAACGATCTGTCATCCTGAACATCCGGAGATCATTCTCGATACTATCTTTGTTCGACTAACAGTAAAGCAAATCGAGATTCTGAAAGAAACCATTGAAAAAGATTATTTAAATAAGTATCGAGTTTCAAAAGCGACCATTCACAGACTTGTAGAACGACGATGTGCAAGAGTGAATGAGCCTGATATAAAATATAGTACTATTTCTGACATTATAGACCGTATTGAAAAACGGGCTGTTGAGCGACTTCGAAATATGAAGAGAGCCAGAGCAGTATATGACGAAGTAGCTCGTGGTTACGCAGACAGAGAGGCCACATGTCGTTTGGATATGATACAGATTGATCATACTCGACTAGATATGCAGGTCATTGATGACGCAACTGGTCTTGTAATTGACCGACCATGGATAACATTGGGAATCGATGTATATTCACGTGGCCCATGGTGTCTTTATTTATCTCATGAAGATCCGTCAATTAATGTGGTCAGAAAAGCCATTCAACATGGGGTTTTTGCTAAAAACACAAAACATGAATATGGAACAGAGTTGGAATGGGAGTTTTTTGGTATTCCGAATATCATTTATGTTGATAACGGAATGGATTTTAAAAGTAACGAGATCAAACGATTAGTGAATGAAACTCTTCAATCTGAGATTATGCATAGGCCGGTTAAAATACCTCATTACGGGGCAGTTATTGAAAGATTGTTTGGCACGCTTAACAGTGAACTGATACACAACATCATGGGTACAACGAAAAGCAATATTGTAGATAGAGGGGACCTAAATCCTGAAAAGGATGCATTTTTAACTTTAAGTCAACTTCGTAAAATTCTTGTCCATTATTTTGTTGATATTTATCCTTTGCGTCCACATAAAGGCCTAGGTAATAACATGTCACCAATGGCGAAATTTAGAGAAAGTGTTAGTGAAGTGGGCTATCCTGAGTGGATTGATAAAAGTGACGAAGAAAAATATAAAATTGATTTTTTATTAACGGACCAAAAACCATATACGCGGGATGGGGTACGCTGGGATAACAAAATCTATAAATCTGATAAGTGTAATGACCTTGTTGGAACTAGAAAAACAAAGTATACAGTGAAATACGACATTGATGACATTTCGAAAATATACTTACTGCATCCGAAAACTAAAGAGTTCATAGAGCTTTATTGTGAAACCCCTCCTTACGAAACTGTAGTTGGGGTAAATCAATATACTTACAAAAAATTACTGCAGTTTTTACGAAATGAAGGGGAAGGCAAATTAAAGCTTCTACCAGGTAAAGCTCATATGCATAGGGCTTGGGAGAGGTTGGCTCAATTTATTAGTGAAGGGATGAGAGAAAAAAAAAGGTAAGACAAACTGTCGCAAGAATGGAGGGGGTAAAGGTAGTTGTCTCTACCGCATATCAAGCTCATCAAACAGTTCAAACCCAACAAGCTAAGAAGGCTCAGAATATCGAAGAAGAGTTATATTTGATTGCGAAAAAGGCGGAACAATCTAGTGGAGGTGGATACCAAAATGAGCAGTGAAGAAGTAAAAGTTTTAGCTCGTCGTATAAATAAACTATTTATTGAACATGACGAAGTAAAGCGTATTTGGAATCGGCTTGATTCAATGAGAGTGTATATTGAACGTGATGAGTTTGATGACGAGGATGATGAAGAAAAGGATCCGAGGCACCTGTTTATTACGGGATTATCAGGCGTTGGAAAACCACAGATTGGAAAAAGGTATGCCAAAAGTGTTTCTCGATACACCAAAAAAGTTGATGATGAGGAGATCGACATCATTCCTGTTCTTTATGTAAAACTTCCATATCCATTTACACAGCTTGATTTCTATAAAAAGATTCTTAAAGCACTCGGAACTGAAAACTTCCGCCGAGATGCTCGGATTAATATGATAAAAGATCGAGTACTATTATTGTTGAAAAAACAAAAAGTTCAAATGATCATTTTTGACGAGATGAACTTCATTATGCGTACGAAGAATTTTGATAACCAAACAGCAATGGAGATGCTTAAAGATTTAACAAATGAGCACCAGGTGAGTATCGTTTGTTTAGGAACCCCTCAAATTGAAAAACTTCACATCATGGAGGACGAATATGTCCGACGATTTGGAAGAGACCATATTAATCGTTTTGATAATTGTAACGAGAAATTCTGTGAGTTACTAAAAAAATTGAAGAGGCCATTCAACCGCCGGTTCCCATAGGATTATATGATGAAGCGACAGGTCTTCCTCGTTTATTGCATTTCTATTGCCAAGGTCGCATTGGATATTTACATTTGATTATTAAGGAAGCATTCAGATTGCTTAATGTATTTGATCAGAAGTATGTTGATTATTCGAATATTCGATTAACAGTAGATATATTGAAACAAGCTAAGTTTAATCTGTTTCGTGAAAGCGACCATTTAATCAGACCGGAAAATGCGGAATAAAAAGGCCATATTACAAGGAGATGATACAATTGAGTCGTCTTACAATTCGTCCCGAAATCAAAGATGGGGAATCCTTAAGTAGTTACCTAATGCGAGCTTGCCGAGCAAATATGGTGCTATATTTGGATTTGTTAAGACATGTACAGCCTATAAGATCTATGGACGTTTTCTATAGACGATCCATTCGAATTGATATTATGCCTCAGCAAAAACACGACATGAAAAGATTAGCTATGTTGATTGGGCAAACAGAGAAAAGTTTATTTGAAATGACTTATGATTCATTAAGATTAAAATTTAATCATTATGGTCTTTACTTTGATGAAAGTTTTCTGACCTTGATGCCAGTATTATTAGAATCGAATAAGCGGAAATTTTGTACCCATTGTCTTGAGGAAAACCTTGGTTTTCAAATGTTGTGGCAAGTAAGAGATATCGATGTTTGCTTTAAACATAATGTTAAGTTGAGAACCAGCTGCCCGATTTGTAATCACGATCAATCATATATACATAATAACTTGGGCGCATATCGTTGTTATCATTGTGAAAATTATTTGTTTAGTGAAAATCAGCAATTTCATGAAGCCAATGAAGAATATATGCATCAAAGGTATGATGAATGGAAATATATATTGGATTCAAAAAAACGATTATTTCCTGGATTAGTAGATGGATTAGACTTGCAGAAAACGATATGCATCACTCTAATTTATATTCTACAACTACAACTAGAGGAATCGCCCACCCAATATCGCTATAATCTTGTTTCAAGACTTCTACGACACGACTTTTTACATTCTATTCTTCGTTTTATTAATGATCAAACATCCCCCCAGAAAGTAACCTTCCCTCAATTAATGAAAATTTTAAATAAAGCGAAAATAAGAATGATAGATTTTGTGGAAATGAAAGTGCCAGCCAGTTATGTCAACTCAATAAAATCATTAAAAGTCCAAGAAAGCGTGATTCGTAAATGTCTATCACCTTGGTGCATTACGTTTGAGAAATCGGACGCATTAAAAGAGATTCCATATACTCACTTTTCAAGTTTCAAAAACCAAAAATTTTCGAACACTAGTATTTGTGTCAATTGTGGAATTAGATATGGATTAAATATGAATACCAAACAATGGTTAGAAATAGATACTAATATAGATTTGATAAATAACGTGGTTCTCATGTTGTGGTTTGATAAGAGTGAGAAAGAAATACGAATATCATTAGATATTACATATAGAAAACTATATCAGGCTCTCGGATATGCTTTGAGGTATAATTTATTACCTGATAATAAGAGAGAAATATATATGAAGTATTCGCAATCAGATTTAGACATAATCGAATGTTTCAAAGAGTTGTATTCAGAAGCTACGACAATAACTTATAAGGCACAAAAATGGTATGGATGGCATGGAATAGAGTTTTTTTATCATTTTTATAATCCTGTAGTCCAACAATACCGTTGGATTGAGTATACTCAAAAGAATAAATTTATTAATAAGCAAAAAGTATTAAAAGTCCAACCCCATATAGAAAAGACATTAAATGATATTCTTTATTTAGAAGAAGAACTTACTACAAAAGAAATTGCGGCTTCCCTTGATATAGAATTTATTAATTTTCAAAAATATGGTTTTTCTAAAAAAGTCCAAGAAATAAAAAGACAAATGCAAAAGCAAGCTACTGAGTCAGAACTTTTTGATAAGGTACAGGAATATGTTAAAACGATGGATCAAGTAAGATTATCAGTGTTTATAATTACATCGGGAAAAGCTCAAATGATATTAAGAAATCCATGCCTGCTTTGGCGAATTATATTACCGAGCAGTCTGCTTTGAGTAAAGAGAAGATGAGAATTTATAAAATGAAAGGTTTTATGACTATAGCAGATGAAATGATACTAGCGGAATATGAAAGTGAAAATAAGATACCTTCAGTACGTCAAATTGGAATTAAGTTAAAGATTTATGACAAGTTCTATACTAAATATCGTCCTGTGTTACAACATGTAAAAGAAACAATTAGAACATTAGAGACAGGAAGATAAGTCATTTAATACAGAGAATTTTTTAACGTTAGGGTTTGTGCGTCTAGGACACTCATTTCAAGGGAATAATAGTTAAAAACTCTTGGAGTGGGTTCAATGGATGATAGAGTTAGATTTACAGTAAGACCAATGTTACAAAAAGAGGAGTCACTATTTGGCTTCTTGTTACGTTGTGCATGTGCTAATGGAATAGCTCTTTGCGATGTTATTAACTGGTTAAAAGTTGGCAAGTATAGACTTCATTCGGGTGATTATCATAAATTAGATATTATTCCTGGAAGTATGATTGATTTAAGAAGACTAAGTTTTGTTAGTAGCACTTTAATAGAAAAACTGAAATCATCTACTTGTTTTAATATAATTCTAAAATTCAAGGGTAACAGTAAGGATTATAATAGTATGTTTCTAAAGGGGTATCTTCGAAATGAATTTCATTATTGCCCGGATTGTCTTAAAGAAAAACGTATTATTCGGCTTTTATGGAAATTAGAACCCATCGTGATTTGCGAAAAGCATCATAGAATTCTATTAGAGCATTGTCACTATTGTAAAAGTAAGATTAAATATAAAGATATAAAAGAAGTAGGAATTTGCCCACATTGTTTAAAAGAATTAAGTGAGCAGCGTAGTGAGGTTATAGAAGTTATTACAAACCAACTTATATTGGAACATCGATGGTATAGAACAGCCTTTGATTTGCTTTTGAATGATTCTTCAGGGATTCTTTTTGATTCTAGCGAACTAGCATTAAAGCTCTTGTATGTACTTAATGGTTGTAAAAGCGACTTTAATAGGAAAGCGATTAGCGGTAATTTAAAAGAAACAACCTTGGTGCATTTTTTACAGTGTGCTAGAGGAACAACTAAAAAGAATACAATCCATATAAGGACCATTCTCAGCATTTTAAAGGCCCGAGATATAAATGTAGAAAATTTTTTAACAATGGAGACTCCAGATGAATTTAAGTCAGCTCTTTTAAACCATGATGTTAAAGAGAAACATAGTTTAACGTGTAAAGCTCCTTGGTGTAAATACTATGAATTAAAAGGAAGGTTGTTTGCCACCGCATCAAAAAATATTCAACATCATGGTCAAACTCTAAAACAATATTTTCTTTGTCCTGATTGCGGTTGTGAATATGGCTTGAATTCAAGCAAAGAATTAATAGAGAGAACTTATTTTATAAGGGCTTTTGAGATTCTTTCAAATAGAAATATGGATAATTTAACTTGGCCAGAAAAAGAAAAAATATTTGGATTAAAGCGAAATAGGATTCTGAGAATTATTGCTTATTTTTCCTCAAGAGGTATAGTGAAGGGGAATTATAGATACTCCGAAAAAGATGTAGATGATACATTGCTGTTAAAAGTAATTGAAAGCATACAAGCAGGTATAAATATTTATGATATTCAACGCTTGAACTACTGGTACAATGATTAGCACTATTTACTTCATAGATACCACCCTAAAGTAATCAAAATTCTAGTTTCAAAAAAAACATCTTTATATCCAAAATTTATGTATGATAAGGCGTTATATGTAAATATTAGGGATATTTGCGACCGATTAATTATAAAGGATCAAGAAATAAAGGTTGAGGTTGTTGCTAAGTTAGTCGGGTATAGTGCAACAACCATTCGAAACAAAGGTTGCACAAGTATCATAAATACATATAGACAGCAACAGCAGTTGAAATATGGGCAGAATCTAATCACTAGGCTTCAAGAGAGTGCTAACAATTATTTTACTAGACATGAAGGAGAAATTATACAATCAAAAGATTTGTTTGATCAATTTGAAGTGTGTCGTAACACAATTAGAAGAGTTGACCCTGATTTTTGTAAAGAGGTTGATCAAAAAAGAGTTAACTGGAATAAACAAGCGAGATTACACATGTGATGTATGAGCAGTACGTCTCATCTAATTATCATCAAGCCTAACGTCCATAAATCTGAGAATTCTTGCTGAAATGATGTATAAGGCGTATCCCGGACAAACTAAGATAAATCCCAACCCCAAACGTAGTCCGGAATATTATGGGGACTTGTCCCAAAAATAGTGTATTTTCTGATCTTCATGATCTGCCCCTGATCTCTGGGGTCCGGTGATGTAAAGTTGGTTGCGTTGCTTGGATTAGACATCGGCCTGGAACAAGTGGGGCTAGATCTGTTGTTGAGATGCATTTTGTGTTTCTGTACCATGGAGGAAGAAAGCTGCTGTCTTTGGAGGTCCAGCGTTCCGTACCCCTGGCACCGTTTCTTACTTTAGGATTGCTAGTGGTCGTTTTATGACTTTGAATTATCGATTTACAGATTGTTACAATCATGCTAATGTGAAACTACACTGATTGGAAGCACCGGCGTGTAGTCCGAAAGAATCGGCAAAATCGCCCTGTTGGCTTAGGCTTACAGGGCGATTTTTTGATTAATAAAGTCAGAAAGGATTGAAATTATGGATGATTTATCTATGTATTTTTATGATGTTAAGTATAAAGAGATTATTCGAGAAAAGACCGAAACTGAGTTTGAAAAATTTTTTTCTAAGGTAATGCAGACAAAATACAAAGATGATTTTATGCCATGTCGTCCATGGGGACAAGAGGGTGACAAGAAAAACGATGGCTATTTAATTAGCGAACGTCACTTATTTGCTGTCAATGGTCCTCATAGTCTTAACCAACCTAGGATGATAAAGAAGATAAATAGTGATTTTTCTGGTGCAATAGATTATTGGGAAGAGTTTTTTGATAAATGGTCTTTTGTACATAATCAAGATTCTTTACCTCCAAAGATTAATAAAGAGTTGTTGAAGCTAGGTACTAAATATACTGCCATTAAATTTACGTTTTGGGGTCCAAGTACATTAAGAGATATTATTTTTTCACTAGAAGAAGCTTATATTAGAGATATTTTAGGTCCAGTACCTTCAAAAATTAACTATGCTACATTAAAATTTGAAGACATACAACCTGTAATAAAATCGATCTCTAAAAGATCTAATCCAAGGAAAGAGGATTTGGAACCTGTACCAGAAAATAAACTTTTAATTAATGGCCTAAGTGATCCAATAATTGGACTAATAAAGGCAGGATTAATACGTGCTCCTTTAGTACGACAATATCTAGACCTTCAAACAGAATTGAATTTAGGAGATCAAATTGCGGATACTCTACGTAGGCATTATGAGGATCTAAGAGATAATACAAAATTAGATCCTGACGAGATATATAGTGAATTGGCTAAATTTATAACAGATCCAAATAAGAAAGATAATCAGGTATATATGGCAGCTGTTCATACTGTTCTTGCTTATTTTTTTGAGCAATGTACAATTTTTGAAAGCGTGAGTGCATAAATGTACAATGAATGTTACATAGAGCTAGAACAAGTTATAATGAAAAAAAGCAGATATAAGAGTGACATTCAGTTGGTTAATAAGGAGGGGGTTGGGATCGTGTTGACACCCACTAAAAATTTGCATGAAGATAAATCAATTATAAAAATTGGGGCTAGAATACTTTCCATATTAAATTCTCCTCGTACGATTAGTACAGCATGGAAATCATATATTCAAATTCAGGAATCTGACACAAATGGAAAGATCAGAATTCAGTTTGATACTTTCATTTTAGCAATAGACTTTTTATACATTATTGGTGCAATTGAATATGAGGATGATTTAATGTGGAGGGCAAGAAATGATTAGGAAGATATATAGCACATTAAGCACGTTTAATACAATAGAGCTTCATGAAGGACTAAATATTTTATTAGCTGATATAACTCAAAGGTCAACTGTAAAAGACACTCGAAACGGGCTGGGGAAAACTACGTTTATTGAGATTATTCATTTTTTATATGGTAGTAGTTGTACAAAGAATAGTATCTTTAAAATGGATCAATTTAAAGATGAATTTTTCATTATGGATATAGACTTAAAAGATAAGCTATATATAGTGAAACGACGTGGATCTGAATCGAATTTTTTGTATATACAGTGTGAGAAGGGAAGCTTTTTTGAAAAGAAATTCGGCGATGTGAATATTAAACTGAAAATTACTGAATGGAATGAATTTTTAGGCGAATATTTATTTAATTTAAATCATAGAGATGCAATATTGGAAGCTCATTTAAAATTCCGATCATTATTTCCATACTTTTCTAGGTTAACTAGAGACGGTGGATTTTTAGAAGCGACAAAATATTTCAAATCACAGAATGTGCATCTCACTCAAATTGCACTGTCATATTTACTTGGATTAGACACAAGCTTAGCAATCAGTTATAAGCAACTTGAGGAAAAGAAAAAAGAAATGATTGATCTAAAAAAAGCTATTAAAACAGATTCTTATAATAAGATTATGAATGATGGGATAAATTTAGATACTGAAATTACAATTCTGACTGTTAGAATATCAAAGTGCAAGAAGGATCTTGAAAATTTCCAGATCCACCCTCAGTACAAAGAAATCGAAATTGATGCTAATAGTTATGCTAAAAAAATAGCAGAGCTAAGTAATCAAAATTTTGTTGACAGACAGATTATAACTGAATTAATTAATGCGTCAGAAAGTGAAAAAAATATTACAGATTTAAATATAACAGAATTATACGATGAAGTTAAAATTCAAATGCCTGATATTCTAATAAAGAAATTTGATGAAGCTAAAATATTTCATAAGCAATTAGTTTCAAATAGGAAAAAATATTTGCATGAAGAATTAGAGCATTATGAAGAAGCTGTAAAAAGTAGAGATAAATTAATCCATGAGCTTTCTTTGGAGCAATCTAAAAAGATGATGATTTTAAATACACACGGAGCTCTTGAACAATATTCGCTATTACAATCAGAAATGAATGAACTTGTAAATAAACTAGATATGTACCAAAAACAACAAAATTTCATGAATAATATGCGTGAGGAAGCAGCAAAGCTGAAAATAGAAGAACAAAGGCTAATTATTGAGATTAATCAATCTTTAGAAGAGCATTTTAACACTAAACGCCATGCGATTTTATTAGTCGAAGAGGTTTCTAGTTCTTTATATAACTCTATAGCTCAATTACATATAGGACAAACAACAAATGGTCGATACGATATTGAGATGGTATCCAGAAATCAAAATAGTACCGGGATTAATAGTATGTTAATTTATTGTTTTGATATGATGTTAATTCAAATGTCAAAGTATTTAGGAAGAAAAATGGATATTTTAATACATGATAGTACTCTTTTTGATCCGGTGGATGAAAGACAAATAGCTGAAGCGTTGAGGTTTGGTAAAGATAAATCTATTGAGGATGGTTTCCAATATATAGTTACTTTGAATTCTGACGCTTTACCTGAGAGCGTGAGAGAGGAAGTGTCAGACTCCATAGTTCCTGTGCTATTAACAGATACAGATGAATCAGGATGTTTATTTGGAGTTTATTATTAAATCCATAATAGCTCTTCATATTCCCGATGACACAACATATATCCTGCCATCAAACCAGCCTGATACACACAATAATTTATTCATCATTTCTTCTCACTATAAGATATAAAAGTACAGACCGCTGTTTTTTAGCGACCTGTTGTTTTTAGATATTTAGTGAACACCAAATGGGACTGAAAGGTTTTATATGCTTTGAGAGGTGGGACACACCTATCTTGTTGCAGTGTTCCAACCTTGTCCGTCAATATCTTTGCTGTATTTCTAATGAGTGTTTTGATGTCTTCTGTTGTAAGGAAAGCTTGAGTAAGGCGATTGTTCCAGCGACAATAGGTGTTGCTGCCGAAGTACCCGAATCACTTTGATGAGATCCTGTAAAACATGCTATTGAACAAAAGTTGAGTTTATGGGGATCTAAAGTAGGATGGCCTTGACTGCTGTATCCTACAATCTGTTCTTCAATGCTTACTGCTCCAATTTATGAACATAGGATTTCCGTTTGTAATCCGGAAGCTTTTTCCTGGACCATGGTCGAGCCTACAACGAATGTCAGTGCGTTGGTCACCACCACCATTAGCAGCTGCGAATAATACAATATTCCTGTATAGCTTCAACACTCTTTCGAGTAAAAGGGTGATTGGGGGCATAGCATAGTCTTCAGATCAGTTTTCTTCAAAACCCGCCCAACTATTTGTTAATGCCATAAGAGTAGACAACTATGATATTTTTGACTAATATAATAATAACCGAATATAACAATTGGAGAAGCACTTCAATGTAGGCATGGAATATGCCACATTGAAGTGCTTTTTTTATTCGGAATCTATATGTTTGAAGGAGCGATTTTTAATGGATGAGAAGATGGAGGAGTTTATTCGACATACTGTCATACTGATGGTCTACGTAGGTCTTACAGTGTCAGTTCACAAGTATTTTGAAATGTACGGGTACACATTTTTTACTGTAATGATGTTTCTGAGTTTCACATATGCAAAAGGTAAAATCATTCCATTTTCAAGTGTATGGCGGCAGGTGAAGCTAACAATAAATAAAATCAAGTAATCTGCGTTTTGTAAAATAACCTCATTGATGAAAGAACGTTAGAAGAATAGCACGAAGTTAAGGTTGATATTCACTATCTCTGTATTTTGAAAAGTATCTTTAAACAGACTATCTTTCTATGGTCCATGAGATTAACTTTAGTAATAATAAAATTATACTGGCGCGTATTCCAGAGTTTAGGGATGCGCGCTATTTTATATAGTTTTTTATTTTGTATGACTGTTAAAATATGTAGAAAGGAGTGGGGGATATGGAAGTCGCCTATCTTATAAATGATTCAATCTATTTGGAAGAAGAAAGACGCTCGTTCGAAGAGCAACAAGTTGTATATAACCAAATTGTCAAAACACTGGAATCAAAATATCGAATACATTCTGATAAGAAGACATTTACATGTATCTGTTGTGAACAGCCAGTCAGTATGGTTTTACGACAGGATAAATTTCATTTCTAGCATCTGGGAGAAGGATGTCCCAGTTCAGAAAATTATGGACGATATACTAAGCAAATTAAAGAAGAAGAGGATGAGCATCCTCACCGCTTAGGCAAAACAATACTCAGGACTTATTTAGAAGGACAACTTAAAATTCATCATGTAGAGCTCCAAGAAGGTTACAGTTATCGTAAGTCATTAAAGATTATCCCCGACTTATTAATTTATTTTCCTAACGGGGATATCTGGGTTGTTGATTATATAACAGGGAAGAAACAAGTTGAGGCTTACAATTCATTTATTAAGAAGAGAAAAGAAGTATATGAAAATGAGGGATTTAAATATTTCTTTTTTATAGATGAGTATTTTGCATAATTCAATTTTCAATTCAGAGTCATGGTCAGGACGAAGCGAAATCTCTGTTTTGTGAGAGTTGAGCTATAAATGGGCAGACAGGCAGAATTTTTATAAAATTGGAATTTTTTAAGCGGCGTTTTGGACTCGTTGCATCGCTACAGCAAGAGCAGAAGCAAGTAACACAATGGCATTCAAATATTGGTGAGTTTTCACTTTTTGAATCCCCCAAATATGGAGCTGGTCTGCGGTCAAATAGGTTTTGATTCGAGAATTGCAACGTTCCACACTGGTTCGTTTATTGTAAAGTTCCTTCCAACCTCGACTTTATCGATGCGGTAGGGCAAGCGCCGAAGATCCGTTTGACTGTTAATTTTGACTACCATTCCATAATTGGAGGACGAACAAGCAGCAATACCTAAAGGGCAATTCACTTGATCTATAGCATGCGGACAACGGAATTTGAAATAGTTCTTCTCTTGTCCCCAATACGTTATGGAAAAGCTCATTGAGCAACAGGAGTGCCTTTGCGAGTAATCCCTGTTGGTGGCTTCTTTTCATTTCGAGCATTCAGCGGAATAATGGCTTGTGCCTTGACGTTCCGGGCTGCCTCGTAATTTTTCATTTGGTCATAGCCCGCACCCAGCATGAAGAATTTTGTGTTTTGGATTTCTTAGCGACAAGCATCATGAGCACAGGCCCTTCGTCTCCATCGTTCACATGAGCAGGTGTCACCTTAAGCGCTATCGGAAGTTCACTCTTTGCATCGACGGCAAGATGCAGCTTATAGCCAAACCACTTGACTTTGTTGCCAAAGGTATCAAACTTTGCGCCCCAGTTGGCATTGCCGGTGAGTTCGCTTTTCGCTTGGGTTCTTTTTTTTCGTAGGCATGTATGGCTGCGCTATCGATGGCGATATGAGTTCCGTCGATGATTCCAATTGCTTGGCACTGAGCCACAAGATCCTCAAACAACTGCTGGGCAAGGCCTTGTGATTCAGCTTGGCAAAGACTCGGTTTAACATGGAAATCGAAGGGGCGGAGATATCCAGTCGAATCCCACATTGGTAACGAAAACGAAGGTCAAACTCCTGTCTGCACTGCAAGCCTGTAAACGTATCAATGTTCTCCAGAGGAGCCGCGAGTAAAGCACGAGGAATGCCTTGGCGACAGTGTCCATTCGCTCCTCGGGGTGAGGGATTTCTCAATCGTCTCGCATATAGTCGTAAGTTAGACCGCTGAAGAAGATAGGCGGTCGTTCTTTGGATTCAATTTTTTAAAGTTCCTCAAAGGAAAATAGACTTTCTTGGAGAATATTCAAAGGGGGCTTCCTCCTCTTGAGTTTTTTGGTTTCGTCACCAAAAAAACTTCTCCAAGTTGGGGTGAAGTCCTTTTTTATATCAAAAATTTCTTTGTGTAGCAAGGGCTTAGATTAATGCAAAATGGTCAGATAAAAGTGGCTATTGTCTGAGCACCCAAGCATTAAGGCCGTCTCGCTCTATCCTGCTGAGAATCAAATGGTATTGCAGGGAGAGCAAGATCAATTGTGGGAAGTATGGATTGCAAATTTAATCTCCAAAACGGATGGAGATTTTGTTTTTGAATTACTTATTTCTTCTTAATCAAACCCCTAAAGAAAAGTTTGCGATTGAAGTAAGAAGCCTTCTTTTTATTGATCCCTCAGAAGGTGCCCTCGTCCAACGTCTTGTTAAACCTGATTTAACTAACGTTTAGGCCCAGTATTTTCAAAGCTTCCAATACGATTAATCCCTGAGGCGAAAATTCGGTATCTTTCCTAACAAGGATACAAACTTCATGAGGCTTAATATTCTCTGTTTCAGGGATAATGAGTACTTTGGTAGCAATATAGTCGGCTGCAAGTTGCATTGAAGTGGCATGAACCAAGGTAACTTTATCGCCTTCATTATGTAACTTGACAATCAGCTCGTTCCTATTTGCGGTATTCTGCATTATGCGATTAGCGACCTTAATAATGTTATCGGTTGAACGGTAGTTTCTGACCTATGATAAAGATGGAAGAACGGAACAGGAGCGCGCCTTGATCCGATCCTCAAAATTCAAATTTTTTGAAATACTTGATCCATTAAAAGAGTAAATTGTTTGCATGAGAAACTATATACCAAGTATTACGAGGTAAACGAAACACCGGTCAGGGGCGTTTCGCTCACCCCAAAACAAGAAGCTATTGACGCCGCTGAAAAGAACTACGGTTATTTTGCCATGATATCCAATGGCGTAAAGGATCCGCTCGAAGCCCTTGAAATTTATCGTTCCAAAGATGTCATTGAGAAAGTCTTTGGTAATTTAAAAGAACGCTTGAATATGCGCGCACCCTTTGTATCCTCAGAAGAGAATCTGGGAGGTATTGTCCAATTTGTTGCACTCATCTACCTTTCGTACATAAAAAAATCAATGTCTGACCAAACTTATCAAAACTTATTCAAAAACTATACCATACAGGAAGTTTTAGACGAGTTAGATATCATCGAATGTTTTGAACAACCAAGGCGCCAGCGCCGGCTTGGCGAGGTTACCAAAAAAAAAGGATAACTATATGAACCTGGGGTGAATGTTCCTAACCAGGTATAATTTTCCGGTAATCTAGGCTTAAATGTTTTTACAACACCTTGGTTGGCTTTATGCCTGTCAAGGTGTTTTCTTTAGTGTGGCTGCCAGATGCGTATGGGATATGAAAAAGAGAATATCAGCATTTTATTATTGAATTTTAGGAAGGTAAAAGTTCAAGGAGCTTACCCTGCGGTTAAAGAGGGGCTCAAATAAAAACGAAACTTAACCGATTCGCCTAATAAAGGGAACGAGAGGGAGTCCGTCCTAAATTGTCGATTAACTTGACTGAAAACAAGGTTTTCGACAGCGTAAAAATGATAATGTTGTAATTAATTGAAAAAAGTAAAGAACAAAGGAGGAAATTTCATGGTAATGATGATTAAAGCGGTTCAACTCCTTATGGATAAAATGTTTTAACACAAGTTTCTAAGATTATTATGCAATATCATCTCCATGAATGGCTTGGATTTTAATGTGAAAAAATGAAGCGCACTGGTAGTTATTCGCTCACGAGGCCTTCATAGAAAAGCTAGATAATCGGTCCTCTAAAAAATTATTGATGTTATACAATCTATTGAAATTTTTACAAAATAATTTTAAATATTATAACGTAGTCCAATAGGTGAAGGATAAGTAATCTAAAGTAGAAAGGCAAATAAATGAATAATAAAATTATACAAACTGTATTCTTATCTTTTTCTTCGTTTGCGAAAGTTTATAAATTTTCAAAAGGAAAGGTAGTTATAAGTGCACTTATAAGTATAATTTTAGCTTCTCAATCAAATCTAAATGCTATTCTAATGGGGAAAATAGTAAATAGTATTTCTCACATGAATTTTTACACAGTTATTTTATTTATATCTATTCTGCTATTAATACAATTTGGCAGCTCATTATTGAATATATTTAAATCTCATTTAAATAATATACTTTCACATCGATTCACCATTAATACGCAAAAAGAACTAATTGAGTCTGTTGCTTCTATGGATATCCTTAGAAAGGAAGATCCGCGATTTAAAGGTAACTTGCAGCTTTGGACTTATGGAATAGGAAAATTTTATGATACTTATCAAACTTTAATTATATTGGTTCAAAACGTACTTTCAATGGGAATAAATTTATCGTATTTATTTTTTTCTTACTGGATATTGGCTTTGATTGTGTTACTTGTCAGTTTCATTAAAGGAATAATACAATATCGTATTATTAGATTTCGTGTAGAAATAAGAAGTGGAATTGAACGAAATTCAAGAGAGTACGAATATTTATATCATTTGCTGTTAGGTAGTGAAAATCAAAAAGAGCTTTCTCTATTCAAGTCAGTAAATTATTTTAAAGATCAGTGGTTTCTAAAAAAAAACAATGCCTTAGATAAACAACTGGTACTTGAAAAAATGGAGAATAAGTTGAATGCCACTGAGTATGCATTATCAAGTATAAGTACTGCTATTGCTAGTTTTATTATTGTATATCTTATTTCGCATGGAGCGCTTTCGACTGGTGACTATATTTCTTTGACAATGTCTGTCGGAGCAGCAGACGTAAGTCTCCAATTAACGATTCAACGTTTAGCTGCGCTGATTGAAAATACTAAGTATATAGAAAATATTGAATCAATGAGTATAGTACCTAAACAAAAATGTATGGAAGAATTACGAACCTTTCGACTTGACCATGAACTACGACTCGAAAATATAACTTTCTGTTATCCTAATCGTGAAAAACCTGCTCTTCAAGGGATTAGCGGAACTGTTTATAAAGGCGAAAAAGTTGTTATTTTAGGAGATAATGCAGCAGGTAAATCTACTCTTGTAAAACTGATACTAGGATTATATCGTCTTCAAAAAGGTGATATTTATTATGATAATGTAGGTATTAATAAGATGGATACGAATAAATTATGGGATAGAACTGGGGCTGTATTTCAAGATTTTATTCGTTACATGGGTTCGATACGAGAAAACGTTACTATTGGTAGAAGAGAAGAAGTGAACGATGATGTTCAAATTCTTGATATTTTAAATTTATTAGGGTTTAAAGAAAGTGACTTCCCAAATGGGCTTGATACACAGCTTGGCTATCTTTCTGATAATGCAATTAATCTATCAGGTGGGCAGTGGCAGCGACTTGCTCTGGCACGGATATTATTGCGGGATGATGATGTGCTTGTATTAGATGAGCCGACTGCATCGCTTGATCCTTTAAGTGAAATAGACATTTATAATAAAATTATGGAATTTAAATGGGATAAAACTATGTTCATTATTTCACACCGTATAGGAATGGCACGTAAAGCTGATCAAATATGGGTGATGAAAGAAGGGGAAATAGTTGAAAGAGGAACACATTATCAGTTGATGGAAAAAAAAGGTACTTATAGTCAAATGTGGAGTCAGCAGAGTGATTGGTATCTAAAATCTAATAGAGGAGACATTGACAATGTCGGAAATGGCGAAGAGGTATATGAATCAGGAACTAAAGGCAGGGCTATTACTTCCTAATATTCAACTTGCAAACTGGAACGGGGAGTCGTTTAAATTATATAATCTTTCAGGAAAAAAAATACTGATTTTCACTTCTTTGCATTGCCTAGCTTGTATCGATTTAATGCCGCATATAAATCGAATTCAAGAAATATACTCTGCAACTATTGTGTTTTTTTCAACTGGAGATGAGATTGATCACAAAGAAATTGCCGATTATTTTAATTGGGAGTTCCCAGTCATTGCAATGAAAGAAAATGAAATGGAAATGACCTTCTCAGCAAAAAAATTTCCATATATGATCTTTGCTGATGACACGAATAAGGTAATTGGTGGAGGAGTTATTCATAATCTTAATGATTTTAAACAATATTTATTGAATAATTGCTTTGATATAGAGAGGAAATGATATAAAAAGGTTGCTTTTATGAATGGGTGAGATTCAAAATAACAAGTTGAAGACCTAGTCGTTAGCTATCAAACGATTTCGAAGTGCATTTTTTCTATATCTATTAAATCAGTTAGTTTAAAAATAATTTTAGTAGTGAAGATGTCCTCAATAATTCATCTGGAAAGGTTCGAAGTGTAATTTATTTTGTAAAGCTTAGTGCTTTGAAAGGAGGTGATTTGTATGGAGTTTAATAGTCATGTACCTATTAAATTTATTCAGTAACAGATGAATTGTTTTGTATCTTAGATTCCACTTTTTTATCAAGAGCAAATAAGTAAATATGGTTTCTGGGATTTTTACCGAATAAGCATGTAATTTCGTATATTCTGATAATATCTTTTTATTCCCTGGTTGTTTATTAATGACAACAGGAGAAAACCTCAAAGTGGGTGTTTGCAAATGTATGAACATAGGAAGTTTTTGAAAAAGAGCAAAGGATTCTCTTATGAACTCGGCAAGTTTTTTCCATCTACTATAAAACGAAATCAACTAGATGAACAACTGAATTTTGAATGGATACATAAAACAATTAATGGAACTGTAATTTACATTATGAGTGATTCGTGTACAGCATGCAATTTTGAAATTGTTCAAGAGTTTAGTCATAATTATAAAGAATTTAACCATTATATGCTTTTGCAATCAAATGAAGAAGGACTTAAGAAAATAGTTGAAAAATACAAGTTGCATTTTCCTATAGAGCTGTGTGAAATTGGTGCTGTAGATGAGAGCTTAAATTATGGGGCTCTAGCACCTTGGGTTTTTATGGTTGATAAATTTGGGGGAATTGTTTCGGCAGGTGTATATCCAAATTATGACGGATTAGAAATACAAATAAAACCTTTAGTATCAAATAGGATAGATAGGGAGAATTAAGATGTAAGTGTAAGGAATAATAAAATAATATGAAACTCTCTAAAATATTATTTTGAAATATTTACTAACGAATGATCAAGCTGAAATTGACAGTTCTTCCATGAGGACTTCGTGAGCGCACTTCTATACAAGAGATTAGCGAGGGCGTTTGGTAATTTAACATATTGTTTGGCAAGTTCTTTTTCAGTAACTGAAGTGAAGTCATGTCCTTTTGTGGAAACATTCGGAACTGACACATTTACATTGCTTCGGGTAGATACAAAGATATCGAGTTTCTGATGACCGAATATCGAGTGCTTGCGAACTTCTTTCGGCAATTAGTATTTTGTTAACTTTGATTTTACATGAAATCAGTATGAGTCTATTGCTTTACTTTGTTTTCAAGATTATACCACTTTACTTTAAGGGCATATAGTAATAGTTAAGTTGGTAGATAGTTCGATTCCGAACTTCTATATAAATAAAACTAATGTTGGGAGTGTGTGAAATGGCTTGTTCGTGCAGTTGGACGTCAGTTACACAGAATAATGGTGTAGGGTATGCATGTAGGTATGGTAGTAAAGTTTGTAAATCTGAGTATTATAAAGTTCGATATGAATGGGCACATTGTTTCTACCTCGGGTCATATGATTATCAAACGATTACTTGTAATGAAGTAGGGACTGGAGAGTGTTGCAGTGATGGATTTGGTCCACTTCCGCCAACTCCGTGATGAGATTTTTTTAGGATTAGAATAGGTTTCTTTTATATTTATGTATTTGTAAGGTGTAATTACAATAGCCGATCCTTTCAAACAAAATTGAAGGATTAGGCTATTGTTTTTTTAAGAGAAATTATTTTCACCATATAGCATCAAGAAGTACCCAATCCTGTAATGAATTATTTCGAGGGAACAAAAAAAGAAGGTGAAAAGGGGGTGCAGAACTGGCAGGATCGCTTCTTCCCAGAGTATCCGCAGGTATTTAAGGATTGGAAAGGTAAAGCCTCATTCATTACGCTAGGCGAGTTTCCGGCTCTAGGTGAAATCGTGGAGCTAGGAACAGAAGGCATTGTGGAACGCTGGAAGAAAGACGTGAAACGCGCTGTAGGGACAAAAAGAACTAAACAACTGGTCGAAACCGTAGAAGTTTCATGTGGCTTACCAAAGGGCTTACCGCAGCAAAGATAGAGATTAAAGCGCTTTCGGGGCAGTGCGACATGTTCGCCAGACAACTCGAAGAGGTTATGGCCGAGATGGAACGTCTACTTGTGCAAATAACAAGAACGAAGGCAATGCTCACCGTACCGAGCGTGGCTGTGGTCACCTTGGCAGGGTTTCTAGCGAAAGTCGGAGATCTGAGCGGTTACGAGCATGGACAGCAGATTATCAGGCTGGCCGAACTGAATCTAAAAGAGTACAGTTTTGGAAAGATAAAGGGCAAGTCGAGCATCACCGCCCGAAACAGCAAGGCTTCGGGCCCTGCTGTTTCGGGCGGTGATGCTATGGTAGCAAAGAACGCGAAGTTCAAGGTAATGCAACAGTACTTCACGAAGTGAAGCCAAAATCCACTGAAGAAAAGGCAATCCCTTGTGGCCTTGTGCGGGAAACTCATACTTGACCTGCATATGCTCGGGACTCTGCACATTCCATACGATGCAAACGACGTTTTAGGGCCGGTACGTCAGTCCCAGATTCAGATGGCAGCTTAAGTAAAACGGAAATCACGTTTCTCACCGGAAGAAAAGAACCAGGACAAAGGAAGCACGGAGCAGTCGCAGGAATCATTTCCATAAGAGAAACGACCCTGTAAAGGAGTAAGATACGGCGTCCACATCTTGAGAGGTCGAACGAAGGAATGAAAGGGCAAAGACCCCGCGTGACATGGGAGGGTAAGCCATTAAGAGTCAGGTGTGAATATCCAAGGTGCGATCATAACAACCAGTTTGTGGGTTGGGGATGAATCCCCAAGCTCTATTCCTGCTACCGACTTCGCCAGAAAATAATGTCATCCTTACGTGACTTCTCCAACTCTCAAAAAGTCCACGGTTGAAAACCTAAGAACGAGTGAGTAAACAAGAGGAAATATTAATTTATAGTGGGAGAGAAATTGAGACCACAGGACAATTACCAGCCATAGAGGAACTGCGTGACCTACACGCTTATTAGCTATTGCAGGGCATCGGGCCAGTTATTACAAGTGGCGAGCCACGGGGTCACGGCAGGGCGATATACACGCTCGAGATCATGAAATTAAAGTTCACATGGTAGCCATTCACATTGTAAATCCCTACTTAGGATACCCCCGAATGCAGACAACTCTATGTGAAGCAGGCTATCTCGTCAATATCAAAAAAATTAGGCGGATCATGAAAGGATTATCGATCCAATCGGTGATCCGAAAGAAACGAACTCGCTCCAACTCTACCCCATCCGTGGTGTATCCTAACCGATTGAAGCGTAAGTTTCATGCTACCTTTCCTCAACAGAAGCTCATCACCGATACTACATATATCTCGGATGGCACCCATTTTTATTACCTGTCCGAGATTCAAGATCTATTTAACAATGAGTTTGTCGCTTGGTAAATTTCCAACCGTAACGATGTGAAACTGGTCCAAGATACGGTAGGTAGAACAGTGGACACGAAAAGGAGACTTCTCGGAAGCCGTACTCCATTCGACCAAGGGCTCCAATAAAAGTCTCAGGCGTACAACACACGATTAGAGGCATACGGCGTCAAATGTAGCAGCTCTTGCAAAGCAGTCTACCTAGATAAAGCATGCATTGATTCCTTCTTTTCGCATCTCAAAACAGAGAAGAATTCCACCAAATGATGTCCTATATAAAGTCACCAATCACATTTGCATTGAACTTTACGATGTTATGGTTGGGAATGACAGCGCTGGCTTACTGCTCTTGAATCAGATTCAAAAAGTTATTTAAGTCATAACCACGTTCGGCTAAATCGGTTTTTCCGGATAGATCCATGTTTTGCAGCATTTCATAGCCTTTGACGCAATCATGTCGATTTCCAGACATAAGTTCAACACGCAATGAGTGGGCAAAGCGTCGACAATCGCATGAATTTTAGTGATTAGTCCACCTCTGGAGCGGCCAATAGCCTAAAATTGCTGCCCCCTTTTGCCTCCATCGTCAGTGCTGGTGAGCACAGACGACGGTGGTATCAATCATAATATTTTCAAATTGATGGAGTGCGATACAAGTTAAAACACCTCATACGCCGGCCATCTGCCAGCAACGAAACCAGGTATCCACCGTTTTTCAAGATGGATAGTAGTCCGGCAAACCCGCCAAGGCCTACCGAAACGATCTACCCCAAAAAATAGAATTCAACATCGGTTTATTGTTTTTTTCAATTTATCCACCCTGTCTTATTTATTCGGGTGGAAGCAAATCTTTGATTCGTTCCCATTGTTCGTTACGTTTTTCGTATCGTCTTTTCATAGATGTATTTTACCCTGATTTAGGACTAATTTATATTTTGAAGACACGCTCTAAATAATGTAATAAGAAAATATTTATGACAAAGGTAAAATGCGAGAATTCAAAATTATACAGTTGATTTCTTTGAAACTATTTATTTTATTTCCTGCTAAATTCGGAAAATTTGATGTGTCAATTAGATGGGGGGGGGTGAAATTTTGTAAGTATTTAACATATTTTTTGTGGTATGCTAAGCAGAAAATGGGTATTGGTATTTTGTAAAGTTTCTCTATTAGTAATATTTCTGATTCATCGCAATCAATCAAAATACACATATTACTATCGAATTCTAAGTCTTGATGGTTCTCAAATTCTCCAAGTATATTAATACATCTTATGCAGTGTATTGATAGATAAATTATGTATTTAAATTCTTCAAATACATTAGTGGGTTGATCATTAGTGAACAAGCTCTCAATAGATGTTTTTTTGAATAAACGGTCATTGTTCATTTTTTTTCCTCCTCATTGTTAAATAACAAGTAACCAACTACCTATTAGCTTATAGATTGAACTTTGATTCTCCCAATTAAGAATTGAGCTTGACTATTTGGACCTCCGGTCGGCCCTTCAGATTTCTTGAATAATATTGCTGTTTGGGTTTGAAATCCGCAAACAAAGGCGGAAGAAAACTACCACTCTTATAGTTCCAAAATTGCCCTCCGCCTATCTTCTTATAATTTTAATTTTCAAGTTCAATCTATTTAGTCATTGTCATTACTTTTAAATTGTGAACTTTCTATTCTTTAATACCATTTATGCGAGTTTATTTAAAATCTATTAGAATTATTACTTACATATGCGTTTAGATTGTCTGCTTTTAATAAGTAGCCCTGTCCACAGACTTTGATTAAAAATCGTGGTTCATTACAATTATCTTCTATTTTTTTGCGTAGCCTATGTACTAATACATATAGTTCAGTATCTTGATTTTTTGAATATTCTTCTGATGTCCACACATATTTTATTATTTTTTTCTTATCCAGAGTCTCACCTATAGAGTTTGTGAGTAAAATTAGAAGTCTTAATTCTAATCTTGATAAAGCCATTTTCAACCCATCTTTAAGTAATGACGAGTCATCAAAATCGATTAGTACATTTTCATTAATTCGAAAAAGATTTTTCAACAAAAAACGTCACCTCTTTTCATTAATGTAATCCATTTATTCTAAATTTTAGGATGTAGAAAAAATTATCATAATTCTTTTAATGTGTCAAATGCATATTACACACCTATTTTAGGTAAATTTTTACAATCATAATAATAAAATCATTGATTAATTTAAATAATAGACTGTATTCTTCAGCTGAAGAAGACTCCGACTGATCAAAGCAGTAATTAAATTGTCTAAGCTAGTTAGCAAACTAGCATCGTATCTGTATATTAAATGATTAATTACTTTGTTCTAGTTGCCTGAGCAATTTTCTCCAACAACAATAAACATTTTGTCGAATACCTTGTATTAAAATAAGGTTTTCGACAAGTGAAAAATGATATTCTGACAATATAAGCAGTGGTGTGAAAAAAAAGGAATTTAAGGAGGGATTATCATGGGGGTTTATCTTGATTACAGTGCTTCAACTCCTATGCATAAAAAAGTTTTAAATACATTAATAGAAGTTTCAGGAGATATTTACGCAAATCCCTCATCATTACATCGGATGGGATTTGATGCTAATGATTTAGTGGAAAATTCTAGAGGTATTATTGCAGGTTACTTAGGAGTAAATAGCGATAATATTATTTTTACATCAGGTGCAACAGAATCAAATAATTTAGCAATAACAGGTATAGTTAATAATATTGAAAAAAGTAAAAATACTCTTCATATTATTGTGCCTACTACAGAACATTCATCTGTTTTGAATGTCTACAAAAAAATGGAGTTGCAAGGAGTTAAAGTTTCTTATTTACCAGTTGATGAATACGGAATTATTGATATGGAAATGTTAAAAACAGAAATAACTAAAGATACTGTATTGCTGAGTGTGATGCATGTTAATAATGAGACAGGGGTAATACAGCCGGTTTCTGAAATTGCAAAGTTAATTAGTGAATATCCTAGTGTATGTTTTCATGTTGATGGAGCCCAGGCAGTTGGCAAAACCAAAATTTCATTTGAAGGTATAGACTTGTATACAATATCTGCACATAAAATAGGTGGACCAAAGGGTATTGGTTTACTAATTAAAAAGTCAGATATTGATTTGGCACCTTTAATGTTTGGGGGAGATCAAGAGTTTGGGAACAGACCTGGAACCCTAAACGTTCCTTTAATAGCTGCGTTCACCGAGGCAATTAAGGAGACTATAGATAATTTTGAAGCTGAAAATAAAAAAGTTACAGCATTTAATCAGTATCTTTACTCTCGAATCAGTAAGATGCAAGGGCTTTTTATCAATAGTCCTCCTATCCCGCTTTCAGTCCCTCACATTATCAATTTTTCATTTCCTGAATTAACATCTCCTGTAATACTAAATTTTTTTGATAAACATGGGATAACTATATCTTCTCAATCAGCATGTTCGTCGACTTCTAGTAAAAGTCGAGTATTATCCTCAATGGGTAAAAATGATAGAGTTGCCTCAAGTAGTGTAAGAGTTAGTTTTGGTACCAATACGCAAGAAAGCGACATATTACAGTTCATCGAATGTTTAGAACTATTAATTGGGAATTTAAGTGTAATACATTTTGAAAATAGGATTTTATGATCGGGAGAATTTAATGAAAAATAAACTATTAGAAAAAATAATGAGTAAAAGCAACCCTTTGGGTGTAGGGGATATACTTCCAGATGCTTTTATTGACGATCTGAATTCTCTATATGAGGTAATGGAAGACTCGGAAATAATTTTTATTTTATCTAGTTCGTGTGAAACTTGTATAGAAGTTTTGGATTATCTAAAAATTAATGGATACTTTGATGTGCTTATTCTAATAGAAGGTGAGTTAGAATTCATAGCTGAATTAAGGAGTTGTTTCAAAAAAGTTTATCGAGCAGATTATTCAAAGTTAAAAGAGAGTTTACCTATTCCAGTGACACCTTATATTTATAAAGTTAATCAAGAAAAGGAAATTTTAATGAGTGAGATATGTTATGACATATCAACATTAACAGAGATATTAAAATAGCATATAGATGGTCAAGATATCCAATGATCTTACAATTTTAGACACGAAAGGCTATTTAACTAAAGGCGAGAGCGTTGATTGTTACTGTAAGAATTAAATTTAAAAAAGACATAGGATATTGTTGTGTATATTTTTCATGTTTAAATATCAAATGCTAATTGATGTACTGGTAGAATTGAAATTAGACATATTAAGTTAATCATTGGAGGAATTATACAAAATTTGATACAGTTTCTCTAGAAAAAAGACAAATTTCATAACATTAATTAATTTGAAATAATTTCGTTAATCTCTATGATGTTTTCTCAAAGTGAATTTTACGTAATATACTCTGGAAGTGCCCTGTATTATTTCAAATAACTTACATTGGTAATTATTTTTAACATAATCTAAGATCATCTACTGGAGTTGTTTTGCTTGAAGACAGTTTTATATATTGTGAAAAATACATATCCAACTATTCTAAAAAACTTCCCTATACTTTTTTTGATGAAGTTAATTTTCTACCTAGTAGATGGAGTTACTCCATTAATTCAATTATCAATTACTACCAAAATGATTAACTCTGTTTCAGAAGTTTTGACAAACAAAAACATTATAAAACCACTACTAACAATTTTGGCCTTACAAGTTTTATTTTCTCTTATTATTACTATTATTTCATCTTTATCTAATTTAGTAAGAACTAAAATTGATAACAAAGTCTCGTTTTTAGTTGATAGTGCATTCATCGAAAAAGTGCAGAAATTATCATTCAGTAATTTTGAAGACCCTGAGTTTTTTAATGACTTTGAAAGAATTAGTAATGGCGCGGGAAAGAAAGCGTTTGAGGTTATTGATCTAATACTTTTAATAATAAAGAATAGTATTACTTTAACATTGCTAATATTTGTACTGATGAAAATTCATTTTATTCTTATATTTACTTTAGTACTTATATTTATACCAGTACTTATACAAAATTTAAAAATTGGCAAGAGAGAATATAACTTGTCAATGAGTCTAATACCAACAGAAAGAAAAATGGAATACTTTTATTCAATTCTTAAGGATAAACCAGTAATTAAAGAAATTAAGATATTTAATCAAAGTAGGTATTTGATTGATAAATGGGAGAAGTTATTTTGGGTGTTTTCAAATCAGAAATATAATTTGCAGATAAAAACAGAATTTATTAATTTATTATTATATGGAATGAATATTGTTATCAATCTTCTAATACTGTCGATTACAGTTTTTAGTAGTATTTTGGGTCGTTTAACAATTGGAGGATTTGTAGCAGTTTCTCAAGCGGTAACATCCTCAAGTAATCAAGTAAGAGAACTTGCTACTTCCATTTCAAAAATTTCTCAAACTGCAAGATATGCGATGGACTATTATTCTTTTCTAAATCTCAAAGAAGAGACAAGAGCTAGTGATGTTCAATTGAATGAACCTATATCATGTATTGAAGTGAAAAATTTGAATTTCAAGTATCCGAATAATGAAAACTATACGTTGCAAAATATCTGCTTTAATATTTATGGGGGTAAAAAAATCGCTATTGTAGGGGAGAATGGTGCTGGGAAAAGTACTTTGGCTAAATGTCTTGCAGGTCTTTACGAAATACCTGAAGGTGACATTAACTATAATAATATTAGCATAAACGAAATAGACAAATACTCACTTCGGAGCAATATTACCACATTATTTCAAGATTTCATTAAATATAATATGACTTTAAGGGAAAACTTAAGTTTTGGAAATATATCAAAAATAGATGATGACTTATTTTTAGAGAAAACATTAAATAGATTAAGGTTAAACAAATCTGATAAACAGATGGATCTTCATTTAGATGCTATGTTAGGAGCATATTTTGAAAAAGGAAGAGATTTATCAGGTGGGCAGTGGCAAAAAGTAGCACTTGGAAGATGTCTAATTAGTGAAGCCAATTTATTAATATTAGATGAGCCCACGTCCGCGATTGATCCAATAATGGAGATGGAAATAATAAAAGATATCCTTTCTATTACAGATAGTAAAACTGCTATAATTGTTACTCATAGATTAGCATGTTGTCGCTTCGTTGATGAAATAATTGTATTAGAGAATGGTAAGTTGATTGAACAAGGAGATCATGATTCACTTTTAAGAAAGAATGGTAAATATGCAGAAATGTTTAACTCACAGTTGTCGATGTATAAAGATAACAACGATGAGGAGTTTCGTAGCTTGCCTCTGAGTGTTGGATCTATATAGATTGAATCAGTGATTTTCGAGTATCCGGCAGGCTCTCACCCAATCACTGTCGAACTTAGAAAGATCCTTGATGAGGCGGTGAATGGGATGGAAAAACACGAAGCCCTGTCAGCCATTGAAGAACGACTGAAGTCAACAAAGGATCGTCGAACATACGAGCGACTTCAGACTATTCGTTTAGCGATTAATGGGAATGTCTATAAGCTAAATCGCTACGATTACGTGTCATTCTGAGAAAACAATTCGCAACTACATTCATGCTTATGAAAAGGCAGGAATTCTCGGCCTCATCATGCGGTTATCGCCGGGGCGATCCCCGCGATTGACAAAAGATCAACGCGACGAGTTAAAGCGCGTTATCGTCAGCCAAGTACTGGCAGACGTCTTCACTGCCAGATTCAATTGGACATTACAACTCATTGCAGACTACATCGAGCGGACGTACGGCTGCCAATACTCGTTGCGCGGCGTCCTAAGCTCATGGGACATATGAATATGAGCTATACGAAGCTCACATATACCCTTGCTGCTGCAGACCCTGACAAACAGAAACAGTTTGTCGAAGAAATGTTCCCAGCTTTAAAAATGGTTGGAAATAGCGAAACTGATCATTTTTTGTTTGAAGATGAAAGCATGATCTGTGATTATCAGGCCCTGCAACGAACATGGTTTGAAAAAGGTAAGCAACGTGTTATTTGGACAACAGGCAATCATCGCGGCGTGAAGTCAGATAAGGTAGTGGGAATTCTTTAGTTCAACCTATATAGTTAGTCCCTTTTACTGTTTAGTTATTCACTGAATTATCTACAGTCAACTATGTTGTAAAAGGAAGATGATAGTTTTACTCCTGTATTACTTTAAGTACGGAGCCGCTAAAATCGGCTCTGTATTTTTATTTGGGAAAGTATAATTATCTTGAGACTTATCGCTGAACTACAAACAGTTCTGTCCGATATTCTATTCAAAAGTGTGGTAGAGAGAGAGAAGTGGGATAACCGTTAAACACCGCAAAAAATCCTCACTTCAAAGCCTTTGGAGAAAAGCACTTCTTGCATATTCCACTTACTGTTTTGAACTCTTCGTAGCAGTTAGACCCGCTAATTTAGGAGTATGCCCTAGTCACATTGGTGTTCTAGTAGATTTACGTTTTTTTCACAGTCTTCGGTGAAATGGACTTCGGTCTGCGAGTTGCATAACCCACTTAGAGAATAACGACAGTGCTTTAAGTTTAAAGATTCCGATATTTGGGAATATGGCTTATGCTTGTCCTCATCCAAATTATCCATATCCTAAATCCTACTACCTTCTGCCAAAGATGACGCACTTGTCATGAAACATACATCCTATGGATTCGACGTATTTCTCTCGTAGGTGAACTCTGTTCAAAAAACCACTACACCCTTACGAACTTCATGATGAAATGAATCTCGTAGACGCATTGGAAAGAATCTGTGAACGGCTGTATGAATAATATTTGACATTTGACACGCCTTCGCGATTTAGCCATCTTCGCGCGAAATCTAAGTGGAATTGGCTCAGCAGCATGGATGGCTGCAGCTTTCCTGGATGGAGTTCTACCCGAAAAAAGTTAAACCCAGTAGAATGTTGTGTTAAGAATTTTGCGACAGAATTCTTGCAGTATAGAATCTCAAAGCAGAAGTGCCGTGAAACTGAACGGTCTGATAGAGCCCATTAAACAACATAACTTTTCGATCAGATTGGACTGCTTATTGATGGGCAGCATTGTATCCGACTATCCATGTAATATCTCTAGTCAGATGTTCGTATCAGTACCGGTACGGAACATCTGACTAGAGATATTGCAAAGCCAGTCATGGATTTGGACCGGAAGCTAAAGGGGGGATTAAAGAGAATTACGAGGGATTTGTTTACTAGAGAAGAGAATCCAGCCCTACAATTCGGTAGATGCCGCGATTGTCAAAGATATTTAGCAACGGTACGATCTATTGAATTTACCTGTGAAGTGCTCAAATACACGTGTCAACAGTTCCACGATTTGCTCCGGTCTCAAAACAGAATAATCGATGATGAGCACCCGTGCTTCTGCGTTGAGCGATTTAAAACGCGTATGATGTGAAGATTTAAGGCAAGTATAGCATCGCCAAGCAAAAGGAACTGGATTTAAAAGATAATACCTTTGCAAGGAGAAATTGCCCCGTTGTCACTTTCCAGGAGTCGAACCAGTCCTTTCCTTAGAAGAACAAAGGAAAAGAATTTGGGGAATTGCTAGACTTGAAAGAACGTGTGATTTAGAAATGACCTTTCTCGCTACGTTTTTCCGTTATGCAGATTGGCAATGGATCTAGAAAAGCAGTACTGTTTAGACAGTGGACGCTAATAACATAGAGTCAGGCCCCTTTTTTTATTGGTAAGGTTGCTCGACACTTCCATGATACCAGATAAACGAGATGTTATTTGTAATATCAGTAAATAATTGAGTTCCACTTATGAGCTCAATTATTTAGGCTCAATTTCTAGGTGCGAAAGCTGAATCATTAAAAATTATATAAGAAGCCTATAGATGAACAAGATAAAATAGTATCTACCATTAACTTTTACATCATAATCCTTCTCTACTATATCCACCTATAGTGGCATAGAAAAGATAACAAGTTAAGTTCTCTCATACTATTATGGTGTTGGATTAGGAAAAGACCATAGTTAGCTTTCCTCTATATCAACTATCTTTTACTCCTACCGAATTGCAGCTTCATGAGAGGTTTTAGAAGTTGCTGAACTCCAAGTGGGTAGCTTTCCAATTCTTTAAGATTTAGTACTCTAAGTATAATAAGTAGGAGTAGATAAACGAGAATTATACCGCCTGCGACTATTAAGCAAGTAAGTAGATACGCGACCCTAGTTGTCATGATGTCAGTGAGCATGAGCCCCAATATATTAAGCGCAAGACCAATACATCCAGCTACGAGTACAGATATCAAATAGGAACCCCAGCTAGCACCCAGTATTTGAAATGGTACAACCGACTTCAATAGCCGTAAATTGAGTATCGTAATAATGATGAAGCAGAGTCCTGTGGCAATGATTATACCGTATATCCCCAAAAACTGACTAAGAATAACGCTAGCGATGAGCTTAACCAAAATGCCAATCATCACATAAAACATTGAAGTTCGGGATTTACCCATCCCAAGTAAAATCGAATTTGATGTTGTCATTGTAATTTGAAATATTGTTCCTAGAGTCAGCAGTGCAATCATCTCACTACCTGACGGAGTCTTAAAAAGTAAGCCATTGACTGGATATGCCGCGACCACAAGTGTTAGTACAATCGGTGTACCTGTTAGAATAGCGATACGAAGCGCCAGTATAATCTGATTCTTTAAATAGAGTTCGTCATGTCGGGCATAAGCAGCTGAAATGACTGGAATCAGCGATGTGCTAAGAGCGATGGCAAGTACCGGTGGAATACCGGCGATACTTTGAGCTTTTTGGCCTAAAATATCTATAAGGTGTATTGCTTCTCCCTCGCCGATTTGACCCGCCAAAAGAGGTACAATAAGAGACGAATCAATCAGATAAACCGCCTGTATAGTCATAGAAGCCAATACAATTGGGATAGATAATCTAAATATATCTTTATATATTCTCCATAGTGAGAGTTTTAATTCTGTTTCATTGTGACCCCGTACCTGTGCTGTATCCTCATTACTATACTTAATAGCAAAATAAATCATTACGCAAAAGGCAGCAACGCTGCCTAGCACGCTTCCAAATGAGGCGCCAGCAGCCATAATTGCATTACTATAGCCTTGACGTAAAAGAATGAATGCAAGTAAAATTGCAGTCATAACACGGGCGAACTGCTCAACAATCTGTGATATGCCACCAGAGGTCATATTACCGCGCCCTTGAAAATATCCCCGCATCATTGCAATTGATGGAAATAATAGGAGTGCAGGTGCAATGGCTCTTATTGCTAAAACACTATCCGGCACTCCAGTAGACCGCGCATATACTGGAGCTACTATGTATAAAGCTGTACTCATTACGACACCAACAACCGCTGCGAAGTATAGTGCAGCTCTATATACCTGTTTCGCTTCATTAGGCCGACCTAGTGCATAGAGCTCGGAGACTTTTTTGCTAAGTGTGCTGGGAATACCAGCTGTCGCCAGAGTTAGTAGCAACAAGTAGACATTATTGGCCTGAACGAACGAGGCGTTACCTATTTTATCAAACATATGTTCCAATGGTACTCGCTGAAATATGCCGAGTATACGCGCTATTAGGGCGGCCGCAGCCAAAATCAAAGTACCTTTTATAAAGGATTCTTTCTTGTCAGACAAATCATTTCGCCTTCCTTACAATTAATATTGTGCATTATGAAAAAAATACAATAAACCCCTTTTTAAGTAATTAAGCGTTGTATGCTATTATACATGATCTAAACATCTGCTTTAGTTGTATAAGTTTTCATATGAATGCCTCATAAACCTGTGATCAAAACGAATTTTTATATTCCGTTCATATAAACAACTATACTCCTCCTAGAAATAAATAGTAATTGTGTAAACCCAATAAGTAAATAGTTAATTTAAGATAATTGAAAAAGTCTTAAAATCATAAATTTCCTTATATATGCTTTTGGGAGTAACACGATAGTATTATCTTTAAAATTATTTATGTCTATCAACACAGTAGAGAGATTACATCAATCATTTTAGTAGTAACATATTCTTATAATGAATAAACTACTGACTTTTTGTAAAGGTTGAAAAAGGGCTATTGTTTACTAACTAAAGAGTGAACAAGGTTGACTTAAATCTTTTAAGGACAATTACCAAATAAATAAAGCCTCTCAAATTTCCAAGTAGGGTAATATGATTTAAATAAATCTTAGGTCCGTTGGAAACAAGTAACGAAGAAATCCAAAAACTCAAATAAAGCAAACATGAAGTGACAAAATTATTTGGTGCGATTAACTATGTGGTCGGTTAGGTTCATCACCGAGAGGAAGGCGGATGTCTAACCAATTGAAGAAAATGGCCATGATTTTGACGACAGCAGTAACATCATGCTCAGAGTTACAGCCTTTTAAAAAAGGAAACCCACGCTTGACGTGGGTTTCTCTTCCGCTTTATAGTCCAAACCCGAATATGGTTAAAGAGTATGGGTGTGGCTCAAAGCAGACATGTTGAACAACATCTTCTTAAAAATTAATAAGATTAGACTTCATGTGAATCAATTTATGTAGCGAATAAATAACTACCGCTGGAAACGATAGATCGCCTATTTGTTAAATTATAAACTTAATTGTGCTTTTGAATAACCTTAAAGGTTCTACTAAACATAAACATAAAATGAAATTAATAAAAAATCCATAAAATATTATTTTATGGATTTTTTTAAAAAGAAAATATAACGCATAGTTCTCTTAAGATTAAGTTGCTAAGTACAACAAGTTCCAGTGTCTGAAGTACTGCATGTCTCAAAAATCCAACCGTTAATAAGTTGGGATACAAATGACTGACAAGCAGTTTCATATCTGGTCATTTTGCGTCCCAAAATACATGGACCTCTAAGTTCACAGTAAGTAGTAGTACGTGAATTAAACATAAGACCAGTTATCGCACAATCAGCTGAAGTCATACACATTCTCATTCACCTCCCTTCATTAATTAACATCATCATATCATTAGAGTTATAAACTACCCCTTTATTAACTACTTTCCCAGTGTTGTTCGAAATAATTACAAATGGATGTATTTTCACCTTGTAAACATCATCCATTTCTTTAGAAGATAATGTTATAACTGGGAACTTCCATTCAAAGTAGTCTCTGATTTCCTTATTGATCTCCTCATCTCCGGTTGAAAAAATATAAAGATGATAGTCATTATAGTTCTGACTTATTAAAGAGATAAATGGAAGTAATTCTATACAGCGAGCACAATCCACTGAGATAAAGAATATTAATGATTGATATATATGTATTTCCTTAAGCTCAGGACTTTGAATCAAATTAGGTATCTCAGATCCGACTTGCAAACCTGTATTTTTGGTGGAGATAAAGTTCATTTAATCACATCACTTTATTTAGTAGTGGCCTTGCAAACATCTCTACATCTTTAATATGGTTATAAATATTACCGCTAAAAATTTGGCCGATTTTATTTACCACTAACATGAACGGAACAATTGAACCACAATCAATCTGATCATCAATTATGCGAATATCACAGTTGTACAATTTGACATTGTGATCTTCCTGGAAAAAGTCCTCAGCAGTTTGACCGTCATCGAGATGAAAGAAAATCGCATAATTCATTAAGGGGTTTAGCCTTATAAATTCATTAATTATTTTCGGATCACAGGCAGTACAAGTTGGAGAAAGTAAAAAGATAATCGTACCAATATCTGTATGCGTAATCCAAGTTAAATCAACCTCTAATTGTTCTTTATCTAACAACACTATTTTATTTGGAATATATGTGCCTACGAATCGCTTTTTAACTGTACTTTTCAGGAAATCCGGAATCGGCTTAATATTATCCATTCGCCACTTTGCCCCCATAGGTCTTAAATGGTAAATAATATTGAGAAACAACATCATTTTCAACAATTAAATCGAATCGAAACATTCCTTCTTCTTCGACTACTGGTATTGGAATACTTACTCCAATATCCGCACCAGAAACCTTTTCAGAAATATTAAATTGATTTCTAAGTACAATAGGTTCTGTTTGTCTTAGTAAAATATCATTAATATCATCATAAACTTCTATCCAACAGTCGATACTCTGAACTTTTGGAAGTTCAAATAGTTTCACGAATAAACTGGCATTAAAAATAGCAGGAGTTGCTTTTATATTGATGATTTTCTGAATACTAATTAAATTTAATAGGTTTTGATCCAATAACTGAATTTGTTCACAAACTACAATTATACCTTTCAAATTCACACCTCTTCATTTTTGTTATAACGACTTTAATGTTCGAAATTCGAATAATTCTTTTTGTTTGATCCTTCATAACATATTTCAATTTTCCAAGTAATTATTTTTTATTATTAATGTTAATATGACCAGAATAAATAATGATTCCTTTAATGTTGAATAATTCAATAGGATTCATTAATAATATTCTCCCATGATTAAATACCTAGATTTGCTGAAGAACTTACTTTTCAATAGTTTATTTTAAATCGATTTTTGAGGGATACTCCAATACCGAATTAATTGTTCTAATCAATTAAGGTGGCTCCCCATCACACTCCCCCTTAAATACCTTATTACAATCTATTACTTATATTGATAATATAAAGCTTTTTTTCTGTCGAAAACCTTTTTTTTGAGCAAGGTATTCGACAAAATATTTATTGAGTTATTAATTATTCCAAATCCATGCTGTGGTTTTACTGATGAACTCTAGTACTTCATAAGTCTTTAAAAAGAGAACATGCAATTTTGTGTTACTGGCTGTTGATTCACTTCAAGTCACTTTATTTAATTACGTTGATGTAGTTCGCCTTTTATAAGCTTCAATTTTTCATTTTTATTGTGAGGAGTTACTTCTAAAACACTTTTTCTATGTAGCTTATAATTAACTATTGGTTTGTTATTGTAAGTGAGTTTCTCACTGAACGGTGGCTCAAAATACTCCGAAGTATTCAAAATAATAATCTTATAGATGTATAACGGAACGGAAAATAGTGCTTAACACAATATGGTTTTATAAACATAAGTCAATTTTGAATAATATGCTTATCAGGTAAAGTTACTCCTCTGGCACGTGTGGAGGCGGTTGAGCTGGCCGGAGTTACCGTCCAGAACTGTACGCTGAATAACGTTGGAGATATTGAACGCAGGAATCTCAAGCACGCCCTGGGTACGCGGGTGTTTATCCGCCGCTCGAATGATGTGATTCCGGAAATTCTCGGCAAGGTGACCGAGGAGAGTGATGGCGGGGAGATTATTTTCCCTGAGGATTGTCCAGACTGTGGTTCTCCATTAGAAACGCGAGGTGCGCATCTCTTCTGCAACAATAAACTGGATTGCAAGCCGCAGATTATAGGGCGGATTACTCACTTTGCTTCCCGTGATGCTATGGATATCGAAACCTTTAGCGACAAGACGGCAGGGCAGCTGCATGAGGAACTGAATGTACGGGAACCGGCAGATATTTATATGAGCTGAGCTTTGAGCAGCTTGTGAAGCTGGAGCGTTTCGGGGAGAAAAGGCGGATAATCTGCTCAAGGTCCTGGAAGAGAGCAAAGGAAGAGACCTTGCTTCCTTCTTGTTTGCCCTTGGTATTCCGAACACTGGCAAAGCGACAACCAAAATGCTGGCAGATCACTACTTCAGTCTGGAAGCCGCGATGAACGCAAACGCCGAGAAATTAGCCGGTCTGCCGGACATCGGGGGCATTGTAGTTGAGAGCATCGTAAGCTTCTTAGCCGATCCTGTTGTGGTAACCAGCATTAACAGTGTGCTTGCATTGGGTGTGCAGGCAAAGGCACCCGAGGCCCCACGCCAGGTGAATACCAACTCCTTCTTCAGCGGCAAAACGGTAGCTAACCGGTTCACTGCAGAAGTTACGCTATTCATGACAGCCTCCGATGTACTGAAACGTAATTAAGATTTTGCTGTACCAAATCGTCTTGGTACATCGACAGGATTGCATAATCATTGAAGCATTTTATATATAGCGGATTGTGCAGGCGACCGCTATTCCCTAGCGTATACCAAATGGATGTACACGAGCCTTCGGTTAAGTCAAGGTATTAACGATGACTCAAATAGTTCTTCCGCTGATTCTACTGTACCCAAGACAAACGGTTGATACGAGTAGAATAAAACTGGTTGCTCTGGATTAAGTACATTTCAGGCAAGGTAGTGCTAAAAGATCACGATAATGACAAAGGTGGTTTGAATTGTATCAGTTATTTTCGTTAGAAAAACAACTTATCTCAATTGTACTTGTTAGATATCTCATGCATATATTGAAAAAAGCAACCTTTTGGCTGCTTTTCAGTCTCAATTATAACCGTTACTCACATAGTTTTCTCACACTAAATCCAGTCCTGCAACAGTATTGGCTGCATATTGGGCTGGTCATTTCCATTCTCAATACTTATACATTCTTTAGAAATTACTGTTTTCCGAGTATTCATCTGTCATTCTTTTTTACGACAAATATATACGAATGTTGGAGGGAAAGTGTAAGGCATAAATTCAATTTTCTCAATAAGTAGTTGTTTAGCCCATTTTTTTTTCATGTGCAGCGAGTGCTGATATGCAACTAAAATTCCGCCTGGTTTAAGTGACTTAACAATCTGATGTAGGATTTTGTCACGCATTTCAATTGAAAAATTAAAAAATGGTAATCCGCAAATTATGCAATCTAACTCACGGATGCCTTCCTGATTCAATTTCTTGAGTAAGTAGCTGGCGTTGGAATGGAAAATGCATTCCGGATAAATTGATTTTAAGTGTTCTCTCATTTTTTTATTCCGCTCAAACAAAAGCACTTTTGTAGAATTCGTTAATTGTGATGTCATGAGATGTGTAATAGCACCTGTACCAGCTCCAAGCTCTGCAACGGCATTTACATTATGCCATTGTACAGACTGGATTATTTTATTGGCTAATAATTGCGAACTGGGTAGAATATTTCCTACCCGATTTGGATCTTTGAGGAAGCCTTGTAAGAAAAGTAAGTATTCAGACATAATCAATTAGCAATCCTCTCCGAAAGGCAATCTCAGTTGGAATGTGAAGACGTCATGAGTGTGTTTAAGCGTTAAAGTACCCTTGTGCAACTCAGCAATATTCCTAGCTATCGAAAGACCAAGTCCTGCCCCGGTTTGAATTCCCTGGCTTTTTCTTGAGTGGTCAACCTTATAAAATCGGTCAAATAGACGGTTTTCTTGATCCTGTGAGAGGGGAGTTCCTTTATTTTCAATCTCAATGGTACAGTGTTCAGAATCGGTTGTAATTCGTATGCTAATGCTTCCCGGGCTGATGGAATATTTTAAGGCGTTCATAAGTAGATTATCTATGGCTCTGGCTATTTTCTCACTGTCGATTAAGGTGATGATTGGACTCTTATCTATATCTTTTATAAGATGCACATTGTTTTCTTGAGCGATTGGTTCGAATTCGAACAATAATTGATTCAAAAGCTGTGACAAATCGATTCTCTCCAGATTTAAACGGGAATCCACCGAATTAAGTCGGGTATATTCAAACAAATCATCAAGGAGTTTCTTCAAATGAAGCGCCTTGTTATAGGTGTTTTGAATAAAACGTGTGTATTCTTTTTTATCTTGGTACGATTCTGTACGTAAAAGCTCAATATACCCGATAATACTTGTAAGAGGGGTACGTAAGTCGTGTGAAATCCCCGTGATCATCTCCATCTTGGATTTTTCTATTTCGCGTTCCTTGATGATCTGTTGCTCTAAGCGCTCTGCCATCCGGTTGATGTTCAAAGCCACCAGTCCTAGTTCATCTTGGCGCACAACATTTACCCGATAACTCAAATTACCTTCGGATATAATCTGAAGTCCTTGTTCCAGCGCAATTAAATCTTTGACGATTCGCCGGGTCAATGTAAAAAATGTAATAACGAAAATAATGAAAAACATCGGAGTAAGAAGGTAGGCAAGAAAATTGAACACCCAATCCAATTTTGTTGCATTTCCAAAATGAAATAACAAGATGCTAAGTGAGGTATTTATCGCAATGGTAATTATGAAACTCAACACCATCCTGATTAAGATATTGGATTGAATGCGTTTATTTATTTGTAGATTTCGTATGATTTTAATCAACTTTGTAACCAACTCCCCAGACTGTCTTAATATACAGAGGTTCTCTTGGATTTTCCTCTAATTTTTCTCTTAAGTTACGAATATGAACCATTACGGTATTGTCAGAATATCCGTAAGGCTCTTTCCATACACTCTCGTAAATTTGCTCCGAACTATAAACTTGCCCAGGCCGGCTTGCAAGCAGGGTTAAAATCGCAAACTCTAGTGGAGTTAATGAAACTTCAATTCCATTTAACTTTACGGAATGTTTATTTTTATCTATGATCAGGTTTTTAATTATAAGCAGAGAGTTGAATTCTTCCTTTCCAATTAAGGACTGACGCCGTAACTGAGCTTTTACACGGGCCAGTAGTTCCAGTGGATTAAACGGTTTGATCATGTAATCATCTGCCCCGGTAGTTAGACCTGTGATTTTATCAATGTCCTCTTGCTTGGCTGAGAGCATAATAATTGGGATATTTGATATTTCCCTAATTTTGAGACAGGCTGTGATACCGTCCATTTGAGGCATCATCACATCCAGGATAACCAGTTGAATGGATGTTGTTTGTATTGTACTCAACGCCTCTTGACCATCTGCAGCTTCAAGCACTTGGTAACCTTCATTTCTTAAATAAACATGAATCACATCTCGAATTTCAGAATCATCATCTGCAACAAGAATTGTATTCAATGGACGCTGCCCCTCTTCTATATTTATTTTATTATGTTTCCCTTTTACGACAGACGTAGACGAAAGCGGGAGGGAAATTAAATGGCACATATTTTATTGTATCAATATTAAAATATTCGGAGAGTTGCTTCTTCATTTGAAGTGAATACTGAAAGGCGATAAATAATCCCTCAGGTTTAAGGGATTGGTAGATCTGTTCAACCAATGTATTTCTTAATTGGGGATCAAAATTGAAAAAGGGCAGCCCACTAAAAATACAATCCAACTGATGAATATGTGAACTTTTAATTGTTTCTACTAAACTAGCAGCATTTTGATAACAGGAAAAGTCCGGATAGCTTGTCTTCAGGTTATGCCTCATGGTTTTATCCATCTCAAATAGTAACACTTTCGTTGTACTAGTTACCTTAGTATTGATTACACGGGTGATTGCACCTGTACCTGATCCAAGTTCAGCGACTGCTTTAACTTCATGCCAAGGGGCTTGGTTAACCATGCTGTGTGCCAGAAACCGGGAACTCGGGGTAACACTGCCTACCTGTTTTGGATCATGAATAAAACTTTTTAAAAATAAGAGTTTTTCATTGAAGCTCATTCGGAATTCCTCCATAATTTTAGAATTGATTTAGATGTTTATTAATTTTGATAGGATGTGATCTCCAAAGTACGTTCCTACAAAAAAGAACAGTAAGGTCCAACTTAAAGCACTGGGATATGAAATAAGGGCAAATCGTTTATAGCTTGTACCGCTGAGCCCGATCAACATGGGAATGATGTAACGTACAACTGGAATAAACATGCCGATATACGTAGCTGTACGCCCACGTTTTTTTAGAATCTGCTCTGCTTTTTTAAAATGTCTATTAGCTTCAAATTTGCACTTCAGCTTTTGCCCAAAGAATTTACCTGCAAAGTAGGCAACCGTAAAGGCCGTTAATAGCCCTGATAAAATGCAGAAATAAGTCATCCAGGAATTGATAATCCCCATGTGGCTTAGGGTAGCTCCAGTGAGGATTGTAATTTCATTAGGGATTGGAATTCCAAAAGGGCCTAACGTGAAAGCAAGATAAAAAATCAGATATCCATACTGATTGATTAGCTCTAAGACGGTATTACTGGCCAATATGCCACCTCCTTCGCTTACTTCAATACAGAAATCTTAACTAAAAAAACTGAGGAATTAGGTGGGGGAATTCTAAAGAAATCCTGAAGAGACTTAAAATTCGATAGGATTGGCCAAGTATCAGTCCCACAGTCACAATAAAAAAGTCCTGAGGATCAAGAAACTCTTGATCCATCAGGACTTTTTACATAATGACCTACCCTTTCATCATCAAACGAAGCGAAACGATGATGAGAAAAACGGCTAATAGCTTTAAAAGCAGCTTGGCAGGAAGGCGTTTTGCCAGGCGTGCGCCAATTTGACCGCCGATAATTGCGCCAGGTGCTAGGGCTAACACCATAAACCATTCAACATTCAATAAAAAGGCATGTGTTGTGGTGCTTACGATAGCTGACAGGAAAATTTGAAGCATAGAAGTTGCAACAGCGATATGGGGGGCAAAGCCGAGAAGTAAGGTCATTGTCGGAACCATAAGACTCCCGCCGCCAATCCCAAATAGGCTTGCTACAAAGCCAACAAGAAAACTGATGATTATGCCGGTAGGCATATGATAAGCATATTCGAAATGAGCACCGCTATTATCGGAAAAGCTTCGCTTCACCGTTGGTTTGAAAGGCCAATGGATGGGTTTGTTCGGCTTGAACAAGAGCAATAAAGCGACAAGGATTAAAAAAATCCCGAAGCTTACGAAAAACATTCTCCCGCCCATTTGCTTGGTAAAGAGTGCACCTATTACTGAACCCGGAATCGAAACGGCGGCAAAGGTGAGCGCTGCTTGATAATCGATTCTCTTCTGCTTTGCGTACACATAAGTACTTGAAATGGAGTTGAAAAGCAGCATTGCCATTGATGTTCCAGCCAGATGTGAAGGCTCCATATCAGGAAAAAGGAAAGCCAACGCAGGCACAACGATGAACCCGCCGCCAAGTCCGACCAATGAACCGGAAATGCCAGCTGCTAGCCCGATGACTAAGAGCAGTAAGTAAGTTAGCACAACAGCATGTTCCTTCCTCTACGTGAATTCTACAATCATTTATCTTACCAGAAAAAACGTCCCGCAAATAAATTGTTTTTTAGCCAATTGCGCTGTTCTGCTGCTAAACGGGGATCATTGTCCATTTGGGACAGGATATCTTTTTTTACAAGTTTGCAGACGGATTGAACAATAGTTTGATCCTGGCTAGCATCTAACCAGAGAATTTCCGCAGACCGGGGATTAGGGGTGTATCGTTGCCAAGCAGGTTGTCCCTCAGCATTAGGATTACCGGTATATAGGAAATGCCGTAAATAGTCCCTCATTAGGGAAGAGAGCATGTTACGCCCAGGCTCGTTATGCTCGGAAATTACATCCGCAGGAAATCTTTCCTGGACACCGGAAAAGTCACCTGTATAGAAGGGGATGTCTGCACCATGCGGGGCACCCATAAGAAAACGGATGTAAGGATCGATCACTCCGTCTCTTAACCCCCAGGCGAAGCGGTAAGCATAGATGGGCATCTCCGGAATCGCACTTAATAATATCTCTGTAGTCTGCTCTACATTAAATTCTGCATACAGATCGCTCCCATATTGGACTGCAGCTTCATAGAGCTTCTTTTCTTCCACATTTCCGGCTAACTCTTCCTTTTGCACTAGGGAGAAGAAATGAGTATCCCATAAAGTGAACTCGGAGAATTCGCTGGCAGTGCTGCCAAGGATGATCGGCAGGGAAGGGTGATCGCGGTTATTTAGATTGTCGAAGCCACCAATAGGAATGACCGTGCCATCTTCGATCAAATGGGGAAAAGCAGCCATCTGAAGCCCCGTCTCACGAATGATTTTGACAAAGTGAAAGGCATTCTGACGATATAGGAAGGCGGAAATCTTATCCGCAGATTGTGTGGAAATCCATACTCTTGCCTCATCTTGAGTGCTGACCATTCCTGTTTTTATTAATAACTCTATTAAAATGTCATCTGCTTTTTCTTCGCTTTGCTCCGTAACAGCCGTTGTTAAACCTCCGCTCATAATAAAAAGCTTATGAAAGAGCCCTCTGCCCAGCGGTGAAAGGTAAGCAGCTAATGCATTTCTTGCACCTGCAGACTGGCCCCCTAATGTTATGTTCCCTGGATTTCCCCCAAAGCAAACAATGTTATTGTGCAGCCACTTTAGCGCATGAAGAACATCGAGGAGACCGTAATTTCCTGAGTCATCCAAGGGGTCCCCGGTTCGGAGTGAGGGATGCCGGAAAAATCCCATTGCTCCTAAACGGTAATTCACTGTAACCACTATACTATTTGTCTTACACGCCAATTCTCCACCTTGAAAATCCCGTCCCGAACCCCCAATATTTCCGCCACCGTGGAGGAAGACGAATACGGGTAAGCCTGCCTCGGCATGATCCGGTCGCCAAATATTCAAAAAGAGGCAATCTTCACTGCCGCCAGGTTCCCCTTGAATGAATTGGACACTGCTATTATTAAAATGGCATGCAGGCAATACACCTGTCCAAGGTTCTATCTCACGCGGTGCTTTCCATCTGAGCTTATCTATGGGAGGTTCCGCATAAGGAATCCCTAACCATGCGATCGCCCCAAGTGCTGGCAGACGTATGCCCTTAAGCTGACCACTGGAGACTGTAATAATTTCTTCCATGGGTTCTCGTGTGCTCATTTATAGTTCCCCTTTCTCCTGCAGATTCTTATGTATTTTTAATTCTCTTTATTATAGTGTTCTGCTATGATGATGAAAAATATATTATTATATATAAAATACATAACTCTAAGGTTATAGAAGAGGGTGGTTTCGTTGGATTTACTTTCGCTTCGGTACTTTCAAACGGTTGCAAAGCTTGAGAATATGACCCTGGCAGCCGAAATACTCCAAATCTCACAGCCTGCTATTAGTAAAATGATCAAAAATCTTGAGGGCGAATTAAACGTCAAATTGTTTGATCGCACAGGAAAATACATTCGATTAAATGAATATGGAAAGCGGTTTCTTGTGAAAGTTGATTTAGCCCTACAAACGTTAGAGGAGGGGAAAACAGAGCTATTGGACTTGTCTGAGCGACCGACAGGAACTGTAGTGATTTTTATCCAAGCGGGTTCCTATTTGCTTCCGGATATGATCACATTATTTCGCCAGAAGTACCCGGAAGCTCAATTCAAGCTATTGCAGCAGGATCAGGAGATCTCACGTTATCCGGCTTTTGATTTGTGTATTTCTTCTACTCCGCTCAAGATTCCAGGAACAGTGTCCACACCGGTATTAACGGAAGAAATCCTGCTGGCGGTTCCTAATGAGCACAGGCTCGCAACCCGTAAAAGTGTACGTCTGAATGAACTCGCGGAAGACGGTTTTATTAGTTTGAAAATAGGCAAGCAGCTGCGCGAAACGACGGATTCTCTCTGTCACGCCGCCGGATTTGCTCCGCGTATCATTTATGAATGCGATGAGCCTTCGATGGTACGCAGTCTAGTCCGTTCGGGACTAGGGGTTTCTTTTATCCCCGCTGTAACTTGGGGGGGTTCTCAAGGATCCTCTGTTGTGCTTCTTCCCATTGAAGAACCCATAAGTACCCGCACCATTGAAATCTCATGGTATACCAACCGGTACATGACTAATGTCGCTAAAAAGTTCAAGGCATTTGTTGAGGATTATTACAAGCAGTTAGAAGAAGACAATTTAAAAAAAGAGCCAATAAACCCTAAGGCTTAATTGACTCATTGTCAGCAACGCTAATCATTTAATCCCTTACCCTCAAGGATTTGCGGGATGAATTTTTCAATTCGGGATACGCGGGTTTTGGATTGTTTCGCTTGAGAAAAATGATAAATATATGCGTTTTGCCGTCCAGGCGTTAAGGCTTCAAAAGCAGTTTTCAAGCCAGGAAGTTCAGCGAATTTGGTCTGAAGCTCTTCAGGAATGAGGTAATCCTCTTTCTTTTTTAATTCGACTTCCAAACCCGCTTTTTCAACTTCTATGGCATTTTGAATGTAGGCTTTCAGAACAGCTTCCATTTCAACGATTTGTTGCACATTCGTAAACCGAATTTGGCGCGCTGCCTGCACATTTTCTGTTTGTTGAATTAGAATCCCATTGGGATCCTGTAACAAGGCACCTTTGTGAAAGAGAAGCGCACAATATTCTTTAAATCCATGAATTAATACTATGTTTTTATCATCAAATGTGTAACATGGATGCATCCACTTATAATCTTCGGTCAGCCCGCAATCAAGCACGATCGTTCTCAACTGCTCATATTCTTCCCGCCATTGTTTCGCTTTACTTAAGAATTTATCAACCCTAGGATTCAATACATTATTTGTCATAAAAAACACCTATCTTCATCAAAATTTTCAATACAATTTTACTGTTTTTTTATGGAATGTACAGTCGGAATCTTCTGAGAATGGGCAACCTATGTTGTCTCCCGTTCGATCAGTTGGAACGATAGGGGCTGCAGCTCCATATCCAGTCCAAGCAGGGTTGGAGCCAGCAGAAGAAAGGCGTTCTCCGCCTGTCCCGCAATCGGATTCCGAACAGTGGTAATTCCGAGCGTCTGCGACAGCTCCGAATTATCAAAACCAACGATGGCTAGATCACGGGGCACATCCAGCTGCTGTCTACGTGCTTCGCTCAGAACGCCCACCGCCACCAAATCATTGGAGCACAGAATAGCATCCGGCTGATCGGGTTGTCCAATTAGGGTTCGCACCAATTGCTCTCCGTCACGGATTCCATAAATCGTGGAGTAATACCATTTCTCAACGATGGGAAGATTATATTTGGTCATGATTTGCTCATAAGCTAGTCGTCTACTCTGGGTATTTATGCTGCTTGGGCGGCCAAAAGCATTAGCGATACGCGTATAACCCCGCTCTATCAAATGCTCTAGAGCGAGTGCATATCCGTCATATTGGTTCATGGCAACTGACGGTATTTCAGGATGGTCCATACGTTGCCAAGACACAATCGGGCCGTATTTGCAGTAGGAAGTTATGACATTTTTATCGTTAACAGCGGTCAGAATAAGCAGAGCGTCGACTCTTTTTTGTTTGAGATCCTCGAAGGCCTGAAGTTCCTTTTGCTTATCACCGCCGGTGGTATAAATAATCGTCTGGTACCCGTAACGGCCGGAAATTTCGACGAAGCTGTTCATGAAGCACAAAATAAGCTCGTTGAGGTCTAAGGTAATCATGCCGATTTGCTGGGTTTGGCCTTTGGATAAAGATATGGCATTCCGATTGGGAACATAGTCCGTCTCTTTCATAATGGCGAGAATTTTCTCCCTAGTTTCCTTGCTGACATGGGGAGAATCGTTCAGGACTCGGGATACCGTAGCTTTGGAAAAGCCCGACAGCTTAGCAATTTCGTCAAGTGTGGACATCGGCTTATCTCCTTTGCAAGATTAATCCTTGACATGTAACGCGTTCCAAGGTTTAGGATTCGGATTAGAGCAGTAAACCTATACTATCACAATAGCAAAGGCGGGAAGAAATATGAACTTACAATTTCCAGAAGGATTCCTATGGGGTGGGGCTGTAGCCGCTAACCAGCTTGAAGGGGCATATCAGGATGATGGCAAAGGCTGGTCTACCCAAGATGTCATGCCGCATGGCATTAAGTCTGCGCCTACAGAAGTTCCTACCGACGATAACATGAAGTTGATTGGTATCGATTTCTATCACCGATATAAAGAAGATATTAAGCTGTTTGCGGAAATGGGCTTTAAAGTATTCCGGACGTCTATTGCCTGGTCCCGGATTTTCCCGAAAGGGGACGAGCTGGAGCCGAATGAAAAAGGCCTGCAGTTCTACGATGATCTATTTGATGAGTGTCATAAATACGGCATTGAGCCACTAGTTACGATCTCCCATTATGAGACCCCGCTGCATTTGGCACGAGAGTATGATGGATGGGTTAACCGTAAGATGGTGGAATTTTACGAGCGTTATGTGAGAACGATCTTTAATCGTTACAAGAACAAGGTTAAATACTGGCTGACCTTTAACGAGATCAATTCTATCCTAGAGTTCCCATTTATGAGTGGCGGAATCAATACTCCATTGGAGAAATTGAGTAAGCAGGATCTGTATCAGGCCATTCACCATGAGTTCATTGCAAGTGCTTTAGCGGTAAAAATCGGTCATGAGATCAATCCTGATTTCAAAATAGGCTGTATGGTACTGAGCATGCCAATTTATCCGCTCACTCCGCATCCGGACGACTTGATCAAGGTGATGCAAAGCGATCACAAAAATATGTTTTTTGCGGATGTTCATAGCAGAGGTTATTATCCAGGATATATGAAACGGTTCTTTAAGGAAAATGGAATTCACATTCATTTCGAGTCAGGGGACGAAGAAATTCTGAAGCATACCGTGGATTTCATATCGTTCAGTTACTATATGAGCACATGTGAAACAGCCGATCCGGAGAAACAGATCAGAGGAGAAGGAAACCTGCTGGGTGGGGTACCGAATCCGTATCTGGAAGCGAGCGAATGGGGTTGGCAGATCGATCCGCAGGGCTTGCGTTATGTGATGAATATGTTCTATGACCGATACCAAAAACCGCTGTTTATCGTGGAAAATGGCCTTGGCGCCGTCGATCAGCTGGTTGTAGACGGGAACGGTGAGAAGATCGTAAACGATGATTACCGGATCAATTATTTGCAAGATCATTTGGTTCAAGTAGCGGAAGCTATTGCTGATGGCGTGGAAGTTATGGGATACACAAGCTGGGGCTGCATCGACTTGGTTAGCGCAACAAGCGCCGAGCTGAAGAAACGTTATGGTTTCATTTATGTAGATCGTCATGATGATGGTTCAGGTACACTGGAGAGATACCGTAAGAAGTCCTTCCACTGGTACAAAGAAGTAATTGAATCCAACGGACAAAGCCTGTTCTAAAAAAAAGTCCTGATAATCAAGATATTCTTGATCTATCAGGGCTTATTTTGTTATCCAATATTATACAGGCTCTGGTTTATTGTTGACATCATTAATTGAACATGTTAATTTGTAAATAATAAATTAATCGGATATCAGGATTGCTACTGCATAGCAGGCAAAACCTAAGTTTCATTTATGATTACGGGGATAATCTCTCTCGTACATAGATGTGATTTAGGTTTTTTTGTGTTCCCTGATATCCGTGATTAATTGATCTGTTACAAAGGGGTGTATAAAAATGAGTTATGAACAGCTAAGTAAAGACATTATTCAATCTGTCGGTGGGGAGAAAAATATTAACAATGTGATTCATTGTGCCACGCGACTAAGATTCACACTTAACGATGAGCAAAAAGCTGATAAAGAAAATTTGGAAAAAATGAAAGGGATTATTGGGGTAGTTAGCAAAGGGGGACAGTTTCAAGTTATAGTGGGTACCCATGTTGCTGATGTGTATAAAGAAATTGCCAAATCCATATCCCCTAACAGTGACTCTGGCGAGAACAAGGTAAAGAAACCTATAGGGACTCTGATTTTTGATGTTATTTCTAGAAGCTTTTCGCCTCTGATTGGTGCTTTAGCAGGTGCGGGTATGTTGAAAGCGCTATTAACCGTACTTGCTTCGTTACATGTTCTAAGTGCGGATAGTGAAACTTACAAAGTATTAGCCGGCGCTAGTAATGCTGTGTTTTATTTTCTACCCATTTTCTTAGGAATTACGTTATCGATTAGGCTGGGTGTTAATGCTTATGTGGGTGGTAGTATCGGTGCGGCTTTACTTGAACCTAATATTACGGGATTAGCAAGTGTTGAATCTCCACATTTTTTAGGTATTCCTTTAGTAATTTCGGACTATTCATCAAGCGTGTTTCCGATTTTTATCGCTATCTGTATATACGCTTTATTGGATAAGCAGCTAAGAAAGTTTATACACAAGGATTTGCAGATGTTCTTGGTCCCTATGCTATGTTTGATTGTGATTGTTCCGTTAACTATTTTGGCTTTCGGACCGTTTGGCGTGAATGTAGGGAATTTAATTGGAGACGCTATTTTGTTCCTCAGTACGAAAAGCGGTATTGTTACAGGGGCAATTGTGGGAATAGCTTGGACGTATTTGACTGTGCTCGGATTGCACTGGGGACTTGTGCCAATTATTCTTGAGAACATTGCTAAGGGTGGAGATCCAATATATGCAATGGCCGGCATGGCCATCTTCGCGCAGCTGGGTGTAGCGTTGGGTATCTTCCTGAAAACAAAGGACAAACAGTTGAAAACATTGGCCGGCAGTACATTTATACCAGGCGCGCTTTCAGGTGTAACAGAACCTATTATTTACGGATTGCTGACTCGTTACAAACGGACTTTCATTTATGTAACCATTGCCGGCGGAGTAGGTGGAGCACTTAGTGGTCTTTTCAAAGTGAAGATGGAAGTCTTCGCATTTGTCAGCGTATTAAGTCTTCCTGCATTCTCTCCGCTGGCCGTTCAAGCGATTATAGCAGGAGTGACCATTGTATTGGCTATGGTAATTACCATGGTATTTGGTTATGAAGATAAAAAGAAAGTGAATATTGTAGAAGAAAAAACGAATACTGAAAAAAGCGAGGTTATCCTCTCTCACGCCGTTAAAAGTTCAACCGTTGTAAGCCCTCTGGCTGGTAACGTAATCCCGTTAACCTCAGTAGATGATGCTGCCTTTGCTTCTGAAGCAATGGGCAAGGGGATTGCAATTGAACCCACAGAAGGTAAGCTTTATTCACCGGTAAGTGGAGTTGTATCCACTATTTTCAGAACAGGTCATTGTATTGCGGTAGTATCGGATGAGGGTGTTGAGGTCTTGATTCATATCGGTATAGAAACCGTGAAGCTAAAAGGTAAATACTTTGATGTGAAGGTGCAAGAAGGAGCAACCGTTAAGCAGGGTGATCTATTGATTGAGTTTGATTTTGAACAAATAAAAAATGAAGGTTATCAATGCACAACACCGATAATTATTACCAATACGGCTAATTATAGTGATGTGATTGGTACCAATAAAACAGTTATTACACCGGGTGAAGATTTGCTGACTGTTGTAGTGTGATCTATTGAAGAGTCATAAGGTATGAATGGAATCGATCTCTTAGTACTGCTACTTAGAGATCGATTTTTTATTATAGAATACTATAAAAAAGTGCTAGCTTCGTAAAATGAAAAGGTAAGGAGCTGTAATATGCGGATCGAAAAAGTGTTAAACAACAATGTTGTTACTGTCATAGATGACCAAAATTTTGAACTAGTAGTTATGGGAAGAGGACTGGCCTTTAAGAAAAAACGTGGAGACTTTTTAGAAGAAGATAAAATTGAAAAGATATTCACTTTAAGTAATCAAAAACTTTCAGATAAGCTAAAAACGCTGCTTTCCGAGATTCCAATCGAGCACATGGAGCTCTCAGAAGAGATTATTAACTTCGCCAAACTGCAGCTCGGTAAAATGCTGGATGACAGTATTTATGTTAGTCTGACAGATCATATCAGTTTTGCGCTGGAGAGATTCTCAAAAGGGATGAAGATTAAAAACGCCATGCTTTGGGAAATCAAAAGATTCTATAAAGAAGAATATGAGGTTGGGAAAGCTGCGCTTCAAATTATACATTCCAAGCTCGGAGTCAGACTTCCCGAAGATGAGGCTGGACATATTGCTCTCCATCTGGTGAATGCTGAACTAAATGAAGAGATGCCTAACATGGTGAATATCACCAAGATCATGAACGACATCCTAAATATCGTGAAGCGCCATTTCAGGCTAGAGTACGACGAGGAGTCCCTTGCTTATTACCGTTTTATCACTCATTTGAAATTTTTTGCACAACGTCTCATCAACGGTACTCCACCTCCTGATAATGAGAATGGCCTATTTATTTTGGTAAAGCAGCAGTATAAGGAAGCTTTCGCAAGCGTTGAGAAAATTAAAATCTATATTGATAAAACATATAATCGGGAGTTAACAAATGATGAAATGCTGTATCTGACCATACACATTGAAAGAATTACAAACCAGATCATGGAGTAGGGACGGTTAAGCCTTAAATTTTAACTTTGACTTTCGGGAGAATCGCGTATAAGATTACTAATATGTTTTCTGTGATAATCATTATCAATAGATTGATAACTGTTATCATAGAATAAACTTCGAACGTTGAATCCAGGGGGATAAAGCAAATGCACAAAAGGTTAATTAGTTTATTTATGGTTATTGCTATTATATTGGTCGTATCAGGCTGTGGTACTAACCAAAAGAACAATTCAACATCGAACGCGGGAGCAACTGATAAACCAGCTGCTGAAAACGCGGGCAGTGAATCTACAAGCGGTCCTATTGTATTAAAAGATTCTAAAGGCGAGATTACGCTGGACAAACCTGCACAAAAAGTTGTGGTATTGGAATGGACCTTTACAGAGGATGTTATTGCACTGGGAGTGCAGCCAGTAGGTAACGCAGATAACGAAAACTATAAGCTGTATGTAACTTCTGAAGCACCGCTTGATGCAAACGTGACTGATGTTGGTTCCCGTGACGAGCCAGATCTGGAGACAATTGCTTCATTAAAGCCTGATCTGATTATTGCCAATACGGGTGGGCATGAAGGAATTTATGATCAACTTAAAAGTATCGCTCCAACATTGATTTTCGGCTTGTATCCGAATGAAGGAGAAGGTAATCAGTACACGCTGATGGAAGATACTTTCAAAACGATTGCAGCGGCAGTAGGTAAAACAGCAGAAGCCGATAAGGTTCTTGCTGATTTGGATGCACATTATGCAGATGCAAAAGCAAAGCTGGCTGATGCAGGCAAAGAAGGCTTGAACTATGTACTGACACAAGCATACAGCTACCAGAATGCAGCAACGATGCGTCTTTTTACAGATAATTCACTTGCGGTACAAACTTTGGATCGGATCGGTCTGAAAAACGACTGGAAACCCGAAAATTTCGAAGTTTACGGATTCAGTACCTCTACAGTTGAAGCATTGCCTGCGGTTCAGGATACAAATCTGATCTATATCGTCCAAGAGGATGATAATATTTTCACGAAAGAACTGAAGGATAATTCCGTTTGGAATGGCCTTAACTTTGTGAAAGAGAATCGCACCTTCGGATTGAGCAGTACTACTTGGGTGTTCGGCGGTCCGATCTCCTCCAAAGTTATCGTGGATGAAGTTGTAAATACATTAACGAAATGAGTGCGGTTATGAACGAAAAGAGTAGCAAAGAAGCCTCTATCGGCATGAACTGGCGGATCATTGGAATATTTGGGGGCGGCTTTGCCGTCCTCTTCATTCTGTTCGTTTTAAGTTTAGGCTTTGGGGAAGCCAAGATCCCTGCAGCTACTGTAATAGATGGTTTGCTGAATCGCCAAGATATAATGGAACATAATCTGCTCTGGGATATCCGCATGCCACGTACAGTTATTGGTCTGCTGGCCGGGGCTGCTCTGGCTGTGGCTGGGGCATTATTGCAAACTATAACGAAGAACCCGCTTGCTTCCTCAGATACACTTGGGATTAATGCCGGGGCATACTTTATGGTCGTGCTTGGTATGGTAGCTTTTCCTGCTTTGCAGCATGAGTTTCCATTTTTGCTCGCAGTTGCAGGGGGACTGCTTGCTGCTTTAGCCGCTTATTTATTGAGTGGAGGCAAGGCAGCCACACCTGTTCGGCTGGCTTTGTCAGGTATGATCGTCTCCATGGTGCTCGGAGCGTTTACATCGGCCATACATATTTTTAAAAGAACAGAAACACAAAATCTGTTTTTATGGGGTTCAGGTTCCCTAATCCAGTTGGATTGGGACGGTGTTATATATGCCTGGCCTTTTGTCGTAGTGCTGCTATTGGCAGCGATATTTGCCGGCAGACAATTTGATGCGCTGGAGCTCGATGAGTCAACGGCCCGTTCACTTGGACAGCGAGTAGGGTTAATTCGGGCGACGGGGCTTGGCCTATCGGTATTAATGGCTGCGGTTGTAGTCAGCGTGGTCGGACCGATTGGCTTCGTCGGCTTAGTGGCTCCCCATCTTGTCCGGCTTAGTGGAATTCGCAAGCATCGCCTGCTCATTCCTGCAAGCGCGTTGTGGGGAGCCTTGCTCATCACGGCAGCGGATACGCTAGCGCGTGTAGTGCGAAGCAGTGTGGGTGAAATGCCTGTTGGTGCAGTTATGGCGATTATTGGAGCCCCGTGGCTCATTTGGCTGGTACTCACCAAGATGAAAAATATATCGGGCTCAGGCGCTGGCCAATCATCGATGAGTATCGGTGGGGCGGGACTGCGTCTGCGCTTTGTGCCGACGGCTATAGTTATGACTGTGCTGCTGATTGCTATTATCCTGGTAAGCTTATCATTTGGGGGAACAAAAATACCGATCAGCGAATTGCTGAGCAGTCTGTTCCATAGGGGGGATCAATCCTATTCCGTCCTGCTGAATTTACGGCTTCCCCGTACACTCGTAGCGGCTGCAGGAGGGATCGCACTTGCAATCAGTGGTGTATTGATTCAGAGTGCTGTTCGAAATCCACTGGCAGATGCCTCTATTATTGGTGTGACCTCAGGGGCTGGCTTTGGTGCTTTGGCCGTAATGACCGTTTGGCCAGCATTGACGGTATTTGCAGTTCCGCTTGCCGCAATCGTGGGTGGGGCACTGGCTGCAGCTTTTGTCTTTTTTATGGCCTGGCGTAGGTCCTTGAATCCATCGGTTCTGATCTTGCTTGGAATTGCAGTTTCTGCTATTGCCTCTGCCGGAATCCAGGTCATGATCGTCAAAGGAAGTTTATGGAGCAGTAGCTCCTTAATTTGGTTAACGGGTTCGACTTATGGACGAAGCTGGAATCAATTTTACATCCTATTTGCATTCCTGCTTGTACTTGTTCCGATTGCATACTATTTGGGCCGGAAATGCGATTTGTTGGCATTTGGTGACGAGAGTTCAACAGGATTGGGCTTGCCGGTTCGAGGAACGCGGCTTTGGGCTATGATTATCGGCGTTTTGCTTGCAGCGGGAGCCGTTGCAAGTGTGGGAACAATTGGCTTTCTCGGACTCATGGCGCCGCATGCGGTGCGTATGATGATTGGTCATCATACGAGACGCTCGATTGTTTTGTCAGGGTTACTTGGCGGCTTGATGCTCGTTATTGCCGATACGCTCGGAAGAACCATAATGGCGCCGAAAGAAATCCCTTCAGGTCTTATTATTATGCTGATTGGGGCTCCGTATTTCTTGTTTCTAATGTACCGGTCACAGGTTAGAAAAGTGTAGATTTTGTTATAAGAAAAAATCAGGGGGTGCCCCATCAGCCGTAAAATGGCTGCTGGGCACCCCCTGATTAATTAGAGCTTGCTCTATCAAGAACTCCTCAAACATCGTTTCATCTGTTTAAAATTCCCCTCCCTTACGCTACAGCTATCGGACACAGATGACCTTAAACGCAGCTTTATTTCGCATTTGAAGTGCCAACGGACCGCATAGTCGCTATTGGTATGAAAAGTACCCAATTTGCCCCTCTTCCTAAGGAGTAACGTCTCTGGAGTCCGAAACCAAGCTCCAAAGGCTAAAAATCCGCATATAACGTCATCTGAGTCCGTAGACCTCAACGAATGATGACAATTTATTGGTGCAGGCCACCAACGCCCATAAACAAAAAGCAGCGATTCTCCCATACCGGGGAAAGCTGCTTTTTTAATTGGATATTATCGATTTGTGAACAATTATTTAACTATTATTCTTAATTTTGTATATTTCCGTTTGCTAGTTTATACTTTAATCTTATGCTGTAGAATTTTGGAAATAAGGAGTGGGATTATGTGAGGCTCTTCGACAGAAAAGGTGTACAAGACGACAGCAAAACTATTAACAACTCTGGCGAATTAAGAATCAACATTTTTTTCTTTAGCACTTTTATTATTTTTTGTGTGATTATCCTACGCCTTGCGGTCTTGCAATTTGTCGAAGGACCTACGTTATCTGAAGCTGAGGCTAATCGGGATACGAAAATAGTGGCATTATCGGCATTGAGAGGGAATATCCTCGCTGCTGATGGTGAGAAATTGGCATACTCAACGCCCGTTCAATCTTTGTACCTTACTTTGGATAAGGAATATACCGCAACAAAAACAGATAAAACTACGAAAAAAGTTACCTTAACTGCTGAGGCAAATAATAAATCAAAGGCGCTCGCCAGCAAGTTAGCAGAAGCCTTCGAAACTTATGGTGATTCTAATGAGAAAAAACTAACCACAGAAGAGATCCTTGAGTCTATGGATTTATATTCAAAAAAACTCTCTGGTTATGTAGCGCGAAGAATTAAATCAGGTTTAACTAAGAAAGAAATCGCTTATTTTTTAGAACACAAAAACGAATATCCAAACCTTGAAGTGATAGAGGAAAGCAGCAGGCATTATGATACCGATACGGTGGCTGTACAAGCTGTTGGCTACGTGAAATTTTTCAAATCCTCTACTAGTTTAGATCTTTATAAGGATGTACTTCAGGCGATGAAAAATAATCAGCACCCTGGACTTAACTATAAAGAGGATGAGCTAGTAGGCTTTGATGGCTTGGAGCTGCAATACCAGAAGGAGCTTCGGGGACAGAATGGATATAAGGAAGTTTCCGTAGATCCGCAGAATATGGCGGAAAAAATTGTCAGTATTGAACCCCCGGTCAAAGGAAGCACTATCTGGACTACCCTTAATAAAAAAATTCAGCTGAAGACCGAAGAAGCCATTAAAGATCAGATTCAGTGGTTGCATTCACACACCGTTCAGGGAGAAACACATCCTGATGCTTTAACAGGTTACGCTGTAGCCATGGAAGTGGATACAGGTAATGTTATTGCTATGGCAAGTATGCCTGACTATGATACCAACAGCTGGGCTACGGGTTCGATCTCTCCAGAGGTGTATAAAAAAATTGAAAAGCATTACCAAAATGGAACAATAACTCCATACTCATCGGGAAGATCAGGGCATAATTTTGAATCCACCGTGCTGCTTGGTTCGACCATAAAACCATTGAGTGTATTAATTGGCTTAAAAGAGGGCTTTATAAGTACTTCTTCTACTTATCAAGATAAGGGGATCACCTCATTTGGTAGGGAAGGACATGAGACTAATGTAAGGAACTCATCCAATCATGTATACGGCTCTTTGTATCCTTATACAGCCATTGAAAAATCTTCAAACGTATATATGGTTGATATGATCGGGAAAAAATTGTACGACAAATACAAGTCTAAGGGCATTGGGGTATGGGACACATATATGAAAGAATTCGGTCTAGGTGTTCCAACAGGGATAGGTTTACCAAGGGAATACTTGGGTGATTTGAATTATAAAGCTGAAGCTAAAGCGGGTTCAGTTCAGTCGGCACTTGTTTATGCTTCTTTTGGGCAGCAGGGACGTTATACCGTTCTTCAGTTGGCGCAATATGCGGCTACACTAGCCAATGAAGGGCAACGAATCAAACCACAGCTAGTAAGCAAGATCACGGACTCCAAAGGTAAAGTTATCAAAGAATTCAAACGGGAAGTGCTTGATGAAGTGACTACTTTCGATAAATCCTATTGGCGGGAGATAAAGAAAGGGATGAACAGTGACGTTAAAAGTGCTTTCGGTGATTTCCCCTATGATTTTGCACGTAAAACAGGAACTTCACAACAGACGGATAGTAAAAACATAAACCGTGATAATGGAGTGTTTATAGCTTTTGCACCACGCGAAAATCCAAAGCTTGCTGTAGCTGTAGTTATTCCTGAAGGCGGATTTGGATCTAGTAGTGCAGCACCTGTAGCGAGAAAAATTTTTGATGCTTATGATTGGGAGTACGGATTGGATGGAATTCCGAAGAAAAATGTGGATAAAAGTATCAGCGAATAACTCAAAGGAGAGAGCGCACACTGCGCTCTCTTTTTCTTTTTACAGAGCGGTTTGTGGCGGATCGAAGGAACGGGTTCAAGATTAAAATATTGTAACCATAATGCGTGAAACTTTTATCCTAGTAGGAGCGTCAAAAGGTTAGGAAAAAAATGTATTCGTCATTCCAGGAGGGTGAATCTGTGAAGAAGTTATGGATTTCTATTTTAGTGGGCTTATTAGTTTTGCCGATGATGTTTCAATCTTCAGTGAAAGCTGCTACTGCGCCCATCAGTATTTTTATTGACGGGGTTCGATTGTCCACAGATCAAGCACCGGTGATGGTAAATGGACGGACGATGGTACCCCTACGCGCAATCTTTGAAGCCTTTAATGCCACCATCAAGTGGAATCAGAAAACACAAACTGTAACTGCAACTAAAGATAATACAACGATTATGTTAAAGATTGGCTCAAAGACAGCCACGATTAACAATAAAGCTGTAACTCTAGATGTGCCGGGACAGAATTTGAAAGGAAGAACGATGGTTCCTACACGGTTTGTAAGTGAGTCATTGGGTCATGATGTGGGTTGGAATCCGAGCACCAAAGTGGTGACCATAACGACTTCCGGCGGTAAAACTGGAACTGTAAATCCGGCATCGAATGTGCAGTTAAAGGATGTAAGTGATAACGGTGACGGCCGTGATCTCCAGGTCAGCTTCACCCAATCTTCTAATGAAGCTCTTGTGGATCATTACCGGGTAATGATTGTAAAGGCTTGGAGCACTTTTAATATCTCATCTGCACAAAAGGTTACATCCGCCAATTATTCTACTGTTTTAGCTACAGGCACTAATCCTACGATTAGAATGACCGCAAATTCAAGGGATGTGGATGGTGACCTCATTAAAGGTAATCAAACCTATGTAGCTTATGTTTTCGCAGTGGGCAAAGGCAATAATACCAGCGCTCTCTCGTATAGTTCTTCGACTATATCGCTTAATACTAATACTGTAGTCGTTGCCCCAAGTAATGTACAAGTAAGTGATGTGAGCGATTATAGTGATGGCCGCGATTTAGCCGTAAGCTTTAATAAGGTATCGGATGAATCCAAGGTGAGTTCTTACCGGATATTTGTAGTCAAAGCTACTAATTATTCTTCTTTTAATTTGGCGGCAGCAAATGCTGTTAGCAGTTCAAATTACACACAGGTCAATAAAACAGGCTCCAATATCACCCAGATCTTATCGTCTGGAGCGAGGGATGTGGATGGAGCCCTCATTAAGACGGGAGTTGGTTACCGTGTGTTTGTTATGGGTGTAGATAGTGGCAGTAATACAGCCAATAATTTATTGTCTGCTGCTTCATCTGCGATTACGCTGTCCTCGGTCAATGTCTCTAATTTAAGTGTAAGCGACGTTAGTGACTTTGGAGATGGCCGGGATTTAAAAGTATCCTTTAACCACGCTACAGATGAAACGTATATTAGCCAGTACCGAATTCTAGTTGTGCCTACAGCTTATTCCAACAACTTTAGTTTATCTGAGGCGAATAATGTCTCCAGCTCTTACTACACAACGGTGAGCACAACAGGATCTAGCACCAGTCAAGTGTTAGCCTCGTCAGCAAGAGACGTGCGTGGTAATTTGATTAAGAATGGAACACCTTACAGAGTGTATGTGTTAACGATTGGAAGCGGGAAGAATTTGGGCACCAACATTCTCTCATCGGAGTCAACATTAATTACGTTGGCTGTTGACTACAATGTGAGTGCTGTCTACAATTTGGATGTAAGCGACGTAAATGACTATGATGATGGCCGTGATTTAAGAGTATCCTTTGACCACGCTACGAATGAAACGTATATTAGCCAGTATCGCATCCTGGTTGTACCTACTTCCTATTACAGCAGCTTCAGTTTATCTGACGCCAATAATGTGTACAGTTCTAACTACACAGCAGTGAGCACAACAGGATCCAGCACCAATCAAGTGTTAACCTCGTCATCAAGGGACGTGCGCGGTAACCTGATAAAGAGTGGAATCAATTACAGAGTATATGTATTAACCGTCGGAAGCGGGAATTACTCAGGCAGCAATGTTCTTTCTTCTGGTTCACCTTTAATTACGTTGAATGTAGATTACAAATTGGCTCCTATTTCGAGCTTGGATGTAAGGGACGTTAATGATTACGAAGACGGCAGGGATTTAAAAGTATCCTTTAACCATGCCACGGATGAAACGTACATTAGCCAGTATCGAATCCTGATTGTACCTACTTCCTATTACAGCAGCTTTAGTTTAACCCAGGCAAATGCGGTTTCTAGCTCCAATTACACAGCGGTAGGCACTTCAGGAAATAACACCAGTCAAGTCTTGGATTCTTCAGCCAGAGACGTAAACGGAAATTTAATAAAGAGTGGAATCAGTTACAGAGTGTATGTGTTAACGATTGGCAGCGGCAAGTACTCAGGCACTAATGTGTTGTCCTCAGAGTCGAATGCCATAACTTTATCCACTAAGCTGCCGGTAACCTCTGTCACCAATGTAACGTACAGTGTGGATGAGGGTAAAATACTAGTAAGTTTCAACCGTTCCTCTAACGAGTCTAACATTTCGGAATATCGAATTCTGGTGGTTCCGTCCAAACAAGGTTTTGGTTCAGCGGAAGCAATTGAGGTGAAATCCTCGTATTATACGTCGATAACGCCTAACGGAACGAATCCTACAATTGTAGCCTCGAGAAGAGATGTTAATGGTGCATTAATTGTTAAGGGTGTTAAATATAAAGTATATGTTCTTGCGGTAGCCAATAATAATGGCGTGCAGAGTGGTGGTCTTTCGGATTCAACGGAAGAGATTGAAATATAAGGATAGTGAATAAAGGCATTATAATATAAGGCAAAAAACCTTCATTGAGCACTGGGCTTGATGAAGCGCTTTTTGCCTTGTTTTTTTGTTTTCTATTTTTTATAAAAATAGGGTTGCGATTATACACATTTAAAACATTTGGTTTAACCTATTGGAAGCGCTATAATTGAAAATAATTACATGCTTAAGGAGTCTATCATGAAAAGAGGCAGGATATTCTACAAGATTTTTGTTCCTATTCTGGTGCTGGGAATTGGCCTGGTTATTAGCTTCGGTGGCTATATTTATCTGACGACGATTAATTCGGTAAATGAAAGAGTAGCGGATGATAAACAGAGTTTAATTACTCAAATTAAAAACACCCTGGAACAGAAAATTCAGACCATTGAATACGCTTTTAATACTTACAGTACCACCAGTTCCTTCAGGGAGGTCGTGCAAAATCCGATCACCGAGCAGGATTTTGAGAAGTATCGCGAGATTAATTCCCAGCTTAACTACATTGCCAGCATGGGGATGGATTTTGTTAATTATTCTCTAATCAGTTTGGAGCAGAAATGGCAGATTTCCAATGGTAAGCTTTCACATTTAACGGAAGAAGAGAGCAGGACACTTTATGAGAGCTATATTAATAACCGTAGCCGGGGGTTGTTTTGGGTTAAGACGGATAAGGGTATCCGCTTTGTAAATACCCTGCCGGTATTCTCACAGACCAAACAGGCGATTGCCTTATCTGATATATCCCTTCAGACCTTGCAGAGCACCCTTCAGACCGAAGGAAACACACCGGTGTTTATTCTTAACCGGGAGGGTGAGCTTTTATATGAGTCGGAAACTGGAAAGTCCCTGCTGACTAATAATCAACTTAGCCATATCACTAATGTTGCTGGAGGCGGGGGGCAATTGGGGACGATTGCCATGGAGCGGGCTGATCACCAATCGATAAAAGCTATTTATGCTAAATCTTCTTATAATAATTGGATTTACGTAACTATTTTGGATAAATCAGAAATTTCTGATGCACTAAAGACAACCCGATTCGGGATTGTGATGATGGTACTGCTTATTACGTTGTTGATTGCGGTAGTCGCTTATGTGATCTCTTTGTATTTCACCAAGCCATTCCGGCAGATTCAGCGCCGATTATTGCCTGCCAATGCGGAGCTAGAGCCTAAGAATGAGGTAGACTGGATTATTAATTCGATTGATACCATCTTATCGGAGAAAGAAAGCCTAGAGGGTCTGATTGAGTCTGAGATGCCTAAGTTGGAAACTCAGTTTATTCTAAATCTGTTTCGTAGCCGGATATCCCAAGAAGAGCTTAATCTGGGTTTGCCTCGTTTCGGTTATGAGCTGTCACAGAATTCGGTGTACGCAACGCTGCTAATACAGCTGGATAACTATGGGGAACGGCAGGCTAGTGATAAGGATCTTCTGCTTGTAGCGGTTAACAAACTGGTGGAAGAGCTGATTCCGCAGGAGAAGCGGATGATTCCTATCTTATTAAATGACCGTACACAAGCGACTATCCTGATCTTTGAGGGAGCGAATGAACAGGAGAACCGGAGAATAGCACTGGACTATGCCAAGACAATTATTCGAACAGCTAGAGAAATCCTGAAACTATCCATTAGCGTTGGAATCAGCAATTTTTATGATAATTTATTGTTTAGTAGGGAAGCTTGCGAGATGAGTAAGCAGGCGCTGCATCATCGTTTAAATCTGGGCAAAGAGTCTATCATCTTCTATGAGGATATATCGAAGGTGATCTCGGGTCCAGTTCTACTGCATTATCCGTCTGAGTTTGAGTCCCAGTTATTTGACGCGATTCGGATTGGAGATGAAGAACAAGTCTCCTGTTCTCTGTATCCATTACTCGGGGAAATGATGAAGCACAGTAAGAACCCTTTGAATTTCGAAGTCACATTAATACGTTTCGTCAACAATCTGATTCAGCTGGAGCAGCTGCTGGGTGTAGAGGTTCTGCTGACAGAGGACAATTCTACGTTGTATCACCGATTGTTAGACATCCGTAATCCGGAAGAGATCGAACGCATTTTGGTCAAAGAAGTTATCCATCCGATGGTGACCAGCGTTAAGGAGAAGACAGACCGTCAGTTCCGCCTCTTATCCGATAAAATTGCGGTGATTGTCCGCTCGGAATTTGATCAGGACTTAACGCTAGAATTAATTGGTGATCGCCTCCATTACAGTCCGAACTATTTAAGCAGTATTTTCAAAAAAGAGTACGGGATGACGTTTAGCGAGTATCTAATGAACTATCGTCTGGAAATGGCTAAGAAGTGGCTGGTGGAAACGGATATGACCATTAAAGAGATTGCTGAAAGGCTGCAGTACCATAATCCGCAGAACTTTATTCGATCCTTCCGTAAAAAAGAACATGTAACACCAGGTGCATACCGAACCCAGAAACAGGAGAAGTAAGGCGCTGAACACAAACAGCCAGCCCCGGGAGACCGGGGCTGGCTGTTTGTGCAGCTGCAATGTTTTAGCCTTTTACAGAACCCAGCAGGGCTCCTTTGGTGAAGTGTTTTTGTACGAAAGGATAGGCGAGCAGCATTGGAACGGTTGCGACTACGATAACCGCCATCTTGATGGTTTGAGCAGGTGGGATAATATCAACAGAAGCATTATCTCCCTGCATCCCGCTGGCGACGATAACAATTTGGCGCAGCAGGACTTGAATAGGCCACTTAGTGGAGTCTGTCATATATAAAACTGCACTCATATAAGTGTTCCAGTAAGCTACCCCGTAGAACAAGGAGAGGGTCGCGATAGATGGCATCGCCAGCGGAAGCATGATTTTGAAAAATACACCAAAATCATTAGAGCCGTCAATCTTCGCTGATTCCTCTAGCCCTTCCGGCAGCGCCTGGAAGAAATTACGCATAATGATCAGGTTAAAAGCATTGATCGCAACAGGCATGATCATGGACCAGTAGGAATCGATTAATCCGAAATATTTAACTACCAGGAAAGTAGGGATCATTCCCCCGCTGAAGAGCATGGAGAACACGATTACGAAATTGATGAAATCTCTTCCGTATAGATATTTTCTAGATAATCCATAAGCCATTAAAGAGGTAAGAACCATACTGACAACTGTACCCACTAAAGTTACACCGATAGATACGCCAAGCCCTTTAAAGATAGTAGGCGTTGACAGTATATAACGGTAAGCATCCAAAGAGAATGTCGTCGGGAACAGGATGAAGCTTTTTTCTACTACCTCTTGTGTTGAAGCAAAGGAACTGGCAAACACATTGACAAAGGGTAAAAGACAGGCTAGGGCAATGAGTGTAAGCAGTGTGGTATTTACAATAGTAAACAGCCGGCTACCCATAGTTTCTTTTTTAAAAGATGATTGCGACATGCAGATATCCTCCTTGTAATCGTTTCATTGAAACTTTAACAGGGGTCTGTTATTCCGTATATAATCATTAGCTTGGGCTTTGTTTTGGGAGGAAAAAGCGTGATAAGGCATAGATGATCTTTATGTATTGTAGTAATCACTATAAGATGCACGGGTCTGGAAAACCTTATAGCTGTAGGGTTCTTGGAGTATCAGTATCTGATGATTATATACGTAATGGACGAATGATCGTAATCTGGGAATCGTAAAGAAACGCGATCAAGGAGGCCGATCAGGTGAAAGAGGCAAACGTCACCATGCTGAACACGAAAGTTAATCCATTAAGAAAAAAGCGAACGGGGCCTAGCTGGCTGAGTTTAAAAAGAAACAAGTTATTGTATCTAATGATACTCCCGGGATTTTTGTATTTTGTTATTTTTAAGTACCTGCCTATGGGCGGTCTTATCATTGCATTTCAGGACTATCAGCCGTTTCTGGGTATAGCGGATAGCCCGTGGGTTGGGTTTAAGCATTTCGTCCGATTGTTTACAGAACCTACCTTCTTTATGCTATTGAGTAATACACTTATCTTGTTTGCATTAAACATTTTTATTTTCTTCCCGCTACCTATTATAGTGGCGCTGATGCTTAACGAAGTTCAGCACAAGTTATTTAAGAGCACCATTCAAACGATTATTTATATCCCCCATTTCATGTCATGGGTTATCATCGTCTCCATTTCCTATGTATTTATGAATGTGGATGGAGGGGTGCTGAATGAGATGTTGGCGGCCTTTGGGATGCAGAAGATCAGCTTTTTGACTTCTCCCGAGTGGTTGCGTACCGTGTATATCGGACAGATCATTTGGAAAGAAATTGGTTGGTCAACCATTATTTATTTGGCAGCCATTACCGTAGTGGATACGCAGTTATATGAAGCAGCTGAGATGGATGGAGCGGCAAGATTGCGCAAAACATGGCATATCACCCTGCCGGCGATTCGTCCAATCATTATTACCTTGCTTATTCTGAAGATTGGCCACACGCTGGATCTGGGCTTTGAGCATATGTACTTGCTGATCAATTCCTTGAACCGCGAAGTTGGAGAAATTTTCGATACCTATATCTATACAGCTGGTTTAAAGAACGGACAATTGAGTTTCAGTACAACAGTAGGTCTGTTCAAGGGTGTGGTTGGCTTGATTCTCGTTATGCTGTCGAACAAGTTAGCTAAAAAAATCGGCGAAGATGGTGTTTATTAGGCTTCACAGTATGCTGAATTCTTACCTCTGCCTTAAGGGCAGAGGTGGAAGATACAACAACAAATACATTAGTAAAAGGGGTAATGTTGATGAATCGCAATTACAAAAAAATTGCAGCCTTAATGTTGTGTAGCGGGTTAGTACTCACTGCATGCGGAGGAGGCAATAACGCGAAGGAGTCAAATTCTTCAAATGGGGGAACGAATTCAACTGCTAAAACAACTGCTGCACCTGCAGATGTGCTAGATGCTAAAGCAAAGATTAGCTGGCTGAACATTTTACAAACGTCTACAACACCAACGGGTCCTATTCTGGAAAAAATTGAAGAATTAACGAATACAGAGATTGAATTCTCATGGATTCCGGATCCTTCCAAAGAAGAACGTATTAATACTTCGTTAGCATCGAATTCCCTAGCGGACATCGTTACCCTGACTATTCTTGATAACTCTTCTGTACGTAATGCACTGAAGGCCGGTATGTTCTGGGAAGTAAGTCCTTATCTTGATGAGTTCCCGAATTTGGCTAAAATTTCACAGGATACACGTACATCGGCATCGATTGCAGGTAAGCTGTACGGGGTTCCTTTCCAGAAGTCCTTGGCTAGAAACGGCGTTGTTCTCCGTAAAGATTGGCTGGATAAGCTTGGACTGCAGGTTCCAAAAACAACAGATGAGTTGATGGAAGTTGCGAAAGCGTTTACCGAAAAAGACCCTGATGGTAATGGCAAGAAGGATACCACAGGCTTCATGGACCGCAGCGATCTTGTATATGGAGCATTTAAGACGTTGGGCTCATACTTTGGAACACCGAACTATTGGAGCGTTGACGATGCGGGTAAAATGACACCTGAGTTCGATACAGAGGCTTATGTTAAAACCATGGATTATATGAAGACTCTTTATGATGGTGGGTATATCAATCAGGATTTTGCTGTGACGGCTAAAACAGATCAGCAGCAGAATTTTGCGCAAGGAAAGGCTGGAATTTATGTGGGTGCCTTGTTTGACAGCAAGAACCTGCTAAATCTGTCTAAGGGCATACAGGATGGCATGGATTTGGTTATGGTTAACGATATCACTTCCACTGGCAATGAAGCAGATCGTGCCATCTGGGCTGGTAATAACGGAATTGGGGGACTGCTGTCTTTCCCGAAATCCGAAGTTAAGGATGAAAATGAGTTAAGACGGATCCTGAAATTTGTTAATGATCTTATGAATGAAGATGTCTATGGCTTGATGACCTACGGTATTAAGGATGTTCACTACACAATTGATGGAGAACAAGCGGTTACGATTAAGGATACGGATCTCTGGAAGCAAGAAGTTCAGCCATTTTCGGCATCTCGTCCATTAGAGAATGGGTTCATTATCCATGATGCTGATCCACTCAAAGTTGAAGCTGATAAGCTGATCGTTGAGAATGCTAAATATGCTGTACTGAATCCTGCTTACTCTCTGGAATCTGAGACCTATTCTACTCAAGGATCTGAATTGCAGAAGATTATGACAGATGCCACTTATAAATATATTCTTGGCAAAATTGATTTGAACGGATTTAAAGCTGAGGTTGAAAAGTGGAAGAAATCCGGCGGCAGCAAAATCATTACTGAATATGAAGCTGCTTATAAAGCTGTAAATCCTTAAGAAGTACTACAGACTATATTCTAAGAAAATAGTAGATGGGTCCTAAATGGGGAGGCTGCGTTTAGGACCATATCTATTCAAACAGGAGGAAAAAATGAAAGACAACAATGCACTTAGGAGTATGGGCTGGGGTGTTCGAATTGCAGATTCGATTATGGAGCGAACGCCAAGATTATATGAGGATAACGGATATCATGGAAAATGGTCTTATGATTATGGAGTCATCTTGAAGGGTTTTGAGCTGCTGTGGAGACAGACCGGGCAGGTTAAATATTATCAATTCATCAAAGATAATATGGATTATTTTATTGAGGAAGACGGCTCTGTGAAGGGGTATCGCCTGAGCGAACATAATATTGATCACTTAAATAACGGGAAGATCCTGTTTGTGCTCCATAAAGAAACTGGGTTAGCGAAATATAAAATGGCAGCAGATTTATTAAGAAAGCAGATAACAACGCATCCTCGAACCTCGGAAGGTGCGTTTTGGCATAAGAATGTATATCCTTATCAGATTTGGCTGGATGGCTTGTATATGGGCTCTCCTTTCTATCTGGAGTATTTACTTGAGTATGAAGGCGGCAAGGGTCTGGACGATGTGACCCGGCAATTTATTCTGTGCGAGCGTCATACCAAGGATACTGAGACGGGTCTCCTGTTTCACGCATGGGATGAAAAGCGGGTACAGCCGTGGTGCGATCCTGAAACGGGGTTGTCTCCGAACTTTTGGGGGCGTTCGCTGGGCTGGTATGTGATGGCGCTAGTGGATGTACTCGGCATGCTCCCTAAGGAACACGCGGATTACGAGATCTTGGCACGTATTCTGACAGATACGCTGACAGCGCTTCGTCAGGTTCAGGATGCTGATGCCGGAGTCTGGTATCAGGTTGTAAACATGGGCGGCCGTAAAGGCAATTATTTGGAGGCTTCTGCCTCAAGTATGATCACCTATGCAATGGCTAAGGGCATTCGGATTGGTGTACTGGATGCTAGTTGGTTCGAGACACTTGACCGTGCTTATCAAGGCCTTATTACTGAATTTGTGCTGGAAACCAAAAATGGCTGGGTTAACCTGAATAAAAACTGCCAGGTCGCTGGACTCGGTGGTGAAGACCGGAGAGATGGTACTTACACCTATTATATCAGTGAACCGATTGTTACCAATGATCAGAAGGGGCTTGGCGCATTCCTCCTGGCTTGCGGAGAATATGAATATTTGCAGCGTCCTGCCGTGACGAAAGGGAGCGAGTGAAGCGCATGTCTATCTACAATATAAATGACTACGGAGCACATCCTAATAGTGCAGAGCCTTCAACGGAAGCGATAGCCCGTGCCATTCATGCGGCAAGCGAGGCAGGGGGAGGAACAGTTTATGTTCCTTCCGGGCACTATCAGACAGGCGCTATCTTCATGAAAAGCAATATTGAGCTACAGCTTAGTCCTGGAGCTGAGCTTAGCTTCAGCTCTGATCCTAACGATTATCCGGTGGTGAGTTCCCGCTGGGAGGGCGTGAAACAGAACGTCCATGCTTCATGTATTTTTGGAATAAATCTAGAGAATGTATCGGTTACAGGTGCAGGCAAGCTGGATGGAAGGGGCGCACCTTGGTGGGATAAACATCGGAATTCTCCTGATTCACTGCTGTATCCCCGCCCGAAGCTTATCAGCTTCGACAACTGCCGTAGAGTTACGCTCAGAGATCTGACACTCGTAAACTCCCCAAGCTGGACTGTGAATCCTATTTGTTGCCAGGATGTTACGATTGATAATCTGTCGATCTATAATCCGGCGGATTCGCCTAATACAGACGGCATTGACCCAGAATCCTGTGTGAATGTCCGCATCAGCAACTGCAATATCGATGTGGGTGATGACTGCATCGCCATTAAAGCAGGGACGGAGGATACGAAGGAGCGGGTTGCGTGTGAGAATATCACGATAACTAACTGCACGATGATTCATGGTCACGGCGGTGTGGTGCTGGGAAGCGAAATGAGCGGAGATATCCGTAATATCGTGATCAGCAATTGCGTGTTCAAGCAGACAGACCGCGGAATTCGGCTGAAGTCCAGACGCGGGCGCGGAGGTGTTGTCGAAGATATTCGTGTCAGTAATATCGTGATGGAGGACGTGATCTGTCCGTTTATTCTTAATCTTTATTATTTCTGCGGACCACGTGGTAAGGACAAATACGTATGGGACAAGAATCCTTATCCGGTGACGGAGGAGACCCCCTGCTTCCGACGGATTCATTTTGCTAATATTACTGCTCGGAATGTTCACGCTGCTGCAGGTTTTCTTTACGGCCTTGCGGAGCAATACATTTCAGAAATTACCTTTTCCGATATTGATATTTCCATGGCAGAGAATGCAATCCCTGGTCGTCCAGCCATGATGTCAGGAATCCAGGATATGAACAACCGTGGGTTCTATCTTGGCAACGTAAGAGATATCCGCTTCCGCCAAGTGACGATCGAGAATCATGAGGGACCGGCTTTTTATATTGAAAATGGAGAAACGGTAGATATCACCGGTTGCCAATCGAGAAACACCCGTAAAGTGGAAGAATTAGTACAGCAGGTGACCGTTATCCCGTCACAGGAAGATCTAAGTGAGCAGACAGACTGATAATTGAACAGGATAGACTGCAGATTTGCTTAGGGTGAAGGGTGCGGATGTATGGAAATAGGAAGGAGTATGAAGATGATTACAGATAATATTCAGACTGGAATTATTCACAATCCCATATTAAAAGGCTTCAATCCTGACCCTTGTATTGTAAGAGCGGGGGAGATGTATTATATTGCTGTTTCTTCTTTTGAATGGCTGCCCGGTGTAAGGGTGTATCAATCAGCGGACTTAGCAGACTGGGAGCATTGCACAGATATTCTGACTCATCAGGTGGATCTGCGGGGAAATCCGAAAAATTGCAGTATCTGGGCTCCACAGCTTAGCTATTATGACGGTTTGTTTTATCTGATTTATACCGATGTTAAGAGCACTAAAAGGCCTTTTAAAGATTGTCATAACTATCTGATCACTGCGGAGGATATTGAGGGACCTTGGTCTGACCCGGTATACCTGAATAGCAGCGGGTTTGATCCATCTCTGTACCATGATGAGGATGGGCGCAAATGGCTGCTGAATGAGCTGTGGGATTACCGGATTACGGAAGGCAACAAGTCCTGCGGAATTGTAATTCAGGAGTACGATCCAGAGCAATGCCAATTAATAGGTGAACCTGTGAAAATCTTTGATTGCACGCCGCTGAAGAAGACGGAAGCGCCGCATATTTACAAGCGGGGAGGTTATTACTACTTAATTACGGCAGAAGGTGGCACTGGATCGGGGCATGCCGTAACCGTAGCGCGCTCCAAGGCGCTGCTGGGTCCGTATGAGGTGGATCCGCTCAATCCGATGTTGACCTCACGGGATAATCCCGAGCTGCCGCTTCAATGTGCCGGCCATGGAAGTCTGGTAGAGACACCAGAAGGTGAATGGTATATGGCCCATTTGTGTACCCGCCCCCTGGAAGGCGAATACGCCATACTGGGGAGAGAGACTGCCGTTCAGCAGGTGCACTGGAATGAGGAGGGCTGGTTAAGACTAACCTCAGGCGGAAATGCGCCACAGCTCAAGGTACCAGCACCTAAAGGAACGAAGGTCCTGAAACAAGTGCGGACGCTTGAATTCGAGGATGATTTTAACGGCCCGGAATTGAAAAAGAACTGGAATACACTGCGGATTCCTAGGAATGAAAGCTGGTGTTCCCTTGCTGAAAGACCGGGCTGGTTAAGAATCAGGGCCGGGGAATCCGTGCAGAGTCTGTTTGAGCATCATATTCTGGCTATTCGCCAGACGGATATAAGCTTCCGCGCCGAAACAGCGCTTGAATATGAACCGAATACTTATCTGCAGATGGCAGGACTACTGTTATACCTGAATGAAGATAACTATCTTTATGCGTATATCAGCCATGAAGAAGGACGTGGCAAGGTGCTGCGGTTAATGCGCTGTCAGCGGGATGAATTCACTGCGGAGCCTGTAATGATTGAACTAAATGCAGGGGAGACAGTGCGGATCGCGGTTGAGGTGCAGGAAGTGACTGGGCAATTTGTTTATCTTAAGGGTGACGATACGGAGTGGAAGCCACTTGGCGATCCGCAGAATATCAGCTTTTTATCGGGAGGCTTCACTGGGAACTTTGTTGGCATTGCGGCGCATGATATGCAGCAGTTCGGTGGCAGCAGTGCTGATTTCGCATATTTCCGTTATCAGGGCAAGGAATAATACACACGGCTTTACTAAGGAAGGGGTTGCTCTGAGGACAGGGCCCCCTTCTTATTCCAATAGATATTAGGAGGTCTTGTATGAAGAAAAAATGGTTATCTGGGGCGCTGGTCGCGAGTCTTCTTGCAACATGTATGCCATTTGGTGGTGTCGAGGCCGCTTCTTTGGAAGCGCTTCCTGCCTTTCCGGGTGCGGAAGGCGGCGGCAAATATGTAACCGGCGGAAGAGCTCAACCTGTGTATGAAGTGACGACGTTGGCTGATTATGGTATCAAGGAAACTCCGATCCCCGGCTCCTTCCGCGATGCGGTAAGTCAAAGTAATCGGACCATTGTTTTTCGAGTGGGGGGAACCATCCATCTGAAGGAATCCCTCAAGATTACCGGCTCAAATCTGACGATTGCCGGGCAAACGGCTCCAGGTGACGGAATTACAATTGCCGACTACACAACCTCTGTTGAAGCTGACAATATTATTATGCGCTATATGCGTTTCCGGTTAGGCGACCGGGTAGCTAGTGAAGATGATGCTTTTGGATCAAGGTACCATAAGGATCTCATTATCGATCATAGCTCATTCAGCTGGTCGGTGGATGAAGTGGTCAGTCTGTATGACAACGAGAATACTACCGTACAATGGTCGATATCCGCTGAAAGTATGCTGATGACGACTCACCAGAAGGGACGTCACGGCTACGGAGGAATCTGGGGTGGGAAAAATGCCAGTTTCCTTCACAATCTGATTGCTCATAGCACCAGCCGCAACCCCCGTTTGCCGACGGTGACCAAATTGGTGGACCTGACGGAAATGTCTAATAACGTTATCTATAACTGGGGATTCGCTTCGACCTATGGTGGGGGAGCAGAAGATTATCGATATAATATCACTAACAATTATTATAAAAATGGTCCAAACACCTACACCAGTGTAAAAAATCAATTGTTTGGGGAAGTGTCTCCAGAAACCCGGTTGTTTATAGATGGGAACATCATGGATGGTAATCCGAAGGTTACCGAAGACAACTGGAAGGGTGTGCAAAAGTATTCGAATATCTCTAAGCTTGCGGAGCCGGCAAAGATGCCTAACCCATATACGGCAGTGTCGGCGGAGGAAGCCTACGCAAATGTAATGGCTGATGCTGGTGCCACTTTGCCAAGACGTGATGCTTACGATGCGCGTGTCATTAATGATGTGAAGAATCGCACTGGACAGCATATTAATTCACCTATTGAAATAGGCGGTTACCCAGACTATACAGAGACAGCTTCCAATGTAATCGACATGGATCATGACGGTATGGATGATAGCTGGGAGATTGCTAATGGACTAGATCCTACCGATCCTGAGGATGGCAAGAAGTCGACGTTATCTTCGGAGGGATATACAAATTTAGAAGTGTATCTGAATGATCTCATTGTGTTAGGGAAATCAGGGTATGAGCATACGGACAATCCTGTAACCGCTATCAATTATCCTGTGAATAACCAAATCATAGAGTCAGGCAGCGAGGTGAATGTTACAGCTTCTGCCAGTGATAGCGATGGTATTGCTAAGGTGGAATTTATCGTTAATGGTGTGAAGCAAGACGAAGCTACCACAGCACCTTATAGTTTCAATTGGAACAATGTGCAGGATGGTACCTATTATCTTGTTGTTCAGGCTATAGACAATAAAGGGCTTAAGACACAATCCGATAACGTAGCTATACATGTCAACACCTCTGGATCCGTTCTTCCGTGGACTTCAGTGGATGTTGGTGGTCCAGGGATAGCGGGAGTGACTACACTTCATCCAGATAGCGGGAAAATTACGCTCAAATCGGCTGGACTTATCGGAGCTACATCGGAGAGCGAAACTGCTGTTGATAACTTTCAGTTTGCTTATCAAACCCTGACAGGCAATGGTGAAATTATTGCTAGAATCGACTCCGTAACGGGAACTGACGATTATGCCAAAGCAGGTGTCATGATTCGTGATAATCTCAATGACAATTCTAAAATGACGATGCTGGCAATCCCTTATGTCAAATATGGCAAGAAGGGAGTTATGATTACCCGCTCCACCACAGGAGCCAAGGTGGTAAAAACAGAACCGGACAGTTTCATCAATACACCTTATTGGGTGAAGCTGGTTCGTCTTGGTAACGAAGTGACAGGTCTGGTATCGCCGGATAAAGTAACATGGAGCAAGGTAGGCACGGTGAAGCTTGACCTGAATGATACGGTTTATTTTGGTCTTGCAGCCGATGCTGCTAAGGTAGATAACGAGGTTAATCGTTATAATGCGTCTGTCTTCAGTGAGGTGGAGCTGAAACCGCTTAGTGATCAGTTTCCTGCCGCACCCCGTGGACTTACAGCCACAGCCGGTGAAGAGAAAGTGAAGTTGAATTGGGAGGACGTTGCTTCTGCCAAGTCGTATAGTGTTAAACGTAGCGAGGTTTCCGGCGGTCCCTACAAAACGATTAATACTGAAATTAAAGATAGCTTGTATACTGATTCCGGACTCAGCTCCGGAAAAACTTATTATTACGTGGTCAGCGCGGTGAATGAGCTTGGTGAAAGCTTTGATTCCGATGAGGCCAGCGCTACAGCTGAAGGTGAAGCAGGTAATGTCTATTATGTGGATGAAGACTTCGAGCAGGTTGCCGTAGGTGTGACACCAGAGTATTATGATGTAACTCCAAATCCACAGACTGAAATTCAAAAGGTTATTGTATCTCCCACACCGTCTGACAGTAAAGGGAATACGTCAGATCAAGTGTTGAATGTGTTCGATGGTGCGAACGGCAGCGTGCAGTTTATCCGTAAATTTGCGCCAATTACAGGTGCACTGGTTATTGACACTGACTTTATGTTTGCGACAGAATCGGGAACCTCGGTGTTCCTGCAGGCCCAGAGTACAGATGGAAGCAAAACGGCATTCTCCATTGAGAGCAGAAAGCCAACGCTTCCTGAAGCTACAGGTAAATATACGCTAACCATGAGCAGGGGGAGCAGCCAGTATCATCAACTGATGAGCTCTTATTCCCTAAAACAATGGTACAACCTGAAGCTAAAGGTGGATGTGAACAACGATAAAGTGGATGTATATATCGATGATCAGCCTGCTGGCTCTTTTCCGTTCACAACCACGAATTTCGCCAGCTACGGCATTGGGCGTATCTTGTCCAAGACACCGGGCGGCGGCTCAGGAAATTATTACTTAGACAATTTAAAGATCTATGTTGAGCCCATTGAAACACCGCTTGGACTGACTGGGCTTCCAGGAAACCAAGCAGCCCAGCTATCATGGCCTGCTCTTGAAGGCGCAACTTCCTACAATGTTAAGAGAAGTCTTAAGAGCGGGGGGCCTTATGAGACTATTGCCAATGCTATTACAGAGACATCATATATTGATAATGAAGTTACCAACGAAACTACCTATTATTATGTTATCTCGGCGACGGCGCCCACTGGTGAATCGGGAAATTCCAATGAAATTAGTATTACCCCATCCGCTTTGGCGGTGAAATTGCCTGCGCCAGAATCGTTTGCGGCTGTAAGTCGGAATGCACAACTGGATCTCAGTTGGAAAGCTGTGGAGAATGCAGCCAGCTACAGCATCAAGAAGTGGAATGAGACTTCAGGTAGCTATGAACTCGTGGCAAAAGAAATCACCGGCACAACTTACCGCGTCGGAGGTTTGGCCAACGGGCAAACCTACCGTTACGTCGTAGCTGCAACAAATGTGGCCGGGGAGGGAAAAGAATCAGCGCCTGTTGAAGCTACTCCGCAATCTCCTTTGGGAACACCTGTCGTTTCCACGGAAGCTGGTGACAGTGTAATGAAACTAAGCTGGCTAGCGATTGAGGAGGCGAGCCAGTACATTGTCAAACGTGCCTCATCGGCGAATGGTCCTTATGAAGTGCTCGGGTCTGATTTATCAGACACAAGCTTTACTGATGCTGGGCTCGTAAACGGAACACCGTATTATTACAAAGTCAAAGCAATAAGCGGTACCCGTAGTAGTCTAGATTCAGCTGCTACTCCAGCGGTTCCATACAAGAATTCCGGCCAGCCGCAGGCTCCACAAGGAGTTAGCGTTGAGCCTGGCAACACTGATATCCATCTGACTTGGAATGTAGCTGATGGAGCTAGCAGCTATCAAATTCTACGCTCGGAGAGCGGTGGCAGCTATGCGGTCGTGGCCGACGGCATCGAAGCAACAGATTATACCGATAAAGGCTTGAGCAACGGGACTGCCTATCAATATGCGGTAATCGCCATCGGTGATAAGGGTGCCAGTCTTCCATCCGAGGTGGTCAAGGGAATTCCAGCTCCTGTCATTATTGTTGCTCAGAATGGGACAGGAGATTATAAAACGATTAATGACGCTATTCAAGCAGCACCTGATAATAGTGCCCTAACCACGATTATTAAAGTGAAGAACGGCACGTATAAGGAGAAGGTGCTTGTACCTTCTAGTAAGATGAATATTAGTATCATCGGTGAGAGCCGGGAAGGTACCGTACTTATTAACGGTGACTCCGCGAAAACCATTGGCTCAGATGGTAAAGAAATGGGCACCAGCGGCAGCTATACATTAAAGGTTGCGGCAACTGATTTCACACTGGAGAACATGACGGTTGAGAACAGTGCTGGGCGGGATGCCGGTCAGGCAGTCGCTTTATATGCTGAAGGAGACCGGGGAGTGTACAGAAATGTTAAACTTCTTGGATATCAGGATACCCTGTTCGCAGACAAGGGAAGAGCTTATTTCGTCGACAGCCATATTGAAGGTACAGTGGACTTTATCTTTGGTAATTCCGCTGCTGTATTCGAGAATAATGTGATTCAAAGTGCGGGTGCTGGTTATGTTACTGCGCCTTCCACGGCAACGGGTAAGCCTGGTTATGTGTTCATCAATAATCGACTAACTGCCAGTGAGGGCGTTGCTGCTGGAACCGTTGATTTGGGCCGGCCATGGAGAGAATATGGCAGCTCTACCTTCATTAACACGGAGATGGGAGCTCATATTCGTGCTACTGGCTGGCATGAATGGTATGAAGGTCGTTCCAAAACTGCACGGTTCTCTGAGTTTTTAAGTTACGGAGAGGGGGCTAATGCAGCTTCACGTTACAACTGGTCCAAACAATTAACAGCAGAAGAGGCAGCTGCCTATACGATTGAAGCTGTGCTTGGTGGAAGTGATGGCTGGAATCCACAGCAATCCAAGATCTTAGTGGATCAAGAGCAGATACCTGCGGTACAAGTCTCTTCAATTACTGTAACGGGTAAAGATGGAATTAGCAGCATTGAGTCGAAGGGCGGTGCCTTGCAGCTGCAAGCCTCTGTGCTTCCAGAGAATGCGACGAATCCTAAAGTTATCTGGACGGTAACTGAAGCAGATGGGATAACCTCTACGGATAAAGCGGTTATTAATGAGAAGGGCTTGCTGACAGCTAGAAAGAACGGTAGCGTACAAGTAACTGCGCGAGCTCTAGATGGAAGTGGAGTATCCGGAAGCCTAGAGATTAATATCAGCGGACAAGATGAGATTGCCCGTAATCTGCCCGCTGCAACGCTGAACGGACCGGTCACAGTGGTGGCAGGACAGGATTTCACTTACCGTGTAGGGCTTACAAATGTTACTACCTCCGTCTACAAGGAAGTGTATGCTGTAGACTTTACCATGGCATATGACGTATCTGGTGTGGAATTCATATCCGCTCAGACCTTGCCAGACGGATTCAGCATCACTCATATTAATGAGGACAGCCCAGGTCTAATAACAGTTAGTGTAGCTGGAACGGAGGCAGGAAATATCCTGACCGATGATGCGGAATTCTTTGAAATCATCTTCAAAGCGAAGAAGACAAATCGTGAAATCGCCGTGCCGCTTGGATTTATTTCTTTCCGAGGATCCAACACAGATGTTGATTTTGACATCCTGCATGAGGCACAATCGGTTGTTCATGTCATTCCTATATCCGTCATGGAGATAAAAGTCTCCTCCAAAGATAATGTGAGCGAAATCAAGTCAGGGCAAACCCTGCAAATGGCAGCTGTAATCCTGCCGGACCATGCATCCGATCCAGCAGTGACCTGGTCAGTAGTGAATGAGGATGGATCAGCTACTGAGCGAGCAACTATTACGGATACCGGCTTGCTCACTGCAATTGCAGCAGGCAAAGTAACGGTGAGAGCGACAGCTAAAGATGACTCCGGTGTTGTAGGTACGATGTCCATTGAGATTAAGGCAGAATCGCAGGTTTCAGAATCGGGCGGTACTTCATCTTCAACGACAGTCAAACCAGTGAAACAACCGGAACCAACTGTGAACGCAGATGGAGTTACTCTTTCCGTGACAGCGGATGTGAATGGTAAAGCTATTGCAGAGGTATCCTCGACGATTCTGCAACAAGCAATTGGCTCAATGCAGAATGGAGTATTGAGAATCACAGTGAAGCCATCCTCTGCCAGCTCGGTGGTTGAACTGACCTTGCCAGCTCGTGAGTTGGCTGGAGCGGGAGCAAAAGCAATTCAACTTTTGGAAATAGACATGGGATTGTCTACGTTCCGAATAAATGCTGACCTGCTTCTTGCGATGGCAGGATCTGACGCCGCAAGCGTTAAGCTTGTAGTTGGCAAAGTTGACGCGAAGACACTGTCGCTTCAGACGGATGTCGGGGATATTTATGAGTTTAAGTTCTTTGTTGATGGCAAACAGTTTGACAGCTTTGGGCGTGGACTGAAGGTTGAACGGGATTACAAACCAAAGACAACTTCAGGTGTAGAACAAATAGTAGCCTACCAAATCCGTGAAGACGGGACTGTAGAGGTGGTTAGAAACTCCCAGTTTAATCCGACAACTGGCAAGATCATCTTCAGACCAGACAATTCCAGCAGATTCGTAGTAGGATATGCGGAAAATTCCTTTAAGGATATCGCTGGACTAGGGTGGGCACAAAATAGCATTCAAGCCCTTGCCGCCAGAGATATTCTGAATGGCACCGGAGATCATAACTTCGGGCCACAGCTGAATGTAACTCGGGCGCAGTTCCTGAAGATGCTGATGCTTGCACTAGAGCTGGAGGAAGGTAGTGCGGCAAGTACATTTAAGGATATTTCGCTGGATGCTTGGTACTACAGCTCCGTTGCTGCTGCTCAGAAGCTAGGAATTATTCAGGGCAGATCTGATGGAACCTTCGGTGCTAATGAAACAATTAGCCGTGAGGAAATGGCGTTGATGGCTTATCGTGCAGCACAACTCGCCAAACTTACGGTCGTGGGAGTGGACCAGCCAGTGAGTTTCAATGATGCCGCTGACGTTTCATCCTACGCTCGTGAGGCTGTACAATTCATGAGCGGAGCAAAGATTATTCAAGGTGTAGGCAAAGATAACTTTGCACCTAAAGCCAAGACAACTCGTGCTCAGGCAGCTGTTATTGTCTATCGATTGTTCCAGCTAAATCCTTAAATTTCAAGTTGACACCCTGTGTGATTTATCATATTATGATTGGAGTTGTTATAAGTAAATAAACCAAACTCTATCCAGTGGATGGAGTGGCGGAATTTTGTCAAAGATGTATTCTTTGGTTTCAATCGCCCCTTGTCATTTCGATGACAAGGGGCTTTATTATGTTAATGAGCTTGCTCAAGAGAAAGGGAAGAGGTTTACGATGAATATGAAGTTATTCAAATATGCTTTACTAGTTTTTTTAGGCGCTTGTAGTTATGGCTCGCTTTCTACAATCGTCAAGCTTGGAATGAACGATGGCTTTAGAATGAAACAATTGGTAGGATCACAATACTTTTTTGGATGGTGTATGCTGCTCTTGCTGGTCTTATTATTTTCCCGAAAGAAATTAGGGCTAAAAACAGGCGGAAAATTATTAGCCGCTGGGATCACCATCAGTTTAACTGGCATATTTTATGGCTTCGCCGTTGAACAATTACCTGCTTCGATTGCGATTGTACTGTTATTCCAATTTACTTGGATCGGTGTAATTCTGGAGGCGGTTGTAGATCGAAAACTTCCTAGTCGGGAAAAAGTGATTTCGATGGTTATCCTTCTAATTGGTACGGTATTAGCGGGGGGCATCCTTGAGCCGAGTGTAGGTGGAATCACGACCACTGGTGTGGTTTTTGGCTTAATGTCAGCCGTGTCGTTTGCCTTCTATATTTTTGTGAGTGGAAGAGTAGCTACGCAGGTACCTGCCGTTAATAAAAGCTTGTATATGACCACTAGTGCAATGGTTATTATTATGACTGTTTTTTCTCCTTCGTTTTTATATGACGGTGCGATTACCGATGGGCTTTGGAAATACGGCCTACCTCTAGGTTTGTTGGGCATCGTAATTCCAGTTCTGTTCTTTTCGATCGGGGTTCCGAAGCTGGGTTCAGGTCTAGGCGCGATTTTAGGGGCAGCGGAGTTACCGGCAGCTGTAGTAGCCTCCGTGTTAGTTCTGCAAGAAGAGGTATCATTACTTCGCTGGATCGGGATTATCGTAGTTCTGATCGGGATCGCAGCTCCACAAATCCTACCGATGGGGACAGGGGAAAAGTCATCCAAACTATCACCAAAACAATCACTCCGTAAGGTAGAACTTTAATCGGCAAACTGACATCGATGGTATGATCTGATCCTGAGAGGATTAGATTATCTATCGGTGTTTTTTTTGTGAAAAAAAAGATTGGTGTTAATTTTTCTGGTATCGATAATGGATGTCTAATATATAGTGGTTCTATTCTTAACTAAATGGAGATGACCACTTATGAACAGTAAAAACTATGACTATTTTAAAACGCTGCATGATCAAAAAAATCCACTGATCCTGTACAACTGCTGGGATGTAGCCTCAGCTAAAGCAATAGAGCAAGCTGGATCAAAGGCGGTAGCAACTAGCAGCTATTCCATGGCGGAAGCGTGGGGATATTCGGATGGTGAACAGCTTACATTTGAGCTTATGCTTTGGATGATTTCAAAGATTGCCGAACGAGTAGCGGTTCCATTGACCGTAGACATCGAAGGTGGATATGCTGTAGATGAGGATACTTTAGCGCATAACATGGAGCAGTTATTTCAATTAGACATCTGTGGTATCAATTTTGAAGATCAGATTGTAAATCATCCTAACAATGAACTATGGGAGACCAGCGAACAAAGCCGTAGGATCAAAACCATACAACAAGTAGCCTCCAAACTGCAAAAGCGTGTGTTTATTAACGCTAGAACGGATATTTTTTTCAAGGATAAGGAACATTCGATGGATCTAGTGAATCAAGCTATAGAACGTACCTATGCTTATGCTGACGCTGGAGCGGATGGGATTTTTATACCGGGGCTCGCTGATCCAAGCTTGATTGAACAATTTGTCAAAAAATCGCCACTGCCTGTGAATATCATGGTTATGGACGGTATGCTTTCAAATCATGAATTGCAAAAAATTGGCGTGAAACGTATTAGCTATGGCCCGCGTAGTTTCTTTCAGGCACAACATAATCTTCAGGAAAATGCCCGGCAAACGCTTGATGCCTCAGGACTTTATTTAGAAATGAGCTAACCATACTATGATAACTAATGAGCAGGATATCAATAAATATTATAAGATGCTGGTCGAGAAAAACTCGAATTATGAGGGCGTATTTTTTGTAGGAGTGAAAACAACGGGGATCATGTGTAGGCCAACTTGTCCCGCTAAAAAGCCATTAAAAGAAAATTGTGAGTTTTTTGCTACAGCCAAGGAAGCCTTATTAGCATCATATAGACCATGTAAAAGGTGTCAGCCGTTATCCAATCCAACAAAAATGTCTCCTGAAGTAAAGCTGCTTGTAGAAGCTATTGAGAGCAATCCGGAACGAAAATGGACAGATAAAGATTTTGATGAGCTGTCTATTAGTGCAAACACGGCACGCCGCCAATTTAAGAAACAATTCGGGATGACCTTTATCGAATATGCACGTTCTAGACGTTTAGGACTGGCATTCAAACATATTAGGAATGGGGATTCAATCATTAACGCACAACTGGAAAGCGGGTACGATTCGAGCAATGGGTTTAGGGATGCCTTTTCACGAACGATGGGGACTGTCCCGAATCATTCCAAGCAGATTAAAGTGCTGTACTGTACTTGGATAGAAACGATATTGGGTTCCATGCTGGCCATCTCCAATGAAGAGAGTCTTTTACTGCTGGAATTTGTGGATCGCAAGGGTCTTGAAAATGAAATCAAAAGATTACGCACTCGCTTAAATGCAACTATATTACCTGAAAAGGTAGCCGTCCTTCACCAAATTGAGGAGGAATTGAAGCTGTATTTCACAGGTGAACTTACGGAATTTACAACGCCGGTTCGTTATCTGGGCTCAGACTTTCAGCAAAAGGTGTGGAATGAACTCCGGAAAATACCTCTGGGACAGACAGCTTCTTATAAGGAGCTTGCAGAGAAAATCAATAATCCCTCTGCTTGCCGCGCTGTAGCAAGGGCGAATGGTACCAATCAACTCTCAATCTTGGTTCCATGTCATCGAGTGATAAACAGCAATGGTGAATTGGGTGGCTATGGAGGCGGGCTTGCCAGAAAAGAATGGTTAATCAAACATGAGTCTAACCGCTCCTTAAATCAGAATAATTTCATTTAAACTACTTCTCTCTATTACGTAGAATGTGATGGATCCCCTTACTTCAAGGCAGGAGATTCATCACTTTCTGTACTTAAATACTGAACTAACATGTCCACAAATCGGTTAGCAATTTGAATATCCTGAAGTTCGTTTTTGAAATCGTCTTTGGAAATCAGGCTCATTTTCTGTAATAAACCCATCATAGACGTGAAGATGAAATGAGCAGTGGATAAGGGTTCTGTATCAAATTTTAACGATCCATCTTTAACTCCGGCCTCCAGAGCATCCATTAAGAAATGTCGTTCTTTTCCCCGCATCACAAAATCTTTGTACTTTTCTTTGAGTTCTTTACTGTAATCATAGGCTTCAAAATGCAAATCGAATAGAAGAATGAATTTGATGTAACCTGGGTGTTGCCGGGCATAATCAATCCAAGCATTAAGCATCGAAGCAAGCATTTGCTTACCATTCATTTCAATTGAAGAAGGTGCGCTTCTAACAAATTGCGTCATGCTCTCCAGAATTTCCATCTGGACCTCAAAAATCAGTTCGTTCATGGACTGGAAATGCTTATAAAAGGTAACCCGGCTTACACCAGCCACGTCGCAGACATCCTTAATATTAACTTTGAGAAAGCTTTGCTTCATAAAAAGATCCTTCGCCGCAGCAATTAATTCTTCCCGGTTTTTGTTTTTTAAATTCTGGTGCCAGTTCTCAGTCATGGGCGACACTCCTTTCTTGCTCTTTTTTTGGTTTTTGTAAGGTGATGAAAAAGGCAGATGCCAGGATAATTGCCCCAAAAATATAGGGAATATTAATATGTTTGTCAAACATCAATCCCGCTAAAATGGGTCCAAGTATGTTTCCTATACTGGTGTACGTTGTATTTAATCCGGCAGCATATCCTTGCCGATCGCCAGCTGAATTGGCAATCAATGTACTTACTGTGGGGCGCAAAAAAGCATTAAAAGCAAAAAATAAACCTGATACAACTAATAAATAACCTAAATTGATCTTGAATATCATCAACAATAAGGTTATAGCGGTCATCACCAATGATATACGTATAAGCTTTATCTCGCCAAGTCTCTTAATCAGATGATCAAGCAGCCAGATCTGCACAATAATGCCTATAATAGCACCAACCGTAATAATGATTGAGATTTTCGTTGCATCAAAACCGTATTTTTGTTCCACAAAAAGGGCGTACACCGTTTCATAATTCATCAGACCAAATGTCATGATCAGAATGAGCAGAAGATAGCGGAAATAGGACGTCCGGAATGAATTTACGATTTGATTACGAATGGATTCCCGAGGGTCCTGTTTGTTAACGGATTTCCGTTTTTCCTTTGGTAGTGTCTCTGGCATATAAAAACAAAGTATCGTAGCGATAAGCCCAAGTCCACCCGCAAAAAAATAAGGCACCCGTATGCCAAACCCAGCGATAATCCCGCCTAACCCTGGACCAAGTACCATACCCAAATTCATGGAAGCCCCCAAGTACCCCATACCTTTTGCACGGGTTTCATGGGTGGTGATATCAGCGACATAGGCCATATTGGAAGGGACCATGATTCCGATACCTATACCCCCAATAAATCTAGCGATGTAAAGTAGGGGCAATGTCGTAGATACAGCAAATATCAGATCTGAAAGGACGGTTAAAAACATTCCGGAAATGATCATTGATTTTCGGCCCCATTTATCCGAAAGCTGTCCCCCTATAGGTGAAAAAATAAACTGTGCTGCTCCAAAAGCCGCAATAAGATATCCGGCGGCAGCCCCTGACGCATTAAACAGTTTCAGATATTCAGGTAGAATGGGAATGACCATACCTTGCCCCAATAAGGCGATAAATAGATTCAACATCAGAATGAAAAGTGGAAATCTAGCAGACTTAGATAAGCTGCTCATATCATAGCCCTCCCATATAGTTTACACTGTGTAAAGGTTTACTCGATGTAAACTATAATAATGGAATGATGGGCCCTTGTAAAGGTGTGTCTGAAATTTAGGATACGCTGTTTTTAGTATGTTTTTTCAAGTAAAAAAAGTACTGTTTTAAACAAAAGAAGGAAAATTTATGAATTCACATCATTATCCAAGTATGATAGCATGATCTATATATTTTGGTGTAAAGCGCGGGCTTATCTTAATAAGATTGGAGCGAACATCATGCTTAAGGTTCTGATCGTGGACGATGAACCCTGGGTTCTTGAGGGGCTAAGGACGATGATCGACTGGGGAAAATTCGGTTATGAAGTTTGTGGTGAAGCTCAAAACGGCACGGATGCGATGAGGCTTATCCAGGAGAATAAACCGGAACTGGTTCTTACGGATATTAATATGCCTGTAATTAACGGTCTTGAGCTTATTACAAAGTTGAATGAGGTGATGGAGAAACCTCCTAAATTTGTGATTTTGTCTGGATATGATGATTTCAAGTATGCACGTACGGCATTGCGCCAGCGGGTAAATGAATATTTATTAAAACCCATTGATGATGAAGAAATAGAGGCTTTATTAAGCAGGATCACTCCAATAATCCAAAATGAAATCGCTTCCAATGAGGAGTTTGATAAAAAGCAATTTTTTATCGTAAATAATATCATCAACCGCCTGATCCAAGGGGAGTATAACGAAAATTTAGAGCTTCTAACCCGAAACACCTTGAAGCTTCAAGCGGATGCAGAGGTAATGTGTATTCTTATCGAACCCGCCTCCTCTATGAATCCATTCCAACCGCAGATAAGTGATTATTTTTCCGAGGAACACTTCTGCTTCTTTCAAGACGGATCGGGAAGAGCGGGGATCATTCTTCAGTCTGCTTCTATCGGCAATGAGAGCCTGGAGACTATCGTCAACCAGATGCATTCAGATCTCACTGAACAATCACAGGAGCTGGTCTTTCTAGCACTTAGCAGCAGAATGGTCGGGGTGAGCTCTATTCGAGAGATTTATAGGCAGGCACTTGAGGTATGGAAACGAAAAACGCACCAGCAGAAAAGAGGGGTCTTTTATTATAGTGAGCTTAGGAACCTGAAAAAGGAAGAACCTCATGAGGATCATTTCAGACAGCTGCTGCATAAGGTCCAAACGAATGATACAGAACAGATCCAGCCTTGTGTAAAAGAAGCGTTCACTGCTTTCGTCGAGAATCTGCTGACCCTTGAAGTTGTAAAAGCAAAAGTGGCCCATTTAGAGCTTACGATCTGTAGAATTATAGCTCAAATGAATGGAGACCCGGATACGATTATGATTAAGCTGCAGCAAGAATACGGAAATCTAGGTGAACTCAGTGATTATTTTATAATAAGCCGTTATGTACAAAGTCTGTGTGAACGTGCTGCCGTCTATCTGTCTGAATTAGAGCAGCAGAATGAACGAAATACGATTTACAAGGTTATTCAGTATGTGGATCGTGAATTTCGGAATAAATTAAAGCTTCAGGATTTGGCACAACAATTTCATATTAATTCTACCTATTTGGGACAACTGTTTAGAAAGCAAACGGGTCAGGGCTTTAGTGAATACCTAAATGCTAAACGGATTGAAGAGGCGAAAAGTCTGCTGAAACGAACACAGCTAAAGATATCGGATATAGCGGTGCAGGTGGGATTCTCTAACACTGATTATTTTATAGATAAGTTTAAGTTGCTTGTAGGGGTAGTACCATCCGTGTATAAAAATGAGAATAAGAACCAACAGCTCTAGGGGAAGCAAGGTGTTTCATATGGAGAGAAAAAAATTCAGATTTAGAAAAGTAGTGAATGATATTCCCTTGAATTATAAATTTTCCCTTATTTATATCATAGGTGTTCTTCTCCCTATCATTATTATTAACCTTGTTTTTTTGGATCGGATTTCCGATCTGATCAAATCCAGAGAGCAGCAGAACCTGGAGATATCTTTAGAAAGAGCCCGAAAGGACATTCATGATTTCATTGAAGGTGGGGTAGCTGTCAGCTATACGCTTTCTGCCGATAAGAACCTGTATGAATTGCTTGAGCGGACGTATGGGAACTCTATTGAATTTTATGACACTTTTGATGAACAGCTGAGAGACCGCATGAACAGCTATATGCCGGTGAATAATCAGATTGAACGGATTACTGTATTTACGAACAATGATTCCATTGTTTCCGGCAGCAACTATCAGGTCATCAATGAAAAGGTAATGAATAGTGAATGGTATAAGCAGTCGAAGGCTGCGGATAAACATCTGTTTCTTGCCGCTTATCATATGAGTGATACCTCTAGTGTGATTTCTACAGCGCCTTATTTGAGTGTTATTGAGCGAATGGACGCTTACAGCTCATACAATAAGTTTGAAAAGCTGCTTAGAATTGATTTGGATCTCAGTAAAATATATGACGTGATTATCAGAGAAAAAGATTACTTGAGTCTTTATTTAGTTAACGAGCAGGACGAGATTATTATGTCTGCACAAAGCGGCTATCAAAGAGGCACCGCGGAACCTTATCCCGTGTTCAAGCTGCAGGATGATGAGCGCAAGGAGGACGTTCATATTGTACCCGTCGGCGGAGCTAGTTATATAAAGGGCTGGCGGATAATAGGAATTACACAAGGTGAGCGTATTACCCAAGCGATAATGGAGATTCGGATTTATGCAGGGATTCTGGCGTCCATTGTCACGCTAATCACAACCGCTTTTTTATATGTGATGTTAAGATCCTATAATTATCGGGTGAAACGGTTATCCAGACATATGCAGAAAGTATCCAATGAGAAATTTGAGCTGATTCGAATCGATGAAGGCCAGGATGAGATCGGGGGACTGATCCGTAATTTTAACAGGATGACCACTACCATTAATTCCTTGATCAATGATGTATATAAACTGGAGATTCAAAAAAATAATCTGGAGATGGAAAGAGTAAGAGCTGAACTGAATTTTCTGCAAAGCCAGATGAATCCGCATTTTCTGTTTAATACGTTAAATGCCATTTTGGTGGTCTGTACTAAAAATAATTATTCGGATGTTACAGATATTATTAAGAGTTTATCCAAATTACTTAGACGGCTGCTGAGCTGGAAAGAAGATCTCGTCACTCTGGAAGAAGAAATGACTTTCATCGAGATGTATTTAAAAATTGAAAAATTCCGGTTCCGGGATAAATTTGATTATCAATTTGAGATCGATGAGCAGTCGCTTCAATATAAGATTCCCAAGCTAAGCATGCAGCCGCTCGTTGAGAATTCCTGCAAACATGGTCTACAGGCCATAGAGGGACTTGGTGTGATAAAAGTGAAGACGTTAGTGGAGGAGGGACGCTTAAAAGTTACCGTCTCTGATAACGGTAAAGGGATAGAGCCAGAGAAGCTGCAAGAATTATTAGGTAATGTGCAAAATGAGGCGTCTTCGGGAACGAATATCGGAATCCGCAACGTGTACCGCCGATTAGAATTGTATTATGAAGATCAGGTCCGTTTTGATATCAGCAGCGTTCCGGATGAAGGGACCATTGTCACTTTTGATATTCCATTAAAACTCCTGGAACGGAAGAATAGCTAGAAAGTGAGGGACCCCCTATGAAATACAAAGTATTGTTGATCGATGATGAGCCTAGTGCGCTTGAAGCGATGCAGCTATGGATTGATTGGCAGGAGCTTGGCTTTGAGGTATGTGGAACCTCCAGCAATGGCAAAGAGGGGCTGGAGTTAATGAAACAGCTCGAACCAGATCTTGTAATTACGGATGTTAATATGCCGCTAATGAATGGGCTGGAGATGGTCGCAGCTTGGCAACGAGCTGAGATTAAGGAGATTAAGTTTGCCATACTAAGTGGTTATAGTGAGTTTGAATATGCCAAGACAGCTATACACTATGGAATTAATCATTATCTGATGAAGCCAGTGTTTCCAGAAGAAGCGGCAGAAGAATTACTGGAGATTTATCAGGAGCTGGAGCAGGAAGCTCAGAAGCGCAGTTTAAATCAAATAGCCTCCGCGGAGGAGGCTGTTTCTCTCCTGAAAGGAATACTGCATGAGAAAGCTGAGCAGTCGAATCAGGAGGTACTTAACCGATTATCGGAAGGGAAAAGCCATTGGAATATTTGTCTGATACAGACAGAGCCGGTTTTATATACAGAGATCAGAGAGCAAGCCTCAGCCCTCCTAACCGATAAAGATTCGATGTTTCTGATGGATCTGGAGAGTCATTGTTTTGGAATCGTATACGGATACAATTCATTGTCCACTGAGGGAGCTGTGATCGATCAGATCGCAACTCCCTTGCTGAATGAACACCCTAAACAAGCTTTGTATATTGCAGCTGGCGCTGGCGTAGGCTCCTTGCTTCAGATCGGGAACAGTTACCGAACGGCGAAAGAAGCATTAATGTATTATTTTTATTATCCTGAAAATGCAGAGGTCCTGAGTTATCAAGAGATTAAGGATAGTCCCTTCAGTTATCATTATGATCAAATTCAACTGATGGATGACTTGATAAGACCTATTAATACGCTGGACTCCGCAGATTTTAGCCAAGCTGTGAACTCGGCAGCCCGCAGTTTCCGTGAGCAGCGCATCGCTCCAGAGGTTGTGAAGAAAATTGTTATTCATATGATGTATAAGATTATTGAGTTTACCTCGGAAGCCAGTGAAGTCCATGAGTCCTCCTTATCTAATCAAATTAGAATTCCCGCGATGTTAGACTCAATGATCACCTTGACGGACTTAATGCGTAATTTGCTATTCTGCGGCGAGGCCAGTATTGACATCCTTCTTAAGGAACAAAACCTAAGATCACAGGGGATTGTTCAGGAGATTAACAATTATATTGAAGAGCATTTTCGCGAATGTCTTACTATTAAGAGGCTATCAGAGGTGTTTTTCCTGCACCCAGTATATCTGGGCCAATTATTGATCAAGAAGAACGGAATTAATTTCAATGAACAGCTGCATAACCTCCGAATAAAAGAGGCAGTACATTTACTTCAACAAAATAAGTTGAAAAATAGTGAAATCGCTGAGAAAGTGGGCTATGGAAATTATAGTCAATTCCTCAAGCAATTTGAAAAAAAGCTGCATATGAGTCCTAACGAATTTAAAAACACTAATACCTAAACTTTTTGGGGGTACATCTTTAATTCTGGCGTATTTTCAGAAGATTATCACCTCTATAATTTAACTTGTAAGGGCTTACAACATTGTTACACCAACAAATATATGGAGGTGCTTTATGGGGGGCAAGTTAATATCCAAATGGAAACTTAGTCTGATTGCTGTGTTATCCCTAAGCTTTACCTTAGCAGGGTGCGGAGGAAATAACAGCAACAATACGACGGCTAAGGGGGAAGACAAACCAGCAGAAACAGCCACTTCAACTGCAGCAGGAACAGATTCTGATAAGATTGAACCTTTCGAAATTAGTATCTTTCTTGGAGAAGCAGGCCAGCAACCAACACCAGATAATAAAATTTATAAAATGATTAAAGAAAAAACAGGCGCCTCATTCAATTTCGAATTCTTGGCAGGAGATCTTAAACAGAAGCTTGGCGTTATGATTGCCGGTTCGGATTATCCAGATCTAATGAGTTCTAATACCCAACTGACGGCAGCAGGTGCATTTATTCCTCTCGAGGACTTGATTGAAGAACACGCTCCAAATTTGAAAGCGCATTACGCAGCTTACTGGAACATGATGAAGGATCCAAATGATGGACATATTTATACACTTCCAAACTATGGTGCGTATAACGGTGATGTGAATTCAACCTATTACTCTGGCCCAGCTTTCTGGATTCAGAAAGCTGTACTTAAAGATGCTGGCTATCCAGTGGTTAAAACTTTGGATGAGTATTTCGATCTTATCGTTAAGTATAAAGAGAAGAATCCAACCATTGATGGACAACCAACAGTTGGGTTTGAGATTCATAACAAAGACTGGAGAAACTGGGGATTGTTTAATGCTCCTCAGCATCTGATCGGGCATCCTAATGATGGCGGAGTAGTGGTTAATGATAACGTGGCAGAAGTCTTTGCGGATAAAGACTATGCTAAGCAGTACTACAAGAAGCTTAATGATATGAATGCATTGGGTATTATTGATAAAGAAGCATTTACAATGGATTATGACCAATATTTAGCTAAATTGTCCAGCGGAGCCGTTCTGGGAATGTTTGATCAGCACTGGAACTTTGGTAAAGCAGAAGATTCACTCAAGACACAAGAGAAAGATATGAGAACTTATGTAGGTCTGCCTCTTGTGTATGATACCAACACCAAAGATTATTATCTGGATCGCCCTGCGCTTAACTTGAATAATGGATTCGGGATCACTGTCAATGCTAAGGATCCAGTGAGAATCCTTAAACTGATGGACACATTGATTCAAGAAGATTGGCAAAGAACTCTCACTTGGGGTATTGAAGGCGAAGATTATATTGTGGAAAACGGCCGCTTTATGAGAACCCAAGAACAACGGGATAACGCAGTTGATGCTACATGGAAGCTGAGTAACAAAGCAGAAGCTTGGTATGCTACCGCTCCGAAAATGCAAGGGTACTTTGCAGACGGTAACTCAACGGATGCGGCAGCCCAACCAGAAGAATATAAGGCAGGATTGGAAGCGTTTGACAAGGAAGTCCTCGACGCATATGGATTCAACAGTTATGTAGATTTCTTCAGTAAGCCTGGACCGAACCCAGTAGCTTACCCTGCTTGGTCCATAGATCTTGTTGAAAATTCTCCAGCAAAAATTGCCGATACGAAGATGGGAGAAGTTAAAACCAAGTTCTTGCCAAAAGCAATCTTGGCTAGTCCTTCCGATTTCGATAAAGTTTGGGCTGAATTTGTTAAAGAACTTAATAAAGCGGATATCAAAGCCTACGAAGACAGAATCAATGAACAGCTTAAATGGAGATTTGATACTTGGAGTGTTAAATAGTTAGAGCTTGCTTAAAAATCAGAAAGTGGTGGCTTATTAGCCAACCACTTTCTGAAATATATGGATGATGTGGGGAGAAAATATATGGATGAGATTTTAACGGGAAAAAAAGTTAACCGGCATCCTAAAAGAAAAAAGAAGCAACCGATTACTATGACCTTGATTAAGAATCAGAAACAGCTAATTTGGATGTCGGTTCCATTGCTGCTTTATATTATATTATTTGCTTATGTACCCGTCTGGGGATGGACCATGGCTTTTCAGGATTATAAACCAGCTAAGGCTTTTGGCGAACAAACGTGGGTTGGCTTGAAACACTTCAAGTTTCTATTTACGGACGATACCTTTTTAAGGGTACTGCGAAACACACTGGCTATGGGATTAATTAATTTCTTTCTAGGATTTATAACCGCGATAACATTGGCCTTACTTCTTAATGAAATCAAAAACGTATTTTGGAAAAGAACCGTGCAGACCATATCCTACTTGCCTCACTTCCTCTCTTGGATTATTGTAACAGGGATTGTAGGTGTCTCCCTCTCGGTTAACGACGGGATTATCAACATCGTACTCATGAAATTACATCTTATTGATTCACCGATTCTTTGGTTGAGTGAAGGGAAGTATTTCTGGGGTATTGTGGGTGCTTCAACAGTCTGGAAAGAGGTTGGATGGAGTACTATCATCTACTTGGCTGCTATTGCTTCTATAGATCCAGCTTTATATGAGGCTGCTGAGATTGATGGGGCTAACCGGTACAAAAAAATGTTCAATGTAACATTGCCGGGAATTAGACCAACCATTGTAATCCTGATGATAATGTCCATAGGACATGTACTGGATGTCGGATTTGAGGTTCCGTACTTATTAGGGAACGGGCTTACTGTAGACTGGTCGGATACGATTGATATATTTGTATTGAAATACGGGATTGGGCAAGGGAATTATTCCTTAGCCACTGCGGGTGGTATATTTAAAACAGTCGTAAGTGTAACGTTGCTGCTATTAGCTAACTGGACTTCGAAGCGGCTAGGGGAAGAGAGGCTGTTATAATCATGGAAAAAACTCAATTGATTCCTCAAAAATCTCCAAAAAGCAATGCTGGAAAACGGATGAGAAATTTGGGGTTCGAACCCGTAGTGTTCGGCACCTTCAATACTATATTTATGGTTTGTCTAGTTATTGTTACCTTGTATCCATTCCTGAATACTATAGCAGTCTCCTTTAATGCTGGGAATGATACCATCCGTGGCGGCATTTATCTATGGCCTAGAGAGTGGACCATACAAAACTACAAGGCAGTTTTTGCCTCTGGTACAATTATTCCTGCTTTTTGGATTTCGGTAGCACGAACAGTGATATCTACGATCCTGAATCTATTTTTGACCACAATGCTTGCTTATACTTTAAGCCGGAAAGAATATGTTTTCCGCAAACAGATTACCTTTATTTTCGTCCTAACCATGTATTTTAATGCGGGTCTGATTCCAAACTATTTCCTAATTAAGGATCTTCATTTGATTAATACGTTTTGGGTATATGTAATACCGACTATGATAAGTGCATTTAATATGATCGTCATCCGTACTTACATTGGCGGCTTGCATGAAAGTCTTATGGAATCCGCGAGAATCGACGGTGCAGGGGAATTCAAGATTTTCATGAAAGTAGTTTTCCCTTTGTGTAAGCCTGTTCTTGCTACCATCGCCCTTTTTGTCGCGGTAGGTGCATGGAACTCATGGTTTGATGCTTTTATCTACACTTCTTCCCGCCAACACTTGAGTACATTGCAGTATGAATTAATGAAATTAATATCATCTAGTATGAATGCGAATAGTAACGCAAGTGTAGCTAACGGGGCAGGGGTAACTGCTGAGTCAGCGGGGTCAATGGTTACTCCAAAGTCCATTCGTGCAGCCGTTACTATTGTTGCTTCGGTTCCAATTTTGCTGGTTTATCCATTCATGCAGAAATATTTTGTAGTTGGAATGAACGTAGGAAGCGTGAAGGAATAAGGAGCTTGCAATCACTATTAAGTAATAGGAAGGTTGTCTGTTAAATTATGACCCCATCTTCAATCACATACACGAATCCGATACTTCCAGGCTTCTATCCTGATCCAAGTATCACTCGGGCAGGTGATGACTACTATTTAGTTTGCAGCTCCTTTGAGTATTTCCCTGGCGTACCTATTTTTCATAGTCAGGATTTGATTCACTGGACACAAATAGGTCATGTGCTCAATCGTGTAAGTCAGCTGGATACTCGTAAAAGCAAGAGCTCTGGAGGGATATTTGCCCCAACGATCCGGTATCATGAAGGAACGTTTTACATGATAACGACCGAAGTACACGGGAAAGGAAATTTCTATGTTACGGCTACGGACCCTGCGGGTCCGTGGTCAGATCCGATTAGTATTCCTTATGGAGGAATTGACCCTTCTCTAATGTTTGATGAGGATGGAAAAGTATATGTAACCACCCAGCAGGGGGCAGATTATGACTCCCATGCCATCCAATATGAGATAGATATCGCTACGGGAGCAGCATTAACAGAACCTGTTGTCATCTGGACTGGGGATGGCGGACCTTGGACGGAAGGACCCCATTTGTACAAAATAAATGGAATGTACTATATCATGACGGCTTCAGGAGGAACGGCTAAGGAACATCGGGAGATCATTGGCCGCAGCTCCTCTCCTTATGGACCGTTTGAACGATTGCCGCATCCGATATTGACGCACAGCGGTACTGACAATCCCATTCAGTATTTAGGGCATGCCGATTTGATTGAGGATCGTAACGGGGATTGGTGGGCCGTATTCCTTGGAGTAAGACTAGTAGATGCAAAATTTACTGTGCTTGGAAGAGAGACTTTCCTTGCTCCCGTAAGCTGGACTGAAGACGGATGGCCGATGATAGATAATAATGAAGACACTGTCGGACTGGAAATGAAGGTTTCACGTGTACCTGGTCAATCACCAAAACCTGAGACTAGTGGAAGATATGATTTTGATGAACATGTATTGCCGCTGGGATTAGCCTTTCTGCGGAATCCGGCTGAGGGAAGCTGGTCCTTAAACGAACGGCAGGGATGGTTATCTCTTCGAGGACAACCGAAAGGTCTCAGTGAAGTAGGCCAAGTGGCTTTTGTAGGCAGAAGACAGCAGCATACTTCAGCAGAATGGAGCACACTGCTTGAAATGCCTTCATCTATTGCTGATGTGGAGGCTGGACTTTGCGCCAGATTAGATGAGAACGCTCATTATGAAATTGGACTTGTTCAAAAAAACGGCCAAAGAGTGATTACAGCTCATGTGACCATGGATGGAATAACCCATACAGCGGCAGAGATTCCAACTACTGCCGAGCGAATTTATTTGAAAGCTAAGGCTGAGCTTAACGAATACAGCTTCCTGTATTCTTTGGATGGGCAGGAGTGGAATAAGCTATCAACAGCAGCAGCGTATCCATTATCCCCTCAAGCTGTAAAAGGAAATGGATTTACGGGTGTACTTATCGGCTTATATGCAACAGGTCATGGCAAGGTGGCTGAGGTGCCTGCCTACTTCGATTGGTTCGATTATCAGTCTTAATTATTCGAATACTGATATAAATGCGTTTGTCAGGAGGGAACTTGTTGAGACAAGCTAGTGATTACACAGAACCTGCTCTAAAAACAATATTTGCTGAGGATTTCAAAATTGGCGCAGCCGTTAACCCGTTGACGATACAATCACAGGAGCATTTGCTCGCCTATCATTTCAATAGCATTACCGCTGAAAATGAGATGAAGTTTGAAAGTCTGCATCCGCTTGAAGACATTTATAACTTTAAACTAGCAGATCAGTTGGTTGCCTTCGCCCGAAAACATCATATGGCTATGCGTGGGCATACTTTAGTCTGGCACAACCAGACTACGGACTGGTTGTTTGAGGATAAGATGGGCGGGCGTGTAAGCAAAGAGACATTGCTTGCACGGCTCAAATCACATATTCAGACCGTGGTTGGGCGTTACAAGGAAGATATCTATGCTTGGGATGTTGTAAATGAAGTTATTGCAGATGAAGGAGAAGAACTTCTTCGCCAGTCAAAGTGGCTGGATATTGTCGGACCGGAGTTTATCGGCAAAGCGTTTGAATTCGCTCATGAAGCCGATCCAAAGGCTTTGTTATTCTACAACGACTATAACGAGTCTAATCCCCTTAAGCGCGACAAAATCTATAAAATGGTGAAGTCGCTGCTGGAACAGGAAGTACCGATCCATGGCGTCGGATTGCAAGCGCACTGGAATCTATACGATCCGGACTTAGATGAAATACGTGCTGCTATTGAGAAGTATGCATCTTTAGGGCTTCAGCTCCAATTGACAGAGCTGGATGTGTCCATGTTCCGTTTCGATGACAAACGAATGGATTTAAAGGTTGCACCTGCCGAACTGCTCGAGCTGCAGGCAGAGCGGTATGAAGCGATGTTTGCTCTGTTGAAAGAATACCGCGACGTGATTAGCTCAGTCACTTTCTGGGGAGCAGCGGATGACTATACATGGCTGGACGGCTTCCCTGTTCGGGGACGGAAAAATTGGCCATTTCTATTCGATGAGCAGCATAATCCTAAGCCGGCTTATCACCAATTGCTTAACGCTGTCACCAAATCATAGAGCGGGTAACCTGCTCAAGCTTGCGAATTATGAACCCGTCCTTTTCAATCCAGGGCGGGTTATTTATACGGGAGGAATATACATGACAAATACCGCTTATGAGGCTTGGCTCAACTATGGCCAGCTGAAATCTGGATCTCTATACAATCAATATACAAATTGGTGTGGTGAGCTGGTTGTAACGGAGGACAACGAAACGATTCAGGCGGCAGCCGCGGAATTCATACAGGGGATGACCTCTATGCTGGGCAAAGCGCCACTGCTCACAGCGCAATCAAAAGGACCGTGTATCGTTATAGGAACCTTCCAAGGGGGGAATCCGTTAATTGGTAGAGTATTCGCAGGAGAGCGAACCGATTCACTGGGTGCTGAAGGTTTCCTTATACGTACAAACGCTGCTGAGAAATGTATCGCTATCGGTGCTTCAACGCCTGTTGGAATATTGTATGGCGTATTCCATCTTTTACGGCTGATAGGAACAGAAAGCGAAATAGACGCTCTGAATTTGTCTATGAGTCCGGTGAACGGCCTGCGAATGATTAATCACTGGGATAATTTTGATGGCAGTATTGAACGTGGCTATGCTGGACGGTCCTTTTTTTACGAGTCCAATCAATTTCTTAACGATACAAAGCGGCTGCGTGATTATGCCAGATTGATGTCCTCTGTGGGGATCAACGCGATTTCGATTAACAATGTGAATGTTCATGAGCTTGAATCTCTATTTATAACGGAGCAATATTTGCCTGATATCGCGTTAATTGCAGGAATATTCCGCGTATACGGAATTAAGCTATTCCTCAGTGCTAACTTCGCCAGCCCGATACAGATCGGAGCATTGGAGACAGCTGATCCACTGGATTCAGCGGTGCGGCAATGGTGGAAAGATAAGGCTAGTGAGGTTTATCGGGCGATACCTGATTTTGGCGGGTTTGTGGTCAAAGCGGATTCAGAAAATCGACCAGGACCATTCACTTACGGGCGTGACCATGCAGATGGCGCCAACATGCTGGGAGAAGCACTGGAGCCGTTTGGCGGAATCGTGATTTGGCGTTGTTTCGTATATAACTGCAAGCAGGATTGGCGTGACCGTAAGACAGATCGGGCCAGAGCGGCATATGATCATTTCAAACCATTGGATGGCCGATTTAATGATAATGTAGTGCTGCAAATCAAGAATGGACCGATGGATTTTCAAGTCAGAGAACCGGTATCTCCGCTGTTTGGCGCACTGGAACATACCAATCATCTGATGGAGTTTCAGATTGCTCAAGAATATACGGGGCAGCAGCGGCATCTCTGTTATCTTGTTCCACAGTGGAAAGAAGTCCTTGATTTCAATACTTATGCCAAAGGGCAAACTACGCTTGTGAAACATGTTGTGGACGGATCGGTGTGGGGAAATAAGTATAATGGTGTGGCTGCTGTAACTAATGTTGGAGATGACATGAACTGGACGGGGCATGGGTTAGCTCAAGCTAATCTGTATGGATATGGAAGATTAATTTGGAATCCGGAGCTGACGGCAAAAGAAATAGCTGAGGAATGGATTCGGCTTACCTTTGGCACTGATGAAGGTCTAGTGGCTGCTATTCGCGGGATGTTGATGGACTCATGGAGGATTTACGAATCTTACACAGCTCCATTAGGTGTGGGTTGGATGGTTAATCCGGATCATCATTATGGGCCGAATGTGGATGGGTATGAATACGCCAAGTGGGGAACGTACCATTATGCGGATCATAAGGGCATTGGTGTGGATCGTTCAGTCAAATCGGGAACGGGTTATAGCGGACAGTATATGGGGCTTAATGCATCAAATTATGAGAATCTAGCGTCTTGTCCGGAAGAGCTGTTGCTGTTCTTTCATCATGTTCCATACACGTATGTTCTGCAATCGGGGCAAACTATTATTCAGCATATCTACGATACTCATTTTGAGGGGGCTGAGCAGGCTGCACAGCTTCTAGCGACATGGGAATCACTTGAAGGCGGCGTGGATAGTGGATTGTATATGCAAGTGAAGCAACGTCTTGAAGAGCAAGCAGAGCATGCGCAGGAATGGAGAGATCGGATCAATACGTATTTTTACCGCAAGAGCGGAATTGAGGATCTTAAAGGCAGAAAGATTTATTAGATTTCGAATCGAGGGATGATGATAGTGAGCCTCACGATTAGAGCGATTCTGGAAGATTTAATGGGAACTGTGGAACAGGTAGAAGGCACTGTCGATATTCTGAACCCAGGGGAACCGGAAACTGAAGTCACAGGGATTATTACGGCCTTCTCTGCCACACAAAATGTTGTGGAGCAAGCAATAGCGTTAGGAGCCAATTTGCTGATCACGCATGAAGGTGTATTTTATAGCCATCATGCGGCGAGCGAGTGGTTAGAAGGTGATCCGGTTTATCATGCGAAAAAAAGTCTGATCGAACATTCCCAAATTGCTATTTTTCGTTATCATGATTATTGGCATCGGCAAAAGCCGGATGGAATTATGGTGGGTTTACTGCAAGAACTAGATTGGTCCGCATACGTGGAAGAGCAGCAAGCAGCTGCTACGATTCTCAATATTCCTGCTATGACTGTACTGGAAGCTGCTCAATATATTAAAAGTAAGCTAGGGATCTCTTATGTACGCGCTGCCGGTGACCTGTCTCTGTCCTGCAAACGCGTAGGGATATTAGTAGGTTACAGAGGAGGCGGGACGATGGCTATTCCGCATTTTAATGATCACAATCTTGATTTAATTATTGCTGGAGAGGGACCAGAGTGGGAGACTCCGGAATATGTGCGGGATGCAGGGCACCAAGGCAGATCTAAAGCGCTCATCATGTTAGGTCATGCGGAGAGTGAAGCGCCGGGAATGAAATATTTAGCTGAAATCTTAGCAGACAAATATCCCATGCTTCCTAACCGGTTCATTGCTGAACAACCCATCTATCAGATGGTTTAATCTGGGGAAATAAAGAGTACGGAATAAATAAACATATTATGGAGAAAATGAAGGGAAACAGGTCACTGAGAAAGGAGTGTTTCAATGGAAATTCCTTTGGAGGCTGATGAAGTATTAAGTCGGATCAAAAAGCTGCAAAGCGACGGAAGCTCGATCAGTAAAAAACAAGTAAAGCAGAGCGATCCTGAGCTTATGAGAAGTGCGCTGTTCTTTTTTCCAAGCTGGGAGCATGCATTGAAAAACGCCGATCTTTTGTAGCCATAGTATTGTAAGAGGAAGCTAAGTGGACAGGGGAATACCTCTGATTCTGCTTAGCTTTTTTCATATCTCCAGTGAAAAGGATGGCCTTTATATAGAAAGTACTGGTGTTTTAACCTCCGTTTGGCTTGGTTCAGAGCCATTTTCTTAAATAAAACGAGTAAACAAGAGCAAAAGAAAGAGAAAATGAAGAGTATGCTCAATATGAAATGAAAAGCATTGCTTTCAACATTATTTTGACCAGAGCCCTCCTTTACAAGCAAACCTTACAAGAGTATGATTCATCTCAGAACTGACAATTATCTTAAATTTACAATTACATAAGCAATCCGCTTAATTTCCGTTTCTGGAAAGCGGGGGAACCAACAACTGGCAGCCGATGTGAGAGTCGGCACTGGTTATGGGGTGAATCCTGTTCCGGGTGCATAACATGCATCCCTGCAGGTAGGGCAACTCTCACTGCCCGAATCCGACAGCTAACCTCGTAAGCGTATGGAGAGAGGATGAATGGCGTGTTTAGTGATGAATAGCCACAGAGAATCCCTCTGTGGTTTTTTGCTGCGTTTTTAAGCAGATATAGACGTAGAATTTATTATGAAAGAGGTGTTACCTTTGCCTATCGCTAAACTGAACGGAACTTCGCTCTATTATGAAATCAATGGAACTGGCACTCCGGTTGTGTTTATCCATGGACATGGATTAACACACAGTATGTTCAAACCACAGCTGGAGTATTTTTCCGATAAATATAAAGTGATTTTGTGCGATTTACGGGGGAATGGCAAGTCTGGTAAACTGCTGGAGGCCCCACATGAGATTATTGAGACGCAATGTCTGGATTTGATTATGCTGTTGAATGACCTAGGTATTCGTGAAGCAGTTTTTGTAGGAATCGCCTATGGTGGCTTAGTCGTTCAGCATATTGCCAAACAATATCCTGAGCGTGTGAAAGCCATTGTGGTCGCGGATAGCTTCTGTAGGACTCACGGATCAACAATTGTAGGGAAAATACAAACTATGGCAGCATATTGCAGTTTGCTAATGTATTATCTCCCAAGCGAGCTGGTGTTGCCTTCGATTCGGATGATGTACCGAGAGCGCTGGAGTCTGGCCTACAATGAGATTAGAAGAGGGCTGCTGGACAAACGTCCCCGGGAGCTATATCGGCAAAGACTGGCTACAAGCCATGTTGATTACACCAGATGCTTAAAGGCTTTTAAACGTCCTGCTTTATGTATTGTAGGGGACTTTAATGAATTTGGAGTGAATTGTATGAAGGAAATGGTGTCTCAGCTGCCACATGCGCAGTTGGCGATTATTCCGAACGCATTAGATCCAAGTAATCTATGCCAGCCGGAGCAATTCAATGCGATTCTTCAACGTTTCTTAGAGAAGCAGCAGGGCAGTCAGCAGATTAGCTGATCTATAGGGAGACCTTTACAAGCGAAGCGTTTATGTGGAAAAGGGCGTCCCATAGCCAGGGGGAATGAGCTGGCTATGGGACGTCTTTCTGGGTAGAACTTTAGGGAAATTCTCCCTAAAGTGAAGGTGATTATGGCTCCTAGAACGTGGATTAAGGAAATTCTCCCTAAAGTGAAGGGAATTATGGCTCCTAGAACGTGAATTAGGGAAAACTTCCCTAATAATAGGATGTTTTTAGCCATAAATGGGTATTTGTATGAATTTTTAGGGATAAATTCCCTAAAAACCTTATTTTAAAGCGATTATCGATGAATATTAGGGAGGATTTCCCTAATATAATGGATATCTAACTAAAGGCTGGCTCATCAGTAGTGAAATCTACGAATGAGCCAGCCTTTGGTATTTTACTAACCGGTGGATGTTGAACATTTACAAGCATATTGTACCTAGAACGCCACTTAATGTCCCTACCCTACCACAGCATCAAATATAGCTCACCCGACGTGGGAAAGAACAGTAGACTCTAAGTAGTGAAGGTAAGAGTATAGAAGGGGCGTAGTAAGCAGCTCACCCGACGTGGGAAAGAACAGTAGACCCTAAGTAGTGAAGGTAAGTGTATGGAGGGAGGCGTAGTAAGCAGCGCATCAGACGTGGGAAAGAACGGTAGACCCTAAGTAGTGAAGGTAAGTGTATAGAAGGAGGCGTAGTAAGCAGCTCATCCGACGTGGGAGAGTACGGTAGACCTAAGTAGTGAAGGTAAGTGTATAGAGGGAGGCATAGTAAGCAGCTCATCCGACGTGGGAAAGAAACAGTAGACTCTAAGTAGTGATTGTAAGTGTATAGAAGGAGGTGAAGTAAGCAGCGTATCTGCAGCTCCTGATCGAGACCAAAGGAAAGGAAGGTTTCGGTAATAGGGATTCAGCCTCCGGACATGAGTAGGAGAGAAGAAGAGCGGGGAGTGACATTGACAGACTATCGGACTCAAGCGCTCTTATTTGCAACATTTTCCTATTTTTGAGTTGCTATTGGACCCCATAGGCGTTATTTGTACAAAATAGACGCTATTGAGCACCATTTCTGCCCAATAGCGCCTCTCAGGTCCGATGATCTCTCTAAACAGGGATAAATTAACGAATAGCGGCATTTGAGTCCGAAAGATCAAGTAATTGTACCGCATATTACCAAAAAGGCATCTGTCACTCCTTAGAAGGAATGGCAGATGCCTTTTTTTGAATTTGTTTTAATGATTATACAATCGTAAAGCCAGCACTTGCATAACCAGTGACTGTATTTACAAGGGTGAGGCCTGTAGCAGTGGCTGAGAATACCATAAGCAGACGTGTCTGTGGTGTTACAGCAAAATTGATATCATTTGTAATTCCATTGACAAAAGTTCCTAGATTAATAGTACCTGTGATAGGTGGGAGCGCTACTAATGCCCCTGGAATAGCAGTAAATGTGTTATTTGGTGTGGCCGATTGGTACAACTGTGCTGTTACATTTATTGTAGTACCAAGCAGCGATAAAGCTATGGTATTACTGAAATAAGCAGCAAGGGATGTTATCACTCCTGCACGAGGAGTCGAGAATGCAAAGTTGATAAGCGGTCCAAGGAGAGTACCTGTTAAATCAACATTACCGCCAACAAGAGAAATGCCTGTGGCTGAACTTCCGAAGCCTACAAGGCTTGTTGTTCCCACCAAACCACCTAAAACCGTGGTCATAATAATAGGTCCTCCGGATGCCAGTGGAATAATTGCACCGTTACCGGTTGCACCAGTGACTCCGGTAATGCCAGTAGCTCCAACCGCGCCGGGATCACCCGTTGCACCCGTAGCTCCGGCAACGCCGACCGCACCGGGATCACCAGTCGCACCCGTTGCACCCGTAGCTCCGGCAACGCCGACCGCGCCGGGATCACCAGTCGCACCCGTTGCACCCGTAGCTCCGGCAACGCCGACCGCGCCGGGGTCGCCCGTCGCGCCCGTTGCACCAGCAGGGCCTGCCAAGCCTGCAGCGCCAGTCGAGCCAGTCGCTCCAGTTGCTCCTACGCCTGGACCCGCTGGTCCTTGCGCACCTGTTGGCCCTTGAATCCCCTGCACACCCTGTGGTCCTTGAGGTCCCATCGCGCCACCAGCGATTAACAAGTAATCTGGTGAACTCCCGGGTATTCCAGTAGGTCCAGAAACGGTAGCAATATAGGTGCTGCCATTGAAGGTTACTACTTGACCTGCTGGATAAGTAGGACTTTGTGCAGGATTAAAGATTACAATCCCTTGCAGCCCTACCCCTTGCGGTCCCTGAGGTCCTTGAAGTCCCGGTGTTCCTTGAGGGCCTTGAGGTCCTTGAGGTCCTTGGGGGCCTGTGGAGCCCCCAGCAATTAATAAATAATCTGGTGAACTTCCAGGTGTTCCCGTTGGTCCCGCAACAGTAGCTATATAGGTACTGCCATTGAAGGTTACTACTTGACCGGCAGGATAAGTAGGGCTTAATGCAGGATTAAAAGCAACAATTCCTTGCAGCCCTGCCCCTGTAGTTCCCGTTGCTCCCGGAACCCCCTGAGATCCTTGCGGCCCCTGAGGTCCCTGAGGTCCCTGAGGTCCCTGTGGCCCTTGAGGTCCAGTCACACCTTTAATAGGTAATCCAATTGCTTGTGTAATAGAAGCCTGAATATGTCTGATCTGAATAATCAGCTGATCTTTGCAATTAGGGTCAATCTTCGTGGCGAGAATAAAAGATAATAACTCAGCTAATAGCAGTTGAAGATTAGTGCCAACGCTTACGACTGAGAAGGGACTGACTTCGGTCGATACAATGGTTATCTCTACTACAGAAAGTAGCTCAGTTCTAAAAGGGCTGCATAACTTAGAAGTATGCAAGAATTCCAATAGCTCTCTTAACACTCTTTGGAGATTGACAATATGAAGTGTTGTGGGATTCGTAAGTACGGGGGGTACCACTGCAGAGAGATCAGTGACTATTTTTAATAGTGCGTTACACTCCCTCTTTCTAATAGGACTGCTGATCCTTCCATGCTTGTTTAGGATAGCATCGCCTTTAAATGGTCTGTAATCAGGCATATTTCTATATCTCCTCCTTGAACTTCTCCTGTTCATTCCTTTAAAAAATGGGAACCTGCCCAATCAGCATATTCTGAGAAGCGGAAGTTGTTACAATAATTGCCCTGAAAGCCGTTATTCCTGAAAGTCGTTATTAATGAAGCAATACAAAAAAAGGCAGGCCACCGCTAATTACGGTAGTCTACCTTTTTAATAGATACGTTAAGTAGTCTCTCCTTTAATAAGAGTTACGTCTACAGTAGTGTTGTTGATTAGCTCTCCGTCAGCACTTTCGATCATTTGCAGGAGAGTATTGGTCAGCATGACCCCGATCCGATCACTAGGTTGCATAATGGTAGTCAATTTAGGACTCTGAAGCATGCGGGTAAAGCTGTGGTAATCATAACCGATGATTTTCAGTTGCTCGGGCACTCGAATGCCTTGCTGTTCAGCATAAATGTATAAAGCATAAGCCACAATATCATTACTGCAAAATACTCCATCATATTCTCGAAGTTGGGCTGGAGAGATATTTTCGGTGACAAAGGACCAAAAATAATCAAAGGTAAGCTTATTGTGCGCACCTTCGATAATATCGTAGGTTACACCATGTTTCATACTAGTGATGACAAAAGCATCCCGACGACGATTCGCTAGAATATCCAGATCTAGCGGGCCGGAGATATGTAGCAACCGTTTACAGCCCAGCTGTATCAAATGTTCGGTAGCTAGCTCACCACCGCGGTAATTATCCGATCCCACACAAGGAATGTTGGAGGAAATAAAACGGTCAAAAGAGACAATAGGGAAAGGGACCTTTTTATAGCTTTCAATATTCATGGTGTGGCTGCACATGATAATGCCATCTACTTGATTCTGGCGAAGCATGCTAATATAGTTGGCTTCTTTCTCAGGATCGTCAAGAGAATTGCATATTAGCAATTTATAGTTTTTTTCATTAGCACTCATTTCAACATACTTGATGAGATCGGAAAAGAAAGGGTGGTTCGAATCTGGAACAATAATCCCAATAAAAAAGGATTGATTCTTCTGTAAGGCTCTGGCGATTTGATTAGGATGATAATCTAAGGCGTCCATCGCTTGTTCAACTTTTTTACGCGTCTCTTTGCTGATATATCCCCGGTTGTTCATTACTCTGGACACGGTAGCTACAGCAACGCCCGCTTCCTTGGCAACATCTTTAATACTTGCCATACCCTCATCCCCGTTTCATAAAATGCTCTAATCTATATTCTACAACGTTTCTTGGATTGTTGACACTAATCAAGACTAACAATTGTAAAAGCATAGATTGTTTTTGATAGTTATAATAGGTATGTTATACGTTACCACAAAATATTCAGGTATAATATTAAATATCAATAATTTTGTCTATATTATATGAATATAATTATATGAAAACGTTTGACATATTATTTGCGCATCTATAAAATTGGTTTTGAATAAACGTTCATCTAGGGAGGAACAGGATTCTTAGGAGAACGCTTTCATTAAATTACATTAGTTTGATGATTTCTCTGACTTATGAAGCAAGAGTGTATAAATTGAAATAGAAGGAGAACTCCAATATGCAGATTAAAAATGAAGCTATGCTTATCACTTACGCAGATAGCATGGGAAACAATTTAAAAGAACTAAACGAAGTACTGGATACACACTTGCAAGGAGTCGTGGGTGGGGTTCATTTATTGCCGTTTTACCCCTCTTCGGGCGACCGGGGATTTGCCCCGATGGATTACACCAAGGTTGACTCAGCTTTTGGCGACTGGGCGGAAATTGAACAGATGAGCCAGAAGTTCTACATGATGTATGATTTCATGATCAATCACATTTCACAGCAGTCTCCATACTTTCAAGATTTCCTTGAGAAGAAGGATGAATCGGAATATAAGGATTTATTCATTCGTTACAAGGATTTCTGGCCTAACGGTGAACCAACTGAGGTTGATGTGGATTTAATTTATAAACGTAAACCGCGGGCGCCATACGTAGAGGTTACTTTTAAAGATGGGACGAAGGAAAAGGTTTGGTGTACGTTTGATGAGCAGCAGATTGATCTGGACGTGACTACGGAAACTACGAAGAAATTCGTGAAAGACAATCTGACCTTTCTTGCTGATAAAGGAGCATCGATTATCCGGCTTGACGCTTTTGCCTATGCCAACAAAAAGATCGGTACCAACTGCTTTTTCGTAGAACCGGATATTTGGGAAATGTTGAATTTGTCTAAAGAAGTAGTAGAACCTTATGGTGTAACTGTTCTTCCGGAAATCCATGAGCATTACAGCATTCAATTGAAGATTGCAGACAAGGATTATTATGTCTATGATTTTGCCCTGCCAATGTTGGTATTACATGCTCTGTATAGTGGACAAGTAAATCGGCTTGCGCATTGGCTGGAGATCTGTCCGAGAAAACAATTCACTACCCTGGATACGCATGACGGCATCGGCGTAGTGGATGTTAAGGACCTGATGACCGACGAAGAAGCTGAAATGACCAGAGAAAGCCTATATAGCCAAGGAGCGAATGTTAAGAAAAAATATAGCTCCGCCGCTTATAATAATCTGGATATTTATCAAATTAACTGCACTTATTATTCTGCACTTGGCAATGATGATCAGGCATATCTTTTGGCCAGAGCTATTCAGTGCTTCGCCCCTGGTATTCCACAGATTTATTATGTAGGTCTATTGGCTGGCGAGAATGATATTGAGCTGCTCGAAAGCACAAAAGAAGGACGCAATATTAACCGCCATTATTATTCTAAAGATGAAATTGCTGCTGAGGTACAACGTCCTGTTGTTCAAAAGCTGTTCGCATTGTTAAAATTCAGAAATAGCTGTCCAGCTTTTGATGGTGAGATCAAGATTGAACAAGGTAGTGAGAATGAGCTGAACATCACTTGGAAAAATGAGAACAGTGTGGCGAAGCTTGAAGCGAATCTGTTGACCAAAGAATACACCATTCTTGCAGGTGAGAATGAAGCAAATATTGCGAAGGTATTTTAATATTTCATAGGATATCGATGGGTGTTCCAAAGGCTGGGTTAATGGCTGCTGGAACACCCTTCTTTTTGGGGGATAGGTGATTCATGTTATGAACTGTTTTTGGTCCGTCTGAATTCAATTGGTGTAAGGCTGAAGTTGCGTTTGAACATCCGGTGGAGATAAGAACTGCTGGTGAAGCCAGTTACTTCAGCAATATCCGATACCGACAAATCACTCTCTACAAGCAGGCGGCATACTTCCTTCATCCGTACCTCCATAATGACATCCACAATAGTGGTTAGGGTCTGCTGCTTATAAAGTCTGCTGACATAAATCGGAGACATATTAAGTTCATCCGCGATTTGGTTCAGACTTAGGCAAGGGTCCATGTAAGATTGCTGAATGGTTTGGTTGATTTGCCGGATTAGATCGCTTTGCTTGGAGCTGCGCTTATCCGCTTGGAATTCCTGAATATGATCGAAAAGCTGGTAAAAAGCCGCTTCAAATTCTTCTATCGTTTCATACTGTTCAAGCGAAGGCATCACCATCATCCCTTCGGTGGAGGTAGGACTAAGCTTCTTGATGTTATCGACGATTCGTTTAATCGTTAGCGTCACCCTTGAAACAGTAAGTTCCAGCACATGATAGGGATATTGCTCCATTTCACGTACCATTTCGGAGAAGTGACTGCGGGCTTCGTCTGTTCTGCCACTTGTGAGCGCATCGACCAGCTTTTTCTCGCTGTCAGCCGGATAGGAGTAAAGATTGTTCTGAAGCTCGCTAATGCGCTCAGCATTGATCAAGCTGCCATGACCATAAAACAGTCTATGTTTGGAAGCTTCTCTGGCCTGACTGTACAGCCGGTTTAGTACATCTGGATTATCACTGATGGGGCTGTACACTAACGACAGTCCGATTTTTAGATAATCACAGCAGGCCACGCGGATCTGCCGCAGTAGCACTTCAATCAGCTCGGTATCCAGATGTTCAGTGGAGGTCATGCTGCTAAGCAACATGACCACGCTATCGTCATTCATATCTACAGTTTCCACCTGATAAGTCTGTCCACAGATCTCTGAGGCAATATTCATGATGGCAAACTTGTACGGAAGGAGATAAGAGCCTCGTTCCTTTCGCAGAGCTTCGTACTCATCAATGCGTAGTAATACTAGCCGGTAGCCCTCGTTTAAATTAAAAGAAATACCCAGCTGTTGAACATCATTTTGCCGGTTGTTATGAGGAGATTTAATGCCAAGCACCAGATTGCGTAATGAATTCTGCCTGATCGTGAACATGCTGTTGCGCTTATCCGCCTCAAGGGTATTCATTCGGCTTACGATCGAATCAATCGGCAGATAAAGCCGTTTGGACAGTACTCTAGAAATAACAAGACCGAACAATAGAATAATTATAGAAATCAGAAGTGTAGTATTGCGGATATGATTGGTCTGTTCAGTAATCACCTCATAAGGAGTAATGCGCACATATTGCCAGCCAAGCGAATCGGGCGAAGTATAGGACACCAGTGATTTATTCCCTCTAAAAGGGGCAGTGAAATAGCCGGCAGAGCGTGCTTTTACTTGATGCTCCAGCCAACTGTTTTCATCCCCGGAGAGCTTCTCCAGTGTCAGCTTATTCCCCGACAGAAAACGGCCTTGGTCATCTAAAATGTAGGTACTGCCACTACCGGGTGTATTGCCGTTAGCCAGTTCTTTATTGATCCAAGCCGCGGATATGTTAACAATAACCGCAGAGTTAATAGAGCGGTCCCAATTGATGGCATCATAGCAGAGGTAAGTATAGACTGAGATGGTTTTCTTCTCAGGTTCATTTATGGAATAGGTTCGCGGAATCGGCGTGAATGTTTTGTAATCCTGATAATGATTCAGCATCTGAATAATTTCAGTGTCCACCAGTTCGCGGGTGGTGAATACGCCATTCTGGCCCTGTGCTGCCGAAATATAAACCGTGTCATTATTCGGATTATATACATAGATGGATTCAATATAGGGCATGGAATTTAAGTAGTTTCCGAGATCGGACATCGCTGCGGTTACCTCATAAATAGAAGGCTTGTTGTAGAACAACAGATGAGAAATCGTGCTGGTTCGATACAGTTGAAATGAAAGCGTTTGCGCGACTTCAGCCATGTTGACTACTTTTTTGCCGGTCTGGGTCAGGTCCCTTAGATCGGAGCGGAAGGTTTGCGTCTTCTCGACACCGATGTAGTACGTATAGTAAACAAAAGTAGAGATAAGAAGGGTTAACGATATGCACAGGGTTATGGTAGTGAGCAGCTTGCCATACAGTAGTCTTTTTCTCCGTAGATCATTATTCTTCATACCGTCCCCCCTGATCATCATATGACTTACTCGGACAAGACTCTGGATGAATTCATATTATGAAGTTCCTTTATTATAAGTCCCCAAGAGTGAACGGAACAGTGGAGCAACCTTATAATCCTGCATTTTTCCAATCTGAAGGGAGTGAACAAATTAAATATTCATGTACAAAACAGCCTTTTCTACAAGGATTATACGGGGTTAGCGAAGCTTGAGAAGCTCTGTGGGTCTCCGAAGACTTTTACATAAACATCCTGATTGTTCAGTTCCTGTTTCGCCAGTTTGTGCAGTAAGGCTTGTAAGCTTCACTTCTGTGTTCAGAAGAATCCCCCTATAGTGGAATTATGCAGTTTCTATATTAAGGGGAGTGAGAGATCTTGAGCCAAACCTCATCCAAAGGAATTTCAAACGTCGAACTTGGCATCCAGGCTGATGGTAGAGCACGCTTACGAACGACAAGAAAGAAGAAAGGATTGTTGTATGAGCTGGTGCACAATCGGGTAATGTTTCTGATGCTGCTGCCCACCTTGGTCTTTTTTCTGGTGAATTCCTATTTTCCAATGGTAGGCATTTATTATGCGTTCACTCAATTCGACTTCAACAGCAGTATGTTCAATTCCAAGTTTGTCGGGTTGCAGAATTTCGAGTTCCTCTGGAGATCCGGTACGCTGGTGAAGCTCACGATGAACACGATAGGATACAATATTGCTTTTATTGTACTAGGGAATGTGCTGGCAATTGTCTGTGCGATCCTGCTGAGTGAGCTCAATGGAAAATGGTTTAAAAAGATTAGCCAATCGGTAATGTTTCTGCCTTACTTTGTATCCTTTGTAATTCTCAGCGTAATTGTCTACAACTTGTTTAATTATGACAGCGGTTTCTTGAATACAATACTTACCCAATTTGGCCTTGATCCGGTCGACGTTTACAGTAAACCTTGGGCATGGATCTTTCTGATCATTATCTTTTATCTATGGAAAAATCTTGGCTACAGCATGGTGATTTATCTGGCGGCGATTACGGGGATTAGTGACGAATATTATGAAGCGGCCAAAATTGATGGCGCTAATATTTTCCAACGGATTTGGTATATAACGGTGCCGATGCTGAAATCAACCTTTGTGGTGCTGCTGCTCTTTGCGCTCGGCAGTATTATGAAGGGCCAGTTTGATCTTTTCTATCAATTAATAGGCAATAACGGGCTGCTCTACAATACGACGGATATCCTTGATACCTATGTATACCGTTCGCTTAAAGTAACCTTTGATGTGGGCATGGCAACGGCTGCCGGGGTTTATCAATCCTTGTTCGGCTTCGTCCTCATTATGACGGTCAACTATATTATCCGCAAAATAAACGATGACTACGCCCTGTTCTAGGAGGATAAGGAATGAAAATTCAAAAGGATAAATATACGCGAATGCTTCATTGGATTGCCTATGTGGTCATTATTGGCCTGTCGATCGCTTGCCTGCTGCCCTTTTTGCTAATTATCTCTGCGTCTTTGACCAGCAATGAGTCCATTATCCGCGATGGCTATCATCTGATTCCGGCACAGTTCTCACTGGAGGGCTACAAGACGGTATTCATCTTCCCGGATGAGGTGCTGCGGGCATATGCGGTCACAGTCAGCACAACTGCGATTGGAACGGTAATGGGACTTTTTTTCATGACTATGGCGGGTTATGTGTTGGCGCGTAAAGATTTCAAATATCGAAATAGCTTTTCCTTCTATATATACTTTACGACTTTGTTTGGGGGAGGACTTGTCCCGTGGTACATCATGATTACGAAATACCTCGGTCTGCTGGATTCCTATGCGGTACTGGTGCTTCCAGGTCTGATGACGCCATTTTTGATCATTTTAATGAAAAACTTCATCAAATCTGCAGTTCCTGAGGAATTATTCGATTCTGGCAAAATAGACGGGGCCGGTGATTTCCGTATTTACTGGCAGATTGTACTCAAGCTTTCCATGCCGGGCATCGCTACAGTCGGTTTGTTTCTGGCTTTGTATTACTGGAATGACTGGTTCACCTCTTCCCTGTTCATCAATGATACGCATAAATATCAGCTGCAGTTCTATCTGTACAATGTTATTAATTCAGCACAGTTTATCGCACAGATGGGGGCGGGAACCGGGGTGTCACTGGCTACGGAGGTCCCTGCTGAGTCTACCAAAATGGCGATGGCAATTGTCGTGACGGGACCTATTCTTTTTCTGTACCCGTTCGTTCAGCGTTATTTTGTCAAAGGCCTAACCATCGGCGCTGTGAAAGGTTAGAACCGCAACCTGCCCACTACCGGGTTAAGGTACAGTCGGCTAACATAGAAGCATAGTGAAAAGGGAGGATTCAGATGAATAAACAACGGGGCAAACGCATGTCTATTCTGCTTACGTCAGTATTGGGCTTGACGCTGCTGGCAGGCTGCGGGGGGAATTCTAATTCTGCAAACGGAGACAATTCGGCGGTAAAAGAGAGCAATAGCGGAGGAAACACAGCACAAAGTACGAACGCAGTTACTGAGGAGAAGACCGGACTGGACACTTCCAAAAAGGTAGAGCTGCAATTCTATATGCTAGGCGATGCGCCGAAGGATCTCTCAAGCATTGAAGCCGAAATTAACAAAATGGCTGAAGAGGATCTGAATGCAACCGTTAAATTCAATTATACAACCTGGACAGATTGGGATCAGAAATATAAGCTGCTGCTGTCGTCGGGCCAATCGATCGATTTGATCTTCACCGCGGACTGGACACAATATCAGGCTTATGCGAAAAAGGGAGCTTTTTTGGCTATAGATGATCTGCTGCCAAAAGCTGCCCCAGAACTCCAGCAATTCGTACCACAGGAAATGTGGGATGCCGTGAAGATTGATGGCAAGATTTACACCGTTCCTGCGACTTATAAGGAGTATGTAACGAATGGCTTCGTATGGCGTGAGGATCTGCGCAAGAAATACAATCTGCCTCAGCCGACAGATCTGGCTAGCTATGAAGCATACATGGAAGGAATCAAGAAAAATGAACCGCAGATGTCGCCGGCTTCTTTTAACAGTGATGTAAGAGGTAACATTCATGATGTATATTCAACACTTACCGCACAGGTCGGCAGTCCGCTGCCTTACGGTATTGGTATTAAGTACGATGATCCTTCAAAAGCTTATCTCTATTGGGGCTCGGAGGAACATAAAGAAGAGCTGCTGACGATGAGACGCTGGCAGGAAAACGGATTGATTTCCAAAAACGTCCTGAACTTGAAGGATACCATCCAGGCACCGATTATCGCGGGCAAGGCAGCAAGCATCTTCGGAGATAATCCGACTCGCTTCAACGATACGTTGATGAAGGTGAAAGCAGCACATCCGGATTGGGATCTAGGTTACTATCCTTATGGCAATACCATTGGTTATGCAACACCAGTTCATCCTATTCATAATGGTTTCGCCATTCCGAAGAGCAGCAAGAACCCTGAACGTGCGCTGGCCTTCTATGAAAAAATGGTCATGGATAAACGTTATAATCAGCTGACGCAATACGGTGTGGAAGGAAAGAACTATAAGATTGATGCGAACGGCTATTATGAACTTATTGGAGATGCTTCAACGAACGGTTTTACACGCGAGGGAATGAACGGCTGGGCATGGCGGAATCCGGAGTTCATGTTGTTTGATAAATCCTATGACGGCGTGAAGGAAATCTTCGCTGAGCTCGACAAAATTCAGAAGCCGGATATTTTCACGGGTTTTGCTGAGGATTATACCTCCTATCAGGCGGAAAAAGCAGCACTAGAGCAGGTGGAAAAGCAATACCTGTATCCATTGCAAGCTGGATTAGTAGAGGATGTTGATGCGGGTTTAGCCACCTTTATGGAAAAGGCTAAGCAAGCAGGCCTTGAGAAAATCCAGACCGAATATATCAAGCAATGGGACGCTTATGTGCAGGAGAAGGGTTTGAAATAATAAAAGTAGCAAGGGATGTTCCCTAAGCCAAATGGGGAGCATCCCTTTTTTTGTGTTTTTTAGAGTCTTCAGGATCTACGAAAAGCGTTGGCGGAATTCCCGCGGAGTGGTCCCTTCTATTCGAATAAAGCTGGAGCTGAAGTAAGGGGCCTGATTGAAGCCGACTTCCTCGGCTATACGGGCAATCGTGTAGCTGGTCTGCATCAGCAAAAGTTTACTTTGCTGAATTCGATAATGCAGCAGATATTCCATCGGCGCACAGCCGTATTCCTTCTTCATGCAACGAGCGATATATACAGGGTGAAAGCTTAGGCTTTCCCCTAGCTGCTGCGCAGTGATGTGCTCACGAAAATGGCTGCGTAAATAGGAGGCCGCTTGCTCTGCACATGTTTTGGAGGGCGAGGGGCGCTCATGGCTGAGGGAGGCGGATAACTGCTGAATAACCTCCTGAAACAACAGCTGCTGCTGAAATGGAGTATCGCTTAAATGGGAATTAGGCACAAGCTGATTCAGCTGTGAGAGCAGCTCTTCTATCTTGGACGGCTGCAGCAGAGTCGTATACTGAGGCAGGCGTAAGCTAAACGGCCGGATATCAAATTCGTCAGATTGCAGGGAGTTCTCTATTTTGACGTTGTCCTTCTCAAGCGCAGCAGCCGTATCCTCGGTCATATTCCATTCACCCACCGTTTGAAAATGCAGCCAATAATAAGAGGTGGATTCCTTGCAGCTGTCCGTACTGAAATGATGGCTGTCTGGACGAAGCAAGAGCGCCTGACCCGCTTTTACTTGAAAAGGGAGGCCGCCTTCACTCATATATAAACAGCCTTGTTTAACTACAAGCAAATCGAACACCCGGGTATTATGGCGGCTCATATGATAATGGCCGGGGGAGAAAGTATGGAATCCGCTTACAATGTAGTACAGCAACGGAGGAACGGTGAAGTTCAAGATGTTCATGTCAGAAGCTCCTTTTAGTGAGGTTGGAATAATGTAATAATTGGTTTGAAATCTGTACCATCATCCAAAGTATATCATCTATAATTTAGTCTGACCTAATGAATAAAGATGTTATTTTTTAGGCTAAGTCTGTAGGCATGGTTTACGAGGAGGGTTTGTATAGTGAAAAAAGAAAGACAGGGTTTTGGACTCTGGGTATTGGCTTGGCCTATATTTATAGAGGTATTTCTACAGACTCTGCTGGGTACGGTAGATACATTAATGGTCAGCCGTATCTCTGATGATGCAGTCGCCGTAGTCGGCATTTCCAATCAATTGTTCGGTGCATTGACCACGCTTTTTACAACATTTGCGGGTGGAGCGGGGATTCTGATCGCACAGAGAATGGGCTCCAAACGTTTTGGTGAAGCACGCACGATTGCTATTATGGGAGTATCGGTTAGCCTCGTGTTGGGGATTGTCGTGAGTATTGTGTTGTTTTTCTATGCGGGCCCTATTGGTGGGGTTCTAAATATAGCACCTGAGCTATTGTCACTTTCCAATGTCTATATCTCCTACGTCGGCGGTGGACTTTTTATGGTCGGGATGATCGCTTCCCTCGGTACCGCTATCCGTAACACAGGGAATACCAAAGGACCGATGTACACAGGGATTATAATCAATGTCATCCATATTATTCTGAACTATATTTTTATATTTGGTGTATTCGGTCTGCCACAGCTAGGCCTTGCGGGCATCGCGATCTCCAGTATTATCAGTAGACTGGTCGGAGTGATTATTCTCTACTCCTTATTCCGGCGTTCTTTCGAGATCAAGGTCAGACTTAGAGATTTCCGCATATTCAATGGCAAGCTGTTCAAGCAAATTTTGAAGATTGCCTGGCCTCTCGGGATCAATTCTTCCTGTTGGGTATTCTCCCAGCTTATTGTATATTCCTTTCTGGCTGCACTTGGAGCCGAAGCGTTAGCAGCACGCACGTATCTTAATACCTTGGAGTCCTTTTGCTTCACACTTGGTTATGCTTTTGCGCTGGCGGGGCAGATACAGATTGCTCATTTATTTGGAGCAGGCAAATTGAAAGAAGCTTATCGCAGTGCGTATCGTACACTCTTTATTGGTTTGAGCATTGTGTCAGCTAACATGCTGTTACTATTCCTGTTCGGAAAAAAGCTGCTCGGTTATTTCACATCTGATCCGAAGATTATTGCGATCGGGGTTTCTTTGTTAGCTCTAAATCTATTGCTCCAGCCCTCCAAAATGCTGAATATGGCCCTCGGCAACGCGCTGAACGCTATCGGGGATACGCGTTATACGATGTATACTTCCATCGTGTCTATGTCCCTCATTGGCGTGGGCTGCTCCTATTGGTTAGGAATCAGCGTCGGCTGGGGACTTATGGGTATCTATTGTTGTATGATAGCCGACGAATTGGTGAGAGGCTTGCTTGTTCTGGCGCGCTGGAGGGGGCGAAAGGTTCTCCGCCAAGCGGATATCGGCTTGAGTGAAGAGAATGCTTCACTACATGGAGCCGGGAAAAGAAGCACCTCGTTAACCACATAAGCGGGACTCTATAAGCCTAGCTTGATGGGCAATGGAGTGGTTTAAGAGTCGGACGTTGTTTGTTGAGTAGTGTTTGTTGCGGCAGTAGGGCGGAGTAAGCGGTAGTAGTGCTGCAGTAGTGCGATAGTAGGGCGATAGTAGGGCGATAGTAGGGCGGCTGCAGGAGAGCGGTAGTTGGGCGGTTACGGGAGGACAGGTGCTTTCGGACTCAGATGCCGCTATTTGCTAATTTAGAGCCTTTTACGGGTAGTTTCGGACTGGAGAGGCGCTATTCCTCGTAAATTGGCTCATAATGGGGTGATTTTGAGGCAATAGTGACTCTGGAGTCCGATAGCTTATGAAAAGAGACGTTTGTGCGGAAATAGCGACTCTGGAGTCCGAAAGCGACTTTGAAAGTCCAAGTAACACCGTGCACCCAAGCGACAATAAGCACTCCGAATAATATTGAGCATCCCGAGTAACGTCGAGCACTCCAAGTAACAATGAGCATCTTGAGTAACAATAGGCACTCCAAGTAACATTGAGCATCGTATGAACAACTAGCGTTCGAAGTAACATTACGTGTGCTGTTTTTATGAAAGAGGTTACCTCATGAGTAGAAATGATTACTTCTGTGAGGGCCTCTTTTTTATGCGCGTATAAAGTTTAAGTTTGACGGTTCTCAAATTTGATTATTCATTCATATAGAGTTTGATTCTATGATATAAATGAGTTAGCCTTTATAGAATGGGTAGCCGTTATATAAATACATGTTACTGAAGGGTTTGAGGGAAATGTTGTTGTCAAAATGGAGAGGGTTTTCGTTACTAGGGCTGCTCTTAATGCTTGTACTATTATCAGGCTGTTCTAAAGGCACTGCTCATGTCACAGTGAATAAGAACGGAAGCGTAGATATTGCAGTGAACATGAAAGTGAATTCGCGTGCAGAAGCGTTGATTAGCGGAAAAATGGAAGATGCTCTGGTAAACAAACTTAAGGATCAGGGGATTGAGCTAGAGAAAAGCCAAGATGGAAAATCTACAGTCTATGAATTCGTGAAATCTTATGCCTCTTTTGAGGATATGAAAGCACTTTCTGGTGACTTGGATATTGTGGACCTGAAATTAGATACCAAAGATAATTGGTTTTATACCAAATATGACGTTGAGGCGAAGCCCAAATTAAATAGCTACATAGACACCATAATGGATAATATGGGATCGCTCAGTTTATCGAAGCCGATTATTCGGGCTTTTTTGCAAAACATGGCTTTCGACTTTAAATTAACGTTACCTGTGGATCTATATGGAGACAATAATGCAAATGTGGAGGACGGCAGAACCCTTACTTGGAATGTTACACTAGCGGATACAGAGCCAATTCAAATGCAGGTTTATGTGCCTAATGTATGGAATATCGTGATTGTGCTTATCATTTTAGTGGTGGTTATTGCAACTGCGATTATATTGTTCGTCAGAAAAAGAAAGCAGCGTAATAGGAAACGTTTCTAAGTGGGTTCGTAAAGTTACGGAAGTGCCGGGAAGCTAGGATGCTTTACCGGCCTTCTTTGCTTTTTAGCAGGCACAGAGTTATAATTAGTACCAAGTACTAATATCAGATACTAATTGAAGAGGTGATTGGAATGACAGGTGCAAAAATTACCGCTATCGGAACCTATGTCCCAGCCAAAAGACTGACTAATGCCGATCTGGAGCAGATCGTAGATACAAATAATGAATGGATTGTGCAACGGACCGGAATCCGTGAGCGCCGAATTAGTCGGCAGGATGAGTATACAAGTGATTTATGTGCAGCAGCTGTGCAGGATCTTATGACTCGTTATGGAAAAAGCGTTCAGGATGTCGATATGGTCCTGGTAGCTACGAGTACACCTGACTTTTCCTTTCCCTCAGTAGCTTCTTTGATTCAAAATCGTTTTAACATTCCGCAGACTGCTGGTGCTATGGATTTGAGTGCAGCATGCGCAGGTTTTGTCTATGCACTGCATACTGCTCACAGTTATGTGGCTTCAGGAATGCATCGCAAGGTACTGGTTATTGGTGCGGATACGATCTCCAAGATTACGGATTATACTGACCGCAGTACATGTATTCTTTTTGGGGATGGCGCTGGAGCAGTGCTTGTGGAAAGTGATGAGCAGACGACGGGATTTTTAGGCTTCCAGCTGGCAAGTGATGGCGGTGGGGCACATCATGTTTACCGTACGGGGCTTGCCCATACTGTAAACAATATTGAGCTGGTAGATACACAAATGCTGGTACAGAACGGACGAGAAGTGTTTCGCTGGGCGGTCAGAACGGTTCCTTTAGGTGTGCAACAGCTGCTTGAAAAAGCGGAGGTAGGTCTGGAGGAAGTAGACTGGTTTATTCCCCACAGCGCTAATATGCGAATGATTGAGCCAATATGCGAGCGATTAAATTATCCGCTGGAGCAGGTGCTGCACAGTCTTGTGAATTTCGGGAATACTTCGGCTGCCACGATTCCTTTAGCACTTGATTTGGGCATCCGCGAGGGCAAGGTACAAAATGGACAAAAGATCCTGATGTATGGTTTTGGTGCCGGATTAACCCAGGCAGGACAATTGATTGAGTTGAATTTGGATCATCAGGTAGGGATACCTACTCCATATTAAGAGGTGGAGTTCGACCAGCTAGAGACCAATGAAGATAGATAACGAAACATTTTCGATAATCAATAAAAAGACAACGCCGTTTGCGGAAACCCGCTTACATAAGCCGTTGTCTTTTTTTGTTGATTAACTAAGTATTTAATTGACTGCCACAGGATTCACGCACAATAAGCACAGGCTCCACTACAAATGATCCACCGCCAGACTGATTGTTAATCAAGTCATAGAGCATATGGGCAGCGAGGATGCCAAGCCGTTCTTTGTTCTGGCGGATGGTCGACAGTTTTGGACTGGTATATTTACAGGCTTCAATGTCGTCACATCCGATAATGGCAATATCTTCAGGAACGCTGAGACCGTGTTCTTTCAAAGCCCGGATGGCTCCCAGAGCCAGCAAATCAGAAGCCGCAAAAATGGCTTTTGGTAAATTTCCGGCTTGAATTAATTGCTGCATAGCCGTATAACCGCTGGGCTCAAAGAAATCGTCGCCATGAACAAACCACTGACGGTTCAAAGTGAGGCCGAAGCTTTCAATAGCTTTGACATATCCGGATTCCCGCAGGTTAGAAATATCTGAATCCGCTGCACTTCCGATAAATCCAAGTTCTCTATAGCCAAGCAGATAAAAATGCTCCACGACCTTGGAAGAAACCTGAAAGTTATCTGACATCACAAAGCCGGATTTTTTGCCCTTTAGCTCAAGGTCGACCCCGATACAAGGAATACTGCTCATATCCAGATCGCGGATGGTAGGCTCCATCTTTTGTCCGGAAATAATGACACATCCATCCACATTAAAATGAACAGATCGAGCGAAATAATCGCCGCTGCTGATGAATTTCTCGTTGGAAAAGAAAATGAGATCGTAGCCCAGAACGCCCATCTGCTTTTTAAAAGAATTTAGCACTTCTACGAAAAAGGGATGTGTAAATTCGACATTAAGCTCGCCAGCAAAAATAACCCCGATCAGATTCGACTTCTTAGTTGCGAGTGTCTTGGCGGAGTTGGAAGGTGAATATCCGGTTTGTTCGATGATTTCCAAAACTCTTTGCTTGGTCTTTTCGGAAACATCACTGTAATTGTTCATAATTTTCGAAACAGTCGAGACAGAAACGCCGGCCATTTCGGCAATCATTTTGATATTCATAGTTAATAATGCCACCCTCCGCTAAATCGTTGAAATTTGAGAAAAAGACTGTTCTAGAGCGGTTATTTGCGAGTTATTATGAATAGGGTGAATGAAAATTCAATTATTTTCAGTCTATTATTATTGCCGAAACAAGTCAAATATATATTTCACTATGCAGATTTACTCCAAAATAATCTATGTAAAAAAATTCAAAATTACATCTTTACAAAAATAGAAAACTAAGCAACAATAGCATTGTCGAAACCGATTTCGATTTTTCGCTTGAATTACGAATATTACGAAATTCGAGGAGTGATGTTTAGGATGAAAAGGAATTTCACAGCAGCACTTGCTGCTATGCTCCTTGTCACCGGGCTGCTATCACCGGTTGGGAGCATGAATGCTTCAGCGGCAGAGGCGTTAAAGGAAAACTCACCTGATTCAGCGGCAACGAAAGTGGAAAATGAACCAATCAATGGATTGAAAGCGTTTACCGATGTATCTCCAAATCATTGGGCCGCAGGTCCATTACAGCGTTGGAGCACAAATGGGATCATAAGCGGATATGACGACGGGTCGTTTCGTCCGGGTAAGGAAGTCACGAAGGCAGAATTCGCAGCTATTATGAATCGTATATTTAATTATCAGGAGCAATCGGATAAGGTTCCCGCTGATGTCCAGACCACAGACTGGTATAAAAATGATATAGCCAAAGGGATTGCAGCTGGTTATTTAAGCAGTGATCAGAAGAACAATATTTATCCTTCAAAAGCACTTTCGCGCGCGGAGGCAGCGTTAGCATTGGAGAAAGTGTTTCGTTTCAATGCAGACAAAAGCAGTACAACAGCATTCACCGATCTGAACGGAGTCAGCGATGAAACCGCAAAAGCAATAGCCGTTCTATCGAGTGCAGGTTATGTAAAAGGTTATCCTGGAGGTTTGTTTAAGCCTGATGGTGGGATCACCCGTGCAGAGTTAGCTCAGTTGGCTGATCGAATGGTTTCGGGACTCCTCCTGAAATCAGGAGAGACTTCACTAGGAACAGTAAAGGGCAATGTAGTCATTAATCGGGCTGATGTGATTCTTAAAGACACGGTCATCCAAGGTAATCTTTATCTAACCGAGGGGATAGCTGAAGGGAATGCAAAGCTTGAAGGTGTAAAGGTAACAGGGACTACTTTTGTACGGGGAGGCGGCGAGCAAAGTATCGGCTTACACCATACTTCTCTTGGACTGCTTCAAGTAGCCAAGCCTAATGGTAAGGTTCGGATTTATGCCAGCGGGTCGACAGCTGTGGGTACTGTGCAGCTGCTATCTGGGTCAATCTTGGAAGAAAGCAGCGATCTTACCGGGGCAGGGTTTGGGGATGTTGAGATGGATGTCGTTCCTCACAATATTTCGCTTCGCGGAACATTTGGAGCGGTTCGTTCAGCAGACTCAGCAGTCAGCGGTTCTTTGTTAAGAATCCTTGGAACTGTCGGCAGCCTTACTCTGGGAAGTCCGACCCATTTAACATTGGAGAACAATTCACAAGTGGCGGCACTAATCCTATCTGCGAGCGCTGGAGCTACAGCAATTCAAGGCAGCGGAAGCGTAACCACAATAGATAACAAAGCCGATGGAGTGACGATTGGCGGTGTAGCAATGAAAAAAGGAAACACTGGCAAAACAACATTGCCAATAGCAAGCTCAGCGCCAAGCAGTTCGGGGAATGTAGGTCCAATAACGACGCCAAGCGCCACACCTGAAGCAACGGCGGCACCTACGGCCACTGCTACACCAACCGAAACACCAACAGCGACACCAACACCAACCGAAACACCGACACCGACACCGACACCGACACCAACACCAACACCAACACCAACACCAACACCAACACCAACACCAACACCAACACCAACGCCAACGCCAACGCCAACAGCCACACCGACACCAACACCAACAGCCACACCGACACCAACAGCCACACCAACACCAACACCAACACCAACACCAACACCAACACCAACGCCAACGCCAACGCCAACGCCAACAGCCACACCGACACCAACACCAACAGCCACACCGACACCAACAGCCACACCAACACCAACACCAACACCGACCACTGATCCGTGGACACTGGTGTGGGGGGATGAGTTTGATGATGGAGACATTGATGCTACAAAGTGGACCTATGACCTTGGAGATGGTTCGCAATACAACAATCCAGGTTGGGGAAACAATGAGAAGCAGTGGTATACCAACGATGAGAAGAATGTAAAGGAACAGGACGGTAACCTGATCATTACGGCCCACAAAGAAGAAAAAGCTGGCAAACAATATACTTCTACACGGATTAAGACTAAAGGGTTGTTTAGTAAAAAATATGGCAAATTTGAAATTCGGGCCAAAGCACCTACTGGAAAAGGGTACTGGCCGGCGATCTGGATGCTGCCGGAGAACGATGTGTACGGGACTTGGGCTGCTTCCGGTGAGCTTGATATTATGGAAGGCTGGGGCAGTCGTCCAAACACGGTAGCGGGGACGATTCATTACGGCGGTATGGCGCCGAACAATGTATACTCCGGCAAAGAGTATGTATTTCCGGATAACGCTACGATTGAGCAGTTCCATACGTACTCTATTGAGTGGGAGCCGGGCGAAATTCGCTGGTATGTGGATGGTGAATTATATTCGACCAAAAATGACTGGTATAGCATCAGCAATGGGCAGCCTGCCAATAATGTGTATCCAGCGCCGTTTAATCAGAAGTTCCACTTGCTGATGAATCTGGCCGTAGGCGGTAACTTTGATGGTGATCCGACTAGCGAAACCGTATTTCCAAAATCGATGGAGATCGATTACGTTAGAGTCTATGAGCTGACAGGTCGTGAGTACCGCGAGCCTATTCCAGTTACACTGGAGAAGGAAGCCTATCCAGAAGGCTCCAAGCTTGCACTGGCAGACGGCAACATGGTCTATAACAACAATTATTCGGAGCAGGTGCCGGGGGATGACGGTATGGGAATCCCGAATACCGCACATTGGGTACTTTATAAAGAAGCAGGGGCTGAAGCTACGGTTTCTACCGTTCCTATTGGGGAGCGCAATTATGTGAAGGTAGATATCAGCAGTGGTGGCGGCAATTTTTATTCGATTCAACCCCAAGCTATCGTATCTATAGCTAAAGGCAGGTTCTATAAACTCAGCTTCGATGCCAAAACCGATATGTCCCGCAGTATGAGCGTTCGGTTAACAGGTGGAGAATCTCGTGGATTTGCAGCGTATTCTCCATCGCTTAAGGTAGATCTAACTTCAGCGATGACGCATTACGAAACGATGTTTCAAATGAAGGAGAACTCAGATATTGCTGCACGCGTCGAGTTCAACGTGGGTACCAATACTTCACCGGTATGGTTTGGTAATGTCAGATTAGAAGAGATTGAGAATATTCAATTCCCGCATGATAGTGCGAAGGAACCGCTGGCCAACGGTAATCATCTGTACAATGGTACTTTCGATATTGGGGAACCCAATCGGATGAGTTATTGGCATACGGAAGCAGCTGGTGGTGCAACGGTAGAATCAAGCGTTAATGACAATGGCCAGTTAAAGCTACAGATTGGCGGCAGTGAAAATGGTGAGGTTCGGTTACTTCAGAAGGGAATTCAGCTCATTCAAGGGCAGGACTACGAGGTTACCTTCAATGCTTCAGTATCCTCTGCACGCACAGGAACGGTCCAACTACTAGGAAAAGACGGCAGTGTACAGGCAGAACAACCGGTTAGCTTAAGCGAAGGTGAGCAAAAAATTAAAGCCACCTTTATCAATCTTGCAGGTGCAACCGATCATGAAGGACAATTCGTATTACTGTTAAACGGAGCTGTGGATACAGTCGTTCTGGATAACTTCCAGATGATACGTAATAGCTTCTATTTTGATCCATCGCTAATATATTACCCGCTCCTGAATGGTGAATTTAACTTTGGGTTTAGCGCCTGGGATCGCCTGTTGACAGAGCAGGGTGGTCAGAGCAGCGCTACGGTTGCAGATGGAGCAGCAAAATTTAGCATTACGAATACCGGCAGTCAGGCGTATTCTGTAATGTTGTTTCAGAACAACTTGAAAGCTGCTGCTGGAATGGATTATGTGGTTGAATTTGATGCCAGTTCAACCGTAATCCGCAAAATCGGGGTGAACGTAGAAAATGGTACGTATCAGGCCTCATTCAGCAATATTGTGGAGGTAACGCCGGAGACGAATCATTACAGATTCGAATTCCGGCAAGGCAGCAAGGATACATTGTCTCTTAAATTCCTGCTTGGGAAGGTTGAGGGGATTAGTATTCCTCAAAACCATGATATTATCATTGACAATGTGAAATTTGAGATCAAAAATGCACCGGCCAAACCGCAGGAGCTGCTAAGCGACAGCAGCAATAACAGAGTTTCGCAACCGATTGAGCTTACTTTTATCGATAATGAAAATTGGCGGAATCAAATCATGGCGGTAAAGGTTAACGGTACAACACTTAATGCAGAGCAGTACACTATTGAACCGGGAAAAATCACAATTGAAGCAGCAGTATTTCCGGAAGAAGGAAGTTATACCATTACTGTTGAGGCTGAACATTATGTTACTGCAACTGTCGCGCAGACTATTCTAGCTAATGATAACAATCTAGTTATCAATGGTTCGTTTGGCAGCGATAAGACGGGCTGGACTACTTGGTCCGGAGAAGGTGGCGTCTCCGCGTTTAATGTGAAGGATGGCGTAGCTGAAATTCTGATTACGTCGGCCGGATGGGAGGTGTGGCATACACAATTTTTCCAAGAGGGTATTCCACTGGAGGGCGGAAAAACGTATGAGGTGAGCTTCAAAGCGAAATCAACGGTTCCGCGCCAAATTGTGTTAGAATACTCCAATACTTCAGCTGCTTCCGCGCAAGCTAAGTTTGATATTCATGCGGATTGGGCTACTTATACAGCACAATTTACGGTGTCGAACAGCAACCCGCTGAAGCTTAATTATCTGATCGGCAAAACGCTGGGCGCTGATCCTGCGGCTAATAGTACGCCGCATACGATTTCTTTTGACGATATTGTGGTCAGGGAGGTACAAGGGGGTCCACCAGTAATACCGCCAAGCGGTACGCTGGATAATGGAACCTTCGATGTAGATGCAACGGGCTGGAGCCAGTATTTTGACGGAATCGGATCTGCTTCTGTTCAAGAGGGGGAATTTGCTATCAACTTAACAGGTACCGGGCAAGCCCCTTATAGCGCACAGGTGGATTACGAAAATCTCAAGCTCGTTCAGGGAAAAACGTACACCTTGAAGTTTAAAGCTCGTTCTACAGTAAACCGCAATATTCAGGTAGCTGTGGAGCATAAAGGCGGGGACTACACCAAATATATGGAAGCTGAGCTTGTAGCCTTGACCCAGAATATGGACGAATACAGCTACACTTTTACAATGAATGGGGCAACAGACGCTGGTGTTCATCTGGTGTTTTTGCTAGGGCTTATAGATGGGAATAGTACGGAGACGAATAGTGAAATTAGCGCGGGCAGTACAATTTATTTGGATGATGTAAGCTTGATCGAAGGGTAAACGAAAAAAACGGCAGTGTTTTCCTTTTACAGGAGCACTGTCGTTTTTTTGTGTGTTTTTTGTGGGTTTGATTTAAGTTTCTTTAGGGATAAATTCAAAAATTTTGCCACTCTCAAAAGATTCTATTAGTTTCAGCAACCAGCGGTAGTAGTTAATGGATTCAGTTATTTTTTCTTCATCTGTATTTAAGAGCTGCATAAGTTTACTATCGTCACTATACTCTTTTTTCATATCGTTAATTTCTGCAAGTGATTTCGCTAGTGAGATCATATTACCTTCGACGGCTTTTCTCCATTTAATAGAGAAGTAATCACTGAAGTTCTGATGCCAGTCAGGCACAGTGGTGAACAAGTCTTTGCGCGTCCCTCTCCCCCATACTTTGTCGATCATTTTCAGATCTAGAAGGGTACGGACTCCCGTACTCATGGACGTTTTACTCATTCCCATTGTTTTGCTGAGCTCATCCAGTGTTACTGGACCTTGATTGAAGTACATATAACCGTATAAATGTCCAATAGACAAGGTAATGCCATACAGATCCATGTTTTTGCCGATAGAATCGATCACACGTTCACGGGCTTTACTAATCTTCTCTATTTGTTCGGGCGTAAGCCCTTCTAAATCGTTCATGATGTCCCTCCTGAGGAATAGGTCGATAGACTGCAACCTTATACAATGTATTGTAATCAAATCCCCCTCCATAAGTAAAGAATTCATGAAGAAAGGAATTTGGCGTAAAACAGAGTATTCCATACATAAAGTTCGTAAAGTTAAAACTGTACACTAATTTTTATCCGTATATGGTGTTTGCATGAATTTTCAATAGTCCGGTAAACTACTATAAGTGAACTAAACCCGGATAACATTTCGGGAGAAGGAGGACGGCATGGCTATTATAGAGGTGAAACAACTAACCAAAGTATTCGGTCATGATGCGGGACGCGCGATTCCTTTATTAGAGCAAGGGATGTCGAAGGAAAAAATTGCTCAGGAATTGAAGTTGACAGTCGGAGTCAACAAAGCCGAATTCAGCATTGAAGAAGGAGAAATATTCGTCATTATGGGTTTGTCCGGCAGCGGTAAGTCGACGCTGGTTCGTTTGTTGAACCGCTTGATTGAGCCTACAGGGGGGCAAGTTCTTTTTAAAGGGAAAGATGTTGTGAAAATGAATCCGGAGCAGCTGCGCCAATTCAGACGGAAGAACATCGGCATGGTGTTTCAGAAGTTCGCATTATTTCCACATCGAAGCGTACTGGAGAATGCAGCATACGGGCTTGAAGTTCAGGGCGTAGATAAAAAGAAAAGAACTGAACTGGCAACGGAAGCCTTGCATCTGGTAGGTCTGAAAGGTTGGGAGAATCATCGTCCTGATCAACTCAGTGGAGGGATGCAGCAGCGTGTTGGACTGGCACGGGGCCTTGCCAACGACCCGGATATCCTGCTTATGGATGAGGCATTTAGTGCACTGGATCCGCTTATTCGTAAAGACATGCAGCAAGAGCTGCTGGAATTACAGGCCAGAGTGAAGAAGACCATCGTGTTTATCACTCATGATCTAGACGAAGCTTTGCGGATTGGAGATCGGATCGCACTGATGAAGGACGGAGTCATTGTGCAAATTGGTACACCGGAAGAAATCCTCATCCAACCTGCCAATAAATATGTAGAGCGATTCGTGGAGGATGTGGACTTGTCTAAGGTATTGACTGCAGCTCATGTAATGCGTCAGCCGGAAACAGTCAGACCTGAACGCGGGCCTCGGGTAGCGCTTCAATTAATGCGTGACAGTGGTATATTCAGTCTGTATGTAGTGGACAAGGAAAATAAGCTTCTGGGTGTTATTACAGCTGAGGATGCCCTTAAGGCACTGAATGATAATAAATCTATTCTGGAAGTAACGCGGAGAGAAATCCCACGTGTACAACCGGAAACGCTACTCAATGATTTCTTTGAATTAATATCTGAGACACATTTGCCTGTAGCCGTCGTAGATGAAGCGGATAAATTGAAGGGTATTGTGATTAAAGGAGCCGTTCTTTCCGCACTCGCCGGCAACGCGGTACCGGAAGGAGGATTATAATGGACATTCCTAAACTGCCTTTGGGAAAGGCACTCGAGTGGTTGGAAAATTGGCTGACGACTTATTGTGGGCCCCTGTTTGACTTCATCCATTCGATTATCGGTGGTATGGTGGCTGGCATTGAAAATGCACTTACCTTCCTGCCAGCACTAGTACTTATCGTGCTTATTGCAGCTTTGTCTTATTGGATCGGTAAATGGCGCATGGCACTATTTGCGGTCATTGGGTTGCTTCTGATCGATAATCTTGGATTATGGGGACCTTCTATGCAGTCCTTGGCCCTTGTTCTAACCGCCTCGATATTGGCTGTAGTAATTGGTGTGCCGATTGGTATTTTATGTGCGCAGAGAAATACCGTTAGAAATATAGTTACGCCTATTTTGGACTTTATGCAGACGATGCCGGCTTTTGTATATTTATTGCCAGCGGTATCCTTTTTCTCACTGGGCGTAGTTCCAGGGGTTATTGCTTCGATTATTTTTGCAATTCCGCCAACGATTCGCTTGACCAATCTCGGAATTCGTCAGGTTTCGGAGGAACTGGTGGAGGCAGCAGATGCTTTCGGATCGACACCTACTCAGAAATTGGTTAAATTGCAGCTTCCAATCGCTTTACCAACAATTATGGCAGGTGTGAACCAGACCATTATGTTGTCACTGTCAATGGTTGTTATCTCATCGATGATTGGTGCACAGGGCGTGGGTGCCTATGTATACCGTGCGGTATCACAGGCTAAGACAGGAGACGGATTCGAAGCAGGGATTGCGATCGTTATTATCGCCATTCTGCTGGACCGTTTGACACAGAACGCACTAAAACCAAAACAAAGATAGGAGTTTTAAATAAATGAAGAAGAAAAATATAGGGGTATTCCTGTTAGTTATTATGATGATTGCTGTTATTGCTGGATGTTCTTCATCAAGTAAAGAGAAGGTAAAATTAGCATATGTAGCATGGGATTCGGAAATTGCGAGTACTTATGTAGTAAAGGAAGTACTTGAAACTAAGCTTGGAGCTACCGTTGAAATGCTGCAGGTAGATGCTGGTCCAATGTGGGCTGGGGTTGCAGACGGTAGTGCGGATGGAATGGTTGCAGCTTGGCTGCCAAGCACCCATGCGGCTTATTTAGAGAAGTACGGTGCAAAAATTGAAGATTTGGGTGCAAATCTAAACGGGACTAAGGTTGGCTTGGCTGTTCCGGCCTATATGGATATTAACTCTATTGAAGACTTGAAGAACAGTGATATGGCAGCAAAGCTGAACAATCGCATTATCGGCATTGAGCCAGGTGCCGGCATTATGACAACCACAGAAAAAGCTATCGCTGAATATGATCTTAGCGATTACACACTTCTTGAAAGCTCATCCGCAGCGATGGCTCAGGAACTGCAAAAGGCTTATGACAACAACGAGCCAATCGTTGTTACAGGCTGGACACCACACTGGATGTTCGCCAATATGGATCTGAAATATCTGGAAGATCCAAAAGGGGTTTACGGTGCGGATGAACAGATCCACACGATGGTTCGCCAAGGTCTGAAAGATGACATGCCGAATGTCTACAAATTCCTGGATCAATTCGAATGGACAGCAGAAGATATGGCCAAAGTAATGATTGAGGTTCAGGGTGGGAAGTCCCCAGAAGAAGCCGCTAAAACTTGGGTGGAGAGCAATCCGGATAAAGTGAATGCTTGGGTTGCAGGTATAGAATTGTAAGTAGATTAAAAACTGTGTTATGATGTGAAGAATAAATGGAAACAAAAATGTAACTTGTACGCTAACTACTGTTCTTTACACATTACACTTCATAAGCAAGCTCATTCAATAAAACACCCCGTAAGGGGTGTTTTTCTTGGGAATATAAGCAAAGCATTACAAGCTCTTAGTGTACCCTGCTTATATTTCAATAAGAATGGATACCTAGTTTACACACTTAGACTTATGCTTTGTCAAAGTAAATCAGGAGGCAGCTGCTGCAAGGAGTCAAGAGAGGAGACTGCTTCATGACAGAGACCATAAATACCTGGATTGATTGGCTGCTGCAAACGCTGGGCCTTAGCGGGCCATCTATTTTATTCGTGACCATCCCGCTTGCACTTTTGCAGAGTATATTAGGATTTTTTCCATTCGTAATTTTGATCGTGCTGCATGTCTCTGTTTTTAACGTAATTGGAGGTATGCTGATCAGTTGGCTGGCCTGCAATCTGGGCGGAATACTGATGTATTTTCTCATTCGGCGATATCTGTATAACTGGTTTGACCGAAAATGGAGAAGCAAACTGAAGCGCTATGATAAATGGCAACGTTACTTGGATCGATATGGGATTTGGACACTGGTGCTATTGCGTACGATCCCGATTATTCCGAATAATGTAATCAATTTCATGTCTGCTGTTTCACCGATTAAAGCCTCATCTTTTATATGGGGAACCGTACTTGGTAATTTGTCTTATATATGGTTATTCGGTACGATCGGATCCACCCTAATTGTTCCGCGTGAAGAATGGAATGGTTATCTTACCTGGTATGCGGTGTTTATAGCTATTCTCATTGGCATCTTTATTCGGCGTCATTGGGACCATTTGCAGGAGGATAAGCGGAGCAGAATGCACTAATATCATCTTCCCAGTTCATGATCTAAAGGATGAAGAACGTTACTTCAGGCGCAGTTTGCCGGAGGGAACGTTCTTCTTTTTTGTCCTCTTAGCGAATACCTTAAATTAAGTGGAGGTGGCTTGACCTCTGCGTAAGGCGGGAGGGACTATTGCAATGGGCAGATTGAAAAAATGGGGGAACCGAAGGCTGAGAATACCTGATCTAGGCCATTTTCGGCTGCCAAAAATAAATGGGGACACGAATCGGAGATTCTCAGCGAGAAGCTCTGCATTCAAGTCAAAACCCAGCCGGGCAGCGGTTAGGCCGCAGCGTACGCGCTTTGAAGCCAAACGTAGCAAAGGCCGCTTTAGGTTATCCAGCCGGCCAGAGAGTAAGGTAACGGTTGCAGGCGGAAGAACACATAAGCCAAGAAGCCGACGCAAATTTTGGCTGATAGCCTCCTTAGTAATACTTGTGCTGGTGCTGCAATCCTTGCGCTATGTGGAGCTGCATATGAAGCCGCCCATCCTGCATTTAGCACAAATACGTGTGAAGCAAATCGCTACGGAATCGATTAACAAGGCGATTACCTCTCAGGTTGCGAATGGAGGGAATGCGGAAGAGTTAATTGATTGGAAGACGGATAAGAACGGGAAAATATCAGGGTTCATGCTCAACTACGCGGAGCATATGCGTATTACTTCGCAAGCGGCACAGGTCATTCAGTCTACGCTGCAGGAATTGCATAATCGAACAGAATATATTCCGCTGGGGCAAGCGCTGGGCAGTCCCCTTATTGCTTCTTATGGACCCGATATTCCGATCAAGATTGAACCACAAGGTGCGGTTAAGGTTGAACTCAGCACCCGCCAGCAAAACGCTGGGATCAATATGATTCTGGTCGAGGTATACATTCATATTGTGACAGAGGTTGCAGTCGTCATTCCTTTTGATATGGAGCCGCAGGTAGTGGATACAGAAATTCCTGTGTCTTATCTGATGGTTGTTGGAGATGTACCTATGTATTATTACGATAATCAAGGTCAACCTGTGGGGGCTAACGGCAGCAGTGCTCCGGGAATTGCCATTCCTGCTCCAGCTGTAGGCGGGGATAAGAGTGGAGTAGTGGATCAGGGCAAGGATACCTCCAGTAACAGTCAGAAAGATAACAGCTCGTCTCCAGCGGCAACCGATCCCGCGAGTACGGGTGCAGAGCATACGGAAGAAGACAAAGGCGCGGGCGGAGGAAATTAAGGGGATATCATGCTTCAGTGCTCATAGACTATAGGTAGAACAGCTTTAATAAATGGAGCGTGAATCCTAATGTCGCAAGAATCTCTGAATGTGGAACGCTTGGCGGGAAGGTATGGGTTCTTGGAGCGCACGGGACTACTTCCACTGCCGAGTAAAGATGGGCTTACCCTTGTAGTTGAGCTAAGCCGCCTGGAATGTGCCGCAGCTTGCTTACCCTTGCTGCTGCTCCATTCTGGAGAGTCTGTGCGCATTATTGCTGTGGCGATGACTCCTGATTTTCCTATGGAAACTTTAGCGGGACAGTTCTCACCGGAGCAGTCGATTCTCTTTCTTCCTTATGAAAAGGAGGAGTACATGCCTAACCAGGCTTTGGCACAGATCGAAACCAGTTTCGCGGTTTTGCTTGAAGATTCGATCATGGTATCGCCTGGCTGGCTAAGTGAGCTATTGTGGGTTCCTTTTGATGACGCTGCAGTTAAGGTGGTGGCCCCTCGCTCTTCAACCGAAAGAGGGGAAGGGAAGAAACGTCTTCACTTCGGCACCTATGATGAGTTTGCTGCTCATGTAAGCTACAGTCTTGGCCGGCATCAAGGAGAATGGCGAGAGATGGATGTACTAACGGGTTCTTGCCTCCTGTTCTCTAAAGAGCTGCTTCAGCGTATTGGAGGGTTGGACACCTCGCTTCAAGCGCGGCCTCTTATGATTGCCGATTGGTGTCTTCGAGCCCGGCAGTCTGGAGCCAAGCTGGCGCTAAGTGATGCTGTGTATGTTCATGCTATACATTCACTTGATAGGGGCCAGAGAAGGCTGAACGGACCAACACTTGCGGATGGCTGGCAGGCGTACAGTACAAAATGGGCGCTGGAAGATGTCTTAGAAGCCGAAGAACATCTTGTACCGAAGAATGGATTCTTACAATCAACACAACCTGTTATTCCACTCGGTAAGGCATCCTTGACAACGCCATTAGTGACGGCGATTGTTTATTGTGAAGAGGATGGGAATGGGGACCCTCTTCCGCAGGAATGGGCAGCTACACAGGAGCAGCAGAGCTACAAGAATATTCGCTGGATCTGGATCAAGGACAGCTGGATGAACACAGCTCCCGGCTTGCCAGTAAATGAACAGGATGTAGTGATTACAGTTCGTGGTCAAGAGGCTTGGCTGCGGGCTTTGAGGAATGCATCTGCATTATTTGAGTGTGAGATAACTGTGTATTTATCAGACTCTATCAGATATGAGAAATATTACGTTGAACGGGTAGTGAAGGCGATCACCCAAGGTTCCGCGGATCTGATCGTTAGTTTATCTACCGATATGGACGAAGAGGTGGGGCATTTACTTAAGGGAGACCCTTCGGGAATCGTTTTTCCGTTAGAGCGAGTTGCTCATAAAGGCGGGAATGTGCCTGGAGTGATTACTTGTAAGGCGTCTACTTCGCACCAATTGCAGCTTCACCCTGAAGCTTCACTAACTATAGGTTATGTAGGGGATTTGTCCGAACCGCAGGGGAAGAAGGCAGATAGCAGCAAGGGCAAGGAGGCGCAGTCATGAAATATTTAATTCTGAGCAGAGGTTCCTGGGAGGAATACGAATATAAAAGACTGTTGGATCTTCTGCCCGAGCGGGAAGAGGTCTGTTTTGCCGCAAGAATGACTCTTGAGCAGCAGACTAACAGCCAGATCAAGCCGGTAATGATCGCGGATATTCATACTCTCAAGGCGAGGGAGTACACACTTCTGGTCTCTTCTCCTTACTGGCTGCCCGAGGTTCTTTCTTTGCAAGCGGGATATATAGTGGCTTTGTTAGAGCGCTGTCCGGAAGAAGAAAATAAGGTCTTATGGGATAAATACAGCGGCTTGCTTGGAGCAAAGGCTGATCTAGTAGGAACCCGGTCAGAACGGATCTATCTGGAGCAGAGCTTGTGCAGGGAGAATATTATTTATCTCGACGGGGATCAGCAAGAATCCTATGGAGTTGTATGTCAGCGCGAGCGGATTTATTTTCTGACAGATTATGAGATGTTGTGGAGTAAGGCGATTGAGAACTTATGGCAGGAGGAGCCCCTCCTTGCTACGGACTGGTTTAGGATTCAACTCCAGCTTAGGGCGGATTATTATACCTCAATGTGCGCTAAGCTGCCCAACCAGCCTGTTGTACATTATTTGGCAGCATCTTATTTGTATTTGCTTGGGGACTCCACAGCGAATCGATATCTGGCGCAATCCTTTGAGTTAATGGTGTTGTATGAATATTTGGATTGCCTTATTTCACACTTCCGGTTTTTTTCTGCAATAGAAGCCAAGACAGGAAATCTGGAAACGGCAGTCCGCCAATTTGCGATTACAGCATTTACCGCAGAGGAGAAGCAAGCAGTAGAAAGGATGGAGGGCTGGCTCCATTCCGGGCAGGATGAACTGGTTCGCGCGGAGTTGTTCCACCGGAATGAGGATGAGGCAGCGGCGGTAAGGATTTTAAGTCCGCTAACTTCTTCCGAGGCAAAAGCGTTGCTGGTGCAAAATTATGTGCGGACTTTTCAATGGGAAAAGGCAATAGAGCTGCAACATGAGCAAGAAAATGTGGATGAAGCCATGGAAGGCACCATACACTTGCTGTATGGCAGGCGGCACGAGGCCATCCGCAGCTTTTTAAATGCAGGAGGGGAAGACAATCAGGCATGGCCACTTTTGTCAGAGATGGCAGATCTCGAAGAGGCTGTAAGACGATTGAGAAGGAGAGTGGAGGATGAGTAGTCATAGAGGGCCACTCCGCAAAACGTCAGGCAACCGTCTGACCGCTATAATGCAGGTTAGGAACGAAGCCGGAAGGTATTTAGAGCAGGTGCTGGAGGAATTAAGTGAGTTCGTGGATGATATTGTAATCGTGGATGATGGTAGTACAGATAATACGGCTCAGTTATGTCTCTCTTTTGCCAAAGTTAAGAAGCTTGTAACCCTGCAAAGCTCTTTGTTTAACCGTGAATGGGAGCTGCGGCAAACATTGTGGGAGCTGGCGGTATCTACGAATCCGGATTGGCTGCTGTCTGTGGACGCCGATGAGTTCTATGAAGAGTCTGCTAAACGGGAGATGAGGCGACTCATCGATCAGGATGTGTATGACTGGGTATCCTTCCGATTATTTGATTTTTGGGGCGGCACCACACATTACCGTGAAGATGGGCATTGGAATATCCACACGAAACATACCCGTACACTAGTCCGCTATTTGCCGAACTTTCATTATTTTTTTCCGAAAATGGATCATCATGTGCCAAGACTTCCGCTCTCTTATTCGGTATTGCCGGGTTTTCTTACCGAGCTGCGTGTGAAACATTATGGTTGGGCGATATCCCCTGAGGAGCTTCGGCGAAAATACTCGCGTTACCTGGAGCTTGATCCAGAGGGGCGCTGGGGGAGTCTGGAGCAGTACGAATCTATCCTTGATGAGCAGCCCCATCTGGTAGAATGGCAAGAGGAGCATTGAAATCCGCATCTGCCCTGCCAACCGGCTAAGTCCGGCTGGCAGATCTCAGAAGCAGCGCAGAAGAGATATGAGCTGACGGTATCCCTTGCGGATAAACTTCTGCTGCGAGCTGCAGCTTGTAATAAGCGAGGCTCACGGCTGCGGTAGCCCCCCCGACTCTACGCAAAGCGGCTTCATCCTCTACAGGAAGGATGGGCATCTCTCTGCAGGAGTAGGCTATCGCAGCGTATAAATGCCACTCGGTACAGTCCGCAGGCGTATGATATTGAGGGTGCTTGCTGACATAAATAGAGCACCATTGTTTTTTTATGGAGGTGGGGGCTTCGAGTAAACCGTAAAGTAAGGGCTGCGGCAGACTGGACCATTGAAAGGAAGAACCTTGCGAATGCCGATAAAGTGCTAATAAACTATTCCAAGCACCAGTCTGAAGCAGCAATTGTGCTGTATAGTTGAGATCCGAAAGATCAGCTTTAAGCCTATAATTCCCCGCTAAAAGATGATGGATCGATAAAATCCCCGGTCTGTAAGGCAATAGACAGACAAGCCAGCGCATGGCAGACTCAGTATCTCCAATACGGCAAGAGAAAGCCCACAGGTAGCCAAGTACAAAGGATCGGTTGGAAAGATGGGAAGGATCATGAAGCAGCTGTTCAAGCGGTGCGAGTGTCTGAAGATGTTTCGGTTGATTGTTTATCTCCAGAATCGCCAGCAATGCAGCCTGAACGGATGAGGGTAACTGGCTGGCTGTAGAAAGCTCAGCTTGCCATTCCGGATCGCGGGCATTGAGCGCTGCGGGCAGAAGATAACTCAAAGTATCAGGAGATAGAGAGTGCAGATGATTGTGGGTCAATGCTCGTAGCTGTGCCTTCTCTCCAGATAGAAGGCTTAGTGGGACGAGTTCTTTCCACGCCTCGCTATAATCAGGCTTATGTTGTACGGCAGCCTCGTAATGTCTCCACGCATCCGGATATTGGTATAACTTCTCACAGACTCTCCCGGCTAGTAGTTCTGTCCGATACGTTCCACTGCCTGAGGAAGAAGGGTATTTATGTGCTGTATTTCCGCTCTGAAGTGCCTTCTCCAAGAAGTGCTTGGCTGAGCTGAGCTTCCCTTGTTCCAGTAACAGGAGGGCATAGCTTTCTAATAAATCCGTGAAATCGGGAAAAAGACCGCTCCCCGTACGAAAAACTTCCTCGGCTTCCTGCTTTCGGCCACATAGTTGTAAGGCGTACGCCGTCTTAAGGTAAATATCTGAGACATAACCGGAAGGGGCTGGAGCATCGGTGAGCAGCGGAAGGAGGATCTCTGCCGCTTCTTTATATTGTCCCTGCTGATAATACTCTGCCCCTAACGCGTAACGAAGAAAAAGATGGTTCGGTTGAAGTCGCAGACCCCTGTTGATGAGTGCTAAATTGCGGCTATATTTATTTTTACGCATCAGTTCATCTTCCAAATATCCGTAGTGGAAAATACGCAAATCTGCATAAGCGATCTCCCCCGCTGGAAGCTCCCAAATGCTGCTGGCAATCTCCTCATGAATACTTCCGCGAAAAATAATTCTGTTATCATTTTTGAATAACCGACAGACATGATCTGTAACAAAATCCGCTTCAGGTATTTCACCGACATAGTGGATAATGGGCAGCCAATAACCATGAATATACTCGGCACCAAGCAAGGGCTGGAGCAGATTCTCACTCCAATGATCCACAGCCTCATCGGCATCAAGTACCAGAACCCAAGCGGAAGTTGCATACTCTAGGCTTATATTCCGCGCTTTGGCAAAATCATTTTCCCAAGGAATATCGATAATCTTTGCACCGAACCTCTGAGCGATTTCTTTACTGTTATCCTCTGAGCCTGTATCCGCAATGATAATCTCAGACACTAGCCCGCGAACAGAGGATAAGCATTTCTCCAGATGGTTTGCCTCGTTCTTAATAATCATGCAAAGTGTGATATCCGGTGTGGTCATAGGAATACGTCCTTCCTAATCTGAAACTCTGGGCAGTGGGAGTGCGAGCCGCACTCTTTTAGCCGCTGGAGAATAGGGGGTTGAAGAGGAGAGGGAGGCAAGCAGATGATCCGCCAACAAAAGCTCCGAGCGCCCTGGGTGATAGGCTGGGTTAAATAACGAGTCATTAGATGAGGACTGCCCTGTGGTCTTCATCAGCTGTTTTGCTGCCTTATCACATCCCTCAATCCGCAATAAATCTAAGAGAAGTCCGCTTTTAGCAGCTGTGTATTCGGGTAGATGAGCGTGAAGCCAGCCCGAAATTTCATTTTCGCGCTCAGCACATTTTAAGGCTCGGATCAGTCGGGTTATGATGGGCGTTGGCTCGGGATGAAGCTGAGCAGCTTTGGTATAACAGGCACAGGCTTCGGTCTCATCGCCTATTTCTTCGCATAACTGTCCCAGCAAATAAAATGTCAAATAAGATCCGAATCCGGACTCGGTATGGTAACCGGAAGGAGCTTCTCCAATGACTAAGGCTTGCAGCAATGCTGTTTTGGCCTCAGCTAGGGCCCCCATTTGAAACAGCAGCACACCTTTGATATGAGCCAAGTCAGGATAATCCGGATGTAAGGTTATCCCTAAGTCGCAAGCTTCCAGGGCCGCGTTGAAATCTTTTAATTCTGCCAGGCAGCGGATTTGATATTTGTGCAGCAGATGAACGTAACTTGTGTCGGGCGGAGCTTCGTTAAGTGATCTTTTAATATGTTCTAGAGCCGGTTGATATTCACTAAGCCGCATATATTCAACAGCCATATTGAAATGGTGGAAGGGGTCATTGGGAGTTAACTTTAGCTGTTCCTTGAGCAGCTCAACATTTCGTTTGATCTTATCTTTTTTTGCTACTACGCCGTCTGCATAACCGTAATGATGGATGACTACGGTGCTTAAATGCATAGCTGCTTTGGGTGTAGCTTTTACGATCGTTTCTGCAATCTGTTCGTGGATGATGCCGCTGAAACGGTACTGCGGGCGGTTACGGAATAGCCGGATAATCGGATTAACAGTAATGGTCTGTGAAGCTGCGGTTAAACCTTTATGATTATGAATGCGCAGAAAAAAAGCTTCATACTCCAAATGCTCCGCACACAGAAACAGCTCCCCCTTACTTTTCGCATCCAGTTCCTCGTCTCCATCCAGAATGAGAATCCATTGTCCGTGGGCTTGCTGAAGACCCGCGTTGCGGGCAGCGGCAAAATCGCCATTCCAAGGATGGTGAACAACTTTAGCTCCAAAGCTTAGAGCAATTTGTAGCGTGGAGTCAGTAGAGCCAGTATCGACTACAATGATCTCATCGGCGATACCACGTACGCTTTTTAAACATTGGCTTAAGCTATCTGCTTCGTTCTTAACGATCATGCATAGAGAAATCAGAGGTTGTTGGCTTGGCATGTTCATTTGGCTGTCCTCCCCTCGCTCTGGCGGAAGCTCCATTGTGTGTGCCACGGTGTACGATTTAGTAAAAAGATGGATTTATGGATGGCGCCAATATCCGTTTGCAGTGGACCATGAACGTTAGCTGCATCCAAGCTGTTCAGTGCCTCCTCCATGCTAAGCTTCGCTTGCTGAAGGTAACAGAGTGCTAAACCCACTCGGGCAGCCTCATGCTCAGGCATCTGCTCCAGCGCTTGTTGAAACCATTCACTGGCTTCCGTGTAATGCCCTTTGTCAAAGACCATCTCACCTATATAAAAAAGAACCTTCGCATCAGCCGCTTGATCGCTAACTAACCTGATAAAATGCTCGCCTGCCTCATTCCTATTCCCTTCTTTATATAATGCTGCGGCTAATTCAGACCGAAAGGTAGGGAACAGCTTTACCAAAGCTTCACTTAACGCGGGCTGGTGCAGTTTTACTGATTGTTCGATCAAATCTGAAATGAATGAGGAATGTAATGTTAATGAATCTACCTCTGCTTCAACGGGATCTACCTTTTGTTGCTGGTGGCACTTCTGAATGTATTGCAGTCCGAAACGAAGTTCGTCTGGTACATAGGTTAGCAGGTCATTGTGGAATTCTCCAAAAAGCGACCAAGAGTAAATAGCCCAGAGGGTAGCCCACTTTTTCAGATATTCTAAATCATGGTTATCTTGCGTAGCTAAGGAGGTCATTTGTCTTATGGTTGTATAGGCGTCCTCTAGCTTGCCGGTGATCAGGAGTGAAGAGATCATCCAATTTGCCATCTCTAATTCCAAGGGAAAAGTGTCTCGGGATAAGTTAGTGATGGTCTCATTAGCATTTATCGCAAATAAGCTGTCAATGATTGCAGCTCGTTGGGCAGCATTAGTTGGGGGGACGAGTTGTATCAGCAAGCTGGCAATCTCCTCATCGGGTACAGCTAAGCGTTGAAAAACAGAAGCTATTCCCTGCAAGGCAGGCCTATATAAAGAGTGGTGTTGAAGCGCACGGTGGTAGAATCTCGCAGCGTCCTCCTGAAGCTCAAGCCGCTCGGAGATTAAGCCTAGTCGATAAAGTGGGCGGAAGGTGTTCATCCCTTGCTCAGATACATATTTTTGACTAACCTGATCTCCAGAAATGGATGCTGCACGCTGATAAGCTTGAAAAGCACGTTCTAACAAGCCTTGACTCTCCAAAGATTGGCCTAATAAAAAATGCAGGTCAGGGTAATCCTCATAACGTTCCAATTCAGGCAACAGCAAGGGATCTATGATATTCGTTTTTCCTTGAGTCAGATAAATTTTACAGAGATCTCTAATCATCGTAGGACGGTAGGAAGCTTCAAGTGGTACATGGTGAAGGGTCTGGCGAAGTAATGTCTCTGCTTCCTGAAGACGACCGTCCTGACAGCAGGTGACTGCTAAATTATACGAGTGAAAAGGATCTTCCGGTTGTTCGGCTAAAGCGAGTCGCAGCAGCTGCTCATTGCGTTTGATTTTATTTTTTCGTGCCATGATTTCCGGCATATATCCGAAGTGTTCAATCTCAATATCACTATGCTCAATCGCCGAGATGTTATGTGATTTAAGGATTGCAGCGTCAATTCCTTCATGAATTCTTCCGCTATATCGATAACCCTGTCCATTTCGGAATAAACGAACCGCACTGTGCTTTACCTTATCTTCAGGCCGAACGCCAAGCCAATTATCAATGTGTACTGTAAAAGCCTGAGCTTGCGTGTTTTGCAGGAGGCTGCGGAGTTCCGGAAGTGGAGTTTGCAGGCGTTCATCGGCATCAAGGACTAGAATCCAATCTGTATCCGCCTGATCGAGACCTTCGTTACGTGCTGCAGCAAAGTTTTCTGTCCATTCCCGTTGGAATACTCTAGCCCCGTGCGCTTGGGAAATAGCTATGGATTCGTCAGTAGAGCCTGTATCTATGACCACAATCTCATCAACACCTGCTACGCTTGTGAGACAGTGGGGCAGAAGATCAGCTTCATTGTTAACGATGAGGTGGACGCCAAGCGTAATATTGTTCACGTTGTTTCCTCCTTGTTACATATGTAGAAGTAGAAATCAGCTTTTGCTATCAAAAGAAAAAGCACATGGATATCCATGCACTCTTTCGTTACAACATATGATGGGCATCTGCATTACGTTCCCTGTGCGTTGAAACTTACATTGATTGTTGAGGCGGCCCCTGCATTCGTTGATTGATAGGATAAGCGTGTATATTTCAGGAATCTGGCCGGAACTATGACATCGACAGAACCTGCTGCTAAAGGATTATCTCCTGTGGTATCGACGAAATAGTTCGTTCCGTCAGCACTGATTTCTACTCGTGTGTTGACTGGGTTAGCTCCAGTGTTATTGATGAAAAAGGAATAGGTACCCAATACGCTCGTAGTCACTGCTGGCAGTGGAGTATAGGCATTAGCAGTTGCAATACCCGTCGTCGTCTGTTCGATAAAGCTGCGTTGTGAAATAGAGGTCACACTGCTGAGCGTACCAGCGGTAATGGTGGCTCCAAGCACACTGGTAATGGTCCCGTTTAAGAGGTTGGTGACCGTACCTGCTGAGGACAGAGTACCCGCAGTGATCGTGGCTCCGAGCACGCTGGTAATGGTCCCGTTTAAGAGATTGGTTACTGTACCTGCTGAGGACAGAGTACCCGCAGTGATCGTAGCTCCAAGTACGCTGGTAATGGTCCCGTTTAAGAGATTGGTTACTGTACCTGCTGAGGACAAAGTACCCGCAGTGATCGTAGCTCCAAGTACGCTGGTAATGGTCCCGTTTAAGAGATTGGTTACTGTACCTGCGGAGGACAAAGTACCGGCTGTGATTGTGGCTCCAAGCACGCTGGTAATGGTCCCGTTTAAGAGATTGGTGACCGTACCTGCTGAGGATAGGGTACCAGCTGTGATCGTAGCCCCTAGCACACTAGTAATGGTCCCGTTAAGGATATTGGTGACCGTTCCTGCTGAGGACAAAGTACCCGCGGTAATAGTTGCGCCTAGTACACTAGTAATGGTACCAGCCGTAATCGTAGCTCCGAGCACGCTAGTAATCGTGCCTTCGAGAATGTTAGAAATGGTACCTGCGGAAGACAAAGTACCAGCTGTGATGGTAGCTCCAAGTACGCTAGTAATAGTCCCGTTAAGAATGTTGGTAACCGTACCTGCGGAGGACAAAGTACCCGCAGTGATGGTAGCCCCGAGTACGTTAGTAATGGTACCTGCGAGAATGTTAGTAATGGTACCTGCGGAAGACAAGGTACCAGCTGTGATGGTAGCTCCAAGTACGCTAGTAATGGTCCCGTTAAGAATGTTGGTAACCGTACCTGCGGAGGACAAAGTACCCGCAGTGATGGTAGCTCCGAGTACGCTAGTGATCGTCCCGTTAAGAATGTTAGTAACTGTTCCTGCTGATGACAAAGTACCCGCAGTGATGGTAGCTCCGAGTATATTGGAAATCGTACCATCTAGGATAATTGTCGTTAGATTTCCGCCTGGATCTGTAGTGAGCGGATGATCAATCAGCGAGGCATCCCGGCCAAAAATAAGCGTTCGTAGATTATCGGGATTAGCTTGAAAAGAGCTGTAGTTAGGCAAAGTTCCTCGTCCCTCTCTTATAAAATTGTTAACTCATACCTATAGACTGGGCTTGGACGTATACATCAATTTTGCCTAAACCCGTTGACTGTTGCGTGGAGGCGGATATCCGAGTCCACTTTAAAAATCTGCTTGGCACTAGCACCTTCATTTCTTTTGCAGCCACGATCTCTTCTGAATCTATAAAAGAATCAAAACTGTTCGGACTAATCTCCAAGCGGACGCTAACAGGGTGGTCTCCTTGGTTCATAACTGCGTAAGAGATCATCGTTTTGGTTCCGCTTTTTTGCCAAGGCAGAGGTGAAATGGAGCTGGACACGGGGAATCCGATAAATTGATGCTCGGAAAATAAAGGACTGATCGTCACCTTACGGCGGTTTCTTCGACCCTTTGGAGGTGGAAATGATTGCGGATTTCTAGAACAATTCCCCTGTTTTTTTGAGTGTTTTATTTTGCTGCGCTTTTTTAGTTCCAGACCGTTATGGATTTCATTCACCTCCTACGGGTTTTCTGGAACCCTATCCATAAAAGGACCCTAACCGTCGTTTGAGCCCTGAGCATCAATAAACCGCAGTTCAATAAGCCGCGAACCGTTAGGGACAATCCTTAGCCATTCGAATGGTGATAATAATATATGGTGAAAAATAAGAGGTGATTGGGCTGGGAAAGCAAAAATACGCACATTCCCAAACAACCTGTTACTTAGAGCGGCATAAAATAAGATAAGCTCAAGTACGGGGAGGATAGCGCATGCCAAACGATTCAGTCTTTAATCAGAGTAGCCAGCCACTCTTTACAGAACAAGTCAACACGTATGTTGCACCTGGTATAGATTCAGCTCCGGAGGGAGGAGCGGCTAAGGCGGGGCTATTGTTTGGAATCCCTTTTACTTCTACGGTAACGACTGCTGCACCGCTAGTTGTTCAGATTAGTAATCCGGCAGGCAGCGGACGTACATTGTATGTATCCCGTGTTGCAGCTAGCTCGGCAACAGCTGCTGTTACTTTATCTCTGCTTCGAAACGCTACGGTCACCGGGACTACCGTTACACCGATAAATTTTAATTTTGGAAGTGCGTTAACCAGTGTGATGACGGCCAGAACCTCGACTTCTGCCCCTACGGGAGGTCCGGCCACTCTAGTATCTTTATTACTGGCAGCGGGTCCCGTCATTGTTGATTTTACTGGACAAATCGTTGTTCCTCCCGGAAATTCCATAACCACGTCCATCACGATTGCATCGGGAACTTCAGCAGCGACAACATCTATCAGCTGGTGGGAATATTAGAAATGGGAGGGGATAATCATGCCTAATCAATATGTGTTTAACGACAATGATCAACCTCTTTTTGTGGATATGGTCAATACCTTCCAATCTCCGGATATCAGCGCGCCACCTGAAATAAGTGCTTCGAAGGCTGCGGTCTTGTATTCTACCAACACATCCGCGTCTAGTTTGGTCGTACTTAGTCTTATTTCTGCAATTACTTCTATTCGGATTAGTAATGCTGCTGGTAGCGGGAAAACCGTATATATCTCTCGTATTAGCGGCAGTATCGGCGGATCTTCTCTGCTATCGGCTATGTCTGGAAGCTTTACAATTGTAAAAGGAGGGACGTTAACCTCTCCTGCAACCTTGACACCAACCAATAATAATCTCGGAAGCGCGGCTACAAGTGCGATGACCGTTCAATCTTCAACAGCGGCAATTAGCGGGGGGACGACGCTTTACAATTATCAATTAGCTCCAGGCGCTTTCTCACAGAACTTTACGGGCAGCATCATCGTTCCGCCGGGGACTGCTATTTGTGCTAACGTAACTTCATCTAGCTCGGCTGTAGGCTTAACGATTACTTCTGCACTTGGTCTTCTTTGGTGGGAGCAATAGAGTTTATATTTTTTTTTGAAACTATAACGGTGGTAAACCTTGACATCATTTGGTTAAGGTTTTACATAGAAGGTTGGAATGAATAGAAAATAAAGGGGATTGGCATTATACAATAAAGTTGGAATTCAGTATGGAATGTGAAAAGAGGGACAATTATGGAAAGTTGTTTATTTATTCATGGCTTTACCGGAGGTGAGCATGAAATCTCTCCCTTGTCCCAGTTTATGGAGCAGCATAATTATCGTTCCAGAACATTTACCCTGAAGGGGCACGGGGGCAGCAGGAATGATCTACTGCATTCGGATCGACATGATTGGCAGCAAAGTGCTGAGGATGAATTAACAGAGCTGTTAAAGACAAATGACGGCGTTCATCTGATCGGTTTTTCAACCGGTGCTCTTATTGCTTCACATCTTTCCGTGCGCTATAAACCTTGGATTAAATCTCTCACTTTGTTGTCTACCCCTGTGTTTCCGCTGAATCCTGTAGAAATTATTAAGACCCTTGGGAGCTTTTCCATGCTAAAAACTTATATTAGTAAATTCAGTTCAACGCCTCCAAAAGCAACTCGAGAGTTCCAGCGATTGGTTCGTGAGAGCTTTTCTGTCTATCCGCATATTGAGACTCCAACCCTGATCGTGCAAGGAAAAAGAGATCATCTAGTGAAGACTAGAAGCGCCGATTACCTACGACATCATATGATCAAGGCGACCCAAAAACAGGTGCTGATGGTCGACAACAGTGGTCATATGGTGTGCCATTGTGAAGAGAAGGACCGAATTATGAATGAGGTCTTGCAGTTTATTCAGACGGCGGGACGCTGAACTCAAACAGTAAATATTCAACTCCAAGAGCTTCCTAAATAGGAGCTCTTTTTTTGTTGTGCATTTCAATTTTAAGGCTTGACAACGCGTCTGGTGTCATGGTAATTTTTAGTAGGGAAACCGGTTTCCCTAAAATTCGTTTGTTTCTATGCCAAAAACATCGCTGGAAAGGTCGTTTTTAATCCAAGAAGTAGGTTTTAGTGTGTTATGAATACGCTTTAATAAGAGAGGGAGATGCGCGCGATGAAACGTAAGTTATGGTACGTGCCCGTTCTGATTACATCTATTCTTCTTTCTACTGTGATTAATTTATTCGTCTTAGCGCCACAACAGGCAGATGCGGCCAGCATCGGTACGATTAACGAGAATGATACCATTTATCAGATTATGGTTGACCGGTTTAATGACGGGGACTCTTCCAACAATGCTACGGGAGCGGCAATTCGCTATGGCGAGAACTCTGAAGAAGATTTCCGTTATATGAAAGGCGGAGATTGGCAAGGAGTGATCGACAAGCTGTCTTATATTAAAAATATGGGCTACACCGCGATCTGGATTTCCCCAGTGGCGGAGCCGCAAATGACGAATCGGGAGAACAATGGCAGCGGTAAAAACACGGCGTATCACGGGTACAACGTTAAGGACCCTAACGCAGCCAATCCCTACTTTGGTACAAAGGAGAAGCTGAAGGAGTTAGTGGATTCCGCACATGCGGTTGGCATCAAGGTGGTTATAGACGTTGTGCCAAACCATATCGGGGATTATATGCTGGGTACCCAAGCCTACTATGATATCCCTAGTCTGCAGCCAGCAGCTCCTTTCAATAACCCGGCTTGGTATCACCATAATGGAGATATCAACTGGTCTTTGGCAGACGGAAGATATGATCAATGGGCACAGGATTACTTAGAAAATCATGATCTAGGCGGACTGGATGACATTGACTTCGATGTCCCTGCTGCTAAAAAGGCCATATTTGATTCGATTAAAGGCTGGTTTGACTATACAGGGGCAGATGGTGCGCGTGTAGACGCAGCCAAGCTGATGAAGCCGACTGATATTGGTGAATTGCAAAATTATCTGGGGGTTAATACCTTTGGCGAGAATTTTGACGGCAATGCTGAATTTGTCTCGCGCTGGGTCGGCAACAACAAGGAGTGGGGCATGCTTGATTTCCCAATGTTCTTCTCCGTTCTAAATAGCTTCGCATATGGGCAGTCTTTTGACTCCAATATTAAAAGCACCTTGGCACAGGATTCCTACTATAACGGAAATGCCAATCACATGGTTACCTTTATCGACAATCATGACCGCAATCGTTTTCTCACAGAAGCTGGAGGAAGCGTAGATAAGCTGCAGAACGCTTTGAGTTTTATTTTTACAGTGCGTGGAACACCCGTTGTCTTCCAAGGTACGGAACAGAACAAAGGCAATGGTAATGGGCAGATTATGACGGGAGGCATCGCCGATACCTGGAACCGCTGGTCAATGGTGAAACGGGATGCAAACGGCAATGTATTAGAGAATTATTTTAATGAGAATGCCAGCACCTACAAGCACGTAGCCAAACTTAATGAGATTCGGAAAAATAATCCGGCACTCCGTACAGGCACTCAACGTGAAATGTGGTCTGCACAGAACTTATATGCTTTTTCACGTCGTATTGACACTGGAACTAATCTGGGGCAGGAAGTTATCTCCGTATTCAGTAATAAATCCAGCGGCTCGCAGACCGTTACCATTCCACTGCGTGCAGAGAGCAGCTTGGCAGTCGGGACGGTTCTTTATAACCAGTTGAACACTTCGGATACGGTAACCGTACAATCGGGTGGAGCAACTGGCAAGCAGATCACTGTAACCGTGGGTGCAAATGCAGCCAAAATCTATGCCAAACAACAGCTTCCTACAGATACAGTTGCTCCAACTGTACCCACTAACGTGACCGCAACCGTTCAAAATGCATCCAGTGCTTTAGTAAGCTGGACCGCTTCCACCGACAATGTAGGTGTGACCGGATATGAAATTTATCGCAACGGCGTAAAAGTGGGTACATCCGCAACTACTTCATATACGGATAACGGATTATCTGCCAGTACTACGTATGACTATACGGTAAAAGCAATGGATGCAGCAGGCAATCTATCCCTCCTTAGCGCGATTGCTTCAGTGACAACACCAGCGGGGAACAGTGTCACTATTTACTATAAGCAGGGCTATACCTCGCCTTATATTCATTATCGTCCTGCAGGAGGAACTTGGACGACATCACCGGGTGTGGCGATACCTGTCTCTGATGTAGCAGGCTACAACAAAATAACGATTAATATTGGCTCAGCCAGCCAGCTTGAAGCTTGCTTTAACAATGGCAGCGGCACTTGGGACAGTAACGGGGGCAGCAACTATTTATTTAGTGCCGGCACCTGGACCTATACACCAACTGGCAATATTCAATCGGGTGGACCCGTGACGCCGACACCAACGGTAACGCCGACACCAACAACAACCGTAACGCCGACACCGACACCGACGGTAACACCAACGCCAACTCCGACGGTAACGCCGACACCGACACCAACCGTAACGCCAACACCGACGCCAACGGTAACGCCGACACCCACCGTAACGCCAACACCAACGGCAACACCTGTCGGCAGTACGGCAACGATCTATTATAAGAATGCGGCTTATAGCAGCTCTTATATCCATTATAAGCTCGATGGTTCAACGGTCTGGACGACGTCTCCAGGCGAGCAGCTTCAAGCTTCTGCTTTTACAGGATATAAGGCGGTTACGATTCAGTTGGACACGGCAGCTGGGCTGACCGCAGCCTTTAATAATGGCAGTGGCACATGGGATAACAATGGAGGCAATAACTATCATTTTGCTGCGGGCACCTGGAGTATGGTGAATGGTAACATCACCGCAGGAGAGCCACAAGCGGATAGTGTTACATTCCGAGCAACTGTTCCTGCGTCTACTCCTGTGAGTGGTCCCGTTTATCTCTCCGGTTCCTTCAATAGCTGGAATGCGGCAGATCCGAACTACCAACTGACGAAGGGTAGTGATGGTATTTACTCCATCACACTAAGTCTACCGGCGGGAACAGCAATTCAATACAAAGTTACACGAGGTGCTTGGACTAATGTGGAGGTGAATTCGAATGGATCGGATCTTTCCAATCGAACCCTTACGCCATCAGGCGGTGCACAAACCGTAAATCTGACGGTTCAGCGCTGGAAGGATCTATAAGCTTCATAATATCTACAGCTTAAACACACCAAGGAGCGGCTCCCGTTTGGGGCCGCTCCTTGGTAAGCAGTATGAAGCTTTTTAATTGCAGAAAGTACAATTAAACTTTCTGTTTGAAGCTGGTAGAAAGAATTAACTGTATTTTGTGCAGTAGAATTCAGGAAAAAGGCTGTTTTTTACCGATTTTATGAGTTTTGACTGTACAAAGTGCAATTAAATCGAATGTTACCCATCCTATAAGGATTTCTATTGCACAAAATGCAATTAAATCCGATGTAGCCATTTTAGCTACTCAAATTCGATCAAGCTAAAGCAGTTACTCCAGACAATCAAGCCGAATCAGCACGCAGCGCAATAAAGTTCAGTCAACTACACAAGCTCAATCAAGCTCAGTTAGTTACTCAAGACAATCAAACCGAAATAGCACTCAGCGCAATAATGTTCAGTCAGCTATACAAGCGCAACCAAGCTTCCCGCCTCTTCACTACGTTCCCGCCGGGAACTGCGATCTCATAGTTGACTCACGAGGAATGAGTTCTGGCTCGAGAAGCAAATGCCTAGAGGGTATGTTGTTATTACGAATGCGTTGCATCAGCAGCTCGCCTGAAGATACCCCCAGCTGGAAGGTGTCGATATTTAGCGAGGTTAGAGGAGGCGTAGTGTAACGGGACAGAGGATATTCATCAAATGCGGCAATGCCGAGCTGTGAGGGAACATGAATATCCAGTGATTTTGCAGCTTGAAGCACCCCGAAGGCAACATAGCTGTTCATGCATACTACGGAGTCTGGTCGATCTTCGCTCTGTAGAAGCTCAAGTGCAGCAAGATAGCTCTCATGTTCATCAGCCTTACAATTGATAATCCATTGCTGCTGATCGGCAAGATCTGCTTGCTGCAATGCTTGCAAATATCCACTCAGACGATGGGTATAAATCTTTTCCTGCTGCTGCCCGCCTATGAAGGCTATTTTGGAGTACCCCTGCTTTATTAAATGTGAGGTCAGCATGCTGCCGCCTGCTTCATTATCGAAATCAACCCAGCTTCCGGGAGTCATAATTTCGCCGATGGAGATGTAGGGAAACTCCAAGCGGTTTAGTTCTTCGCAAAGCTCTTCCGTTAGTACGGAGTTATTCGCTATGATTCCGTCGACACGTTTGCTGAATACAAGTCTATTTAGAAAATGTCCTTCCGGACTACTATGCTGTACATTGGAAATAGTCAGCTCGTATTTTAAAGGCGCAATTACACTTTCTATTCCACCGATGATGTTGTAGAAAAACTGGTTTAGAAATTCACTTTCCTTGGACATATCGACCAGGAGACCAATATTACAGCTGCTTTGTCTGGCTAATCCGGTAGCGATACTACTTGGTGTATAGTTCATTTGCTTCATAATTTCGCGAACTTTGTGTTTCGTTTCCTGTGATATTTTTGGGGAATCGTTTAATACTTTGGATACGGTAGATTTAGCCACATTGGCTGCTTTGGCAATATCAGAAATGGTTACTTTCATTGTCTTCCCCTCATAATCCGGAACGGTATTTGTAACCATAATAACACAAATTTAGCAGTCTCTCTAATCACAAAGAGTCTTATAGATTTAACGATAAAAGCATAAAAAGGAGTTTAGAAGTTATGCCTCATACATGGTTTTTATATCATACAAGTGAAGATCCGTTTGCCTATCCTATGGGTACGGGCATCTTGAAGCTCAGACTGTTCACGCAAGCTGGACAGCAATTATCCTGTACCGTCATCTACTCAGACCGTTATGATTCTCCGGGGCATGAAGTTCCTTTGCAGATGGAGCGGATTGGGTCGGCAGGTGTTTATGAGATACATGAAGCGGTCATTGAGACCCCTACTAAAAAATGCAGATATCTATTCCATGTAACTAATCCTGCTGGTGAATATGTCTGGTATGGAGAGAGAGGGGCGTCGGAGAACCGGGAACGTGCGGGTTCTTTTCAATATGCATATCTCCATCATTCTGAGGCGTTGAAGTTACCTTCATGGAGCATGGATGCAGTAACCTATCAAATCTATCCCAGCAGTTATAACGAAGGAACCTTACAAGGCATCTCTGACAAAATGCCCTACCTGCAACAGTTAGGAGTAAACGTTGTTTATATGACGCCTGTATTTGAGTCTCCTTCAGAACATAAATATAATACCTCCGATTACTATAAGGTTGATCCAGTATTTGGGGATACGGAAGGATTGAAGGCACTGGTCAGCCAGGCGCACAGGCATGGAATCAAAGTGATTTTAGATGCTGTGTTTAATCATTCGGGAGACCGCTTTTTCGCGTTTAAGGATGTGTTGGCAAAAGGAGAGCAATCTCCGTATAAAGATTGGTTCTTCATTCATTCCTTTCCGGTTACGCAGACCCCTGTACCCAATTATGAAACGTTTGCCAAAGCTGAAGCGCATATGCCAAAGCTGAACATGGACAATCCGGATACGGCGAATTACATGATTGAGGTTGCGAAGTATTGGGTGCGCGAGACAGGGATTGACGGCTGGCGTCTGGATGTGGCCAATGAAGTTAATCCGCGTTTTTGGTCCCGGTTTCGGCAAGAACTCAAATCTGAATATCCTGAAATCCTGCTGATCGGTGAGATTATGCATGCTTCTGGGCCATGGCTTAGAGGGGATCAGTTCGATGGAGGAATGAATTATGTGCTTCGTGATGCAGTATTAGAATTTTTTGCGGAACAATCGACGGGGCCAGTTCGCTTTATGGAGCAATTGCTCCATCAGGAGGCGTTGTATAATGACCATGCGAATTCGGCTATGTTTCAGTTGCTTGGCAGCCATGATACCCTGCGGTTTCTTACAGCGTGTAAAGAAGGTGGGCGTGGTTGGGACCGCTTGGGTACCGCTGTTGAACGTATGATGCTGGCTGTTTTTTTCCAGATGACCTATATCGGCATTCCAATGATCTATTACGGGGATGAGGTTGGGATGGAAGGGGCGACGGACCCCCACTGTAGAAAAGCTATGATATGGCAAGAACAAGCTCAGAATGCAGTGCTGCATAAGTGGTATCAACAGTTGATTTCTCTGAGAAAAAGTCATGAGGTTCTGCGCAAAGGCTCCTTCCGTCCTTGGTTTACTGATGAAGTTCGTAATGTACTTGGTTATATACGAGGTGTGGAGCACGAGAAGATAGGGCTGATTATCAATAATTCTCCAAACCCTTACCAACTAGAGCTTAGCCCATATCGAGCTGATAAGAACGAATTAACTGATTTATTGTCTGGAGTAATTTTAAAAAATAATAATAAGCTTACGGTCAGCATTGAACCATTCGGCTGTTTGATGTTGTATTAAAAAAGAAAAGGCCCCTCTCTAAGGAAAGGGACCTTATTCTAATTTACGGCACTTTTTTTGCTTCTTTTGTTCTTTAAGTCTCTATATTCCTGATTCTCCCATTGTTTCAGCAACGGAAACGGATCAAAAGCCCATTCGGTAATTCCGCGATCGCGGTAAATGCCAAAATGTAGATGCGGAGGAAATTTCCCTTGTGTTCCGGGATTGCCGTAACCCGAGCTGCCTACCCAGCCAATAATCTCACCGGGGGTGACTATATCTCCGCGAGAAATGGTTTTGTTATATCCAGATAGATGAGCGTAATAATGGTAACGGTTCTCGATATCGCGAATCCCGATTCTCCAGCCGCCGTACCGGTTCCAGCCTTTTGTCTCCACTAAGCCAAAGCAGGTGCTTCGGACGGGCACTCCTTGAGGTGCAAATAAATCTGTTCCTTCATGGATACGTGCTCCGCCCCAGCTTCTTCCAGTGCCCCAAGTGCTACGATAAGAATAAAGGTTACTTAAGGGAAGCGGGAAGGCATTGCCGGATAGGTCCAGCCGTCCAAAATGTTCATATAACTTCGCGAACTGGGTAATGCGCTGCGAGGCACGGCCATTGTGATAATACTCCCAGACCCCGATACTGAAATCACTAGCGGATTGTCCATACTTCAATAAGTGTCTAGCCATACTATACAGAACGTCCGCATCATTCTCTGGATCAGCTATACCGTCTCCTGAGCCATCACTGCCAAAACCATCAAAGAAGCTAATGGAGTTCGGGGAAGTATCCCCCTGATCCGGATTGAGTGGACCAGCCCATACCGGTGCCGGGATCTTTATGGCTGTAAGGCGCGTGGAGACAGGCTGCCCTGAGGCTCCCTTTTTGGCGAGCGTGCGCTCATATTGATCAATGGCTGCGAACCTAAACCACGGGATACCAGTAGCTGCGCTCATTTGCTCATAAATCTGTCTACGGCCAGACCATTGCGCTTCTTTGCTAGCACTAGCGGGATCCCCGCTGCTCATCACCGGTTGGATTGTAGGCCGCGCTACAGCTGCTGAAACGGGAAGGTTTAAACCACCCCAGAGGATAGCGGCCGCGGACAGGCATAACAGGGTTCTCCGGTCTTTAATATTCTTAAATAGGGCCAGCAAGATAACAGCCTCCTTTTGTCCGGGCATTAAATTGAATGTAGTCACTTCGGATGAAGCTTTTTTATAGATTGGTGCAAAATGCTACTTTTTATCCGTTCTTGTCTAAAGGTACCAGAAAAATCTCGCTGGAAACTCCAGATGATACACCCTGCATATTTCACAAAAACAGGCAATTGTAAATCGCACATGTTATAATATGAGGCAGCAACTTTCATCTGCAGCATCACATTCAGGAGGAAGCGGGGTTTATCATTTTGTCTAATAAAACAGCAAAGCAACCTAAACCGGATTGGATTAAGATTAAGCTAACTACCGGTGACAACTATCAGGAAATCAAAAGCATGATGCGTTCCAAAACTTTACATACCGTATGTGAAGAAGCTAGGTGTCCGAATATTTATGAATGCTGGGCAAACCGTACGGCTACCTTCATGATTTTAGGTGATATTTGTACACGCGCATGCCGTTTTTGTGCAGTGAATACAGGGATGCCTACAGAACTGGACCTGCAGGAGCCTGAACGTGTAGCTGAAGCTGCAGAGAAAATGAATCTTCGTCACTGTGTGGTGACTAGTGTGGCCCGCGATGATCTTGCGGATGGTGGCGCTCAGATTTTTGCTGAGACGGTAGCGGCGATTCGTAAACGCCTTCCGTTATGTAGTGTTGAAGTGCTTATTCCAGACTTTTTAGGAGACCGGAATAGTCTTGAGATTGTCATGAACAGTAATCCAGACATTCTTAATCATAATATTGAGACCGTGGAACGGATGTCAGATCGTGTACGGGCTAAAGCGAAGTACCCTCGTTCCTTGGAATTGCTGCGTAGAGCCAAGGAAATGAAACCCAATATTCCAACCAAATCGAGCATCATGCTTGGTGTCGGTGAAGAGTGGAATGAGATTTTACAAGCAATGGATGATTTGCGAGCCGTAAATTGTGATATATTGACTTTAGGACAATATTTGCAACCCACTCCAAAACACTTAAATGTGGAGAAATATTATCCACCGGAGGAATTTGCACTGTTGAAGGAAGAGGGAATGAAGCGTGGCTTCAGCCATGTGGAATCAGGCCCGCTAGTTCGCAGCTCTTATCATGCGCATGAGCAGGTGAAGTCTGCAGCTCAAGCTCGCGAGGAGCGTGCGGTTTCTTCTAGCTAATTATTGCTTTTCTGTGGTTTAATTCACGGAGAATGTTAGTAAGAGGAGGAAGAAGCGACAGCGTTCTGATATCTCTGCTCTTAGGTTACCCATAAAAATCGTTGATTTGCGTCATCGGAGGGGAATATTGGTGCTGTAGGAGCGGTTCTAGAACAGCGACCGAAAGCCCAATATTCCACATAGATGGCGGCATAATCAACGCCACGATACCCAAAGAAAGGCAGGCGACAAAAGGTTTGATCGTAATAGGCGGAAAAGGCTATGAACTTATGTTGGATCATAAGGATGGTTGGAATCCGGAGGCGTTTCGCGGGAGATATAGCGAGGTGCTGGAAAGATACGACTATATTATCGGTGACTGGGGTTACAGTCAGTTACGTTTGAAAGGTTTTTACCGGGACAACCATCCTAAGGTGAATCGGGATACAGCGATTTCGGGTATGGTTGATTATATTAATGAATACTGCAATTTTGGCTGCGCTTATTTTGTGCTGCATAAATTGAAAGAGGTACCACAGGAAGGCATGTTCAAGGATATTTTAATCAAAGAAATACCAGAGCCGAGTGATGAAGAGGCCTTGGAGCAAGAAGGGGAAGCTAGTGATGAAGCGGCTGCAGATAAAGAGTTCTCTGTTAAAGAAACATCCTCTAAGCAAGGCTCGAATCACTCATTGGCATTTAAAGAGATGACTTCTTCTAAGGACAATATGGCGAAGGATAGACCTGTGAGAGAACATCAGAGCCGAAATCACCGGGGCAAGGATTCACAGGGCAAGAAATCCAAAAAGGATTTCCAAGGCAGACCGCCACAAGGTCAGTCTCAGAAGCCCCAAAACACACCAAAATCTCAAAGCGCTCAAAACAACCAGAATAATCAAAACAATCAAAACAACCAGAACAATCAAAACATAGAAAATTCACAACCTTAATGATGAAAGCTGAACCATAAGTAGAGTCCTTCTACGAATGAGCCAGCTTTTTTTCTTATAAAAAATAGCAGAGCAGCGTTTCTCCCGGTACTTGGAGATCGCTGCTCAGTGTTGTGGTGTGTTGCTCAGTGTTGTGGTGTTGCTGTGTGTTGTTCAGTGTTGCTCTATGCTATTAGTCGTTGGCTGCTTGACTCAGCAGTTTCATCATCCCCCGAGGCTTAAGGACCCAGATGCCGTTATTTGCGAATTTTCAGCTTTTTGAGCAGGGTTTCGGACTCCAATGAAGCTATTCGTTAGAAAGAGGCGTAATTATGGTGTTTTTCATACCAATAGCGACTATGGAGTCCGATAGCATAACAAATATGGATTAATATTGCGTTTAGGGTCATCCATGTCCGATAGGTGCTACAGATGTTTCGTAGGTGCAAATATTATCCAACTAAACAAAGAACAGGAGTTGTCCCAACGGCCATTTCATGGCTTATGGTGACAACTCCTGTTTTTACTCATTGGTGCTTGATTCAGCAGCTTAATGATTAGTGAGATTAAGGATCTATTTTACAGATAATTTCAATTGTTTCTGTGTTGCATTGTAACTCCATACAAGCGCAGGGAACTTCTTCTTAAAGGCATTTAATTCAATGAAGGTCTCGCCGTTCTGAGAAAGCGCCTCTTTGGAGGACAATGTAAAGCCGGTCGCTTTACCTGTCCCGTTCGTTACGATGACTTTTTTGTTCTTGGCATCCCATGTGATGTCGCCTTCGATCAGTGCACCTAATACGAGCGAAGAAGCATAAGTCTTATCTCCTTGCTTTATTAGACCCACATTACCAGCAAAGGCAACCCCGTTGACGTTCAAGATATGATGATCACCGGAAACCTCAATACTTTTCATTCCTGCAATCTGAAGAGCGGTAATCAGCTGTGCAGTTTTGCCTTTAACCTCAATATCCGGTGCAAGCCCGATGTGATTAAAGTCTTCTTTATTTGGAGTTAGGTATTTCTGTGTAGTCAGCTTCAGCATGTCTCCATTAGACATTGGAAGCAGGCTCTGAATACGTGCTTTGCCGAAAGAACGAGTGCCTACGACGGTAGCGAGCTTATTGTCACGTAATGCGCCAGTAAGCGCCTCAGAAGCGCTGGCAGTGTACTCATTCGTTAGAATGACGACGGGTACGCCTATTTTGCTGCCGCTGGTAATCGTTACTGGAGTAAGTGCTCCGGTTTGATCAGAGGTATACATCATAATGCCTTTATCCATAAAATTGGAGGTAATGTTGTATGCCGAATCCATATAGCCGCCTAAGTTGTCACGCAAATCAAGCACCATCGATTTCATACCTGCTGCGCGCATCTTTTTCAGCATAGCGGCGAATTCTTCATCGGAATTCTGTGTGAAACCGCTCAGTGTGATGTAGGCTATCTTCTGTCCAACAATGGTTCCGGTAACGGAAGTTGAGCTGATTTCATTCCGGGTTACACGAAATGATTTAGACACTCCATTCCGGAGCACCTGCAGAGTGACCTTGGTGCCTGCGGCTCCGCTTAACTCGTCACCTTCAGTCTCTTCAACGGGGATTCCGTTAATTTTGACTATCGTATCGCCGCGTTTCAGACCTGCTTGTTCTGCAGGCGAACCGGGTGTTATGTCTTCGATGTAGAGCTCTGTTGCGGTATATTGCAATCTAACACCAATACCAACGTATTCCAGATCAACATCATGTTCAAATTGTGCCGCTTCCTCGGTATTGAAGTATTGGCTATAGGGATCATCCAGGGTGTTCACCATGCCATCAATGGCTCCACGAATCAAGGTATCCTTATCTACACCGGAGAGGTTATAGTTCTCCAGAATATTCATGACTTCATTGATAAGATCACGGTTATCTGTAGATGCCTGAGCGGCATCGGCAGCAGACACCACTGGAGCAAAAGTTAGGGATAAAGCCAGACAGCTGCCTAGAAGTGCACTTATTACTTTATTGGATTTCATGGAATCATACGCCCTTTTTATATAATTTATAAGATAAGAAAGTATACACTGCACGAATTAACTTTCTGTGACGTATGGTTGTTAGGATTTCACAAGTTTATAGTAAACGCTGTAGGTGTTATCAGTAGTCCATACCCCGTTATCCGACTTGGATAAAATGAAGATCGTGCCTTGCTCAAAAGTTTCCTCTTCACTGGCATCCTTCTCTTTGCTTTCTACATAAATAGCTGCTTCTTTGGCGCTAAAATAGTAGATACTCGAAACGCTTGGAGTATAAATGACGTCGTATGAAGTAAAGAAATCTTCCAGATCTTCCTTAAGGGAAGTATCATATTCTTCTCCGTATGAAGTCATGGTGGAAAGAACAGCGGCCGAATTTTGTTCATTCATAGCTTGATAATATTTGGTGATATTACCTTTGATGGCATCCGCATCATTTTGAGGAATGTTAGCTGCTGTTTTTAGAGCTTGTTCACGAGACAGCAGTATCACGGAGCTTTGGGATTCCACAGATGATATTTTCCAGCTTCCATTCTTGCGGACAAGTGTATACATGTATTCGTCCTCTGTATCTGGCGTATAGGCCCCACCTGTCCGGCGAGAGCTTTCCAGTGTATAGACAGTAGCGTCATTGTCTGAAATATCAATGATTTCCAAACTCTCAATAGTATTTTTTATGTCAAAAATCTCAAAGGATGCATTAAGATCCGCCACCGAGTCCGCATTAGAGGATTCTGAATCCATAAGGGAATAGAAGCTAATTGCTTTTTCTTCATTGAAATATTTATTAGACAAACGGATTAATGCTGTAATCGCTGCTTCGTCCTTATCTTTGGATACTGGGGTGGTGATTTGCACGCTTCTGCTGGTTGAATTCCAGACGGCTGTGCCTCCGGTTGCCTCTGCGATAAAACGTAAAGGAATGTATGTAGTGCCAGCTGAGGAGACTGGTGCGGTGGTCAGTTTTTTCACGGTTCCGTTAACGGTTGCGCGGTTGCTGCCAATTTTCAGGCTGATCGCCAGATTTGAACTTTTACCTGTTACTGTTCCAGTCTTGGCATCCCAAAGCACCTGCAGTCCAAGCTTTTCGAAGATGACCCGGAAAGGGACAAGTACAGAATTGTTCGCTAAGTATGGGGTTCCTGCGGTAAAGGAAACCTTACTGCCGTTGATATAAACATCAATCGGTTTTGAAGCAGCAAAAGCCGGGACCGCCAGTATCAGGGCCAGAAGACTTATGCTCAAGAGGGATAATAATTTTTTCAACAGTACTCTCTCCTTTTATGTAACTCTTTGTAAAATAGCCTCATTATACCATTTGATTTCTCTCTATGTCTATCAATTGGTGTTAGTTTTGTCACACCAAAAATAGCCGGAGATATTGAAATCTCCAGCTTTTTGATCCCCTGATCTCAGACTAAGAAAGCTTCACGGACACGGTTCCAGAACGGAAACGGACGATACCTTGCAAAGCTGACTTTTTTGTCTGAAACTTGACAGCGTACTGAAATCAGGTCATCAACAGGAATGTTGTTATGATCTACGGTGAGCAGCAAACGCTGGTCTTTACATGAAAAAATGTCACAATGATGATGCTTCGGCAGTAGTAGCGGAGAGCCCATTGTCCGGAATACACGGTTGTTAATAGACGCGATTTCGGCAATCTGCAGCGCTTCTATTGAAGGGTGAACCATAGCGCCCCCAAGGCTTTTGTTATAAGCGGTGCTGCCAGAGGGAGTTGAAATACAAAGTCCATCGCCCCGGAACATTTCGAAGGTGACATCATTGATGTCGATTTGGATCATTATAGTTCCATCCACCCCTTTAAGGGTAAATTCGTTGAGGGCAATGTGAGACGAAGATCCCGATTTTTTGTGAATCTCCAGCTCTATTAATGGATATTTCACAATGCGCGGTTTCTGCGGCTCAGAATCACCGGTTCCGCACATATAATCGATTAAGGTGGGCAGCTCTTCTGCTTGCCAGTCCGCATAGAAGCCGAGGTGTCCTGTGTGCACACCTACAAAGGCTAAGTTGGGAATCTGATCGATAAAGGTATGAAAAGCGTGCAGCATTGTGCCGTCTCCACCTATCGAGATGACGATTTCCGGAGACTCGGCATCCAGTTGCAAATCCCGCTCCGCCGCCAGCTTGTGAAATTGCTCGGCAAGTTTGATTGACAGCTCATCACCGCGGTCCAGAACATAATATCTCAAGATGTACAAGCTCCTTTATATAATTCCGTCATACACCGATCATAATCAATCTTGCCCCGGAACACAATATGTAATCAACTTCGGCGCATCAATCGGAGCATTGCCATAAAGACAGGAATAAGCAGTGACACTAGAAGAGCAGCGGCCAGTATAAGACTCAGTAGAGCTAGGCTGGCAGTGACACCAGAGGCTGAAGGTGTAAAGGCGGTGGAGGCTGGCAGAGAGACCCAGGCAGAAGACAATCCTGATCCCATCACAGGCTTCCATAGCAGCACCACGAGACCTGCTGCGAGTACGGCATGTATTAGTCTCGCAGTTAAGAACGGCAGATAACGCAGCCCGGTACCGTTCAAAATACTGGCGACTTGGGCATGTACAGATAATCCGCCCCAAGAGAGAATAAAGGCAGCTGCTGCGACCTTGAATTGAAGCGGGATGGAAGAAGCGGCTTCACCAGCAGAACGGGCACCTATGGTGACCTCGAATAATCCGCTGATCAAGGCCTGAGCTAATTCGGGAGGCCCTCCAACAAGGGAGACGAGAGATCCGGCCAGGCTAAATAGTGAGGGCAGGATTCCGGCACGGGCAAGCAGCTCCATTAGCACGTTGAAGAATACAACCAGACCCCCTACGACAATAATAAGCTGTAGCGAGGATTGGATCGCTCCTTTTAACAGCTCCCCGAAGCTACGTCCATCCTTGCGGCGGGCTTCGGACATCGCAAGGAGTGCGGCATGTATTCTGCCGAATCCTTGTTTTGCTGGAGCAGAGGGGACGTCAGAACTACTTTTTGTTGGGTCTTGGGTGGGGGTCTTTTGTTCCTTGCGTCCATGAAATGACATTAGGAGACCAACCATTAAGCCACTTCCGTAGTGGGCTAGTGCCAATATTAGCCCCAAAGAAGCATCGCGAAAGAACCCAACGGATACCGCCCCTAATAGAAAAATAGGATCGGAGGAGGTTGTAAATGCTACAAGGCGTTCACCTTCGATTCTGCTGATCAACTTCTGCTCCCGCAGCTTAGCGGTTAATTTGGCTCCAACGGGATATCCTGATACATATCCCATGGCCGCGACAAAACCACCGCTGCCTGGTATACCGAAGAGGGGACGCATCAGTGGATCAAGTAAAGCGCCGAAGAGATGGACAATGCCTAAGCCTAGCATGATTTCAGAAATGACGAAGAAGGGAAACAGTGAAGGGAAGAGCACGTCCCACCAGATGGCCAGGCCACGTAAGGCTGCGGCAAGAGATGCTTCAGGATGAAGTAACATAAGCAGCATACAACCTGCCAATATGAATCCCAGCAGCGGGCCGCCAATCTTTTTAAAAGTCATAATTAACGCCTCCTGGTCTATGGTTAGATGTATGCAAAAAGAGGGACAAACAGCACAAAAAAATGGAGAAAGCGGTTACAATTATCTGTGCTTTTTCGCAGGAATTATGATATTATGTAATAAATAAATGCACCCTCTGTTACACGATTAAATGGGATGGAGTGATGGCGATGAGCGTTATAGCCGGAGTTCTCGTTTGTGCTTTTGTATATGTAATCCGGGTCTCTCTCGTCCCTCCTGGTGATGAGGAATTTAGGACCTACTAACCTTACTCTTTAGGCGCTGAACTATAGTTTAGCGCCTTTTTTCTGTAGTTTAGAGAGCACTTTCGACGGATATCCGTGTTATGCTTATCTTTGGTATAATAAAATAAGTAACGTTTCATTAATATGGAAGAAGGCTGGTAACCTCAATGAATCCAAATGAGAGTATATATGACAATCTAGGGGGGGCTGAAGCACTACATCGGTTGGTGGAAGTGTTCTATGCCAAGGTACAGCTTCATCCGCAGCTGGGACCCTTGTTCCCTGAAGATATTACTCCAGTTCTGGAGAAGCAATATCAATTCCTGACACAGTTTTTTGGCGGGGGTCCACTTTATTCGGAATTACATGGACATCCCATGATGAGAGCAAGGCATATGCATATTCCTATTACTCCAGAACGTGCTGAGGAGTGGCTACTATGTATGAAAGAGGCACTGGTGGAGACTGGAGTCGAAGAACCACTGCGTTCATTCGTGCTTAGCCGCCTTGCAGGTCCTGCACATCATTTTGTTAACATGCCCCAGGAATAACAAGGGACAGGTTGATCCTGAAAGGAATGAGAGTACTTGACAGAGTTAATACCCCTATATTCTATTAAGGTCAAGTGTTGCAACTGTGAAAATGAATTTTCAACCTCGAGGGTACGTCCTAGTCTAAAAAAGGCTATTCGGCGTGATGCTGATTTCTGCGCGTATTATAAAAATGAGAATCCGGATTATTATGTTGTACGGGTCTGCCCCAATTGCGGGTTTGCCTCCACAGAAAATTCGGCTGACAAGCTGACGGAACGCCAGCGTAAGGCATTTAATGAACAGGTAGGAAAACGCTGGAAGAGCCGTGACTTTGGAGAGAAACGAGACTGGGAAACTGCGCTCGAGACCTATAAGCTGGCGCTTTTATGTGCTCAGAGTATTAACGATAAAGATCGGATTATCGCAAGTCTGCTGCATCATATTGCTTGGCTCTATCGCTATCAAGGGGAGACTGAGCAGGAGAAGCGTTTTTTACGCTATTCTTTGGACGAGTATGTTAAGGTCTATGAAATAGATGGCATTGCCGGCAATGATGCCCGGCTCATGTACCTGATCGGCGAACTTAATCGGCGGATCGGAGAATACTCAGTGGCTGTAATGTGGTTCTCCCGTCTGATCAATGATCAGAAGATCATGGATGCGGCGATGATTCGAGCGGCACGTGAGCAGTGGGTTATTTTACGGGAGCAAATGCGTGCTGAGGCTCTAGATGTTGAAGTTGATATCGAAGGCTTGTCTTCAAGTTCATAATGTTTGCGAACAACAAAAAGCGCAGAAGAGAATTAAATTCTCCTCTGCGCTTTGTAGAAAGAAAATGTTAGGATTTGCTTATCTGACAGCTCGATCGAACAAAAGGTAATCGCCGTCATTATCTATAACTGTAGGACTGGCGCTGCAGCAGGGGAAGACGAGCAGTTTTTTCTTGCCGTCACGAACGATTTGTAATTCTTTTGGCTTCATAGGCAGAAGCACATTCTCTGAGTTGCAGAATGGACAGTATTGCACATACATATCGCCTAGAATGATGTCATAAGGCCAGGTATGACTAAATGGAATCATTGTGAGTCCTTCCCAGAAGGAGTCTCTTCATTTTCGCCCTCAGTTTGTGGGGGATTTTCTTTTTTGGATAGCTCCGCTATTTTTTGTAGTAAAATATGTTGGGGCATATGCATCAAGTGTTCCAAAGGAACGCCTAGTTGCTTGGATAACGTAATGGCTGTTTCCGGTGAAATTTGTAGTGGCTTCATATGGATGCCCTCCTAAAGTTTATCGGCTATAAATGTTCAGATATCGTTATTCACTTTACCATGGTGTTAAGACAATTACAAAGAAAGTCAAATGAAAGCAAAGGAATGGTGAGTACACATGAAACAACCGTTATCACTGACTTGGGAACTTGATACTATTTTTCCGGGGGGTTCTTCGTCTGCAGAGTTAGAAGGGTTCTTGAGCAAGCTTGAAAAAGATATTTTATCCTTGCAAGGCTTTGTGAAGGATGCTGTGGCACCAACGGATGTTGCGTCTACAAAAGCATTGGATGAGGTTATAGCATTGCTTCAGAGCTGTTCAGGAAGACTTGTGGAGGTCACTTCATTCGCAGACTGTCTAGGCGCTCAGAATCAGATGGACAAGGGTGCGGTAAGGCTGGCGGCCAAAGTGACAAGCATGCGCGCTGGATTCGAAGGGATCAGCTCGCAATTTAGCAATGTACTTCGTCAGACTACGGACAAGGTATGGGCTGAGTGGATGGCTCGTCCAGAGATTGCTCCTTTAACGTTCGTACTGAGCGAGAGCCGTGATTTGGCCCGTGAGAAGATGAGCCCTGAGCTGGAAAGCTTAGCGTTGGAATTAGCTGTTGACGGTTATCATGGATGGAGCGGGCACTATGATACGATTGTTAGCTCGATCAAGATCCCATTTGAGGATGAAGAAGGAACAAAGCTGCTATCTGCTGGTCAAGCTTTTAATAAGCTGGATGATCCAGATCCAAAAGTGCGGCAAACGATGTTCCATAAATGGGAAGAGGCTTGGACTGAAGCGGCAGATAATTGCGCGGATACCTTAAATCACTTAGCAGGCTTCCGCCTGAAGCTCTATAAGGGCAGAGGCTGGGACGATGTTCTGAAAGATCCGCTCAGCATCAATCGTATGACACAGGACACCTTAAATACAATGTGGGACGTGATTACGAATAGCAAACCTGTACTTGTGTCCTACCTTCAGCGTAAAGCTAAGCTGCTGGGGCTGGATTCTCTCTCATGGGTCGATGTCGAAGCTCCTGTAGGCAAATCCTCCGGCAAGATCCCTTATGATCAAGCTGCGAAGGATATCGTCACACAGTTCCGTAAATTTAGTCCTAAGATGGCTGAGTTTGCAGAGCGTGCCTTTGATAATAACTGGATCGAGGTTGAGGATCGTAATGGCAAACGCCCTGGTGGATTCTGTACTTCCTTCCCTGAGAGTAAAGAATCACGGATATTCATGACTTACAGCGGCACACCTTCCAATGTTTCAACATTGGCCCATGAGCTGGGACATGCTTATCATTCCTACCTGCTTGATGATCAACCTGTATTTAATCAGAATTATGCAATGAACGTTGCAGAGACCGCTTCAACCTTTGCAGAAGTGATTGTATCTGATGCTCAGGTTAAAGCTGCGGGCAATGCAGAGGAGAAGCTGGCTCTGCTTGAAACGAAGATACAGAACAGTGTGGCATTCTTTATGAACATTCACGCTCGATTCTTGTTCGAGACTCGCTTTTATGAGAAACGTAAGGAAGGTCTTGTAAATGCTGAGGAACTGTCCGCTCTGATGGTGGAAGCACAGAAAGAAGCTTTCTGTGGTGTGCTTTCTGAATACCATCCTCACTTCTGGGCGTCAAAGCTGCATTTCTATATCACAGATGTACCTTTCTATAATTTCCCGTACACCGTTGGTTATATGTTCAGTACAGGCTTATATCGTCTGGCATTACAAGAGGGAGCTTCCTTTGCAGACAAATACGATAGCTTGTTGCAGGATACCGGCGTGATGACATTGGAGGATTTGGTGCTCAAACATTTGGGTGTGGATCTGACAAAACCGGATTTCTGGCAAGGAGCTACAGATCTGATCGTGGCTGATATTACCGAGTTCTTGGAGATGACAGAGCATTTAGCGTGAAATGTCTAAAATAAGACAAATTTCAGGACACAAAAAATAACGGAATTTCAGTGTGAACACGCAAAGACCCCGGTTAAGGGGTCTTTTTTTAATGCTTAAATGTCGAAAACCCCCGGTTTATAAAAATTAATATACGAATGATCCATGAATTTTGCGCATTACTAGGGATAATAACCCAATTTTGTAGAATAATGTTGTTTGACGTATTTAAGGGGTCTATAATGAGCCTTGAGCCTTATAAAAGGCTTGCATGGAAGACAAATGAGCTCAGCTCAAAAAGCTTAAGTAAGCGCTTACTAAGCCGATTTGTACGAAGTAAACTCGAAGTAGCTAAGCTCACAAAACGATATAAATCGAACCAGAAACTTGGGAAAAGGGGAAGGAGTGGCGGAGGGGAATTTTGGAACTGTAAGAGCGAGAGCGACTGCCTTTGTCTCCGAATTTCACCCGCTATACGCGTAAGAATTCAAGAAATTTGGAGACAACAGCGGCTGGAAGTCCAACAATTCCCCGCAGTAGCGACGGACCCTTAGCCCAAATATTTAGGGTTCGATTTATAAGACGAAGTAAACTCGAAGTAGCTAAGCTCACAAAACTTTTAGGAGGAAAGATATGCTTAAGACAGAACAGCTATCATTAGCAAGACAGATGGATTTGGTGTTTAGGGAACTGCAAGAGGAATTGTCAGGACTATCTTCCGGTACGGTATTTGTGCAAATACGAAATAATACCATTGGCAAATTCGGCATACGTCATCATCCTTTAGCCGGTCGGGGGGGTGGATTCACAGAAGTGAAGGAAGGAATAACGGAGAGCCAGCAGTCTTCTTTTCGTCTAATGGCACTGGAGAGTCTGAAATACAAACGCCGTTGGACTCATGGTGAGATCAGCTATGAATTCGCTATAAGACAGGGCAAGCTAATCGTAGATGCTACGCTGGAGTCTAATTATAATATGGCGAATCTGATGATTCGATCTCCCCGTAATGCTTACGCCGAGAGTGCTGATCAATTTTTAAGTTAAACGTTTTACATAAAAATTGTTTGCAGCTGGGACTATAGGCTATAAATTAGAAAAACCCCCCACAGCTTCTAGAAGAAGTGTGAGAGGTTTGAAAGCTAGTCGGCAATAGGCTTTTTAAGACCTCTGCCGGATAAAACACTTAAGATAACGATGTTACTGACGACCGGACAGTTGTTGTTCTGCCAGTTGTACTAGACGTTTAGTGATGTAACCTCCCAAAGAACCAGTTTCGCGGGAAGTGTAGTTCCCGTAATAACCGTCAGCTGGGATCGTTACTCCAAGCTCTTGTGCTGCTTCATATTTCAATTGTTGCAACGCTGCATTTGCTTGAGGAACTACAAGGTTATTGGAACGGCTGCTACGACCTTGACCTGCTTGACCCATGTGTGTCACCTCCTTCGCCCGTTGTGAAGATAGTATGAGCGCTAAGAGGCTAATTCATGCATGCTATCGAAAGGTTTTAAGGATGGTAATTATTAGTCGATTAAAAGTAAGGGTAGAAAGCCCAAATAACTAAGCTCGCACAAAAAATCGGCCTTCTCTTACGTAAACGCAAGGGAAGACCGATATAATGTATATCTGCTTTAATTCTCGGGATAGATCATTTCCAGCATAGTGGACAGCTCAAGACTTTGACCTGGTTCTACCTTCAGCAAGCCCGTGAAGGAAGGGTCATCGGAAACGTTAGGAGCATCCGGGAGCCAGGTGTAAGGTTCGATGCACAGAAATTGATCGGCCGGCCCTTTGGTATACAGGACCCAGTGGCGGAAATGATTCTCGTCAGCTGTATAACGAAGACCATAACCATCATCGCGTAATAGCAAGGCTTCTACGGGCTGCTTGTCACCAATACGTAGAGCAGTATCAAAATTAGTTCCCTGGAGGTTGATTCCAGAGTTTAGTGAATCTAGATCACCAAGTGGAATTAGATTGCCGCTAGGGAGCAATTCATCGTTTAGTTCATAAATGCTGTTTACGGGCAGCTTGAGATTCCAGCGTTCAGGTTCTCCATCGATCATAAACCAGGTGTGATAACCGATCCCAAAGGGAATACGATGATCGCCGAGATTTGTAACCTTTAAAGTCTGGCTGAGCCGGGAATCCTGAAGCCTGAATGTCATTTCGAATTTGAGTGGAATGGGAAATTGCTCCATCCAGTGCGGATCATCTTCAGTAAGGAATTCAGTAGTGACTGCACAACCGTCCTCGTCTTCTTCAATATCGCTGACACACCAGGATTGAGTCCGGTGTAGACCATGGATATGATTGTCACCAGCGGTATTCTGGTCAAATTGATAACTTGTACCCTCGAATTGAAATTTTCCTTTACGAATTCTTCCGGGTGGAATTAAGAGCGGGATGCCAAAATGGTAAGGTTTTTGCATAAAGAAAGCTTGATCGCTTTCATCAGGCCGCCGCAGAATTTCCCGTTGTTCTTTTACATCAAACAATGAAATCACGTTGTTTCCTAGTCGCGGCAAAAGCGTGACTTCCAGTTCGCGGCTGTGCAAAATATAAGTATCATAACCGCCCCACTGCCCTTTGGTCACCTGTTTCATGAGATATGCTCCTTTATCGTAACTGTAATCGAATAGAACATGGATAACCTTATCATAACAGATTTATGCGGAAGTGGTTAAGTGATTTGACAACTTCTCTTTATGGTTCTATGATGAAGGCATTAAATTATGATGAGAATGTGATGACGGGGACAAGTAGACAGGAAATACACCTTCAGAAAGCCGGTGGTTGATGCGAACCGGTAGGACACTCCTGATGAATGGACCCCTGAGCGCCGCGCTTGAACGGGAGCAAGATGCCCTAGTAGACCGGCCGGATCTTCCCCGTTAACGGAAGACTAAGGCTGTTTCCCTTTGACTATACAAAGGTTAAGCAGCGAATAAGGGTGGCACCACGGTCTCACGTCCCTTGCGGATGAGGCTTTTTTTGCGTTCTCGGAAATCGGAAATTACATCTAACGGAGGTCTATATTATGTTGAAAAAAGTAATGTCAGGCATACAACCGAGCGGTTCTCTAACTTTGGGTAACTATATCGGAGCGCTGAAAAATTTTGTGAAGCTGCAAGACGATCATCAATGTTTCTTTATGGTTGTCGATATGCATGCGATCACCGTTGCTCAAGATCCTGCGGCACTGCGTGAGCAGTCTGAAGCTGTAGCTGCACTCTTTATCGCGGCAGGAATTGATCCTGTGCGTTCGAATGTATATATGCAGTCTCATGTGCCTCAGCATGCGGAATTGGGCTGGATCATGACTACGCTGACGGCAATGGGCGAGCTTGAGCGTATGACACAGTTCAAAGATAAATCATCAGGTAAGGATTCAGTTGGCGCGGGCCTATTCGTATATCCTTCTTTAATGGCAGCAGATATTCTTGTTTATAATGCGGATCTTGTGCCAGTAGGTGAAGATCAGAAGCAGCACTTGGAGTTGACCCGTGATTTAGCTGGCCGATTCAATAACCGTTTTGGCGAATTCTTTACGATTCCTGAACCATATATCCCTGAAGTGGGCGCACGCATTATGTCTCTGGATGATGGCACTAAAAAAATGAGCAAGAGCAGCCCGAATGCAGGCAGCTATATTGCCCTGTTGGATTCGCCGGATGTGATCCGTAAAAAAATCAGCCGCGCAACGACTGATTCTGGACGTGAAGTGATCTTTGATCCGGCTAACAAGCCAGAGATTAGTAACTTGATGAGTATTTACTCGGAATGTTCTGGGATGTCCCTCCAGCAAATTGCCGATCGTTATGAAGGACAAATGTATGGTGGCTTTAAGAAGGATCTTGGGGAAGTGGTTGTATCCACACTTGAGCCTTTGCAACAAAGATATCATGAAATTCGCAGTTCAGGTGCGATCACTGATATTCTTGCTGAAGGTGCTGAACGTGCACGTATTGTTGCAGCTGAGACGTTGAATGGCGTAAAAGAGCGGATGGGCTTTCTGCCAGCTCGTTAATCTTAGTCAGAGCTTAAGCTTTCCTGTTTGCGTCTAATTCTGGCTTTGAGGATAAATCCCCAGCCAATATTCATTACGCAAAGAAAACCAAGCAGAAGTGCCAGCCAGAAGCTATAGCTGATCGCGATTGAAGCGGCAGTGAGAATAAGAATAGAAGAACAAGCGAACCAAAGTGAGAGTCCTTTACCCATTAAGAGCCTTCCTTTCCGTGTCTGCTAAAATGAATCCCGGAGTATTATAAAATACTCCGGGATTTTTTGTGATTATAGAATAGATCTCTCAGTAAGTCTACAGTTTCATCGTAAAGAACCAGGGTCGATGGAAAATCGTTTGTCGAGCTTATCACTGCTAAGCCAGCCTACATAAGTATTTAAAGGTTTATATTGGTTATCCATAACTAATACAGCCACAAAAGGGTATTGTTTGCGGTGTAAATAACGAACGTCTCCCCAGCGTACCATATATCCTGAAGGAAGCTCCTCCACTTCGGCAACCGCATAAGAGGTGAAATATAGAAAGGACTGAATATCTGGATGCGACTTGGATATTTCCACAGCGGGATGATTCGAGCAGACCGCATGTTTGAACCATTCCAGGCGGTTGTTCAGTAGCTGTCCAACGTCATAGCTGCCGTCTTTTTTCACTTTAACTACGTTCCAGCGTTTAAGTGAAATTGTAGGGATTACAATATAACGTTCGCCAGCATTATGGTGTATATCTTTAAGCTTGATGTTTCGTGTAAGGCGGGCATGAACAATTGTTCTCCAAATATAATAAAGAATGGTACAGGCATAAAGCGTAATAAATAAAGGTTTGGGCGGCACAATCCCAGTGATCCAGAGTAGAATAGCTGCGATATGGCTGCCAAAAATAAATGGATCGAAAATGTGGATGATATTCCAGGCAATCCATTTCTCAGTAAATGGACGGGCGGCCTGGGTTCCATAGGTGTTAAACAGATCAGAGAAGACGTGCACGCCTACGCCTATGAAACCCCAGAGTGCAACATGGCTTAAAGCTGCCAAATCAGTAAATCCAAACAGAGGCCCTAAGACTAGGGCAATCAGAGCGGGCCACAAAATTAGAAAAGGCAAGGAGTGTGTGATTCCCCGGTGATTACGAATATATATTGCATTGTCCTTTAGTCTTAATGCGGTATCGGCATCAGGAGCTTGTGAGCCTAAAATCGTAGCCAGCATAACGGCCCCGGCCAGTTTAGGGTCAGAAGCAACGACAGGATCTACGAATGAAAGTCCGGCTAACCCTATGCCCATAACTAAATGTGTAGCGGTGTCCATTGGTCAGTTCTCCTTTGTTGTTCGGAAGTACATTATTAATAATTACCCAAATACAGCTTAGGTTATTAACGGGCTGGAAATAAATATTGTCACGTAATTGTCAAATTCATGAACATACTGTGCCATGACTGTCAAAGTCTCCTCGGGTTTGATATGATAAAGTTAACAGCGAAGTCTATTTAGTGCTTCGGCTAGAACGTTAGAAGTTCGTTTAGAAGGAGGATCATTTGGTGTGGATAATCATATAACATTTCAAGCTTCTTCCGATTCTGCAGCTATGTCTGCAAAATCTCCACCGGAAGGTGCAAGTTGGCGTGATTTCATTACCGTAACAAAACCCGGTATTATCCGATCTAACCTCATCGCTGCCTTTGCAGGATATTGGCTGGCTTCAGGTTGGGATGTTCAATACGGCAGATTAGTTCTGACTCTGCTCGGTACAATGCTGGTTATGGCTTCGGCCTGTGTTTTTAATAACTATTTCGACCGTGACCTGGACATGAAGATGGAAAGAACGCGCGATCGGGGGCTTCCTACAGGACGACTGAAACCCAAAACCGTATTGCTGTATGCTATTGGGCTAGGGATTGCGGGCTTGATTGTACTGTTTGCTTTTTCCGGAGTTTTAGCCGGTCTGTTCGGGATTGTAGGGATGTTCGTTTACGTTGTAGTATACACCCTTTGGTTGAAACGGACATCAACATGGAGCACTTCAGTAGGTGCGATCTCTGGAGCTATGCCACCGGTAATTGGCTACGTTGCAGTTACGGGAACAGTTGATCTAGGGGCTTGGCTGATGTTTGCGATGTTGTTTCTGTGGCAACCTCCCCATTTCTGGGCACTCGGGATTAGACGTAAAGAAGAATATAGAGCCGCTGGATTTCCGCTGCTGCCTGTAGTCAAAGGAACACGTCGTACGAAGTTTCAAATGATTCCTTATGTAGCACTGTTGCTGCCTATTCCAGTGTTAATGTACGCCTACGATTATGCAGGCATTTTTTATCTGGTGATTTCAACAGCGCTGTCCCTGGCTTGGTTAATCATAACCTTGATGGGCTTTGCAGCAAAAGATGACGAAGTCTGGGCGAAGAAGAACTTCCTCTTCTCCATTAACTACCTAACGGTAAGTTTGATCGTACTTGTATTGAATACGATTCACGGTTAAGAAGAGGGAGGGTATTATTGTCCGTGCAGACCTTTAAGCGTTATAAATGGACCTGGATTCTACTATTGCTTGCTTTGGTAATGGCTGGTTATCTGGCAGTTAATTCTTTGAATTTAGGAAAAGAAAAACTGCCGGTAATCGGAGAAGTGCAGGACTTTTCACTTGAAAATGTGGATGGAGACCAGATTACTCTGGCTGATACACAAGGTAAGGCACGGCTGGTATACTTTTTTTTCACACAATGTCCGGATGTATGTCCTATAACTACGTTTTTGTTATCTCAGACGCAGAAAATTCTGGTCGACGATGGCAGCTTTGGAAAAGATACGGCGTTCGTCTCCATTTCTTTTGATCCAGAGAATGATACGCGTGAAGCCATTAAAAGCTTTGCGGACCGTTTCCAGGCAGATTATAAGGGTTGGTACTTCTTACGGGGGGATCAGGAAGTCATTCGTAAGCTGGCAACTGATTCTTTTAAAGTACTAATTGCAGGGAATAGTAAAGAAAATTTCGTACATGCCAATCGCATAGCATTGGTTGATCGAGACAATCGTCTCCGTGCATTGTATGACGCAGGGGATACGGATAACATAACGCCTGAATTTCTTGCCGATAGGCTGAATGAATTGGCTCGTGAATAGAACCTAACCGCATAACAGAAACGCCTTTTTCGAATCCCATTTATTGAAGGATAACGAAAAAGGCGTTTTTAATTTCTTAGGCAATATATCGCGAATCAAAAAGGAATGGGTTCAGGGTAAATGATGAACTCTTCCAGACCCGCTTTTTCAAGCTGATTAATATTGTATTCATCTGGAGTGCCTTCCACTCCGGCATAACCCCGGCGTGTATAGATGTGACCAGCATCGGGAAAGGCATCGCGGAGAATCCCGCGTATTTTTTTGCCTGAACTGTCGTTATCCATATAAAGATATACTTCTCCATCTCCTACTTTTTGTCGCAGGGACTCGAGTTTGAGCGTATTTAATGTACCAAAGGTACAGAGGATTTCGACTTCCGGTACCAGCACGCGTCGTAATCTGCTGCGATCGTTTTTGCCTTCGACAATAATCGTAATGGACATTTGCTGACAATCACCTCCGGAAATGAAGTCTGAACTTACAGACTCATTATAGTTTACCGAAGGAGGAGCAGTTTTAACAACTGTTTCTACAGGAAAATCTTCATTCCCCGGGAAATGTCGTAAAAACAATAAATCATGCGGCCCGCCCATTCCATTTGGAAGAGTAGGTGGACAGCTTGGCTGAATTTTTTGGCGGAAGCAGTAATAGTGCAACCATCAGCAATAGAAAGGCAATGAAATAAGGCGAAACAACGTCTCTTAGTTGTCCTGCGGCCACAGGCCCTGCGAATGCACCTAGTGACATGGCTATCGACTGCATGGAGAAGGTGCGTCCCATACGTCCTGGTCCACCTAGACTAATAAAGAGCGAAGCCATTGCAGGAAATAATATTCCTTTGGCTGCACCCAGAATAAAGAGAATAACGGAAGCGGGAATGCTGTGAAGTGAGGCGAGCGCAAAAAAACAAAGGGCCATTCCTAGCAAGGCCACGGCTATTCTTCCTCCTGGGGAAAAGCGGTTCAGGAAGAACAAACTGAGTGTTACCAAAGCCCCTAAGCTAAGGAGCGATAAAAGAATACCTGTGGAAACAATGCTATTACTTCCGGTCTGAGATAGAGGAAGCTCAAAGAACAGAACCCCTTGTGAACAAGAAACGAAAAAAGGCAGCAGATAATAACGTTTGGAAACTGGATTGGGATCGGATATAGGGACCGAAGGAAGATCCTGATTTTTCAAAGGAGGTGCTGCTGAGTTTACAGGGCGTACTAAACGCCGGGCAGGCGCCGGTACACTGAAAAAAGCCATGATTCCTGTAGCGATAAGCAGCCATCCCAATGTGGTGAAGGTGCCGGAATAGCCAGCTTTAGCTACGATAAAGGCACCCGCTGCTGGGGATACCACTGAAGCTAAGGTATGAACGATACCATGTCCGGACATATATTTCCCCTGCTCAGTGGCATCAGATGATAATGAAGCCAGCAAGGTCATGCACGCCGGAGAGAGGAAGGCGAGCGCGAACCCGCTTGCTGCTCGTAGCATCAGCAAATGCCACGGAAGCTGAGCGTGAGCCTGCAGCAATAGAATGGCTCCCGCAGTAACAAGGCTAAAGACGATGTAGCGGCGGCTGCCATTACGATCGACGAGTACGCCTGCGAGCAAATTGCCAGGAAGATGGGTCAACGAATACATGCCCATCATCCAGCCAATAAAGGCGGGTCCCGCACCAAGAGAGATGGCAAAGGGCGTTAGAATAGGATACTGTGCATGTAAATCAAAAAACGCCAGAAAAAGAAACAGGTACAGCCATAGCGCAGTTTTCACAGGGAAACACCTCCGAGAGCCACCTACAATAAAGGTTAATGCAGGAAGGCGTATTTTAAGAAGATCAAATTTAAGCAACTACTTGTACTTTACGTGGGACAGAGAGGGCTTATACCGCTTTTTTAATTCCTGTAAGCAGGTATACCTTTCTCTGGCTGTGGAACCATGAATTATGATGGGCATTCATGTATAATAATTAATATTGGCGTCATGTCTATGGAGGAGATAATCCTTAGGACGAAACTAGGCGATAGGGGTGTTGTGAGGTTGATGGATCCAGAGGTGTGGTCACAGTTTATTAGAGAGAATTGGTTAGTTATTGTTATTGCGCTTGTTCTGTTGTTCGCGGTTGTTAATTTGGTCAAAACGATGTTGAAATGGGCGATTGTCATTATTATCGTTGTAGGTCTATTCATCTATAGTGGTGTGACAATGGACCAAATTGGTAACGCTGTGAATAAGGTGGCAGATGGAACGGTAAGCACGCTGAAGAAGGAAGCACAAGAGGTCATGCTTAAAGAGGCGCAGGATGCGAAGTACACTTCAAATGGTGACGGAACATTTACGATCACAACTCCGAATATTGAAGTGAAAGGTACTACTGGTGAAGATAAGGTAGAGGTTACTTTCCGCGGAGTTAGTCTTGGGAAGTGGAGTATTACAGATACCACACAAACATTTATCGAGGAAGCTCGGAAACATCAATAAACGGCCTCAGTTTAAATGATTATCAAAAACAAGCAAGCGGGCGGCTGAAAGGGGAGATTGGATATGATAAACGGTTGGTTGACTAGTCTGAGTGATGCAAATATCATCTCCATCGCCCTCCTGCTGGTAGTAGTCTTTTCACTATTGCAAGGCTGGAGCAGAGGGTTCTCAAGTGCTACCGGAAGATTATTCGGTCTGCTGGGAACAGGACTGTTTACAATAGCTTCTTTGGTGCTGGCCATTCCTGCTGCGGCGTATCTCAATCCTCATGTTCAGACTTGGGCAGCAGGAATAAGTCTGCCTGATAAACAGCTGACCCAGTGGCAGCAAATTTATTATACGGCTGTGTCTGTGCTGGCGGAATCGCCGCTGGTGCGGTTTCTATTGTTGTTATTGCTCTCTTATATCTTAATTCGCATGCTTCTGGGATTGTTGTCTATGCTGCTTCCATTCCACCAGCTACGGCGCACCAAGACATTTAAGGACAGAAAGATTACGCAAGTAAGCCGTATGGGTGGAGCTATCATAGGATTAATTATAGGCTTGACTCGTGGTTTAATTATTGTGCTCGCTCTCTTCATTTGTGTTGGCCTAAATCCAGAAAGTCAATTTAGCCGTTATGTGGAATCTTCTCCGATCTACAGTCAAAGCGCTGCCGCTGTATTTGAACCCTTTGTTGGGGAGACAGTGCAGAAAAAGCTGCCTATTCTGACGAAGACCGTTGCAGCTGAGATGAATGATATTCTGCGCAGAAAATATGAAGTTATCGATCATGACATTCCACAAGATATTGTGGGAGCTGCTGAAGATATTATTGGACAAGCGCAAGGAGACGAGAAGAAAGCCAGACTACTGTATGATTGGGTAGGAACACGAGTAACTTATGATTACGCCAAAGCGGAAAATTATGAAAAAAATAGAATTTGGCATGAACAGACCCCGCAGGATACCTTCGACACACGTATAGGGGTATGTATTGATTATGCCCGTCTTTACGCTGTAATGGCCCGCTCCCAAGGATTGCAGGTGCGCGTTGTAACGGGTCAAGGCTATGATGGTAGAGGCGGGTATGGCGCACATGCCTGGAATGAAGTTTATATAAGTGACCGGCAAGCTTGGATTCCATTGGATCCCACTTGGGCGAGCAGTGGAGATTGGTTTAATCCGAAGGATTTTGACGATACGCATATTAGGGAGAACGCACTCTGAGTGAGGGCGCCGCACTCCTTCCGTGTGGTACAATAAACTCATACCAACCGCTCTAACACAAATGCGAGTGCAATGCTCACAATCAGCTTCTTAGAAATCACCTTCATTATAGGAGCAATGTCGCTGGCTAAGGCAATTCAGACATTATTTTTATATAGAAGGGAAGAAAGCTGGTGAGCTTTGGGAAGCAGCTCCCGCCTGCGGACGGGAAATCTTCGAAACATTCTGTAGGTCTGCGATTGAATCTGTTTTTCTTTGGCACTTTTTTTATTTTTTGTATCATTATTGTGCGTCTTGCAGGTTTGCAGTTTACTGAGGGAGCTTTGCTGACAGAAGAAGAGATCAAACGGGATACGAAGTTTGTTCCGCTGGCAGCCATGCGAGGGATTATTTTTGCTGCCGGGGGTGAGCAGATAGCCTATTCTACACCTGTTGAGTCGCTCTATCTTACCCTAAATAAGGAATATACAGCTAAAACTACTGATAAAGTAACGGGTGAAACCTCACTAACGGAAAAGGCGAAAAATAAGTCCAATGACCTTGCAGCAAGATTAGTAGCGGAGTTTGAGAAATATGGAAGTGCAGATGCCCCTAAGTTAACGCAGCAGGACGTGCTGGATTTACTTGATCTGGACTTTAAAAAGTACCTAGGTTATGTACCGCGTCGTATAAAAGCAGGGCTAACTTCAGAAGAAATAGCTTATTTCATGGAACATAAGGATGAATATCCAGGTATTACCATTGTGGAAGAAAGTATACGCCACTACGATAAAGATACGGTAGCTGTGCAGACGGTGGGTTTTGGCAAACCTTTTAAATCAACCGAAGACTTAGCGATGTACAAAAATATTCGTAGTGCAATGAAAGACAATTCTTCACCGGGACTTATGTATAAAACGGAAGAATATGTGGGGTTTGATGGTCTGGAAATGCAGTATCAACGCGAACTGCGCGGAGAAAATGGTTATCAGGTCATTTCGGTCACTCCTCAAAATATGGCGGAGAAGGTAGAACAGACCGTTCCCCCTGTAAAAGGCAATAACATTTGGATGACTATTAATAAGAATGTTCAGATGAAGACTGAACAGGCCATATTAGATCAGATTAAATGGCTGCACACCAATGCTGTGCAAGGCGAAACTCATCCAGATGCTTTAACAGGTTATGCAGTAGCAATGGAAGTAGAGACTGGTAATATTGTCGCTATGGCGAGTATGCCGGATTACGATTCGAATGTATGGACAAAGGACTCGTTGCCTACATCCGTCTGGAATAAAATTATGAACAATCATCTGAATGGTACAATTACCTCGAATTCTTCCGGGAGATCGGGTCATGATTTTAGCTCTCTTGTATTCATGGGATCGACCATCAAACCGTTAAGTGTATTAATTGGTCTAAATGAAGGTTTTTTTAGCACCTCGAGCACCTATCCAGATGTGGGGATTACCTATTTCGGTAAGGATGATAAATCATCGGTTAGAAATTCATCAGGTCACGTCTATGGAAAACTGTATCCGGCTGATGCTATCAAGCAATCCTCTAACGTATTTATGGTGGATATGGTCGGAAAGCAACTTTATAAGAAATACCTGGGGGATAAAGGCGTAGAGGTCTGGGACCAATATATGAAAAAGTTCGGACTGGGTGTGTCAACACAAAGTGGTCTTCCCGGTGAATCACCAGGTCAGATTAACTATACAGATTTCAAGGCTGCAGGGAGCTCGCAGGCCGCGCTCGTCTACGCATCTTTTGGCCAGCAAGGCAGTTATACTACGTTACAGCTTGCCCAGTATGCTACTACACTTGCAAATGAAGGTGTGCGAATTAAACCACAGCTTATAAGTAAGATTACGGATGCGCAAGGTAAGGTGGTTAAGGAATTTAAAAAAGAAGTGCTTAATAAAGTAACCTTTGATAAATCGTTCTGGAGAGAAATCAAACAGGGAATGAGCAGTAAAGTTAGTGCTTTTGACGATTTTCCTTATGATTTTGCCCGTAAGACAGGAACCTCTGAAAAAACGGACAGAAAAAATATAAACCGTGATAACGGGGTTTTTATTGCCTTTGCTCCACGTGAGAATCCGAAGCTGGCTGTAGCGGTTGTGATTCCGGAGGGCGGCTTTGGCTCAAATAGTGCAGCTCCGGTTGCCCGTAAGATTTTTGATGCTTATGATTGGGAATATGGGCTGGATGGGGTTCCAAAGAAGAATATTCCTCCTGTGGCAGATCCCGTTCAAGAACAATAAGCTTAAATTAGAGAAAAAGGAGAGACAAACTGTGAGTTTTTTCCGTAAGCAGGCCTCACCTCCTGACGAGACCAGCAGCAAAAGTTCCATCGGCCTGCGACTCAACGTGTTTTTCTTTAGCACGTTCGTTATATTTTGCGTAATCATCATCCGACTAGCTGTTCTGCAATTCGTGGAAGGTCCAACTTTAACTGAGGTAGAGACGAGTAGAGATACTAAAAATGTACCGTTAGCTTCCATGAGAGGGGTTATATACGCTGCAGGCGGTGAGAAGCTAGCTTATTCCACTCCTGTTCAATCGCTGTATATCACACTCAATAAAGAGTATACGGCTAAGGAAACAGATAAAGACACCGGTAAAACAACGCTGACCCCAGAGGCTAAGGTCAAGTCTGATGCCTTGGCAGCCAAGCTGGTAGCTGATTTCAATAAATATGGTGATCCAAATGCAGAGAAGATGACGGAGAAAGATGTAATTGATGCGTTGGATTTATATTTTCGTAAATCACTTGGCTTTATGGCACGGCGAATTAAGGCTGATCTGACTACTGAAGAAGTAGCTTATTTCATGGAACATAAAGGAGAATATCCGGGGCTTGAGATTGTCGAGGAGAGCATTCGTCATTACGATAAAGATACGGTTGCTGTACAGACGATTGGATATATCAAACCCTTCAAGTCCGCGAACAGTCTTAATATTTATAAAAACATTCTTAGTGCTATGAAAAACAATCCGGAGCCAGGGCTAACGTATAAGGATGATGAATTTGTTGGATTCGATGGGCTGGAGCTGAAATATCAGCGTGAGCTTCGCGGGCAAAACGGATATCAGGAAATTTCCGTCAATCCACAGAATATGGCGGAGAAAATTGAGCGTGTCGTTCCGCCTGTCAAAGGAAATGACATCTGGACAACGATTAATAAGAATGTTCAGATGAAGACAGAACAGGCGATAACAGATCAGCTCAAATGGTTGCACTCTAATACCGTACAAGGCAGAACGCATCCGAATGCTTTAACGGGATATGCAGTAGCGATGGAAGTAGATACTGGTAATATTGTCGCTATGGCGAGTATGCCTGATTATGATACGAATGTTTGGACATCAGGTTCTTTGTCTTCAGATGTCTGGAACAGTATTATGGATAATTATCAGAACGGAACGATCACTCCTATTTCTTCGGGAACCTCAGGGAACGGACTAAGATCTGTACTGCTTCTAGGTTCAACGATTAAACCTTTGAGTGTACTCGTGGGTCTGAATGAAGGGTTGTTTTCAACTTCTTCTTATTATCAGGATAAAGGTTTTGCGACTTTTGGTAAGTCTGGGCATGAAACGAAGGTAAGAAACTCTTCTAACCACGTATATGGTTCTTTGGATCCTGCTAGAGCCATTGAGAAATCCTCGAATGCATTTATGGTCGATATGGTCGGTAAAAGATTGTATGACAAATATAAAAGCAAGGGGATAGACATCTGGGATGTCTATATGAAAGAGTTCGGCCTTGGTGTATCTACGGGAATTGACCTGCCTAATGAATTCTTGGGTCAAAGAAACTATACCAATATAGAAGCTGCTGGTAGTGCGCAGTCCGCACTGGTCTATGCCTCTTTCGGACAACAAGGAAGTTATACAGTAATGCAGCTTGCACAGTATGTTACTACACTTGCTAATGAAGGACAGCGGATTAAACCTCAACTGGTTAGCAAGATTACTGACGCAGATGGAAATATAATCAAAGAGTTTAAACGTGAGGTGCTTGATGAAGTAACAAACTTCGATAAGTCCTACTGGAATGAAATTAAGCAGGGGATGCGAAGTGAAGTTAGTGCTTTTTCTGATTTCCCTTATGACTTTGCACGTAAGACGGGAACCTCTCAGCAAGTAGCTAAGGGTGAAATTCGCGATAATGGGGTATTTATTGCATATGCTCCACGTAATAATCCTAAGTTGGCTGTGGCGGTTGTAATCCCTGAAGGTGGCTTTGGTTCACAAAGTGCGGCACCAGTCGCACGTAAAATATTTGATGCCTATGATTGGGAATATGGGCTTGATGGAGTTCCAAAGAAAAGTCTCCAGTCTGGCAATAATACTAATGATAATGCGAAGGAGGGAGAGACTACAGGTACCGAGTAACTCTGACCCTATGGCTAAGATTTAAAAAAAAAAACAGCTTCTCAATAGAGAGCATACAAGAATGGAGGGGTGGCAAATGATTGCCAAATACCGCCTGCTTGCATTGGATATGGATGGAACCCTACTGAATGATGAACAGATAATTACACCCACAACGGTGGAATGGATTCAAAAGGCGGTCAACGCAGGCGTTCATGTCTGTCTGTCGACAGGCCGGGCATTTGTAAGTGCCTTACCCTATGCAGAGCAGCTAGGTTTAGAGACACCGATGATCACTGTGAACGGCAGTGAGGTGTGGAGAGCGCCACATGAAATATACCGGAGATCGCTAATGGATCCCAAGCTGGTACAAGAAATGTATGATCTTGCAAAAGCAGATGACATCTGGTTCTGGGCTTATTCTCTGGACGAAGTTCTCAAACAGGATAACTGGGATGGGGATGTAACGGGTAGAGAATGGCTTAAGTTCGGTTATCACACTGAAGATGATGAGCTTCGCCATAAGCTGTTGCTTCGTCTTCAAGATATGGGTGGACTGGAGATTACGAACTCTTCTCCGCACAATCTGGAGATTAATCCTCTAGGCGTGAATAAGGCAGCAGGAATAAAGGAAGTCTGCAAGCTGCTGGGAATAGAAATGTCGCAAGTTGTAGCTGTGGGCGACAGCCTTAACGATCTGGCGGCGATCCAGCAGGCTGGACTTGGGGTTGCCATGGGCAACGCGCAAAAGACGGTTAAACAAGAGGCTGATGTTGTGGTGGCGACCAATAATCAAGACGGGATTGCCGAGGTCATCCAAAAGTATATCTTTACCGAAGCTGCAGCCTCTGTAGGCAGCAAATAATAAAAGCAGTACTGCGAAGTGAATCCATGGAGCATTATGCTAGTAGGAGGTTAAGGAATTGACGATCCTGGGTTGGATTCTTATCATTGTTTTGTTTGCTGTAGGATTGGCAGGGGCTGTGTATCCCATACTGCCGGGTGCGTTAGCGATCTATCTTGCCTTTTTTGTATACGGCTGGTTCTTTTCTTTTGAGCCCTTTGGGGTTTGGTTCTGGATTATTCAAACACTGATTGTTGTAGTTCTTTTTGTTGCTGATTATGTTGTAGGAGCGTGGGGTGTCAAAAAATTTGGCGGCTCACGTTCATCGATTATCGGGAGCACGATCGGGCTGATCTTGGGACCTTTTGTTATCCCGGCTTTTGGTCTTATCATTGGGCCATTTCTAGGGGCTTTTATTGGAGAATTGATCGTGGGATCTTCACCTTCTAAAGCTGCTAAGGTAAGTGTTGGCTCCATACTCGGCTTATTTAGCAGCACCTTGGTCAAAATCGTGTTGCAGGTAATTATGGTCGTCCTCTTTTTTATATGGGTCGCCCGGTTTTAATTTAACAGTGAAGAAGGGGAAAGAGTTTGTCCAAGAAAGAGTCTTTTGTTAAAGGCACGCTTATCCTTGCTGCTGCAGCTTTGGTGGCAAGGGTACTCGGGCTTGTCCAGCGGGTGCCGCTGGACCATATCTTTGACGGTGTGGGGAGAGCATCGTTCGGAGTTTCTAACAATATCTATTTAATGCTTCTAACCGTAGCCACCGCTGGGATTCCAAGTACACTCAGCAAAATGGTCTCTGAACGATACGCCTTGAATCGTCCTGAAGAGGCGAGACAAGTGTATCATGCTGCACTGCTGTTTTCAGTGGCTGCAGGGGTGTTTATGACTGTCTTGCTGTACATAGGGGCTCCATTTTATGCAACTCATATTGCTGATGTCCCTGAATCGGCGATGGCGATAAAAGCTATTGCGCCTGCGCTGCTGCTTTTTCCGGCAATAGCGATGATGCGTGGATATTTTCAAGGCCGCAACAATATGATGGCAGGTGGGATTTCTCAGATCGTGGAGCAATTCGCTCGCGTACTGACCGCTATTTTGCTGGCTTATATTTTATTACATCAAGGTTATAGCAACACTACAATTGCTGCGGGAGCATCCTTTGGTAGCGTGATCGGTAGTATCGCGGCGTTTGGCGTAATGATTTATTTTGCAGTCAAACTTCGCCGTGAGGACAAGCAATTAGGATTGAATTATGATACTGCTCAAAAATTACCGATTTGGGGTATCTACAAGGATATTTTTACACTGTCTATTCCCATTGTGCTGTCTTCCCTTACGATTCCGGTTGTGAATGTAATTGACACTTCTCTTACGGTACGATTATTGATTGATCAGATAGGTAGGGATAGTGCCACTTCAGCGCTAGGTATTTTATCCAATCGTGCTCAGAGTGTAGCGGGCATTCCACCTGTTCTAGCTATCGCACTTGGAACTTCATTGATTCCGATCATTTCGGCTGCCTATGCCCGCCGTGATGAGGGGCATTTGAAAAAGCAGATAACGCTTGCTCTGCGGATTTCTATTTTGACAGGGATGCCGATTGTATTGGCGCTTGTAGCAGCTGCTTATTCTGTAAATGGATTATTGTTCGCCAGTTTAGATGGCAGTGGTATCGTAGCCATGCTTACTTTAGGAACGATCTTTCAGATTACGATGATGACAACGAACTCTATTTTGTTAGGTATGGGCAAATCGCGAATTTCCATGTATTATGTGTTAGCGGGTATTATTGTAAAATTAGTGGCAAGCTTATTACTTAGTAAGGTATTTGGCATCTACGGAATCATCGGTGCAACAGCACTTTGTTTCGTGGTCATTACTTTGCTTAACTTACGCATGCTGAAATCGATCGTGCCTTTTGAAATTATGGGCAAACGTTGGGGCGGTTTCGCGATTGCGGTACTTGTGTCCGGCGGGATTGGTTATGGCTTGAATGAGGCTGGGATTCTGTTAACAGATCTGATGCCGGCACGTTTGGCGTTTCTGATCACTTGTCTTGTTGTAGGAGCAGCAGTTGTTGTTATTTATCTAGTACTGCTTATTGTGCTGGGCGTGCTGACTAAACAGGAAATCTCCAGTTATCCGCGGGCGCTGCAAAAATTATTGAATCCGCTGATGAAGTTACAGCCTGCACGTGTTCGTATGAGAGAATAGGTTTGACTTCTACCCTGCATTTTGCTTCACTTAAAGAGTAGAAAATAGACAGATATTGAAGAAGGGACTGAGTAAATCATGGACAAAATTAGTTCTCCTGCTGAATTTCAGGTAGCCATTCAATCACCTCGATTAACAGTGGCCATCTTCAAGGCTGACTGGTGCTCGGATTGCAAATTTATCGATCCTTTTATCCCAGAGGTAGAGCAGGCTTATGCAGACCGCCTTACACTGGTTGAGGTAGATGTTGATGCCGTGGGCGATGTTAGCCAAGAACAAAATATTATGGGTATTCCAAGCTTCGTCGCATATTCGGATGGACGGGAATTGGTTAGATTCGTTAATAAATTGCGCAAATCCCGTGAAGAGATTGAAAATTTCCTTGATAAAGCGGTCCAAGTGCATCAAAGCCTTCAAAAGTAATTCCTAAGGAACCACCGCTTTCGCCTGTTTGTGCAAAAGCGGTGGTTTTTTGAAATATAAGTCTGGCTGCTTCTTCATTACTAAAAACTGCGGGTGATATTTTTGACGACAAATCAGTTGAAATGGCTTAGTTATCTTACTTGCCTTATCATGTTCCTCGCTGTACTCGGAGGAGCGGTAGTGACGAAGACTGGATCGGGCTTGGAATGCGGAAATGAATGGCCGCTCTGTCATGGGAAATTAATTCCGGCTTATACTATAGGCTCGATGATTGAATACACCCATCGCTTGTTTAGCGGTTTGGCAGGGTTATTCTCACTTGCCTCGATGTTTGCTTTTTGGCGTTATGCCCGTACTCGGCGCGATTTGCTGGGCTATGCATTTATGACTTTATTATTCGTCATCGTTCAAGGTGGTATGGGAGCGCTTGCAGTAATTAAATCTCAATCTGCTGCTGTAATGGCGCTGCATATGGGTTTTTCTTTGATCGCCTTTTCGAGCGCTATGATGTTGGCTCTTGGAACCAAGAGATGGCATGAATCGCGCGAATATGATCATACGTTGGAAGCTCAAAAGAAGCCCGTAAGTAAGGCTTTTCGCAATTTAACTTGTTTTACTGCCATCTATTCTTATATTGTCGTGTATATTGGAGCCTTTGTAAGTCATACGGATTCACAGGGCGGGTGTTCGGGATGGCCGCTTTGTAATGGAGAATGGGTTCCGGAGCTTTCTGGAGGTGTAGGTGTTGTTTTTACGCATCGGATTGCGGCTTTGCTCTTATTCATGCTTACTGCGCTGCTTGGGCATTTAGCATTTTGGAAACATAAGGATTATCCAGAGCTTAGAGCGCTAGGTGTAGCTGCAGTGCTGTTATGCTTGATGCAGGTGTTTAGTGGGGCGGCTGTGGTTTACACCCTAGATAATGAAAGATTGTACATATTTGCCGCTTTGGCTCATATTTTGCTGATTGCCAGTTTGTTTGGTGTCTTATGTTATATGAGTGTAAGAGTCTGGCAGCTAAATCGTGCGGGTAGTGTCGTGTCTGGAAAAAATGTAACGAACCCAATGATTCCACCGCCTTGGTAGAACATTCCCTCCGTGGATAGAGGCGCTTCACCCGCGGAATAATAAAGTGGAAATCGGTATATCGTGGAGCTGATTGGCCGATGCTTACGTCGCGAGTTTTGTACGAAGCAGTCCATGGAAGCAGACGCTGAACAAAACTTTAGGAGGACTGGGATATGCTGCGGGTATTACTTGGAGAGCCGCCTCGAAAGAACAGTGGTGTGTTGGCTGATGCGATGGAGAATATGGCCACTTTTGCAGCATTGCTGCGCAAGGAAATGAGTGCCCATGAGGATAATGACCATGAATACCGCAAGCTGGAGATTTGGACACGTGGACTGATTTCCTCTCTGGATGAACTGGAGCAAAGTTGGTTCGCGGCCGCTTTTTACCGGAAATTAGTGATCGCGGGTTATATGGATGATATGACACCGGTGGAACAGGGCGATTATGCACGTTATGTTTATTTTTATAAAGATGGCTTTATCCGGGTTTTCTCTCTTCTGGACAAGCTTGGGACGGTACTGAATCATTTTTATGATCTCAAAACATCCAAATTAAAAACGCACTTTTCTTACTTTACAGTGCTGCGTCAGCTTCAATTATTGAATGTGCATCCTGCATTAGCGGATCAACTGGAACAGATCAAGAACTCCTACCGCGATCCATTGGAGAATTTACGCAAGCGCAGAAATGCTGAAATTCATTATATGAATTCTGAAATGCAGGATGATCTGTGGCAGCGGCATCAAGGTCTGCATGATAAAATTCAGCTCGAGGATCTGGATAGCCATCTTGAGGATTTAAAACAATCGCTCGAAATGAACTGTAAGACATTAATCGCGGCATTCAGCTACAGCAATGAACAGCTGCGTAAGGAAATAAGCAGGGCAAAGAGCATAAAATCGTAATCGTTCAATATATTTCCTTTTGACAAAAATCGATAAACTCACTATACTTATGCTTGCATTAAAGTATGTACGATTTCAGAAAAAATATAATTTCATAACTTTATCTTATCGAGAGCGGCGGAGGGATAGGCCCGATGAAGCCCGGCAACCGATTTGTATCCAGCGCGGGAAGCGTTGTACAAATGTCATGGTGCTAATTCCTACAATGGCGCAGGTTGCGGTCGTTGGCAGATGAGAAGGCATTGTCTTAATAAACCCACAGAGCCTCTTGCGATCTGCATCGATCGTTGGAGGTTTTTTTGTATAGAATAAGTGAAATATAAAGGGGGGGCGACGAGAGTTGATTAATCTAAAAGGGATAACAAAGGTTTATGGAAAAGGGAGTAATGCGGCAACAGCGCTTTCTGGATTGAATCTGTCCATCGAGAAAGGTGAAATATTCGGAGTCATCGGCCACTCTGGAGCGGGGAAAAGTACATTGATCCGTTGCATTAATCTGTTGGAACGTCCGACAGAAGGTGAGGTCTGGGTAGACGGTGTTGAACTCACTAGCCTTAACCAAGGTCAATTACAGGAACAGCGGCGCAAGATTGGGATGATTTTTCAACATTTCAATTTGCTTTCTTCGGCGACTGTGTATGATAATATTGCCTTTCCACTGCGACTTGCAGGTACATCTAGAACAGCTATTGATACAAAAGTGAAAGATCTGCTCGCTCTAGTTGGGCTTGAAGAACATACAGATAAGTATCCTTCTCAGTTATCTGGAGGACAAAAGCAGCGGGTCGGCATCGCCCGGGCACTAGCCAGTGACCCTGATGTACTGCTGTGTGACGAGGCCACTTCTGCGCTTGATCCCCAGACAACGGATTCCATTCTTAAGCTGCTGCTTGATATTAATAAAAGATTCCATTTGACCATTGTGCTGATCACGCATGAAATGCATGTAATCCAGAGTATCTGCGACCGTGTCGCGGTCATACATGGTGGTGGGATTGTTGAACAAGGCAAAGTTACAGAGGTATTTCTCAAGCCGCAGCATGAGGTTACACGCGATTTCATCCGCAGTGAGACACAGAATGAAGGGCCTCTTCGAGTGGCGCTTGATGCTGCTGCCGGGGATAACTCTCAAGCTGTCAAAATTACTTTTTTCGGAGAAAAAACTTACGGCTCGGCACTATCCGATGTCGTGCGTGATACGGGTGTGAGCTTTGCAATCTTACATGGTACCATCTCAACGATTAAAGATGTGCCTTATGGACAGATGATTGTGCGGTTTGAAGGGCCAGCTGAGGCAATTGCTGTAACGATCTCCAGACTAATTGCTCAAGGCCTTGATGTGGAGGTGATTTCGTAATGAATTTTGCAGATCTAAATTGGCAAGAAATGATGGATGCTACGGTTGCTACTATAAAAATGATATTTTTTTCCGGATTGTTCACAATTATTCTTGGTTTACCACTCGGAATTCTATTGTATTTATGGGGGAAATCGAATAGTATAGTAATCAGAGTAACTTACTCGGTCTTATCATTACTTGTAAATATCCTACGTTCCGTACCCTTTATCATTTTGATGGTGGCTCTAATTCCTTTCAGCAAAGCCGTTGTTGGAACCTCCATTGGTGTACTCGGTACGATTCCACCTCTGGTGATTGGTGCAGCTCCGTTTTTTGCCCGTTTGGTAGAGACGTCGTTAAGAGAGGTAGACCGCGGAGTCATCGAAGCCGCACAAGGTATGGGAGCATCGACGAACCAAATCGTTATGCGTGTTCTTTTGCCAGAAGCTCGTCCAGGTCTGCTAGCTGGAGTTACGATCACACTGGTTACACTGGTCTCCTATACAGCAATGGCTGGTATGGTTGGGGGCGGCGGATTAGGTGACTTGGCGATTCGTTACGGCTACCACCGCTATGAGACGGAGATTATGATTGTTTCTATAATATTTATTGTCGTACTGGTGCAATTGCTACAAATGGCCGGTGACCGACTCGTAAAACATTACACACGGAAATAAGGTACATCCATATATATCCTTATTCAATACAAAATATAGATTAGAGGGGGATTTACAATGAAAAAAGTACTACTTACATTTTTTAGCCTGACACTGGTTGCGGTGCTTGCGGCTTGCGGTAACAACAATGCATCTAATAATGCTGGGAGCTCGGCTGCTACAACAGCACCAAACGCAGAAGCAACAAGTGAACCTACTAAAGATCCAGTGAAATTGGTGATTGGTGCCTCACCTGTTCCTCATGCTGAAATTTTGAAGGCTATTGCTCCATTGCTTGAAAAAGATGGAATTACACTTGAAATCAAAGAATTCACTGACTATATTCAACCTAACGTGCAGCTTGATGAGAAGGAGTTAGACGCTAACTTTTTCCAACACCAACCGTATCTGGATGACCAAAACAAAAATAATAAAACCGACCTGGTTTCTGTTGCATCCGTTCACGTTGAACCTTTTGGAGCTTATTCCAAAAAAATCAAATCGATCGATGAGTTGGCTGATGGTGCAAAAGTTGCCATTCCGAACGATGCTACTAACGGTGGCCGTGCACTAATCCTACTTGCAAAAAATGGTCTGATTACCTTGAAAGATGATACAAACATTGCTGCAACAAAAGCAGATATCACTGAAAACAAGAAAAATCTCGACATCATTGAGTTGGAAGCAGCTATGCTCCCACGTCAACTGGATGAGGTAGACCTTGCTTTGATCAACACGAACTTTGCACTAGACGCTGGTCTTGTGCCAACTAAAGATGCATTGTTCATCGAGGGTGTAGATTCCCCTTATGCTAACATTTTGGTAACCCGTCAAGACAATAAAGATTCCGAAGCCATCAAAAAGCTGGTTGCTGCCCTGAATTCTCCAGAAGCTAAAGCTTTCATTGAAGAAAAGTACGAAGGTGCGATCATTCCAGCGTTTTAAGGAATGAAGCTAAATTCGTCTATAGTCATAACAAGAACCCGCAGCCAAGTTGGCTTGCGGGTTTTATGTTCTAAGGTTGTGAGAGAATGTTAAATCCTCTATAATAAGAAAATCCCGATCTCCTTTACAGGAGAATCGGGAGGGTTATTGAACGGGATTTAGAATACTTGAACTACTTCTTCAACGCCTTCTACTTCTTCAAGGAGGGCGCGTTCAATCCCGGCTTTCAAGGTGATCGTGGAGCTTGGGCAGCTGCCGCAGGCACCCATAAGTTTCAACTTAACGATGCCGTCTTCCACATCGACCAGTTCTACGTCACCGCCATCGCGCTGCAGGAACGGACGAAGCTTATCCAGCACTTCTAGTACTTCATCATACATTTCGGTGCTTTGTGCATTCTCACTCATTTCTCAATCACTCCTTTCGTAAGTTCATTATAGTACAAAAAGTTAAAAAATAAAATGGTTAGGCGGAATAGGGAGATCATCATGAGACCAATTATTGAATTTTGTTCCAGCAACATGGGTCATGGAACAGACAAGCTAATGCATAAGCTGGAGGAAAATCCAGATTATGATGTCATTGAATACGGATGTCTGAACAATTGTGGAGAGTGTTATTTAATGCCTTTCGCCATGGTTGAAGGTGACATTATTGCAGCAGAAACTGTTGCAGAGCTAGAAGAGAAAATTGAGGCCAAGATCAAAGAGCTTGAGGCTTGGTTTAATATAGATCTTGACTAAATTTCTCGAGAAAAAAAGAGGGAGCACTCCATAATCTAAATTATGGAGTGCTCCCTCTTTTTGGAACCTTACTTGAACAAAATCCACCAATTTGATCGATTAGGCAACATATTGGAGAGTGCAGGGGCTACCGTGAAGGTGCCACCGGACTCAGGCGACCTTATATTGAGTGTTTTCCTACATTTGGATTGCTATCGGACCCCATAGTCACTATTCACCTGAAAAACAGCATAAATGAACCTCATTATAAGCAATAACTTCACTGGAGTCCGAAACTCTCCTTCAAAGGCTGAAAATTTGCAAATAAGGTCATCTGAGTCCGAAGGGTATACGCACCAATAACGTAAGGAAGCTACTCTCGTGTTTATCTGAGAGTAGCTTCCTTTAATACTTATGAACCAATCATAGGCTTATCCTAAAGTGCGTTTCGACATCCAGAGCACTCCGCTCTTGAGGATGCGGGGAACCCGTCCTTTGACGGAGCGTTGTCCCATAAGTCCGAATCCTGCTTTTTTTCCTAGTGACCCTAAAGTACCCTTCAGGCGAATAGGATGAAGCTTAGGAGTCTCACCGCGCCAGGTCGCTTGGATAACCTGAGCTACCTGCTCACCCTGTGCTCCAGCGGCTTGTGCGCTTGGTGCGAATGGCAGACTGGCACAGTCACCAATCACATATACCTCCGGATAATCCGGTATACGATAATACTCATCCAGCATAATCCGTCCACCGCGGTCCTTCGACACATTCAAATCTTGAACTACTTTTACAGGTTGAATCCCTGCGGTCCATACTGTCACATCTGAAAGGATTTCCTCGGTACCGTTAAAAATCGAATCCTTCTCTACATGAGATACAGAGATTCGTCCCAGCGTTTGCACCTGATGGTGATGAAACCATTCCTCTACGTACTGTGACAGCTTTGCCGGAAAGGCAGACAAAACACGTTCACCGCGATCCAGAATAGCGATGTTAAGGTCTGGACGGCTTTCCCGAAGCTCTGCGGCTAATTCAACACCGCTCAATCCTCCACCTACAATGTTTATCGTTCCGTAAGGCTTCACATCATTTAAACGGCGGTAGGTTTCCCGAGTACCAGCAAAGGTCTGGATGCTGCAGGTATATTGATCAGCACCAGGGATGTTGTGGTAATTGTCGGTACAGCCAAGAGCAATGGCTAGGAGATCATAAGATACAATCTCACCGGACTCCATACTGACTATTTTGCTCTCCAAATCAATGGAACTCACTTCACCGTACCGGACAGTAAGCCGGGGGTGAACCGGAAAATGAATGCGCAGGTGATAATCAGTTACGGTACCTGCGGCGAGCGCATAATATTCCGTTTTGATTCCTTGATAAGGCATTCGGTCAATTAAGATAATTTCAACATCATGAGGAAGATGATTATTGAGTAATTCTTGAATTAAGGCTAGGCCGCCGTAGCCACCGCCAAGAACGAGTATTGTTCTCATGCTGACCGAACTTCCTTTCCAATATGGGATAACAAATCTCAGGTAGTCTTCTTATTCGTATACCTTAACTTCATTATAGAAAGTGTCACGTTCGACAGGAATTCGTCCAGCACCTTTCACTAGCCAGATCAATTCGTCGCGAGTCAGACCTTCCGGTGTTAAGGCGCCAGCCGCGTGGCTGATACGTTCTTTTAGAATTGTGCCATGCACATCTGATGCACCGAAGTTCAGCGCGACTTGAGTAAGCTGAGGGCCAATGTTAATGAAGTACGCTTTGATGTGATCGAAATTGTCCAACATCAATCTGCTGATCGCAATGGTCTTCAGATCCTCATAAGCAGAGTTGCGACGCATGATGCCAGCGTTTTTATTCTTAGGCTGCATGGACAATGGAATGAATACCATAAAGCCATTGGTTTCGTCCTGCAAATCACGGATTTGCATCATATGGCGGATACGGTCTTCGTGAGATTCAATGGAGCCGTACAGCATAGTGGTATGGGTCTTCATCCCAAGCTGATGTGCTGTCCGATGGACTTCCAGATATTCTTCCACATTAGCTTTATCTACACGCATTTTTTTACGATATTGGTCGGATAATATTTCTGCACCACCACCGGTGAGTGTTTTCAGTCCAGCAGCACGCAATTGTTCCAGTACCTCACGAATACTCAAACCGCTAATACGGGTGAAAAAATCAATTTCAGCGGCAGTGTAGGCTTTTAAGGTAACCTCAGGGAAACGTTCGTTCAAAGCTTTTAAAGAATCCACATAATATTGGAAGGGAACCTTGTCGTTATGGCCACCAACAATATGGAATTCACGTACGCCTGGGTGGATATGCTGTTCGACATATTGCACCATTTCCTGACCGGAAAGGGTATAGGCTCCCTCTTCTCCATCATCTTTGCGGAAATTGCAGAATGCACAGTGCGATTCGCAAACATTGGTGAAATATAGACTCATGTTTTCGATAAAATATACCCGATTGTGATTCTTGGCGATATTGACTTCATTCGCTAGCTGGCCAATGGTAAGTAAATCGTTGCTTTGATATAAATAAACGCCATCTTCCAAATTCAATCTTTCGCCGCTGCGAACCTTATCAATAATGTTCGCCATTCGGGCATCCGTGTGGGGGGTAAAAAGAGTAGACATATTATGATTTCCTCCTGAAAGTTTACGAGCAGATTGCTCGAAGATAAATTCCAGACGTACCCAAGTGGTAGCTGTTCATTCTAAAAAAGAAAGAGGCGAGCTTGCCTCCGTGACAAATTTCCGAATTTTTACTTAGAGTGCCTTCCCTATTATAAACCTACTCTCCTAAGGGTATCAACAGCTTGATATTGATGGTGTTTTTTGCTGTGAAGGGTCATGCCTAAGGCAGTTGTGACTTGAGGGTAACGGAATAGTCGGTTATACTGAATTTATCAAGCATAAACGTCATTGGCATCCTTATAAAGTTGATAAGCGTTTAAGCGAGAAATATAAGACATAAAGAATAGGTGCAACACTTATACTATCTTATATTTTTATGAAATAACTTTTGGCCGGAAGGTCCCTTAAACATAAGTTTCCGCTTATGAAGGGAGACGAATTTGTAGGAGGATGAGATCATGATTAATATTAGTGAAAAGGCAGCAGAACAATTAAAGGCGATGCTTGCTGAACAAGAAGTACCGAACATGTTCCTCCGTATTGGAGTAACGCCCGGCGGTTGCAGTGGATTCTCGTACGCTATGGGCTTTGATGATAATGAAACCGATCAGGACGTATATATGGATATTCAAGACATGAAAGTGGTTGTGGAGAAGGAGAACCTTCGTTACCTGGACGGTCTCGAAATCGACTTTGAAGAATCCGGCATGACGGGTGGTTTCACCATCAACAACCCTAACGCTACTGCAACTTGCGGCTGCGGTTCAAGCTTCCGGACAGCTACGGATGCAGGGAAACCTAACGAAGAGCCTTGCTAATCACAGCAATCACGGCTCCAAGCCCCGTGTTGGATTCTAACAACACAGGCTTGGAGTTTTTTTTATTCTCAATGACAAAAATCATCACAAGGAGTTCGGAAATGGAAATGGAAATCAGAAAATTAAAAGCTGGTGAACAGCCTCCATTAGAATTACTTCTATTAGCAGATCCTTCGGAGAGCTTGGTTAACGGATATTTACAAAGAGGGTTATGTTGTGTGGCTGAGGTGGATAACAGCATCATCGGAGTCTACGTTGTGCTGCAGACAAGACCGGAGACTGTAGAGATCGTAAATATCGCCGTCGACGAAAATAAACACGGGCAAGGTATAGGAAAACAGCTGCTGAACCATGCGATTCAGAATGCCAAGCAGCTTGGGGCAAAAACCATTGAAATTGGCACAGGAAATTCGAGCGTTGGACAATTGGCACTTTATCAGAAATGTGGATTCAGAATCACCGGCATTGATAGAAATTTTTTTATTAGGCATTACAGTGAAGAAATCTTTGAAAATGGGATTCAAGTCATAGATATGATACGCCTGTCGCTGGATTTATGAGTAATAGGGGAGTTTCTCAGAAGTCATTTAATGGGCGCTGGGGTAGCTCTTTATTCTTTTACATAGGAAGCAAACCATGTATCGCGAACCTTGTATCGGACACAGATGACCCTAAACGCCGCATTTCCCCATATTTGTGGTGCCAACGGACCGCATTGCCGCTATTGCTATGAAATCAGTAAATATGAAGCTCTTTTTAAGCAATAGTGTCACTGGAGTCCGAAACCACGCCTAAAAGGTTGAAAATCTGCAAATAACGTCATATGGGTCCGAAATGCTCATGGGTTAAAGACGCTGTTGAAGCAGATAGCTATTGTTTAAAAACACAGAGCAGCGATTCTCCACATAACTGGAGAATCGCTGCTCTGTTGTTTTTTTGCGATGGTCGGACCGTCTGTTCATAGAAATAAGCTGCTTATAGGCAGTCCCTGCGTACATTAGGCTGGAATAATAAACTTGTAATTAATCATAAATACGATGAGCGCTGCAGCTCCAAGGGAGAAGGCGATACAGCCCGTACCCAGTGCTCTGCGTTTGTCTTTAATAAATTTAAAGCCGATGGCGCAGATCAGTATAGTCGTTCCAGCCAATACAATGGACATCCCAAGCATAGCCACCCAATATAAAACCTCAAAAAACTGTGCCATTCTGAGCCCTCCCCGCGCTGTGCTTTTTAGTGATTCTGTTAGTACTCACTATAATAGTAGAAATTGAAAATGTAACCGCTATTAATAATACAACGATTTTGAAGATTATTCTAGTTATAGTGAACTCATCCATTAAGATAATGATGTCGAATTTCTTGAGAACTGAATCTACAAAATCCGCGGTTGTACCCTGTCGCTGTCGACTGATGCTGTGCTAAACACTAAGCCCTTTTTGCTAAGAGCGGCATCTTACACGGACAATCATACAAGAGGGCGAGACCTTCTCTGAGTAATGTATAGGGTAGGCTGGATTGTGAAGGGAGGGAAAGGACGATGGCAGGAAGACAATTGGCCAGTAAGTGGCTGAAGACAGAGGCGTTGCTGACCGATGCTCGGGTTGCACCCTATATCCCAATGACGAGGGGGTACAGGGCAGAAACGCTCCTGGCAATGCTTCGTAAATATGGAAATGTTGTCATTAAACCTATTGTGGGTGGCGGAGGTTACGGTGTAATCAAAGTTTTTCGGGATAGTCGCGGTTATGGATTCACCTATATGGACAGAACTCGAATTTACAAGGATTTTGGATCCATGAGACGTGCGCTTAATACTGTGAAAGCAAGACGCAGATATTTGATTCAACAAGGGATTTCCCTGGCGAGAATCGGCGGGCGGCCTATTGATTATCGGGTCAAAGTAGTTAAAAATGGTGATGTTTGGGAATTTCGCTCCATGGTAGGTAGATTGGCTCGGCCAGGTCTGTTCGTGACCAATCTTTGTAAAGGGGGAACGATGCTATCATGTCGTGAAGGACTTCGTAGATCGTTGCCGCGGATTAAAGCTTCAGCGAAGAAAGCAGAAATGCGGAGACTAACCCATGTATGTATCGGAATTATGGAACGGCATTTTCCGGGAATAGGTGAGCTGGGCTTTGATTATGCTGTAGATTATTCGGGGAAAATATGGATTCTGGAGGTTAATACAAGACCTCAATAAATTAACAATTATTTTAAGAATTGACGATAATAGAGTAGTAAGATAAAATTGCGTTTAGTTGCGTTCTTTTGGGGTAAATAACATTGTAATTTATTTACAATAAAAATATATTTTTAGCTGTATACAAGTGGTTCAATCCTGTGTATAACTATTATCCCCATAGTCCACTGTGTAGCTAGTACCTTTATAACGCTTACACACATTTTATACACAGGATTTCCACATGTACTTGTGGATAACGCGAACGCTTGTTCGAAAAATGATAGTTTGATATGATAGATTCAGATCCAAATAAAGGAAAGGTAGATGAAGTTTATGGTTGAATTGTCGGATGAGATGCTGCTTGACTCTTACCATAGAGCAATAGAGCTGCAACTAGAGCATGATTTCATCGCTCTTCTACTCGTTGAAATTCGCAAACGAAACTTACACTCTCCAGTACATGCGGTTCTTCATTAAAAAGCGCAAAGGATAACTTTGTAGCAGGCTACATATATAAAACCGCGAGGCACAAACAAACATAAAAGGGTATCCTCACAGGCTGTTATCAACAGGCCTGTAAGAATACCCTTTTTTATTGTGTTAATAGATTTAGAGTTTCATATTACTGCTGTGACCCGGTGAAAGCTTGGCTTCTGGATCAATGTACACCTTAGCATTATTCACAGCCGTTGGAGCTTCGCCAAATCCTACAGCAATCAGCTTCAGCTTACCAGGATAAGTTGTGATATCGCCGGCAGCAAATATGCCTGGAATACTTGTTTCCATACGCGAGTCAACAACAATGGAGTTCCCCTCAATCTCAATACCCCATTCGGCAATAGGACCTAGGGAAGAGATGAATCCGAAGTTAACAATAACGCTGTCCACTTCAATTTCTTGAGTTTCTTTGGTCTTGATATTTGACAATGTAACCTTAGTAATGAACTCTTCACCATGCAGCTCTGTAATTTCAGTAGGGGTAACTACGTTAACCTTGGAAGCCATCAGGTTCTCAACGCTATGTTCATGCGCACGGAATTTATCCCGGCGGTGAATCAGGGTTACCTGTTCAGCGATGGGTTCCAGCATGAGTGCCCAGTCAACTGCAGAGTCACCGCCACCGCTGATCAGAACTTTTTTATCTTTAAAGGCATTTAGATCATTTACAAAATAATGGAGGTTTGCTTTTTCAAAACGTCCAGCGTTGGGTAATTCCAAACGACGAGGTTCAAATGCACCTACACCAGCTGTAATGATGATCGCCTTACTGTGGTATTCGGCTACATCGGTTGTAACCACAAAATGACGTTCGTCCCGTTTTTGAACAGAAATCACTTTCTCCTCCAGCCGGATATTGGATTGGAACATATCCATTTGCCGTGACAGGTTGTCGACCAATTCTTGTGCTGTTACTTTTGGAAAACCTGCCACATCATAAATGTATTTTTCTGGATAAAGGGCAGCAAGTTGTCCCCCCAATTGGGGCATACTTTCAATAAGGGTTACTGATGCCTGACGCATTCCGCCGTAAAATGCGGCAAACATGCCAGCTGGCCCGCCACCTATGATTAAAAGGTCGCTCATAGGAACGCTGGATTGCTCTTGGGTCACGGGATATTACACCTCCGAGTTGATATATTCATTTTGCCATACTTGTGTACCTACTTATTATAATCATTGTGACACATACCTGCAAAGAAAGACTTTAGAAGTCAATAAAAGTGTGACGTTTTTTAGTATTTTAATGTTTGATTAATGCTACACTAAGGTTTACAATGGATATGGTCAATTTAGAAATGCTTCAAGTTTGATTGGAATTTCTTCTAAATATAAGTGTATAAATTCACAAAAAGGACCGTACATTGTTTCAATAAAAAATACAAAGACAGATTTACCTCTTGGAAGGAGCCGGAACATGAGTAGTATTCCCAAAATCGTTATCTTAGGCGCGGGCTATGGGGGTATTTTGACCGCACAGCGCTTGCAGAAGGCTTTGAATTATAATGAAGCGGATGTCACGCTTGTAAACCGTCACGAGTACCACTATTTTACTACCCATCTACATATGCCTGCCGCGGGTACGGACAGTATTGAACACACTCGGGTGTCCATTTCGAAACTAATCGATGAATTCAAGATCGACCTCGTGAAGTCATCTGTTCAGGAAATTCGTACTCAGCAGAAAAAGATTATTTTGGAGGATGGTACCCTATCGTACGATTATCTTGTCATTGCTTTAGGTGGAGAGCCTGAAACATTTGGTATTCCTGGACTTGATAAATACGCACTGACAATCCGGAGCATCAATTCCGTTCGTTTAATTCGCGAGCATATTGAATATCAATTCGCTAAGTACAAGAACGAGAACAATGCTCAGGAGCATATTAATTTTGTTGTCGGTGGTGCCGGCTTTAGCGGTATCGAATTTGTAGCTGAATTAGCTGACCGTATCCCTGGACTGTGTAAAGAATATGACGTTGATCCAAGTATGGTTAATATATATAACGTAGAGGCTGCTCCGACAGCACTGCCTGGTTTTGCTCCTGAGCTTGTTGAGTATGCGATGGACTTGCTCACCAAAAAGGGAGTTACCTTCAAGATGGGGGTTGCGATCAAGGAGTGTCTGCCAAACGGGGTGATTCTGGCATCAGGCGAAGAAATCAAAGCCTCCACAATTATTTGGACAGGCGGAATCCGTGGCAATCGTCTTATTGAGGCTGCCGGATTTGAAGCTATGCGTGGGCGCGTGAAGGTAGATGAATATCTACGTGCACCGGGCCAAGAGAATATCTTCATTATTGGTGATGGCTCCCTTATGATTAATCCGGAAGGACGCCCTTACCCGCCAACCGCTCAAATTGCTATGCAGCAGGGTGAATGTTGTGCGCATAATTTGGTGGCAGCAATCCGCAATCAACAGCCGAAGAAATTCGCATTCAGCAATAAAGGAACCGTAGCTTCCCTAGGCAAAGGCCAAGGAATCGCTGTAGTAGGCAGCAAAACTTACAAGGGCTGGACTGCAGCTCAGTTGAAAAAAGTTGTAGATATGCGCTACTTGTTCATTATCGGCGGAATTCCGCTGGTTCTGAAAAAAGGAAGATTCTTATAAGATGCGCCATTGCAGCGTACAGGTACGCGGACTGCTGACTCGGGAAGAATTGGACCGTTATAACGGACTGATAGAGGTTGGATCTTATCTGGAGGATCAGAACCAGTATGATCTGGCTTATATCGTTCAGAAGGAAATTGATCTGCTCATTCTCCCTGGTATCGAACGCCTGAAGGATAAAGGGCGCGCTCGGGATCGGGCCACGGCTGAATATCTGGAAAGTTTACGTGAAGATGATGAGGATAACGAAGATGAGGATTCAGGAACTTCGGTGTCTTAATCTAATAATATGGCAATAAAAAGGGTGTGTCTCCATACGAACTGGAGACACACCCTTTTTTGTTATTACAGCTTGAGCATTTCTTCAAAAGATTCTTCAGTCAGCAGATTGCCGACATAAAAAGGTCCGAATTCGCCGTAACGAGCACTTACTTCGTCAAAACGCATTTCGTATACCAGCTTTTTGAATTGCAGTGCATCTTCAGCGAACAGAGTCACGCCCCATTCCCAGTCATCAAAACCGACGGAGCCGGTGATAATTTGCTTCACTTTGCCTGCATATGAACGTCCAATTAACCCGTGTGAAGCCATGAGTTCCCGGCGTTTGTCCATATCAAGCATGTACCAGTTATCGGCAAGCTCGCGTTTTTTGTTCATAGGATAGAAACAGATGTGTTTCGCTTGCGGTAAAATAGGCTTTAGTCGTGCGGCAACATGCGGATTCTGCATTGGATCGCTGCCGTCGCTGCCACTGCCACCAGCAGCGTAGTTGCTTAATTCAACAATACTTACATATGAATAAGCTTTGGTTGTATATTGAGCAAAAGCGATTTTGTTAAAGGCGGTCTCAAGTTGGTTCAAAGCTTCTAGGCTTTCGCGCAAAAACATCATTACAAAATCGGCCTTTTGGCCCACTATGGAGTATACTGCGGTGCTGCCTTCTTTAGCTTCCTCAACAGGGCTCCATTCCTGCATAAAAGCATGTAGTTCTTCCAGGGCAACGGCACGTTCTTCATCATCTGCTGCCGTCCAAGCGGTCCAGTTCAGAGAGCGGAAGTCATGCAGTGCATACCAGCCTTCCAGTGTCAAAGCGGCTTCGATCATGATCTCACTCCTTAAAAGTTTTACGAAGCATAAGCCTCGCCCAAAATAACATCGCGTAAAACTCGCAATTGAAGCATAAACTTAGTCTTACGAAGCATCTGCTTCATAGGCTATGTATGATCTGATTAATCTACTTGCATTGTATCGCAATCAAGCCGCCAAGAGCAAACGGAGGCATCCTGTAAGTGTGCGAATTAGTGCGTGAATTTGAATAAAGTTCATTGCTTCGTGACATTTTTTCTAGTAAACTTACTACTAGCTTGTAAAAGATGTGCGCTTCTTTATAGAAAGGGGTGGAGACGGTAAGATGGGATTTATTCCAGTGTTTATCCTAGCCGTTTTATTCTTTGTGATGATGTTTGGTATCGGCTTTATTCTTAACATGTTAATGAAGACAACCTGGTTCCCCGCTTATCTATTCGTACTTATTATTCTACCCGTCGTAATCTATTCTATTTGGGATAGAAACGCGATGTCGCTCTGGGAGCATCTCTCCAGTTTCCACTTTGTTGATTATCTTACAGGTGTCGCTGGTCTTGCAGGTGCTATACTTAGTGGATGGACCATTCAAAAGCTGCGCTTTGGCGGTTACAAGATGTTTTAAAGATTCGAAAGAGCCTATGTTATGAATCAGTCTTATATTTCTGCGAGAAACGGGATACCTTCCTCTTTAGAGGACGGCGAAGCCGTTTCTTCTTGTTTAATAGAGGTAGATATTCGTAAGAAGAAGTTGATTATATTGCGAAAAGAGTCGAAATTGGGATTTTATTTACATTTTCGCTATGTTAATTTGTGATAGAATAGAATCCTGTATGAATTCGTGTAAACAAGGGGGTATCCGTAGATGCGGATGAGTAACTTACATCATTTCACCGAACATCATCGGTACTGCGTTTCCCGCGAATTTGGTCTTAGTGTTATAGATGGACGTATGCTTAGCTCTGTATATCAACCTATGGTGGGAGCCTTTGCAATCAGTTTCTATCGCTTGCTGGTTGAACATGTGCCAGCAGATAGCATTGGCTATTCTGGAGTGGAGCAACAGCGCAGGCTATTTATGACTTTGGGTGTTGAACCCAATGAGAAAGGCCGCAAATATTTAATTGATCAGGCTTCCCGGTTAGAAGCAGTGGGTCTGTTGCAGACCTGTCGAATCTATGTGCCGGAAACAGATGATTATTTATATGAATATGAGCTAATGCCGCCGCTATCGCCAGCCGACTTTTTTGCCACTCAGCATTTAACCTTGCTGTTACGTGATAAGATTGGCAAATTTGCTGTGCTGTCCTTACGGGAACAGTTCTGGAATCGCGAGCCGGAAGAGTGGAGTCGCAGATCTATAGGCAAAGAGAATATTTCCGTGCCTTTTTATGATATTTTTCAACTTAATACACATGTCATTGATTATGAGTTGGAGCAAGCTTTGGCGGAGGTAGCCTCTGTTCGACAGCCCGGCACGCTTGAATCCGGAGAGCAGGCAATCGGATATAGTGACATTATTTTGCGTTTTCCACGGGAGTCTGTGAATCGGGCTCATGTAGAAAAACTGCGCTTTGACCATACTCAAATGGGTGTAATTAACTATGTTGCTCATAAATACGAACTGAGTCCGCAGGATTTATGTCGTTTGCTGGATGAGGATGGAGTGTTCTCACCGGAGGGCGAGGTAATGCTGGATGCGTTGCAATATAAAGCGAGCCAACATTTCAGGCAAGATATGAAACGACAGGAAAAACGTGAAATTGCGGCTGCAAAAGTTGTTTCCATCCGGTCCAGTGCGACCGAAGAGAATGATGATTCTATAGCACCACCAGAGCAATCAGTTGAGATGGAGTATTATGTAGAAGTACCGCCACAATTTTTGTCCAAATGCGACATTCACCAATATAATATGATGCTGCGTAACGAACCTTATACAAGACTGCTACAAACCTTTTTCCCGGGTGCAGTGCCCAGCCATCTGATGGATATGTTCGAGAAAATAGATCTGAACTATAAGCTGAGCGGTGAAGTAATTAATGTACTCATTCATTATTTAATGACTATGGTAGCTTCGGGTGGAGAACAGCGGATGAACCGCAATTTTGTAGAGGCTATCGCCTCCAATATGCTGGTTAAACAAGTGAACACCTATGAGAAGGCTGTAAGATATATTAGAGATCAGTCCAAAGTGAAGGGCAAGGGGACAACGCCTAATACTGCTGGAGGAACACGATCACGTTCTTATGCCAAAAATACAGGCCGATCCAATAAACCGGAAATTCCGATTGTGCTGGATGATGGAAGTGCCGGAACAGTATCGGAAGAGGAATTCGCGGCGATGATGAAGAAAGCGGCAGAAATTAAGGCTAGTAAGAAAAAAGGCGTATCGCAAACGCCTTAATGAAAGAGAGGTGGAACAATGGAGTCTATGGGCGATGTACTTCGTTCGATCAACAATCCAACTCTACGGCAGCGTCAACGCGATCTTGAACAGGGGTTATTCAATCATCCACTTGTGAAGGCATTACAGTCCGAACATCCTGAGCTGGACGAATCACGACTGCGGCTTCATATGAGTCGCCTGTATCAATATGTAGAGGAAAGCCGAAACTGTGCGAACTGCCCAGGACTAGAGAAGTGTCCAAATGATTTTCCTGGCCATTATAGTAAACTAACGGTAGAAACTGTGAATGGTTCAGTGGATCTATATGAACGCAAGACGGCATGCCGACTTAAAGTGGCACAAGATAATCAGGATAATATCCGCAAACGTATTCGTAGCTTTTATGTGGACGAGCGTGTACTTAACGGCGGTTATGATGAGATAGATATTATGGGCAAAGACCCGCGCCGGGTCTCGGCTGTGAATAAAATATTTGATTATATCACCAGTGTTAAAGAGGAAGGCCTGACTTCACGCGGCATTTATTTACATGGCTCTTTCGGAACAGGCAAAACTTTTTTGATGTGTTATTTGCTGCATGAGCTTGCTGTTGCTGGATATACCGGAGTGATCGTATACATGCCAGACTTTATAGAGGACTTGAAATCGATCATGATGGATGGCCAGAAAATGAAGGAAACTGTCGATACGATGAAAAACTGTGATTTGCTTATTTTTGATGACATTGGTGCGGAAAATTTGAATCCTTGGGCTCGTGATCATGTACTTGGGGCGATCTTGAATTATCGGATGAACCGCAAACCAACCTTCTATACCTCGAATTATCCATTGGATGGCTTGGAGAAACATCTTAGCTTTACGAGCAAAGATGGTGAAGAGGTCTATAAAGGCCAACGACTAATGGATCGCATTGCTCCTTTTGTGGATGTGCTTCCACTGCATGGGGAGAATCAGCGAGGGGCCAATAGATAAGCTGGAATATTCATAATGTAAAATTCAAAAGAGCAGTGGTTCTCCTTTTATTGGAGGATGGCTGCTCTTCGTTTTTTTAGTTATTCGAACTCAAACGCCGCTTTTTCCATGCTGCGAAGCAGGATCGCCGGAAGTCTTGAGTGTACTTTAATTGTCCAAACACACTTTCCGGCTGCAACATCTGGCGGGCATACTCACTCTGATCGATAATTAGGGAATACCTCCCTAAAATTCAGAGGTTTCTGCTCATTAGACTACTAATTAGGGAATATCTCCCTAAAAATGAACTGATTCGTCAGCGAAAATAGATATTCTCCCGATTATTAGGGAGGAATTCCCTGATTCTGTTCATTTATAGCAATTATCGGCTATAATCAGGGAGGTTTTCCCTCATTATTCTCAAAAAAAGAAGCCGTCCCATAAGTAGCATTCACTACTTTTGAGACAGCTTCTTTTTATTGTGCGATGATTCCTTTACTCCGAGAGAATGAATTTAAGGATGACCATTCCGAAAAAGACAACCGTCATAAACGTGGTCATTCCGAAAAATCCGGTCATTAAATCCCCAAGATCATTGCGGGGTTCTTCGTTGATATGTTCTCGTGGGTCCCGTACTTGCGCGTTAACATCCATAGTTTCTGCCTCCTTACAGGGACAAGCCCTGTATTGTTAGATGCAAATTGACATTAGTTTTATGAAATAAGTCATTGACAATTAATGCGCTTTATTTAAGTATACCGAAATGCTGGGGAGGTTGTAAAGAAAAGAGTACGTAAAAAAAATACATTGAAGGCAATATAATTGCGAGTGATATTTCACATATCCCATAAAGATATGTTATACTTGTAATGTGTCGGTAAGTGGTAATTTGGTTATCATATTACATGAAACAATTTATTAACTCATATTTCGGAGCAGCTTCCATGAACTAAGCTTTGGCTTAAGATGTGCGTAATGCTTCGCAAAACTTAAAGGAGGAACAATATCATGGCTATCGTGAACGTGTCTGACCAATCCTTCAGTAACGAAGTGGAAGGTCAAGGTACTGTAGTAGTAGACTTCTGGGCTCCTTGGTGTGGTCCTTGTAAAATGCTCGCTCCAATCTTGGATGAATTGTCCACAGAGCTGGGAGACGACGTGAAAATTGCAAAATTGAATGTGGATGAGAATCCGGAAACGGCTTCCCGTTTTGGTGTTATGAGTATCCCAACTCTGATCTTCTTCAAAGACGGTCAACCGGTAGATAAAGTTGTGGGACTGAACTCCAAAGAATCCCTGAAAAATATCGTAGCAAAACATCAATAATTGATAGATGCTACTGTTCGGGCCTCGGCCCTGCCACTCAGCGCCTTCGGTTCATTCCGGAGGCGTTTTGTGTGCTGAATGCCAACTAATCATGGGTCCAATTTAGCTGGAGGGGATCATTTTGGACAATATCCGCAATAAACTGGCACTACTACCCGATCTGCCTGGCTGCTATCTGATGAAGAATCAGGAAGGCACTATTATTTATGTGGGCAAAGCGAAGGTACTCAAGAATCGGGTGCGGTCTTATTTTACAGGCAGTCATAATGGTAAAACGCAGCGGCTTGTCGCTAATATTGCTGATTTCGAATACATCGTTACGTCCAGTAACATGGAAGCGCTCATTCTAGAGTGTAATCTGATTAAGAAACATATGCCGCGTTATAATGTGCTTTTGAAAGACGACAAGACGTTTCCTTATATAAAAATAACGAATGAAACTCACCCGCGCCTTGAGGTTACACGCCGGGTGATTAAAGATAAAGCAAAATATTTTGGCCCTTATCCTAATGCTTATGCTGCTCAGCAGACAAAAAAGCTCCTAGATCGTATGTACCCGCTTCGTAAATGCGGTGTGATGCCAAAGGAGGTCTGTCTTTACTATCACATGGGCCAGTGTCTGGCACCGTGTGAGAAGGAGGTTCAGAAATCCGAGTATGAGCAGATTACGCAGGATATCGCTGCTTTTCTAGGCGGAGGTCATGAGGCGGTTAAAAAGGATTTACAGCAAAAAATGCAGGAAGCTGCTGAGGAGTTATATTTTGAGCGGGCGAAGGAACTGCGGGATCAGATTATCCATATCGATGCATTGATGGAGAAGCAGAAGATCAACACTACAGATACTAAGGACCGGGATGTATTTGGTTATGCTGTAGACAAGGGATGGATGTGTGTACAGATTCTGTACATGAGACAAGGGAAGATGATCCAGCGCCATTCCTCCGTGTTCCCGTTCTATGGTGAAGCCTACAGTGACTTTATGTCTTATGTGACGCAGTATTACAGTGATAATCCCGCTTTGCCGCAGGAGATTCTGCTGCCGGATGTGCTCGATGAGGAGTCTCTGGCTAATAAAGAGGCTAAACCTGAGATCACGATAGCTGCTCCAGCAGAAGCGGATTTACAACAGGGTGAAGATACTCCTGAATCGGCTGAAGAGGCTGAGGCACGTTCGACGGCGGCGGAGGAAGCTGCTGCAGCTGGGATCGTGGATGCCGCCGGCGGCGCCTCCATTCTGCAGGAGTGGCTGGGCATTAAGGTGCTTGTGCCACAACGCGGCCTTAAGAAGCAGATGGTTGGCATGGCCTGTCAAAATGCAAGAGTGGCTATCGACGAGAAATTCCGGCTGATTGAACGGGATGAAGAGCGTACCTCTGGAGCAGCGATCAGCTTAGGTGAGAGCTTGGGTCTTGAACGCTTGAGCCGCATTGAGGCGTTCGATAACTCGAACATTCAGGGGACTAACCCGGTCTCAGCGATGGTTGTCTTCATTGATGGCAAGCCTGCACGAAAAGAGTATCGTAAATATAAGGTTCGTACGGTAGTGGGTGCGGATGATTATGGAACGATGCGCGAGGTCATTCGGCGGCGATATGAACGGGTATTGAAGGAGAATCTTCCGATACCGGATCTTATCGTGGTCGATGGCGGGAAAGGGCAAATCTCCTCTGCTATTGATATTCTGGAGAATGAGCTGGGATTATTCATTCCGGTCTGCGGCCTTGTTAAGGATGATAAGCATAAGACGGCTCAGCTTTTGGTTGGAGATCCGCCAGAACCTGTCGCGCTAGCCCGGGACAGTCAGGAATTTTACCTTTTGCAACGGATTCAGGATGAGGTCCATAGGTTCGCGATCACCTTCCACCGTGAACAGCGCGGGAAGTCCATGGTTACCTCCAAGCTGGACTCTATACCTGGTATAGGTGAGAAGCGCCGTAAAGCGTTGCTTAAGCATTTCGGATCGCTTAAGAAAATTAAAGAAGCCTCCGTGGATGATTTCCGTACACTTTCTATTGGAGAAAAGCTGGCAAGACAAATTCTTGATGCGCTCAAGGACGAAGAGCCAACCTCATAGCAATGATGACAAAAGAAAAAGGGTATCACAGCAGCGACTAAAGCTGCTATGATGCCCTTTTTTTAATTTGGTTATAGGATGTACACTATTTTATTTTCTTAAATCAAAGAAGAAGGCTCCACCGGCTTAGGTTTCTGTGGTGGATTAAATCGATAGACGATGTAAGCGACTATGAACGGCATAATAATCGCGAAGATACCCGCGCCTACATTTACGCTCTCCTTCATAAAGATCAGCGTAGCGCCCATCAGGATGCTGTCAAACACGACGTGGCTGAACATGACAGCAATAAATCCGTAACGAAGGAAAATATAACTGAACAGCAGCCCGATTACGGTCAGCTCAATGGGACGGGAGCTGATGGGATAGATCGGATATAACGTATGGCCAAACGCCCAAACCAGCGTGGTGATCAAGCAAGCGACAAAAGTGTTCCGGAACACCTTTTTCAGCATAGGAATTCCGAAAAAGCGATAAATGGCTTCCTCAGATAAACCAGCGAGCCATGCGACGATAGGCAGAAGCCAAGCATATCTCATGTTATAAGGAGATTGGGTGGCGTCTGTAGTAGACCAATTGTGCAAGGTAAACGATAATATGATGAACATAACCGTCTGCACCCCTAGCAGAATGAAAGCCCAGATGTAACCAGCCCGGATACTGTCCAACACATATTGTCCATAGCCGGGCTCTTTGGCGCGGGGCCAAGGGTTCATGCCTTCCTCTTTTCGCCATAAGCCATTGCCGCCCACTAAAGAGAAGTAGAGCAAGGAGGACATCAGCAGGCTGTACAAAGCATAAATGATAAACATAATGACAGAGGTAATCTGTGCTTCTAGCCCTTCGCCCGTAGATTCAGGCAGCATATTATAGGTGCTGATCATCATGATTACAAAATAGGCTGAGCTTAGGAATACTCCACGTTTAAAGGAAGTATGCTCTCTTCTAAGAATACTGTAGACGAGTGCCAGAATTCCTAAAATCAGTGTGGGTATACCGTAACCGAATAATGTTAGCTTTTCCGCTAAAGAGGTCTGTCCTTGTACGTAGGAGGTATGCCAAGCTGGTGCAGTGAATCCGGCATTAAAGCTGGAGACCTGCTCTCCACTGAAATCAAAATAATAGTGCAATAAGGATTCGCCGACCTGAACAGTACTATCCGTATACACTAGCCCATGGCTTCCTGTATTCGATTCAATTTGTAGCTTGGCAGGATTTACTTCCCATTCCTGAAGCCAAGGACGAGCAAGATTCTCCTTCTGCGCTAGAGTGAGGTCAGCTCCCTTGTCCTCTTTTGCACCAACGGAAGCAATGCCAGACCCCTCTTCGGAGGCAACTTTTGCAGCCTTTGAGAAAGCGACAATCTCGCCGGTATACATATTGAGGTCAACGATGATTTGCGGCTCTTGATCCGCTGACGGAGTAAGCGTTGCACGAAAGACATCAAAAGGATATTTTTGATCCAATTTTTTCTTGGTGTAGTCCTCCACAAGCTTCTCGCGAGACATATAACCATAAAAGGAAGAGTCCGTCTCGTAAAGTACATTCCATTGATCGTTTGGTGCTTCGGTGTAATTGAGCTTTTGTTCTGCGAATAATACGGCTTGGTCACGGGCTTCTGCCTTGCTAATAACGGTGGTATCTTCCCCTGTAGAGCTGCTTAGCAGCGAAGGGGAAATCTGAAACATAATAAATAGAATAAGACCGATAATGCCCGAGATGATGAGCCTCTTGGAGAGGGCACGTTGCTGTAGGGGCTGGCCGACGGGATTCATGTAACGCCTCCTTGTTATGTACTGACAATGTTATGTTCCATTATAGTATTAGTGCCTGGCTGGTTACAAAAAACATTATATGTTCTTTTTATGGGTAATAGAGATAGTATAGAATAGTCATGTGAATTTATACCATGAATTTTATCGTGTTCATTTGTGTACGAATGGTGAGAATCGGTGTAATTGCAGGGAAAACACGGAAAAGTGATGAGAAAAGGTACTCCATTTGATGCAGTCTCTTTAAACCGCATTTTTTCATGTGAATGAGCATTAATTGTGTCTTTGTGAATTCACTAAATAACGTATATAATTTGTATGCAATTGTATAGTAGCCGAATTTCTGGTGAAAACGGGGGAACCATAAGAAGTGATGAAAAGTGGAGTGTACAAGATAAATGGCACTTTCATCAGGGGTGAATTTCGTTCTAGGAACGAATAGGGCAGCCTGCACAGTCCGAATCCGTCAGCTAACCTCGTAGGCTAATTTACTGCAGGAACCAAGTCAGCATTGGTTTTCCAGTGCTTTTTTTGTTGGAATTTTTGATAAGAAGGTGAGCATAGTGGCTTCACAGTTTCGCAGGATTTCTGAATTTAAGTTTCTGAAGCTCTCGCCGCCGCAGATACTGGTGCTTGGTTTTGCATCGATTATTCTGATAGGGGCCTTGCTGCTTATGTTGCCCATTTCAAGCACAAGCGGGAATTCCGTGGAATTTATTGATGCATTATTTACTTCAACTTCGGCAACCTGTGTAACAGGACTTGTTGTGCTGGATACCGGAACTTCGTTCACGATTTTTGGGAAAACCGTAATTATGATCCTGATCCAGATCGGCGGCTTAGGTTTTATGACCATGGCCACTCTATTTTCACTGGTGTTAAAGCGTAAAATTTCTTTGCGGGACAGGCTAATCCTACAGGAAGCCATGAATCAAGGCTCTATGGAAGGAATTGTGCGACTGATCCGGAGAGTCCTTATATATTCTCTTGTCATAGAAGGCTGTGCCGCTTTGCTGCTGTCTATTCGCTGGGCTTTTGATATGCCACTGGGAAAAGCGATTTATTTTGGCATATTTCATGCGGTGTCTATGTTTAATAATGCGGGGTTCGATATTTTTGGGGATTTTCGCAGTTTAACTGATTATGTATATGATCCGCTTGTGAATATTATTGTGATGTTTCTGATTGTCTCCGGCGGGATTGGTTTTATTGTAATGTCAGATCTGGTGGAGTTTCGGGTAACCCGCAGGCTGTCTCTACATAGTAAAGTTGTCCTGTCCACCAGCACAGGGCTGATTCTGATCGGAGCTCTGGTTATTTTTATATTCGAGTTTACTAACACTCGTACCCTAGGTTCACTGAATTTTGGCGGTAAAATATTATCAGCCTTCTTTCAATCCGTGTCTCCCCGTACGGCTGGCGCGAACACAGTTGATATTGCTGGACTTCGGCAGGCTACACAATTTTTTATAGTGATTCTTATGTTTATTGGTGCTTCTCCAGGCTCAACGGGCGGCGGGATCAAGACAACAACCTTTACGATGATGATTGGTGCTGTTATTGCTATGCTGCGTGGACGGGAAGATGTTGTGTTGTTCCGTTATCGGCTGGCTCAAGAGCGCATCTACAAGGCATTAACGATCACACTGCTGGCTTTGTTGTTAATCGCCTCTGTGTCGATGATACTCTCCACAACTGAAGACAGTAATTTCTTGGCAATCTTGTTTGAGACGACCTCCGCCTTTGCTACGGTAGGACTGACTATGGGGCTAACTCCGGAACTGTCAGCGATCGGTAAGATTCTACTCTGTCTGACGATGTTTGCAGGTCGGCTAGGTCCACTAACCTTGGCGTATGCACTCGGTCCCAAACAGGGTAAACCACTGTATAAGTATCCTGAAGGTAAAATAATTATTGGATAGGAGTTAATTAGAAATGAAAGCACAGCAATTTGTAGTAATCGGCTTAGGTCGCTTCGGTTCAAGCCTGGCGCTTGAGCTGATGGAAATGGGCTACGAGGTGCTCGGCATTGACCACCATGAAGAACGCGTGGAGGAAATGAGCGATCAGCTGACGCATACGGTAGTAGCAGATGCTACAGATGAGGGAATTATGCGCTCGCTTGGTGTACGGAACTTTGATTGTGGGATTGTTGCGATTGGTGACAATATGGAGAGAAGCATTCTGGCGGCCATTTTGTTAAAGGAGATTGGAGTCAAGCAAGTGGTGGCTAAGGCAATCTCCATCCTTCATGGCCGCGCACTGTCGCGGCTGGGGGTTGATCGGGTTATTTTTCCGGAGCGGGATATGGGGATTCGTGTGGCACACCAGCTGGTGACGCCCAATTTGCTGGATTATATTGAACTGTCCAAGGATTATAAAATTGTCGAGCTGACCGTGCCATCCTGCATGAACGGCAGAAGCTTGTCCGATTTAAATACAAGAGCTAAATATGGCTGCAGCATTGTTGCCCTAAATAGGGAAAGCGGAATAATCGTCGCTCCAACTGCCCATGATTATTTAAGTGAAGGCGATGTTATGGTACTCATTGGTCCTAATGAAAGTATTGACCGTTTTGAGAGTGAAGTTGTGAACCAAGAATCATAGTAAAAGAAGCTGACTCAAAAGTAGTGAATTCTACTTGGGGGCAGCTTCTTTTTTATGGAGTAAAGAGTAGGAAAAGTAATGGATTTTACTATGCCATATGACTATAGATCACGCGTAGTGATCTGTGCTATTGGGGTGTGTGGTGGGCGAGTTACTAGGTGTGATATTCGTACGGCTGTAGTAGATGATTTGTGGTATCTGTGACAGTGGACTATGGGCGAGATGCGTTCTTTGTTTGTACGATGTACAGAGTGGGTGTGAACTAATTAGAGAAAACTTCCCTGAAAACAGCCGCTATTCGCTCTAAATAAACGAAATTAGGGAATTTCTCCCTAATAATTAGAGGGATTCCTTATTAGCTACTGAATCGGCCAAAAATTAGGGAAGTTTTCCCTAATTATAAGTCTTCTGAACAAAAATCTCTGAATTTTAGGGATAAATCCCCTAATCTTTCGATAAGTGCTTCACTTATTGCCTCATTTGGAGATCAATAGGTGCGCCCCTTGATTCATTTGGTCCGGCTTTACTGCTCACGTTCTGTCAGAAACATCTCTTCGGTTACTTGCACCAGACTGCGAGCCGCCGTGCTCATGCTTCCATCGTCACGGTAAATCAGGCAGGTGGTCCGTTGAGTCTGCTCCAGCTCCTTGATATGTAAGGACACCAGTCCGCCGCCGTTCAGCAGCTCTGGACGCAGATAAGACTTTGGCAGCAACGCAGCCGCTTTGACAGTCGGAAGCAGCCGCACGATGGCTTCGAAGGAGTCAATCTCCATGCGCACATCGGGATCAATCCCGCAGCGCTGGAATAGATCGTCCGTCAGGCGCCGGTACCAGGTCCCCTTTGAGAAGAGAATCATAGGCAGCCGGGATAGATTATCCATGGTTAGCTTGGAAGATAAATTTAAAGGATGCTGCTCTGAGACGACCAGTCGCAATTGATCCTCAAACAGAGAAATGCAGCGTAACCCAGGTTCTTGAATAGAGGAAGCGATCAGACCTACATCTGATTTCCCCTCACTAACTGAGGATACGATCTCATGCGTTCGGCCTGTAATCAGCTTCAGCTCTGCGGTCGGATATTTGTCCATATAAGCGTTAACCAGCGGCGGAAGCGTGGTCTGCAGTGAGGTAAGACTAGCCCCCAAGGTGACAAGCCTTGGCTCCCCCTCTTTGAATTTAGAAAGGGCTTCCAGAAACTTGGAACGCTGCTGCCGTTGTTCAAGCGCATAGGAATAAGTGAGACGCCCAACCTCGGTTAACTCCAGTCGTTTGCCATAACGATTAAACAGTGCGACCCCCAGACGTTCCTCGAGTTTAGAAATTTTGCGAGACAAGGCGGGCTGGGATAGATTGAGCTGGCGTGAGGCCCGGTTTAAGCTGGAATGTTCCACAACTGCTGCAAAAACATCTAAATCGTCAAACATATATTGAGGTTCCTCTCCTAGTGCGATGTATGATCAGTAGTGATGAAATTCATAGCCTTAAGGGTAACTGTTCTTATTACATAAGGAAAATCAGGTTATGTCGGAAAATGTTGTTTCGCTAAATGAGAATTATTATCATATAAAATCTATTCTTATGCGTTTATTGTATAACGTTTAATAATTAGATTGCAATTCCCTTATAAGCGAAAAAAGAGTAACATGAAAAGTGACACAAGATATTCACATTTTGTGAAAAATAAAACTAAGTCCGGTAAACTCTAGGATAACGGTAAATTAAGGAATTATGTCATTGGATTGTCAACGTTATCCTGTGTCAAATGTAGTTCCGGCGGTGAATACCCATTAATGAAAACGCTGTTTTAATCGGAAAGGGGTTACTTTGTATGAAAGGATTTTATTCCAGAAAGATTCATTCCTTGCTAGGCGTTATCCCACTTGGAGCCTTCTTCATTGAGCACATGATGACGAATTTTGCGGCTGTAGAGGGTGGCGCTTCCGGTTTCACTGACAGCGTGTTATGGCTGAACAGCTTACCGCTCGTCTTCTTCCTGGAATTGTTCGGTATATGGCTTCCTCTGCTGTACCATGGGGTATACGGACTTTATATTGCGTATCAATCCAAGCCGAACTTGAACCGTTTCAACATTGAAAGAAACTGGCGTTATACCCTGCAACGGATTACAGGTATTGTTACCTTTATCTTTATCGTCTGGCACTTGTTCCAAACACGGGTTCAGGTGGCAGTGGGTAATGTGGAGCACGAAGAATTAGGCGGTCTCATGCACGATATCGTGACTCAGCCACTTCTGCTGACACTGTATATTATCGGTATCGTTGCTGCATGCTTCCACTTCTCGAACGGTCTCTGGTCTTTCTTAATCAGCTGGGGAATTACCGTCGGTCCTCGTGCACAGCGGGTATCTTCTTACCTCTGTCTTGGCATATTTGTCTTAGTAACGTTCATGTTCCTGATTTCGCTGGTTACTTTCCGTGACAGTGAATTTCAAACTGCAGCAACTATTGCCCAGTCCATAAAGACCTTCATTTAATTTAAGAATCCTTTCTGATATTTTCGATAAAAGGAGTGAACTATCATGGCAACATCCGATATCATTATCGTGGGCGGCGGTCTGGCCGGCTTGATGGCTACCATCAAGGCAGCGGAAGCTGGTGCGCATGTCCATTTATTCTCATTAGTTCCTGTAAAAAGATCACACTCCGTATGCGCGCAAGGCGGCATCAATGGCGCGGTAAATACAAAAGGTGAGGGCGACTCCCCTTGGGAGCATTTTGACGACACTGTCTATGGCGGTGACTTTTTGGCGAATCAGCCGCCGGTTAAGGCGATGTGTGAAGCTGCGCCAGGTATCATTCACCTTATGGACCGGATGGGCGTTATGTTCAACCGCACACCGGAAGGTCTGCTCGATTTCCGTCGTTTCGGCGGAACGAAGCGGCACCGTACAGCTTTTGCCGGCGCGACAACAGGCCAACAGCTGCTGTACGCGTTGGATGAGCAGGTGCGCCGCTGGGAATCTGAAGGTCTCGTAACTAAACGCGAGAACTGGGAGTTCCTTTCGGCTATCATCGACGACGAAGGTGTATGCCGCGGCATCAGTGCCCAGAATCTTAAGACGATGGAGATTGAGACTTTTCCTGCGGATGCTGTTATTTTGGCAAGCGGCGGGCCGGGTATTATTTTTGGCAAAACAACGAACTCCGTTATTAATACAGGGACAGCTGCAAGTGCGGTGTACCAACAGGGTGTACATTATGCCAACGGAGAATTTATCCAGATTCACCCAACCGCTATTCCGGGAGATGACAAGCTCCGCCTGATGTCGGAATCGGCACGTGGCGAGGGCGGCCGTATCTGGACTTATAAAGACGGGAAACCGTGGTATTTCCTCGAAGAAAAATATCCGTCCTACGGTAACTTGGTGCCGCGCGATATTGCTACACGTGAAATTTTTAATGTGTGTGTGGATCAAGGGCTGGGCATTAATGGCGAGAACATGGTGTATTTGGACCTCTCTCACAAGGATCCGAAAGAGCTGGACGTGAAGCTTGGCGGGATTATTGAAATTTACGAAAAATTCATGGGGGATGATCCCCGTAAAATACCAATGAAGATCTTCCCGGCTGTACACTATTCTATGGGCGGCATGTGGGTTGATTACAATCAAATGACGAACGTTCCTGGTCTTTTTGCAGCCGGAGAATGTGAATATCAATATCATGGAGCGAACCGTCTAGGCGCCAACTCACTGGTATCTGCTATTTACGGCGGTATGGTCGCAGGACCAAAGGCTGTTGAATACATTAAAGGCCTGAAGAAATCATCGCAGGATATCTCTTCTTCCGTATTCGATAGCTTCCACAAAAAGCAAACGGACAAATATGAATCTCTGTTAGCGATGTCAGGTACAGAGAATGCTTATGTGATTCACAAGGAACTGGGCGAATGGATGACCGCCAATATGACCGTGGTGCGGCACAATCTGAAGCTGGAAGCGACCATTGGCAAAATCAAAGAGCTTAAGGAGCGTTATCGCAAGATCAATATGAATGATGCATCGCGCTGGAATAACCAAGGTGTGGCCTTCACTCGCCAGCTCTGGAATATGCTGGAGCTGTCCGAAGCGATGACACTTGGAGCGCTTATGCGGAATGAGAGCCGTGGTGCACATTACAAACCGGAATTCCCAAATCGTAATGATGAGGAGTTCTTGAAGACCACAAAAGCAGCCTGGACTGCAGAGGGTCCACAAATCTCCTACGATGAAGTGGATGTCTCGCTGATTCCTCCACGGGTACGCGATTATTCGAAGGATTAATGCTTTCCAGTAACAGAATAGCTTGCGAGGCAAGCTTCATGAAATAAAATCAGGCAATTTGAGGAGGGAACCATTATGGCGGAAACAGCTGCAGCTCCCAAAAACGTAAAGTTTATCATCACCCGCCAGGACGATCCACAAAGTTCATCGTATGTCGAGGAATTTGAACTTCCTTATCGTCCAGGTATGAATGTGATCAGTGCTTTGATGGAAATTCAGCGTAACCCTGTGAATGCCAAAGGTGACAGCACAGTTCCCGTATGCTGGGATTCCAACTGTTTAGAAGAAGTGTGCGGAGCTTGCTCCATGGTGATTAATGGCAAACCCCGCCAAGCTTGCGCTGCACTTATAGACAATCTGGAGCAGCCTGTACGCATTGAGCCTATGAAGACATTTCCGGTGGTGCGTGACTTAGTCATTGACCGTACCCGGATGTTCAATGCGCTAAAAAGGGTGAAAGCATGGATTCCGATTGACGGTACGTACGATCTTGGACCGGGACCGCGGATGCCGGAGAAAAAACGGCAGTGGGCCTATGAATTATCCAAATGTATGACCTGTGGCGTATGTTTGGAGGCTTGTCCGAATGTCAACGAAAAGACGGATTTCATCGGACCGGCAGCCATTTCTCAAGTACGTCTGTTCAATGCTCACCCTACAGGTGAAATGAACGCTGACGAAAGATTGGACGCTCTTATGGAGGATGGCGGGATCGATGGCTGTGGTAACTCACAGAACTGTGTACGCGCTTGTCCAAAGGGGATTCCTCTTACGACATCTATTGCAGAAATAAACAAGCAAACAACGAAGCATATGTTCAAACGTTGGTTAGGTGTGTAATTAATAGTACCGCCAAATGTTTATCTATTGAGCTATCCTCAAAGTGGATTCCATTCGCTGGGGGTAGCTTTTTTTATGTTGTTAAGACTCTCTTATCTGCTTGAGGCGGGAAAGTCTTGCAGGGCTGGAGCAAGTTCAGAATATTGACCAATTTATGCTATAATATCCATTGTTAACGTAATGTTAGCTGTGGAACAAGGAGGAATAATCGTGATTTGTCGGGAGCAAGATGGAGCAATTGTAATGGTTAAGCAGCATGATCACGGGAAACTTGCCGGAGAGCTGGCCATTGGGTTCAAAGAGCAGCATGTGCCAACTGAAGGACGCCGGGAAGAGGTACTGTGGGCAGTAGCCCAGCATGATAGGGGTTGGATTGATCTCGATGAGACCCCTTTCTGGAATGATGCGGAGCAAGCACCCTACACCTTTATTGATTTTCCTGTAGTGCCTAAGTTGACCTTTTATAAGCGTGGATTAGATGAGATCGAGGAACACACACCGTACGGAGCGTTGCTGTGCAGCTTGCATTTTGAGCGGCTTATTAAGATTTCGGGACTCGATTATCCAGAACTAACGTTATATCAAGAACATGAAGAGGAACGCAGAGCACGTATCCATCGGGAGCTTGAAGCTTCTAAGCCTATCGGAGAAGATGAGCTGTATTATGATGCCCGTCTTTTAGAATTCTGCGATGATCTGTCCTTGTATTTGGCCTTAAATGAGCCGGGGTGTCCGAAATCAGAGGAGCATCCATGGTGGCGTGAAGGGTTCTCAGGCACTGAAGATTTCAGTTTTACGTCAGGTCGTGTTATCACAGCGGAGTGGCAGGATAAGTCAACGTTAATGCTTGAACCGTTTCCTTTTGTAAAAAACCTGGAAGTAGCATTTATGCTGAGACGAGTTCAAAAATCAGAAATCGCAAAAAAAGGGATTGCACGCGCTTACAGCGAAACTCCGGAAGAAGAATGCCGGATTGTTCTAACTGCCCGAAATAATATATAAGTTATTATTTGGACCGTCTGTTTTTCGGGGAAAAGGTAAAGAAAGGAGAATCTCCCTATGAAGATACAATCGTCTGGGGCTTCTCCCAATAAGAATGGCGATAAGATCCACAAGGACCCCTCTAAGGGGCGTTCTGGTAGCGAGTCTACAATTACCCGCCGGCAGTTCCTGACTCGGAGTGCGGCTGCTGTAATCGGCGCAGGATTGCTTACAAGCGGATATGCATGGCAGGGGGAGCCGAACTGGATTGAGGTCACTAAGCTGGACTTGCGTTTTAAGGAGCTTCCTTCGGCTTTTTCAGGGATGAAGCTTGTTCATTTCAGTGATACGCATCTCGGATTTAATAAGGATGCCAGGGATCTGGCCCGACTCGCTAAACATATAAGCAAAGCTGAACCGGATCTTATTTGCTTCACGGGTGACATTGTGGACAGCGATCCTGAGGATCTTGTTGAAGCCGTACCGGTGCTGGCAGCGTTAAGTGCGCCATTGGGTAAATTTGCGATATTAGGCAATCATGATTACAAGAATACCCAGCTGGTTACCGAGCTGCTGGAGTCTGCGGGCTTCCGGGTGCTGAGGAATAAATCCTACCTTCTAAAAAGAGGCGGGGCAGTCATGGCGGTTACGGGTCTGGATGATCTGTTACACGGTAAACCCGACCCAGCGAAAGCAATTACTGGTGTTCCTGAAGGAACCTTTAACGTCCTTTTGATGCATGAGCCGGATTATGCGGATACCGCACAGGCCTATTCATTTGATCTACAGCTTTCCGGGCACAGTCATGGCGGACAAATTCGCCTGCCCTTTATAGGTGCGCCATTTACACCTTATGGATCTCTTAAATACATAAATGGATTGTATTATACAGAAGACAAAGCCATGCCTGTGTATGTGAATAGAGGGTTTGGAGAGACATACATGCCTTTTCGGTTATTGTGTAGGCCAGAATTAACGGTTCTGACGCTGCATCGGTCCATGAGCTGATTAGGCTGGAATTTTAGCTGCACGGAAGGGGAGAGAAGATGAGCACCTATGGAGCAGTGTTGTTAGAGACACAACATGGTTTAGCAGTTGATCTGAGGCTGATCATGCCTGAGGATGTTTTAGCTTTGCGGCAGCTGCTCTCCCATCCAGATGTGCAGCGCCATATTCTAGTACGCTCTGGCCCTGGATCAGCATCTGCCCAGGTGGAGAAGCTGGTAAACCGGATGTTATTTGCCTTCGATCCTTGTGCGCTGCATGCCGGGATCTATTTAAAGGGGCAGCAGCGGTTGATCGGTATAGTGGCTTTGCAGAATTGGAACCGCCGTGAGGGCACAGCTACCTTAGGATATATGCTGGACCCGGCATGGTGGGGATGCGGGCTGGCGACGGAGGCCGTGGGTTTGTTTTTGAACTATAGTGTTCATACCCTTGGGATAACAAGGATCGAAGGACGCTGCACAGGAGATAATATTAGATCGGAACGTGTGATGCTCAAGAACGGTATGAAGCTGGAGCGGGTGATGCCCAAAGTCGGCTCCTTGGACGATGTAATGAAAGTATTCACATTGTTACACAAATGAAATAATGCCGTTATCAAACTCTAACAGTGTGCGGTTAAACTAAGTACATGACCCCCTTTTAAAAATATACTGCTTTGGGACCCGATCATTCGGGTCCATTTTTTTTGATTGAAAAGAGTAGCGTAAGTGATTGGCAGTACCGAATCCGATCGTTTATGATTAACATACTATGGAGTGGAATGACCAAGGAGGCGTAACATTTTGAATGAAGTGGTACAAACATTAAAAAATCATCGTTCTTTCCGGCAATATTCAGACCAGCCTGTGGAGCCAGAGAAGCTACAAATTATGATTGAATCGGCTCAAGCCGCACCGTCATGGGTTCATGGACAGCAGGTATCGATAATCGCCATCAAAGATCCTGTGCGTAAGCAGCAGCTTTCAGTTTTGTGCGGAAATCAGAAGCATGTAGCGGCAGCACCGGTTTTTTTGGTATTTTGCATGGATTTTTATAGAGCTAAAGTAGCTAGTGAGCTGGAAGGCAAGTCTTTTGAAGCCGTAAAAGATGTGGATGCACTTTTGGTTGGAGCTACAGATGTGGGAATCTCATTGTCTAACGCGATTGCAGCGGCGGAATCCATGGGACTGGGCATCATTCCTATTGGGGGTGTGCGCCGCAACACAGCGGGTGTGATTGAACTGCTGAAGCTGCCGGAGTACGTATTCCCTGTCGTCGGCCTATGCGTGGGATACCCAGCGGAGGAGGTTTCTCAGAAGCCGCGGCTGCCACTGGAAGCTATATTTCATGAGGAGCAATACAATCCGGACGTACAAGGCCTCCTGGAGGCGTATAATCAAACCCACCGTGAATTCTTGCAGCAGCAGGGGATGACGGAGAGAGATTGGACCAGTACGATTGCTCATTTTTATGATATCAACCCGGAATATGGAGATGCGAAACGTACGCTGAAACAACAAGGTTTTAGCTGTGATAATCTGTAAATAAACAAAAAATGCACCAAGCTGAGATTGGTTTAACGGAGGGTGAACCCTGCCCCTAAACCAATAACGCTTGGTGCATTATTTAATTTCTCGCTTAAACGCTTACCGTCCTTATAGGGACGGCGAAGGCGTTTAAGCTTGTTTACAGAGAAACTTTGACTTTTTGGCGCTGCTTGTAATAAACCCAGTGTGTAAAGCCTATTTCTTTAAGCTGTGCAGCTACCGCGTCCCGATCCTCGGCGACCCGGGACGGCTTATGTGCATCCGAACCAAAACTAACCTCTACGCCAAAATGTAGTGCCCGCTCCAGAATATCTTCAGAGGGATACCAGCCGCCGACCAGCTTAGTCCCGCCTGAGGTATTGATTTCGATGGCCACGTCACATTCACTGATTACACGCAGACAATCGTCAATCGGCTGAGGTGCAGGGATTTCGGAAAAAGCAGGATAATTCCCCTTCATCGCATCAACATGTCCGAGTATTTGGAACATACCACTGCGTGCGGAATCAGCAATTAACCGGTAATATTCAGACTTCACGCGGATCTTCTCATTTTTGCTAAGGTTTTTCCAGCGCCCTTTGTTAAAAATGCTGACTCCACCAACACTATGTACCGATCCAATCACATAATCAAAAGGGTAGGCGGATAATGTCTTACGGTATATCTCAGCATGTTCGGGGAAGTAATCTGATTCGATGCCTAACAGTACGTCGATAACGCCTTCGTACTCTTTTTTGAGGGAGAGAACATCATCTACATAATTAGCAAATTCGGATTTAGCCATTGCGATTTTGGGAAAAGCCTGATCGGATGGATCTCCGAAATAGGGAGTATGATCGGAAATACCTATAACTCCTAATCCAGCGGCAATCCCAGCTTCGATATAATCTCTAATCGTTCCGTCAGCATGGCCACAGCGGAAATGATGGGTGTGTAAATCAAATTTCATCAAGAACATCTCCTTTAAACAAGGTTATGCAATCAGCTCAGAAGTAATCGGTTCCACTTTGTGGGTGGGATTTATTCAGACCCGATAAATTGGGTTTCCGGCATGCCTTTAAGATCGCTTAGGAACTGCCTCATAGCAGAGTTTACGTATTTTCCTGATTTTGTGATCACGCCAACAGGATGGGTGACTTCCAGCTCAATAATTGGCACAATTTTGAGGGTGCCGGCTCGAACCTCAGCGGTTACTGACTGCTTGGAAATAATGGCGGCGCCCAAATCGAGCTCGACCATCCGTTTCACTTCCTCGCTGCTGGTCAGCTCCATAATGACCTGAGGTTGAATGCCATGTTTGTTCAGAACCTCATCCGCAAATTTACGGCCCACTGTATCTGGTGAGAGCAGAATTAGCGGGGTCTTGCTTAAGGCTTCTATCCCAGCGGTCTTCACTTGAGCGAGAGGGTGTCTGGGAGAGACCACCAGTTCGAAGGTATCATAATACAAAATGGAAGTAGACATGCCCGGGCTACGTCCAATTAAATAACCGATGCCGACATCAACAATGCCGTTTTCGACATGCTGATAAATTTGTGATGAGGACATAGAGGAAATTGATGTTTTGATATGGGGGAACTGGTCTTTAAAATAAGATAGAATACGCGGTAAAATTTGAATGGCGATTGAGGTAGTTGTGCCTAGAACTATATGACCTTGGGGATTTTCATCAAGATCTGCAAGCCGTTCCTTAAGTTCCTCGACAATCCTCACTATTTGTTCCGCATGCTCCAGAAAGACAGTCCCTCTATCCGTTAATGTAACTGGCTGGTTTCGGTCAACCAGCTGAGTCTTGAACTCTTCTTCAAGGCTCTTAATCTGTGCTGAAACCGCTGGTTGGGTCAGATTAAGCAGTTCTCCGGCCTTGCGAAAGCTCATCGTTTTGGAAATTGTTATTAGTGTCTCCAGCTGGCTGATGTTCATGGAATACCTCCTTTGGACCATCGAATTGGATCTGTAATTGCGTTAATATCTTACGTTCCACGTTGGCATTTGTTTAAATTATAGGAGATAATACCCGGCAGAGCAATGTTGCTGCGTAAACTATCTTGGGTTTGAATTCGACATATGCATTAATTTTTGCTGAATTGTGCCGATATATAAAGTATAATATATCCATATTGCTTGGGACTTTTGGTATATGACCAAAGCACGATAAAGGGGGAGACTAGACATTCATGAAAGCAGAAGTAATTAATCCGTTTCTAGAGTCTGCACGGACTGTTATAGAACAAGTAATTCAGGTCTCGCCTTCTACGGGGAGTTTAGGCATTAAAGAAATTGAACTGATCGATAATCATATATGGATTCAAGTAGGGATGACAGGCCAACTGAGCGGAAATATTATATTTGGTATCGCGGAGCAGGTAGCCTTGCGAATGGTATCGATTATGATGGGAGGCTTTGTGATCACCGAGATGGATGAGATGGGTCAAAGTGCAATTTCAGAGCTGAGCAATATGATCAGTGGGAATGCCAGTACCATTCTATATAATCAAGGTGTTTCGGTGGATATAAGCCCTCCTCAGATTATGAAGATGGAAAGCATGTCTTTTATGCCTCGTAAAGCGCTTAGTATTCCGTTGTTGATGGATGGGGTTGGAGAGATGGATATTCAGGTGATGATCTCTTAGGCAAGAGTTAGGAGCTGAAATACTTTTCATGGTACTCAAAGATAAGGTTGTTGTGATTACAGGAGCGTCCAGCGGCATTGGTGCATTAACGGCACAGATGCTTAGTAAAAAGGGGGCAATCCCCGTCCTGGTAGCACGTTCTGAAGCGAAGCTGAAAGAAACAGCGGCCGGTATCCCGGGCGTTTTTGGACTGTACACCTGTGACGTAACAGATGCTGTAGGTGTTCAGAAGACCTTCGCACAAATTTTGGCCGCATATGGCAGAATTGATATTTTGCTAAATAACGCAGGGTACGGCAAATTTGCTGCTTTTACGGAGATGGAGCCTCATGAATTTGACGATATGATGGATGTTAACTACATGGGGATTGTCCGGTGCACGAAGGCTGTTGTTCCACATATGCTGGAGCGGGGAAGCGGCCAGATTGTAAATGTGGCTTCCATGGCAGGGAAGATAGGCACAGCCAAATCCGTAGCCTACACAGCTACCAAACATGCTGTTCTCGGATTCACAAATGCGCTCCGTCAGGAGCTGCGGAAGAGCGGAATTATCGTCTCGGCTGTGAACCCGGGGCCTATCGCCACCGATTTTTTCAAAACGGCAGACCCGTCTGGCAATTATGAGAAGAGTGTAGCCCGGATGATGATGACCCCAGAGCATGTATCTTCTAAGATCGTTAAGGTTATGGAGACCGGCAAAGAAGAGCTCGATCTTCCGGGTCTGGCAGGGTTTGGCATACGGCTTTACGGGCTGTTTCCTCGCCTGGCGGACAAGCTTACTTATAATGCGATGAACAGAAAATAGACCCTGTTGTCAGCTTTATTGGCCTTCCATTTGGTGGAGAGGCCTTTTTGGCATATAATGAAGATATTATCTCAAGCGAAAAGGATGAATTACACTTATGAATAAAGCTTCTTTTGCGGCTATCGGCATTCAGGAAGACCTCATTGCCCGGTTGTCGGAATTCGGCATTAACGCTCCATCCCCGGTACAAGAGCAGACAATACCGCTTCTACTAGAGGGAAGAGATGTTATTGCAGCTTCCCAGACTGGAACGGGTAAGACGCTGGCCTATCTATTGCCGCTGCTTCAAACGATTAATCCGGAGCAGAAGGTGGTCCAAAAGCTGGTGCTCGCCCCTACACAGGAGCTGGCGATGCAAATCTTACGCGAGGCGGAGCGTTATGGCGAACAGCGCGGAATCCGAGTTATGGGTCTTATTGGCGGCGCCGCAATCAAACGCCAGATTGACAAGCTGCGTGAGCATCCACAGCTAGTTGTGGGAACACCTGGGCGGATCCGCGAGCTGATTGGACTTCGTAAATTGAAGATGCATGAAGTCAGTACTATTGTTCTGGATGAGGCGGACCAAATGTTCCAGCTTAGCGGAGCCGGCGAAGTCACAAAAATTGTCAGCAGTGCGCTGCGTTCACGCCAGCTTGTTATGCTGTCGGCAACGATCGGACCAGAGACGAAAGCGCTGGCTAATCGTGAAATGAAGAACCCGGCAGAGGTTGGGATTGCTCCAGGTGTAATGACTGCTGAAAGTTTGGAGCATCATTATGTTGTTGCTGAAGAGCGTAACAAAATGGACATGCTGCGCCGGGTGATTCGCCATTACAATCCCGATAAAGCGATTGTGTTCGTGAATGCTACAGACGATATTGCCGAGGTTGAGGCTAAGCTGAATCATCTTGGGCTTACTGCGGCAGCACTTTACGGAGATGCCGATAAGGTAACGCGCAGCAATGTATTAAAAGGTTTCCGGGAAGGCAAATTTCGTGTGCTTGTTGCCAGTGACGTAGCTGCCAGAGGACTGGATATTGAGAATCTTTCTTTGGTAGTTAGCTACGATCCTGCTTTTGATTCTGAACATTATGTACACCGTGCAGGCCGTACCGGACGGATGGGACGCCGCGGCTTATCTGTAACAATTGTTACAGAGCAACAGACCTTTATCATGCGGAAATTCGCCCGCGAATTGGATATTGCGCTTGAGGAGCGGGAGATGGTCGGTGGTAAGGTGCTTGCAGCAGATGAAGCGCGCAGCGCTTTGCACAATGGACGGGGACGGAGTAGTGAAGGCAGTGGGCAACGCCGTGATGGATCCGCTCCACGCAGCGGCAAGCCACCTGTAAGCACATCTGGAGCCTCCAATGTTCAGTCGCCAGCCGTTGGAGCAGGTACACCGCCTGCCAAAAGAATGGCTACGATTAACACAAGTGAAACAACAAGCGGAGAACAACAGCGCGATCCACAGCGCAGCGCGAATCCTTCTGCGGGAGCACGCGGAGATGCGACTCCTGCACGGAGCAAACGCAGCAGCAATGCGGAACGTGAGAAGAACCGTAAAAATAAAGGAGCTCCAAAGTGGTTGAAAGACAAAACTCCGAGAGGTGACGGTCAATGAATAATGCTCCCGTATTGCAAATTACGGGTCTCAGTGGTGGGTACAGCCTGAATAAGCCAGTGCTGCATGATATTGCACTTCAGGTGCAGCCTGGCGAAATGGTTGGATTGATTGGTTTAAACGGAGCAGGAAAAAGTACGACGATGAAGCATATTCTAGGATTGATGTCGCCCCATAAGGGCGATATCACCGTACAGGGCAAGACGCGTGCTGAAGATCCCGTTGGATACAATAATGCGTTGTCTTTTGTACCGGAATCGCCGCTACTGTATGACGAAATGACGGTTCGTGAGCATGTTGAATTTACTGCCAGAGCTTATGGGGTAGATCAAAAGGATTATGAATCCCGCACCTCGCATCTTGCCAAGCTGTTCCATATGGAGGATAAGATGGACACCCTGTCGACCCATCTATCCAAAGGGATGAAACAGAAGGTTATGATCATGTGCGCTTTCGTTGCACGGCCTGCATTATATGTCATCGATGAGCCTTTTTTAGGATTGGATCCACTAGGTATCCGCTCCTTGCTTGATTTCATGATGGATCTTAAGAACTCTGGATCGTCGATTCTGTTGAGCTCTCATATTCTTTCCACAATAGAGAATTATTGCGACCGTTTTATTGTATTGCATAAAGGTAAGGTGATTGCACAGGGTACGTTGGCGGAAATAGCGGCAACTGCCGGGCATCAGGGGCTGACTTTGGAGCAGCTGTTCTACGAGCTGGTTCAGGGAGGGAAATAATATGGATTTGAAAGAGCTGCGGCGCACGCGGCGCGGTCGATTCATGGGAAGTATGCTTCCTTATGTGGGATATATCATTCAAAGCGGCGTAGCCATGGTCTTCCTGTTCGTGTTGATCGTCTTCTCTGCTTGGTATACATCGCTGTTACAAAATGTACCTGAAGGCATTCCCATTCGCTGGATTATGTTAGCATTACTGTTGCCTGCGACAGTGCATAGCGGCTTCCGAACCTATTTGCAGACCCCGGATACGATCTTTCTGCTGCCTCAGGGTCACCGCATGAAGGAATATTTTGCACCCTCCTGGGTCAGTGGAAACGTGTGGAAGATCATTCGTTTGTTATTTGTACTGATTACCCTTTGGCCGTTGTACATACGTACAGATGATTCTCCCAAGCGACTTTTATTTACAGTATTGATCCTGATTGCTGTGAAGCTGATCGCGAGCTATGGATTATGGAAAGAGATAGCTATGCTGTCACGTCCGATGGCGGGTGTGTTTGCTTTCTTGCGCTGGGCAGTTGGAGGTTTGATTATTGCCGCTTGGCTGTGGCAGCCTGCCGGCCCAAGCCTGATATTTATGGTGTTATTGGCAGCAGCCTATCTTGCTGCACTGTCTGTGCCTGGGCGTCACGCTGTGCCATGGGAAAGACTGATCGCCATGGAAAACAATCAAGGTGCACGTGCGCTGATGGTTCTGGGCTGGTTCGTGGATGTACCCGGCCGTGAGCAACGGGTGTATTCCCGCCGTTATCTTTCCAAATGGGGCGCTAAACTGCCTTGGTGTAAGGATACTGCTTATCGGTATCTGCTGACCAAAAGCTTTGCCCGGGGCGATATCTTTGGAATCATTATGCGGATATCGGTGCTGGCTCTGCTGCTGAATTGGTGGAACCGTGATAGTTACTTTGGCACCGGAATTTATTTGTTCTTCCTGTTCATCATTGGTGTTCAATTGTCGGCACTCCGCAAATTGCATAGCGAGTCTTTTTGGCTGACAGTGTATCCTTTTCCTGAAGGCAGTAAGGCGGACAACACGACACAATTTGTATTCCGTGCGCATCTGGTTGTGGCATTGATTCTTGGATTACCTTTCTTAGCTTCCATAGGTGACCGTCTGATGCCAGTGATCTTTACCTTAGCGGCAGGTATTGTGGTAGTCTTCCTGTTTAAAGGATACTTGTCCCGCAAAGCGGCACGATTGGATGACGACGATTTGTAAAGCAATTTCATAGTCACAATAAAAAGGCTGTCTCACAGTAGAGAAATTCTACGAATGAGAGAGCCTTTTTTTGCTGGAAGCATAATTTGAGCCGGGCAAGTCCTTAAATTTGCAAAAACGGAACAGAGTATTTAAAAAATGCTGTATGTCTTTTACCAGATAGCTCCAGCATAATAAGCCTGTATCTTACATCATGTATACGCTTCCATTCATAGGCGTAGTCATCCGTACCAACAAAACAGTATTGGGGGAGGATTCAGGCGTGAAAAGAAGATTATCAATATTCATGGTGGCGCTTTTACTATCATCCTTATTCTTGAATGTGCTTGAGGCGGGTATACCACGGGCCGCAGCGGATGCCGCAGGAGTTCCAGTGTACTATGATCCCACAAAAAGTGTGGAGGAGCGCACTGCGGATCTATTATCCCGAATGACGCTGGAAGAGAAGATTGGGCAGATGGTTCAAGCAGAAAGAGCTGCCGTCACTCCTGAGGAGGTACAGAAATATGCTCTTGGCTCTGTACTCAGCGGGGGAGGCTCATTCCCTAACGGAAAAGAAAGTGACAGTACCCGCGTTAACTGGAGAGACTTGATAGATAGCTATCAGGATGGTGCATTGTCTACCAGATTAGGCATTCCGCTGCTCTATGGGGTGGATGCGGTGCATGGACATAACAATGTCAAAGGCGCAACGCTTTTTCTGCATAATATTGGCCTAGGGGCTGCTAATGATCCCGCATTGACTGAGCTTATTGGTGCAGCTGCTGCTAGGGAAGTAGCCGCAACAGGAGCGAACTGGACATTTGCCCCAACGATAGCCTCCCCTCATAATGCAAGATGGGGTAGAACCTATGAAGGTTTTAGTGATAATCAGGATATTTCAGCAGAACTAGGTGCGGCTTATGTGTTTGGACTGCAAGGACGGACTGCTGCTGCATTGGCAGGGACAGATACAATCACGGCAACAGCAAAACATTATCTAGGTGAAGGTTATACAGATAATGGTGTAAATCAAGGCAACATCACTAAATATACCGAGCAAGAGATCATGGATAAGGATTTGAAAATTTATAAAGCAGCTGTAGACGCAGGGGTGCAGACGGTTATGGCCTCCTATCACAGCATCCAAGGTCTTAAAATGCATGCCCATAAACATTTACTGACCGATGTTTTGAAGGGTGACAAGAAAAATGGCGGGCTTGGCTTTACCGGTTTCGTGATTTCGGATTATAACGCTGTGCAGCAAATCACAGTGGATAGCGAGGGCAAAGCAGTTAGCGGATTGAAGAACCAGCTGTATGTGTCCGTAAACGCCGGAGTCGATATGTTCATGATGCCGACCGTTTGGAAGGATACGATTAAGTACATCACAGAACTTGTAGGCGAAGGTAAAATTACTACTGAGCGCATAGATGATGCGGCAGAACGTATCCTGCATGTCAAAATCGCTTCAGGATTGTTCGAGCATCCCAAAAGCGAACCGGATCTGTTGAGTGCATTTGGCTCAGCAGAAAGCCGCAAATTAGCCCGCCAAGCTGTGGCGGAGTCGCTTGTTCTTTTGAAGAACGATGAGGTAAATGGAAGTCCAATTCTATCGCAATTAAGCGGGATGGATAAAATATTCGTAGCAGGTAAAAACGCTAATAATATCGGTAACCAAGCCGGTGGTTGGTCGATCACTTGGCAAGGGAAGTCGGGCAATATAACTGAAGGCACGACGATCCTCGAAGGGATAAAGGAGGCTGTTCCTGCTTCTACAACGGTCAAATATAACCTGAACGGGCGGGGAGCTGCGGGTTATGATGCGGCGATCGCTGTTATCGGTGAGACACCTTACGCCGAGACCGATGGCGACCGGACCAGCTTGAATCTGGATGAGCAGGATCTGGCGACACTTGCGAATATACGTGCTGCTGATCCTAATATTCCGCTTATCGTCGTATTGGTGTCTGGACGTCCAATGACGATAGCCAGCCAAGTGGAAGATTGGGATGGGCTTGTGGCAGCTTGGCTACCAGGTACAGAGGGTGCTGGAGTAGCTGATGTGTTATTTGGTACTAAGGATTTTGTAGGCAAAAATCCAATTCGTTGGCCATTCACTTTGAATAATTATCCGGCAGACAATAACAGTACCAATGTGTTGTTCAAAACGGGATATGGCTTGACCAAAAATGAGAAAACACCAAAGCTTCCAACCGCTCCTGTCGATCCGGAAGCTCCAGAGATTCCTTCCCTGCCGGTTCCCGGCAAAATTGAAGCAGAGGACTTTTTGAACAAAAGCGCAGGACTGCAAACTGAAAACACGCAGGATATAGGTGGCGGTCTCGATGTCGGCTATACCTCGGCTGGACAGTGGCTCGAATATAACGTGAATGTGGCGCAAGCAGGTACGTATCAAGCCGATTTCCGCTATTCCGTTAATAGTGGCACTACAGGCATCAACATCAAATCAGCAGAGGGAACCAAGCTAGGAACATTAAGCGTGACCTCAACAGGTGGCTGGCAGAATTGGCAGACGAAAGCTGTAGAAAATGTTGTGTTTAAGAAGGCAGGATTGCAAAAGATCCGTCTGGAATTTACCGGTGGGGATATCAACCTGAACTGGGTGAGCTTCACTCGAACAGGTGATGTGCCTGTAGATCCATCAAATCCCGGAGATGGCGGGGAAAGCACTAAACATGTTATTAAGTCAGATGTAGTTAGCTCCTGGGTATCGAGTGAGCGAGATCCTTCCGATCGGAAATGGTATTATGCTGACCGTTATCAAGAGGGTGATTTGAAGCTGGAAGAGCAGGCGAAGCTGGATATTGTGGTTCCTGACGTGAAGGCAGGTACAGAGATCCATATTGATCCTGACCGGAAATATCAATCTATTCTAGGGATCGGTACCTCCATGGAGGAATCGACGGTTAATAATCTGGCGAAGATGTCTGCGGCGAAGCAGGAGGAATTGCTGCGGAAAATGATTAATCCTGTATCAGGGATCGGAATGAGTATGCTCCGGTTGACGATTGGGACGGCTGACTTTACAGATAAACAATTTTATACCTACGATGATATGCCTCCAGGACAAACCGACATTAATTTGGAGCATTTCTCCATCCAAAAGGACATTGACTACCATATCATCAGCACGGTTAAAAAAATTCAAAACATCAACCCGGATATTAAGTTTTTTGCCTCACCTTGGAGCCCGCCGGGTTGGATGAAGACTACAGACAGTATGATCAAAGGCCAAGTGAAGGATGAATATCTGCCTGTACTGGCCAAATATTATCTTAAATTCGTACAGGAGTACGAGAAGCTGGGAATTACCTTTGAAGGTCTGACCTTGCAGAATGAACCTTTGCTGGAAATTGAATATCCAAGCACCAAAATGCCGTGGGAGCAAGAAGCACAGCTGGCTAAACTGCTGCGGAAGGAATTAGATGAACATGGTTTTAAAGACGTGAAGCTGTGGACATTTGATCATAATCCTGGTGACACGATGGCCTATCCAGCACAAATCCTAGGCAATCCTGAATTAGGTGCCTACGATGCGGTGGACGGAACTGCTTTTCATGATTATGGCGGTGACCTTGGTCTGATGACCCAGCTCCATAATCTCTATCCTGACAAAAATGTATATTTGACCGAACGCGCAGTCTGGGGTACCTCAGGCGCAGACCGCATTGCTCAATATTTCCGTAATTGGGCCCGCAGCTATAACTCCTGGGTAGCGATGCTGGACAGTGATATTGCCTCTCATCAGTGGACCGGAACGCCAGACCCAACCCCGATTGTGCAGGATTCGGGAGACCGTAACCATTACTGGCTGCTGCCAGAATATTATCTGATGGGCCAATATACGAAATTCGTTAAACCGGGGTACGTGCGGATTGATAGTGACTACGGCTCAAGCAGCACTGTAACGAACGTAGCTTTTGCTAGTCCGGATGGAAAAGAGATTGTGACGGTAGTGATCAACCAGACGTCGGATCCACAGCCGTTCAAATTGCTAGTGGACGGTGCGCAAATTAGTGCTGTGCTGCCGGCGAAATCAGTGGGCACTTATAGCTGGGAACGTCTGAATGGTATACAGACGGTGCCGGGTGTAGTGAATGCTGTTGATTTTGAAGAAGCGCAAGGGGTTTACACTGTAAATGAGCAGGGTTATATTGGCGGGTTCGCGCCAGACGCCTCGTCCACCTTCGACTATGTGATTGATGTTAAAGAAAGCGGTAAATATTCACTTCAATTTAAGCATGCTGCTCAATTCAGCGATGGCGCCGGAAAATCGGTGGAAATTAGTGAAGATGGTAAGGTTATCGCTACGCTTCCAATTGTGCAGCAGACGGAGAGTATGACAGATTTTGCAGATTATCAATCCTTGATCTTTCTGAACAAGGGCATTCACAAGCTCACCTTGAAGACGAACGGGAACGGTTATAATATCCGTTCATTAACTTTACGCCAAGCGCCTTCCGGATCACATGAGCTTCCTGGTGTGCTTCAAGCGCAAGACTACACTACAGCTTCAGGGGTGTTAGTGACGGGTGGTGCAGTGGGTTATACTGACCCCGGCGATTGGATGAAGTACAAGATTAATGTACCTGCCAGCGGTACCTACCCACTCTTGATCTCCTATGCTACTAATCAGGATGATGCAGAACTGGAACTGCTGACGGGAGAGGATGGAGCAACAGTAACGACAGCGACTTATGCTTTGACGAAGACGGGGGGATGGTCCAATTGGCAAATAGCTAATGGAACGGTAACCTTGCCTGCCGGGGAGCAGACGCTGACCATGAAAGTAAATGGAGCAGGATTTCATCTGCAGTCGCTTACGATCGGACCCGCGCTTCAATCGGAGACTGCTTTGGTAGAAGGAAATGAGGAGGGTGCAGAAGTTATCGTCAAGCTAGTAAATGACAAATATGCACCTGAACTGGATACCGCTTATTGGTCTATTGAAGGTTACGAGGGAACGGTTGTGGATAGCGTATACCGGGTGGATGATTATACAGCGAAGGTCGTATTAGCGGGGACGCGAGCTATTGATTTCGACACTGATCGTACGCTTACGGTTACCGCTGATGTGTATCAGACAGAATCAAATCAGTCTTTTGGCAGCGTCCATGTTCTGAAATTGCCACTTATAGTTACAGCAATCAACGACGAAGAGAGCATCAGTCTTTCTCCGAACACGCTTCCTTATCAAGTGAACGGGAATGAATTGGTAGTTAGCCTTATAGGAGGAACGTTTAATCCTGATGCCATTCAGAGCATTTCTGTCTCTGGCCCAGGTAAGGATCAGGGGCATGTAAGTATTGGGGCAGCTGCCTTACTTGACCCAACCCATGTGAAGCTGACGCTGGCATGGAATGATCATACCCCGTATTATAGTGATTTGCAGCTTACCGTGAATGTGCCTGCAAATGCTTATGCCGATTCAAGTGGTGGCGGCGTGCTGCGTGCGGAGGTTAAGCTCTTAGGAACAACTAGTGCTACAGCACCTATAGAAGTCACAAGCTTGAACGGATTGGATCAATTCTACCAGCTTCAAGGTATCACAGTCAGCGGCCAAGGCAGTGGAGCGAAGCTGACCGGCATTGATGCTGGAGACAGCATTGATTACTGGGTAAATGTGCCGCAGGATGGAAACTATGCTTTTACGCTTACCGTGACTTCCGCGAATGGTGCTCCTAAGGGCATTATTTATAAAACGGAGGATGGGAAGACATTAAGAACCGTTGATGTGCCGAATCTTTACTCGCAAACCGTTGGCATACGCACCGTTCTTCAATTGAAGGCTGGTGAACAGAAGCTGCGCCTGCAAGCTGGATCAGCAGGATACGAGCTTAGTGGTATTAAAATAGAACCTTATACTGAAGTAATCATGGATGGCACTGGTTCTTTGAAAGTGGAAGCCGAGAATTATTACGATGCTACACCCAATGGAATTCAGAGTACCTTGACTGGCGGTGTGCTGGATTTTAGAAATGTCGGGTTTACCGTTGCAGGTGGTTCCATGGATTATATGCTTGATATTATTGAAGCCGGATTTTATAAAATCGTATATCGGTATGCTACAGCACAAGGCGGAGTAAGCACTACGCTATCTGTAAATGGTACAAAACTCTCGACAGTGCCTATGCCTACTACAGGTGGCTGGTCGAATTACACGCTGGCGAGTGGTGTCGTACAACTTGCGCAAGGAAAACAGGTAGTACGGATGAACTTCAATAATGACGGTGCCAATCTAGATTGGTTCACGCTTGAACGGACGGAAGAAGGAGAGCAGCCGATTCATTCAAAGACTTCCTTACCTGTTTCTTCTTTGAAACCGGGAGCTTACAGCGGATTACAAACGATCAGCCTTACTACAGCGACATCAGGAGCAGAGATTCATTACACAACCGATGGGTCGTTGCCTACAGCAGACAGTCCACTTTATACCGGAACTATTGACGCAGCAGGAGTCACAGTTCTTCGTACGATAGCGGTAAAAGAGGGCATGGAGAACAGTTTTGTAGCTCCATTCACGTATGTGATCAGCGGAGCGGTTGATATGAAGACGGTGTCAGCACCGCAGGCTGATCCTGCCGGGGGAACTTATACAGGGCAGGTTGCTGTGAAGTTAACTACAGCTACAGCTGGAGCGTCTATTCACTACACGTTGGATGGCACTGTACCTACAGCAGCCAGCGAACTGTATAGTGGAGTGATTTATGTAGGCAAGAGCAAGACGATTAAGGCGATTGCTGTAAAAGAGGGCTGGAAGCCAAGTGATATTTCCAGTTTTGAATATATCGTTTCTGCGGATAAACCTGAACCAACACCAACACCTACACCAACAGCAACGCCTGAACCAACCCCAAGTCCAACCTCTGAACCGACTACTCAGCCAACGACAGCACCAACTTCCGGAAGCGGGGGTACCTCAGGTGGTGGCAACAGCGGAACAACAGGGGGGGATTCAAGCGGAAATGCAGGCAGTGTAACAGGCAGCACCATCCTTACAGCAGCACCAGTGCTGAACAGTAATACCGGTGCGGCAAGAGCAAGTATAGACCTGGAAAGCTTGAAAAAGGCTGCTACAGCAGGCTTAAGTGGAGCAACTTCAGCGGTTACTGTTGATATACCGGCAGTAGCTAAAGCTAAGGGTTATGAGCTGCAATTGCCAAACGGTATAATCTTTGCAGATGATAAGACTTCATTGGTCGTTCATACTGAATTTGGTGTGCTGGAGCTGCCAGGTAGTCTGCTGAAACAAGCGGCAAAAGAGGCAGGAACCCCATGGGTAATTACGATAACCAAGGTGGATTCAGATTCTCGCCCAGAATTTAAACTGAGCGTAACTATCAATGGCAAGGAAGCCGTATGGAACAGTTCTGACATGCGGGTTAAGGTGTCCCTGCCGTATACTCCACAATCAGAAGAACGTGGTAAAGAAGGACATATAACGATTCATAGTCTGAATTCGTTGGGGATTCTAACGGTTGTTCCAAGTGGCAGATATAACGCTGCTACGGGGATGGTTTCCTTTACAGGAATTCTCTCTGGTACGTACAGTATCACCTTTACGGAGAAGACATTCCGGGATATCGGCAAATTTGAGTGGGCCCGCAATGCGATTGAGGTGCTTGGCTCTAAAGGCATCATCAACGGAATGACAGAGGATCAATTTGTGCCTCAAGCGGAAGTGAAGCGGGGAGATTTTGTGCTCCTGCTTATAAAAGCGTTTGGCTTGGAAGGAGATAGTGCAGAAAGCTTCACAGATGTGCAGCCTGGCGATTACAGATATGAAGCGTTGGCTATGGCGAAGCAGTTGGGGATCACCACTGGTCGTCCAGATGGAAGCTTTGATCCTAACGCTTCTGTTACGCGGCAGGAAATGATGACACTGGCTGCAAAAGCGATTGCAGCAGCCGGCAGACAGCTTCCAGCCGGCAACGGAGCTTCAATGTCCAGTTTCACGGATAGCCAGCAAGTATCAGCATTTGCACGTGACAGTGTGGCAGCACTAATACGTGCTGGCCTGATCAAGGGAGACGGCTTGCGGATTCATCCACAAGGTGTTACCACCCGTGCAGAGGCAGCGGTCTTGATCTACAACCTGTACAATCTGTAATACATCAGTTGTAAAGATACTTTAGCTTTTGGGCTGTCGCATCCGTAGATTTTCTACGTTTGCGACAGCCTTTTTTAGGTGTGGTTATTGGGTGAGTATCTAAGTTTAGAAGTTCGCATTAGCTAGATCTACATTAAGCCTGCAACTCCGCCGCCGATCATAATTATCCCCGGAGGCTTACGGACCCCGCAGACGTTATTTGCAAATATATAACCTTTATCGGGGAAATTCGGACACCAGTGGCGTTATTCCCTATGAAGAGGTTCATATTTGGGGTTTGGCATGCTAATAACGGCTTTGGGGTCCGTAAGTAAGTAAAATATGGGATTATACTGCCTTTAGGGTCAGGGGTGTCCGATAGCTGCTTTGTGCGGGCAAATGTGATCTGGGGTAACGAAGGTTGGTGCGGTTGGTGCTTAGACCAAGGTGGAATAAAAAAAGACGTGGACGTCACAGCAGCCATTATCATGACCTACTGGACACCCACGTCTATTGTAAAAAAAAGGGATTGAAAATAGGAAAGAGCTTAAAGCTCTCTCCCGAGACTGTCATTAATGGTTAGACAAAAAGTGAACGGCTGATGATAACCAGCAAGATAAAGAGAACCAGGATGGCGCCAGTGCTAGTGAATGGGCCACCTCCACAACATCCATATCCGCCTCTAACTTCTTCGCTCATGTTCATTCCCCTTTCGGTGTGTGTGTTGTACTTGAGTACATCGTATTGTATGTGCGGAGAGAGGGGCGTGTATAGGCCAATGTCGGAGTCGTGTACAAAAAAAATCAGCTCCATGAAAACGGAGCTGATTGTAAGCTATATAAAGTTCAGTTAGGCTTTTTCTAAATCGCGAACACCTGCGTATACAAGATCGAAAAGATCTTCGAGCTGTTCCTCTTCGATACATGAGAAGGCAATACGTAGATCAGTTTCACCCAAAGCAATAGTGCCTAGTCCGTAATTATGAATCAGGTGAAGCCGGAGCTCTTCAGCCGCAACTGTGTGCAGCTTCAGACACATAAAGTAACCGGAGTTAAAAGGATAATACGTCCATACATCCTCGCCGTATTTACCGCTATCGAGCAGTGCTTTTACTTTATTCGCACGGCCTTTCATGATCTGGAACTTCTCTTCCTTCTGTGCTTCGAATTCCGGCGACTTCAAGGCGTCTAGTACGAAGGTTTGCGAAGGATGCGCACCGCTGGAAATGGTGGCACGGATGATACCTAGTGTTTTTTGCTCCAATGCTGCCAGCAGGTCTTTGTCCTCCGAGGCATAAGTGATGAAACCCACACGGAAGCCCCAGACAAATTCTTCTTTGGTCGCACCGTCAATCTTGATTGGAAGCACACGAGGATGCAGATGAGCCAGTTTGCCGAACAGCGATTCTTTTAGTGAATCCTCAAAGAATAACCCGAAGTATGCATCATCACTTACAACAACAACGTTGATGCCTTCCTCAGCCGCACGAAGGATAGCTGCGACGATCTTATCGCCTTCCTTAATTCCTGGAGTATATCCGGTAGGATTGTTAGGGAAGTTCAGCAGCACAATCGCTTTGCCGCGTTCTTTTTGAGCGAGCAGCGCGTCTTCCAGACCTGCACTGTTGAAAGTCATTTCTTCTGTGAACAGCGGATAGTTAACGGTCTCCCCATGGCGGCGGATTCCGAAGGTTAATTCGTAGTTCTCCCAGTTCTTGTCCGGGTAGATAATCGCGTCACCTGGCTCTGCGAAGAGGTCAGCGACAATGCTAAGCCCGTGAGTCAGGGCATTGGTTACAACGGGATTGCTGATGGTTTTACCTTCTAGCGATGGATTTTCGCGCAGCATCTTTTCACGCCATACAGTACGCAGCTCTGGTTTACCTGCCGGAGGGGCGTAACTATAAAGATCCTTAGGACTGTAAGCGGAGAGTTTATCCTGAATGACGCCGAGGTGCATAGGTACGCCACCTTCAGTAGCAATACCGATAGTTGCGTTGTATTTCTTGGCGTGAGCTCCTGCTTCAGCGGATTGGCTCAGGATGCCCTCTTTTGGGAAGTAAATCTCTTTGCCAAGCGTAGAGAGCATATCATACACATGTTCATTTCCTGCTTTGATACTTTCGTTTAATTGTCCAGCTAGTGGATTCATCAGTTTCATCCTTCCAGGGTTCTTTGGGGATAACATACTGTTAACATTGCCTAACATTATATCACCGCCAATTGCAACCGTCACTTGGAAAGATACGATTTTTAAAAAATATCATTCGGCGTGGAAAGGGCAGTATTTTTTCATCATTTCTATCGTTTCTTCATCCCGTGGATTATTTCTTTCGGACAGGCCGGAAATGATGCCGGAGCGCTCTTCTTCTTTTAGGTTTTGCCCAAACTTAAACTTCGCAGTGATCTCCTCGGGGGTAATGCGCACAACGGCAACTCCCTTTAGACGGGGACGGTATCTAGGGTCCTCTGCATCGATGGAATCATACCCCCCCTCGGGCTGGAGCTTTTTCATAAATAAGGAGAGTACGCTGGCTTTTTCATTAATGTCTTCGACAGGTTCGGCTGTGCCGTAGGCGGTCACACTTTTAAAATAGGCGGTTGCAGGGCATGCCAGCTCGGGATCGCTAAAATAAGACGGGATAAGAGCATACTCATCCGCTACCGTAAAGCAGACCTTCTGCTGATTGCGGATCGACTTCATTTTGCCACCAGCATGACTGCCATGGAAATAGAAACAACTATCTGTATACACAAAATTCAGCGGTGTCACCCGCGGTTGCCCCTGTTCATCGCTTGTCCCGAGAAAACCAAAACTCATTCCGTTTAGAAAAGAGACCAATTCTTCCTCCTGATCTACTTTAAATTCTTTTCTGCGCATAGGGATCACGTCCTCTTTCTTTTTAGTCTAGAGCGTCTGCTCCAATGTAATTGTTCTTTAAAGAATAGTAGAGTGGTTGACAATTAAAAAGGACCAATTAAGATAGTTTTTAATGGACCACTTGCTGGTCAAGGAGGATAACGATGAATATCACGCTGGCATACGATCAATATCTGGCGATACACCGCTACAAATATTTAGCGTTATATCACGCGCTCCGCGCAGGAATATTGGAAGGAACACTTCCGGGAGGCACTCCGTTGCCGTCTACACGAAGTCTTGCTAAGCACTATGAGCTGTCGCGCGGATCGGTCTCGCAGGTGTATGAAATGTTGCTCGCTGATGGGTATGTAAGGACTGAAACGGGGCGGGGGACATTCGTATCGGAAGATAGCTTTGCTTCAGCTGCCAGTCGCAGTGACGGTGAGAATCAGGCTTTGGGTGAAGCCACAGATGCTGCTGGAGGAGATTGTGAAATCGAGACTACGATTCCTATTTCAGCATGGGGAAAGCGGCTGCTTGCGCGCCCGATACCCTTTTATGAAAAGAGTAATAAGAAAGCAGTGAGCTTCCAGAGTAGGGGTATGCGGATGGAACATTTTCCTTACTCCGAATGGCGCAGTGCGCTCTCTTATGCCGGAGGGAAGGAAGGTGGATTGCTGCAAAGCACTTGTCCACCTCAAGGCGATGAAGGACTTCGGAAAGCTATCGCTGCACATCTGCGGATTACCCGCGGGATTCGCGCGGATGCAGAGCATATCGTATTGTTCAGCGGTTCGATGCAAGGCATCGTTATTTTGACGCAGCTGCTGCTGGATGCAGGGGGCTCAGCGGTCGTAGAGGACCCGGGCTTTCACGGGATCCGGCGAGCCGTAGAGATCACTGGAGGCCGATTGCTGGCAGGGAAGCTGGATGGCAACGGCCTTATTCCGGAGGATTGGGATGCCCGGCTGTTGTTTGTTACGCCGAGCCGTCAATTTCCTACGGGTGTGGTACTGCCTTTGGAACGACGACGGACCTTGTTGGAATGGGCGCAGCGGCATAATGCAGTAATCATTGAAGATGATTATGACAGTGAGTTCCGTTGGGCTGGGCGTCCTATTGAGCCCTTAAAAGCACTGGATCGCGAAGAGCGGGTCGTGTATGTAGGCTCCTTTTCAAACACGATGTTTTCGGGCCTGCGGCTAGGCTTTGCAGTGCTTCCGCCCTCTCTGGTAAAGCCGACTATCGCCGCCAAGGCGCTATATGAGCCCTTGCCGGTAGGGCTGCTGGAGCAGCGTGCCTTGGCGCGGTTCATGAATACAGGCGGCTATGGCCGTCATCTGCGCCGGATGACACGCATCTATGGTGAACGCGGACGCATCCTCAGGACGCTGCTGTCGGAACGGCTTAAGGAGCTCTTCGAGCTGCTGCCTGGTGATGCGGGCTTGCATGTATATGCCCGCTGGCTGCGCAGCAGTGAAGAGTTTGTTGCTTTCCGAGCGGCAGCGCTTAGGCGCGACACGGATTTTAGAGATGCCGCGTTATATCAGCTATCACCGGGAGCACCGGCCGCTTGTTTTTCTTTTGCCCATCTGAATGCCGAGGAGCTGGAGGAAGGGATAACAAGCCTGCATCTGGCGTGGGAAGATGTACAAAATGCAACATGACAAGGTATGATAAAGAAGATGAAATGCAAAACTAAGCGAATACTTACGAATTTTGACGAAGAAACTCGGAGTAGATTAAGCTAAACAAAACTATATGGACGCTGCGAAGTCAGAGCAGATTTTGCTGACAATACTAAGCGAATGTTTACGAGGCAAGTTTTGCTAACAAAACAAAGCGGATGCTTACGAAGCAAGTTTTGCGAAGTGGTTCAAGGTAGTTTATGCTAACAAAACTTTTAGGAGGGAACGTTATGCTGCATGCATCGCCGTCCTCTTTTGTTATTTTACCGGCTCTGGCTAAGATTGTATGCGAGCCGGGCTGGAAATGGCAAAAAAGAGAGAAGTCGCTGCAAAATTATGATTTATTTTATGTATGGAGCGGGGAAGGGACGGTTGTGCGTAACGATGAACCCTTTCAAGTAGGTAAGGGAAGCTGCTTCCTTTTTCGTCCGGGTGACCATACTAGTGCTACACATAATCCGCAAAAGCCACTTGTACTTACATATATTCATTTTGATGTCTCCGAAGAGGTGACGGATATTCCGCTGCCCTATCGTGAGCTTACAGAAACCGTTGAATTTGAACATCTGCTTGCTAGGTACGTTCGACTATTTCTGGTGGATACTTACGCCGCTGAGGAAGAAGGGCAGCTTGTACTGAAGCAGCTGATGATTCATCTGCTGAGGGAGGACCGTGTGAAGCCAGTAGAACGTTATGTTAGCAACCATTTGACAGAAATCATTCACGAAATAGCGAACTATGTGAGCCAGCATCCGGGGATTGCACATCGTGTAGAGGATCTTGCTGCTCGTGCGGGGCTTTCGCCTCGGTACTTTTCAATTAAGTTTAAGGAGCTTACGGGCTCTTCTGTGCAGTCTTATGTCATCCGAGCCCGGATTGAGCGTGCGCAGCATTTACTGCTGTACGCAGGAATGAATGTTACTGAGGTCGCAGATGCGCTCGGATATCGTGACATTTTCTTTTTCAGCCGCCAGTTCAAGCAATATACCGGAAAAAGTCCATCTGAGATCCGCTGATTCACTTTTTTTGTTTCAGTTTGTTCAACCAAGGGTAAATACTTTGCAGTTTAGTTTACAGAGAATTTACATAACTTCTTGGAAGGAGACTCTTGGCATGATCATCAGACGCAGAATCTGCAACACGGATTGTAAGAGTGGAGGCGGAGGTATTTTTAGAAACCGCTTAAAACGGTTAAAGCAGGCGAACGCTTTTGTCGTGGACAGCTGGTTCTAAACGGAACAAGCAAGCATACAATCGCATGATATGACTAAAAATATAAATAGCCGGGGCCATGAGGCATCCGGTTTTTTTGTGTTGTTAGAAATTGATATATATAATGAACTTAAGTCGAAGACTAGAGTAACTGATGGACATTACATCGTGCCTCACGTTGTATTTTGTACAATGGGATTGAGTCTAAAAGCAGTCGGATTTGAATTCTGTTGCACATCTCACATTCAAATTCAGGAGAAGCAGCCTTTCTAGAGATCATCACGATAATCTATTGCGCGAAGTACAATGTAATGTATTTTCAAGTGAGAGTTAAGATTTTCTGTTGCACATTCTGCAATGAAGCGTAAGCTCATGTACCGCACTATCTACACGCCGTTCACGGTCCATGCACGCCTCATTCACGTACCTTTGAGGATGTTTAATTGGTCTAACTATGAGGTAGCGGTAGATATTTATTTCTACGATTGGGTTATTACTAAGGTGAGAGCTTTCCGCGATACGTTTCGCATAATGTTGTTCGTCGGTAAAATATATAAGGTCCATAGTTGGAAGGAGAGAGAGAAAATGTACGAAATCGTACTAATACGTCATGGTGAGAGCCAGTATAATGTACAGAATTTGTTCACAGGCTGGAGTGACCCGGATTTAACTGAGAAGGGTATCCAAGAGGCAAAGACTGCTGGCAAGCTGTTGAAGGACGCTGGGTATACATTTGATCTGGCTTTTGCTTCGGTACTCAAACGCTCGATTAAAACTCTTAACTATGTACTGGAAGAGATGGATTTGCTGTGGATACCCGTGCAAAAGTCTTGGAAATTGAATGAACGCCATTACGGGGCATTGCAGGGATTAAGTAAAAGCGAGACAGCGCTAAAATATGGAGATGAGCAGCTGCATATCTGGCGGCGGAGTTTATCGGTGAGACCCCCGTTGCTGGAGCTTGATGATCCTAGGTATGCCAGAAACGATATTCGCTATAGCGGTGTTCGTCCGGAAGATATCCCGCGTGGAGAGAGCCTGGAGGACACTGTACATCGTGTAGGCGATTTCTGGGGAAACCGGATCGTCCCTCTTTTGCGTAAAAAAGAACGGGTGCTTATCTCAGCCCACGGCAATACGCTGCGTGCATTGATTAAATTTATGGAGGATATTGATGAAGCGGCATTGCTGGAGCTCAATATTCCTACCGGAGTACCGCTCGTGTACAAACTGGATGAGGACATGAATCCTATCAGTCGCTTTTATCTAGGAGATCCGGAACAGGTAGCGGCCAAGGCGCTTGATGTTGCTAAGCAGGGACATGTGTAATTGGCGTGTAATAAGCGTATAGGCGTAGCAGGTGTATTAAGATAACGGTGTGGCAGGTTGAATAAGCAAAACAGGCGGCGTAATAATCACATTAGGGCGTAGCAGGTTAATAAGCGTAACAGGCGTATTAGGTGGTTTACATGAAAAGATAAAAGGACAGCCACGGGGCTGTCCTTTTTGCTATTAGTGTGTTTGTGACCAATCAAATGTGCGAAAATGGCGCGTATAAGGTCAGCTGGGTGCGAAAGCGTTGAATGTTAACCGTCGACCAACTCTCCGTAGATCCTCGACCAACGCTCCACTAGCCCTCAAATCCTCAACTAACTCTTGACCATCCCTCCACTATCTCGACCATCCCTCCACTATCTCGACCATCCTCAACTAACGCTCGACCAACCTCGACCAACGCTCTAGCAAATGCTTACGGACTCAGCAGCCGCTATTTGCCCATTTATCGCCATTTGAGCGGAGTTTCGGACTCCAGCGCCGCTATTGCCTAAGAATCGACTCTAATAAGGCGTTTTTGGTGCCAATAGCTGCGGTGGAGTCCGATAGAATCGCAAATGTGTCAAAAATCCGCGTATAAGGTCAGCTGGGTCCGATAGCGCCGAGCGTTCACCTTCCACTAACGCTCGACCAGCCCTCCACTATCTCGACCATCCTCAACTAACGCTCGACCAACCTCGACCAACGCTCTGCAAATGCTTACGGACTCAGCAGCCGCTATTTGCCCATTTATCACCATTTGAGCGGAGTTTCGGACTCCAGCGCCGCTATTGCCTAAGAATCGACTCTAATAAGGCGTTTTTGGTGCCAATAGCTGCGGTGGAGTCCGATAGAATCGCAAATGTGTGAAAAATCCGCGTATAAGGTCAGCTGGGTCCGATAGCTAACGATAGGTATACGATAGCTAACGATAGGTACACGATGGTTAGACGATAGGTATACGATAGCTAGAGGGTTCGTGTCCGCAACTGTGCTCCACACTAAGTCCCCAAAATTAGAGGGCACCCCAGCAGCCATTTCATGGCTTTTGAGGCACCCTCTAATTTTTGACATTCGCCCAACTCTCCCTACAAAGGTCGATGCAACGTTCCCAGTAGTTCGCCCATCTTTACCTTCGAGTTGACCTCAAGCTTGGGTCTCGGGGTAAAGGTACCGCTTTCCGTGAGCAGCACTACGGTGGAGCCAAACTCAAAATAAGCCAGATCATCGCCTATTTGCCACTCTGCAGCCGTAGCATCCGTATAACGGATGCTGCTGACGTTCATTGCGCCTACCTTTACTACCGCGGTTTCCCCGTAACTCCCGGCAATATACGTAATGAGACGTTCGTTGCGGTTCAGGACACCCTTCATATGTCGCATTCCGAAATCGTTGACAGGATAGGCCCGTCCGCGAATATAATCGCTCTCCACCTTTTGTCCGGTAAGGGGAGAGTGAATCCGGTGATAATCGGTAGGACTCAAATAAAGAACGAAGAAAAAACCCTTCTTGTACAGCTCCAGATGCGGGGAGTGATTAAGGAGATCCTCGATCTTATAATCCTGCCCTTTTACATTCATAATCGTACCGGCGGTAATGTCACCCATAGCAGTAATCGTTGCGTCTACGGGACTAACCAAAGCGTCAGCATCGGTTGCAATAGGCCGCATGCCCGGCTTCAGCCGGCGGCTGAAAAACTCATTAAGAGTGAGATATTCTCCAGGATTTTTCTCCGCTTGAGCGGAGGGGATTTGATAAGTCTTAATAAATGCCGGGATAAGAAAACGGCTGATTCTACTATGAGAAAAAGATCCCATTAACCGTGAAAGCCACCGGTGTGAGGATAGCTCGGTCATCAGCCGTAGCAATTGTTTTACCATGCCCATCTCCCTTCCATAATGCAGCAGTACGGTTGTATACGGGTCGTCTCTGCTCTGCATTATATTGACATAGAATAGGAGACAAATCAATAACTGTTATATACCGTACTGTTCGTTTCTATTAAAAAACGCGCGTATCCCATAGGTCTGCGATAGCTGTCTTTCCAAATTTCCGTAAGGCCGGCTTTATGAAATCCGTAGCGTTGGTCGCGACCGTTACATTCTATGAAGAAGAGTCGTCCGTCCTTAGTAATGCCTATATCCAGTCCGATATCGGCCAGTCCGGGAAGGTCTTGCTCCAGACACCGTGCGATTGCAAGGCTAAGTATTTCGACAGACATACGGATGTGGGCCGCTGTGGATCTTGAAAAGGCTTTTTCGAGCGCTAGGGAGGAGCTTAACGCTTCTCCTCCGCGGGCTATATTGGAGACAAAGCCCCCTGGGGCAGCCAGTTTGGCGAAGAGCCCAGTGACCTGCCAATCTCCTCCCCAGCCGCGCTGAACGGTGACGCGTAGATCAAAGGGACGTCCTCCAATCTCAGCAAGGGGAATACGTTCTTGAACAAGATAAGGCACGGAGGTTAGGCGTGCGCGGAGCGCTTGTGGCAACGCCGCCTGATTTACGGGAATATTTCTCCAGCGCTGCATCGAAGGGGAGAGGTAGCTCAAGGTCCAACGCTGAGATCCCTTGCGGACCAGCCGCATGACCCCATTCCCTATACTTCCACGGCAAGGTTTAAGAATGAGATCGGGATAAAGATTCATCATTTCTTTTAGGCCTGAGACTCTCGTTGTTACGGGTAAATATTCGCGAAGCTCCGTATTTTTTTCAAGCAGCTGATGGATCTCATCTTTGCCGTATCGATTACATGTATTGAAAATCAGGGGATAGTGCTTCAGCAGACGCTGCATCCCAGGGCTGTTTTTGCTGTATATTGCCCGGTTATGGATAACAGCAGGCGTAGGAACAACTACGCTTTTATATCCGTTGGCTCCCTTTATATAGGCGGCACTAAAGCCTGTGTCCGTATCGATGTCCGCGAGCTTCAGGAAGCAAGGGACTAAACCGTATGCCGCCGCGGCCTCTTCATAGTTGGATAGAGACTCCTGTCCTGTTTTTAGCCGGGGAACGCCCCGGTGCATATCGGCATTTAGTAATATTCCAACGAGCTTATGCCCCATGTTTGTTCCTCCTGTTTCATCGGTTACATGATCCCTGCTTTTTCTACTCTTGTCATAGTATGTTTGTACCCGCGTGTCAGGGTGGACGAATGCGCGAAGGCAGATGCCTTTTTTTATACATAATCTTATGAAGGCCTCATCGCAAAAGGGTGTCATAAGCCCATACCGCTGCATATGATGCCTAGGAGAAACATTAGATGGAAGGAGGAGACTGCTTGTGAGGGGTTCCAAAAAAAAGCAGCCGCGCAGTCCACAGAAACGACTCTATTTTGTAGATAATCCCAATAAAGAGGAACTGAGTATGCTGGATACCAAAAGCAGCTCTAGAAGCTCGGGGAATAACAGTGACGGAGTCAGTGAAGCAGAGATCGCGGAAGTTCAGGTAAGTGGGGGAGCAATAGCTGAAGTCGTTCTAGAGGAGCCAACTTCTGCTCCAGTTCTACAATTGGAGCCGGAGCTTATAGAGGAAGCGCAGCTTCAGAAACAGGCGGATAATCTTCCTGAAACCGTATGGTTCGCTCCTCCAGAGAAAGAACGTTTTCAGCCCGTTTATACAGATGATCTTTCGGATGCAGCGGTGACCGGAGCCAAAATCGCTCCACGTACCATTGACGGTTCTAAGCTAAAGTTCGGCATTATTGGTACACCTTGGCTGCAAGATTACGCTGTACAGAGTATCAATATCGCGGACAAGGCAGTCACTTCTGCAAAAATCGCACCAGAATCGATTGTGGGCGAGCATTTAGCAGAAGGAAGCGTTAGTGGCGGTAAGCTGCTGGATCATTCGATTAGTGGAGAGAAGCTGAAAAATGGCAGTATTAGTCCAGAGAAGCTGGCTGATCGGATTATAGGCGGCGGTCAAATTGCAGATAAAGCCATTGAGAGCCGCCATTTAAGCGATTTGATTATTACTGCGGATTTACTGGAAGATGGAGCCGTTACTAGTGACAAAATAGGAAGCAGCAGCATCACAAGTCGCCACCTAGCTAACGGCAGTGTTGACCGTTCCAAGCTGGCCGATGCAGCGGTATCTGGCGATAAAATTGCTGATGGTGAAATCAGCAGTTCAAAGCTAGCGGATGCTGTTATTGAAGGCCGCCATCTTAGCGACGCTTTGATAACCGCCAGACATCTGGCCCCGGGAGCGATTGGTTCTGATCAGCTTGCCAGCAAATTGATCGGTAAGGAACAGCTGCAGTCGGGTATTATCGAAGGCGGGCATTTAGCTGATGGAGCTATAGGCTCTAAGCAACTTGGTGCAGATGTCGTGAGAAGCGTCCATTTAAGCCCAGAAAGTGTGAATGGTAATCATATCGGTGATGGCGAAATATCGAGTCGGCATTTGGCTGACCGCAGCATCTCTTTTTTAAAGCTGGCTGAGGGTGCAGTAGGAACTGCACAGTTAGTGGAGCAAGCGGTAACCTCGTCCAAAATTGCTGACCAAAGCATTCTCCCACATAAGCTGGCAGACGAAGCAGTGACCACAAGACATATTGCTAAATCCGCCATTCGCGGACCGCAAATTGCTATGCAAGCCATAACTTCTATTCATCTGGAACGCGAAGCAGTGAATCATTCGCATATAGCGGCGGAAGCGGTCGGCTCGGAGCAGCTTAAGGAAGAAGCTATTCAGACTCAACATTTATCTTCCGGTGCTGTGACTGGAGAACAGCTGGCTTCAGAATCTGTGGGCGGGGAGCATCTTCGTGCACAGAGCGTTACTTCTGCCAAGTTGGCAGATGGAAGTGTAAATGCAGCTAAGCTGGCAGCAGGTGCAGTGATTGGGAGCACGATTGCGCGTGAAGTAGTCAGTGGTGAACATATCGCTTTTTGTACAGTGGAGGAAAAGCATCTGGCGGATGCCAGTGTGAGCGGCCGTGTATTGCAGGATGCTGTGGTAAATAAGGATCATTTGGCCACGGGAGCCGTGGAACGAAGACATCTTGGTGAAAATAGTGTGACTTCCGCTGCGATTCAATCGGGCTCAGTTTCAGGAGATAAGCTGGCTTCCGCTGCGGTGAGAGAAATTCACCTGGCAGCAGGAGCCGTGCAGCCTCACCATCTGGCCGATCATGCAGTGACCTCGTTGAAGCTTTCACCGGAAAGTGTCTCAACGGATAAAATCAGTGATTTAGCAGTCACTTCGGCTAAGCTTGCAGACGGCAGCATAGAATCCAGTAAACTGGCGGCGTCAGCAGTTCATGCTGAGCATTTGTCGGTAAATGCTGTAAGTTCGAAAACCATAAGCGAAAGTGCCGTTCAAAGTAGACATTTGAATCCCGGCAGTGTCAGTGGGGCGCATATCCGGCCGTTGTCTATAGGGAATGGTCATATCCTTCCGAATTCTATTTCTGCGGTTCAAATCCAAGAGGGCAGTATTAATAGCTCTAAGCTGGTAAAAGGTGCCGTGGATTCTCAGCATCTTTCACCTGGTAGTGTAGACGGCAGCCATCTGTGTATCGATACCATTGAAGGTCGTCATATCCTACCGGGTGAGATCACGCTGGCTCATCTGGCGGAAGAGGTACGTAGCTCTGAGTTGCTGCCAGACGGCTGCATAACTGGGGAGAAGCTGGCAGAAGGATCGGTAGATTCCAACCATCTCCTGCCTGGAAGTGTGAACGGAAGCCATTTGAATTCGGGTTCTGTAGAAGGTCGACATATCCTACCGGGTGAGGTCACGCTTGCTCATCTGGCTGCAGATGCATATACCTCCGACTTGCTGCCTGAAGGCAGTATTACCGGGAAGAAGCTGGCGGGAGCATCCGTGGATTCTATTCATTTAGTGTTTGGAAGTGTGGAAGGCGGACATCTGAGTTCAGGTTCCGTCGAAGGACGTCATATTGGAAATGGTGAGATTACTCTGGCTCATCTCGCCGATGAAACCCGAAGTGCTGATCTGCTGCCAGACGGTAGTATTACTAGAGAGAAGCTGGCGGAGGAATCCGTAAGTTCTATTCACCTAGTGCCTGGCAGTGTGGATGGCAGCCATTTAGGCCCAGACACAGTAGAAGGCCGTCATATCCGATACGGTGAGATCACGCTGGCTCATTTGGCAAAAGAAACACGCAGCTCTAAATTGCTGCCAGACGGTAGTATTTCTGGAGTAAAGCTGGCACATGCTTCCGTAAATTCAAATCATCTAGTACCTGGAAGTGTGGAAGGCGTTCATCTAAGTTCAGGTTCTGTCGAAGGGCGCCATATTGGAAAAGGTGAGATTACGTTAGCTCATCTGGCCGAAGAAACACGTAGCGCTGACTTGCTGCCAGACGGTAGCATCACTCGGGAGAAGTTGGCGGAAGAATCCGTAAATTCTAATCATCTGGTGCCTGGAAGCGTAGATGGCAGTCATTTGAGTCCGGACACAATAGAAGGACGTCATATCCGATACGGTGAGATCACGCTGGCTCATTTGGCCGAAGAAACACGCAGCTCCAATTTGCTGCCAGACGGTAGCATTACTGGGGAGAAACTGGCGGAAGCATCCATAAATTCAAATCACCTTGTACCTGAAAGCGTGGAGGGAACTCATCTGAGTCCGTCTGCAATAGAAGGACGCCATATTGGAAAAGGTGAGATCAAGCTAGCGCATTTGGCGGATGAGGTACGCAGCTCCGAGCTGCTGCCGGACGGAAGCATTACTGGGGAGAAGCTGGCGGAAGCCTCCGTAGAAGCAATTCATCTAGTGCCTGGCAGTGTGGATAGAACTCATCTGAGTCCGTCTGCAGTAGAAGGTCTCCATATTGGAAAAGGTGAGATCAAGCTAGCACATCTAGCGGATGAGGTACGCAGCTCCGAGTTACTGCCGGATGGCAGCATTACCGGTAAAAAGTTGGAGGGTGGATCTATTACTGCCTACCACTTGGCTCCTGGCAGTGTTTATGGGGGACACTTAGGGGGGAATGCGGTAGATAGCCGCCATATCCGTGCTGGAAGCATTACTCTGAATCATTTGGCAGAAGAAGTGCGCAGCGCTGATTTGTTGCCGGAAGGCAGTATTACAGGCGAGAAGATTGAAGTCGCGACGATTCAGTCTTTCCATTTAGCCCAAGGCAGCGTCTCTGGAGGTCATTTGGCCGGGGATGCGGTGGATGGCCGCCATATTCGATCGGACAGCATCACCCTGAAGCATTTGGCAGAAGAGGTACGCAGTGCGGATTTGTTGCCGGATGGCAGTATTACTGAAGAAAAACTCGCCGAAGGCTCCGTGAGTTCTTCACATTTACAACCATGGAGTGTTTACGGAGAGCATCTTGCTGACAAGAGCGTGGCAGATCGGCATTTGCAGCCTGGCATCATCAAATTAGAGCATCTTGCGGATGAAACACGCAGCTCAGCACTGCTCCCGGATGGCAGTATCAACGGAGCTAAGCTGAAGGAAGGCAGTATCGAGTCCGCTCATCTGACAGAAGGTGCAGTAGGGACAACAGAGCTTCAGGATGAAGCGGTAGTAGCATCCAAAATCTCTTCGTTTGCGATTCAAGCCCGCCATCTGGAAGAAGAGAGTGTTCAGGAATATCATATTTCCCCAGGTGCAGTAAACGGGACTCATCTGGCACCGAACTCTGTAAATACAGATCATCTGTCCTTCAGTCCGATTCAAACAGCTGGGAAGCGAGAAGCACTACAGCAGTTTGGAATGACAGCATTTATGTTCAATGGGGATGCAGAGAGTGTAGAGGTGACCGTATCGTTTGATGAGAGCTTTGGGCATACGGGTTATGTGCTTGTTGCCATGACCAATCAGCCTTACTTCTACGCTTCCTTAAAGAGCAGAGCCAATGGAGAAGCAGTGATTCAAGTAGTGCGGTTGCGCGAGACTCCGCATTTCTATGGGGTTATCTCTTGGATTGCTATAGGCGCTCCCTTAGCTAAGCCGGCAGCAGATGATCGCGTATTTGATTGAACCTTAAGCAGTTCCTCTTAAAAATAGCAGAGTAGCGAATCTCCTTATTGGAGATCGCTGCTCTGTTTTTTTGGGGGGGAACGGTACATGTCAGCATCGCCGGGTTCTAATCATTCGCTGTGGCTGCGGCTCTGTCCGATAGCCTGGTAGTCTAAACATCCGCTGCTACTTACGGACCCAGATGGCGTTATTTGCAGGTTTGTCGTTTTTTAAGGCTGGTTTAGGACTCTAGTGAAGCAATTGTATAGAAATAGAGCATTATTGAGTTCTTTTCATGCCAATAGCTGCTACGGAGTCCGTTAATAATCTAAAAGTGTGATAATGCGGCGAATAGGAGCAACTGTGTCCGATAGCGCTAATGTCTAAACATCCGCTGCAGATTCGGTTTTGTCCGATACCGCCCTAACCTAATCAACCTGCTGTGGTACTGCGTTCGTTACCGTCGCAGATTGTGTCCGCGGCAGCTGGCTATGCGCAATGTATCTAAGCTGAAGTTTGGTGGGGAGTACATTTGTCCTGTTTTCAGAACGACAGGAGACAATTGCCGTTACCCTGTACGTTGTAGTACATAAACTGTGATGTAACCCTCAGCCTGAAGAATTGGCTCTGTAAGGAAGGTGGATGAGCATGAAGCCCAAACGAACTTCTGCCCGCCGCACAGGACGGCGGGTCTCTCGGATGAAGCGGCGGACTTCACGCCCAGTGCGGCAAGTCGCTGTAGTCCCTATAGTTAACCATCCTAATCCCTATGTTTCGGTTATTATTCCAGCCATGAATGAAGCTCAGACCATTGCGGGAGTGATATCTGGAGCCAGAGGGGTCCATCCGCGCTGCGAGGTAATTGTGGTCGTGAATGGATCCACTGATCAAACGGCAGGGATTGCACAATCGCTGGGTGCGCGTGTTATTTCCTATGAGTTGCCGCTTGGACACGACGCTGGCCGTAGTGTGGGAGCTGAGGCTGCCAAGGGAGAAATCCTATTGTTTACAGATGGAGATTTGGTGATACCTGCTTCGGGGCTGCGTCCTTACGTCACTGCTGTTAGTGGTGGAGTGGACATAGCGCTTAATGATTATTCCGGTCCGGTCCGGAAGCTATCCCCCCATCCGGTGGTGCTGTCTAAACATGCACTGAATATTCTGCTTGGCCGTCCAGATCTGAAGGGATGTTCGATGACGGCAGTTCCACACGCAATCAGCCGCAGAGCACTTGATATTTTAGGGAGCGATTCATTATCACGTCCTCCACTGGCGCATGCCCAGGCAATTCTTAGTGGACTGCATGTGGTAGCCGCTCACAAAGTGCCTGTAGGGAAATTGAATGCGGTAAGACGCAAGGAAGACGGCAAAGATCCATTGCAGCAGTTGATTACAGCGGATCATATGGAGGCAGTATCCCTGTTGCTGGAACATCGGGGGATCAGAGCGGGCTTTGGCGACGGAGCCCGGCGCAGAGAGATGGTGAGATGATGGTTGCAACTTTACGAGGCACAGCAGCTCGAACGGCAAAGAAACGCCCAATCCGTCACAGGTCAGTCAATCGCTCTGTAAAAGGCAACGCTGCTACTCGCCCGCTTCTGTCTCGGCAATCGAAGGCAGGCAAGGAGACTCTGAAGTTACCGAAGTTACGCGGGACTTTGTCAGTCATTATCTCCGCGCGTAATGAGGAGCAGACCTTGTCACGTCTGCTGCATCAGGTTGCACGGCTTGAACCTGCAGAAATTATCGTCGTACTTAATGGCTGCAGTGATAACTCTTTTCCTATTTCTAGACAACATCGTCAAGCCATTGTAGTACACTGCCCAGAGTCTGTCGGACATGATGTGGGTCGGGCTATCGGTGCGAAGCTGAGTCGCGGGGATATATTGCTTTTTCTGGATGGAGATATGGTCATTCCGGCCTCTCAGCTCGGTTCATTCACGGCGGCTGTAGATCGTGGGATTGATGTAGCTCTTAATGATTTAGACTCATTGATGCCCTCTTTTGGATTATGTGATGATGTCACCCGCAGCAAACTGTTTCTGAATTATGCTCTGGATAGGTACGATCTCGGAGTTAGCTCTATGACAGCTGTTCCTCATGCGCTTTCGCGGCATGCGCTTGAGACCATAGGCTACCGTGAATTAATGGTTCCACCTAAAGCCCAAGCTCGTTCTGTATTAGAAAAGTTACGGGTGGAGAAGGCTGGGACGGTAAATGTTATTAAACATAATCGGCTGCGCAAGGCAAATACAGGGGTTGGAAATGCTGTGGAAAAACTGATCATAGGAGATCATGCTGAGGCTCTACATGAGGTTCTTTCCCGGCGAAAAGCTGGCGGTCTGCTAAGTAGTGAGACTCAGCGCGAGTACCGCAGACAGGTAGCCGCTTGGAGGAATCGCATATGACGCTGACGAGTATTATTATTCCAACCTACAATGCGCTGCCCTTGCTGCGGGCCTGTGTGGAATCTATTCTTGCCTACACTCCGCCGCCTTATGAGATTATCGTAGTGGACAATGCTTCAACGGACGGAACAGACACTTATTGCCGTGCGAATCATATAACGTTTATTTCATTGCCTGACAATCGCGGCTTTCCAGCTGCATGCAATATGGGGCTACAGCTAGCTTCAGGTGATGAATTACTGCTGCTGAATAACGATGTAGTGTTATCTCAAGGATGGTTAACTAATCTGAAGAGAGCTCTATATAGTGCTCCTGATGTTGGTATTGTTGGGCCAGTCACAAACTATGCTAGTGGACGTCAACAGGTGAAGACTGATTATGAAGGTCTGATAGATTTTCATCAGGCTGCTGAGAGGGCGAACCTTCCAAATCCCCAGAAATGGTTGGAGACGAGACGGCTGGTAGGATTATGTTTTTTATTCAAAAGAGAGCTGCTTACTTCCGTAGGTCTACTGGATGAGAGATTCTCACCTGGACATTACGAAGATGATGATTATTGTTACCGTACCAGGATAAAGGGATATCGGTTGCTTATCGCCGGGGATTGCTTGGTGCACCATGAAGGAAGTGCAAGTTTCAAGCAAGTTTACAATACCGGACTGCAAGAACTGGTGGAACGAAATCGCAAGATTTTTATAGATAAATGGAATGTAGACCCTATAAATTTCATATGAAGTGCAGATCCGAAGGCAAAGGACGTAGATAAAGAGGAGGAAAGTAAGTGAAAGGAGTCATACTGGCGGGCGGAACAGGATCTAGACTTCAACCGCTGACCCGGCTTATGAACAAACATTTGCTTCCGGTCGGCAAATATCCTATGGTCTGTTACGGCATAGACCGGCTTCGCCGGGCAGGAATTACCGACATTCTTCTGGTCATAAGCAAGCAGTCTGCTGGCCTGTACACGGATTTTTTAGGTAGCGGTGCTGCATTTGGTGTATCTCTGACCTATAAAATTCAGGAAGCTGCCGGAGGCATTGCCGAGGCGCTTGATTTAGCAGAAGGGTTCATTTTCCCGGGGGAACGATTTGTTGTATTGCTCGGGGATAATCTTTTTATGGATGATCTGAAGCCTTATGTGGAGAGTTATCTCCGTCAGCCAGCGGGCACAGCAAAGGTATTGCTGAAGCCGGTGGAGGACGCGCGCAGATACGGTGTACCTGTGTTTGATAGTCAAGATGCGGCATGGATTGCTTATATCGAAGAAAAGCCGGAGCATCCGAAGACCAATTATTGTGTAACTGGTATTTATATGTACGATGAAGCTGTATTTGATATCATCCGGCGGGTATCACCTTCCAAAAGGGGGGAGCTGGAGATTACTGATGTAAATAATATATACGCCGCTGATCGCAGACTTAGTTATGATGTGCTTAAGGATTGGTGGAGTGATGCGGGGACGTTCCAGTCTTTGCACGAGGCGGGGGAAAAGTTAAAGGATGCACTGCCATAAGGCAGTGCTTTTTTTGATGTAATCTTGCTATAGATAGCCGCAAGGGCTTTGAAATCACGCGTTACTCAGAGGGCTCGGGGGTTGGAAATCCTCCACCAGATTAAATCCTCAGTTTCTTTGTATCTCTCAGAGCCTAGACGCTCCAATACTTTGTGGGAGGCTGTATTATCTTTTTCAGTGTCAGCGATTACATAGACAGCTTGGGGATGGGAGAAAATCCATGCAGTAATTGTGCGTAGTGCCTCTGTTGCATACCCTTTTCTTCTATATTTCTCATCAATCCCATATCCTATAATAACCTCGCCTTTCTCATTCGGGTAACCTTTAAGGATAATGAATCCTATAATACAATGATCTTCCCGATGGACGATGGCCCAGTTCGTTAACCATAGGTAATGGTCGGGGTCCTGCTGCACCTTTTTTAGCCTGATCTGCATAGCATATTGCATTTCATCATCAAGCGCCGCACTGATGGCAGCTAAGCCTAATTGTTGCTGTAGCTCCGAATAGTTATCTATTGCTAGTGAGAGCTCTGGGGCAGTTAAAGGTATTAGATCGATCCGCTGGCTTTCAAGCTTCATATATTCCCCACCAATCATTGGTAAACTCAGGATTGCGCATTTCACATTTTAATCCTTTTAAATGTACTTAGCAATAACGTAATCTTTATGTCATCCAGTCACTTATAGAGCCTTAACTTGTCGAGGATCCCCGGCACCGTAACGGCTCCTGCCGCATATGCTGTAGCAGGGCGTTTGAGCAAAGGAGACATGAAGGTGCAGAGTAAAATAACTAAAGTCCTGCAGCACATGGCCCATACGCATGAACAGATGGCGCGGATTCTAGACGCTGAGCGCCATGTGGCTGTCCGTATGTCGCAAATTGTCCACGATCTGCCAGATGCGGAGCCTGATTTTGATGGGATCAGCGGGATGATCGAAAGCTCAACTCAGGTAAACAAGAATATTATTGCTTACTTGAATGCACTTGCAGATCTGGAAGAAGCGATGGCTGATGGGGTAGGCAGAGTGATTAAGGAATTGAACGGTCAAGAAGAAGAGTAACGCTATAGGAGCGGGAGGCGGAAGATGAGCAGAGAAAAGGCTTATCTGCAAATGCTGGAGTCCACCGCCGCCATCCAGTGGAACGTTGCGTTGATTCTGGAAGCTAAGGCGGTTGAAGCTGAAAAGGTAAAGCAGTGGGCACAGCATCATATCCACGCTAGAGCCTTTGATTCCCACAGTGAGCAACTGAAGGAGTCCCTCTCTATACACGAGGTCATCGTGGAGATGGTCGAAGGGCTGACCAAACTGGAGAACGGACTCTACAGCAATTTAAAAGCAGTGCTGGGCAGTGGTGAAGACGATGGTGGCGGGGAAGGTTTTGGAGACATGTCAGGTGATGGCTTTAGTTTTGGAGAAGACAGCAAATGAGCGGGGACCGTCTCTCTGAACATGCCGTCAAGCTGGAGATGATTCGCTCCATTTCGCGCAGTCAGGCTGCTTTGGCGGCCATCTTGGAGAGCATCGCCGAATTGACGGAGCAATCTGAGTTGACGGCCCGCAAATTGAGCGACAATATCAGGATTTTAAGTGGGTATCAGAGTGCGATGTGCCGGATGATGTCCGGGATTTCACTACATCGTCCTAAACGGGGAATTCCTGCTGCGCCATGGCTGAGTAAGGCATACGCCGTAGGAACCTCCAGAGAACATGGAGCACAGGAGGAGTAGAAGCATGAAGAAGAAAAGCCGTAGAACACTACGTTCAGGCAGAACTCGTAGACGCACATTGCTGCTCTCGCGGAAAGCAAAAGTTCGTAAAGGGCTAGCCCGTAAAACCCGCAGAGTTCTTGCCCGGAAAACTGCTCGTTATGGGAAGTCGAAAAAAGGCCTATTGCTACGCAAGAAAAGAAGACTTCGTCGTAAGCTTGTTCGTAAAGTAAGGGTTTCACAGCCACCGGTGCTTGTGGTACCCGTGAGCGAGGCTCCGCCTGCTCCACAGGTAATTCCGCTCCCCCCGGAGCTGGGCGTTTCGCCGGAAACGCCCCCGGCAGACGCCTTTCAACAGGGCTACACCGAAGCATACAACGTGGGGTTCGACGCCGGTTTCGCCAAGGGCTTCGAGGACGGGCATAAGCTGGAATTCAGCTAGGGGACACAGATGACAAGATCCGCTCCGCCCGTGAGCGGGTCTTGGGGTTTTCGTGCGGACTGGTTTGCTGCGCTGCCGATGTGATAAACTTCATAATGAAAGTGAAAATAATATGAGGTTAAGATGAAGGCAGGGATGATTCATGGATACTGAGATTCGCAGAGCACGCAAAGATGAGATTGATGAAATTATGGAGCTGATTGCCAAATGCGTACAGGTGATGCAAGCAGGTGGCAGCGATCAGTGGGACGAGCATTATCCGAACCGGGAGATCATCTCCCTTGATATTGAACGTGGAAATCTATGGGTATGTGAGGAGAACAATGCGGTGGCCGGCATTCTAGTGTTGGACGAGCACCAATCCGAGCAGTATGGGAAGATTGACTGGACAGAAACGCAAGGGCCTCATTTAATTATGCATAGATTGGCTGTGCATCCTGAAGTTCAAGGAAAGGGAATTGCACGCCGTCTTAGCACTTTTGCAGAAGAATATGCTCGCCAGAATAGTTATTCAAGTATCCGTCTGGACACATATGCTAAGAACACTGGGGCACTCGCCCTATATCCCAAGCTGGGTTATGACCTCAGGGGTGAGGTAACTTTTCCAGGGCGTACCGCTAATTTTCCGGTGTTCGAGAAGGTTCTAGAAAAACACGGGAATTCGGAAGCTTAACATAGCGAGAGAACCAGAGGATATCTCATGAGCCATCTAATGGCTACTGAGATATCCTCTTTTTGTGGAAATAACACCGTTTTCTAAACAAAAACTTTGTTTGATTAGGTAGCAATTTGCGCTTACGGAAACCCTGCTCAAAAGGCGATAAGTGTGCAAATAGCGTCATTGGAGTCCGAAAGCATCAGTGGCTGAGTGTGACTCGACAGTAACGGACCCAGCAGACCTTAAATGCGGAATTTCCCCACATTTGGAATGCTATCGGACTCCAGAGCAGCTATTGGTATAAAACACACTGCATATGGGCCTGTAACGAGGGAATAGCGCCACTGGAGTCCGAAATCTTGCTCAAAAGGCGATAAATGTGCAAATAGCGTCATCTGGGTCCGAAAGCATCAGTGGCTGAGTGTGACTCGACAGTAACGGACCCAGCAGACCTTAAACGTGGCATTTCACCACATTTGGAATGCTATCGGACTCCAGAGCAGCTATTGGTATAAAACACACTGCATATGGGCCTGTAACGAGGGAATTGGACCTCTGTCAAGAAAGTGGACAGTCACGCAACAGACATTCTAGTCAATTGCTCAGCAAAACGAACTGGAGAAAGATACCCCAGCGCGCCATGCATTCGCTTGCGGTTATAATAAAACTCAATATATTGAAAAAGTGTCTGGTAGGCTTGCTCCTTAGTTTTGAATCGTGGATTACAATAAATGAGCTCCTTTTTCAAAATGCTGTGCCACGACTCGATACAGGCGTTATCATAACAGTTACCTCTGCGGCTCATGCTGGACTCCATGCCATACGCTTTCAACTGCTTCGTATATTCATGAGAAGTATATTGAGAACCTCTATCGGAGTGATGTAATAGACCCTTTTCCGGTTGTTTAGCTTCGTAAGCATCTTGTAAGGCGCCCGAAATTAAGCTAGTTTCCATATGGTCCTCCAAGCGCCACCCCACGATTTCACGCGTGCAAAGGTCCATCACACTAGCCAGGTACAAGCGCCCTCCCCGGCAAGGAATGTACGTAATGTCGGTAACCCATACTGAATTGGGTTTGAGTATTTTAAATTGCTGGTTCAGCGTATTCGGGGCAATCGGATGGTCATGATTGGAGTCGGTGGTCTGTACGCGATACGTTTTGGAGACAATGGAGCGAAGCTTCATATGTCGCATGTACACACTCACCGTGCGTTCGGTAACGGTATAACCTTCTTGATGCAACAGGCGGGTGATCTTCGGACTCCCATACCGCTTTTGATGGTCTGCAAAATGATACTGAATTCGCTTCATTATCGCAGCCTTACGAAGCATATGCGTACTGGTTTTTTCTGTCCGCCACTTGTAGTACCCGCTCCGTGACACATGTAGGGTCATGCACATCTTCTCCAAGAGAAACTCGGAGCGATGTTTTTCAATAAACTGGAATCTCAGTTCCTTGGTTTGCTGAAGATGTGCACTGCTTTTTTTACGATCGCTAATTCCTCTTCCACATCAGCAATCTTGTTATCTTTTTCTTGAAGTTGACGGCTCATTTCTTTCAACTGTGCCTCGAGTTCCCGTACTCGATCCACGCTAGCTGCCGGTTCATTCTTTAGTTCTCGATACTGGCTCATCCATTGATGCAGGGTACTTTTTGGGATGTTGAGCTCTTCCGCCAAGTCGCCCACTGTCTTTGTTTGCTCTTGAATGAACTGCACTGTCTGTTTTTTAAATTCTTCGTTGTACCGTTGTCGATGTTCTCCCATGTGAACACACCTCCGTGGACTCATTATCGCCAGTCTGTTAACTACTGTCCACTTTTTATTCTAGCTTCAAATAGCGCCACTGGAGTCCGAAATCTTGCTCAAAAGGCGATAAATGTGCAAATAGCGTCATCTGGGTCCTTAAGCATCAGTGGCTGAGTATGACTCGACAGTAACGGACCCAGATGACCTTAAACGTAGCATTTCCCCACATTTGGGATGCTATCGGACTCCAGAGCAGCTATTGGTATAAAACACACTGCATTTGGACCTGTAACGAGGAAATGGTGTCACTGGAGTCCGAAACCCTGATCAAAAGGTGATAAATGTGCAAATAGCGTCATCTGGGTCCGAAAGTAACAGTGGCAGAGTATGACTCGACAGTAACGGACCCAGATGAACTTAAACGTGGAATTTTCCCACAATTGGGGTGCTATCGGACTCCAGAGCAGCTATTGGTATAAAACACACTGCATTTGGACCTGTAACGAGGAAATAGTGTCACTGGAGTCCGAAACCCTGATCAAAAGGTGATAAATGTGCAAATAGCGTCATCTGGGTCCGAAAGTACTTGGGAGGATTATGACTCGCCTGTGGTGTGGACGTAGCGAGATCAGTAGAAGCAGAAGCAGAAGCAGAAGCAGAAGCAGAAGCTCCAGACGTAGCAGTGGAATAGGCACAAGGGGAACGCAGAAGTGCGGAAGTAGGAGTAGTGTAGTAGCCGTAGCAGTGCAGAAGTAGCAGTTGAGTAGCAGTAGGGAAGGCATAGGTCAGTTAGATGAATAGAGCTAGGCGTGCACTAGCGGGCTCTGACCAGTCTGCCATACCGCGCTATATGCGCACAGCGGTTTACCACAAGGCGTTAGAGTAAGCAGAGATTGTCCGAAATGGCTGATCTAATCATTCGAAATGGTCGACCTAATCGTACGAAACGGCTGTCTCTTAAGCCATGAAATAGCTCTCGGATAGCTTATTTTCTATGTTTTTATGACAGTAAATATGACACGATTCACAAGGTAGCGTAATCACAAATCTTTTCAAACAGAATAATCGTGATCAAAAAGTATTATGTGTTATTTAAAATAACATGTAATACTGATTTCCTTTTATAAATCACTATTTAAAATACATAATCAATATTGTGTGTCATGTATATTGACATGTAACCTGTCTTTAGATTATTATTGGACTATTCAAATTACAAATGAATAGTCTTTTTTTCGTATATCCTTAATAATTGGTTTAAGGGTCTCTACCGGGAACCGTAAATTTCTGGCTACGAAAATATGCTCAGGCATATTTTTGTGGCCTTTTTGTGTTACAGGCGTGAAGTTGTGCTGGAATTAACTCAATGAGGGGGAGAAGGGCTATGGGAAATATTTTGATCAAAAATGCCGAAATCATTACGATGAACAAGCAAGAGGAAATTTTACACGGGGATGTCCGGATTAAGGATGATCTCATCGTTGAAATCGGCACTGGCCTGATCCCGCAGGGTGACGAGAAGATTATTGATGCTACGAACCGTACATTAATTCCGGGTTTTATCCAAACTCATATTCATCTATGCCAGACGTTATTCCGTGGTAAAGGGGACGATCTGGAGCTGATGGATTGGCTGCGCAAACGAATCTGGCCATTAGAGGCCGCGCATGATGAAGAATCCCTTTATTATTCGGCTATGCTTGGCATCGGCGAACTGATCACCAGCGGCACGACGACGATTGTGGATATGGAGACTGTCCATCATACGGATTTTGCGTTTCAGGCTATAGCTAAAAGTGGAATCCGGGCCTTGTCCGGCAAGGTGATGATGGATCAAAAAGGGGGAGATGTGCCTGAGGCGCTGCAGGAGGATACCGCATCTTCTTTGCAGGAAAGTGTCGATTTACTGGAAAAATGGAATGGTTATGGAAACGGCCGGATTCAGTATGCATTTTCTCCACGTTTTGTGATTTCCTGTACAGAGCCTTTATTAACCGAGGTGCGGGATCTGTCCGCAAGATACGATGTGAAGGTGCATACTCATGCGTCTGAGAATTTAGGGGAAATTGAGATTGTGCAGGCCATGACTGGCATGCGTAACATCGTCTATCTGGATCATCTAGGATTAGCCAATGAAAGGCTTATACTGGCGCATTGCGTGTGGCTGGATGCTGAGGAGCGGCGGATTTTGCGGGATCGAGGAGTGCATGTAAGTCATTGCCCGGGTTCCAATCTGAAATTGGCCTCCGGAATTGCGGACACACCAGGGATGCTTCATGAGCATGTTTCTCTTAGTCTGGGAGCGGATGGCGCTCCATGCAATAACAATCTGGATATGTTTAATGAGATGCGATTGGCGGCGATTATTCAAAAGCCTTATCACGGACCCACAACCATGGATGCCCGCAGCGTATTCCGTATGGCTACTATTGGTGGGGCGAAGGCCGTAGGGATGGAGGATAAGATCGGGAGTATCGAGGTAGGCAAAAAAGCAGATCTAGTGCTCCTCAATCTCTACAATTTTCATACTTTTCCCTCTTATGACGTAGATCCCATCTCTAGAATTGTATATTCCGCTACGCGGGCAGATGTGGAGACAACGATAATCGACGGGGAGATCGTGATGGAAAGAGGTTTGCTAAAGACTGTGGATAAAGAAATTGTACTAAATGAAGCTAACCGTTCTATTAAAAGATTACTTACGCATACCTCGATCGTTTGAGGAGAGAGGGCGATTCGGATATCTTTATTTGCAGGGGATCACTGGACCCCCTGTTTTTTTATGAGAAAATATGAACATAAGGGAACTAAAGTGCCTTTTATGAGGTCGTATTAAGTGAGGTGAAGCTAATTGGAACTGGAAGGTCTTCAGCATAGCGAGACGATGAATGAACAGCAATTAAGAGAAATCATGAGCCGTTACGGAGAGGATATATGGAATTATATCTATTATCTTACCAAAAATTCTGAACAGGCCGATGATCTGGCCCAAGAAGTATTCATTAAATGTTATTACCGGATTGGCACGTACCGGGGGAATTCTTCATTTAAAGCATGGTTGCTTACGATTGCCAGGAATACTGTTTTTTCGCACCGGAAATCGCGCTTTTTTCGTTCGGGCTTATGGGGTGGTGTACAGCCATTGTCCACGGTTGATGTGGAGCAGCGGGAAAAAACTATTGAACCTCTTGGTATAGCCCGATCTGCGGAGATGGAGTATTTGGGTAATCAGTCCATTGGTGAGATATGGGATCTAATTATGGCATTGTCTCCCAAGCTGCGCGAAATATTGGTCCTGGATTTGAAATATGAGCTCTCTATAAAAGAAATAGCTGAACTGATGAACTTGAGTCACGGAACGGTAAAATCAAGATTGCACCGAGCGCGGCAAAAAATTCAGAACAAATTAAAGGGGGTAGAATGATGGAGGATCATCAACCGGAATGGTATGCTCAGGCCCGAAAAGGACCTTTTGGAAATGAAAAGTTTACTATGAGGCATGCAGACAACGTCATTCGCCGAATTCAAGAAGATCAACAGGGAACGAAATCTTTTTCAGGAAAAAGACTATCTGTGCAAATGTGGGCTGTGGCTAGTTTTATTGTACTGTTGGGCTTAGGCATATTCTTTCTGAACGGAAGGTTCCTTGGTAATGAATCAAGCAACCCTGCGCAAACTGAGGTTTCGTCGCATTTCACGGAGGCTGAGCTACAGCGGAACGCAGATCAGGTGATGCAGAGTTTACTTGGAAAGACTTATCCGCTAGATCACCGGGAATGGCTTAAGGAGCAACAGCAGATATTTTACTCTTACCAGAAAGATGAGGACTCCGCATATATCTGGATCGATTATGAGACAGGAGAACTGGTGCAAACGAAGATGAGCGCGATGCTGACAACTGCAGAGATCGACGCTGAAATGAAAACCCGTGCGGAAGAGATCAAGGGCAAACTGGGTTATGCGAATGATTCAGCTTATGATGTGCTCAGATATGTTGAATATGATGCTACACAACATTCTAGCGTGAAAATTGAAAATAACTTTAGGGCGGAGAAATGGCGTATCGGATTTGTAAATGGTGAATTCGATTACGCATCAGCCACGCTTGAGGCCTCGGCGGTATCAGAAGAGACGCGTCAAGCTGGGGAAGAGGCATTGAAGGTGTTGAGAGGTAACGGAGGTGATGAAGAGCTTAGTTTAGTATTTCGGGCTATGGACAAGGATCAGGATAGACTTACGCTGCAATACGGATCAAAGGTTTCGGTTACGCTCGATACTGTTACTAGAAGGATTGAGCAGATTAGTGATACAAATCCTCGTGCTAGTGATAAAACAGATCCCAAACAACTAACGGTATTAGACCGTGAGCTGTCTCTAATTGATGGGGATCGTCTACGTGAGAAGGCCGCGCCTCTGCTGACTAAGATATTTAGCGTTGCTGATGTGGGCGAATATAGCTTGCTTAAAAGAGATCAGGAGCCCGGGAATCTCACCTTTCATAAGCTTGGCAGTCCTGAGATCACTGTATATTATGATAGTGATTTAACGATCTGGAAGGTGAAAGAGGATTCGCCAGCAAGCCAGTCTTAGATTGAAGGGCATAACATAATAGGCTTAAATAGGGAGGTTCCACAGCCGAAAAGGCGTGGGGTTTCCCTATTTGTAGTGGGAGCGAACGGTGCACATTTTTGATAAAAAAAGTAAGTATTGTTATACTAGAACAATCTGATATTTTACAGAAAAGATGAATAGATTTCATAATCAGAACAAATGAAAAGGTAAGAGGGGATTAAAACGTGAAAAAGCACGGGCCGAATCGAGCTCAGTTCTATATTGTTGTCCTGCTGCTATGGTTGAAGCTGCTCCTGCTAAGAGTGCTGTTCTTTGATAGAATTGCTTGGGAGTGGATTGCAGCAGATGTTGCTCCAGTCCTCTTCATCATGGGGATTCTGACGGTCATTACTCCTTCGCGGGTGAGAACAGCCGTCTATTGGACATTTAACGGGATATTATCGCTGCTGCTGTTCGCAGCCAGTGTATATTTCAATCACTTTGGTTCTGTTCCGACGTATCTGGCTTTATATGAACTGAATCAGGTATTTCAAGTGAAGGCAAGCGTAGAATCAACGATACAGACTATTGATTATTTATTTTTCGCTGATCTTGTGATCATGGTGATCTATGTCTTGATCCGCAGATGGAAGCATGGAAAAGCCTATCCGCATGAGCGTGAGCGATTCAGCTCCCGGAACACACGATTGGCACATATGATGGTGATTCTGGTGGCTATTCTTGGAGGTTTTGCTTTTTCGGCCAATTCTGTCAATTCTGCGCGGGGAATTACAAATGAACTTGTGCAGGCAGAAAGTGCCGGATTCCTGAATTATGAGGTCGTTGCCGCAATCAAGGTCAAGGAAGATAACAATCTCATTGGAACCGGAGATATTAAGGATACAATCGCGAAGATTGATGAGCTGCAAGCTTCCTATCCTTATAGTAGTAAGGCCGCGGGCACAGCACCTGAGTATTTCGGCTCGCAAAAGGGCAAAAATGTAATTGTCATTCAAATGGAAGCTTTTCAAAACTTCCCGTTGCATCAATCCCTGAAGGGTCAAGAGCTGACTCCAGTGTTGAACAAGTTGGCAGATGAGGGATTTTACTTCCCCCATGTCTACCAACAGATTGGTCCGGGCAATACTTCTGACGCTGAATTTATGAGCAACACGTCGATTTATCCAATCGGGACGTTGGCAATGTCCACTGGATTCGGGGACAGAGAACTGCCGAGCCTACCACGTCTGCTGAGAGATAAAGGATATGAGGCGTACACCTTTCACGTGAATCAAGTAGGCTTTTGGAATCGGAACGAGCTATATCCAGCGCTTGGCTTTAACGGTTATTATGACAAAGATTATTTTACTAATGATCATTTTAATGCGTTTGGTGCTTCCGATGAACAGCTTTATATTACGGGTGTCGAGAAAATGGCAGAATTGCAGAAGAAAGGAACTCCTTTCTACGCACAAATGGTGACGGCATCCAGCCATCATCCCTTCCAAATTCCGGACTCTTTTAAGAAGATCTCAGTGCCTGATGAGTTGAAAAACACGATGCTTGGCGATTATTTGACTGCTATTAACTATACTGATTATGCCATTGGAACTTTAATAGAGGGTTTGAAGAAAAACGGAATGTGGGATAACACTGTGCTGGTGATGTATGGTGATCATTTTGGCTTGCAGCCGCAGGATGTTCCACCGGAGCAAGTGGAAAGTGCACTGGGGATTCCATACGATTCCCGGATCAGCCGCTTTAATATTCCATTGATTGTACATGTACCAGGAATGGAGCAAGGGAAGGTAGTAGAGCGAACAGGTGGACAGTTGGATATTCTTCCTACAATAGCTAACCTATTGGGGGTTTCTTTAAGGGAAGAAGGTTATACAGCATTTGGTCATGACCTCTTGAACATTGATCGTAACGTGTTAGGGATGCGGTATTATTTACCTTCCGGTTCATTTTTTAATGATGATATTCTCTATGTGCCTGGTAGAGATTTTGCTGATGGTGAAGCTGTGTCGCTGGATACGCTTAAGCCAGTATCGGATTTTACAAAATATCAGACTGATTATGATTATATTTTGAAGCTAATGAATTTGTCCGACGAATATGTGAAGCTGTTACCACAGAGATAGGGGGAATCATGAAAAAGTTCTGGAAACCGGAGTATCTCGTAGGCCTTGCCGGCTGCGGTATCATTATTTATTTGCTATTCGTAGGGCCATTTATTGGTGTTGCCGATAATGGAGATTTTCTGCGTATGATGAATACCATCGGTCTGAACTACTACGATACTGCTGCATCGTATGCCGATCAGTTTTTCAGCTTTAGCCATTCTCGTTTTGCGTATGAGGATTTGTTTAGGGGCTTTTATCCTTCCTCACAGATTTTTATAGTGCTTGTGCCGAGGTTGATCGGCGGGCTCATCCATGGCAGCTTTTTTGATGTTCGTTTGCTGGGTGCAGTTTATGGGCTTCTTTTACTGGCGGCAACTTGGCTGCTGGTGAAGTATAATGCTCGTGGCTCTTATGTTACAGGGCTGCTGCTGGGAGCAGCTATCTTATTTGTATTTTACGATATCGGGTATGTGGCCTATTTCAACTCCTTGTTTGGAGAACCGGTGTCGCTGGTGTTTATGCTGCTGACATTTGCATTAGGATTAAGATTAACCAGCCAAGAGAAGCCAACCACTAAAGGATTAACTTTGTTTTTTATCGCGATTCTGTTTCTGGTCACCTCCAAAATCCAGAATGCACCGATTGGGATTGCCTTTGCTCTGATTTTCTTGCGGTTTATGATGCTTGACGGAGAGGGCAAATGGAGGAAGCTGGCTTTACGTTTTTCGATTGCCATCTTTCTTGTATCCATCGTTTTGTATGTGGCAGCGCCAAAAGATCTGAAGCATATTAATCTGTATCAAACGGTGTTTTTTGGGATTTTAAACGAATCGCCGGATGTGAAGGGAGACTTGCAGGATCTCGGATTACCGGAGCGGCTGGAGGTACTGGCGGGTACGAATTATTTTCAGACCGATACAGCGATTAAGCAGGATGATCCTTCGCTGGTTCCGGACTTCTATGACCGTGTATCTCATAAAGATGTGTTGTTCTTCTATCTGAAGCATCCGGACCGGTTGATAGATAATATGAAATACGCTGCGAGTAACAGCATGGCGATTCGCCCGTATTATCTAGGAAACTACGAGAAAAGCGAGAATAAACCAGCAGGTGCATTATCCTATACTTACAGTGGATGGAGCCAATTCAAAAATAAACATATTCCGCATACGCTCGGATTTCTCTCCATATTCTATCTGGTGTATTTTGCGGGAGCCTTGTTCCAGTATTTCCGCAGCAGAGATATTCGCGGCAAAATTGCCGGCGAGCTGCTGATGCTGCTAGGGCTAATAGGGATTTTCTCCTTTTTGGTTCCGATTCTGGGAGACGGAAGGGCTGATATTGGCAAGCATTTATTCCTCTTTAATGTGTGCTTCGATATGATGGTCGTGGTCATGTTTGGGTGGATTGTTCACAAGGTAGTGGGATTTGTAAGACGTTAGCTTATGGAACAAATCAAACAGCAAGTTTCCGATTATGGAGACTTGCTGTTTTTATTAAAATATAAGAATTTATATGTTCCATATTGTAAATTATCCTTATATTTCTCGCTTAAACGCTTACCGTCCTTATAGCCGTCGAAGGCGTTTATGCTTGTTCATCCTCAAATAACTCACGCAGCATCCCTTGACGATCGTTCATAAACGCTTTGGTCACGGTATAATGTTCAGTTTCCTCCAAGGCGACGGAACGTATCCCCTCTCCCTCCAAGAGAAAAATTTCAGCACCGGGATAGGACATCAGAATCGGCGAATGGGTAGCAATAATAAATTGTGAATCCTGCCCGACCAGCTCATGCATACGCACCAGCAGAGACATTTGACGTAAGGGGGAAAGCGCTGCTTCAGGCTCGTCGAGGATATAAAGACCGCGGCCGCCGAAACGGTGAACGAATGTAGCTAAAAAAGACTCTCCGTGGGACTGCTCATGCAGAGATTTGCCTCCGTAGGAGTCTTTGATCGGTGGGCCACCGGGTTGTTCATCCAACTCATCAATATAAGAAGCCACATTATAGTAACTCTCCGCACGTAGAAAAAAGCCGTCCTTCGGCCGTCTAACCCCTCTAGCAATTCTAAAATACTCATAAAGATTCGAATGCGAGGAACGAGTGTTAAAAGAAAAGTTTAGCGTTCCACCCTCAGGGTTAAAGCCCCAAGCAGCAGCAATTCCCTCTAACAAGGTTGATTTGCCCGTGCCGTTCTCTCCAACAAGAAAGGTCACTGGTTTTTGAAAAGTCAGGCGATCCAGCGTTCGAACAGCAGGCAGATGAAAAGGATAGGTTTGAAAGGATGGCACCAGATCACGCAGCAGCTCCGCGTGTCGCAAATACAACGTGGTGTTATTCATAGTTCCCCCCTTGTGAATTTCAAAAAATAATCATCTTCGGACAGATTGGACAGAGATGACAAGTTTAGTGCCTCTAGCTAGACCTTTATAGTATAACAGCATCCAGCGAGTGGATGAAATCTTGACGGGGTTCGGGCAAGCCGGGCAAAAGACAGGGTACATCTGCCAATTTAGTTCTAGTAATGACAGATGTCCATGAGGCGAGTGCTGACTCCGCATATAGTTATACTGTCTTGAGAATACAACGGGGCAGGGTGAAGGCCGTGAAAGCAAAAAGGAGAAAACACAAGCGTCCGCGAGATTATCGCGACGGTTATCACGAAGGATATCGTCTCGGCATGTGTGAGGCTGTGCAGCGTCGGAGTACTGTAGAGGTCGAAGCCTGTCGGCCATTTAAGCTAATGTATGTTCCTCAAGGGTTCCATGCAATCGATACTGGGGTAATTGAGGCGCTTCAGCAGCTTGTAAGTGAGCTTGTGATAAGCACTCCAGAAGCTATGCTGGAGACCGCGGCTCGGGAGATGCCCGGGGCAGTGCTGGTTATGAATGGACTGCATGTTTTTCCGGAAAATCATTTAGAACAGATTACAGAAATCAGAAAGCTGGGCATTCGGACTGCGATCTGGTTTGTGGATGATCCTTATTTTACAGAGGATACTTCAGTGATTTGCCGGCATTATGATCACGTCTTTACGCATGAGCTCGGTTGTGTGGAGTTTTATCAATCCTTTGGGGTTCCATCCGTTCATTATTTACCGCTTTGCGTCAATCCAAAGATGTTCTATCCACGCCGTACGGCACCGCAGTATAAGTACGACATTGTGTTTATTGGCAATGCATTTCATAATCGGACAGCGCTGTTTGATGAACTTGCCCCCTATCTAAAGGATAAGAAGGTGCTGATCGCTGGGGGGTTCTGGGAACGGCTTGCGACTTATGACCAGCTTGCCCCTTTTATTAGGAATGGCTTTATCCCGCCTGAGGAAACTGCGAACTATTACAGTGGCGCAAAGCTAGTCATTAATATTCACCGTCCGTGGGAGGAGGGGCAGGATAACCGGAATAGCTTCCGTTTACCATCACGCTCTATCAATCCGCGTACTTATGAGATCAGTGCCTGCGGTACTATGCAGCTTACGGATGTTCGTGAGGATCTGGGCAATTATTATCGACCAGGTTATGACTTGGATACTTTTGGCTCTGCTAAGGAATTGCAGGAGAAGATTGAGTACTATCTGAAGCATGAAAAAGAGCGCCGAATTTACGCTTTACGGGGACTACAGACAACCATGCGCAACCATACATTCACTGCGCGTTTGCCTCATTTGCTGAATGTGATTGCTTCAAGTGTATGAAATCTATAACGGGACAAAGGAGCGAGGATGATGATGAACAACAATGAATTTATTATGCCTGCACCACCGCTACCTCTGACACCTCCAGAGGAAGAAAAGCTTCGTGGTCGTCTGAGTGGTTTTAAGGGCGGATATGATGAGGGATATTTACGGGGGCGGCTTGCGATTTTGGATGGTCGGCCAGAAGAAGTATTTCCTGTACGGAATATTCATGTAATGTATGTGGCTTCTGGTAAAGGATATCCCTACTCTCCATTAGACGATGCAGTCCTCTACGCGCTGCAAAAATTAACCGCACAAGTCACGATAACAGATGTACGTCAAAACTTAGTGGAGTTAGCCGCCGCTCAAAGACCGGATCTGGTACTTGTGCTGGACGGTATGGATTTACCGCTTGAGCAGATCTCCGTTCTTCGGGCTAGCGGGATTAAGACAGCCATTTGGCTTACAGATGATCCTTATTACACTGATTTTACAGTTAAAATTGTGGCGCATTACGATTTTGTGTTCACACTTGAGCGTAATTGTATTGATTTTTATAAGGGACTTGGCTGCCCTGAAGTTCATTATCTTCCTTTTGCCGCTCACCGCGAGCATTACCGTCCAACTACAACACGTTCACCATTGAATCGCGAAGTTAGTTTTATTGGCTCTGCCTATTGGAACCGGGTTAATTTCTTCCGTGAGATTCTTCCGGATTTGATGAACTATAACACGGTGATTAATGGCATCTGGTGGGATCGTCTGCCTGAAGCAGCGCTTTATGGAGATCGAATTGAGATCGGCAAATGGATGTCACCACAAGAAACCGCGGTAGCTTACAGCGGATCCAAAATCGTCATCAACCTCCACCGCTCGCACATTGATGAAGTAGTGAACAACAATACGCTTTCGATTCCGGCGGTATCTCCTAATCCGCGTACTTTTGAAATCGCGGCAACGGGTACGCTGCAATTAGTGGATGCCAGAGATGATATGGGATCCTTTTACAAACCTGGTGAAGAAATTGAGACTTTTGCAAGCCCTCAAGAAATGATGGATAAAATCCGTTATTACCTGACTCATGAGGAAGAACGTCGTGCGATAGCCCTGCGCGCTTTTGAACGGACGCTTAAGGATCACACCTACACTAAACGTATACACCAGCTGTTAACAGTAATTTACGGCTAGGTCATATGCCCGAAAATGGAATGGAAATGTGCGCTTACCAGGGGACAGGTGTCGTGCCGGCATCTGTTTTTCCTCGATATACTGTAGAACCGAACCTCAGCTTATGCCTGTGGCCTGATGAAAAGAAGCAACGTCTGGAGCGGGCTTGTATAGCGGAGCGGAAGCGACTGGCTAGATTCGAGAGCAGAGTGGAAGCGAAGGGGCGAAGCTCGGGAGCGAAGTGAATTGACTGACGAGATTCTAGAGCTAAGCGGAAGCGATGTTGCGAGTCACAGGAGCGACTATCTTCTAAGAGAGTTTTACTGCGAAGGATAGAATTTAGCGAAAGTTTGTAAATTTTTTAAGGAGGTGAATGGCTGCTCCAGGCCCCTCGTTAGGGAGCGCCGAAACGCCATGGCTGACAAAGCTACAATCGTCCTCTTTTCACATGTATCCAATACACGCAGTATTACGGGAGCGGAGAAGCTATTGTTGTTTTTCGCTCAGGAGCTTTCTCCGTACTTTAATTGTATTCTCGTTGCACCTCAGGACGGCAAGCTGACTTCTCAGGCTCGAAGCTGTGGAATAAGTGTACAGTTGCTTTCGATTCCTCTTTTATATGGAATGTACACTCCTTATGCAGGGTTGGAGGCAGATGCTCAGAAATTCCAGGAAAGCAGGGAGTATCACGAGTTAACAGACTGGCTGAATTCCCTGCGCCCGGCGTTTGTTATTACAAGTACCTGTGTGCATGCTCTGCCAGCAATGGCTGCAAAGTCACTGGGCATTCCGGTGATATGGAAAATATCAGAGACGATAACAGACAATGAATATACACCTATTAGTGTAGGGCTGATTCATCGGAATAGTGATGAGATATTAGCTATTTCACAAACAGCTGCAGCTTGCTTTCCAGAGGACGTGAGAGCGGAAAAAGTGATCCAGCTGCCTCCCTCTTGGAATGATAAAGAGATGATGATTGAGGCTTGGAGCAAGCTTCGGAGCGAACGGCGGCGGGAATTGCGGGTTAAACCGCATGAACAGCTGGTCGGTTATATTTCTTCTTTTATCAACAAGGAAAAAGGGCTAGAACATTTTGTGAAAATGGCTGTGCTTGTGCACGCGGTTCATCCAAGCTCGAAATTTGTTGTCATTGGGTCTGCTGGTGATAAAAGCTACTATGAGCGTTGTGTCCGCAAGGTGAAGCTTGAGGGACTGTACACCCGGTTTAAATTTGTTGGTTATGCTGAATGCCTTCCATCCGCTTATTGCGCCATGGATGTGCTAGTGGTTCCTAGTCTGATCCGCGAAGGCTTCGGCATGACTGCTCTGGAAGGAATGGCTTTTGGAAAACCCGTGGTCGCTTACGACTCTGGGGGCTTACGAGAAATTCTGCACGCAGCGGGCTGCGGCGAAAATCTCGTGCCAGCATCGGACATTTCCGCGCTGGCAGAAAGAGTCAACGTCATGCTGGCGCAGCCAGGAATGGCGTTAACTATAGGCAGTCAAGCGCGGGAGCGCGTCGACGCCGTCTATGGTCCGGCGGCTTATCGGAGCCGCCTGCAGGGTCTTGCGGAGATGTGGAACCTCCGCTATTGCAGCGCACCCGCGGTGCGCGAGGCTGACAGCGTGGTGGTGGTGGAACCACCCGCTGTCCAGCCTGACTTACCCGCAGCGTCGCCGGCTTTGCCGCCGCGAAGCAAGGGCCTGCCAAGCCGCGTCGCCCGCAAGCGGCGCGGCAAAGCCCGGGCGCGCCGGCGAAGCGGGCGCCCGTTGGTTTTGCGCCGCGTTGCTCGCAAGCGGCGTAAAGGTTCTGCCCGGCGGCGCAGCACCGCCGGGGGCAAGCGCCGCCGGGCCCGCCGCGGTGGACGGCGGCGCGCGGCGTAAATGCCTCGATTGCAGCGAAGTGGCAAGCTGAGTACAAAGAGAGATAAAAATGCTCTTCATTGAGCTCAATCCAGCAACCTGAGCCAAATGAACGGTACATTTCCCGCAAAAAGTGCTCAATCCAGCAACTTGAGCGCAATGAACGGTAAAAAATCCCGCAAAAAGAGCTCAATCCAGCAACTTGAGCTAAATGAACGGTACATTTCCCGCAAAATGAGCTCAATCCAGCAACCTGAGCCAAATGAACGGTACATTTCCCGCAAAAAGAGCTCAATCCAGCAACTTGAGCGCAATGAACGGTAAAAAATCCCGTTTAAAGAGCTCAATCCAGCAACCTGAGCCAAATGAACGGTACATTTCCCGCAAAAAGAGCTCAATCCAGCAATCTGAACGCAATGAGCGGTATAAATCCCGCAAAAAGAGCTCAATCCAGCAACCTGAGCCAAATGAACGGTATAAATCCCGCAAAAAGAGCTCAATCCAGCAACCAGAGCCAAATGAACGGTATAAATCCCGCTAAATGAGCTCAATCCAGCAACCTGAGCCAAATGAACGGTAAAAATCCCGCTAAAAGAGCTCAATCCAGCAACTTGAGCGCAATGAACGGTAAAAATCCCGCTTATAGAGCTCAATCCAGCAACCAGAGCACAGTCCGCTGACTGAGCCAAGTCAGACTATAATTAAACAGGCAGGGGAGTGAACTCATGAAGATCATGACGATTTTAGGCACGAGGCCTGAAATCATTCGCCTCAGTGTAATCATTCCGCTTCTCGACGAACATGCTGAGCGGCACATCCTGGTGCATACAGGCCAGAACTTCACCGCCAGTCTCAGCGGTATTTTCTTTGCTGAGCTGGGACTGCGGGCACCGGATTATGTGCTGCAGGATAAACAAGCAGGACTAGGCGGTCAGCTTGCCGCCATGTTCGGAGGGTTAGAAAGCATTTTACTAAAAGAACAGCCAGATCGTGTCTTGCTTCTGGGCGATACGAACAGCGCGTTATGCGCGATTTTGGCTGAACGTATGGGAATTCCGGTGGTGCATATGGAAGCGGGCAACCGTTGCTATGACCTCCAAGTACCAGAAGAGAAAAACCGCCGTGTCATCGACGCCGTTTCGACCATTAATATGCCTTATACGCAGCAGAGCAAAAGACATCTAATCAGCGAAGGTTTCCCCAGCAGGCGTATCGTGTTAACAGGAAATCCGATCCATGAGGTCATGACCCATTTTGAGCACAAAATCCAGACTAGCGACATTCTGGAGCAGCTGAAGCTTACCTCAGGACAGTATTTTCTAGTCACGGCCCACCGTGCTGAGAATGTAGACGATCCAGAGTCCCTTGTACAAATTATGTCGGGTCTTAACGCAGTGGCTGAGCATTTTGGAATTCGTTTAATATGCAGCATTCATCCTCGCACTCGCTCCAAACTTACCGAGCAATTTTCCCTTCCAATGAACCCACTAGTTGAATTTCATGAACCTTTCGGATTTTTTGATTTTGTCTATTTGGAACAGCACGCCTTATGTGCCATCACCGACAGCGGGACTGTACAGGAGGAATGCTGCTTGATGAAAGTGCCAACAGTTACGATTCGCAGAACGACGGAACGTCCAGAAACAGTGGATTGTGGCAGCAATGTAGTCTCAGGTGTAGATCAGAAAAGTATTCTTCGCAGCGTCAAGCTGATGACGGCGCTCAATCGGGATTGGGAGGCACCGGAAGGATACATGACTCCGGATGTTTCGGTCAAGGTAGTTAAATTCTTGCTTGGAGGGAACCTGCATGTTCAATAATAAAAGGATTGTGGTCACAGGCGGAACTGGTTCCTGGGGGCATGAGCTGATTAGGCAACTTCTGCCACAAAATCCTAAGGAAATCATCGTATTCTCCCGCAGTGAATCCGCTCAAGTGGCGATGAGCCGGGAGTTTGAAGATCAACGTCTCAGCTTTATCATTGGCGATATCCGTGACAAGGATGCGCTGATTGCAGCCTGCCGTGGCGTTGATTACATCTTTCATCTGGCGGCGCTCAAACATGTTCCAGTCTGTGAAGATCAGCCTTATGAAGCACTCAAAACCAATGTAGTGGGAACTCAAAATGTGATCGAAGCTGCCATTGTAAATGGCGTTGAAAAAGCAATTTACATCTCTACCGATAAGGCTGCGAACCCATCCAACTTCTATGGAATGACCAAAGCGATCGGGGAAAAATTGTTCGTTTATGCCAATCTGATTGGCTCAAACACCCGGTTCGTTACTGTACGCGGAGGTAATGTGCTCGGAACGAACGGCAGCGTCGTGCATTTGTTCATGAAGCAGATTAAGGATAAGGGTCAGGTACGCATTACGGATATGAAAATGACCCGCTTCTTTTTTACCCTACGCGATGCTATTACATTATTATTTAAAGCTTCTGAGGTTAGCTTGGGTGGAGAAATCTTCGTCATGACTATGCCTACCTGCCGAATTATCGATCTTGCTGAGGTGCTGATTGAAGCTTCCGGAGAGTCCAATGTGAGTATTGTCGAGACCGGGATTCGTCCGGGGGAGAAAATCCACGAGATTCTGATGAGCGATTTCGAAAGCTTAACTACCGTTGTCTACGATGAACAGTATCTAGTAATTCTCCCTACGCTGAACATGCCGGAATTAAAGGCACATTATAGCGCTTATCCTCATGTCTCTTTCAATAGCTTCAGTTCAGAGACGAATCTGATGGATCGGGAAGAGATCAAAAGCATCTTGATCCGGGGAGGGTTCCTGCAATGAAGCTGCTTATCCTAGGTGGAAACGGTATGGCGGGGCATATGCTGGCGGATTATTTTCGCCGCCAGGGCAAGCATCACGTCTTCCATACAACCCGGGATAAGAGCGATCTTGGCGGGCTGTATGTAGATGCGAACGATATAGCCGGAGTTGAGAAGCTGGTCGATATCGTTTCCCCTCATTGCATTATCAATGCAATGGGGGTTCTCAATCAATTCGCGGAGCGTGACAAAATTGGGGCTTACCACGTGAATGGCTTTCTCCCTCATCACTTGTGGCGAAAGGCGGAGGATGTTCAGGCAAGGCTCATCCATATCAGTACCGACTGCGTGTTCGAAGGAACACGCGGAGGGTACACCGAAGAGGATGCTCCTGATGGAACCTCTGTATATGCAATTTCGAAAAGCCTCGGTGAGGTGCAAAAACCCGGGCATCTTACGATTCGCACTTCCATTATTGGCCCCGAAATCCGCTCAGGCGGTATTGGTCTGATGGATTGGTTCCTGGCGCAGAGTGGTAAAGTTTCAGGATACCGGCGGGTGATGTGGAACGGGGTCACAACGCTCCAATTAGCCAAAGCAGTGGATGTAATGCTGGATTCCTCCGTATCGGGGCTGATCCATTTAGCGCATCCAGAGCCAGTAAGTAAATATGAGCTGCTTCAGCATATTCAGGCGGCTTTTCATAAAGAAAATGTGGAGATCATCCCTGAGGATGAACTTATTCAGGATCGTACACTAGTGAATACAAGAGCGGATGTCCTCTTGCCGCTGCCTTCATATCCTTTAATGCTGCAGGAACTGGCTGACTGGATGAAACAGTCAGAGATGTATTTATGACAGGGCAAAGACTTCTGATTACCGGAGCCGGTGGATTCACCGGGCAACATGCGGTTCGATTATTTTCGGCAGGAGGGGCTGAGGTTATCGCTGTATTGCGGCCGCAATCGACAGCTGCCTCCACTCTTTTTCCAGAAGGAGTAAAGATATATGTTTGTGATTTAAGTGACCGGAAAGCAGTAGCTGAGATGATCAAGCAAACTGCGCCGGACGCTGTCCTTCATTTGGCTGGGAAGAACTCCGTACCCGAGTCATGGCTTAATCCCTTGCTTTATATGGAGACAAATGTGATGGCCACCTTATATTTACTAGAGGCAATGCGAAGCTTGCCGAGCAGTCGGATTCTAGTGGCAGGCTCCAGACTTAAGTTCAAACCGGGTGTGGTGGCTGGGCCACCACACCCGTATAGCCTTAGCAAAACAATAGAAGAGCTGGTGTCCCTCGCTTGGGGCACCTTATTTAAACAGCCGGTTCTGCTGGCTGAGCCGTGTAATCTGATTGGTCCCGGTCCTTCCACCGGCTTCTGCTCTTTATTAGCACAGCACATTGTTCGAAGTGAAGTCCAGCCAGATGAGGAAATACCTCCATTTAAGCTCTCTTCTCGTTATGCGCTGCGTGATTTTTTAGATGTTAGAGATGCCGTTAGAGCTTATGACTACATTTTGCGTAAAGGTACAAATGGAACCATCTATCGCATCGATTCGGGGAAGCAGCGGGAACTCGGGGAGATCGCGGAGCAGCTGCTCAGTCATTCTGTAGGACCAGTGCCAATGGACTGGGGACCTGCAGATGCTGAACGGGCTATTTCAGAGATCGCAGCCACAGCGGATAAGAAGGTTCATTCAGAAGCATCAACCCCTGAGGCTGATGTGTCTTCACTGGGCTGGCGTCCGGAGATTGGGCTTAGCCAATCGTTAATGGATATTTTGAATTATTACCGAGTTAACGGGGAGGGGAGGTTGTTATGAGACCGAAGGTTTCGGTAGTGATTCCTTTTTATAATTGTCCTTATATTGAACACGCCCTGCAAAGTGCGCTCTCCCAGTCTTGGGAACCTTACGAGATCATTATTGTCGATGACGGCTCGCACGCTCATAGCAATCTAATTACACCGTATCTCTCCCGAATTCATTATTTGGGCAAAGGCAACGGGGGAACCGCCTCCGCACTGAATCACGGCATTTTGAATGCAACAGGGGACTATGTGGTCTGGCTTAGTTCAGACGATTTATTTTATCGGGATAAGATCAACAATCAGGTTCTGTTCATGGAGCAGAACCACTTGTTAATCTCCTATACCAACTTTAATTATATTAACGCTCAATCGCAGCTGGTTCAGCTGAATGCTGCGCCATTGTTTCCTAGTCACCTGGATTACTTACGTTGTTTTTTACACGGTAATCCCATTAATGGCTGTACGGTGATGTTTAAACGAGAGGTGTTTGGAGCCATAGGGCTTTTTGATGAATCACTTCCTTACACACATGATTATGACTTATGGTTCCGCGCCATTCTGAACGGATATCCACCTGTGATGTTGAATCAATCACTTACAGCTTACCGGACTCATGATGGCATGGGAACGATCAAATATTTTGATGTAATTATGGCAGAGGCAGCTGCGACCAATGCCCGCTACAAGAATTCGCTGCAGCACTTGATTTCTTCTATGGGGGGCTGAAGGTAATGTACCGGGAAATTGAAGTGAATGACTTTCTGCCAGTCTTACTGGAACAGTTGAAATTCTGCGAGAGTATTCTGGATATCGGCAGCGGCACCGGTACCCTGCTTGAACGATATGAAGCCGCAGTAGTGCTTGGATTAGAAATTCACAGGCCGTACCTGCTGCATCGTCAATATAAGGCACCTCATATTATTCCGGTACATGCAGATGCCAGTCATATGGATAAATTGTTCCTCCCCAAAACATTTTCAGCGGTTACCTTTATTGATTCAATAGAGCACTTTAATAAAAATGAAGCGAAGACACTGCTCGGGATGGCCGAAAGAATCGCCAATAACCGAGTAGTTGTATTTACCCCTCGGGGCTTTTTTCCACAGGAGGGTATGGATCATTATCATTTGCAGGGGGAGCATTATCAAAAGCACCGGAGCGGATGGGAGCCGGAGGATTTTATTGCACTGGGGTATGAGGTAACGGTACTGAAAGGCTTCCATCATGCCCAAAACCCATCGTTTCGAGAAGCGTTCGGTGAAGACCATGCACCAGTAGATGCCTTGCTTGCTTGTAAAACAGTATAAAAAGTTGAGCTCCGGGTGAAGGAGGTGAGCGCGTATGAGTGAAGAACCTAAAGTATCGGTGATCATCCCATTTTATAACTGTTCGTATGTGGATCTCGCCATCCAAAGTGTCTTGAATCAAAGCTATCCGAATATAGAACTCATTGTAGTCGACGACGGTTCTACCCTATGGCTGGAGAAGTTGACTCCCTTCCGTGACAGGATCATTTATATACAAAAGGATAATGGCGGGACGGCCTCTGCTTTGAACAAAGGGATAGAAGTGGCTACCGGAACGTATTTTGCCTGGCTCAGTGCAGATGATCAATTTCACCCGGATAAAATCAAAAACCAAATAGAAAAGCTCAAAAGTACGGGCACTTTATTTAACTATACAGCCTATTATTATATAAATGAGCAGGGAGAACGGATCTCAGATACGGTAAGTATGCTTTTTAGCAGCAGGGCCCATTTTATTGAGACTATGATGTTGGGTTGTCCGGTGAATGGGAGTACAGTTCTTCTTCATATGGATATATTTCGTGCTGTAGGAACGTTCGATGAAATGTTGTTATATACTCAAGATTATGATTTATGGCTGCGTATTTTACCGCATTTTAGCTGGTCTTATATTGAGCATCCGCAGCTTGATTATCGAGTGCATCAAGAGATGGGCTCAGTGATTCATAGTGAGGCGCAGAAAAGAGAGATAGAACTGGTACAAGCAAAACATCACGGGGTTCTATCGCATCTGCTGCTAAAGGAGAGAGGGGAATGAAATTAATATTTCCTGTTCTAACTCTATCTAGGGGCGGAGCACAACGGATGCTGGCAGAACTGGCTAATCGTCTGTCAGAGATCGGTCATGAAATTACGATCCTCTTGCCCAGCGATGGTGTCGTTGAATACGAGATAAATTGTGAATTGCGTTATGCGGCAGATGATGATTTGTCGGCCAACGATTTTCCAGTGGGGGACGTGATTGTCTCCAACTTTTATACCACAGTCGAGGTATCGCAGCAGGCAAGTAATGAGGGGAAAGGGATTCATATTCGCTTAGCACTTTGCTACGAGCCCACTTTTTTACCTGACAATAGCCGTTCTTTTGCATCTTATAGTTTAACCAGCAATCTGCTCGTACTTTCCCGCTGGCAGCAAGAAATCGTCCAGATGAATCATGGCATTAAGGGGACAATCGTGCCCATTGGTGTGAATCCTGTTTTTAGAAACCTGAACATTCGTGAACCTGAAAATAAGCTTGTAGTTTCCGCGGTTATGCGAAAGCCGGAGGGAGGATTCTCAGGTCATCGTGAACAAGATTATTTACTTGAACAGTTAAATCGGGTCAGAAGACTTCATCCAGAAGTTGAACTTTATTTGATTATTCCTCCTGGTGAATTTGCTGAGTCGACTACACTGCAAACTTTATTAATGGATGAACGATATCATATAAGGACTCCTGCAAATGATACTGAACTTTGTTACCATTATAGTGAGAGTGATATTTTTGTAAGCTCAAGTACGTATGATACGGGATCGCTACCAGGCATCGAGGCTATGCGTTGTGGAGCAGCACTCGTTACTGTTTACTCCGGTGGGAATATGGAATATGGCAGGCATGGCCACAACTGCTTAATGTCCTACCGGTTTGAGAATCGGCTCGCGGATGATATCATAACCTTAATTAAAGACCCGGATTTACGCCAGCGGCTGGCTCGTAAGGGGGAGCAGGATTCACAGCATTTCACTTGGGAAAAAAGCACACAATTGTTTCAGAATGCACTGTTTGAGATCGTAGCGAGGAACTCTTAGTAATATGTCCTTAAAATATAAAAAACCTTCAGTACCACTTGAGAAGTGGCTTGAAGGTTTTTTTGCTTGATTTCGGTTAGAAGATGGCATATGAATTCATCATTTCACGAAAAGACTGCGCATACTTCTCGGTTCCGAAGCGTGAGACCATATATCCTCTTCCTTGCTGACGGAGACCCTCTCGCAGAGGAATATTGTTCATAAGCTCCAGTCCTTCGTTGACGGCAGTTGGAATATTGCCAAGCGGGTAAAATTTACCCGTGACATTATGAACAATAAAGGATCTGACACCATCGGAATCTGTACTAAGTACTGGACAAGTGCAGCAAATCGCTTCGGCAACAGCATATCCAAATCCTTCTGTAATGGAGGTGGCTAACAGGAATCCACCAGAATTGGCTATCGAGGAATAATAAATCGGCATTACATGATTAGGAATATTGGTAAAAGTACTTAGACGATCATTCAGCCCTAAGGCGTGTAGCTCCTCCTGAAAGGATTGTTTTTGATCCTCTGCGGCTAAATTAGGATCATGGAACATCCACAAATGAAGATCTGGTTTATAAAGGCGAATTTCATGGGCGATTCTCAAGTATTCCCGCCAATTTTTATTGCTCTCTAGCCGGCCTACCCAAGCGATAACCGGATTAGCCGGAGGTTCAGCAGGGATATGCTGAAAGGACTGGACATCAACAATATTCGGAATTACATAACGATGCAGCCAGGGACAGATTTCAATAAACAGCTCCAACAAATGATCGGTTGGCGGGATTAGTACCGCATTACAATAAGAACGTAAATAAGGGACAGCATCTCTGATCAGAGTTTCCGCATGACTGCGTTTTCCAAGGCCTTGAGATTCGTATATCATAATACCGCGGTAACCGAGTTCACGCAGACGTTTCAGTAATAAATAATCTGATGTAACAATAATAGCATCGTAATTATGGGTATCCAGCAAATTTTTAATTTCTTCATCTGAAGATGAGACAAATACCGGAAAATTGGTCGTATTCTGGCCTGAACCCGGCATTAGATATAAAACATGGCATTCGATCCCACTTCGCTGGAGACTTTCACATCGCAGCTTATTTAATGTCTCCACCCCGCCACTCGGTACATAAAACGTAAATAGAACTTTCATGCACAAGCCTCCTGACTTTTGCGGAGCAATACCGACTTGTTGAGATATGGCTTACTGTTTATAAGATACGCCGATCTGCACTCGCGGGTGACGGTCAAAGTGGCATAGTTCCAAATCCTTTCAGGATAGCTTGTTCTTCAGAAGGTCATCCTAACGATCGTACACTGCACACATACAACATTAGAGATGGAGGATGAATTCATGTTGCGATCCAAGATCAGTATGTCAGTCTCAGCTGCATTGCTTCTCGGCTTGGTGAGTATTACAGGGTGTGGAACCAATACGGCAGAAAAATCTAATGTGCAAACCAATAGTGTCCGGGGAGTAAATGATGGGCGTATTGGTGTAAATTCCGTACGCGGTGGCACGCATAACATCACTAAGATGGAAGTTAGTCAGGAGCTTGCAGACCGGATTGCTGCTATGCCTGAAGTCCGTTCAGCGAATGTAATGCTTGCAGGTAAAAGCGCGTATGTAGCAGTAACTTTAAATGATGCAACTGCTGGCCTGCGTGCCAAAGGGACTCCATCGTATCGGGCAAAATCTTCAACCACTCCTCACAATTATGGACCGACTGGCGTAATGTCTGGTACAGGAAGAGTGAAAATTGGCCGTGATGGAATGAATGATACTGGAGCTGTAACAAATGGTATGAACGGAGCCTTAAGAGGTACTGTAAATACAGTTCCTGGTACAACAAGTACTGGACCGGCAACCAGAAATGGAATCAATGGTATGGGTAATTTGGGAGCGGGTATGTTGGGTACAGGTACAGGTACTATGGGAACAGGTACGACAAGAAACCATACTTATAATAATGGTCCTCTGCTGAACAGCGATGGGTCGAAACATGATGTAGATATGGGGATGGGAAAAGGTATGGGAACTGGAATGGGCATGGGCATGCGCAGTACCACTCCTAGTACCCATGACACGAATTACAGAAGTAATTCGACGCATATGTACAACACCAATAGCACGAATAACTCAAATAACACAAATAACACCATAAATACAAGAGAAACAGAAACAGTTACCAAAGCAATTAAAGATAAAATTGCTGCAGAAGTTAAAAAACATGATGCGAGAATTAAGGATGTATACGTATCAGCAAATCCTGACTTCGTGGAACGCGCTAATGTTTATGCTGAAGAGGCTCGTGCTGGTCATCCGATAAAAGGATTTGTGGATGAATTCCGTACCATGGTTGAACGAATTTTCCCAACACGTAATTATTAATGATTTTTGTGATCTAAATAAAAAAGCAACAATCTCACCATCTGGAGAGAATTGTTGCTTTTTTGTTTGGAGCTAATTTTATGAAGTGGTGATTGGACGTCCGCCGATCCATACGCCGCAAATATTAAATTCAGCATCAAGGCGCAGGATATCGCCGCGTTTTCCAGCCTCCAAGGAACCAATGCTACGCTCCATTCCAATGGACGCCGCTGGCGTAAGGCTTGCAGCACGGGAGGCTTCTTCCAAGCTGAGTCCTACCTCTTGGATCAGATAACGGAAGCCGCGAATCATCGTTAGTGTGCTTCCAGCTAGAGCAGCAGGATTATCTTTAAGGGTGGCGATGCCATCTTGAACGAGTACAGGTAAATCACCAATTGTATATTCACCATCACTAAGTCCAGTTGCAGACATGGCATCAGTAATCAGTAATAAATTGTTCTCTTTCTTGAGACGGGTCAATATAGAAATGGCTGCGGGATGAACATGAATCCCGTCGGCTATAATCTCTGCGCGAATGCGTTTATCGAACAAAATAGCGCCAGCCGCTCCAGGTTTACGGTGATGTAGGGGTGTCATCGCATTGAACATATGCACAGCTTGGTTAAGTCCAGCATCTGCTGCGGCAATAACCTCTTCAAAGGAAGCATCCGTATGCCCGAGCGCTGCAGTTATACCGTGCTTGCGCAGCCAGAGAATAGCTTCGAGGGCACCTTCACGTTCCGGAGCAAGCGTGACTTGCCGGATCATTCCTGGATAATCGTTCTCCCATTGTGCTAGCCACTCAATATTGGCAGGAACAATATGCTCTGGATTTTGTGCGCCGGACCATTTCGGGCTGATGAAGGGTCCTTCCAGATGCATGCCTGCAATTTGTGTGTAAGGCATTTCAGCAGCACGATAAGCGCTGACTTCGGAGAATACTTGGTCAATAGCAGACTTGGAAGCGGTCATGGTTGTAGCCAGCATTGTTGTTGTTCCTTGGGAACTATGGAACTTAGTGATGGCATTCAGCGATTCAGTATCACTGTACATAAAGTCGTGGCCAGCTCCACCATGAACATGTACATCTACAAATCCGGGGATCAGAAGATCCGTTGCTTGACCACTGGCAGGCCAATGAGCGTAACGCTCTGGGAGCCAAGCCGCATCGCCAGCATAGTGGATCTGCTCTCCAGATACGGCAATCACACCATGCTCAATTAAACCTTGGGGAGTCAGTACCTTACCGAACAGCAACTGTTCTAGTTCTTTATTTATTTCAGCCATTTGCCTGCTCCTTCATCTACGAGAACGATTACATTTGGATGGCTCTGCAGCAGGGATGCAGGGCATTGGGTTGTAATCGGGCCTTCAACAGCATTGCGGATGGCTTCAGCTTTGCCGGCACCACGAACTAATAAGAGGATTTGGCGTGCTTTTAGGATGCCTCCAATGCCCATTGTGATCGCTTGCCGAGGTACCTCGTCCAAACTGTCGAAGAATCTGGCATTCGCTTCCCGGGTATCATCAAGCAGGTCAACGACATGGGTTTTGCTGCTGAGGTTAGCATCGGGTTCGTTGAATCCAATGTGGCCGTTGCTGCCAATACCGAGAATCTGCAAGTCAACGGGTCCGTTTTCTTCCAGCATTTTATCGTATGCAAGGCATTCTGCTTCCATATCCGCTGCGTTTCCGTTAGGGATATGTGTCTGTCCTGGATCAATATCTATATGGTTAAATAATTGCTCGTTCATGAAACTGCGATAGCTCTGTGGATGGTCGACAGGCAAGCCGATATACTCATCCAGATTAAAGGAAGTTGCTTTAGAGAAACTCACAAGTCCTTTTTGGTGCATTTCAACCAATTTGGCATAAACACCAACTGGGGAGCTTCCGGTCGCAAGACCGAGCACGGCTTTAGGATTGCTTTGCAGTAGGCTGGCGATAAGATTCGCACCCGTTTGTACGAAATCTTCATCACTATGGAACTTTAGAATATTCATTAGGATTGTCCTCCTCGTTTGTTTCGGTATTGTTGGACATTGAGATAAGATTGCTCCAGTCTAGGAATAAAATCCCCAAAACGGGTGCTGACCATTCCAGTGAACAAAATATCAATGATGTGAAGCTGAGCTATGCGTGAGGCCATGTCTCCCCGGCGCATACCTTTCTCCAAAGATGAGGAGAATAGGGGGATATCCGCCAGAGTAGCCAAGGTGCTGCTGCCATAAGAGGTTAGTGCGATAGTGCTTGCTCCGCTAGCCTTCGCACACATCAAGGCATCAATGGTCTCGGGAGTCTCTCCCGAATAGGATACTGCGAACACGACATCACCTTCGGAGAGTGATGAAGCAGAGGTAATCTGCATATGGGAATCAGCAAAAGCAGTGCAATTTACGCCTATGCGGATCAGCTTCTGATAGAAATCCTGAGCAACAATGGAAGAGGTCGCCATCCCGTATAGATCAACGCGGCGTGCTTGGCACAATAAATTAACTGCTGCCTGCAGTCGCTCCAGATCTAACAGGGAAGTAGTGTCCCTGATGGAGGTCAGATGGTTCGTCTGCATCGCTTCCACAATCACGGAGAGTGGGTTGCCTGCTACAATATCTTGATAAGAAGAGCCACCATCCTGCGGCGCGGCATCACTATGAGCAATTTCTGCTGCCAGCTTCACCTTGAAGTCGGGGAAGCCTTTAAAATGAAGCACCTTACAGAAACGTGTGATCGTTGCCGGGCTTATTCCGCATTGTTCTGCTAATTCTGTAATGCCCATATGAACGATTTCGCCTGGTGAGGAGAGAATTCGTTCAGCCAGCTTTCGTTCCATTTGAGAGAGCTTGGCCTTCTCATGCTCGAGTGCATGCAGTATTGGGGACATCCATTCATCCACCTCGTTTCAATGGGGTATTGAAATTATTTTTATAATTATTAACTAAATGTAGAAAATTATTTTCATACTTAGGATAAAACAAATTCCATTCGGAAGCAAGGGATAAAAATGAATACTTGAGGGGAATATGCAAAAATAAAAAACGGCCTACTCGCAGAAGGCTGCAAAGTGGACCGTTAAATGATGTAATTACGGAGATATAAGATAAAAGGGATGCTATACTGTATTGCGTTCTATAATACGGTACTCAAGCTTGCGGTGAACGGGTTGTCCATCATTTCGCTGGATCTGATCATAGATAATCCGAAAAGCGGATATGCCCATTTCAGTTAACTGATTATCTACAGTGGTCAGACCTAACGTTCGGCCGATAGGCTGATCATCAAATCCGATGACGGCCAGATCCTCAGGAATGCGGATACCCTTTTTCCAAGCTTCGATGATTAAACCAGCCGCTATATGATCGCCTGCTGAAATAATCAGGGCATCAGGACGATTCTTCATCTGCAGCAGTTGGTGTAGTACGCGGGCACCGTCCTCTTCGGTCACACAGTTATAGATCATCCATTCATCAATGTAAGGATGATCTGTAGCCGCCAGAAAGTCTCTAAAGGCAATTTGTCGGATAGAGCTGCTGCTGCCGTATGGTCTTCCTTCACAGTAGCCAATATGGCGGTAACCTTTATCATTCAAATATTGAAGGCCGCTGCGAAAAGCAGAATAATGCTCAATATATACAGAAGAAAATTGGCGTTCTCCTCTATCCTGACATACCACAATAGGGCCATAAGCTGTATATTCTTCAATAGCTTCTGAGCTCATTGTTGAAGAGACCATAACCACACCGTCAATTTCTTTATTGCGCAGCATCTCAAGCACCTTAATTTCTTCTTCAGTACGATAATCGGTTTGGCACAGAACGAGCCGGTATTGAGCCAGCAGTGCTTCTTGAGCCAAGCCTGCTATAATGACTGAGAAATAAAATAAGTTGGTATACGGAATAATAACAGCTATAGCTTGAGTCCGCCCAGTGATCAGATGCACAGCGTTCATATTACGCGTGTAGTTTAATTTTTCAATTGTAGTTAGAACTGCGGTTCGTTTGACTTCACTTACATAAGGGTGATTATTGAGCACCCGCGAGACTGTTGTCACGGAAACACCAGCCATACGGGCAATTTCTTTAATATTAGCCATTAGAGTACAACAGCCTCCCTTTGGTGCTTGTGTATAGTCATTTTATTTTATCATATTGTCCGCAAATAACCTCCCAAATAAAAAGCTTGCTATGGAATCCATTTCATAAATTAGACTGTAAATGCAAGAGATTACCGGACTAAACCGGCGTAACCACAAGGGCGTGACGGACCGGTAGATCTATTGTATTAATAAAACTAAGCTGTTCGTGAAGCTTTTGGCGATCTGTTCCGAAGCAGCTCCCACACAATAAACAGCAGGACAAGCAGCTGTGGAAGCAAGGTTTCCCAAGTTGGATACATGCCAAGCCAGTTAATTGAAGGCAAGCCCTCTTGTACATGCGCAGGAAGTTTGCCAGCGACCTGAAGCGAGTGAATGCTCTCCCCAAGAAAGCGGAATACTAGGTAATAAATAAGAATTGTAGCTGTACGGAAGAAGGCGGCAATCGGTAATTTTGCACTCAAGGCAATCATTGCATAACCTACAATACCAAGAATAATCAGAGCACATCCAATCCCAAGCAGTAATTGAGACAGCTTGATGGATGGAGCCATGCCCACATAAAAAATAGTAGTCTCTGCACCTTCACGTAAAATCGCAAGCGCTGCAACGGAGGACAGTGACCAAAGGTTTCCTTTGGCCAGCGCGCCATCAACTTGCCTACCCACGTAGTTGTTCCAGTTCGCAGTGTTTGATTTGCTATGCAACCAGCGTCCGATGGTGAGCATCATAACTACCGCGACAAGACCAGTAATCCCTTCAATCATCTCCCGCGCTCCCCCGGAAGCTGCCCGAGAAATGGTATAAGTGAGCACAACAGCCAATCCGATACTTGCGGTGAGGCCGACAGCTGCACCGGACCAGATCCATTTTTGCGCTTTGGCGTTGCCATCACGTTTCAGGTAAGCAAGAAGAGCTGACAAGACGAGAATAGCCTCAAGTCCTTCGCGCAACAGAATCAAAGCGGCATCCCAAGCATTATAAGTGGTCTCACCAGCCAAAGGCGTTAGTTCACTAAGCATATTGTCCATGATGGTTAAAGCTTGATCCAGTTTAGGTGGATTTGAGAGCAGGTAACCTGTGACAGCCGCACTCTCGTTTTCGATATTGTTGTAGACTGTTGGTGAGGCGATCTGGACTTGCCCTTCGGCAGAAGGCCAGGCTACGATGAATTGCTCCATGATGTTAGCGGCCTCTGTGCTGTTATTGTCTTTGGCAGCGGAGGATGCTTTGTTCAGGTAGTTGATTAATCCCTCTATAGAAGCTGGTTCACTGGAAGTGTCCCCAGCGTCAATGGTTTTGCCTTCACTGTAATCAGCCAGCAGCTGATATAGTGCTTCTGCTTCCGATTTCGCCGACGCCTCACGGAGCGGTTCAGCCTGCAGCGCAATCCGCAGCAGGCTTATTCGCGTCTCCAGCAGGCTGTAGACGGCGGAATCGTCCGCCCGGATGTTGCGCTCCGCCGGCTTCCATCCGCTGACGATGTCGCGGTACGCTGCCGCTGCCGCGCTCCAGTCGGCGCTGCGCGCCGCATCCCGCGTGCGTTCCGCCGCGGGCAAAAGCTTCGCCGCCGTCTCGCGTCCGGCGGCTCCAGTGTCACCGCCGACCGTGCCGGAGGCGGCGGTGACGTACGCGTCCACGCTTCTCGCGAGCGTGGACAGTGCGGTTTTGGCGGGCTCGCCGCCGCCCGCCGCAAGGGCTTTCGCCGCGTCTGCAAGCGCGGCGTCAACGGCAGCAGCCGGACCGGCGAGTGCCGGGTCCGGCGTGCCTGTGTTCGCGGTGCGCCACAGCGCAGCGAACACTTCTACATCGGCGGCGGCCGCGTCCCAGCGGCTCTGGCCGGCTTCGACGAGCGCGCTGCCGACCGGCGGCAGGAGCTCGTCGACCGTGCCATCGCCCTCCGCCCCCGCGGGGCTGGAGAGCAAAAGCATACACAAAAAGCCAAAAAGAATCAGCAAGGCAACCTTTGGCATTTGCCGTTTAGGATGCGTAAGAGATAACATCGGGATAATCCCCCTTCAATAATGGACAGCCATAAATTTAGCTTAGTAGTGTTTCCCCGATAAAGCCGCCACTGCGGATACCCGGGAAGCAGGCAAATACCGCGCTGCCGGTGTGAGTCATATATTCGTTCAGGAGATCAGTCTTAGAGAGGCGCTGCTGAATGGCAACGAATTGTTTCATTAAATCACGTTGAAAGCTTATGAATAACAAACCTGCATCAAGCTGGCCCGTGGTGACATCCAAACCGCTGGAAAAAGAGTAGGAGCGGCGCAGCATTTTGACTGTACCGTCACCATGCGCCAATGCGGAGTGTGAATTCGCCGGAATGACAGGTTTCCCGAAAGCGTCCGCCGCTGAAAGATCCAACTCATCGAATTCATCCTTAGCTCCGAGTGGAGCTCCGGTGTGACGATAACGCCCGAAGGTAGCCTCCTGATCACTTAGCGAAGACCGATCCCAGACTTCAATACGCAGACGCACCCGGCGTACCGCCATATAAGTGCCGCCGCTCATCCAAGAAGGACCGTCACTGCTGCTGTTCCAGACCACTTTGTTCATTTCAGCGTTATCAGTTGTATCGGGATTGCCCGTGCCGTCTTTGAAACCCAAAAGATTGCGTGGCGTAGCCCCCTTGGGATCCGCTGCTCCAGTGCGTTGAAAACCTTCCTGTGTCCAGCGTAGTACAGCAGTCCCCCGGGCAATACGAGCCAGATTGCGGATCGCATGAAATGCAACCTGCAGATCATCGGCACAGGCTTGCACACAAATATCCCCGCCACACCATTTCGGATCAAGATTGTCACCCGCAAATGCCGGAAGATCGGCCAATAGGGCTGGGCGTTTCGAAGCTAAGCCGAATCTTTCATCAAAAAAGGAAGGGCCAACACCAAAGGTCAGCGTACACCGTGCAGGGTTTAGCCCGTCCGCTTCCCCGGTGTCTGAGGGCGGAAGATTGGGATTGTCATTTACGTCACCAATAAGCTCGCCAGTAGTAAGAGCGGCAGCGGCAGTGGTCCATGCTTGCATTAGTTTTTTCACATCGGCCAGTTTGGTTGTGGTGAAATCAAAGGCAGCAAAATAAATAAAGTTTTGTGCAGGTGTCAAAATTCCCGCCTGATGGCTCCCATAAAAAGGAATGGAACTGGAATCACCTTCTGCGGCTTTCGTTGGCTCAGCTACAGCATTACGCGCAGCTATAATTCCACCGACACCTCCGCCCCCTAACAAAAGACCAAGGCCAGTGGCGCCAGTAAGCCGCAGCATATCGCGGCGGCTTAATTTTTTACCAAATATAGGCTCATTCTTCGATTGATCATTAAGAGGGGGACTTTCAGGATTACCTGGTACTCCAGTGAACTTGTTATGTTTATTCATGAGGGTCACACTCCTAGAATAGTTCCCATGTTGGACAATGGCTCAGCCAAGGCGTCCAAATTCTGACTCAGTTTACGTACTTCATCTTCTTTCAGCTCTTCATAGGAAACATATCCATCTCCGGATTTGAAAGGGGCAAGCTCAGCTTGCAAGGCAGCGAATCGTTCACCAATGGTTTTTTCAAGATCGGCATCCTTTTTAGCTAGTTCTGGTTTTAACAGCTCGTATATCTTTTGCGCGCCCTCAACGTTTGCGACGAAATCATACAGGTCTGTGTGCGAGTAACGTTCTTCCTCTCCGGTTACTTTGGAGGAGGAGACTTCATTTAAAAGCTCAACAGCACCAGTTACGAGCAGATTCGCGTCGATCTCAACGGTCTCAACTTTCGCACGTAACAGCTGTGCATCCTTCAACAATTGGTCAGCAACTTCTGTCATATCTTTAGTTGTATTGTCCTGCCAGAGTGCTTTCTCAAGCTTGTGGAAACCGCGCCACTCTGCCGCATCTACATCATTTTCCCGGGCATCGATATTTGGGTCCAAATCGCCAAGTGCTTCTGCAATAGGCTCAATCCGTTCATAATACATGCGGGCAGGAGCGTAGAGCGCCTTAGCCTCATCAATCTTGTCCTCTTTTACAGCGTTGGTGAAACTCTCTGTTTGCTTCACAAATTCATCACATTGCTGGATGACGTATGTACGATATGAATCTATAGCTGACGTAAAGTCAGCGGTGGCAGTCTCCGGTGCAGTGGTAGCCGTAGCAGTCTCCGGTGCAGTGGTGGCTGTAGTGCTGTTAGCAGCAGTATTTGTAGAATTGTTGTTATTGGTACATCCGGTAAATAGTATGGAGGCTGCAAGCAGACCTGCAGGCACCGCATAAGTAAATTTCATTAAAAAAACACCCCTTTTTTATATCTAAATGATAATCGTTATCAATTATGCTGGACTTATCATAAGTCCGTATACAATTACTGTCAATATAAAAATGTGATGTATCTCATTGTAATAATTGCCCGACAAAAAAACTCCCAGGGTTGGGAGTATGGTTTGTGGTAATGTATCCGATTACAATTGAAAAAGCAGAATAGTAACCGACCCAGCGAACGTACACAGTACTATGTAATCGGCCCAACTATTCTCTTCGCATATTCAGCAACAACGAACTCAGCTCTAGCCCCAGCGAACCTTTGCGCGTACGCAGCAGTAAAGGCCCCAGCGAACCTTTATGCGTACGCAGCAGTAACCGCCTCAGAGAACGTTTATGCGTAGTCAGCAGTAACCGACAAGTTGATCTTTGGGCATACGCAGTAACTAAAGGACTCAGATGACACTAAATGCAGCATTATTCGTTATTTGAGTCGCTATCGGACCGCATAGTCACTATTGACTTGAAAAGTACCGAATATGGGCCTGTTTCTAAGGAATAGCGTCACTGGAGTCCGAAACTTCGCTCAAAAGACGACAAATTTGCAAATAACGCCATCTGGGTCCGAAAGCCTCAGTTGGGGCTGATGAATACACTATTGGAGCGGGCAGCCGACGGTCCACAACATAAAGCAGCGATTCCCATTAATGGCGAATCGCTGCTCTATATTGTTTACGATGTTTAAATGAAGCGAACCGTCTCATTTATAGTTAATTAAGCTGTTAATGCGACAGTCCCATTCTTTGAAGGTTTGATCTGCTTAAGAATAAGATCAAAGGTCATCTGCTTTTTATCGTTCATTATGGGATTCATGATCGGCAGAGGGTTGGTTTTCGAACACTTCTGCAGCTTCCTCTGCAGAAAATTCAGGTTCGAATTTACCTACGAGTGGTAATTTGTTTAATTTCGTTGTTTGTACTTCTGCTTTGGTGGGTTGATTGTTTTTTGAATGGCTCATACATACACCTCCTTTAATAAGGAACAACAAACCGTAGTTTGCCCTGAAAAAAGATGTTCTTATTCATGAAAATTTCAGGATTTTGCATTTGAATGAACTAAGCCCATTTTATAATTGTTACAGCACCATTAACATCAACAATACATAATATGTTTTGACTGTATCCCTTTACCTTGTTATACCAAACAAACCCAGGGCAAGGAGGGGTGACACCATTGAAGGGGAACGAACACCACAGCAAATTTCTGTTGACTCATCGTGAGCGCGAAGTTTTTGAGCTTCTCGTGCAGGACAAAACGACTCGTGATATCGCTGGCTTATTATTTATCAGCGAAAAAACAGTTCGAAACCACATTTCCAATGTAATGCAAAAACTAAACGTTAAAGGCCGTTCACAAGCGGTTGTCGAGCTGATCAAGCTTGGGGAGCTGAAAATATAGCTGGCCATGTCTTCGGAAGTGACGCGTTTAAGCCTTCTTTTGCTCTTCGGGGCAAAGGGAGGTTTTTTGTTTACGCACCAAAAGCAACTGAAGAGTGAGTTAGATCACCGTATGATTTTTATGACATGATAAATTAGAGATATTAAGGTAGTTCAGGAGGATCTGTTATGACCAGATATGAACAACAAAGAAATTTTCTGAAATCCAATTTTCATGAATTCAAACATATCAAAACAGATAAGATCAAGGGAATTGCACAACCGCCAATTGTTAAGCCATTTGATTCAGATTCACTAATTATTGATTTGCCCAAGGTCAGCAAAGACGTTGTGAGTAAAGAAAATATTTTTGATTGTATAGATCAAAGAAGAAGTACACGGTTCTATTCTGAGGAAACTATGAGTCTGGAGGAGTTATCCTATTTATTATGGGCTACCCAAGGGATTAGCGGTATGAATAAGAACGGACTTACGCTGCGGACTGTACCCTGCAGTGGGGCGACGCACACCTTTGAAACCTATTTAATGATTATGCGGGTAGAGGGTATTGGGCAAGGGATCTACAGATATCTGCCTGTGGAACATAAGCTCTTATTTATGTTTGAATTAGATCAACTTGAACAAAAGATTGATGCTATTACTTTGGATCAGCCCTTTGTCCCTAACTTTGCCAAAAAGGCTTCTGTATTGTTTGCCTGGAGTACCACACCCTACCGCTCCGAATGGAAGTACGATATTTCTGCTCACAAAAAAATCCTCATCGATGTTGGACATGTCTGCCAGAACCTTTATTTAGCCAGCGAATCCATCGGTGCAGGTGCTTGCGCAATTGGAATCTATGATCAAAAGTTGATAGATGAGATTTTAGAATTAGACGGCGATGAAGAATTTGTTATCTATCTTGGTGCAGTTGGCAAGAAACGAGAATAGCTAGGAATGCTAGATATGTCTTTGAAGTGATGCGTGTAAGCCTTTTTCACCCTTCGGGGTGGGGAAGGTTTTTTGTTTATATTCCAGCTTATTTGCCCAACTGCTCAGTTTGAACGAAGAGGAAATCGTAATGTTTAATTGATAATCATTCTCATTGCATATATAATTAACCCAAAGTAAGAGGAAGCAGGGATGAGCATGGAGCGAAGCAATGGACTGAAAGAAGCAGAAACGATTGATGCCCATAAGACGCTTACATGTGAAGGGGTAGATTATAATTACCGTTTTAATGGGGCTCATTTTGAGATTAAACCCCCAGTCGAAATAGGGGAAGGCAGTTGCCGCAGCCTGCTTAGCCATGGGTATATCCAGATGACAGATTTTAATCTCCGGTTTAATCGGGATATCGAAGCAAAGGGCAATTTTAGCACTCCGCGTACGGAGCTGGCTTTCTGCATAGGGCATGGCATTGAGTGGGGGACTTCGCTGAAATCGGACTATTTTGTTATAGATACGGGAGAAATTGCGCTGTTTCATGGCGGGGTAAGAAGTGAAAACTGCACATACCTGAGTGGGGCGGGGTACCGATTCATCAGCATAGATATGAGCCCGGCACAATTTGAGCGGATGACCAGTGGTCTGACCGAAGATACACGGCTTCGCATTGGAGCTGGTGCGGGTTTGTTTTTTGGAAAAAATAACATCACACCATCCATCCGCTTCATTCTGTCGCAGATTGCGGATTGTTCCTATAGCCATGGCATGCGTGAACTTTATCTGGAGGGCAAAATGCTGGAGCTAATGGCTGTCTATCTCAATGAATCTTTATATGAAGCAGAGCGGATTCCGTGCTCGGTCAAGCTGTCCAGAGAGGATATGGAGAGCCTGCGGCTCGCTAAGGAGATTTTGCAGCGTGATTATTTGCACCCGCCAACGCTTGCAGGCCTTTCTCGCATTATATGCCTCAATGAGTTTAAGCTGAAAAAGGGCTTTAAGGAAATGTTTGGTTATACCGTGCATGCTTACGTTATCGAACAACGGATGCAGAGAGCGCAGCAGCTGCTGGAACAAGGGAGTATGACTGTAAGTGAAGCAGCCTCCAGGGTTGGATACGGTAATGTGAGTCATTTCTCGGCAGCCTTCCGCAAAAAGTTCGGTGTGCGTCCAGGAGAATATCTGATCAGCGGCAGGCAGCGTCTCTTCGGTATTAAGTTGTAAGTCCGTATCCTCCTGCACAGATGCTCCTGTTTTGGTTAATTATAATCCCTTAAACGGTAGCAATCGTGAACAACGTTCCTATACACTAGTGCACAGAGAATCATTCTCAGTGCACTTTTTTTTGTGCGTAATTACCAAGAGTGGGGGAACAGCTGTGAGTAAAACCAAAACCGGCATGCCAAGGCTGCTGGAGATCGCCGGAGAGAAGCGAGGTTTGCTGCTCTTGTCCGGAATATTGTCATCTGTCAGCGCTGTATTAATGCTGATTCCGTTTTTGTCTGTTTATTTCATTTTGGCAGAGCTGCTGCGCCATGCTTCATCGCCTGGACAGGTCGACGGTGCGTATATGATCCGCTGGGGGTGGATTGCACTTGGAGGGTTAATCGGAGGGCTGGTGACTTCGTATTGTGGTATTATGTGCTCGCATATTGCGGCTTTTCGAATTCAATATAATTTGCGTGTGCGAATGACCGAGCATTTGGGCAGATTGCCGCTCGGTTTCCTGAATGGGACATCAACTGGCGTGGTCAAGAAAACGCTAGAGCAGAATGTCGACAAGGTGGAAAATTTCGTAGCGCATCAGCTTCCCGATTTAGTCAGCGTGCTGGCTTCTACGGTGCTGATGATCGTGGCGATGTTTTGGCTTAGTCCGCCGTTGGCGGTAGCTTGCCTGCTGCCGATAATTATAGGATTAGGTGTGCAGTCAGCGCTTATGATGAGCAGCAGAGGCAAGGCCAGTGTGAAGCAGTATCATGATTCGTTGGAGCAGATCAATACTTCGGCGGTGCAGTATGTACGGGGGATGCCGGCGGTTAAGGTGTTCGGGCAGACGGTGCATTCTTTCAGAAAGTTCTACAGTGATATGACCAGCTACTGCGATTATTGTCTGGAGTATACGGACCGTTATCAAACAGGTTATATCTTATTCAAAACATTGCTGGCGTCACCGTTTACCTTTATTTTGCCGGTGGGCATCTTCATGCTAAGCGGTCGACCGGATTCCATGTCTTTTGCGCTTGTGCTGCTGTTCTTTCTAATTATGGCGCCCGGCGTTTCATCTCCGCTCTACAAGCTACTTCTGCTGGCTTCAAGCACTCGGGATATTGGCGAAGGCGTGGAGCGGATGGACCGTCTCTTGGCACAGCAGCCTGTACCAGAAATAGCAGAACCGCTATCCCCGCATACTTTTGACGTTGAATTTGTGGATGTAACCTTCTCCTACAGTGAAGATGCAGGGACTGCAGCGGCGCTCAGCGAAGTCTCATTCCGTGCGGAACAAGGGAAGGTTACAGCGCTGGTAGGGCCGTCAGGTTCGGGAAAATCGACGGTGGCCAGCTTGGTGCCGCGGTTCTGGGACCCGCAAGTGGGTGCGATCCGTATCGGTGGAGTCGATATTCGCCATATGGCAATCCATGAATTAATGAATACAGTTGCTTTTGTATTTCAGGAAACCTTCCTGTTCTATGACACTTTGTATGAGAATATTGCTGTCGGCAAACCGGGAGCGACTCTGGAGGAAGTCCAGGCTGCAGCCAGAGCGGCACAATGCGACGAGTTCATTACTCGGCTGCCGCAGGGATACGATACGTTAATTGGTGAAGGCGGTGTCTATCTCTCGGGTGGTGAGGAGCAGCGCATTGCGGTAGCTCGGGCTATTCTCAAAAATGCACCAGTGCTCGTGCTCGACGAAGCGACTGCTTTTGCCGACCCGGAAAATGAGTTTCATATGCAGTTAGCACTTACGGAGCTTATGCGCGGCAAGACGGTTATTGTCATTGCTCACCGACTCTCCTCTATACGTGAAGCTGCACAAATTCTGGTGCTGAGGGATGGAGAAATCGTGGAACGTGGAGAGCACGCAGGTTTGATTGAGGCGGACGGGCTTTACGCCAAAATGTGGCATGCCTACAGTGACGCCGGAGATTGGCATATGGAAAAAGGAGGGGATCAGCTATGAAGGTATTGCATAATATTACTGCCGGCAAACCGCAGCAGTTGCTGAAGCCTGTACTTTTTTCCTTGCTGGCTAATCTAGTTAGTGTGCTTCCGTTCGCGCTTGTAATTGAGGCGGTGCGGTTGATTTTTGCTCCTTATATTACTGTGGGCGCAGAACTTCAGACAGAACGCCTTTGGTGGATCTGCGCAGGGCTTGTCGCCGTCATGGTGCTGATGTTCCTGAGTGAGATTCCCGCCTATCGCACCGCTTACCGCGGGGCATACAATGTTGCTGCACAGGGACGTGCGGAATTAGCAGAACATCTGCGGAAGCTTCCGCTGGGTTACCTGACTCGCCGGGACCCAGGTGATTTAGCCAATATGATGATGGGCGATTTCACGCTCGTTGAGACGGGCATTTCACATCTGCTGCCACAGCTTGCGGGGGCTTTTGTACTGCCGATATTTGCACTTGCTGGTTTACTGTTTCTGGACTGGCGGATGGCGATTTCCATGTTCGTAGCGCTGCCGGTTGCTCTTCTGATCATGTATATATCGGGCAAGCTGCGGCGGAGACTCGGAGCGGATCATATGAAGGCCAAGCTGAACGCTGCGAACCGATTGCAAGAATACTTGAACGGCATACGGGTGATGAAGGCCTATAATCTGACGGGAGAACGATTTGTCCGTCTGGATAACTCTTTTAAAACTTTGATGAAGGAAAGTGTGAAGCTGGAAGGGATGTTCGGTCCGGTTATTCTAACCGCTATGGCTCTTCTCCGTGCGGGGCTGACCTTAATGATATACGTAGGTGTTCATCTATTATTAGGCGGGGAGCTCGGTATTTTGCAGTTGGCAGTATTCCTTATTGTCGGCACACGAATCTATGATCCATTGACCACGGCGCTAGCCAATTATGCCGAATTCCGCTACAACGAACAAGCGGGTGAACGTATAGTAGACCTGCTGCGCCAGCCGGTAATGACAGGTGCTACGAGTCCTCTTCCTAAAAGCAGCACCATTAGGTTTGACAATGTAACCTTCAGCTATGGAGGAGAGCCTGTTCTCAAAAATTTAAGTCTGGAAATGCCGCAAAGTTCACTGACTGCAATTGTGGGTCCGTCAGGCAGCGGCAAGAGTACAGTGCTGCGCCTGATCTCACGTTTCTATGATCCTGAAAAAGGGAGTGTTCTGCTAGGTGGGCGCAACATCAAGGAGATTGATCCAGAACATCTGCTAGGATCCGTATCGGTGGTGTTTCAGGATGTGTACCTGTTTCAAGATACCATTGGGAACAATATTGCTTTTGGGCGGCCGGGGGCGTCGCAGCGGGATATTCAGCAGGCAGCGGAAATGGCTCACTGCCATGGTTTCATCATGAAATTACCGCTTGGTTATGATACGCCGGTAGGCGAAGGCGGAAGCACGCTCTCCGGAGGGGAGAAGCAGCGGATCTCCATTGCCCGTGCGATTCTCAAGAACGCTCCAATTGTGCTGTTGGATGAAGCTACTGCATCGCTTGACCCGCAGAATGAGGCCGAAATCCAGAAAGGAATTGATGCGTTGATTACGGGCAGGACCGTCATTGTTATCGCTCACCGGCTGAAAACCATACGCGGTGCGGACAACATTATCGTACTGGAAGACGGTCAGCTGGTAGAGCAGGGACGACATGATGCCTTACTGCTGCGCGGCGGATTGTACGACCGGCTCTGGAAGCTGCAACAGCAGTCCGTTGGATTCCGCATCACATCTTAGGCAATGCTCAGCACATTTTAGGAGGGAAACGTATGCCTATAACAAAGGATGAATCCACTTGGCCGATCATAAGCCTTAGTTTGGGGGAGGCGTTTGATCAGGAGACAGTAGAAGAATATATCGCTTATTGGGAAGAGCTGCTCGCGCGCCGATCTGCCTTCGGCCTGCTGATGGTGCATTCCGCAGAGAAAAACACACGTCCAGAGCGTGCGGTCACACAGCTGTATATGAACTGGTGCAAGATGAACAAGCGGGAAATCGCCCAATATTGTTCAGGCATCGCGGTCGTAATGCAGAATGCTAAGTTGCTTGCTGTCTACAAGCCAGTTACAGCGTTGTCCACTAAAAGAACCTACGGCTGCCCCGGAGGTGCTTTCTCCGGAGAGGCTGAGGCGATAAGGTGGCTGGAGGAGCAGTTGGCTAAGGCACCCTCGGGTACGAAAACCTAATATAGCTGCCCATAATTTGGGGATACACATTTAAGCTTTCTTCACCCTTTAGGGTGGGGAAGGCTTTTTTGTCTAGAAAGATAAGAATCCGCCAACCCCTCACAACCAACGTGTCAGAGTAAGCTTTTTAAATATAAACGGGGTGTGTTGGATGAAGATAAATAATAATTATTTGAAAGAACAATTAAAACATGTATATTGGCTAAATGGTGGACCTTGTGCTGGAAAGACTACTATGACCAAGAAGTTTGTAGAGGAATTAGGTTTTCAAACATTAGGGGATGATCTCTTAAAATATAGACCATTCTCTAGCCCTATGGAATATCCTGCCCTTCAATTCCCTAATCCTAGTTTAGATTGGAATAAGTGGTTTAATAAACCTGTAGATGAACATTGCCAATGGTTATTTCAAGTGGTCGAAGAGATACCGTTTATCCCGGAAAAGAGAATGATATGTTTTTATACGTCCGATGCGGAGATAGAGAGATTATATTACTTTAGAGAAGACCATAAGATGATTCTGGACTGCATTAACGCTTATACGTTAAATCCAGAAGAAACAATTAAACACAGTAATAAATCTATGATTAAGTTCTCCAATGAAATAAAGAGCGCTTGCACTAAGCTGGGCATCAAAACCATAGAAAGAACACTAAATATGAGCGTAGAAGAACAATTTAGGTTAGTTCGTGAACATTTTAAAATGTAGGGATGACTGTAAGGTATACCTACTCAAAGAAACCATTCCTAGAAAAGTACACAGGTGTGCCCGTATAATAAATAGGAGTAAGTAATTGGAAGTAGACTGATGATGAGGGGAGAGAAGACATGTTTTTCTTTAAGAAAAATAAAGGCATCACAAAAGAGGAACTGCAGGCCCTGGTTGAAGGCTTGGAGCAGGCTTATATGGATAAGGATGAAGAAGGTTTGAGCAAAAGATTTCATCCAGATAAGAGGGGAATGTCCTTTTTAAATCACTTTCAATTAATGATGACATTTCAAATCTATAATATAAAATCTGAAATTCTCGAATTTGAATTGCTGTCAATGGATGCTACTAAAGCAGTCTTTACATACACTCGGAAGCATATTCATACCTGTATCAACCCCGCCGATGAACGTGAGGAAAAAAGAAATCAAATTATCAGTTATTACGTTGAGGCTGTGAAGGAGAATGGTTCAATTTGGATTACGAGGTACAGCCCTTATAGCACGATTTTTGTAGATAAGAAGGGTGATTTCCTTAGTGGTGTGGATGCGGTCATTCCTCCTGGAGAAGAGATCAATTCAGGTATTGTGCGATTCATCCCGTATTTTCAGCTTAATAGCTATGTACCTGCAACATTCCATGTCTACAGTAACAGTCAATTTATCGGATATTATCCGCTAGGAGAATACCATCGGTACGAACCTTCGCATACGTTCACGATTAATTATTTTGATAAGATAGAGGCATCTTCTGTAGAGAAGCATACAGCGGATTATATCTCCCAAGAGACCTTGTTGACCGCTCAAGTACTGCATCAGACTGATAATAGCTCTGTAGTGGAGACGCAGTTGATGAACAATAATGTATTAGAGCATGAACTTGTTACCAGCCTGCTTACGAAGGATGGGTTCTATATGATTAGATTTCTGTATGACAAAGGGGAGCCGATACCGCCACAGGAGCGAGAAAAGTGGAAGCGTGAGATGGTCACTTTAGTAGAAAAAGAGCACAGCAGTTAACACAGAAACTTGCCGTTACAGACAGCACGCGAACTGTATCCTAAGTAACGATAAGTTTTTTTGGGAATAATGAGAGAAAAGGAGAGATGGAAATGTCCTATATCGTTGATTTTAAAAATGTGTCTACGGTTGGTTTAGAATCTTCACCAGTAGTAGATGCGCTTGCTGGTCTGCGTGCTAATGAGGCCCGTTATTTTATGAATAAATACAAGCATGAATTTACGGCTGTACAAGCCAGCGAAAGTCAGGAGACCCTTGATTATGTGAACCGAATTTTAAAAGAAGAACGTGATATTGAGTTTGCGGCCAAGCCTTTAGAAACGTCGCGTTTTCAAGTGGAAAATATTAAATTTGCTTATGTCTTTTATGAGGATGGCCTTGCGGTCAACGTTATGTATACGGTGGATGACCCTAAGAAGCGAGCCGTTGGTTTTAAGCTTTCTGAGGGGATGGAGATCCCAAAGGAGCTAGAAGAGAAGTTTAAGTTTGCAAGGCAGAAGTCCAAACTAGCTGGAACAATTCGGGGTTCGTTTTTTGTAATTAAAAAAGAATACTAAAGTAAGCAAAATTGCAACATAATCAATGAGAGGGCCATTCTGTAAAAGGATGGCCCTAAACCTTGCCAGTATAGATAATTTGCGTAGGTTATCTATGGGAATGGACTCTCATTTAAGAGGCCGATTTATTATATAGAGCAACGAAAACTGGAGTAGCGTGCGCTTCACCATTTTTTTGTATGAGTAGCTAAGATGCTGGAATGTACGGTATAAATCCCGTAGAAAAGAGCTGAGGTAGCTGAGACGGTGAAATGTATGGGATAAATCCCGCAGATAAGAGCTGAAGTAGCTGAGACGGTGGAATGTACGGTATAAATCCCGTAGAAAAGAGCTGAGGTAGCTGGGACGGTGAAATGTACGGTATAAATCCCGTAGAAAAGAGCTGAGGTGGCTGGAATAGTAGAATGTACGGTATAAATCCCGTACAAATGAGTTGAGGTGGTTGAGATGCTGGAATGTACGGTATAAATCCCGCAGATAAGAGATGAGGTAGCTGAGATGCTGGAATGTACGGTATAAATCCCGTAGAAAAGAGCTGAAGTAGCTGAGATGCTGGAATGTACGGTATAAATCCCGTAGAAAAGAGCTGAAGTGGCTGGAATAGTGAAATGTACGGTATAAATCCCGTACAAATGAGTTGAGGTGGTTGAGATGCTGGAATGTACGGGATAAATCCCGTAGAAAAGAGCTGAAGTGGCTGGGACGGTGAAATGTACGGGATAAATCCCGCAGATAAGAGCTGAGGTGGCTTGGCTATATCGACTTGGTTGGAGACTCTCCGGGGGCATCAGATTTGATCCATTCAAATGTGTTCGACAAGCCACCTATCATTTGACAAAACATGGAAGATGTTGGATGCGGTCAAAAACAATCGAATTATTGAGATTGATATGGAAAAATATTTTGCAGCAGATTCATACTCCTCCTTGTTACAAGCTGAAGATATCGCCGACAAATTATCGAAGCTGGCTTCATCAGAATAACTTATTGGATTGAACCTACCTGAAGTCATCTAAATAAAAGACGAAGCCTATTATGGCTTCGTCTTTTGTAGTTTTGCATTCCCTTTTCATCCTAGAAAATAAGGTCCCTTTTACAAATGAACTATTGGACCGAAAGTACAGTCTCCAACTCAGGGATATATTCCTTGACCATATTGTTGTCTTCCCACAGTCCTCTAGTCCCAGCTGGGGCTTGACCTTCGGAAACGACTAAGTACGGTTTGATGGTTACGGTACTCGGTATAGTCTTGAAGGGTTCAAAATGAACATTATAAGATTCGCTTACGGGGTGAGCACCGACAGGCTTCAGTTGAACGCCACGTTCATCCACAATGTCAAATTGAAGAGCGATGACGCCCCCGTTAGCACCCTTATATTTCGAAGGGATAGAAGCGAGCATTTCTTCTACGCTCTGGCCCGGTTTGGTTTTGTACTCAATGGATACCTGCGTTGTGATTGGGGTGATTTCTACCTTACTGATCTGCAAGTTAATGTTATCGTGATGCTTGGTCTCCTCTGAAGTTAGGGCGGTAACAGGCGTTGATGTGGTAACAGGCAGAACGAATTCGAACGGGACATCGTAACCCTTTAACGTTATATTTACAGTCAAGTCAAACTGATCAGGGAACTGGACAGTCTGTGTTGTTGTGCTCGGCTCATAATAAGTGTTCAAAACCTGAACCATTATGCTGGAAGCAGTCTCACCATCCATGTGTTCGTAACTCCAGAGCAGAGGTTGGCCTTTATAGAGAACCTCAAACTTATCCACCGCCCCTTTATTGGCATCGGAAGGCGGCGAATTGGGCTCCGAAGCCAGACGGTTTCCAGGAGTGGTTAGGTTCATAAGAATTCGGGTTCCGTCAAATAACAATGTTGGGATATTCATCGTCACATCGCCATGGGTCACGCTTTGGTTTACGTTTGTGATGAAATCCTCGGCTTGTTGAACACCGGGATCTAAGTTTTTTTCGCCCCATAATGAATAGATTTGTCCCAGAACCGGAATTTGCTTGAGTGCATCAGCCATTGCGGGCGATACAAAGCCGGAAGCAAGGAGTGTAACTCCCAGGATTGCAGCGGCTGCAGTGGAAACCCACCATTTATTAAAAGTTCTTGATACATCTATCTTTCTCTGAATGGGGGAAATAGAATTATCGGTCTCCCTGATGATTTGGTAAGTCTCATTCAGCTTGGAGCGGGCAATATCCGATAACTGATCGGGAAGTAAGCTTTGGCAGTTCTTTAATTGTTCTTCTAACTTAGTGTTTACCATGTCGCAACTCCATTTCTTGATTGAATTGAGATGAATGCTTTAGCTTTTTGCGGGCGCGATGCAGCCGGGTCTTCACGGCAACCGTAGAAATTTCGAGAATGTCGGAAATTTGACGGATCGGCATGTCCTGTAGGTAATGAAGGTGAATGACAATCTGGAGGTTCTCCTCAAGATGTTGAACGGCATCCCATAATTCGATTTTCTCATAATCCTTGGAAGTGGAAGGGACTTCGGGAAGCTCTCCATAAGGGAGGGCTCTTGCGTTGTTTTTGAGCATTTTATTGCATTCATTAATCAGAATTCGGAAGATCCACGTTTTGAAAAAAGCGGGCTCTCTGAGTGTATGGATGTTCTTAAAGGCTTTTAGCATCGTCTCCTGCAGGGCATCTGCACAATCTTCTTCTTTGTTGACGATGGACCTTGCAGTTCTGTATAAAGGTAACTCTATCTCCTGCATCAACTTCACGAATGCTTCAGGGTCCCCAGCTTTGGCTTTGACGACAATAGGATCTATATGCAAAGATTTACCTGCTTTCTTGACTAGAAGTCTTAGGATGTTCGTAACGTTACTTAAATATTAGATCGGGTAGATAGCTAGAAGGTTACCACAAACATGATTCCATTCTCCGCATCTCGCAAAGGATGAAGATTACTTTTGCTGTCTGTAGCTAGTAGCAGGGTATCCTTCGCATAATGGGAAGGCATTTCACGGTGCTCTTCCGAACGATTAATGTGTAACTGAGCTAGCAAGGTGAGAAATTGGTTTTTTTCACAAAAAAATCGCCGTTCAAATTCCCTGTCAGGAATCGGACGACGATTTTTCATAAGCTAGTCAGTCAGTCAATCAATCAATAATATAAATGACCCATTCCCCTTGATCGTTTGGCCGAATAGCGTATAGCATTTTTACATTTTCAACGGTCTTTGCTGCCATATCCAAGCGTTGTCCGATTACCGTTATATTCACCTGATGTTCGTTGGGTAACATGAAATCGATGCTTTCGATGTCTGTGAATTTGTACTGATAATGTTCGTCATAATAAGGCTCCATAGCATCTGCTAGTTTTTTGTTTACGAACCCGGATTGATAAAGTGTGTGGTCATGCTCAACCAAAGCAGTTAGGTTTTTTTCCAGCACATCAAGTGCGGGAAGATCATTTTCTGTCAATTGATCTGAATATGATTTCAGATTTATCGACAATTCTGCTTTAAAGCTGGCTTCATTTGGCTGCTTAGGTTCTGAGTTTTGCGGCTTCTGCGTACTAATCGCTGAACTTTGGGTTGGCGTATTTGCTCCTATGCTCGGCTCCTCGATTGGTTTAACGTCCCCTCCACATGCTGCCAGAAAGATTAAAGACATCAACATGACCATTCTTGCAATAGTTTTTAACATCTAACCCCCACCTTTTTTTGAGGATATGTTAGTAAGTCGCGAGAAGATATGGAGAAATTTTAAGGGCTGAATGAAGCCCGAAAAAGCGGATTAAACCGCTAGATTAAATCGCTAGTTTTTGTGGATCATCTACAGAGTAACGTCCGCTTACCGCAAGCATGATTGTAGAAATAATGACGAGTATGAAACAGAGCACAAATGAATACCGGTACCCAACAACACTAGCTAATAACCCGCCAACAAGACTGCCAATCAGTCTGCCGATCGTGGATGAATTAGAGTAGAGCGTGGATGCATACCCAGGCATGTTTGGAAGCAGATCCTGAATGTAGCTAATGCCAATCGCTGAAATAACGGCAACAAAAAAGGCAAGCAAAATTTGGGCTGCAAGCATTTGCCACATCGCGCCTGAAGTAATGACAACGAGATAATAAGCTCCTCCGAAAATGGCTCCACACATCATCAGGATTCTGTTACTGTATTTCGCACTGAGCAGTCCCAGCATGATCATAAATGGAATTTCCAGCGCAGCACAAATACTGCTGACTAAACCGACATCGCTTGTTGTTCCCCCTAGATTGTTGGTAATAAAGAGGGCAGTATTGATGCTACTCGTCCAGTGGGCTACATACATGAGTATCATAATCAGAAAAGGAAGCAGGACATTACGGTTCTGACCCAACCGGAAACTTTTTACTTTTACTTCTGCAGTACTGCTTTTCACTTCTGTATTTGATTTCAGGAATAGTGAAATAAGTAAGGCAACAAGCAGGAATACCCCGATGGTGCCCGAGAAAATCCCCTTAAATCCAACAGCAGCGATTAGCAGAGTACCGATTAAAGGACCTGTAATAAAGCCGAGAGAGAAAGCAGAACGCAAGGTAGAATTTGCAAACGCAGTATCCGTAAAATCGCTCTTATTCACTGCTTCTCTAGCTATGGCGAACAATTGAGGCATCCCTGGTGCACCGAGTGCGGTGAACACAATCATGTAAATGAATAAGATCGTAAAATCCCCAATGAGCAAGTATCCGCTATAAGCAAGGGCATTACAGAGCGTGGAGACAAGGTAAATGTTTCTTCGATTTAAGCCAAGGTCAGAGCGTCTCCCGATTAGTGTACTGATCCATATTCCGGCAATTAACGTGGTGGCCAGAAAAACACCAAACAGCCCGACAGATACTCCAAGCTGTTCCGTAAAATAAATGGATAAAAAGGGTGCGCTGAGTGAAATCCCCATCCCTTGCAGTAACATGCATAAAAAGAGTAAGCCATAAGAGGGAATCGAAAATAGTGCAGTTAGTCGTTTGAACATGTTGTGAAAGTACTCCTCTATATTTGTTTAGATATTTCATAAAAAAAAGCCGTTGAAATTGATTCCAACGGCTTTTTGTATGCTTGTTTTTTTCAAGACCTTATTCAACATCATAATTGATCGGAAAGAATAAGTCTATACTTTCGGCTGGATTTTATTTACTATTGTGAAGCCGGCAAAACCTAATAAATGGAGTGTTGTTAATGGACGTTACTTGTCATCTCGATAAGGCTGACTTACAGGATTATATTAGTAGGGTTTTTGGCAGCAGTTATTTCGTTGCTCGTGTTTCGCGCATGCATGGCGGCGCACAAAAGGTGGTCTACAAGATTGAGTGCAGTAATGGATTTTCCTGCGTTTTGTATGTGTGGGATCTTTCGATGAATTATTTTAAAGAAGAAAAAGCAAATGAAGATATAAATGAACAATCCTATGGAAGTCATTTATTCGAATTAAATAACAGGTACTTAACACAACATGGAATTCAGACCCCTGCTCTTTATGATCTGAATAAGGCAAGAGATCGTTACTCTTTCGATTATGCTCTGGTTGAATATATAGATGGAAGAATGGCAGAAACCTATTTTCATCATCCCGATTCACGTGTTCAAGATAAAGTTTTTCAGCGTGTGTGGGAAATGCTTACTGCTATGCATACCAACGAGAGGCATGTTTTTGGGAAAGCAAATGCTAACGAGAGCAGCATGAGCGAATGTCATTTATTACAAATGGAAAATGCGAAAGTGCAGCTAGCCTATGCCTCCCAACATATTGAGAAGATCAGGTCTAATCAAAGCAAACTGCTCGATAAGTTGTACGAGCTTGAATCAAAAATTCAACCCAGACAGCAATATGGGTTTATTCACGGGGAACTGGGACCTGACCATGTTATGGTTAATGATAAACTGGAGCCCTTTCTGATAGATATTGAAGGGGCAATGTACTATGACATTGAGCATGAACATAGTTTTTTACAGATGAGATTTGGGGATTTCTATCGGTACTTAAAGAACGATGCTCTGGATCATGATAGGCTGTTATTTTATCAATTCCACCATCATGTCTCCTTAACTTCAGGTGGATTAAAGCTGCTGCATAGAGGATTTCCTGACCAACGATTCGCCCAAGGCCTAGCTGATTATCAATCGGAACGCGCGCTGAGGTTTATCGAAGGATGAACTAAACAAGGCGTTTGGATTGATAACCTACTGCCATGTCCTCGAAAGTAACCTATTAGCCTTCTTCACCCTTTAGGGTGGGGGAGGTTTTTTCGTTATACAACTACAAGGCATAATAAAAGACCGCATCCACTGGAATTGCTTCCGGATCTGGCGGTCTGATGTCTTCGTTATGAATCAATCTTTATCTGAAAGGGTTAGTTAATGAAATTTAACGGTCTTGATTCGAGCCTCTTCTTCATAGCTAAGTGGTTTCGGAGATTGCGGAGTGTGCAGATGACGCTCCACGGAGTACTCCATTTTCCGGTAGTCCTCATTACCTGTATTCAATGTTGGATTCCAGTTTTCTGTCACCCAATTTTTAAGTTCCTTAAGTCCTGCTAGCATTTCCTCCAGCCTCCTTTGGCGAAGAAACAAAATAGATTTTGTAGTTCTTTGTTTACGCTTTCATTATAATCCTAAACTCCATTTTTTAAAAGGTGTGTCCGTCTGAAAAACACAGATTATTCAGTGAACATTGTGTGTTATTTAGGTTTTGTGCTTCATCTGGAGAGAAGTGTCTCCCTGTAGGAGACATTTTTAGTGAAGCTGAAAGGATACTCATTAGTACCCCTTTTTTATATTATTTTACATCCGTATATCCAACAAATACTGCCCGGAAGAAATAAATTTAGGGTGGAATATTTGCAGGATTATTTTCTAATGAATATGGAAAAATAAATGATTATTAGCTGCGAGTTATACTGAGAACCATTATTTTGTTAATCATAAATGAGATTGGTGGAAATAAATTTTATTTTTCTAAAAATAGAGAAAATAATTTACAAAACCAAAATATAATGATATTTTGTTTATGTAGAAAAGAAACCGCTCACAACTTAAGGGGGATTAACAATGACACTCACAAAGTTCCACGGAATTATACCTGCCTTTTATGCCTGCTATGACGATCAAGGAAACATTTCGGAATCCCGGACGCATGCTTTATGTGATTACTTATTTGAAAAAGGAGTTCAAGGTGTATATGTGGGAGGCAGCTCAGGAGAATGTATTTACCAGAGTCTCGACGAACGCAAAGCGGTACTAAGCTACGTAGCTAGTAACCTGAAAGGTAAAATGACACTGATTGCCCACGTGGGTGCCCCTTCCACTAGAGATAGTATTGAGTTAGCGAAACATGCTGCAACCTTAGGGTATGATGCATTATCCGCAATCCCGCCTATATATTTCAAATTACCTGATAGTGCAGTCTATAAATATTGGAGCGAGATTATGGAGGCAACCCCTCTTAGCTTCATTATCTACAACATTCCTCAGACTACTGGATATACACTGACTCCTTCCCTATTTGAGAAGCTGCTTGCGAACAAAAAGGTGATTGGTGTGAAGAACTCCTCCATGCCGACTATGGATATTGAAAGATTCAAAAGAGTGGGTGGAAAAGATGTAGTGGTATTTAATGGACCAGATGAACAATATGTTGCGGGAAGAATCATGGGAGCGGATGCGGGAATCGGTGGAACCTATGCGGTTATGCCTGAGCTGTTCCTCCAAGCAAATGAATTTGTTAAGGCTGGTAAGTTCGAAGAAGCTGGACAAATCCAAAGCGATATCAACGATATTATCATCGCCCTTTGTTCACTCAAAGGTGCCATGTATGCCGGAATAAAAGAGATTCTAAAATTAAGAGGCGTAAACATTGGCAGCGTAAGAGCACCGCTTGAGGCAGTAGCCGCTGAGGATGCTAGTCCGATCGCAGACATTATGAAATTGATTGATCAAGCTATTGAAAGATATTGCGGTTAGGATAATGAAGAAATCCATCGTATGCTTTGGCGATTCTAATACTTGGGGCTACGACGCAGAGACAGACCGCAGATTTAAGGATGATATTCGTTGGACGGGAATTCTTCATACAGAATTGGGTGACGCCTACCGAATGATCGAAGAAGGGCTTCCCGGCAGAACAAGTGTCAGTGAGGACCCTCTATTTGAAGGACTTTCTGGAATCTCCTATATTTATCCCTGCCTGATGTCACATTCGCCATTAGACTTGGTTGTGATCATGCTTGGGACCAATGATACAAAAGAAAGGTTTGGACTAACTTCTTATAACATCGCACAAGGTATTGTTAGGTTGGCTCTTAAAGCTAAAGGTAGCGGTGCTGGACCCGAGGGGAAGGCTCCAGAGGTTCTAGTAATCGCGCCCCCTCCGATTGGAGCAGAGTATATTCATACCCCTATTGGCAAACCGATGGGTAGCGGATGTAGTGAGAAGTCTATGGAGCTCGCTGAGCATCTTGCAGCGTTACTAACGGAAACTGGCATCCACTTTATAGACTCCAGAGATCATGTATCGATGAATGAAATTGATTATATGCATCTTGATCCGCAAGGACATCGCAGCATGGCCGATTTAGTGCAATACCATGCCAGACGGATTTTAAATTAAGGGTTCTATGCTTTCGAAGCAAGTTTTGTACGAAGTGATTCAAAGAAGATAATGCTTACAAAACTTTAAGCATATGCTTTCGAAGCAAGTTTTGTACGAAGCGATTCAGAGAAGATAATGCTCACAAAACTTTTAGGGAGGTTTATAAATGAAGAAAAAACGTTTACTCTCGACAATGGTTGCGCTAATGGTGATTATTTCTTTAATTTCAGGTTGCTCAGGTAACAATGCTGCTAGCTCTAATACATCCGATAATTCTTCTGCATCTGGGAAGGAAAAAGTGGGGATCAGAGTATGGCTGACTCCACAGTGGAAGGGTGTTGTGGATGCCACGGAGGCAGGCGCGGACTATGATAGCTTCCTAAAGCACGCCGCTGAGAAATTCAAAGCACAATATGATAAATATGATGCGGATATTCAAATAGAGGTCATTGCTGGAGATCAGCGCGATCAATTGCTTAACGTTAACTTAAGCGGAGGAACACCTCCAGATGTGTTCTTTGAGAGTGTATTCCCGATGGGGGATTACGTTCACCGTGGAGCATTGGTTCCTTTGACCGACATCATTGATGAAGACGCGAAGAGCGATATTGCTCAAAACTACTGGGACGCTGTAACGTTCGGAGAAGATATTTATTTCTATCCATTCCAGCACAACCCAGGCACCTTGGTTTACAACGCGGACATGTTTAAAGCAGCAGGCTTAGAAAAGTTTGTGGGTGAAGAATCCGAAATCAAAACTTGGAACTTGGATGAATATCAACAAATTCTTGAGGGTCTGAAAAACAATCTGCCGAAGGATAAGTATTCGAATGCATATCCAATGGCATTATTCGCTGTAAATAATCAGGGCGATACATGGAACCTTGCCTATATGAGAATGTTCGGCAATAAGTTCTTTGATGATCAAGGCAACATTGTCCTGAACGATGAGAACGGAGTTAAAGCTGCAACTTGGCTGAAAAACCTATATGACGGCGGATATACAAATCCAGGAGCAGAATCTGTTTCTTCTAATGATGCCAATGCTATGTTCCAAAATCAGCAATTAGCGATCAGTTTCACTAACCCGATTCTGTTTAATGGTACGAAAGCTAATATGGCGGATGGTACGGCAGCGAAATTTGATATGAGACTTGCTAATATTCCGTCGGAAAGCGGCGATCCTCTATCCTTTACTTATGTAGTAGGCGTTAGTGTATTCAAGTCCAAAGATGCTAAGAAGACTGAAGTAGCTAAAGATTTCGTGAAGTTCTTCTCAAGCGATCCTGAGTTAGTTAAATCCTCTAAGAATGGTATTCCTGTAAGAAGTTCTGTAGCCGAAGCACTTAAAGCGGAGAATCCACTGTTTGCAGCTTACGATGCCAACTCTAAATATTTGTTCAACTTCACAGGCAACGTTCCAGGATACAGCCAATTAAGAGAGGTCTTATATCCAGAGCTACAAGCACTTTACATGGGAGCTAAGAAACCGGAACAGTTTGTGCAAGATTATCAGGCAAGTGGCAACAAGGTGATTGAGACCAATAAAGCTGGCTCTGTAATTTTCCAATAATCTAAGACCAGATAAACAATACACGATTGACAGCCTTTAGGGTCTGAAGAGACTCTGGGGCTGTTAATTAGAAAGGTAAACGATATGAAACTACGTAGTAATTACCTAAAAGAGAATATTACAGGTTATCTGTTTATTTTACCTCAGATGATAGTATTCTTAGCCTTTCTTGTCTATCCGATCTTAGAAGGGATGCGGCTGAGTCTATACCAGATTAATTATGACAGTGAGAAATTTGTGGGTTTTGCCAATTACACCACATTGTTTAATGATCCGGTATTTTTTAAGGCTACCATCAACACCGTTGTGTTCGTAATATTTATCGTTCTACTTACAGTGGGGTTTGCATTGTTCGTAGCCTCTGCGGTATTTGATAAAAATGCTAAGTACGTTTCCTTTATTAGAGGAAGTTATTATATCCCGGTAATGGTGTCCATGGTGGTTATGAGTATGGTCTGGAGCTTTTTGCTGAATCCGGCTAACGGACTTATCTCTTATCTATATAAAGATATGGGGCTAGGGACGATTAATCTGCTGGGAAATCCAAAGACGGTTCTGCCAGTCGTGATATTTGTAACCTTCGCAACTAACGTTGGCCAGGCAATTATTCTGTATATAGCTGCGATGATTGGTGTCTCGAAAGAGCTTTTTGAAGCAGCCGAAATCGACGGTGCTAGCAGATGGCAAGTGATATCAAAGATCCTGATTCCTTCGGTAGGACCTACAACAACTTATATTACGATTATCAATATTATTGCCGTATTAAAAATCTTTGTAGTCATTCAGTTACTGACCGGTGGCGGACCGAACAATTCCTCCGTAACACTGATGTACTACCTTTATAATAATGCCTTTAAATATAACCAACTCGGCGTAGCTTCTGCGGTAGGGGTTATCATGTTCGTGATTACATTGATATTGTCTGTGCCACAGCTACGAAGCATGATTAAGGTGAAGTGAGGGGGAATACAACATGTCGAAGATTAAAAACAAGAAAAAGAGAGAGAAGTTTGATGTGATATCGAATGTGATCATTATCCTCTTCGCACTCCTTAATCTTTTTCCACTATATTGGTTATTCACAAGTTCACTCAAGAACAGCTCGGATGTTGTGAAGATGCCTCCAGACTGGTGGCCCAAATCGATTACATTCTCCAACTATGTGGATGTATTTCAGAACCAGCCGGCTTTAAGATGGACGTTTAATAGTATTTATGTATCAGGTGTTTCTACTATTTTGGTTATTGTTGTAGGCTCTATGGCCGCCTATGCATTCTCAAAGATTAATTTTAAAGGTAAAAATATAATCTTCATTATCTTTATATCAAGCTTGATGATTCCTAAAGAAATTATGATTGTACCCTTATTCCGGATCACCCAACAATTTGGAATGGTAAATAGTTATAACGGTATGATTTGGCCGAACGTGGCGGGTGCATTTGGAGTGTTCCTATTAAAGGGATTCTTTGATTTAACCCCTAATGCCTTAAGAGAAGCCGGGAGAATAGATGGTGCAAATGAATGGAGAATCTTCACACGCATCATGCTGCCTATTGTCAAACCTGGTATTGGAGCCTTATTTATTCTGAATTTCGTGCAAGTCTGGAATGATTACTTGTGGCAGCTGGTTATAGGCCAAGAGAACAAAATGAAAACATTAATGGTTGGTACTGCGACCTTAATGCAGGATTTGAATCCTAATTTCGCTTATAAAATGGCCGGAGCTACCATCGCTGCAATTCCGATGTTGCTAGTGTTCATGTTATTCCAACGGTTCTTCACCAATGGGATTACGGCAGGAGCAGTTAAAGAATAAATAAAAATGTGGAGTGGGTTACTGATGAATACTGAAAATAATGTACTTAAAAAAATAAAACATAAATTAGTCGTCTCCAGTCAAGCCTTACCAGAAGAACCGCTGCATAGCCCGTTTATTATGGGGAGAATGGCTTATGCTGCTTACTTAGGCGGGGCTTCTGGAATTCGGGCAAACAGCGTAGCGGATATTCAAGAAATCAAAAAGCAAGTGGATCTGCCGATCATTGGGATAATCAAAAAGGTGTATGAAGGCTCTGAAGTCTTTATTACACCCACTCAAAAGGAAGTCGATGAGCTGTACCGCGAAGGGGTAGATATCATTGCTATGGATGCTACAGACCGTATTCGCCCGGATGGATCTACCATTTCTGAACTTTTTCCACTTTTAAAAGAGACTTACAAAGATCAACTGTTTATGGCGGATTGTTCTACATTTGCGGAAGCTGCGAAGGCTGTTGAGCTGGGATTTGATCTGATTGGAACTACCTTGAGCGGTTATACAGAGGCTACTAAAGGGCGCAACTTGCCAGATTTTGAATTGGTTCAACAAATCGTCAACAACTTCTCTGTTCCCGTTATAGCTGAAGGTGGGGTTTCCACTCCTGAAGAATTAAAGACCATGTTTGATTTAGGTGTGTATTCAGCAGTGGTTGGCTCTGCGATCACGAGACCGATGGAGATTACGAAACGGTTTGTGAACGCTATTCAGTAGAACGCCAGAGAGGGTAGATGGAAATGAGGATTGTAGCCGTAGATATTGGCGGTACCAATACCAAGATGTGTATATGCGATAAACAGGGGAATGTACATGACTTCAAGGAGTATGCAACAGAAAGCTACTTGGGGGGACCTCATGTAATCTCAAGAATGCTGGAAAAGATCGCAGAATACGATCATTTTGATGCCATTGCCATAAGCACCGCGGGCCAAGTTAATGCAGAAGAAGGATTTATTGTCTATGCTAACGAAAATATACCTAGATATACTGGAATGAAAATTAAGGATATTGTCACCCATCATTTTCATAAACCTGTTATGGTAGAGAACGATGTGAATTCAGCTGCATTAGGCGAAGCTTATTATGGAGCTGCTCAGAGCTTTAACAATTTCTTATGTCTAACCTTTGGCACAGGCATTGGCGGTGCAATCGTCATTAATCGCCAAATCTACAAAGGGGCTAATGGGGTAGCGGCTGAATTTGGCCATATCTTTACTCACCCATTGTCGGCCACATCCGGAGTAGAAGGACTGCCGTATTATGAGAAATACGCTTCAACTACAGCTTTAGTGAAGCGAGCTCAGCTGGCAGATCCCGAATGCACGGATGGAAAAGCCTTATTTGATAAAATACAGAGCGGAAATGAGCAGCTTGAACGTATTTTAGATCTATGGATTACTGAAGTGGCTGTTGGTTTAGCTTCTATCACTCATATCTTCAATCCATCCGCGATTATTATTGGTGGCGGCGTAATGGAACAAGAAGATTTGGTTCGAAGGGTAGAAGAACGAACGAAGTCTTTGCTTATGGAAAGCTTTGCGGGAGTGAGAATTGTTAAAGCCTCATTAGGGAATAAGGCAGGTCTGCTGGGAGCTTCCTCCTTATTCGTACATTAATTTATTGAAAAGGAGGGGCTTTTTTGCGGACAATCAGTATTTTTTCTTCAATTCATTCTAAATACAATAATTTGACGAATACGGAGAAGAAGGTAGCGGACTACGTACTGGAGAACACGAGAAGTGTAGTCTACATGTCGATTACTGATCTTGCAGATGCATGTGATGTTGGGGAGTCAAGTATATTTCGATTTTGCAAATCTTTAAGTTATAAAGGGTATCAAGAGTTCAAGATTGCATTGGCACATAGCATCACTGTGGAGAATGAGATCCCGCAGCTTACCGATCAAATTCTGATGGATGATACGATTGAAGCTGTTGCTTCTAAAGTGCTGACCACGAATGTAAGTGCACTCAACGAGACCTATAATTTAATTGATATACAGAAGATCAGTGAGGCTATTGAGTATTTGATTAATGCAGAACGTGTATTATTTTTCGGTGTGGGCTCTTCTCTAGTCACAGCTATGGAAGCCAAAATTAAATTTATGCGCATTACGAACAAAACGGAATGTTTAATGGATTCACATCTGCAGATGATGTCGGCAGCACTGATGTCTAACCGGGATGTCGCTGTTGTGATTTCTTATTCCGGCTCGACCAAGGATAGCATTGAGGTTGCGAGAAAAGCAAAGGAAAGAGGAGCCAAAGTAATATCCATTACCAGGTTTGAAAAGTCACCGTTAACCTCGTACTCCGATCTGACCCTGCTATGTGGTGCTAATGAAGGACCGCTGCAAGGGGGTTCATTATCTGCAAAGATATCGCAGCTCTATCTGCTTGATATTTTATATGTAGAATATTTCAAGAAGACTAGTGAGCAGTCCATAATCAATAAAGAAACTACAGCTTCAGCAGTCAGTGAGAAACTGGTTTAGTACATTAAGATGTGAGGGGAATGGGAAGTTATGATCTTAGGTTCTTTGTCATCTTGGGAAGAGCATATCAAGTATGAGAATCCTGTCATTGTTGTGGCTATCGAGGAATTGAAAGTAATCTTACAACATGATCCTGATCTTGGACGAATCGAAATTCGCGGGAACGAAATGTATGCTTCGATTATGGCTCTTGAGGCAAAATCGCTGGAGGAACAAGTCGCAGAGAAGCATGAGGCCTATATTGATGTGCATTATCTGATCGAAGGTGAAGAAACGATTGGCTGGGCAACCCTGCAAGAAGGGATCGAACCCATTAAGCCTTACGATGCCGAAGGAGAATATGCGCTTTATCCCCCATCAGCAGATGAGATATTGTTATCTTTGAAGCCTGGCATGTTCGCGGTCTTTTTCCCTCATGATGTTCACAGACCGGGTATGGGTCAACCGGGGCAGCAGATTAAAAAAGCTGTCATTAAAATCCACACAAATCTACTAACTCCATAACATTGAGATTGAGGCTGGTAGCGGAACCATTCCGCTGTCAGCTTTTTTTGCGTCGCTTCTATTTACTTATATCTAAATTTATAAATATACAAAATATAAAGATTGGTGGTAAACTTAACATGCCTAAAGCTTTTTTTGTAGAGCTTAAGGATTTTTTTGCATGCACATTTATGAGTGAGCAAAGAATATTACAGAGAATTACACTATAGAAAGAATAATGGAGGCAGGAGAGTTAAATGAAGAATAAAGGTCTAAAGAGAATGTTGTTGTTATCTATGATGGTTGTTGTCATCGCTGCACTTGCAGTCGGTTGTGGTTCGAAAAATAATACAAATACAGAATCGTCAGAGGGAGCTGCTCCAGAGGCTGCAAAAGAAGTTACCTCCTTGTCGCTAGGTTTATTGCCCTCGATTGATGCTATTCCTTTTATCATCGCACATGAACAAGGTTTCGATAAAAACCACGGTGTGGAGCTGGATATCCAAACATTTAAAAGCGCCAAAGATCGGGATGTAGCTTTTCAAGCAGGCAAGCTGGATGGTCTAAGCGCAGACCTGGTTGCGATCTCCATTTACAATGAGGCTGGACTGGATGTGAAGATCGCCAGTACAACTTTTGGAGAGTTTGATTTGCTGACTGGAAATGAATCCATCCAGGATGTGAAGGATTTGAAGGGTAAAACCGTGATTTTGTCCAAAAATACCTCCACACAATATACAGTGGCAATGATGCTGAAACAAGCGGGCCTGACCGAAGATGATATTACAGTCACAGAGGTTCCACAGATTCCGACCCGTTTAGAATTGCTTAAGAATAATAAGGCGGATGCGGCTATTTTGCCGGAACCTTTTGTAACTATGGGCAAAACCTCAGGGCTGCGTGTACTGAGCTCAACGCTAACTGCGGGAGTAAATCCGTTCGTTTTAGCTTTCCCGCAAACTGCAATTGATGCCAAAGCAGAGGCTATCCGCAGTATGTATACTGCATATGATGAAGCAGTAGCTTATATGAAATCCCATGAGCAATCCGAATATATCGATCTTGTAATCAAAGAAGTAGGATATCCGGAAACATTAAAAGATGAAATCAAGGTACCAGATTATGTACCAGCTTATCAAGTGGATGTGAAGGAAGTAGAGGCCGCATTTGCTTGGGCACGGGAAAAAGGTTTGCTCAGCAAAAATATCTCGGCTGAAGATGTGATTTCTGATGTCCAATTCAAGAAATAAAGGACTCGTTATAAAGGATCTGAAAGTAGAATATAAGAGCGGACAATTGGCCTTGGGTCAGGTAGATTTAACTTTGCCGGAGCACGGGATTTACACCATTATCGGACCCTCCGGCAGCGGAAAATCAACTTTATTACGGGCGATTGCGGGCTTGCTGCCTAGCTATCAGGGACACATTCTTTTTAATGAGAAATCTGTGCATGGGAAAGAAACGTTAATCGGGCTGGTGCCGCAGAACTACGGGCTTCTTCCTTGGAAGACTGTACATGATAATATTCAGATAGCGATGAAGATTACGCATACGGCAAGTTCATCCAAGCAAGAACGGGAGACGCAGATTAAGCAGTGGCTTTCGTCGATGGCGATCTCTGATTTAGCAGAACGTTATCCCTTATCCCTTAGTGGAGGCCAGCAGCAAAGAGTTGCGATTGCCAGAGCTTTTGCCATTTTGCCTACTATTCTGTTGCTGGACGAGCCATTCTCTGCACTCGATGCGATAACAAGGGAAACGCTGCAGGTCCTCTTTTTAGATAACTGGCTGGCTAACCCTACGACTACGTTATTTGTCACTCATGATGTGGAAGAAGCGATTCTGCTGGGGCAAAAGATTATTGTCATGCCTTCCAACAAAGAAACTACACCTGAAATTATTGATAATCAGTTGGTGTTTCATATGAAGCATGAGGATAAGCGGGACAGTGTAGATTTCTTTGAGCAGACTAAGCGGATTAGAAAGGTAATGCAGGAGATATGGTAAACAAACGTCGACTTCATCATCTAGTAAGGCTTCTATTTGTATTTGTCTGTATGAATGTAGTCTGGTATATCGCATTTTTACTTATGAATCATTCGATTTTGCCAAGTCCCTTTGCTGTATATAAAGCGATGTTTCAGTTAGGGGTGCAGGATATTGCTATAAATGTGGGGTATAGCTTGTTCAGAATTTTTGCGGGTGTGGTGCTGGCGTTAATTATTGGACTGCTCATAGGTCTTCTAATGGGACGTTCGTTGACCTGGAACAAACTGCTGGACCCTGTGGTTTACTTGACCTATCCGGTTCCCAAAATTGCCCTGCTTCCAGTAGTGATGCTGTTCTTCGGGCTTGGGGAAACGTCCAAAATCCTAATGATCATGCTGATTCTATTGTTTCAGATCATCATCTCTGTAAGGGATGGGGTTAAGGCTATTCCAGACAATACCTATGATGTCTTAACTAGTATAGGTGCCAGCGCTGTGCAGAAGTTCTGGCATGTGACACTGCCGGGTGCATTGTCAGTGATTTTGAGTACGATTCGTATTTCGCTAGGGACAGCGATATCTGTACTGTTTTTTACGGAGATTTATGGAACAGAGCACGGCATGGGCTTTTTCATCATGGATGCGTGGTTAAGATTAGATTATCCGGAGATGTATGCGGGAATTATGTTGTTCAGCTTGGTCGGTTTTATTCTCTTCTTGCTTGTTGATTTTCTTGATTACAAGTTTATGAAGTGGCGGAATTAAATTTAGTTGAGATATAACTATAGCTTTCCTTTGCCCGAGTTTAGGCAAAGGGGAGCTTTTTTTATATGATTTTTTGGTGAGAATAAAATTAATTTTAATTTCATTATTATTTGAATGGAAAAATAAAACAGTAAAATAAATGGAGGAAAAAATGAAAAATAAACTTACTTATTGCTGTAAACCCCCGTTTATTTTAGAGGAATATAAAGATGGTGAGATGAAAAGAGGGAATTTATTTTAAAAAAACTAATAAATCTCTTAATTTCTTGCAAATCTATTGGAAATTATATTCATAAAAGTATAAAAAGGTTTAGTTTAATTTATTTACAACCAGATTTTAGTATGGTATTTTATCAATGGAAACGGATTCATTTAGGTTTTACGGAATGATTTTAAGTTTTTGCGAATGGAAGGATTTATTCGCTTCATAAGAAAATGAAAATGCTAATAAAAAGTTGGGGGTAAATATCTTTGAATAAATATGGACGAAAACTATGGCTTACGGTGCTGATTTTCGTGATTGTAGTTGGCGGTCTGACGTATTATTGGGCTTCTAAGGGAGAAAACCCCGCGCCACTGTCTCAGTCTAAGGAATCTGCCGTAGAAGCAACGGGTGAAGCTGGAAAGCAAACTGTTCCACCGGCGACAGCAGCTAATACAAGTAGTGGACCCGCGTATACGTTGACCGTGGATACGGAAAATCCGGGAGCTAAGATAAGCCCGATGTTGTACGGAGCCTTTTTCGAAGAGATTAATCATGCGGGAGATGGAGGGCTATATGCAGAGCTGATTTCCAATCGTTCCTTTGAGGATAGTTCGGTCACATTGTTCAATTGGTGGATTGATGAAAAAGGAGGCAGTAAAGGGAAGCTTGCTCTGACCGGCACTAAGCTTTTGAACGAGGCTCAGACCCAGGCAATGGCTTTAACAGTATCATCTGCTGCCGAGGGCGGTTCGGTATCTGCTGTGAATAACGGTTACTGGGGGATCGCTTTGACGAAGGATGCCAGTTACAAGTTGTCTTTCTATGCGCGGCCAGAGCCAGGGAACATTATGCCACTGCGTATAACGTTAGAAAGCCCGGATGGCAAAGAGCTATATGCAGAACAGACCGTTGATAAGTTAAAAGAAGGATGGAACCCATATACATACACACTGACTTCTACAGGTACTGTAGCAAACGCACGAATTGTAATCTCTGCTGCAAATGTAGGTACTGTTTATCTCGATATGGTGTCTTTGTTTCCTGAGACTTGGAACAACAGGGAGAATGGACTTCGCATCGATTTGGCTGAAAAGGTAGCTGCGATGAAACCCGCATTCGTTCGTTTTCCGGGGGGATGTTTTGTGGAAGGGAAAACGCCAACTGATGCTTATCAATGGAAGAACACCATTGGTCCGATTGAAACGCGTCCCGGTCATAAGGGATATTGGGATTACCGCTCCTCAGATGGGCTGGGCTTCCACGAATATCTGCAATGGGCCGAAGATCTGAAAGCGGAACCATTATATGTAGCTTATATCGGGATTTCACATAACGGAGATCCTATAGCCAAGCAGAATACCGTTCCAGTCAGTGAAATTCAGCCGTGGATACAAGATGCGCTGGACGCCATTGAATATGCAAACGGACCGGTTACTAGCAAATGGGGGGCACAAAGAGCCGCCAATGGTCATCCGGAGCCTTTTAATATGAAATATGTAGAGATTGGTAACGAAAACAATTTCCAGATGAGTGAATATATTAAGCGTTATGGCCTGTTTTATAAGGCAATTAAAGAGCAGTATCCAGAGATTCATCTCATTGCCAATGCGGCAGTTGAAGGTGAGCCTATCGAAAGGGTTGATGAGCATTACTATGAAACCTCTGAATGGTTCCTCAGCAACTCGAACAGATACGATACTTATGACCGTAGTGGTCCTGAGATTTATGTTGGTGAGTATGCGGTGACCAAGGGTGCCGGAGAAGGCAATCTGAACGCTGCAATCGGCGAGGCCGCTTTTATGATGGGTATGGAACGGAATTCTGATATCGTGAAAATGTCCTCCTATGCTCCGTTGTTTGTGAATACGAAGGATCGTACTTGGAACCCGGATGCTATTGTGTTTGATTCATCGACTAGCTACGGAACACCTTCTTATCATGTGCAGCAGATGTTCGGAAGCAATAAGGGGGATGTAGTTCTTCCAACCTCACTTGTGGCTCTAGGTCAAGAAGAACCCCCCGGTAAGCAATCCATTCAAGGTGGAATTGGATTGGGGACTTGGGCCACGCAGGTAGAGTACAGTGATGTACGAGTAGCGAAAGGTGATGACGTTCTTTTTGAAGATCATTTCAAGAAGGATTCCGGAGCCTGGACTCTAAACAATGGGGACTGGGAACAATCCAAGGGTACTTTTAAGCAGACTTCTAATGATATTGATATTCGCGCAGTTGCCGGTGAGGCTTCATGGAGTGACTATACACTTTCTCTTAAGGCGAAAAAGACTGGCGGAGCAGAAGGCATGCTCATTATGTTCGGCTCTAAAGATGAAGGCAACTTCTATTGGTGGAATCTTGGCGGCTGGGGAAATACGCAGAGCGCGATTGAAAAATCAGTAGGTGGAACAAGAGCAGTCATCGGAAGAACGGTTCCTGTAAGGATTGAGACTGGTAAATTGTACGATATCCGCATTGAATTATCCGGTTCTAATATCCGGCTCTATCTCGACGGCAAGCTTATACAAGAGGTGAATGATGAAAGTCCGGCAGGGCCGCTGTTCCAAACTGCGAGCCGTGATCTTGCCACAGGTGAGCTGATCGTTAAAGTCGTTAATGCAGGTGACACTGCTCAGCGCACGGATGTTTCTTTTGCCGGACTTGCCACATCAAGCCTGGAAGGAACAGCTACCGTACTTCAGTCGGACGATTTAAATGCTGAGAATAGCTTCGCTGAACCTGACAAGGTGGCACCTGTAACTCAAAAGATAAGTGTAGACAAAGGTAGTCTGGAGTTTGAATTCCCGAAATATTCCGTGACCGTGTTAAGACTAAAGGAAGGGGGCAAATAGCTGGTCACGGAGGGAGTTCACTCCTTCACTATAAACAGGCATTTATTTGTTCAATTTAAGAGGGAGGTTAGGTTATGATTTCGCAAAGAAAAACGAGCAGTTTAGTCGTATGTATGTTAATGGTTTTTGTGCTTATTCTGTCAGCCTGTAGCAGCGCTGGAAGCTCAACGACGAATAAAAATGCAGCTAACAACGTAAAAACGAACACTGAAAAAACCAATAATGCTAGTGAGCCAACCAATGCAACAGCTACTGAGGGCACGGAAGCAACAGATCCTGCCAACGACCTGCCAAGCAAAGATATTCAAGGTGAGGTTACCGTTTGGGCCTTTAATGAAAAAGTGTTCGAGGAAGTCGGCGCTGCTTTTATGGCTGAATATCCTGGAATTAAGCTGAAGACGGTAGTTATGCCCTTTGGCGACCTGCATGACAAGCTGCAAACGACAATCGCCGCAGGTAGCGGGGCACCGGACGTAGCAGAAGTAGAAATGTACCAGTTGAATCGCTATATGGCGGGCAATGTGCTGGAGAATCTTTTGGAAGAGCCTTATAACGCTGGAAAATATAAAGATCTGGTTGTTCCATATAACTGGGAACGTTGGATGACACCGGACAGCTCACAGCTGCTTGGTATGCCTTGGGATATGACCCCGGGGGTTTATTACTACCGTGCAGACATTTTTGAAGAGCTTGGATTGCCAAGTGATCCTGCTGAGCTTGGCGAATACATGCAAGATGAAGAGAATCTCTTGAACTTGGCTCAAATTTTGAAAGCTAACGGTAAATATTTTATGGAGTGGAGCGATGGCCCGATCGTATGGGCAGGAGATGAAGTCGGTTACTTTGATAAGGATATGAACTGGACACGTAATACGGACAAAATGGTGAAGGTTCTCGATATTACAAAACGTGGACAACAGCTGGGCTGGGCACCACATATCGGTTATGGCTCAGACGAAGGTAAACAGCTAGTTCTAAAAGGTGATTTGGTTGGTGTCGTATCGGGTTCATTCGGAGCGCGCGGACTTCAAGAAACATTCCCTGAGCTTGCCGGAAAATGGAAGGTAACCCGTTTGCCAATAGGAATTAACGTGGGAATGGGCGGATCAAGCTTTGTTATCCCTTCGCAAAGCAAAAATAAAGAAGCGGCATGGGCTTACATTCAGTGGAGCATGAGAAGTGAAAATGCTTGGAAAATTTGGACAAAACATTCCATTCAGCCGGGTTACAAGGATATTTCCAGTCTTGATTGGTACGCAAACACTAAAAATGAATATCTGGGTGGGCAAGAGGAATTTAAACTATATGAACAATTAAGCAATGATATTCCTGTCAAACACCTTACACCAGTAGATAACAAGGGCTGGGAAATCTTTATAACGGCGATCGGTGATGCACTGGCTAAGAATACAGATTCCAAGACGGCTATTCAAAAAATTGGTGATGATGTCTTGAAGCAAGCTTCCAAAGAAATTGCTGCCTTTAAAAAGGCAATGGGAATGCAGCCGTAAGGAAATCTAATAACAGGAGGGGCAGCCTGCAATTGCCAGAGCTGCCCTGCTTGTATTCACTTAAGTCCGAGAGGCCCGTAAAGATGGGAGGAGACCGATGCGTGTTACGCATACTGCGAAAATATAAGATTAGTTTGTTGTTACTGGTACTTTTAGGAGTCTCCCTAGTGTGGTGGAATCAATCACGAGGGTTTGATAATTCAGCGATGGATGGCATCCCCGTTTATGCGGATGTTGATGAAAGCTCTATTTTAGAAAGCGATAGTGTTAATTCAAAACTCGAAGCCTCTTACTTAAGCTATTACGAGGAAAAACAGCAGGATGGAGCAAAGGACTCATCGGATTTTACGCTTGCTATTCCTTCGGGGGATTATAAGGCCATTAGTTCTGAAGGTACAGAGGTAATGACGGATCTTGGTGGAAAACCCGGCAAGGTACTAGCGCTTAAAGCAGAGGATAGCTGGGTGGAATATAAATTTACGGTTCCGGCAGATGGGTTGTATCAGATGGGGATGGAGTATTATGCCCTTCCTGGTAAACGATCCTCGATCATTCGAAGCGTAAAGATTGATGGGGAGTATTTATTCTCTCAAGTAAAAAAAATGGAATTCCAGCGGATGTGGAAGGAAAGTGCAGAGCCATGGCTGGACAATCAAGGGAATGAATTTAATCCCAAGCGGGAAGAGGTAACAGGCTGGCAATATCGGGAGTTTCGAGATGCCGAGGCCAGAACTGCGGATCCCTTTCGCTTTTATCTGACCAAAGGGGAGCATACGGTGAAGCTGGAAGCCATCCGGGAACCGGCTGCACTTAGTGAACTGAGAATATTTTCTCCAGAACCGCTCCCGACTTATGCGGAAGTGAAGCAGGAGTATGAGGATAAGGGTTACAAGCCTGTTCAGAATCAAGTGATTAAAATTCAGGCAGAAGAATCCTCCCTTCGTTCAGATCCAACGCTGAAGCGGATCGAGGACCGGGAGCCACTCACCGAACCTTTTAACAAAGATGCTATTGTGCTTAATAGTTTTGGGGGTGTCGGTTGGCGTACGGGTGGACAATGGGCGGAATGGGATTTCGAGATTCCTGAGTCAGGGCTCTACAATATCGCAATTCGTTACGGCCAGTGGTTCCTAAACGGGATACCGGTGGAACGCCGGATTATGATTGATGGCGAGGTACCGTTCCAAGAGCTGAATGCCTTGAAATTCCCTTACAAAGCGGAATGGCAAGTAAACAAGCTAGGGAATGAGGATGGAGAGTACTTCTTTTATCTAGAACAAGGTAAGCATACGTTGCGGATGGAAGTTCAAGTATCGGGCGTTGGCGGAATGATTGAAGCTGTGCTGAACACTACACATAAAATGTCTCTTTTGGGACGTGAAATCACGCAGGTAACGGGAACGAACCCTGATCCAAACGGGGATTGGCAGCTGGAGCAGAACATTCCTAATCTTGTGCCACGTTTACATTTGATGGCGCGGACGTTGGATGATGCTGTGCAGGATATGTATGCTTTTGGCGTTGCTGATGGAAGCTCTGAGCTGAGTACGCTTTATGAAGCACGTGACCGGTTCCTTGAAATGGCGAAGGATACCTCAAGTATTCCAGGTCGTCTTCAGCAATTTACGGACCTGCAGTCATCACTTGGCTTATGGGTCAACGGATTAATGAAGCAGAGTATTGTAATGGACTATATTGAAGTGAAGTCGGAAGATCAGCCATGGCCTAAAGACGCGGCTCCTTGGTATACCCGTGTAGGGACGATGACGTATGACTTCTTTAGTTCTTTTACAAAGGATTACAGCGGCATAGGAAATACGTACAAAAATGAAAAGGTGCTGGATGTCTGGATCTCACGTGGACGTGATTGGGCGGAGATCATTAAGCAAATGGTGGATGAGGACTTTACACCAAACACGGGCATCAAGGTGAACGTCAATATTATTCCTACGCTTGCAGCGGATCAGAAGCAGATTCTGTTATTAGCCAATACTGCCGGACTTGCTCCCGATGTGGCACTGGGGGTTGAGGGTGAAGTGCCGATTGACTTCGCGGTGCGGAATTCACTCGTGAATCTGAATGAATTCTCAGATTATCAAGAGGTTGCTGAACGTTTCAGAGCGGGTGCACTGATTCCTTATAAGTATGATAACGGAGACTTCGCATTGCCGGAGAATCAGAACTTCACGATGCTCTTTTACCGGAAAGATATTATGGCACAGCTGGGCATTAGCGAGAAGGATATTCCGGATACGTGGCAAGAGGTTATGGAACTGATTCCTGTGCTGCAACAAAACGGGATGGACTTCTATTATCCACATGCCCCGAACAATCCAAGTCTAGCAATTAATGAGTTTGCGCCGTTCTTATTCCAGTATGGCGGGGATTTCTATAAGAATAATGGGATGTTGTCTGATCTGAATTCACCAGAAGCACTGACAGCTATGAAAATGTGGACGGGACTCTTTACGAACTACAAGCTGCAGAAACAAGCGGATTTCTATAACCGTTTCCGTTCTGGAGAGATGCCAATCGGCGTTGCTGATTATTCCACATACATTCTGTTATCTACTGCCGCACCTGAATTGACAGGCTGGTGGGGCATGAAACCAATGCCGGGTATTGAACAAGCAGATGGACAGATTAACCGTTCTACAGGCGGGCTTGCACAGACAGGAATTATTTTTAAGGATACGGATATGAAAGAAGAATCTTGGGAGTTCCTGAAATGGTGGACCAGTGCGGATGCACAGGAGAACTTCGGCTCAGAGCTTGAGTCTTTGTTGGGTGTTGAAGCTCGTTGGAATACAGCCAATGTTGAAGCACTCAAACGTCTGCCGTGGCAGCAGGATGATATCGACGCCATTATGGAACAGTGGGAGTGGTTTAAAGAGCGCGAAGTGGTGCTTGGAGGATATTACACGACCCGGCATATCGCCAACATCTGGAATGAAATTGTGCTCAACGGTAAATTCCCGCGGGAGGCGATGGAGCAAGGTGTACGTGAAATCAATAAAGAGCTTAGTAAGAAACGCGAAGAGTTCGGAATTGAAACTTCCCAGACTTCAAGCGCCAAAGAGGAAGGAGGTCAGAAATGAGTAGTGAAATAATTACACCGGTACAGAACGAAGCCGTACAGATGCAGCCGACGAAAACCCCCGGGAAATGGACTCAGCTTTGGTTAGATATCAAGAAAAATAAAGTTTCCTATTATTTCTTGGCCCCTTTCCTGATTCTGTTCACCGTTTTTACTATTGTTCCTATTATCATGTCCGTCGTTCTAAGCTTCAGCTATTACAACATTATTGAGACACCGAGATTCATTGGCTTCTCTAACTATAAGCTGTTGTTTGTAGACGATGATATCTTTCTTAAAGCTGTTGGGATTACGCTGAAATTTGCCATTATTACAGGTCCGATAGGTTATATTATGGCCTTCTTGCTGGCCTGGCTGATTAGCCAGATTCCGCAGAAGTTCCGCTTTTTCTATACCCTATGCTACTATGTGCCATCGATTACAAGTGCAGTAGCAATGTCCGTGGTTTGGTTGTATTTGTTCGCCGGCGACCGCAAGGGGTTGCTCAATCACTGGCTCATTCAGCTGGGGATTATCAATGAACCTTATTTATTTCTACAAAATGTAGATTCGATCGTACCGGTGATCATCATAGTTTCCTTATGGATGAGTATGGGGGTAGGTTTCCTTGCTTTTCTGGCCGGACTTCAAAATGTACCGACAGATTTATATGAAGCTGGCTCAATTGATGGGGTCAAGTACCGCTGGCAGGAGCTTTGGTACATTACGATTCCATGCGTCAAACCGCAGCTGTTATTCGGTGCGGTGATGCAGGTGGTCGGTTCGCTTACCGTATTTGACGTCAGTATGCGGCTTGTTGGATTTCCGAGTCCCCTTTATGCAGGCCATACGATTATGGCGCATCTGTTCGACTACGCATTTATCCGCTTTGAGATGGGATATGCGTCAGCGATTGCTGTATTACTGTTCGCTTTGATGCTTGGGCTCAACCGTCTCATCTTCAAAGTGCTGGGGAGGGATTAGGATGCACAAAATAAATTTACGGCGTATTGACTATGGCGGCATCTTTTTATATCTGTTCTTAACGGTGTTTGGCCTAATTATGCTGCTGCCACTTGTCTACATGGCAGTGACTGCTTTAAAACCTACAAGCGAACTATTCCTGTTCCCACCACGGTTTTTCGTAGTGAATCCGACGTTGGTGAACTTTCGTGATCTGCTGTTAATTACCGGAACTTCGGCGGTGCCGTTCTCACGGTTTATTTTCAATAGCGTGGTTGTTACATCAGGGATTGTGGTCGGGGGTGTCTTAATTTCAGCAATGGCAGCTTATCCGCTTGCCAAGCACAATATGCCATTTAAAAGCGCTATCTTTAGTATGATTGTGGCGGCGCTGATGTTTTCACCCTTAGTATTGCAAATTCCGCAATATCTGCTGATTAGCCGCAGCGGATTAATGAATTCGTATTTTGCAATGATCTTACCTTATCTGGCTGCACCGATGGGAATGTTTCTTATGACCCAGTTCCTGCGGCAGCTTCCAGACGCTTTATTAGAGGCGGCCCGCATAGACGGGGCTTCCGAATGGAAGGTATTCTGGGTGGTTGTGATGCCAATGCTTAAGCCGGCGATTTCGACTTTTGCTTTATTCAGCTTCATTTCTGCTTGGAATGATCCGTATCCTTCAATGGTCTATACGACTGTTCAGGAAATGAAGACATTGCCGCTTGCCATCCAAACCATCAGTGGTGGAGCCGGAGTCGTTGCTAGGGTAGGCACTTTGGCAGCAGCAAGCTTCTTGATGATTCTCCCGACTATTCTTGTCTTTATATTAACGCAGCGGATGGTGCTTCAGACAATGGCCCATTCGGGGCTGAAGGAATAGGGGGAGTCATGATGATAGGACGTAATATGAAAAAAATGCTGCTAACAGGGCTACTGGTGACGCTGACACTGCCAGTGCTGCTGCTTCCAGGGCAGGCGCTAGCTGGTGAAGCCCCATATGAGGGGTATACGTGGAATCAGTCCGGCAATGAGGTCCGCTCGATTAATGGTTATCTCTACGATTCTTCTATCGATCCAACAGGAACAGATACGGGGTCCTTCAAAAATCCGGAATCTCTCTTTATTAGTGATGACGATTCACTCTACGTAGTAGACACGGGCAATAGCCGTATTGTTCATATGGATAAGGACGGTCGTCTGCTAAATCTGATCGGCGATACGGAAGGCAGCGGCAAGCTGCAAGAGCCGAAGGGTGTATTCGTGAAAGAGGATGGAACGGTATATGTAGCAGATACAAAAAACGCGCGTATTGCTATTTTTGATAAAAATGGCAAGTTCGTAAAAGAGTTTCTAAAACCGGACAGCCCATTACTGGGTGCTAATTTCTCTTATTCTCCTTCTAAATTAGTCGTAGATAAGCGTGATTATATGTATGTGGTGAGCGATGGTAACACGCAGGGGTTGCTGCAAATTGACTCAGGCGGTAAGTTCAAGGGGTTCTATGGAGCGAACCATGTAGGCTTCTCCTGGACACGACTCTTAATTAAGCTGGTGGCCACCAAAGAGCAGCAGAACCAGCTGGCGACCGTTAAACCTTCTGAGTTCTCCAACGTGGATCTGGATGAAGAAGGATTTATCTACAGCACAACCCTGGGCGAAGAGTATAACCAGATCAAACGGTTATCTCCGGTAGGCGTAGATACGCTGAACATTGGTAAACGCTGGTACGGCGATTATTACTCTGAGGGTCCATTCAGTATGGCTTCCTTTATGGGGATCAGTATTGATAAGAACGGATTTATAACCGCGCTGGATTTGCAGTCCAGTAAAGTCTTTCAATATGACAAGCTGGGGAATTTGTTATTCAGCTTCGGCGGGATCGGGGATCAGAATGGACTCTTCGTGACTCCTTCCGCCGTAGATCAAACCGCTGATGGCCTGATCTATGTAGTGGATAAAGGACGGGGCAGAATCGATCGCTTCCGGACCACGCCCTTTGCGGATTTGGTTCATCAGGCGTCTTTGCTCTATGTAGATGGCAGCTATGACGAAGCGCAATCCTTATGGCAAGAGGTGCTGCGATTGAACGCCAATTATGATATGGCTTATCAAGCTATCGGCAAAGCGCTATATAAAGCAGAGCAATATAAGGAATCTATGAGCTACTTCAAGCTTTCAAATTCCAAAGCTGACTATTCATCTGCTTTCCGCGAATATCGTAAATTGTTTATCCGAGAGCACTTTACTTATTTCTTCGCCGGCGGAATTGGACTGTTCTTAGTACTGCTCTGGAGTGTGCCGAGATTATACCGGAGATTCCATACCTGGCTGTATAGAGGAAACAAGGCAGTATTGGATCCGGCAAAGGGGGAGATTGGATGAACACTTTGCGAATGATTCATCAGGTTGTAGTTCATCCTTATCAGTTCTATAACGATATTCAAGGAAAGCAGCGTATCCGCTGGATACAGGGGATTGCCATCGTTCTACTGACCTTTGTGGCACGAATGATCTCGATTCTGATTACAGGGTATGCTTTTCAAACAAGAGAGCCGCATGAAATCTCCATGTTTCATGAGTTTATTTGGCTTATCGTTCCTTGGTTGACCTGGTGTGTCTCGAACTGGGGTGTCAGTACGATTATGGATGGTGAGGGGAAATTCAAAGAGATTTTTGTGGGCAGTGCCTTTGCCCTTGTTCCATACATGCTCTTTATCCTTCCAGTCACACTGTTAACGTTGGTCCTTTCGCTGGATGAGGCTTCAACCTTCAATCTGCTGCACAAGTTTGTGATTCTTTGGGTGGCTTGGTTGATTTTAATGAAGGTGAAGATCCTGCATGATTTTGAGATTCGCAAGGTTATTTTTATCACCATAATCAGTGTAATAGGAATCACCATTATCTGGTTCGTAGGTATTTTGCTGTTTGGTATTTCCAATCAATTTGTTTCATTTATTGTCGATCTGCTCAAAGAATTGAGATTGCGCGCGTAAGGAGGGAAAGGTAACACGATGAGAAAAAAAGTTAAAGTGCGGGGCATTCTCTGTATTGTTGTGATGATGCTGTTCGCAGTGATAAATGTTCAACCCCTACACAGTTCCGCCGATCCGTCCACCGCTGCGCAGTCTGTTCAGACTGAAGAAAGCAAAGAGGTTGGGCAAGAGCAAACATCGGTGGTAACTGAACCAGCTGAAGAACAGACCCCAGCCGTGCAAGAAAAGGAGACTGTGGTTCCTGCAGAAGAGCAGACCCCAGCCGCTGTAACAGCACCTGTACAGAAGGTTGAGCTGCAGCCGGTCACGCCTGGAACAAAAGCATTGGAGAACGAACGCTATATTTTATATGTAGATGAGAAATCGGGAAATCTTCGCATCACAGACAAAATCACAAACAAGGAGTGGCTTGGATCTCCACAGCTGGAGCGAACAGCCATGCCAAATATTAAGAAATACACGACCGCGCCGATTTATGCAAGATACACACAGGGGGCTGACATTACACAGGTCTACCCACTTAAAGATGAGGACTCCACGGTTACCGTAACGATTGAGCAAGATGTCGTCCGCGCGGAGTTTGCTTTTATTAGCCTGAAGCTTTCTTTTGCTCTGGAGTACAGACTGACGGCTAATGGATTTGAGGCTTCCATTCCACAGGAGTATTTGAAGGAAGAGGGGAATGCGAAATTCACGAGTCTGGAGGTTCTGCCATTTTTTCATGCGGCTAGAGAAGATGCAGAGGGGGCAATGATGCTTCCAGATGGTTCAGGGGCATTGCTGGAGTTTCGTAAAGAACATCCCGTTTATTTGAAAGGTTATTCTGAGTACATTTACGGCGGGGACGAAACCTTCGTGAAACAAAATCATGAAATTACGGATAACTCTTGGCAAAAGGCGGCACCTCTTAAAAAAGCTATCGCTTTGCCAGTGTTTGGGATCTATCAGGGAGACACCGGATATTTAGCAATTGTTACTAAGGGAGATACCGACGCTAAAATAAACGGTGTTCCATCAGGCATTCGCGCTATTTCGCTTTATAGAGCATCAAGTGAATTTACCCTGCGCAAGGATGATGTTATTTTTGTCGGCAATTCCGGCCAAATTCCTTATTATCAGGGTGAGATGATCAAAACCGATCGTAGCGTACGTTATGTTCTGCTCCAAGGCGAGGAAGCCAACTACGTTGGGATGGCGAAGGAATACCGTAATTACTTAATGGAAGAGAAAAAGGTCAAGGAAGTAGTTCTTGAGAACACGCCATTGTATCTTCAAGTGCTCGGTGGGATTTCTCGTGATGAAGTCATCGGTTCAACTTTTATAGAAGCAGCTACGTTTAAACAAATCAAGGACATGATTGATCAATATCAGGCAGAGGGTGTTACTCAGCTAGAGATTACGATCGAGGGATGGTCCAAAAATGGTTTATACGGAAACCAGCCAGAACAATTTCCGGTTGAAAAGAAGCTGGGAGGTAAAAAGGGACTTAAAGAGCTTCAGGAATATGCCGCAGGCAAGGGCGTAAATCTTTATTTGAAAGCTAACTACGTGAAACCTTACCAAGATAGCAACGGCGTAAAGGCAAGCAGAGATGCTGTGCGCGGCATTAATCGTGAAGTCTTGAAGCAGTACGTTTATTATCTCTCTACCCGGTGGAATACGGATGATTATTTCTATTTAATGAAACCTAGTGTTATCGCAAAACGCAGTAATGCTGAGCTGAGCAAGTTCCAGGATTTGGGTGTGAAGGGTGTACAGTTTGAACACTTTGGAAGCTTGCTATACTCCGATGAGGATAATAAATCCAATACGGACCGCCAGCTTACAGAAGATACTTATGTTAATGCATTGGATAACTTCCGTAAGGGTGAGCTTAACACGGCAGTAGATTATGGTTTTGCCTATACATTAGGACATGTGAACCGGATTGATCAAGTGCCGCTCGACTCCAGTCAATTTGTCTATACAGATCGGGCGATTCCTTTCTATCAACTAGTGTTACACGGCTTAGTGCCTTATACAGCAAGCCCGGTTAATCTGTACGATGATTCCCGTAACCAAACCTTACGGGCGGTGGAATATGGAGCCCTTCCAAGTTATGAATTAACTTATGCTCCGACTAGCGATCTTCAGAGAACCATGGCAGACCGGCTGTTCAGCTCTAGTCTTGAGAACTGGCTGGCACCTTCTGTACAGAATTATCTCGCATTGAAAGAGGTCTATGACAGCATTAGTAACCAGCAAATGACGAATCATGAGCAGCTGCAAAGTAAGGTCTTTCGGACGACTTATGCAAACGGTGTGAGCATTATAGTCAACTATAATGAGCAGTCTGTTGACGTGTCTGGTCAGACCGTCGAGGCATTCAGCTATGCGGTAACAGGAGGATGATGAAGTGAAAAAATCAAAGCTATCGATGCGAGCGCGTTATTTCGTTGAAGGATATTCCTTCATCGGCCTGTGGCTGGTCGGATTTCTGGTGTTTATGGCTGTTCCGCTGGGCCGTTCCTTGTATTATTCCTTTCAGGATCTCCAAGTGAGCAAAGGTGGCTTACTGGCCACTTTTGTTGGGATGGAGCATTATCGCGCCGCTTTTACTACAGATGTTAATTTCTTGCCTCTGCTCAAATCGACGATGGTGTCGACGGTGACTCAGGTTCCGTTAATTCTTATCTTTTCGCTCTTTTGTGCGATTCTGCTAAATCGCGGACTCGTAGGAAAAACCTTTTTCCGTGGCGTGTTCTTTTTGCCGGTCATCATTGCTTCAGGGGCGATCCTGGGCAAATTGATGGATCAGGGTGCCGCAAATTTACCGATTTTTTATAATCAGGATTTATATGATAAGCTCCATAACTTTATCCCCGGCGACATTCTGAAGTCTTTGCTGAAATATGCAGAATCTTTAACGCTGGTGATGTGGGATTCTGGCGTGCAAATTCTGATTTTTCTAGCGGGGTTACAGACGATTTCTGTTTCACTGTATGAAGCGGCCAAATGTGATGGAGCAACCGCGTGGGAAAGCTTTTGGAAAATCACCTTCCCGATGATTATGCCGATGATGCTCGTAAACACATTGTTTAGTATCGTCAGCTCATTCACGAAGGCAGATAATCAAATCATGAGTCATATTTTGAATGTCGTCTTTAAGAATAATGATTTTGGATATGGCTCAGCGATGGGTTGGATTTATTTTGTGTTTATTTTCTTGGTTCTGGGTTTGGTCTTCCTGTTATTCAGCAAGTCGCTCGGTGCCACCGAAGGGAGGAAGTAGAAGATGTTGAAGGAATCCGTAAAGCAGGTTCGGACAACGAACATGGAACATCTGACAACTCGTCTAAAAGCAAGCGGCAAGCTGGACAGGGTCGTGAAACGTTCGCTTCAGGTGCTGAATATCGCTTTTTATTACTTGGTTATTCTCAGCTTAACGTTCGTATTCCTATATCCCTTGTTATACATGGTATCCAAATCCATGATGCAAGTAACAGACGTGGCCGATGCCACAGTGCAATGGCTTCCGAAAAAGATTAGTTTTGGCAACTATTTTCTGGCATGGGATTCGCTAAAATTCTGGGCCGGGTTCGCAAATAGTGCGATTATTTCCTTCGGGAGTGCGGTTCTGCAAATCTTAAGCTGTTCCTTAATCGGTTATGGCTTTGCCAGATACCGTTTTCCAGGCTACGCAGTGTGTTTCGTTCTGCTGCTGTTTACTTTTCTAGTTCCACCGCAGACGATTGTTGTGCCACTGTATTTGTTCTTTAGTGACTTGGGGTGGATTAATACACATTTGCCGTTTGTGGTTCCTTCTATGTTTGGGCACGGGTTGAAGGGGGCATTATTCGTACTGATCTTTATTCAGTTCTACCGCGGAATGCCTAAAGTGTTGGAGGAAGCAGCACGTATCGACGGTGCAGGCGCATTCAGAACGTACTGGAAAATCATGTTTCCTATCGCCAAGCCCGCAATGCTGATCGTATTCTTATTCTCTGTGGTATGGCACTGGAATGACAGCTTTGAACCGAATACGTATTTAACAACACCGGATTTCTATAATCTGTCGCAGCGATTAGCGATGTTTTATGGTTCCAATAATCAGGCAGCGGAGACGATGTCGCAAATGACTTCGGGTTCTATTGGGATGGCCCCAACTGGACTGAATCAGGTTATGGCGGCGTGTATTCTAACTATTCTGCCAATTCTGATTCTGTATTTGTTCGTACAGCGTCATTTCGTAGAAAGTGTGGAACGCTCCGGTATTGCCGGGGAATAAGAACAAAGCTCTAGTCAGAAAAAACCAGCAAGCCTCCCGTATGTGGGGGCTTGCTGGTTTTATTTTAGGCAAAGGGGCTTCAAATTAGTATATCAATTCGGTTAAGATGGATAAGTATTCGATAAACTGAATTAGAAATACACATCCAAACCAAGGGAGTCAGACGATGAATAAACGCACATCGGGATTTGAGCACAGTACAGCATCCATTGCTGAGAAGAAAGTTACTTGGCTGGAGCTATTTTATGATCTGCTTTTTGTAGCAGCAGTTTCAAAAGCGAGCCATGTCCTATTGCATGTAGAGGCGGGTACAATCCCACTTGAATACTTATCCAAATTTATCTTGATATTTGTTCCGATCTGGTGGGCTTGGGTAGGGCAATCTCTTTTTGTGAATCGGTTTGGGCAAGACATCTTTTCACATCGGATATTCTTGATTCTACAATTATTTTTTGTATTAATAATGACGGCGAGTTTATCGGTTAACTTTGATCAATATTATATGCCATTCTTAATAGGTTATGTTGGTTTAAGAGCTATGACAGCCATTCAATATCTTACGGTAAATAAGAATGAAGAGGATGATAGAAAGGGCACTGCCCGGTATCTGGGAAGCAGATTTTGGATTGGATTAGTGATCTCTTCTTTATCACTTTTCTTTGACTCTTGGATGCGTTATGTAGTTTTGTATGCGGGAATTACTGTAGACATTTTGCTTCCATTAGTCGGTCGGAAATACTTGGTGAAAAGTCCGATCAATACTCATCATTTATTAGAACGCTTCTCGTTGTTTACGCTTATTCTGCTTGGGGAATCAGTGGTCAGTATCCTTGCGGTTTTACAGTCTAGCCACTGGACGTGGCAATCTATTGTATTTGCATTATTAACTTTTCTATTAATTATAGCTATGTGGTGGCAATATTTTGATAATGTTGAAAAGAAAGTGGACAAGACTATAGAGACTGCCGGGCAAACCATAATTTATGGGCATTTATTTATTTATGTATCCTTGAGTATGATTGCAGCTTCGATCCAACTGTTATTTTTAGATCAATTAAATTATATATTTATGGTGTGTTTTATTTTTGGATCGGTCCTGCTTTACTTCTTCTCTACCTCACTGGTCTTCCATAAATATAGACGTATACAGCAACGGTTAGGGATATTCCATTTGGCGTTATTATTAGGTTTACTTGGTGTTTTTTTCGCAGTAGATTTGTTGTTCCTTATACCTAATTACCTGATCATTGGTGAAATGATGTTATTTTTTGTGGTATATGCAAAATTAACGACGTAAGTTTGTTGTGCCGAAGCTGAATAAGAAAACAAGAAGGAAGCCGATCCATGTGATCGGCTTCCTTCTTGTTTTAGATCCCATGAAATATAATCTTATCTAGTTACGTTCGAACGGGGAGGCTTATTTCATAATATGTATAAGATTGTATTTTTTGATGTGGACGGTACTCTAGTAAGTGAAATTGATAGAAGCATCCCGCTTAGCACGATAGAAGCAATTGAGAAGTTGATAGAGAGAGGAATTAATGTCGTAGTTGCAACAGGGAGACCGCATAACTTATGTGAAGAGTTCAAGTCTATGGGCATTGATACCTTTATTTCTGCTAACGGTGCGCTTGTCAAATGTAAGGATAACGTTATCTATAAATCAATGCTTTCAACAGAAACCGTGCGGGAACTCTCGGCTTTTGCTGAGTTAAACGGACATGGCATGTCCTATTTCACCGAACTTATAACCATGAACGGAATGGGTTCCGAGGATGAGCGCGTTATGAAGGCATTAAAGGAGACTTTGAGTCTTACACAATATCCCGAAAAAATGAGCGCTCTGCCAGAGGAGGTTTACTGTATATGCTTGTATGCGGACGAAAATGAAGCGCAAAAATTCCAAGATAGATTTCCTGAATTACGGTTCGAACGTTTTCACGGATACGTTATGAATGTGCTTGAAGAAACAAAAGTTTCTAAATCAATTGCGATTAAACAAGTGCTGGATTATCTGAATATTTGCAGGTCAGAAGCTATCGCGTTTGGTGATGGTGGAAATGATATCGACATGTTGGAGTATGTGGGATTGGGCATTGCGATGGGAAACGGTGCGGAACAGTTAAAACAAAAAGCCGATTTTGTTACAAAAAAAGCAAGTGAAGGCGGGATAGCCTACGCATTAAAGAAATTTGGTGTCATTTAAGCTTGCAGCAAACTAATTGATGAAAAATTGAGAACGATCTTTCGTTCAAATCAAACAGCGACAGCCCAAGACTTTATCAGTCTATGGCTGCGGCTGCTTTATGGATTGTGTGGCATCCACACATAGAACTGCATGTGATTCCTGGTTCTTATTGTCCTAGAAGAGCCGGCACAATAAATCGGCCGAAAACATTTGCAGGAGAGCCTTTTTTGTACTTATCCGCGGTGATAACGGCAACCAGCTCGTAAGCAGGAACTACAATAATATGCTGACCTTTGAAGCCGAGTGCAAAATAATAAGGGATCTCGTTCGGCTGCTGCTCTGAACCTGCATTGAACTGGGATACCCACCAATGCCAGCCGTAGAATCCTTTTTGCGGATGATTGGCTTCAACGTAAGGGCGAGTGGATTGCTGAATTGTATCCGAAAAAAGGATCTGCTGATTCTTCCAGCGTCCCTCCTGTAAATAAAGTAAGCCGAATTTCAGCATATCCTCTGGCTTCAGATGAAGTCCGAACCCACCGGTATGTATGCCTTGCGGATCGCTCTCCCAGTGATAGCTTTGAATACCAAGCGGTTGAAACAGCTGGTCTTCGGCAAATTCTGCAACCGCTTGTCCAGAACAATCACGCAGGATTGCGGACAAAAGCTGGGAGGAGCCTGAGTTATAGGTCATCACGGTTCCTGGTGTATGAGCTAATGGCTGTGCAAGCACGTATTTTATCCAGTCCGCGGTTTTAGTCATGGCTGGAAAAGAATTCTGCCCACCGAACTCTGTCCAGTTAAAGCCTCCGGTCATCGTTAATAAGTGTTCGATAGTGATCTCTTTTTTACGTGGGTCACGATCTTCTTTTAATGAAGGAAAAAATAAAGAAATAGGTGTGTCTGGAGGTGGAATGATTAGTTTATCTATGGCTATGCAAACTAAGGCTGAAAGTACGCTTTTGGTGCACGAGTTGATTTTGCCAAGCTCTGCAGCGATTTGTGGATCACGGTAATGCTCCAGTATGGTTTCTCCATGTTGAACGATTAGACAACTGCGAATGTCTAGGCTAGTAATACCGTCAATAAGCGGCTGAAGGTTCCAGTCAGTAATGTCGGTGACCCCCTTTCTAGATGAATTATAGCTGCAACTGTTTACCATTATAGCTCACATCACCAAAATGTCGTAATTTCCTGTCGTTAAATAATTATGGAAAATACAAGAAAATATCTGTATAATAATATGAATCACGTGTTAGAGGAGGATGAATTCTTTTGAAAAGCAATAGTACTCTTTTTGTTCATCAAACGGCTAAAACGGTGTTGATCACTTCAGTTGCACTCGCGTTACTCTTACCCCCTGGCTTAGCCGCAGCCGATTCTATATCTGTTAGCAGCAACACTTCCGTAACGCAGGTTAGTACGCAATCAGCGGCTCCAGCTACGACTACGAACTCTGAGGCTGATCCTACAAAAGTGAAATTCACGCAGGAGCAAGCCATTGCAAAGTTAAAAGAACTATTCCCATCCCTAAAAGATGCAACTGTAAACAATGTTCAACTGGGATCTAACCAAAGCTACCCAGCACCAGCAAATCAAATGATCTGGCATATTCAGTGGCAGGTTCAAGAAGGGAATATGGGATATGGTTTTAGCAGTGAGGTAGACGCCATTAATGGTGATATCATCAATACCTATCTCTCATTCTCGCAGGAAAAGAACGAGTCCTATTATCCACCGAAAGTATCGCAGACTCAGGCATTGGAGATCGCCAAGACTTTTGTGGCTAAGGCAGCCTCATCAGTTAAGAGCAGTGAGCTGCAATTAAATGAGAATGTCGGTTATAGTTATTTTTCGGAATCATTATTCGGTCCTGTTCAATATGGGTATAACTTCAGTATTCTGAAGAATGGTATTCCTTCTGGATCGGACAGCATTAACATAGTTGTGGATGGTAACGGAAATGTAACGCAATTCTCTAAGTCTGCTCAAGGGCTTGAGTACCCGTCTGCACAGCCCAAGATTACCTTGGAGCAAGCACAGAAGCAATTTGCGGAACAGTTTGATGTGGGCCTATTTTACATTCCTATTTATAAGAACGGAAAACCTAACAACTGGATTCTAGGCTGGCGTCCAATAGATCAGTCTCTATATCCTATCGATGCATTAACGGGCAAGCGGATAGATTATGAAGGAAAAGAATCCGTATCCACCTCAGTCGTGTATTCAGAAGTAGCGAAGAGTAAGGATGTTTTTCAGGCAAGAAGTTCTAGTACAGAGCTTTCTGCAAAAGAAGCAGCACAACTTGTAGAGAAGGTTGCTTATATTCCAGCAGATCGTAAATTGATCTCGCAAACCTTGAGAAATGACTATCAGGATTCAGATCGAAAAATCTGGCAGCTATACTGGGGCAGTAATGGAAATGATCGTTACATTGGTGCTGGCTTTCCAGAGCAATCCTCTGCCGAGATCGATGCAAAGACCGGTGAAGTATTGCAGTACCAGGTTCAAGCTTATGGTGCTATTCAGGATAAGAAGAAGGAAGAGCCGGCACCTGCTGGAGGTAAGAAGCTTAGTGAGGCTGAAGCGAAGGTGAAAGCGCTTAGTATAATTAATAGTCTATATCCTCAGGCGAGCCAGAAGCTAAAGCTGGTAGAATACGGGGATAATTCGAGTTTGACTTCAGACGGATCAGGATATGGATACCAGTTTATTAGATATCATCAAGGAATTCCTGTGAGTGACAGCACCATTACGGTAAGCTTGGATCTTTACGGCAGACTGACTTCTTACATGGGGAATCGGATAAGCGGTATCGATGGAATCACATTATCGCCTGATGCAACAATTTCCAAGAAAGAAGCGCTCGAAAGTTATAAACCTAAATATCAGACTAAACTGAAGTATACTCAGGTTGGCGGATACAATACTTATAGTAACTATGTCGCACCGAAGGTGAAGCTGGTATATGATACAACCTTTGATGAATCTAATGGATTGAATCAGGTTTTGGATGCAGCCACTGGAAAATGGGTTGCGGTGTATGATTACCTCGGTCAGCAAGATGCTCAACTATCTGCAACGGATATCAAAGGTCATGCAGCAGAGCGGGAATTATCAGAATTGGTAAACCACCATGTGATTACACCGGATGCCGATGGCAAAGTGAACCCGGATCAAGAAATAACTGTCGGTGATTGGTTATCCTATCTTGCCAAAGCTTCTAGTCCAAATTTCACCAATTATTATAATAATAATGAACGAAAAACTGTGGCAGGCGTGAAGCCAGAGAATTCATATTATGATGCAGTTATTTTTGCAGCAGATCGTAAATGGATCAATAAGGATGAAAGCCTGCAAGTAGAGAGTAAGTTAACCCGGGAACAGCTTGCTGTTCATCTGGCTAATTTCTTGAAATACAATAAACTCACAGCTTATCTTGATAAAGATGTGACTGTAAGTCAGTTTAGTGATAGCTCAGCTATAAACAATAAGGGGGCCGTGGCTCTTGTTGTGAAATTGGGACTCTTAAAGGATGACAACGGCAAGTTTAATCCGCAGCAGAATGTAACAAAAGCGCTGGCGGCTTCGGTGATCATGAAGCTAGTGGAGCTGCAAGGAAAGACCGATCAGATCATAGGTCAATAAGTGTTAAAAAGACAGCCAGGCAGCGATTCTCCGACGATTGGAGGATCGCTGCCTGGCTTTTTAGTTTGTAGCGCGGTGGAGTGACTGAAGCATCTCTATCTGGCAGATGCAGTTTTCGGTCTCCACCCAGCATTTTTTTGTGCGCCGATTCTTGCTGGAATCCGTAAAATAACTGTATTCTATACAGTTATTTCTTGTGCAAAAGGTGAATGTGAATCTTTAATTGCATTCTCTGCAACTAAAAACTAGAGAATTCACCTATCGGCGAGAAAAGCAAGAATATAAGTGTACGAAATACACTTATATCCTTTGGCCGAGTGATTTGATGCATTATAAGTGTACTAAATACAATTAAACGCGTAATGCGCGTAATGCTGCGTAATGCTGCGTAATGCCGCGTAATTCAATGCTTAATTTAATCCTCAGCGCGATCCACAACGCAATCCTCAGTCCAATCCTCTTACACTATGCAACCGCCGGCTCACTATATAGGTAATCTTGATGGCTAAAATTCTTATGGGATAGCATAAAGATCAGCCTCTTTTTTGTGTAATTAATTACCAATACATAGACACTTACAAACTCACAGTATTATGATAATCAGAGTGACCCTAAAGCGGAGCTTTGTTAGGCGAACATGAATAGGTAAAGAAAAGATACCGAATGTAAACGGTTCACACTCGCTGTGTTAACGCTTTCTTCTTACAATTAGGATATAGAAAATAAGGGAGGTTCAATAGATGAAAAGAAAGATTAAAGGCTTGCCTTTAATGGCATCGGCCATTGTTTTATCATTAGTTTTCAGTGGTTGCTCCAGCAATAATAGTGGAAACAGTAGTGGAAACAGTAGTAGTTCCGCAGAGGGAAACACTAGTGTGCAAACGGAAATGGAAGGCGGCCCTTTAACCAAATATGATCCGCCGATCAAACTTCGCTCCACGATGAACGAAACAGGCAAAGAGACGTTGGCGCAGGGCGATACACATTCCAATAACATCTGGACCAGAGGATACGAGGAAGAGCTTGGGATTAAAGTGTCCTATGACTGGATTGTGGCTGATGCTAACTATAACGATAAAATGAATGTTACCTTGGCGAGCGGGGATTTACCTGATTTGTTAAAGGTGTCCACGGTGCAATTCGAGCAGCTTTATGAAGCTGGCATGTTGGAGGATTTGACCGGGGTATTTGATAAATATGCTTCGGATCTTGTCAAAGAATATTACGCTGAAGAGGACGGAGCAGGGCTTAAGCCGGTTACGAAAGATGGAAAACTGATGGCGATGGTAAGCTTCCCGGGTTCGCTGGATTCCTCTGATATGATATGGATTCGAAAAGACTGGATGGACAAGCTGAATTTGGCAGAGCCAACATCCATGCAGGATATTATTAAGATTGCAGAAGACTTTACATTTAAAGATCCAGACGGAAATGGCAAACAGGATACTTACGGCATTTCGTTGAACAAGGACTTGCCAATCAATGCGTTTCTACTCGGGTACCATGCTTACCTGGAAACTTGGATCAAAAACGCCGATGGCGAGGTTGTGAATGGTACGATTCAACCGGAGGTAAAGGCTGGACTTGCGGAGCTGCAAAGATTGTATAAAGAAGGAGTCATTGATCCAGAGTTTGGAGTGAAAGACTTTGCCAAAGCGATGGAGGATGTAAATGCTGGTAAGTCCGGTATGTTATTTTTGCCGCAATGGGCCCCTTTCCAAGTAAAGGACATGATTAAAAAAGATCAAAATGTTAACTGGGTGCCTTATCCGGTACAATCTATTGATGACCAACCTGCCAAAACTCAAAACCATCTTACAATTGGTGGCGTATTCGCGGTCCGTAAGGGCTACGAGCATCCGGAGGCATTGATCAAGCTGCTTAACTTCCAAGCAGAGAAAATGTTTGGGGAGTCCGCTAAAACGGAACGGGCAAAATATTTGAACGGGGACACAGGTCTGGGCTTCCAAAATGCGGTTGTATCCAACCTGCCACCGAACAAAAATGTAAAGGCACAGGATGAAGTGGAAAAAGCCCTTGAATCGGGAGATACCTCAAACATGGGCCTTGAAGCTAAATTATTCTATGATGATATTCAAAGCTACCGCGGTGGAGATCTTGATAAATGGCATATGGAACGGATCTTTGGGCCGCTTAGCTCACAATCGGTTATCAAACACTACCGCGACAATGACTTGGTGTTGATGAATGAGTTCATTTATGCCCCAACTAAAACGATGAACAGCAAAGCGGCTACCTTGGATAAACTGCGTGCAGAGACCTTTGTCAAAATCATTTACGGAAGTCTTCCTATCGATGAATTCGACAAATTCGTAGCCAACTGGAAAAAGCTCGGTGGAGATCAAATAACGAAAGAAGTAAATGATATCGTAAAAGCAAACTAGTAAAAACGACGCAGAAGAGGACTGCCCCTAGTCATGATAATGACAAACGGGCAGTTCTTTTTTTGGCTGAACAGCTATTCGGTTCGATAGCCAGGTCAACAAAAGATACTTAAAGTCAATACGCTACACTATTAAGGCAATTTGGGGCTGCTCTATAATTGAGATACAAGGAGGAGAAAGCATATGCACTTTAATACTAAGCAATTTCTACGTAATATTCCGCTCCATTTAATGATTTTACCTGCCTTAATAGTGATCATTATTTTTAGTTATATTCCAATGGCTGGCCTTGTAATTGCCTTCCAGAATTTTTCCCCGATTTCAGGGTTTAAGAATATGAACTGGACAGGGCTCGAAAACTTTCGTTATTTGTTTGAGCTTCCCGGTTTTGGTCAGGTCGTATGGAATACTGTATTTATCTCCGTCATGAAAATTATTGCTGGGCTGACCGTGCCAGTTATAGCGGCTTTATTGCTTAATGAGGTTCGTGTAAACGGCTTCAAACGTTCGATTCAGACGATTATTTATATGCCGCACTTTTTCTCATGGGTTATCTTGGGCGGGATTATCGTAGATGTACTGTCTCCGAGCAGCGGGATTGTCAACATGCTTTTAAAAGCACTAGGCATGCAGCCTATTCAATTTCTAGCGGACAATAGCTGGTTCCCATACGTACTAGTGATCACAGATCAATGGAAGGAGTTTGGATTCGGGACGATTATTTATTTGGCGGCTTTAACCAGCATTGACTCCTCTCTTTATGAAGCTGCTGTAATCGATGGTGCCGGAAGATGGAAGCAGACCTGGCATATTACGCTTCCGGGCATTCGCCCGATTATGATCCTGATGCTTACACTCAGCCTTGGCAACGTCCTGAACGGGGGATTTGACCAAGTGTTCAACCTGTACAATCCGCTAGTGTATGAATCAGGTGATATTTTGGACACGATGATTTACCGAATTGGTCTACAGGATGCTCAGTACTCTGTATCGACCGCACTAGGATTGATAAAATCGGTAGTTTCCTTCGTATTTATCGGGCTGGGTTATTATCTGGCGTATCGTTTTGCTAAATATCGGATTTTTTAGAGAGAAAGGAGTGGACTAAATGCACCATACTTCAACTGCTTATCGTTGGTTTCTCCGCTGCAATTATGTATTTCTGACTTTGCTCGCGGTGCTTTGTCTTTTTCCAATCGTGAATATTCTGGCGATCTCTTTCAGCTCCAGCGCAGCTGTTAACGCGGGTAGCGTAACCTTCTGGCCTGTGGATTTCACACTTTCTTCCTATAAATATATCCTTCAGAACAACCAGTTCATTCACTCCTTCGGAACTAGTCTGCTCCGGGTAGTGCTTGGCGTATCCGTTAACTTGTTGTTTACGATTCTAGTAGCTTATCCGCTGTCTAAAGAGGCAAAGTCCTTCCGCTCACGGACCGTGTACGCCTGGATTTTTGTGTTCACGATGCTCTTCAGTGGGGGTCTGATTCCTGGCTATTTAATTGTAAAAGAAATGGGGCTGCTGGATAGCATCTGGTCGCTTGTTATACCGGGCGCGGTGCCGATCTTTAATGTTCTACTTATGCTCAATTTCTTCAGAGGTTTGCCAAAAGAATTGGAGGAAGCCGCATGGATGGATGGCGCGGGACACTTACGCACGTTATGGAGTGTGTATCTGCCGGTATCTATGCCAAGTATTGCGACCATTACGTTGTTCGCTTTGGTGGGTCACTGGAATGCATGGTTCGATGGTATGATTTATATGAGAAGCCCGGAACATTATCCGCTGGCCACCTATTTACAATCCATACTTCAGCAGGTATCGATCCAGACTGAAAATATTACTTTTGAACAAGCTGCGTTATTAAATCAAATCTCAGACCGTACAACGCAAGCCTCCCAGATCTTCTTGTCTATCATTCCGATCCTGGCGATTTATCCGTTCCTGCAAAGATATTTTGTGCATGGACTAGTCGTGGGTAGTGTAAAGGGTTAAACTGGACTGGACCTAAATATAAGAAGGAGCCTGAACATGGCTCCTTCTTTATTATTATTCGATAGAAGAGGGAGAACATTCCAATGAAATCATTCTCCATCGGGTGGAACCCCGATTCCATTGTGATCAAGCTGATCGGAGCTTTCCTATTGGTCATGCTTCCACTCTGTGCGCTGAGTATATCTATTACCTACTATAGCTCCAACCAAATGCAAGCTGAAGTGGAGAGGGCGAACGAATCGAAGGTTCATTTTTACTACAGCCATCTTGAATTTGAGCTGCAACGGATAACGGGCTTAGTCACGGAGTACTCTCAGGATGAAACGCTGGCTACCTTCAGTACCCGTATTCCAATTATGAGCCGGTACGAAGTGGATTCTAATCTGAACAATATATACACCAAGCTAAAACAAATCAAAGAAACCAGTCCTTATATTAGTGATGTTGTGTATTATGTCCCGGAAATTAATAAGCGGGTTAGCGCTGCGGTGGGGGTTAGGGATGTCACCAACGAGGAATGGCAAAGTCTGCTGGCCACTATGGGTAATCTGAAGGGTGCTTTATCTAAATACGAAGACGACTTATATTTACTGCGTAGTAATCCTTATAACCTGGATCGCAATCTTTCACCTAATTTTTTGCTGGGAGTGAAGCTTTCCTCACCTGAGCTTGAGTTGCGTTTGAAAGAATTTGCGGTATCAGGGGGGAGCGATATTACGTTAGCCTTCGGCAATAACGATTATGTGATATCAACTTCTGACCAGAAGCCCAGGTTGTTCCCCATAGAGAAACCACTAAATAGTGAAGAGACTGTAAGTGTGCAGCGGTATCGTTTTGATAATTCTTTTTACTATTCGCTCTACGATCACAGCAATAACTTTAGGCTGACCGCAAATATTCCCAATACGGTGCTCATGAAGCCGATTCATGTCTACTCATTGTTGCTATGGTTGTTGTTCGTTGTCTCGATAGTGATCATTATCTTGTTCTCTTTATGGACGTACAGGATGATTCATCGCCCGATGTCTATTCTTATCAGGGGGTTTAAGAAAGCGGAGCAGGGGCAGACGGGGATCTTTATAACTCACTCCCGCAGGGATGAGTTTGGGTATCTATATTCTCGTTTCAATGAGATGCTTAAGCATCTGAATACGTTAATCGATGAGAACTACGTGCAGCGTATCCGGACAGGGGAAGCGGAGCTTAAACATTTACAATCGCAGATCACGCCTCATTTTCTCTATAACAGTCTATTTAGCATAAAACAGATGGCTGAGGTGGAAAATGTAGAGCTGATCAAGGAATTCTCTGATTATTTAGGGCAATATTTTCGGTACATGACCCGGGATTCCGCCCAGGAGGTTACTTTGCAGCAAGAGCAGGAGCATGCTTTGGTCTATCTGGCTATACAGCGGATTCGTTTTGGCGCGAGAATTAGAGCTGAGGTAGATGAGATTGCAGCGGATTGCCGGGACATCAAAGTCCCACGGGTTCTCCTGCAGCCCATTATTGAAAATGTATTCGAGCATGGGCTTAAGCAAAAAAGCAGCAATGGCCTATTAAAAATGAGTTATGAAAAAGTTGAGCATACGCTGACTATTATAATAGAAGATAACGGTGACTCACTTAGTGAGGACAAGTTAAATCTCTTGCAGCGCCAGTTCTCCGAGCAGAATGCCATTCAGGGGGAGATCACGGGTTTATTAAATGTAAATCAGAGATTGAGGATCAAATTTGGTTCCCCTTATGGCTTGATGGCAGAGAGAAGCAGTTTGGGCGGACTTTGTGTAAGAGTCAATTTACCGCTTAAAGGGGACGTGCAGGATGCAACGAATGATGATAGTTGATGATGAGCCTAATATTTTGGATGGGCTGTACGAATTTTTTGTAAAGGCAGATTTTAAAGATTTGGAGATCATAAAGGTTCATTCAGCGGATCATGCCATAGACTGGCTTAATACCGTAAAAATAGATATTGTGCTTAGTGACATCTGTATGCCAGGTATGGATGGGATGGCGTTAATTCAGGAAATTGTCGACCGCTGGCCACGTTGTAAAGTAATTCTGCTGACAGGACATAATGAATTCGATTTTGCCCATCAGGCGATCCGAAATCCATGTGTAGTTGACTATTTATTGAAGACAGAGGGGATGGATAAAATTCGTGCCGCTGTGGAGCTGACTTTGGAGAAAATATCTTCAGAAGAGGATTATTTCTATAAAAGCCAGTGGCTTCGCGACAAGCTCCCGCGCGCGCTGCCCCAGTTACAGCAGCAGTTATTACACGATATTCTAAGACGCACCGAACGGATAGACCGGCAGAGCTTGCAGGTTGAATTCGATGCCATTCAGCTCCCGTTCAACGCGGATGGATCCGTCCTGCCTATTATTCTGCGGATGGAGGCTTGGCGAAATTATGAAACGGCTTCAGACCGGAGTTTAATTCGTTATGCGGTAGCCAATATTGCGGAGGAGCTGCTCAGCGACAAGGTTGAAGTTAAGGCTGTGGATCTGGATCCGGGGACGATAGCTTGTTTTGTTCAGCCTAAAAGTGAAAGTGTATCCTCAATCAAGGAAGAAGAGCTCTGGTTAAAAACGCTGCGCTTCGTCCACGGAACAATGGAATCCGTTCAGCAAGCCTGTGGCAAATGTCTGCAACTATCTGTGTCTATCATCGCCAGTGATCAGGAAGTGCATTGGCATGAGCTGAACTATGCCTTGAACCGTTTACGATTAGCCATTTTTGATAGCCCCGGACTTGGGATGGAAAAGCTGCTGAGGATAAATACCAAGGAAGTGAGCCCAAGTCCAGGTTCTATGCATAATCGAAATGCAACAGCAGAACTACTGCTCGACTATTTAAAACAACGGCTGCTTGAAGGTGATCTCGATTGGGGCACATCTTTTCGCAAATGGGTGGAGCTCTCGGGGGAAGGTGGGCCGGAGGATCCTTTTTTGAGATTAAGATTAATGTCTGGGATCAGTAACACCCTGCTGCAGACTTTACAAGAGTTAGGTTTAACGGAAAAAGCCCATAGCGGTATGAATTTATCACGTATGTTATATTTTAATATCAATACACACTGGTCGGACGTCATCTCTTTTTATCACACGTTTTTTGAATGGATTATCTCGAACAGAAGCGCTACCTATAAACATGATGAATCGAATATCCTGTCCATGATCCACCAATATATTAAATCCCATCTGGCCGATGATTTGTCCTTAACCCGGATTGCGCAGGAAGTCTCACTTAATCCGTCCTATCTGTCACGCTGGTATAAAAGAACGACAGGGAAGGGGATTTCTGATTATATTCTGGAGAAAAAAGTGGAGCTGAGTAAGGAGCTGTTGCTTGGAACTGCTCTAAAAATGCACGAGATCTCCGGCCAGCTCGGGTTTAGTGATCAGCACTATTTTTTTCGATTCTTCAAAAAAACCGTTGGCTGTACGCCGCAGGAATATCGAGAGCAAAAACGAGGATAAATAACAATACCCCGAAAGACGTACACCTGTTCAGAAGGTGCATCTTACGGGGTATTGTTTGTGGCTGTATTTTAACGATTATTTACCGAGTTGTTTGTCTACTTCTCTAACCGGATTCTCGCCAACATTCTCTTCAACCTTGTGGCTACTCATAAACCAGCCGATTACAGCGATGAGTACGAGCACAACGTAGAAGGTGGCTTTCCACCAGGTACTATGAGCGAAATCTTCGGACAGAACACCAAGTGAAGGGTGCGCCAATGTAATGACTGACAGCTTAACACCCACCCAACCTACGATAAAGAAGGCTGCAATTTCAAGTCCTGGACGGGAATGCAGCAGCTTAACGAAGAAGGAAGCTGCGAAACGCATAATGACCAGACCGATAAATCCACCGGCAAAGATGACGAGGAATTGTCCGCCATCGAGGCCTCCGATTTTTGGAAGACCACTTGCAGGAAGAGCAACCGCGAGTGCAACTGCGGCTAGGATGGAATCGACCGCGAAGGCGATGTCAGCGACTTCTACCTTCAGAACAGTAAACCAAAAGCTGGATTTCTTTTTATTGACCGCACCGTCAGTGCCGCTTTCAGCAGCTTCATCTGTGACGGGCTTCTTAAACAACAGTTTTCGGAAAATATGATTACCCGCGATAAATAATAAATAAATCGCGCCGATGGCTTGTACTTGCCAGATATCGACCAGATAGGAGATGACAAATAGCGAACCGAATCGGAACACGAAGGCCCCCGCTAATCCGTAAAACAGCGCTTTTTTTCTTTCCTCATCAGGAAGGTGCTTAACCATAATTGCCAATACCAATGCGTTATCTGCGGCGAGTAGTCCCTCTAGTGCTACCAGAACAAGCAATACCCAACCGTACTCTAATAATAATCCCCAATCCATTACTGTTGTCCTCCCTTTTTGAATGCAAATATCTACCAAAAGATATCTACCCTACCATTTTAACTAAATTTATATAAAAAAGACCTTTACCAAACAGATTAGCCTTTGGAATAAAGGTCTAACCTGATTGGTAAAGGTCTCGCTAACAATGTGAATTGCCAATAAAGCCGGAGAATATCCTCATATTCTCGTATTGACGACTTTATTTAACAGCTACTCCCCTTTACGGGATATATTAAATTTTTAAGATTATTCAATGTGTTCTTGCCTAAAGAGATCATATACGAGATGAAAGTCATTGTCAATAAAAGTTGCAGAAATAAATGGATTCTATCTTTTAAGAATCATTAAAATGGCCAGAAACATGACATGATGACGGAAATCAACAGAGATTGAATAAAAATGGAAACGGAAACATGATACATTTAGGTTATATAAACTAACATTTAATATGACGAAACTGCAAACATAAGGAAAAACAGGACTTAAAAAGGAAAAACTCGATTGACGATGTAGGTTGATGAAAATATGATGAAACTAATCAAAGCAATCGAACATGGTTTGTGTTAACTAAAATTACATCAGTTGTTCTGTTGAAGTGAGTTTTACTGCGAAGAAGTACTAGAAGTTCATGTTGCATAAAACTTTTAGGAGGTGGGGAAATGCCGCAGACGTCATCGAGGTTATCCATTGAAGCAGAGGAGGAGCTCAGCCGCCATCCCTGCTACAGCGAGGAAGCTCATCGTTTTTTTGCTAGGATGCACATCCCGGTTGCTCCCGCCTGTAACATCCAATGTAATTACTGCAACCGAAAATTCGATTGTGTGAATGAAAGCAGGCCTGGTGTAGTTAGTGAAGTGCTAACTCCAGAGCAAGCTGAAAGAAAAGTGAAAGGTGTAGCCGCACAGCTGATGCAACTGTCGGTAGTTGGGATTGCAGGTCCGGGTGATCCGCTGGCGAATCCAGAACGAACCTTTGACACGTTCGAACGAGTCAAGCGGCAGATCCCTGATGTTACCCTTTGCCTGAGTACTAATGGATTGACCCTTTACAGGCATGTAGACGCCATACTAGCGCTAGGTATCCGTCATGTCACGATCACCATCAATGCCATTGATCCCAATGTGGGCCGTGAAATTTATCCATGGGTTGTTGACGAAGGGGTCCGGTACGAAGGACAAGAAGCAGCGGAGCTGCTGATCAGCCGCCAGCTTCAAGGTTTGGAGCTGCTGGCACAGCAAGGTATTCTTGTTAAAGTTAATTCCGTTATGATTCCAGGGGTCAATGATCATCATCTCCCTGAAGTATCGCGAACAGTTAAAGCGCTCGGGGCAACTCTGCATAATGTGACGCCTTTAATTATCGCACCGGGAAGTCAGTATGAACGGGATGGGCGCAAGGCGCCGCGCCCTAAAGAACTGCACAACCTGCAGGAAGTGCTTGGGCGCGAAGGGATGAAGGTCATGCGCCATTGTCGGCAATGCCGTGCTGATGCCATTGGGCTGCTAGGTCAGGATCGTAATCAGGATTTTATATTAGAAAAGATGGATGCAAATCCAGTTATAAATGAGCAAGCTAGAGCGCTCTTTCAACGTGAACTCGATGCCAAAATCCGTCAGCGTGTCAAAGCCAAAGAGCTAAGGCAGAACTCTTTCCAGCAAGGGCAGCACACCACCAAAGTCGCTGTTGCTACACGTGGTGGGGATAAGGTCAATCAACATTTTGGCCACGCGACAGAGTTCATGGTTTATGAAACAGATGGAGTAAGCGTGAAGCTGCTAGGTGTCCGAAAGATTCAGGCCTATTGCCACGGTAAAGCGGATTGTAATGGGGATAAGAATACCACGCTACAAGAAATTATTTCTATATTACAGGACTGTCAAATATTGCTCTGCTCTGGTATTGGCGATGTCCCTCGCGCCAGCTTAAATAAAGCCGGGGTATTGCCTCTGGTGCGTAAAGGTGAAATACAGGATGTGATTCTCGAAAGTGTGAAGATCAGCTCTTATTTTGAAAATATATCGATTTCGAAGGGATGATGAATGATGAGACAAATTGCTTTTTACGGTAAGGGCGGTATCGGTAAATCCACAACTTCGCAGAACACTTTGGCGCAGCTCGCCACTAAATTTGGTCAAAAAACAATGATCGTAGGCTGTGATCCTAAAGCGGACTCCACACGGTTGATTCTGAACACCAAAGCTCAGAATTCAGTGCTCCAATTGGCAGCTGAAAGAGGAACGGTTGAGGATTTGGAGCTTGAGGATGTAGTTCAGTTGGGATATGGCGACATTCTTAATGTGGAGTGCGGTGGACCTGAACCGGGTGTGGGTTGTGCCGGCCGCGGGATTATTACAGCGATTAATTTTTTGGAGCAGCAAGGGGCTTATGAAGGATTGGATTTTGTATCCTATGACGTACTTGGTGACGTGGTATGTGGTGGATTTGCAATGCCGATCCGTGAGAATAAAGCACAGGAAATTTATATCGTATGCTCCGGGGAAATGATGGCTATGTATGCGGCCAATAACATTGCGCGCGGAATTCTAAAGTATGCCAACAGCGGTGGCGTAAGATTGGGCGGTCTGATCTGCAACAGTCGTAATACGGACCGTGAGGATGAGCTCATTATGGAGCTGGCACGCCGTTTGAATACACAAATGATCCATTTTGTCCCGCGGAATAATGTGGTTCAGCATGCAGAGCTGAGAAGAATGACCGTAGCCCAATATAATCCTCATCATCAGCAAGCTAGAGAATATGAGATTTTGGCAGAAAAGATTCTGAATAACAATATGATGACAATCCCGACCCCGATTTCTATGGAAGAGCTGGAGGATTTACTCATGGAATTTGGTGTGATTGAGGATGAAGAGACCGCGCTGAAAAAGCTGAAGGCATCTGGCCAATAATTAGGTTCGTCCGGTGAACAGGAGTGGAGAGACGGCTGTTCACCGGATCACTCTAAGGGATGAGGAGGATTCAGAATGGGGCTAAATATCGAAGATAACCAAAAGATGCTCGAAGAGATTCTTGAGGTTTACCCGGAAAAGGCACGGAAGGATCGTCAGAAGCATTTTGAAATCAATAATGAAGAGTTAATAAACTGTGGCAAATGCGCCATCAAATCGAATATGAAGTCCCGTCCGGGGGTTATGACCCAAAGAGGATGTGCTTATGCTGGTTCGAAGGGCGTGGTCTGGGGCCCGATCAAGGATATGGTGCATATCAGCCATGGTCCTGTAGGTTGTGGACAATATAGCTGGGGAACAAGACGGAATTATGCCAATGGAACACTGGGCATTGATAATTTTACGGCTATGCAGGTGACGAGTGATTTTCAGGAGACAGATATTGTATTTGGCGGTGACAAGAAGCTTGAAGTCATTTGCCGTGAAATTAAAGAAATGTTCCCACTGGCTAAAGGAATTTCGATCCAATCAGAGTGTCCTGTGGGGCTAATCGGAGACGATATTGAAGCGGTGTCCAAAAAAATGTCTATCGAGCTAGGTCTCCCGATCATTCCCGTTCGTTGTGAAGGATTCCGTGGGGTTAGCCAATCCTTGGGTCATCATATTGCTAACGATGCGATCCGTGATTTTCTGATGGGGAAGAAGGAGCTTGCGGAATGTGGTCCTTACGATATTAATATTATCGGAGATTATAACATCGGTGGGGACGCTTGGGCTTCACGCATTTTACTGGAGGAAATGGGTCTGCGTGTTATTGCGCAGTGGTCTGGGGATGGAACCATCAATGAATTGGCGATCGCGCATAAGGCGAAGCTCAATCTGATTCACTGTCATCGCTCCATGAACTATATGGTAACGACGATGGAGAAAGCATATGGGATTCCTTGGCTGGAATACAACTTTTTCGGGCCGACCAAAACAGCTGAAAGCCTTCGAGCCATCGCCGCAAGGTTTGATGAGTATATTCAGGAAAATTGCGAGAAAGTCATCGCTAAATACACGCCACAAATGGAGGCGATTATCTCTAAATTTAAACCCCGGCTGGAAGGTAAAAAGGTCATGCTGCTGGTAGGCGGATTACGTGCCCGCCATACACTGGGGGCTTATGAGGATCTGGGTATGGAGGTAGTGGGCACAGGTTATGAGTTCGCTCACAAGGATGATTACGAGAAAACATTCCCTGAACTGCCGGAAGGCACTATTATCTACGATGATCCAACCGCTTACGAGCTGGAAGAGCTTGCGCAAAGACTTGATATTGATCTGATGGGCTCGGGTGTGAAGGAGAAATATGTGTATCACAAGATGGGTATTCCTTTCCGGCAAATGCACTCTTGGGATTATAGTGGTCCTTACCATGGCTATGACGGGTTTAAGATTTTTGCTAAGGACATGGACATGACCATTAACAGCCCAGTGTGGAGCTTGATCAATTCAGGGAAAACAGGATCACTCCCTAAAAAGGAGGCGGGCGTATGAAGGACAAACTGGAGATCCCGGATTACAATACATTATTTCAAACTGAACCCTATGTGAAGCAACGTGAAGGGAAAAAAGCATTCGAGGCACCCTGCAGTGAGCAAGAGACAGCGGAAGCATTAGCCTACTCGAAGTCGTCTGAATATAAGGATAAGAATTTTGCCCGCACCTCACTGGTAGTTAATCCTCATAAAGCATGCCAGCCCCTAGGAGCCTTGATGGCTGCGCTGGGATTCGAAAAAACTCTGCCGTTTATACATGGCTCCCAAGGCTGCACTGCGTATTTTCGTAGTCATTTGAGCCGTCATTTCAAGGAGCCAACCCCCGCGGTTTCTTCCTCTATGACAGAAGATGGTGCGGTGTTCGGAGGGATGAACAATCTTATTGATGGTCTTGAAAATAGTGTGGCGCTCTATAAGCCAGAGATGATAGCTGTATCCACTACATGTATGGCTGAGGTTATAGGGGATGATCTGCAGGCTTTTATATCCAATGCCCGCCAGAAGGGTGCAATTTCGAACGAAATTCCAGTGCCCTACGCCAACACGCCAAGTTTTTCCGGATCACATATTACAGGTTACGATTCCATGTTAAAGTCCATCCTCAGTACCTTGTTCATCCGCTCTGGGATTGAAGCTACCCCTGGCAGTGGAGAGGGAACTGGAGAGAAGCTGAATGTCATTATAGGGTTTGAGCCTTATACGGGGAATTTTGCAGAAATTCGAAAAATCCTTGCCGCGTTTGATACAGGCTACACCTTCCTTGGTGACCACAGCGGCAATTTTGATTCCCCGGCTACAGGAGAATATTCCTATTATTATGGGGGAACGAAGCTGGCAGATGTGCCGAAGGCAGCTAATGCGTTGGGAACTCTTTCTCTTCAGAAATATTCTGTCAAAAAAACGTTGGAATACATCAGCGGCACATGGAAACAACAGACCGTTGCGATGTCGACTCCGCTGGGCATTCATGCCACAGATCGGCTAATAGAGTCTATCAGTGAATTAACGGGATTGCCCATTCCGCCTGAGCTTGTGGAAGAACGTGGCCGGGTAGTGGATGCTTTGCTCGATAGCCACCCTTATCTGCATGGCAAACGAGTGGCTTTAGTTGGCGATCCGGATTTGCTGATCGGCCTGATTGAATTCTGTCTGGAAGTCGGTATAGAGCCTATTCATATTGTGTGCTCCAATGGGGAAAACGGATTTAAAGAAGAAGCGAAAGCTCTGCTTGCTGCCAGTCCCTACGGAGCAGAAACAACGGTTCATATCGGAAATGATTTGTGGCATATGCGCTCTCTGCTGATTGATGATCCTGTGGATCTGGCCATTGGAAGCTCTCATCTTAAATTTGCTGCCAAAGATGCCGACGTTCCTTTGATCCGTGTAGGCTTCCCTGTTTTTGACCGCCATCATCTGCATCGTTATCCGATTATCGGTTATCAAGGTGCCTTGAACTTGTTAACTACTATAGTAAATACAATCCTGCAGGGGTTGGATGAGGATTCATCTGGCTTCAACCACGATCTTGTTCGTTAGTCCAATATTTATCGTAGTGACACTGAATAATTGAGCATTTTAAGAGTAAGGAGTATTCAGTTACGGGAGGTGGTACGATGGAGTCCATCAGAAACGATGTATTCGACGCGCAAGCTTGCGGGAGCTTAACTCCGAAATCGAAGCCATGTCCACGCCCCAAGCCGGGCGAAGCGGCTGGGGGCTGCTCCTTCGACGGAGCCCAAATCACGCTGCTGCCGATCATGGATGCTGCGCATCTCGTCCATGGGCCGGCTGCTTGTGCCGGGAATAGCTGGGAAAGTAGAGGGGCTTTATCAAGCGGGCCATCACTTTCACAATACGGATTTACTACAGATCTCAACGATAACGACATTATTTTTGGCGGAGAAAAGAAACTTAAAGATAGCATTGACTATATTGCCGGGCGCTTTATGCCTCCGGCAATATTTGTATATGCGACCTGTGTGACAGCATTGATTGGCGAGGATTTGGATGCGGTATGCAAGGAAGCGGCAGGCAGATTGGGGCTTCCTGTGATCCCCGTGAACAGCCCTGGATTCGTAGGCAGTAAGAATCTTGGAAATCGGCTGGCTGGTGAAGCGCTGCTACAATATGTCATTGGCACAGGTGAACCAGAGATTGAGATTCCTTTAGGTGTGAATTTGATTGGAGAGTACAATATCGCGGGTGAAATGTGGGATATCGAGAAATTAATGAAGAGTGTTGGAATTACGCTAATGTCCAGAATTACAGGGGATGCAAGATATAAGGAAATTACATGGGCACATCATGCAAAAGTGAATATGGTTGTGTGCAGCCGTGCATTGTTAGGTCTGGCAAAAGAAATGGAGGCAAGATACCACATTCCCTATTTCGAAGGCTCCTTCTATGGGGCCAAAGAGACAACTTATTCCTTACGTCAAATGGCTTATTTGCTGAATGACCGTGAGATGGAGCGGCGTGTGGATCGGTTGACGGAACGAGAGGAAAACAGACTGATTCAGGAGCTGCGGCCCTACCGCAAGCTGCTTAAAGGAAAGAAAGCAGTTCTCTATACGGGTGGAGTAAAAAGCTGGTCGATTATTTCCGCACTGAAGGAGTTAGGCGTTCAGGTGGTAGGTGTAGGCACGAACAAAAGCACGGAAGATGATGTACGGCGTATAGCGGATCGTGTTGGTGATGACACCGAATATATCCCGGAGGGCGGGGCAAGCCGAATTATCAAAACCGTCCGGGATCGTAAGGCAGATATTATGATTGCTGGCGGACGGAATATGTATGTGGCAATGAAAGAGCAGATTCCGTTTATCGATATTAATCAAGAAAGACACAAGGCCTATGCTGGTTACGAAGGTTTACTAAGGCTGGCAAAGGAGCTGACGTATTCTCTTGCTAATCCAATCTGGAAGCTGGCTGCCAGTGCCGCTCCCTGGGATAAGGAGGAACCTTCCTATGACCGTTAACAAAAGGAGTAAACCGACTTCGGTTAATCCAATGAAAATAGGCCAATCCCTTGGTTCCGTACTGGCATTTCAGGGTTGCTACAAGGCATTGCCTATTGTGCATGGTGCGCAAGGTTGTTCCGCATTTCCGAAGGCACTGCTTACCCGGCATTTTCGTGAGCCTATAGCCGTACAGACCTCTGCTTTGCAGGAGATGGATGTAATCTTTGATGCGAATCGTAATTTAGAGGAAGCTCTAAATACCATACTCAGTAAACACCGACCAGACATTATAGGCATTATTGGGACTGAGCTGACGGATGTGGCAGGAGTGGATTATCAATCCATGCTCAAGACCTATAAAAGGGAGCGGAACATGCGGGGTGGGCTTGCTTTTTCCGTCACCTTACCAGACTTTCGTGGTTCATTGGAATCGGGGTTCAGCTCTACCGTGGAGGCGATGCTTGATGAGATGATTCAGCAGGTAGGCCATCGGGGTTCAAGGAGTGTAAATACACGTCAGATTACCCTCTTGCCGGGATCGTTTCTGACGCCGGGTGATGTGATGGAGCTGAAAGAAATGATATCCTCCTTCGGTTTTGAGGTAATCGCTCTACCTGATATTTCGACCTCTTTGTCTGGGCATCTGCTGACAGGATTTTCACCGCTGACAAGAGGTGGGGTGCCTCTAGATTCGATGCTGCAAAGCTTGCATTCGGGTCTAACCATTGCCATCGGCGGAAGTATGGAGCGTCCAGCTAGAAGACTGCATAATGCGCTGGGAACTCCCTACAAAGTATTCGAGAGTGCGATGGGGCTTAAAGCAACGGATGATATTTTGCAATTCCTGCATCAAATTAGCGGGGAGCCGGTACAGCTTCGTTATTGCTGGCAACGGGAGAATTTATTGGATAGCATGCTGGATGCTCATTTTCAATTTGCGGGGATGTCTGCACTTGTCGCGCTGGAGCCAGATCATTTGTATACCGTATCTTCTTGGCTCGAAGAGCTGGGGGTGGAGCAAAAGGCCCTGGTCACCTCCTATGAAACTCCTTTGGTGGTTGAGATGGAACGAGAGGTATGGGTCGGTGATCTGGATGATGTTGAGCTTTTGGGCAAAGGTGCAGATTTATGGATCGGTAACTCACATGGGATAAATGGAGCGGCGCGGTTAGATGCTGCTTTTATGGCGGCTGGATTTCCCGTTTGGAATGAGCTTGGTGCTTATATGGCCACCTCTGTAGGGTATCGGGGAGCGATGGAGTGGACGAATAAAGCGGCGAATCTGTTAATGCGAAGGGAGGAGGAACATCGTGAAAGTAGCATTCGCTACAGAGGATGGAATTAGAGTGAATGCCCATTTTGGGCAGAGTCCGATGTTCGCAATTTATAAAGTTACCAAAGGTGGCGGGGAGCTTATAGGTCTTCGTAAACTGCCAACGATTCTCAATCAGGATGAAGCAGGCAAAATAGAGAGTCGTCTGGAGGTGGTAGAGGATTGCACGCTAATATTCATCATGCAGATTGGAGCCTCAGCAGCGGCAAGAGTCACACGTCGTAAAATTATGCCGGTAAAGGTTCCACCAGGCAGTCCTATTGATGAGCAAGTGAAGCGGATTGTTGAAATGCTACAGGGCAAACCACCGATGTGGCTAGCCAAGGTATTACATGCTGAAAATGAAGCGGAAGGGGCGAGTGTAGATGGATCCCATAGCTAATGAGAGTGCTGCATTAATGGGCCGGGTTGCTCCGGAAGCGGCAGTATTAAAACGCCGTTGTCGAACCACGGAGAAAAAGCTGGATAAAGATATAGCAGAGATGCTCATACGCCGGTTATGTCAATTGCTTGATACAGAAGACTTTTTTGGAAGGCATGCTTCTCTTTCACCACAGAAGAAGATCGAACGATTGTTTCTCGCTTCCCCTGAAGACAAGAACAAATCTGATTTTAACTGCGCGGTTTCTCCAAAGGTCCGTTTGCAGGTTCCTCTCTTGTTTCAGGCGGTGGCGGGCGTGATCGAGGAGAAAAGTGGGGTTCTGGTTCAGAGCTCTTCTGAAATAAATGGGGAAGGATTTGGGCGTGCTCTTTTATATAGTGATCGGATTATTCTTGTGTTAAAAAGCTTGAGAGCAGGTTTTCCGTTTCCTTTTACCTCGGAGGATAAAGTAATTCGCTACGGCGTTGCTTGTGTAGAAGAAGGGCTGGCCTTTATGGATAAATTTAATGAAATGACAGCTCTCTATGGAACGGATGGTCTGGAGGGTTAGATTCCAATGATGCAGCTCAGCCACAGGGAGGGAGCAAAATGGAGCAGCTTGTAGGCGGCACCGAACTGGAACGATACGCACGCCAATTGAAGCTGCTTGGAGAAGGCGGGCAGAAAGCGCTAAAAGAAGCTACAGTGATGATTGCTGGAATTGGTGGGCTTGGAGGCACTGCCGCACTTTATTTAGCTGCTGCCGGAATCGGCAAGCTGATCTTGGCGCATGAAGGAAACATTGTGCCTCCAGATTTAAATCGACAGATTTTGATGGACAGTGATCATTTGGGTATGGAAAGGATGAGCACAGCAATTCAGCAGCTAAAACGTCTGAATCCAAATGTTGAAATTGAAGGATATAATTCGAAGATTGAATACAATATGGCAAAACCTTGGGTAGAGCAAGCTAATATAGTGATTGATGCACGGTATGATTTTCCGGAAAGATATGCGTTGAACCGCCTATGTGTAGAAACCGGCACGCCAATGGTAGAGGCGGCGATGTATGGATTTGAGATTTCACTAACAACGGTTATACCTGGTGAAACCCCTTGCTTAGAGTGTCTTTATCCGGATGTGAATCCAGAATGGGAACCGTTTGGCTTTCCAGTATTGGGAGCAACCTCCGGAATTGCGGGTTGTCTGGCTGCGTTGGAAGCCGTAAAATGGGTTACAAGGGTAGGGACGACTTATGCGGGCGTAATGCATCGCTTCAATTCACTCGACTTCGCCTGTTACAGCGTCCATATTACCCGTAATCCGAATTGCACTTGCTGCGGAGAGGAAGGTAAACCGTGAAAAGTCTCAGGCTATGTGACACGACACTTAGGGATGGTGAACAGGCGGCTGGAGTTTCATTCACGAGGGAAGAAAAGCTGGAAATCGCAAGGTTGCTGTCGGAATGCGGAGTGGAGCAAGCAGAGGTAGGAATTCCTGCCATGGGCAAGCAAGAGCAAGAAGATATTGCGGCTATCGCTGATTTAGGTCTACCTATGAAGATGATGACTTGGAATCGGGCTTTGGAAAGTGATATCGATAAAGCTTGGGCGACGGGTGTGAACTGGAGTCATGTATCGATCCCTGTCTCGGAAATTCAATTACAAGGTAAGCTAGGTTTAACACCTGCCAAAGGTCTGACAAGATTACTGCATGCGACGGAATATGGTCAACGGCTAGGAATGACTGTGTCGGTGGGGATGGAGGACTCTTCAAGGGCAAGTATGGAGTACTTGGTTGAACTGGTAAATACATTATATAAAGAAGGCATTCGTTGGTTCCGTTATGCAGATACGGTATCTGCTCATCATCCGGGTCAAATGGCAGAGCGGGTAAGCACATTACTTAGTGCTGTTCCTGCAGATGTAGAGCTTGAGGTACACTGCCACAATGATTTTGGTCTTGCGGCTGCAAACACACTTAGCGGTATTGCCGCGGGTGCGGTCTGGGCAAGCACTACGGTGGCAGGGATTGGTGAACGCACCGGGAATGCAGCATTGGAAGAAGTAGTGATGGCTTGGCGTTATCTTTATGGCGGGGAGAGCAGCGTGCGTCCAGAGTGTCTGAAGGGGGTGGCGGATAGGGTGATCGCAGCCTCGGGCCGAAGTGTCGGCGATGCCAAACCAATCGTCGGATCACTCGCCTTCACACATGAATCTGGGATACATGTTGACGGTTTGTTGAAAGAAACAGCCACCTACCAGACCTTTGATCCCACTGAGGTGGGGAGAGCACATCATTTTGTGTTAGGTAAACATTCCGGAAGTGGTGGAATCATGCATGTTCTGAACGCACATGGTTTAGAGGTTAGTGCGGGAACCGCGGGACGTTTGCTTGAACGGGTGAGAGACTATGCCGAAGTTAATAAAGTGAATGTGCCAGAGCTCCTCTTGGTTGAATGGCTGAGGGAGGATTGGCAACGACCGTAAGAGATATCAGTAAGAATGAATAAAGGCTGACAAGACGGGTACGAAACCTGTCTTGTCAGCCTTTTTATGTTGTTATGATTAAGTTTATTGTGTTAGCCCTTAACCGCCCCGGCGGTAATTCCCTTGGTCATCTGTTCTGTGAAGAGCAGGTAGATCAGGATGGTTGGGATGGCGATGATCGTCATAACCGCGAACTGTGCACCATAGTTGGATGAATACTCACCAGTGAATTTCATAATGGAGAAGGGAATCGTCTTAAGATCTTCCGAGGTGAGGAAGGTGTTCGCCATAATGAATTCATTCCAAGTGCTGATGAAATTGAGTACACAGATGGTTGCCAGCGCCGGTTTGGTGATGGGCAGGATGATACGGAAGATTAACCCGTAAATGCCACTGCCATCAATAACGGCGGACTCTTCAATAGCCCGTGGGATGGTCTCCAGGAACCCGGTCATAATCAGGACACTCATGGGGATGACAATGGCTGAGTAAGGCAAAATCAATGTGTACATATTGTTCAGCATCCCAAGCTTGTTAAACAGAATGAAGTTTGGCAGCAATGTGGCGTGAATGGGAATGATCATGCCTAACATGATTAGAGAGAGGACGATGCCACTTAGCTTCCATTTCATCCGGGTAAACGCATATCCCATCATCAGGGACACCAGCGCAGAGAGCATAACAGTAATCACTGTAATGATAAGACTGTTGGCAAAATAACGTGGCACACGCCCGTAGGTAAAAGCGTTTCGATAGTTCTCCCACTGGGGTGGAGAGGGCCATTTCAGAAATGAGCTTCCAAAGAACTCACCGCTCTTGAGCAGGGAATAATCGATCAACCAAATAAGCGGAAATAACTGAATCAACGCCATGATACACAGGAACACCATCATTAGGATTTTGCCCGTTGTAGGCTTTCTGCGTTCTTGTTTGTGAAGGTTTAGCTTAGGGGGTGAAGCGGCAGGCGATAAGGAATTATTCATAGGATTTCCTCCGGTTACAGGGTTTCTTTAAAATTCTCCGATATCTTTCTTTAAAATCTTGTTGAGGATAACGGTTAGGATCAGGCAGAACACAATAAACAGAATCGAAATGGCATTACCATAGCCGTATAACGATGATGAGAAGGCGGTTTTGTACAGATAGTTCCCTAGGAATTGTGTGCTATTTGCAGGGCCACCGTTGGTCATTAAGAATACGGTTTCCATTTGCTTAAGGCAGGTGGTGACGGCAATGATGATGGCAACCCGCATCATCGGCGAAAGCAGCGGAATGATGATACGCGTGTAGAGGGTGAAGTTGTTGGCGCCGTCGATTCTTGCGGCTTCGCTTAAATCTTCCGGAATGCCTTGCAGACCTGAATAATACAGCAGCAGTGCATACCCAAAGCCTTGCCACATAACAACAATGATGATGCACCAGATGGCCGTCTTTGGATCACCGAGCCAATCATGCGTAAGTGCATCCAATCCAACTCCGCTTAGCAGCTTGTTGAGCAGTCCGTAGTTTGGATGGAAAATTCCGGTCCACAGCTTGGCTGTAACGACGACGGAAATTACAGCGGGGATAAAAAAGATCGTCCGGAATATTTTTTCGTATTTGCCGGAATTGGTTAGGAATATCCCCATGAGAATGGCAAAGGGATGTTGTAAAAATACAGTGGCGGCGGTCAGGAGCAGGGCATTGACTAGCGATCTCCAGAACACTTTGTCATGAAATAGAATTTCACGGTAGTTATCAAAGCCGATGAAATTGTATTTGCCGATTCCGCCCCAATCCGTAGAACCGTAATAAGCGCTCATGAAGATAGGGATGCAGATCATAAAAGCAAATAGGAACAGTCCAGGTGCGATGAGTAAGAATATCGCTTTTTTGTCGCTTAACACTCTGTGCATGGAAATCTCCGTCCTTTTAAAGAGTAATCTATCTATTACCATCGTAACGGGAAGCCAGGCACCGGAACATGCCGTAAATTTCAGATCGGTGTATACATTTTTTCGAAAACAAAACCCCGGCCTCTGGGGGAAGCCGGGGTTTGCGCACTGCCATCTATAAGGTTACTTCAGGAGCGCTAAGGTTCATGTTTTTTGTAGTCTCTGGTTTATTTACCAGCGAATTTATCGGATGCAGCATCCAGTGCTTTGGCGAATTCTTCAGGGGTAATTGCATCAGAAAGCAGGCTTTGATGCGCCTCCATTACCTTTTGCTTGAACTCATCGTCACCCACATCCTGCAGTGGAGTACCGCTGGAGGATGTCATCGAGCTGAACACTTCAATCAATTCTTTTTGCAGCTGGGTTTCGTTACCCGTTAGGAATTGATCGAATTGCTGCGCAGGTGTACCCGCGCCAGCTTGCCATAGCATTTTAGACCAATGCTCTGGAGCGAAGAAATATTTCAAGAAATCAACAGCGGCTTCAGCATGTTTGGAGTTTTTGCTGACTGCATATCCACCACCATACCAAGCAGCATCATCGGTTGCTTTACCTTTATCTGAAGCTGGGAAAGCGAAAGCACCTACGTTATTGCGGAATTCTTCAGAGAAGTTCTCGTCTGTTGCCAGACCCGACTCCCAAGCGCCCATAAAGAACATGGCAGCTTGCCCTTGTCCGAACAAGTTGCGTGCAGCACCGTAATCGGCAGTCAGCCAGCCATCGGCAAAACCTTTAGCATCGGCAAATTGCTGCATTTCAGTTGCGGCTGCAACGAGACTAGGATCTGTAAAGGATATTTTACGCGCAACAGCTTCATCCATTGTATTGAAATCGCCAGTCTGACGTTGGGCTACAAATTCATACCAGATAGGCAGTGTCCAAGCGTCCATACCATTCATAGCGATCGGGTTAATTTTCTTGGCACGAAGTGTTTTGACGGCGGCAAGCAAATCATCTGTGGTTTTTGGAACCTCGATGCCGTTGTCAGCGAATATTTTTTTGTTATAGTACATGACCATGTAGTCGGCACCACGCGGCAAGCCGTAAAGTTTACCATCTTTACTGAAGCCGTCCATGGATCCGGACACAAACTGATTACCTTCGAAGTCAGCGCTGTTCAGTTCAAGCAGCAGATCGTTATCCAGCAGCGGACTCAGGAAGGAGGGCTGACCCCAGGCTTGAATGATATCAGGCAGCTGATTGCTGGAGGCATACACTTTGATTTTTGATTTGTAAGGCTCATCTTGAAGCGCTTCCACTTCAATCTTGACGTTAGGGTTCTCTTTCATGTAAGCATCGATAATGTCTTGCTCTACCTTACCTGAACCATTTGCCCGATCCGCGAGCGCGGTGAAGAACTTCAGTGTGATTTTTTCGGCGGGTGTGTTTTCCCCTGCACTTGCTGTTGCTTCGGCAGTAGCTTCGGCCTTGTCATTTGTAGGTGCATTGGTAGCTTTCGCATTGTTATTTCCGCCACCGCAGCCTGCGAGCAGAGCTGGTAGCATTAGACTCATAAGTGCTAGCTTTATTCCTTTACCTTTCATCAAAAACCCACCTTTTTTATGAGATATATTTCCACTAGAACGGCTGTCATCAAACGAGGACGACAATGTCGTTTCTTCTTGCATCCCCATCTTAAGAGTTTATGACCGATAGAAACATGGTCCATATTTAAGAACTATGTAGGCATTTTTCAGTGATTGTAAAAAGCTGGTTCAGGGTTTAATGATTTCAGTTATACTTGGTTTACACATTTATTGATTATACATGAAGGTGGTTCTCATGAATCGAAACATCCGCTTATTAAGCCGTTATCGCCATCTTCCGCTCCAGTTTAAGCTGTTATTATGGTTTGTGCCGCTGCTTCTCGTGACTATATTCGCTATGGGGTGGAACTCCTATCAGATCTCTTCGCAGCAGGTGGTGGAGAAAATGAAACAGTCACAGGATCACCTGACCCGAAAAACAGCAGAGCAGATTGATGAGATGGTGAGGGGAATGATTTCTTTTTCCAATACACTCTTTCTGGATGAAAGTGTGCAGCGGCTCTTAGTGTCGTCAGAAGCACAAAAAGAACGAAATTCCGTATTTAAAACGGTCACCAACCTGATGGTCGCTGGCAACTCGATTCAATCACTGATTCTATACTCTTTGGAAGACCAGAATAACGGGGCGGAGCCTTTTGCTGCGAACCAAGCCGGATTGACAACTGGCATGAAGTTCTCTAACTTTATCCAAACCTCGTACTACAAGGAAGCCGTTGAAGCCGCAGGTAGTCCAACCTTTGGATTGTCCAGACCCACGGATGGCATATTTGTTGGTGATCATTATCATAAGATTGTACTTTCCAGAATTATCAAGAATGTATATACTTTAAAACCGGCAGGGCTTGCGGTGATCGGGGTCGATGCTGGTAAGATTGGAAGCCAATATCTAGACAACTCTGAAGATGATGTAGATATGTTTGTGGTAGATCGAGACGGGCTCATCATTACGGCTTCTAACAAGAGCTGGATCGGCAAAAGAGATCTTGATCTTCCGTATTTTGCGGACAGCGATCCTAAGTTGAGCCTAAAGGAGAGACTGGAGTCTACAGCGGATCACAAACAGTGGATTGTCTCGCATCTGCAGTCAGAAACGACGGGTTGGTATGTAGTGGTGGTGCATTCCAAACGGCAGCTTGTCAAAGAGCTGGGACAGATTTCACAGGTCACGGTGACGATCGCTTTTCTGTGCTTAGCAGTTAGCTTAATGGTTACCTGGCTCGCCGCCGCCTCAATAACGAAACCGCTGAAAAAGCTTTCCCGCTCCATGCGCAGATTCCAGACAGGGGATTTCACGCAGCGCGTATTTTTTGAAGGAAATGATGAGATTGGTCTTTTGGGCCATGGTTATAATCTAATGGTGCAGCGGATCAAATCGCTCATCAATGATGTATATGCCTCCAAACTGAAGCAGCAGGAAGCAGAATTGAAAACGCTTCAGGCACAGATCAGGCCGCACTTTTTATATAACACGCTGAATACGATTTGTTGGGAAGCTGAGAAAAAGGGCGACAAAGAAATAGCCGATATGGTCTATTCGCTTTCTCAAGTATTCCGGCTGAGCTTAAATGATGGGCGGGATACGTTTACATTGGAACAGGAAGTAGAGCTTGTGACGAATTATTTGTTCCTGCAAAAAAATCGGTTTCGAGAACGTTTTGAGTTCGAAATTGCCTTGGATGAGAGTATCAAGGATTTCACAGTTCCGAAACTGCTGCTCCAGCCACTGGCGGAAAATGCAGTGATTCATGGGATCGAGCCACTGGCTGGAAGTGGACTCATCTCGATTCGCGCCTTCCGCAAAGATAGAACTATTGTGCTCGAAGTTCAAGATAACGGGGTGGGAATCACGCCGGAAAGACTTCAGGAGCTACATCAGCGTTTAGCGAGAGGAAGCTCTATTTCGGAGGAAGAGGAGAATGCTGGACGTTCGGGGTTTGCACTCTCGAATGTACAGGAACGTTTAGCTTTGTTTTTTGCCGGAGCCTCATTGCAAGTAGAGAGTGTAGAAGGAGCAGGCACACGTATTATCATTCATATCACTGTGGAGGGTCCCTAAATGATGAAGCTGAAGCTGCTGATTGCTGAAGACGAAGACACCATCCGTGAGGGTATCGTCAATATGATTGACTGGAATTCGCATCAGATTGAGGTAATGGGCGAGGCGGGGAACGGAAGTGAAGCGCTGGCTCTGATGGAGTCTGAACAGCCGGATTTATTGTTAACGGATATCCGCATGCCGCAGATGAATGGTCTGGAGCTAATCGAAGCTGGACGGCGTCGCGGTTACGACTTTCGCTCGATTATTTTATCTGGATACAATGAGTTCTCTTATGCGAAACAAGCGATTGCGCTGGGGGTTGTCGATTATGTGCTGAAGCCGTGCCGGCCGGAAGAAATTCTGAAGACGGTACTAAAGGCTAAGGAGCTAATTGAAAGGCAGCGTTGTCAGGAGAATGAGCAGCTAAAAAGAGATCGTTCCTGGCATAAAAATGCACCGCTTGTCAAAAGCCAAGTGCTGTCCCAATGGATTCATCATCCTCCGGTTCCGCTGGAGCGGCGGCAGGAGCTGATCGGTGAGTTAGCTATGGCTATTAGCCACGAAGGTCCGCAGATTGGGCTGGTCAGCTTTGATTTTGATCCTCCCTCTGCCGGTGGGTCTGGACAGGATTTTGTACTTTTACGTTACGCGGCCCTAAATATTATTAGTGAGACCTTGTCTCCTATCTATAAAGGAAAAATCGAGACCTTTCATGATGGCAATCTCCTGCTCTGGATCGGCAGTGGTTTAGCTGGAACGGATTCCCGCAAGTCTTACCGAACCCCCATCTATTTAAAAGAGCAAATCGGGATGCTGCAAAGCAATCTGGAGAAATACCTCAAGCTGTCAATCAGTATTGCTGTAGGCTCCTGTCGTGCGGATATTTCGGAAGCTCACCTGTCTTATAAAGAAGCGCTTCAGGCCATGGAATCCCGCTTTCTGAACGGGAAAGGCGGCGTTTATTTTTATACAGAAGGCTCGGGAGTTATTGGGGGTGGCGCACAGGAGATCGGGATTTTAGATGATCCTGAATTAAATGTGCTGGAGGATGAGATGCTTGTGGCAGTCGGTGCAGGAAGTAATGAGCTTGCCCTCGATCTGCTGGAGCAATGGCTGGAACGTTTTCGCGGAAACCCCGGATGCCTCAAGCAGGAGGTGAATATTCGGGCAACAGCTTTTGTCGTTCGCCTTAAGAGGCTTGCGCAGGAAAAACAAGTAGCTGGATTCGAATGGAAGCAGCATTTGGTCAATTGGATGGAGCAGGCACCACAGATCGAGACGCTGGAAGAATTGTCTACGATCCTGAATAAGATCATGCAGAATGTGGTGGAGGCTTTTTCTAAACATCGCCCTCTGCATCGAACAGTAGTTACAGCGCTCGAGATCATCCGTAACAAATATAATACCAATCTGTCTCTGGAATATGTTGCGAAGGAAGCTTATGTATCTAATACTTATTTAAGTTCACTGTTCCGCCAGGAGCTGGGTGTGAATTTTCTCGATTATTTGCATCAATACCGGGTAGAAGAGGCAAAAAAGCTGCTCCGCCAAAACTTAAAAATGTACGCTGTTGCAAAGTTAGTAGGCTACGGGGAAGAACGCCACTTCAGTGCTACTTTTAAGAAATGGACCGGACTTACGCCCTCACAATATCAAAAGGGACTAGGGAAGTAGGAGCAAATTGTTATCTACTAGGCTTTGTGTGGTTAAACTCTACATATAGCTAAATAGGAGGTAACCGAGAAATGAACCCGAAATGGTGGAAAGAAAGTGTCGTGTACCAAATTTATCCGATTAGCTTCATGGATAGTAACGGAGATGGGATTGGAGACTTGCAAGGAATCATATCCAGACTGGATTATTTGCAGGATTTAGGTGTAGACGTGATTTGGGTCTGCCCTATTTATAAATCGCCAAACCATGATAACGGTTATGATATCAGTGATTACTGTGACATTATGAAGGAATTTGGCACGATGGATGATTTTGACCATTTGCTGAGGGAGATGCACTCACGTGGGATGAAGCTGATGATGGATTTGGTTCTGAACCATACGTCACATGAGCACCCATGGTTTGTTGAATCCAGATCGTCGAAGGAGAATCCGAAACGGGACTACTATATTTGGCGAAAAGGAAAAAATGGAGGTCCCCCGAATAACTGGGAGTCTTATTTCAGTGGCTCGGTGTGGGAGCTTGATCCGCGGACCGATGAATATTACCTTCACCTCTATTCCAAATATCAGCCTGATCTGAACTGGGAGAATCCCGTGGTCATTGATAAGCTGCATGAGATGGTGGAATGGTGGCTGAAGAAGGGTGTGGACGGATTTCGCTTTGATGCCATTGCACATATCGTGAAGACGAAAGGTTACCCGGATGCGGATAATCCAGGTGGAACACCTACCGTGCGGGCTTATGGAATGTTCTCCAATCTGGCAGATGTGCATACCCTGCTACAGAATTTATATGATAAAGTGCTTTATTTCTACGATATTATGACGGTAGGAGAGACCTCAGGACTTGGACCGGAGCAGGCGCTAGATTACGTAGGTGATGGTCGCCGGGAGCTGAATATGACTTTTCAGTTTGAGCATATGTTTCTGGATGCCGCTTCGGCAGGTAGTGGAAAATGGGATGTCGTCCCATGGAGTCTACTGGAGCTGAAAAAGATTATGAGTAATTGGCAGACGGTTCTGCATGACAAAGGCTGGAATGCGAATTATCTCTGCAACCATGACCAGCCGCGCGCAGTGTCCCGGTTTGGGAACGACCTTTTTTACCGGATTCCTTCGGCTAAAATGCTGGCGACCTTCATTCACATGCTGGAAGGCACACCTTATATTTATCAAGGCGAAGAAATTGGAATGACGAATGTCTGTTTCGAATCCATTGATGATTACCGGGATGTAGAGACGCTTAATTATTATGAGGAAAAGCGAAAAAACGGCGTTCCAGAAGAGCAGATTATGTCTGCCATTCATCATAAAAGCCGGGATAATGCCCGCACCCCGATGCAGTGGGACGATGGTCACGCAGGTGGTTTTACGACGGGGACTCCTTGGATCGAAGTGAATTCCAACTATATGGAGATCAACGCTGGCAACGCGATTAAAGATCCCGATTCCATCTACAACTACTATAAACAGCTGATTGCCCTGAGAAAAAAACATAAAGTCATCGTTTATGGAGCCTACGAGCTGTTGCTTGCAGAGCATACAGAGATATATGCGTATACCCGGACATTGGAAGATAAGCGGCTGCTGGTTATTCTGAATTTTTATGATGGAGAGCCTGTATTCGAATGGCCAGCAGAGTTCCAACCAGAAAATATAGAGCTGTTAATTTCTAATTATTCCGTGGAAAAAGATGAGCAGATCCAACCGCTTAAACTTCGACCTTATGAAGCACGAGTATATTTGCAGCAGCTTGTGTAAAGGAAGCTGTAGGAATGAGTTGTCATGAAGGGGCTGAACGCTCACTGTGACAACTCTTCTTTGAGTTTGTGAGTAAAAGACTGTACAATGGCGATACATTAACATACATAGAGTGGAGTTACAGGAAGACGCCTGTGGGAGGAGAGACAACATGACTGAATGGTATGAAAAGAGCTTCGGAGAGGATTATCTGGTCGTATACAAACATCGAGACTTTGGTGGAGCTCGTAAAGAAGTTGAACGAATGATCTCGTGGCTGGGACTACCGCCAGGCTCCAAAGTGCTGGATTTATGTTGTGGGATGGGACGTCATTCACTGGCGCTTGCGGAAGCAGGGTACGAGGTAACTGGAGTGGACTTATCAGAGGTATTGCTGCGTGAGGCAAGATCTCAAACAGGAGCGGAGCAGGTAACTTGGCTGCGTTCTGACATGCGTGACCTACCATTAACTGGAGGTTTCGATGCTGTGGTTAATCTATTCACTTCCTTTGGTTATTTTGAAGAGGATGAGGAGCAGGTAAAGGTTTTGCGTGAAATCTATCGGATGTTGAAGCCGGGTGGCAAGTTTGTTATTGATTATCTGAATCCTGCGTATGTAATTCGTCATCTGGTGCCGCATTCTACCCGCGAGGATGGAAAAAATCTGATTGATGAGTCGCGGCGGATCGAGGATGGGTACGTGAAGAAGGACATCATTTTAACCTCTAAAAATGATTCTACACCTCGCCAATATCATGAACGTGTGAAGCTGTATACCTTGGAGAAATTCAGCGGGATGATCGAGGAAGCGGGTTTACAGCTCGAAGCTGTGCATGGCAGCTATGAAGATGAGGTTTATAATGCAGAAAGCTCCACGCGGATGATTTTTAGTGGAATTCGATCGTAATGGTATCAGGAAAAAGATTCAAAGGCGGTGATCGCACCATGTCTAAGGCGGATATCACTTCATGGGACGAGAACATTCTTCAGGTCTCGGTGCCCATGGACTCGCCGCTTCGTCAAGTGAACAGCTATATTCTGCCCGATGAGGATGGCAGAATTACTATTATTGATCCCGGTCCGCGTAGCCCGGAGACAGAAAAATGCTGGCAGGCGATCCTGCAGGAGCTGGGATTGTCGTGGAAGGACGTGCGGGATATCGTCGTAACACATCATCATCCCGATCATTATGGATTGGCGGGATGGTTGCAGTTACAGACCGGATGTAAGGTATGGATGACTGAACGTGCTCATGCCGAAGCGATGTTGATGTGGGGCAGTGACACGGATATCAATGAAGTTTTGCCGTTATATTTCATTGGACACGGAATGTCGGAAGAATGGTCGAGTGGAATAAAAGCGCATTTGGAGAGCTTTGACGCTCAAGTGGAGCCGCAGCCGGTTGTAACTTATCTGAATGAGGTAGAGCCTTTCGGGATGGGGGGCCGTGAATGGCAATTGATTGTAACTGGCGGACATGCACCGGGACATGTGAGCTTGTATCATGCGGACAGCGGGCAAATGATCTGCGGCGATGCTGTGCTGCCGCAGATTTCGCCCAATGTCAGCCTGCTTCCAGGCAGCGATCCACAGCCGCTGCAGACGTTTCTTCAGGGGCTGCGGGAGCTGGGCAGCTATCCGGTCAGCATGGCGTTCCCGGGCCATCGGGAACCGTTCACGGGCTTCACGCACCGGGTCAGCAGCCTGCTCGCTCATCATGAGGAGCGGCTGGATACCGCTGCAGCCTTGCTCGCAAACGGCCCGCTGAGCGGCTTCGCAGTCTGCGAAATTCTGTTTCGCAGCCGGGTAACCACCGTTCACCAGATGCGCTTTGCGATGAGTGAGACACTGGCGCATTTAGCGGAGCTGATGCGCCGGGAGCGGGCAGTGATGATAGAGGCGGATGGTGCTATCTTGTTTGCAGCATCTGAAAGTGCTGGAGGCCATGTTAGTTAGAGTTTCTAGCGGGATCGAAGAGTGATGAATGATGATTGATGGAATGAATTGAGATGTGAAGGTTATGATCGAGTAGAGGTACAGAGCAGTCCTGTGTTATTGGGACTGCTCTTTTTTTGGTTTTGGTTTTAGTGACTAAGGAGAGAGTATAATTCGGTGCTATTTATATGAATATTGAGCTCCTCAGTCCGATCGCATACCAAACTAACCTTTGATTACATACTCATGCGTTAGGCTGATCATTTGGACTAACATTTGATTACTTTACTTATGCGTCACACAGATCATTCGGACTCAGATGCCGATATTCGTGGGTTTTGGGACTTTTGAGGTTAGTATCGGACCGGAGAGGCGTTATTGATAGTGCAGAGGGGAGTTATTGGTCATTTTTGAGTGAATAGCGACTCTGGAGTCCGAAAGTGACTAAATCAAGGGAGTTTTATGGAAATAGGGTCACCTGAGTCCGATCGCATTACCAAACTAACATTTGATTACTTAACTCATGCGTCAGGCTGAACATTCGGACTAACATTTGATTACTTTACTTATGCGTCACACAGATCATTCGGACATAGATGCAGCTATTCGTGGATTTTGGGACTTTTGAGGTTAGTATCGGACCGGAGAGGCGTTATTGATAGTGCATAGGGTTATTATTGGTCATTTTTGAGTGAATAGCGACTCTGGAGTCCGAAAGTGACTAAATCAAGGGTGTTTTATGGAAATAGGGTCACCTGAGTCCGATCGCATACCCCACTAACATTTGATTACTTTGCTTACGCGTTACACAGGTCATTCGGACTCAGATGCCACTATTCGTGGGTAGAAACACATCTTGCCGAGTAACTAAGTGTTGGTATTGAATAATTGGGGAATTCCTCCCTGTTTTTTGAGGATTGTTGAGGTGTAGAGCGGATATTAGGGAATTTCTCCCTAATATTCTACGATGTAGCTATAAATTAAGGTTTTCGTAGAGTTATTAGGGAAGAATTCCCTAATAACTTAGGTTTTGAACGATTTTCGGTATTTTTTAGGGAGTTTTTCCCTAAAACGGTCCCAAGCCAAGCCAAGCCAAGCCAACCCAACCCAACCCAACAACCCAACCCAACCCAACCCAACCCAACCCAACCTCAAAAAAAGCGATTGTCTCATAACCCGCAAGGGCTACGAAACAATCGCTTTTTAATTCTCAGAGTGTACCCAAAACACCGGTTACTCCGGTTGTTTTTCATGTTCTGCAAGTTTCCTTGCAGCTTCTTCGCGATCCTCAGGTGAATGCGGAAGTTCGAGGTCTATCTCACGCTCCGCTTGCTTACGGTGTGCGATTCGGCTACTAGCTGCAGCGGCTACAGCTCCGACGATATCGTCGAGGAAGGTGTGGATCTGCCCGGTGTTTTTGTCGTTCAACCGTTCAAGAACGCCTGGCTTAAGCTTGTCCACATAACCATAGTTGGTGAAGCCAATGCTGCCGTATACATTTACGATGGAGAAAGCCAGAATCTCATCCACTCCGTATAATCCCTCATCATTTTCGATCATATCCTGAAGCGGCGGAAACAACTTCCCCTCCTCCGCGAGCATGTCCAATTGAATGCCCGTAAGTACTGCATTTTGCACTTCCCGTTTGCTGAGTACCATCTCAACGTTATGGACACACTCTTCCATTGTTAAGTTTGGATAATATTTTTTTTGCAGAAACATAACGAGCTCTGCGATTTCCTGCAGATTCACTCCACGCTTATTCAACCACACTTTGGTCGCATCTGCGACTGCCTTGCTGTTCAGACTGTAAGGTATTTTTGCGATTGGTTCATCAGCCATGATTAGTCACCTCGTAAGTTAAGTCTTTGCATTACAACGTTCGTTAGCATGATGTTAAGCGCTGGTGTTATCTCAGATTGTACGTTTAGAAGAAGTATTTGTCCAGAAAGCGGAGTCTATGTGAATTAAAATCTAGATCCAACCCAACCTGAAAATAAAGTACACAGGCTTTTCCAACAATTTAGGATAAGCAGTTGTTATTTTTTGGACAAAGGTCTCGTATACATAGCAGTACAAATGCTATCTAACCTTGAAAGGGGTAATAAATGATGAAAACAATGCAACAAATCCGCGGGATTTCCGCGGTCTGCCTACTCGCAGTTCCACTGGCACTGTCCGGTTGTGGCTTGTTCGGTTCGGAATCAGCATCGATTGATGCTCCGCCACCTGAGGTTGAAGCGCAGATGCTACAGACAGAGGGAAATAACACTTTGGATTCAGGTGTATTTGGTCCAGTGGCTCAGGATGATGCACAAACAGCTGTTAAGGACAGCACCAAAACCGCTAAAGCAACGGATAAAACAACGGCTTCCGGTGACCGGACGACCGTATATTTGGAAGATGGAAACGGCTTACTCGCTCCAGTGTCGCTAAATCTGCCAAAAAGCAAAGATTCCAGCACGCTCAAGAACTCTTTAATGGCATTAGTGAATAAGGGAGAATATGCGTCCTCATTGCCAGAAGGCTTCCAAGGCATTCTACCAGCTGGAACTGAGGTGCAAAGCATTACGGTAGACAAGTCGAATCTGGCAGTTGTTGAGTTCAATTCGGAATTTAACAACTACGATGCTGCGGATGAACGCAAAATCCTTGAAGCGATCACTTGGACGCTGACCGGTCAAGATGACATTAAAGGTGTACAGTTCTGGGTAGATGGTAAAAAGCTTACGGAAATGCCGCTTCAAGGTACTCCGCTGGATCGCCCGCTGTCCCGCACAATGGGCATTAACCTGCCTAAACAAGGTCCATCTTTGATGAACTCTAGTGCGGTTACTGTTTATTTTTCCACAACATCTCCTGACGGTATCCAATATTATGTTCCGGTTACGCGCTTTGTACCCGCAGGGCAAGAACAGCTGACTGCTGCTATCAATGAACTGATTGCGGGACCTGAATCCGGAGACGGTCTGGAAATGGTTATGACACAGGGCACATCACTTGATTCGGTTGAAGCCGGACAAAACGGTGTTGTTACTGTATCCTTGACTGACGATATGTTCGCAGATGGGAAGGAAGTTCCTGCCGAATTGCTGGAATCGGTTGTTCTGACTGTTGCGCAAAATACGGAAGATGCTCTGGTTCAAATTCGTTTGAACGGCAAACAATCGATTACTGACACTGACAATGTGGATTATAGCAAACCTGTTTCTGCACCTGAATTTTTGAACGAGCTCCCGTTATAGAATGACCTTCTAAGGTTTAAAAGATGCTTTTGTGCCTCCTCTTTGGTAGAATAAAAGTTGCTCAAAAAGACGCAACGTCCCGAACGGTGAACTGCCGCAATGAACAACAGGGAAACGGGACTCACACTAAACTATTAGCTATACGATGTAGGAGGCAGAAAAGATGAGATCAAACGGGCGAACTGACGACCAATTACGGCCGCTGACAATAACGACCCAAACGAATAAATATGCTGAGGGCTCCGTGATCATTGAGATGGGAGACACCAAAGTTATTTGTACGGCTACTGTAGAGGAAAAAGTGCCTCCGTTTCTTAAAGGACAAGGAAAAGGCTGGGTAACTGCTGAATATTCGATGCTTCCTCGGGCCACTCAGTCCCGTAATCAACGTGAAGCTGCACGCGGTAAACTTACCGGACGTACAATGGAAATCCAACGGCTGATCGGCCGTGCGCTTCGCTCCGTGGTGAATTTACAAGCGTTAGGTGAACGCAGCATTACGCTGGATTGTGATGTGATTCAGGCGGATGGGGGAACTCGGACGGCTTCGATAACAGGCGCTTTTGTTGCCATGGCGTTTGCTATTAATAAAATTGCACTACAGCACAAGCTGGCTGTTTTTCCTATAACAGACTTTTTGGGAGCAATTAGTGTAGGTGTTGTAGGGGATAAAACACTGCTCGATCTGAATTATGAAGAGGATTCCAAAGCCAAAGTGGATATGAATGTAGTCATGACCGGCGGCGGTGCTTTTGTTGAGGTACAAGGAACTGGCGAAGAAAGACCATTCTCGCGTCAAGAGCTGGATCTTTTGTTGGGTCTAGGTGAGAAAGGGATTTATGAACTGATTGCCGCACAAAAAGAAGCGCTCGGAGCGATTGCTCTGAAAATCCCTTCCGGCCAGCCGGGCCAAGAGGTGTAACATGAATTCCACGGGCAATATTCTCATTGTCGCTACGAAGAATAAGGGGAAGGTGCGCGAATTCGAGCACGCTTTTTCCCCGCTGGGCCTGACAGTTAAGAGTATGTATGACTATCCGCATCTGCCCGATGTGGTAGAAGACGGAGCTACTTTTGCAGAAAACGCATTTAAAAAATCCAAAGCCGTAGGTGACGCACTTGGAATTCCGGTACTCGCTGATGATTCGGGTCTTTGTGTAGATGCTTTGGATGGCAGACCTGGTGTGTACTCTGCACGTTTTGCAGGTGAAGATGCTACGGATGGGGAAAATAACCTAAAGCTGCTTAGCGAGCTAGAGAGATTGAAACAGGGGGAAGACACAGATCAGCCTTTGCTGAGCACGGCTAGGTTCGTCTGTACTTTATCGCTGTACGATCCAGTTTCCAAGCAGGAGCTAACCGCAGAAGGTGCGGTCGAAGGTTGGATTACTTCAGAACCATCAGGTGCCGGTGGTTTCGGTTACGACCCGCTATTCTACCTGTCGGAACATGAAAAAACTATGGCCGAGCTTACGCTGGAAGAGAAGCAGCAGATCAGCCATCGAGGAACTGCACTGCGACTGCTGACGGCGAAGCTGGAGAAGAAACTGGCGGCTGAAGGCGGCCTATCGCCGGAATAGAGTTTTTTATAAAAGTGGGGGTGTCCAAAAGCCGCGAAATGGCTGCTGGGCACCCCCGTTTTTTATACCTTCCCTTTGAACTAAGCCTCAAACTTCGTTCGATTCTAACACATTTACCCGTATGAAGCTGCCACCCGGACACAGCTGACCTTAAACGTAGCTATTTCCGATAATTGAGATTCTACTGGACCCCAAAGTCGCTATGGGCACGAAAAACACCCCAAAAGAAGCATTTCATAAGGAATAGCAGCACTGGAGTCCGAAACATAGCTCCAAAGGCTTGAAATTTGTAAATAACGTCAACTGGGTCCTTAACGTAAGCCCCAGAGAATGAGTATGACTCTGCACTAATAATGGGATGTTCTCCTTGTAATGGGACAATCTTCTTGTTGGAATCAAAGAGAGCACCCGATTATATCAGCTTCCAAAGAGCAGGTGTAGAAGCTGGCTCCCACCCCTGAAGTGAAGTGTGAGGCTGCAAGCAGGTATACGTTTTTCCACTGTAGGCAACGACATCACCTACTTTATAAGCAACTCCTGTTACCCAGCTAGACCCTCCCGAAGTAGGTGTAGCAGTCGGTAATGGAGTTTGCGTGGGTGTTACGGTTGCAGTAGGCGTCGGTGCCACCGTAGGTGTCAAAGTCGGTATTACCGTTGGAGCTACAGTTGCCGTTGGTGTAGACGTTGCTGTTTCACATACGCTGATGTATTTCCAGACACCGTCCGGTCCGCTAAGATCGGGACGATCGCCTTGTGTCCACCACTTGGCTTCATAGATTGAGCCGTTGTAGGAAACACGTTGTCCGCCAGTATATGCGGTTGCCGCATTCCAGGTCGCTGCCGAGCATTGTCCCGGCGTAGGAGTAGGTGTTGGCGCTACAGTTGGCGTTGGCGTCACGGTTGCCGTCGGAGTCGGTGTTGTTGTAGGTGTTGCCGTTGGTGTTGCTGTTGGTGTAGTCGTCGGAGTAGGTGTTGCTGTCGGTGATGCAGACGGTGTTGGTGTTGGCGTAATGCCTCCGTACAGTTTATCGTATTCCTGTTGGGACGAGTTTCCGTTCAGGGTGATTCGCTGTGGACCGCCTGAAAAATTCAGCTTCATCATACCCGGAATTTCAAGTGAAGCTCCGTTTGCAATGGTTTGAGTAGCTGTACCTGTAATACGGTAGCGGTTGAAATCCCAGGCCGTGGAGATTTGCTCAACGCTACCTGCTCCCCATGCCGAGGTTAGGGTTGTAGTTGTTGGCAGGTCGAATTCTAGCTTCCAGCCACCGGAAATATCTGTGCCGGTATTGTTCGTTATTTTTAATGAATAGGTATAGTTCGGATGATCATAAGCGCCGCTGAAGCTGAGGTTGAAGTTTTTAGGTTCAGGCAACTGCGGTTTTGGAGCTCCGCCCGGCGGCGAGGCTGTCTTCAGCTGATCATAGGCAAAATCGGTCAGAGAATTGCCGTACGTATAAGTGCCATCGCTCTGCTCAGAGTAATCGCCCGTTAATTCCCAGAACATCATGCCTCCCAAGCCTTTTTGTTTAATGTAATCCAGCTTGTAGCCTAGAGATTCCTTATCTTCATACGTAAGAAAAACCTTCTTGTCTGCGTTGAACAAGTACGGTGTTTTGGTAACAGGGTCGAAGTAACGTTTATTCGCTGGATCTTTGAGCAGATTTAGCACATGCCAGATCGGATTTGCACCAGCAGGCTGCTCTGGTGCGGGATCATTCCAGATGCCGTATTGGCCATCTGCTCCCCCACCGGTTGTCGGAGCTGTGCCGTAAAAGCCGGTATTGTTGATGCCTCCATTCACATTTTTCCAGCCTCGTGAATAATAAGGAACTCCGATCACGATTTTTTCCGGAGGAAGCGTACCGAGATAGTATCGGACCGCCCAGTCGGTATTCAGAACCGGAGTACCCAGCGCAGCAGTTTCAGTATCGCGGGAATCCGGGTACAGTGCAGAATGCGGCCCTACATAACCATTCCACGCACCATGGAAATCATAGGTCATAAGGTTCGCCCAGTCTAAATACTGATTGGCTTCCCCAAGCTTCATGCCCCCAAGAATCCAGGAAGAGGCGGTGGCCGCAATGGTCAGATCATATTTCTGATTGTCTTGTGCGCCTGCCAGATCGAGCTTTTCGCGAAGTTTTTTCATAAGAAGAACGTAGTTGTTGTAATTAACTGTACGCAGTGGTTCTGCCACGGCAAAATCGTTAGGATTACCGGACTGCCCAGTGCCAGAAGGGTACTCCCAATCGATGTCCACTCCGTTGAACTGATAGGTACGCAGAAAATCCACAACACTATTGGCAAAAGCTTCTCGCCCGGCTTCCGAATTCGCCATGTTGAAGAATCCTCCGGAACCCGACCAGCCGCCAACAGAAATCAGGGTGCGTACATCAGGATAGAGCTGTTTGTACTTGATCAGTTGGTTAAAATGCCCCTTAAAAGGCAGGGTAGTCAGCTGACCGGGATAGTCTTTTTCGATTGCAGCTGTACGGTCCATGAGATCAATCTTGTTCGTTTGAGGATTTACCTTGGCGAAGGCGTAGTTAATATGGGTAATTTTATCCCACGGAATTTTGTCTACGGTGTAAAATCCTTTGTTCTCCTGATCGCCCCACTCTGGGAAGTAAGCAACGATTTTGCGAGGATGGTCAGCTGCTGGAGCGGGAGCGGAAGGTGTTGTTTCCGTTGCATGGGCCACTGGTAAGGATGCACCTGTCCCGGTGTAAAGTGGAACCAGAACGATTAGGCTCATTAGCGCAGCAAGGTAACTTATGGATATTTTGCGCTTAGCACGTGCTTTTGCAATCATATTTAATATACCTCCAAGGGGGGATAATGTTATTTAGGGAACGCTGCTTCCTGCATGACTTTAATTGAGCTTCCAAAGAGCAGGTGTGGTGGCTGGCTCCCAGCCCTGAAGTGAAGTGTGGGGCTGCAAGCAGGTATATGTTTTTCCGTTGTAGGCGACGACATCACCTGTTTTGTACGCAACGCCTGTTCCCCAGCTAGACCCTTCCGAAGTAGGTGTAGCGGTAGGCAAAAGAGTTGGCGTAGGTGCAACGGTTGCAGTTGGCGTTGGCGCGACAGTAGGCGTAGGTGCAACGGTTGCGGTAGGCGTTGGTGCTACCGTAGGTGTTAAAGTTGGGACCACAGTTGCAGTTGGTGTTGGTGTCGCTGTTCCGCATACGCTGATGAATTTCCAGACCCCATCAGGTCCGCTAAAATCAGGACGATCCCCTTGCGTCCACCACTTGGCTTCATAGACTGAGCCATTGTAGGAAACACGCTGTCCGCCAGTGTATACGGTTGTTGCACCCCAGGCCGCTGCCGAACATTGTCCCGGTGTAGGCGTTGGGGTTGGCGTCACGGTTGCAGTTGGCGTTGGCGTTGCTGTTGCCGTAGGAGTTGGAGTTGCCGTAGGTGTAGGTGATGTGGATGGTGTCGGTGTCGGCTGCACCACTCCGCCACCAAGATCAGCGTTTAGTTTATTGGTTAGTGTTTTGTTTCGGTCACCACTTGTTTCCCAGAACATAGCACCTGCAAGACCCTTTGACTTCAGGTAGCTGATCTTGTGGCCAAAGGATTCTACGTCGTCATAGCTGATAAAGGTTTGATTTGTTGGATTATAGAGGTAAGGCACTTTGGATGTATCATTCCAATAGCGGATATAACCGTTTTTGTTGATATAATTGGCTTCGAGATCATAGAAATCATAGCTGCCTTTTTCCCATGTACCCGTTGGTGAGATGCCAGCGGACACCTGATATTGGCCGTTTCCTGAAGCAGGAGCTCCGCCCCAACCACGACCGTAAAAAGCCATGCCAAGTACAAGCTTGTTCGCAGGTACACCATTCGCAAGATAGGAGGTTACCGCTTTATCGATGTTAAAATTTTGCGGTTCGGTTAAGCCCGAAGCGGAAGCTGCGGGATCATAGTACAACGGAGCATTATGTCCGGTGGTGGTGTTCCAGCTCCCATTAAAGTCATAGGTCATAATATTGATCCAGTCCACAACGGAAGCAATGCCGGCCAGATTATTATTGTTGATATACGTTGGACCTGCCCCGGAAGCAATGGTCAGCAGATAGGTTTTTCCATCCGCCGCGCCGGCTGTATTCAGCTTTTCGCGAACTTTTTGCAGCAGCAGTACATAGTTTTCTTTATCTTCAGGACGGTAGCTATTGCCTGCGAGTCCACCACTTACTGGATATTCCCAGTCGAGATCCACGCCGTCCATCTTGTATTTTCGAATAAAATCAACCGCGGAATTGGCAAAAACCTCACGGGTTGCAGCTGTCGCAGCTACATCCGAGAAACGGTTCGACCAGGTCCAGCCCCCAACGGAGATTAGGGTCTTCAGGTTCGGGTTCTTTTCCTTCAGCTTCCATAGCTGCTTCAGGTTACCTTTGATGGGATCATCCCATTTGTCATCCCCGAAGCTTTTTCCAGTGTCAATCCAAGGGTCACCAAGAACAATCGTACCGTTCGGAACGCTGATGGCTTGGCCTTGCTCATTCTGGCAAGACCAGGTCACCGGATTAGGGCCGGTGGGGTCGGGATTGCCATGGATGCCATTCCAACAAATATCCGCAAAAGCGTAGTTAATGACATTCATTTTGTTAGGATCGATATCAGTTACATTGTAAGCACGCCCGTAAGCGGCCCATGAAGCGTAATAACCAACCAGTTTGTAATCCTGTGCGGCGTTGGCTGTTTTGGGACTGCCGCCCAGGGTGGAAAAGAGTGTCAGAACAAGCGCGGCGATCATCGCAATTGCAAAGGTTTTGCGTGAAGCTTTTTTCGTGAAGATCATTGAATTTCTACCTCCTAGATTCAAAGTGTAGTTCGAAATTCTTTTCGGCAAGATGTCCTGACCTTCACCTCCCGTCGGTTGTAGTGCACCATCACCCTTGGCGTCCCTATCACTCTATTGAAGTTCAATTCGTAGATTCAGCAGCAAAAAAGCAGCGGTCCAAATCAAGCCTTACCCAATCAGTAAGCGCTTTCTTTTATGCTTTTTGTGTGCTGCTGTTTCATGGATTTTTAAAGATGTAACATGCTGTGTATGGTTTGAGTGAATAGAGGAGGATGTTTGGAAGTTGGATAATTAGGATGAATTAGATATAAATGGGTGATGGTAACTCTTATTCTCAAGCATAGCTTGCAATTGCGCTAGGGATAAAATCAGGTGATATAGGGGGACAATTTTCTAATTTATAGTGACTCTTCAAAAAGTGAACCCTTTTGGATTTGTATACTCGCCTTTTATCAAGAAACTCATGAAGAAACACATAACCACCGATGTAATGAATATAAATCATATACATGCCTGAAATATTTATTTGTGGAACTATGCAACGCATCGATGTTTCTTTTCGTTATAGTAGTATCATACGGAAGGTGGTGGGCTCACCGATGGTTGTGTGGGTGTTTTGGCTGATCGCAGCCGGTGTCCTGTTTGTTGTAGAGATGATGACGCTTACTTTTTATTTATTGTGGCTTAGTATTGGTGCTTTGGCCGCAGGTTTGGTGTCGCTGATTGTTCCCGAAGCCATTTTGTTTCAGGTGGTCCTTGGATCACTGGTCGCACTTGGTCTGACTATATTCTCGAAACCACTGGTTTCTAGATTTCGCCATTCACGTGGGTTCAAGGATACAGGTACAGAAATCATCGGTAGGCAAGGAGTAGTTGTTGAGCCGATAGAGCAGGGACGTTACGGGCAAGTGAAGGTAGGCGGAGATACGTGGAGCGCGACCTCTGAACAGTCTCTAGGCAAGGATGAGGTTGTAAGAGTAGTGAAAAGAGGCACGACGATTATCGAAGTAGAACGATGGGGGGAAATGAACTAATGCAATGGGCAATTATCGCAATTATTATTGTAGTGGTCGTAGTTTTTGTGGCATTAACAGTCAAAATCGTACCACAGCAGCGGGTAGGCGTAGTGGAAAGGCTCGGTAAATTTAATCGTCTGCTGACACCGGGGCTGAACATTCTGATTCCTGTAATTGATCAGGTGCGCACCTACCATGATTTACGGATCCAACAAGCAAATGTACCTCCGCAAACGGTAATTACAAAGGATAACGTGCAGGTGCAGATTGATACGATTATTTTCTACCAGGTGGTTGGACCAGAGGAAGCTACTTATGGTATTTCTGATTATGTCTATGGGGTAAGAAACATTTCGACGGCAACGATGCGGCAAATCATCGGTAAGCTGGAATTGGATGAGACCTTGTCTGGACGGGAAAAGATTTCGACGGATATCCGTCTTGCTCTCGATGAAGCTACTGAGAAGTGGGGCGTACGGATCGAGCGTGTGGAAGTTATCGATATCAAACCGCCGTTGGATATTCAGGAAGCGATGGATAAGCAGATGAAAGCAGAGCGGAGCAAACGTGCCATTGTTTTGGAAGCGGAAGCTGCCAAGCAGGATATGATCCTGCGCGCTGAAGGGGATAAACAGAGTAAGATTCTAAAAGCAGAAGGCGATAAAGAAGCGCGTATCCGTCAAGCAGAGGGTTCACGGCAGGCGCAGGAACTGGAAGCACACGGTGAGGCTAAAGCGATTCAAGCCGTGGCAGAAGCAGAAAAATCACGCATTGAGCTGATTCGTTCAGCAGGTCTGGATGAGCAGGTGCTGGCTTATCGTTCCTTCGAGGCTCTGGCTGAGATTGCCAAAGGCCCTGCTAATAAAGTGTTCTTGCCAACTAGCGCTGTTGAAACGCTGGGAAGTCTTGGAGCGATTGCGGAAGTCTTCAAAGCGAGCAAGGACAGTAAATAGATTTTACAATTCGAGCTTATTCCGTTAAAGTAAAAAGCAAAAACAACCTTATGCATATGAAGCTATTGTTGTTCATGCTAACTTTGAAGGAGAGAAGCTACTGTGACGCAAAAAGAAATTTCACCGCTAGTTGAACTGCTTGGATTACAGCCTCACGTTGAGGGTGGTTGGTACAAAAGACTTTGGAATTCGGAATTTGAAATTTCGCAGGAAGTGTTAGGCGATAGCTATTCTGGATCACGTCATTCGGCATCTTCAATTTATTTTCTGCTTCACGAAGGCGAACAATCTGATTGGCATACTGTATTGTCCGATGAAGTTTGGTTGTGGCATTCCGGTAGTCCAATCGTGCTTAGTCTCGGAGGTAATGGAGATAAGCCTGAGGATGTGCAGGAAGTTATTCTGGGTCTCGATATTGCTGCAGGCCAGCAGCCACAAGTGGTTGTTCCAGCGGGAGTATGGCAGGCCGCGCGTTCGTTAGGCAAAGAGCCGACGCTGGTATCCTGTATTGTTTCTCCTGAATTCCATTTTGATGATTTCAAACTAATTGAGAAATAAAGAAGAGCGGGGGCGCTTACGCCTCCGTTTTTTTATAAGGATTTGGGGAATGATGAAGCCATCTGCTATACTTTTTATGGTAGCGTTTGCTTCTTAAGTGGGTAAAAAGGTTAAGTATGTTTAACGAAATAACAATAAGCTTGGAGGGTTAAGTGATGAGTGAATTGAATGCACCGTTCTCGGGTGGTCCTACTTTAAATGATGGGGTGACCATGCCGTGGCTGGGTCTTGGCGTGTATAAGACTAAAGATGGCGAAGAGGTTATTCATGCGGTCAAAACCGCAGTGGAATTAGGATATCGAAGTATTGATACGGCAGCCGGATACAATAACGAAGAAGGCGTAGGACAAGCTATTCGTGATTGTGGAGTGGCCCGGGATGAGCTGTTTATTACGACTAAAGTACGAAATCCTGATCAAGGTTATGAGTCTACGCTAAAAGCGTTCGAGGATAGCCGGCGCAAGCTAGGTCTGGACTATCTAGATCTGTATCTCATACACTGGCCGGTGGCAGGAAAATATCGTGAGACATGGAAGGCCTTAATTCATCTGCAAAAAGAGGGCCTCATCAAATCTATCGGCGTGAGCAATTTTCAGGTTCATCATCTGAAAGATATCATCGAGGATACCGGAGTGGTACCAGTGGTGAATCAGGTGGAATTCCATCCGCTGTTGACTCAGCGTGAGCTGCTGAAATATGCCAATGAACAGGGCATTCAGCTTGAAGCATGGAGTCCACTAATGCAAGGGAATCTTGACCTACCGCTCTTAAAAGAGTTGGCTGAGAAGTATGGTAAGACCCCTGCTCAAATTGTACTTCGCTGGGATTTGCAGCAAGGTGTCATTACGATACCTAAATCCGTACATGCGGATCGAATCAAGGAGAATGCAGGATTCTTTGACTTTACGCTTAGTGATGAGGATGTCAAAGCTATCGAGGGCTTGAACAAAGACCATCGATTTGGCCCGGACCCGGACAACTTTAACTTTTAAAGATCGTTCAGATAAGATCGTAGAGTAATCCTTGCAAATACAAGCCAAACAGCAAGCCACCGGATACGGGGACTTGCTGTTTGGCTTGTCGATTATCTCAGTTGTCTACGCGCTTATTGGATGGAGACGTTATATTTACGCAGCCAGAGATCCACTTGGGCGAGGTAAGCAAACAGCTGAGGACCGGACATGAGTTGGCCGAACCAAGGCAGATTGGTTGAGGATTCCGGGGAAGCGGCGATCTCACGGATTTTGGCAGCATCAATTAACGGAAGTAGGGGGGAAGTGGAGTCATCCAGAATGTTTAATACCTGAGTTCGTACCGCATTTAAATAGGCAGGATTATGAGTTTTGGGGTAAGGGCTTTTTTTGCGGTAGAGCACATCGTCTGGAAGAATGCCTTCAAGAGATTTACGTAAAATCCCTTTTTCACGGCCCCCCAGATTCTTGATTTCCCAAGGAATATTAAATACATATTGAACGAGTCGGTGATCACAATATGGAACACGTACCTCTAGCCCTGCGCCCATGCTCATTCGGTCTTTACGGTCTAGCAGAGTAGGCATGAAGCGGGTGATATTCAGATAGGACATGACGCGCATTTGTGCTTGTTTTCCCGTTTCTCCATCCAACTTTGGAACTTCAGCCACCGCATCGCTATATCTGTCACCCAAATATTCCAGTGGACGGATCCACTCGTTAATTTCTGGGGAAAGTAGACTTGCACGCATTTTCGGCGCAACTGACCAAGGAAAAGTGCCTGAGGAGAGCATTTCCTCACGGTGGAACCAAGGGTATCCGCCAAAAATCTCATCCGCCGCTTCACCGGAAATAGCTACTGTCGCGTTCTTTTTAATCTCCCGGCAAAATAAGTACAAAGAAGAGTCTACATCGGTCATCCCTGGTAAATCCCTAGTGTACAAAGCATTATCCAGCGCTTCTACAAGCTCCGGGGTATCGAACGAGATGTAGTGGTGGTTTGTATTCAATTCATCGACCATTCGTTTAATCCACGGCCCATCTGCTCCCGGCTGGAAAGTATGACTTTTGAAATGTTTGTCGTTATCTACATAGTCTACGGAATAAGTATCCACTTGTCCCTGACCATTCCGGTTGTAGTAATCCACTGCAAGTGCCGTCAGCGCACTGGAATCCAGCCCTCCCGACAAAAGAGAGCAAACAGGGACGTCTGAGACCAGTTGGCGTTCGAGTGTATCTTGGAGCAGTTCACGCACCTTAGCGGCTGTCTCTGCTTCATTGTCAGTATGCTTTGCGCTCTCCAGCTTCCAATAGGCATAACTGCGCAGACCTTCACGGTTATAGATCATAGCATGACCTGGACGAAGCTCTTGCATATCCTTATAAACACCATGACCCGGTGTACGCGCTGGACCGATGATGAAGATTTCTGCGAGACCTTCAGGACCCACGATTGGTTGTACCTTGGGATGCTGCAGCAACGCCTTAGGCTCTGAGCCAAAAACTAGGACGTCATCAACCTTGCTATAGAACAGGGGTTTCACACCTAAACGGTCACGTGCAAAAAAGACTTGGTCCCGAAGACCGTCCCATACTGCAAAAGCAAAGATTCCATTTAGCTTCTCTGCGCAATCCGGCCCCCATTCGATATAGGAATGCAGCAGCACCTCTGTATCGCACTGGGTGCGGAATTGATGCCCTCGCTGCTTAAGTTCCTGTTTGAGTTCGAGGGCGTTATATAATTCGCCGTTGTAAACAATCGCGTATACCTGTTCCTCATGGCGGGTGATCATGGGCTGGGCACCGTTCTCCGGATCGATAACGCTAAGTCTGCGGTGACCGAAAGCACAGGGGCCTGAGATCCAGGTTCCGGCTGCATCGGGGCCGCGGTTTGCTAAAGTTTCAGTCATTTTGACCAGCAGCTGCGAGTGCTGAGTGAGATCTCCGCGCCACTGGATAAATCCGGTTATTCCGCACATGATGGTTCATCCTCTCTTTTGTGCGATTGTTGTCCTTACTTTTTTGCCAAGTAATACAGATATATGCCGAAGGAAGGCATAAAATGTATGTCCTTATCCGAACACTAGGGGAGAGGGGAATTTGCCAGGAGGGAAGGATGACAGGTGTATTATATTAAAGACGCCAAAATTCGCAGAATGATGGAGTACGATGGTGCGCCTTGTGCAGAAGTGGGTGTTTTGCCGGGTGCTGTTAGTGATCCTGCGCTTTTGGTGTATATCGTTGAGGATCGGCGTGAAGAGGGATATGAGATTGTCCGTATTCTGACTAATGATGCTGATACCTCTACCGATTGGTTTGATAACAATATGCATGACGCTTTTCAAGATGTGACCTCGAGTGCATTTACAGGCAGCAACTTCATGTCGCCAGAAGATGAGCATTCCAAGTTTCAAAGAGAATTACTCACTTTTGGGGATTTGAAAAAGCAGCTGGAGAAGCGTTTTCGAAAGCTGGAGTAAATAACGAAGGCTTGTAAAGTGTACACTGGAATCGCTGAAAAGGACGGCAGAAATGCCGTTCTTTTCATTTCCTGTGGTTATACTGACGTGTAAAAAAACCGCACCGAAAACTCTTTTATTATTTTTCTAAGTTGTTTTGACTTGAAAAATCCGCTGAATAAGGTATAATAAATATCGTTGCGTCAATACATAGTATTTATTTCTTATATGTCCCGGTAGCTCAGCTGGATAGAGCATGCGCCTTCTAAGCGCACGGTCAGGGGTTCGAATCCCTTCCGGGACGTCAATTAACAGCCTTCCTTCGGGAAGGCTGTTTTTGCGTGCGCGAGTTTTAGTTCGAGGTCACACACGGGATACCTTTGTCTTCCTTCTTGAACTAAACGTCGAAATTCGAGTCATCGTTGAACATTAAACTTCAAACGACTAGATCACATTTGTACATACGCAGCAGCTATCGGACTCAGATGACCTTAAATGCTGAAAAGTGCGGAATTTGCGATGTTATCGGACTCCATCGTCGCTATTGGTGCCAAACGTGCCCCGAATGAGCCACTTTCTCAAGAATAGCTGCAGTGGAGTCCGAAACGTATCTCAAAAGGCGATAAATGAGCAAATAACGTCATCTGAGTCCGCGAGCCTCCTCGGTCTGAGTAATGCTGGTTACTTGGTGTTGTGCATCTATTGTTGTTGACTGCATGGCGAGTTTGATGGTGGGGACTTACGGTTTGAGCATCGATTGGTGTGAACGCTTGGGCGTGTTTAGCTACTAATCATCGTTGAACATCAAACTTCGAACATCTAGACCATATTTGCACATACGCAGTAGCTATCGGACCCAGATGACCTTAAATGCTGAAAAGTGCCACATTTGCGATGTTATCGGACTCCATCGTCGCTATTGGTGCTAAACGTGCCCCGAATGAGCCACTTTCTCAAGAATAGCTGCAGTGGAGTCCGAAACGTATCTCAAAAGGTGTTAAATGAGTAAATAACGTCATCTGAGTCCGCAAGCCTCCTCAGTCTCAGCAAGTGCTGGTTACTGGTGTGTTGAGTTACTTATTTTGCACATACCCAGCTGCTATCGGACCCAGATGACCTTAAATGCTGAAAAGTGCGGGATTTTCGATGTTATCGGACTCCATAGTCGCTATTGATGCCAAACGTGCCCCAAAAGAGCCGCTTTCTCAGGAATAGCTGCACTGGAGTCCGAAACGTTGCTCAAAAGGCGATAAATGAGCAAATAAGGTCATCTGAGTCCGCGAGCCTCCTCGGTCTGAGTAATGCTGGTTACTTGGTGTTGTGCATCTATTGTTGTTGACTGCATGGCGAGTTTGATGGTGGGGACTTACGGTTTGAGCATCGATTGGTGTGAACGCTTGGGCGTATTTAGCTACTAATCATCGTTGAACATCAAACTTCGAACATCTAGACCATATTTGCACATACCCAGCTGCTATCGGACCCAGATGACCTTAAATGCTGAAAAGTGTGGGATTTGCGATGTTATCGGACTCCATCGTCGCTATTGGTGCCAAACGTGTCCCAAAAGAGCCGCTTTCTCAGGAATAGCTGCACTGGAGTCCGAAACGTATCTCAAAAGGCGATAAATGAGCAAATAAGGTCATCTGAGTCCGCGAGCCTCCTCAGCAACAGCAAGTGCTGGTTACTTGGCGGTGTTATGTACTAATCGCCGAAGAATGTAAATTACCCATTATGCGCACGCTAACCTTAAGCCATAAAAAAGACCGCTCCTAAAGAAGCGGCCAGATTTCCTCCCAGACGGTGTCCAGGATTCCCTGCATGTTATCTTCCATGCTGTTAATTGCAATGACTGCTTGAGCGTCCGGCACCACAAGACAGAATTGTCCATGAGCGCCATCGGCACGGTAAGCGTCGTGGGAGCAGAGCCAGAATTGGCAGCCGTATCCTTCTCCCCAGTCGCCGTTTCCATCATTGTCGATCTGTTTTTGTGTAACAAAATCGATCCATGCTGCGGGGATCAGTTGCTGGCCCTGCCACTTTCCTTGCTGTAAAAGCAGCTGTCCAAACCGGCTTAACTCTTCCGTGTTAATCTGAAGTCCGGCACAGCCAAGGGTGATCCCTTGAGGTGTTATTTCCCAATCCACATTGTTTATACCCAGAGGTGCAAACAAACGAGGTACCAGATAATCCTTTACGGTTTGCCCGACGCGGGCTTGCACCATTGCAGAGATCATAATGGTATCTCCGCTGCTGTATGTAAATTTCTCTCCGGGAGCTCTGTCTAAAGTCAGAGATAAATAATGCTGCACCCAATTTTTATCCTTCAAGGCTAATCTCTCTTCAGCCCAAAATGGAGGGGAGTCGTGCCCTGTACTCATTCGCAGTAAATCGAACAAAGTTATATCTCCGGGCTGCATGGAAGGAGGTGTTTGTTTAAGAGGAGAGACATACTCCGGAAAAACATCTTTAAGCGTTGTTTCCAGTGTCAGCTTCCCTTCATCAATGGCAAGACCTACTGCCATAGAAGTAAAAGACTTGCTGACGGAATGCTGCAAGCGCCGAATATCCTCCGTGAGATCCAGTTTTCCCACAAGGTTTCCGTTTTGAAGCACACGAACATTGAAGATATTCAGGTTTCGTTCACGAGCCTTAGCTGCGAATTGAGCCATGTTCAACATAAAAAGAGTCCTTCTTTCTCTTGATATTCCTAGCTAGGATAGCGAAGTGACAAAAAGAAAAACTAGAAAAATGAGTGGAAACGTTTTCTGTTAAAACGATAAAAATCGCTAAATTGATGGTATTCCATTCTTATTTCAAAGTCAATAAAGCAAGAAAAACTATTGTTTGATATATAAATACCTTTTATTTCTAATTTATAGATTGAGTAACTATAGGCTTATTGTAATTTTAACCAAATAAAAAGTGATGAATCACAATTTTTTTGTGTTTTTAGTTGACTTATAAAAATTACCTGTTCATAATGGACGAAGTAAGCGGAAAAAACACGCTAAGGACTCAAAATGATGTCGTGGGAAACGTTTCCCATCATTTCATGCGTTTCCACAACCTGATTTTCATCGGGTGAAGGGGGGACTCATCATAGGAGTGGAGCAAGGTAAATATGAATATCAAAGATATTGCAAGGCTATCAGGCGTGGGTATCGCCACAGTCTCCAGAGTAATCAATAATAGCGGTGTTGTAAGCGATACAACTAGAGCTAAAGTAATGGCGGTTGTTAGAGAACATAACTATATTCCAAACGGTAATGCCAGCAACTTGAAAAAAACGCGATCCAATACCATAGCGCTAATGGTAAAAGGGATCTCAAACCCGTTTTTTGCCGACATGATCAAAGAAGTTGAACGCCAGGTGAACCTGCGGGGATGTCCGCTAATGATCCAGCATGTAGAAGATGGAGTAGACGAGATCGATATCGCTCTACAGCTTGTAAAAGAAAAAAATCTATATGGCGTAATTTTTATGGGCGGAACGTATGATCACTCCGAAGATAAATTCAAACAATTAAAAATTCCATTTGTTCTGACTACCATTACGACTACAAAAGAAGTCGATCCTGCTGTTTTTTCAAGCGTGATCATTGATGATCTTCAGGAATCTTATAAGGCTGTCAGCTATTTAATCTCATTAGGACATCGCAATATCTGTTTTTTGGCCAGATTTCCTCTGGTGCAAAATACAACAGGTAATCGGCGGCTTATGGGATATATCAAGGCGCTTGAGGAGCATGGAATTGAGTACGACCCTTCAATGGTAGAGGACTGTGAATATAGTCCAAGCTCTGGCTTTACAGCTACCAAACGTCTGCTCAATAAGAAAAAAGATATCACTGCTGTTTTTGCTGCATCAGATACGATTGCCATTGGGGCGGCTAAGGCGTTATTGTCCTTGGGCTTATCAATTCCAAATGATGTTTCGATTATCGGATTCGACGGGATTGAAATGGCAGAATATTATCATCCATCTCTGGATACGATCAGCCAACCCGGAGTGGATATGGCGAAGGCCAGTGTTGAAATTTTGTTTGACCTGATCACAGGTGATTCGCAAAACAAACATATGGTATTCGAATCCGTACTGGTTAAGCGGGGATCTTGCAAGAAAATAAACAAATGAATAAGAACGAAAAGGAGATAACTCATGGCATTATTAACAGTTGAGACAGGCTCTCCTACCTTGAGAATGACAACGACCATCAGTATTATCTCCCCCGTCGATTCAGGCAACATGTCTGGAGGAACGCTCTACCTGCTGCATGGTGCTGGTGATAACGCCAGTACTTGGCACAGGATGACTACTATTGAGCAGTATGCAAGTCAATATGGTTGTACAGTCATAATGCCCCAAGTAAACAGGAGCTATTATACAGACATGGAGTACGGACTGGATTACTTCCACTATGTGACCCATGAGCTTCCCGAGCTTTGTGGCCGAATGATGAGGTTGGATGATAATCCGCAGAAGACGTATATCGCTGGTTTATCGATGGGCGGGTATGGCGCTCTGAAATGTGGACTTACCTATCCCGAGCGTTACAGCAAAGTGGTTTCGTTATCAGGAGTTACCGATCTTCAGAAACGATTAAACGATCCGCAAATGTCCAAGGACATGGCGAGGGAGATGGCGGGTACTTTTGGAAAACGCTTACAAATTAAGCCGGATCAGGATCTGTACGCTTTAGCCGCTAAATTGGTCGACGATAAACGTAACCTGCCTTCGATTCTGACTTGCTGTGGTTCGGAAGATCCGTTTGTGGAGATGAATCGGGAATTCGCAGCTTACCTAGAGACGACCCCTTATGAATTTCAGTATGTTGAGACCCATGGAACTCATGAATGGCGATTCTGGGAGGAGCATCTGAAGACAACCTTTGATTTCTTGTACAACTAAAAGACATAAGCAGAGTGAGGAGATGCAAATTGAAATCCGAAGTTGCAATACCGGCTAAAAAAATGAACGACAGCAGATTCCAACTGTTCCTAAGAGAAGTCTGGAAGAACAGAATGGTCTATACTCTGGTGCTTCCTGGACTAGTGTGGCTTTTCCTATTCGCTTATCTGCCGATGGGTGGTCTATCTTTGGCTTTTAAAGATTTTAAAGCGAATTTAGGAATTTGGGGCAGCCCATGGAGCGGATTCGAGAATTTCACCTATGTGTTCCGTGACCCAGCTTTTATTGACGCCGTATGGAGAACGTTAACCATTAACATCGGTAAGCTGATTATTCAGTTCCCTTTTCCAATCATATTGGCATTGCTGCTGAATGAACTACGCATGAATCGTTACAAAAAAGCTTTACAGACGGTGTTTACATTTCCGAACTTCCTGTCATGGATCGTAGTATCCGGGGTTGTTATCAATGTGCTTTCCTATGATGGTCTGGTTAACAGCCTCATTCAAATGTTTGGCGGGACAGGCATTAACTTCCTGGGTTCTGAAAAAATGTTCGTTCCGATGTTGTATCTTACGGATATCTGGAAATCAGCAGGTTGGGGAGCCATTATCTTTATGGCCGCTATCTCTGGTATTGATACAGACCAATATGAATCCGCACAGATTGATGGTGCTACACGCTTGCAGCAAATGTTCCGCATTACTCTGCCTAACATTCTTCCGACGATTACGATTATGTTTATCCTTTCTGTCGGTGGCCTGATGTCATCTGGATTTGACCAAATCTTTAACTTGAGCAACGCTGCAACGAAAAACGTCTCGGAAGTACTAGATGTGTATATCTACCGAATCACGTTCCAGTCTTCAACAGACTTTTCATTCTCCACTGCAGTCAGTTTGTTCCGTTCACTTGTTAATATGATTCTGCTGATTCTGGCAGATAGAGCTGCCAAACTTATGGGCGGAGACGGTTTATTCCGGTAAGAAAGGAGTGCAAATGTATGAGTAAAAAAAAGCTGACAATTATGCAAGACCATAAAAAAATGACCGCTATGGATTATGTGATTTTCGTAATTCTGAGTGTGGGCGCTTTGGCCATTCTTATTCCATTCTGGAATGTCATTATGATTTCTTTTTCTACGCAAAAAGAATACGCTGATAACCCTATGATGTTATTTCCGAAGAACCCAACACTGGAATCCTATCGGGCACTCTTTGCTGATGGGCGGATCGGGACAGGGTATTGGAATACCTTTAAGATCTTAATCTTAGGACTCCCGCTTAGCTTGTTCTTAACGACAAGTATGGCTTACGGCCTTAGCCGCAATAAATTCCCGGGTAAAAAGCTGATTTTTATGCTTGTCCTGTTCACAATGATTTTTAATGGCGGGATTGTACCTTTGTATCTGGTGATGAAGGATCTGCATCTGACAGGTAACCTTTGGTCAGTTATTCTGGCTGGAAGCTTCAGTGCGTTTAACCTGATTCTGATGTCGAACTATTTTAGCAGTCTGCCTGAGTCCCTGATGGAATCTGCGCGACTTGATGGTGCTGGGGAATGGAGAATCCTGTTCTCTGTAGTCTTGCCATTATCTGCTCCAATCGTAGCTACCATCACATTGTTCTACGGAGTAGCCTTCTGGAATGGATGGTATGACGCCATGATCTTCCTGCGGAAAGCGGATCAGATGCCACTGCAGAACGTGTTGCGATCTATCATTATGGAAGCCCAAGTGAATGCATCGAATGCCACGAGTGTTGACGCAGTGGGTAAGCAATCATTCTCTATGGGTATGAAAATGGCGGCAGTATTCGTTACCATGGTTCCTATTATGTGTTTCTTCCCAATGCTCCAAAAGCACTTTGCCAAAGGGGTACTTACAGGGGCTATCAAGACCTAGTGGTTTATGATTTATCCATATAAAAGAGGGTCAGTCACACAATTTAAGGAGGACAAAATGAATATTTTAAAAAGAAAATCTGTAAAGTCAATCCTTGCCGGTGTTTTATGTCTTACTCCAATCATGTTGGCAGCATGCTCAAGCTCAGACAATAATGCTAATAGCGGAAATTCAGGCAATCCAACAGATGGATATAAAGATGAGTTGAAGATTTCGTTAGCCAGCACCATTAAGACAACAGAATCTGATTTTGATAACGTGTATCATAAATATTTTACGGATAAGTTCAATATTAAATGGGATTACAACTATATTGAATGGGATTCATGGGCTGAGAAGCTGCGCCTGTGGATTAACTCCGGTGATCTTCCTGACGTAGCAAGCTGGAACTATGTTCACGGTGATGCTCTTAATTACATTGATCAAGGGCTGCTGTACAAGCTGCCAGATGACTGGAAAGAACGTTGGCCGAATGTGGCAGCCGCTTATAAGCTGACAGGACTTGGCGATGAATTGGAGAAAGCGGTAGGTGGCACTTATGTTCTGCCAAGACCGGTATACTTTGAGAACAAGCCGGCAGATCCGCTCATTAACCAAATCGGAGTAATTGCTCTGCGTTCTGACTGGGCTAAAGCCGTTGGTTTTGAATTGAAAGATGCCTACACTACTACAGAACTGATGGAATTTGCTAGATTGCTTAAAGAGAAAGACCCTGGCAAGGTAGGAGATAAACTCATTCCTATTTCTTATGACATCAACGATGCTTTGACTAATATTGTAATGGCTAATAGCGTGCACTCCAGAGTAGAGTCAGCATTCTATAAAGATGCAGATGGCAAATACCAATGGGGTCCAGCCAACGATGAGACGTTAGCGGCACTGAAAGAACTTCAAACTACTTATAAAGAAGGACTGCTGCACCCTGAGTTTTATACTTGGAAAAATGGCGAATCTGGCCAAAAGTTCACAGTTAACGGTGTTTCCGGTATTACGAGTCTAGGTGGTTTGGCTTCTTACAGAAAAGACATGGACGTTAAAATGAAAGATAACCTAGGTGTAAATAGTGATGACCTAGTGCACACAGCTATTGTACTTGGCGATGACGGTAAATATCGTAACCTCGATCAAGTTAACTTCTGGTCTGCTGTAATCTTCTCGCCAGATATTAGCAAAGAGAAATTTGAACGGATTATGGACTTCATGGAATATACAACAAGTAAAGAAGGTCAATTGACCGTTAACTTGGGCTTTGAAGGAACAGATTGGAAAAAAGGCGAAAATGGCGAATTAATCAGCTTACTCCCTGAAGGAACAACATTGGATAAGAAATATCCGAACCGTTTTGAAGGACTGTATGTCTTGGCGGATGACTTTAGTATCGTGAACCCTGCGATCAAAAAAGAATATCGCGATCGTTCTGTAGAACTGTTCAAAGAAAAAGCTGAGCTTGCTTTAAAAGACAAAGCAACGGCTGAATATGACTGGGATTACCAGTTGTATGATTCCAAGGCTAAAAATCAGGCTTCCTTTGACTATGCTACAGAATACACTAACCTGATTTTGAAACCAGGCGATCTAGAGACGAACTGGAAAGAATGGGTTAAGAGCAAACAATCCCTCGTTCAGCCGGTTCTAGATGAACTAAACAATCTAAAAAAATAGCTTTCGCCCTATGCATGTAGGAATGAACCTACAGGACCCGCGTGCAATTCTTGCACACGGGTTTTTCCATTCATAGGCATCGGCAGAATTGAACAATGGAGGATTTGAAATGAATGAGCAGCAACTGACTACCTTGTTGAACCAGATGACGCTTGAAGAAAAGATTGCACAATTGCAGCAGCTAGCCGCTAATTTCTATGAAGGGGCAGAGGATGGAGGACAAATCACTGGCCCTATGGCATCCATGGGAATTACGGACCACATGATCGAGAGCAGCGGCTCTGTACTTGGTCTATCAGGTGCAGCGCAAGTCATTGCGGTTCAGGAAGCCCATTTACGCAAAAATAGATTGGGCATTCCCTTGCTGATGATGGCGGATATTGTGCATGGCTTCAAGACGATTTTTCCGGTCCCGCTGGCAATTGGCTGCTCTTGGGATATGGATCGCGCAGAGCTGAGCGCCGAGATTGCGGCAAAAGAAGCGGCAGTCTCCGGTGTGCACGTTACTTATGCGCCAATGGCGGATCTTGTACGGGACCCGCGTTGGGGAAGAGTAATGGAGTCTACAGGAGAAGATCCATATTTGAATGGTAGGTTTGCCCGTGCGTTTGTGCGCGGATTTCAAGGAAGTGACTTGACTGGTGATGTAGATCGTCTGGCGGCTTGTATTAAGCACTTTGCTGCCTATGGTCTATCCGAAGGCGGCCGCGATTATAATACGGTGGATTTATCGGAACGGCAGCTGCGTGAATATTATCTGCCGGCCTATCGTGCAGCACTGGATGAAGGTGCAGAAATGGTCATGACTTCATTTAATACGATTGATGGGATTCCGATAAGCGGCAATGTCAAACTCCTTCGCCAGCTGCTTCGTGAAGAATGGGGATTTGATGGCGTATTGATTTCGGATTGGGGTGCAGTGAAGGAACTGATCCCACATGGTGTCGCCGAGGATGAGGCTGAGGCAGCACTTAAAGCCATCAAAGCTGGTGTAGACATCGAGATGATGACGGCTTGTTACATTCATCAGCTTCCGGCGCTTGTTGCAGATGGGCAAGTAGATGAGAAGATTATTGATGAAGCTGTGCTTCGTATTTTGAAATTGAAGCAAAGATTGGGCTTGTTCGAGCATCCGTTCCGCGGAGCTGACGTCGAGAAAGAGCGTGAGGTAATCTTCTGTGAAGATCATCGAAATGCGGCGCGTGAGTTGGCGGTTAAATCCTGCGTACTGCTCAAGAATGATCAGGTTCTGCCGCTCGCTGCAGAGCAACGGATTGCGCTAATTGGACCGTTTGCTACTAGCGGAGATATTCTTGGACCGTGGTCCTGGTTGGGTTCAACGGAAGAGGCAAGCCGTCTTGCACCGGCACTTCAAGCTCGCGCAGGTGCGGGTAAGATTACTGTTGCAGAAGGTTCTGGAGTCGATAGCTTTACAGAGGAACAGTGGCTGGAGGCGGAAGCGGCTGCTAAGCAAGCTGATGTGATTGTACTGGCGCTTGGTGAACATTCAGAGATGAGTGGAGAAGCGGGCAGCCGTTCAGATATCCGTTTGCCGGAAGCGCAGCTTGAGCTTTTACAACGTCTGAAACAGCTGAATAAGCCTATCGTGGTGGTGTTGTTTAATGGACGTCCACTAGACTTGGCCGGTGTGTACGAGCATGCAGATGCTATTCTGGAAGCCTGGTTCCCAGGCAGTGAAGGCGGAGCGGCAATTGCCAGCCTACTTTATGGAGATGAGAATCCTTCAGGAAGATTAACGATGTCTTTCCCGGTATCCGTTGGGCAGATTCCAGTCTATTACAATCATTTCAACACTGGACGCCCACTTCATGCTCCGGGTGCCGACAAACGTTATGTCTCGCAATATCTGGATATTCCTAATGAGCCGCTTTTGCCATTTGGTTTTGGACTAAGCTATACGACATTTAGCTATAGTGAACCAATTCTGTCCGGTGAAATCATGACTGAAAATCAGCCTATTGAAATAACCGTTACGGTGACCAATACTGGAGAAGTAGATGGGGAAGAGGTAGTGCAGCTGTATATCCGAGACATTTCCGGAGAGGTCGTCAGACCAATGAAGGAACTGAAGGATTTTGCCAAAATCAACCTCTCACCAGGGGAAAGTCGTGAAGTGACCTTTACCCTTACCGAACAGCAGCTTCGTTATTATCATAGCGATCTAAGCTTTAGCAGTGATCCGGGACGATTTAAATTATTCGTCGGTTCGAACAGCAATGAGGTTAAAGAACGGGATTTTTGCTTAACATTAGCATAAGTAGAATATATACGGCAGTAACGCCGTAATGGAGGAAGTGTAAAATATGACTACTAATTTGAATACTAACATCCGTTTAAACGCCGGGGATCTATCCTTCACTTTTACAAACAGCGGGGACTTGTTCCAAGTCCTTTACGAACGGACAATGATCAATCAATTGCTGCCAAGCATTGTGGACGGCTCATTATCCAATCTATATTTGCGAGTGCACAATGATGGAAACATTCAAGCCATTCCTTTGCTTGGCATTCATTCTTCAAGCACTGTACGTAAGGCTGGAAACCGTTTGGTTTGGGAAGGTACTGCGGAAAATATAGAATATCAAGTTATTTTCACCCCTACTGCAGGAGGAGCTTGGTTCTGGGATGTGAAGCTTACTGGACAAAATGCAGAGGTAGATCTCGTGTACGGACAGGATGTAGGGATTGCTGATATCGCCGCTGTCCGCAGTAATGAAGCTTACTTGTCACAGTATATCGATCATGCGGTATTTGAGGATCAATCCAAAGGGTACGTTGTTTGCTCTAGACAGAATCAGCCACAGGGCGGGAAATTCCCATATCTGCAACAGGGTTCACTTACCAAGGCAACGAGCTTCTCAACAGATGGTTTTCAATTCTTTGGACTGTCCTATAAAGAAACCAACCAACCAGAGAGCTTGGGTCGTGAGCAATTAAGTAATGAAATCTATCAATATGAATTCGCATATACTGCGCTGCAATCGGAACGGGTGAAGCTGAGCGGGGAAACACGGTTTGTGTTCTACGGATTGTTTAAGCAAGATCATCCAGAAGCGATCACTGCGCTAGAATTTGCTAATGATATTGCTGCGGCTTGGGACGCTGTTAAAGATTTACCTTTAGAAGCTGAAGCAGCACTTGAACGTTCTTTCTTCTCGAAGGAGCTGGGAGCACCGCTGGCTGCAGATTCGCTGACAGAGAAAGAGATCGAGGTCTTGTTTCCGGTTCGTTATCAGGAGGAGAGAGAAGGAGACACACTACTTTCCTTTTTCACGGAGAATTATGAGCACGTAGTATTAAAAGAGAAAGAAATGCGCGTAGAACGGCCACACGGTCATATCCTGATGAGTGGGGATAACGCTCGACTTAATGATAAGGTCATCACAACAACTTCTTATATGTACGGGATCTTTAACTCCCAGGTGGTAATTGGAAATACCAATTTTAACAAGCTAATGTCCAATCCAAGAAATGCGCTTAACATTCCAAAAGCTTCAGGACAACGCATTTATGTAGAGTGGAACGGTGAATATCGTTTGCTGACCATGCCTTCTCTATTTGAGGTTGGCTTCAACTATGCTCGTTGGTATTACAGAACAGATGGTGAATGCTTCATTATTACGAACTACACCACCGAAGATTCGCCAGAGATATTCCTGAATGTGCGTTCGGAAAGCGGACGAGCTTATCGTTATTTAGTCACTAATCAAATCACCATGAACGTTAACGAATACGAGCTTCCATATCAAGCTAAGCAAGAAGGTGGAGCAGTAATCTTCTCGGCTGACAGAAGCGCACTAAGTGCTGGTGAATATCCTGACTTACAGTATAAATTACAGGTACAGGGTGCGGAGTTAACTCTGCAGGATGAAGGTAGACTTGTCTCTCCTGTTCAACCAACTGAAGCACCGTTAGCAGTACTGGAGCTGTCTGCCAGCAGTGAATGGACCTTGAATATTCAAGGCCTTCTGGATGGTAAGTCACTTGCTCCAAGAAATCGTTCAGCTGAGGAAGAGATTTCTGCTTATCGCGCGTTTTATGCTGGTGTGATGAATGGATTCCGCCTGACGCTTGGGGACGGAACAGAAGGTGAACTGTTTAAGGTTAACGCTCTGACTTGGTGGTACACACATAACATGCTGGTTCACTATTCGGTTCCACATGGTTTAGAGCAATATGGTGGCGCTGCTTGGGGAACACGGGATGTATGTCAGGGACCTGTGGAATATTTCATGGCTACGCAAAAATACGAACAGGTTCGTGAAATTTTGCTGACGCTGTATAGTCATCAATATGAAGATGATGGCAACTGGCCACAATGGTTCATGTTTGATAAATACACGAAGATACAACAAGAAGAGAGCCATGGAGATATTATTGTGTGGCCGCTTAAGGTGCTTGGAGACTACTTGGCAGTAACTCAGGATTACAGCATCTTGGGAGCAACAGTGCCGTATACCCGTAAGCACAGCTTTGACTTTACAGAAGAAAAAGCGACGTTGCTGGATCATGCGCGGAAGGAAATTGCTTATATTAAGGATCATTTCCTGCATGACACACATCTGTCTTCTTACGGTGATGGAGACTGGGATGATACACTCCAGCCTGCAAATCCACAGCTGAAGCAGTATATGGTTAGCAGCTGGACAGTGGCGCTTACCTATCAGACACTTAATCAGTTCTCAGAGGTACTTCGTTCAGTTGATCAAGCTGAGGCAGAGGAACTGAAGGCGATGGTGGAAGGAATCCGTAAGGATTTCCATACTCATATGCTTCAATCCGAAGTGATTCCTGGCTTCCTGTATATGGAGGACCCTGAGCAGATTAAGCTTATGGTGCACCCAAGTGACACAGAAACAGGTATCCAGTACCGTCTGCTGCCAATGACGCGCAGTATGATCAGTGAGCTGCTTACTCCGGAACAGGCCGAAGCACACTATGATGTCATTCAGGATAAACTATTCTGCCCTGACGGTGTACGTCTGATGAATCGTCCAGCTCAATATGTTGGCGGGGTCAGCACTCATTTCAAACGTGCGGAGCAAGCGGCTAACTTTGGCCGGGAAATTGGACTTCAGTATGTGCATGCACATATCCGTTATGTAGAGGCTATGGCCAAGCTCGGTAAAACCGATCAGGTCTGGAAGGGTCTGGCAGCGATTAATCCGATCGGAATCCGCGATGTGGTGCCAAACGCTGAACTACGTCAAGCTAACTCCTATTTCAGTAGCTCGGATGGTAAATTTAACACCCGTTATGAGGCACAGGAGAATTTCGATAAACTGCGCAATGGTGACGTAGCTGTTAAAGGTGGCTGGAGAATCTATTCCAGCGGTCCTGGGATCTATATGAACCAGTTAATCTCGAATGCACTGGGGATCCGTACGGAAGGTGGAGACTTAATTGTTGACCCGATTCTGCCGGAATCGCTGGATGGAATGCACTTTAGCTTTGAATATGCAGGCACTAAGGTAGATTTTATCTATCATCTTACAGGTCGTGAGATCAGTCGAATTACTATCAACGGTACGGAAGTGCAAACAGAAGGTACACCTAACCGCTATCGTAGCGGTGGTGTTCGCATCAAGCGTGCGGACTTTGACCGTCTCAGCACGGAAGCTGGAAATGTGATAGAGATTTATAAGTAACATTATATATAGAAGGGCAATCTCCGCGTTAAGCGCGGAGATTGCCCTTTTTTTGTGTTTTTTACATTCGGCTCGGTGTCGGTAACCCAAGCACTTCGAGCACATCTCCCAAGATGTCCTTGAATCTTGAAGTGAGCCAGAGGCGGAATTCGATCGTGGCTGAATCGCCTTTTAGAATTGGACATACAGAATAGAAGTTGTTGAACAGGGTAGCTAGGGTATGGGCGTAAGTGCAGAGCGTATTTGGCGTTAACTCTATACTTGCTGAATGTAATATCTCCGGCCAGAGGCTTAGCTGTCTTAGCAGCGCAAGCTCTGCTTTTTCCAACTTGGAAGGGAACTGAAGCTGTGCGGCAGCTGTAAGGATTGGGATCGTAGCTTTACTCAAAACGCTTGTCGCACGCGCAAAAGTATACATCAGATAAACTCCGGTATTGCCGGATATTTCGGTAGCCTGTTTGAAATCAAACACGATTTCCGTTCCTAAATTAAACCGTAGCAGATAGTAGCGAATCGCAGCAGTGGCAATCATTCGGCTGGAGAGGCCGTCTTTATCGGAACGTGAGTGTTCGATGTTCTGTTCCATGAGTTCCACCAGATCGCTTACCTTAATCCCGATTCCCTGTCGTCCGGACATAGCATAAGAAGATTTGCCTTCTGAAATATCTATACCCAGCTCGGCAGCCGAGGCGGGACTAAGAGATACAACACCATAACTCACATGATGGAGTTTGTCTGCTTGCTCGTTATAACCTAGTGCCCCTAAGGCTTGCTTAACCATCTGTTGTGGATATTCCTGTCTGTAATCAATCACATTGATGACTCTGTCCGCCTGCCCATAAGACTCTTGGGTTCCAGTTAATCCTGTTGTCCATAAACCGGACGAGAATTCGCTATAGGAGAAATCTTTGGTTAAAAGACCAAATTTCCAGAGATGATAGGCAATATCTTTGGCTGTATACGTTAAAATCCCATTCGAACGCACCAGCACCTTATCGAGATGATGCTCCTCTGAATCCGCTCCAATGTTAGCCTCTGTTCCTTGCTTCAGCACCCAGCAGCCTGCGAGTTTACCTTCAGTCTCTTGTACAAAAACGGCTGTCTGCTTCAGTAGCTCAGCTGCGGCTGCCCAAAATCCCTCTTTTAAAATACTGCTCTCCCATACCAGCAAATCATAATAAATCCCAAAATGTTTCATTTCCTCTACATGCTCTCTAACGATACGTTCAGCTACAAGGTTGCCCAGCCAGGCTTCATTGCCGCCACCTTGTTCAAGGGAGTGCAGTATATCTGTGCGCTTGTGTGTCATCTCAGGGTTCAGCGCATATTCTTTGTTCACTTTGGCATAAAGATCCCAGCAAAAATCACCGAAACGTTGATGTTCCCCTTCTAAAGGTATATTTAATAATCCAACAACTGTATCCGCCAGCTGATTGCCGAGATCATCAATGTAGTTATGGACCTCTACGTTATACCCAGTTCTTTTCATAATTCTGACTAGAGTATCGCCAATACAGGCGTTTCTTAGATGACCTACATGAGCGGCTTTGTTGGGGTTGATAGAAGTGTGCTCGATGATGACTTTTTCCCCAGTGCTGGCAGGCAGTTCAAAGGAATGTTCAGCCCAGCTTTGCCAATTCATATACAAATTGATAAATCCGGGAGCAGCGACTTCAACTTTTTGCAATAGACCGGCGAAACGCCCTTTGAATTGAAGTTCTGCTTTCACTAATTCTGCTATGACCATTGGGGATTTACGTAGAGTTTTGGCTAGCTGCATAGCGATATTACATGAATAATCACCATGTTCTAGATTTGCTGGCTGTTCGATCAGAATGGCAATGTCCTCTGGATAGTCAGCTCCTAAAGTATTGAATACACGGTGTACACTGTGCTCGATTCCGTCTTTGATGATTTGATTTAACATGGTATACCCTCCTTTGAAAATACAAAAAAGCCCTCGTCTCAAAAGAGACGAGGGCTTTAGCGCTCGCGGTACCACTCTCGTTGCTGAACAAGTTGTTCAGCCACCTTACGGGATAACGGCCTTCAGCCGGGACTTCCTACTAAGATTCAGAAGTCCATCTCACGGGTGCGCTTCATTAAAGAAATCTGTACCGGCTTACACTCTCCCGGCTCGCTGAGGACTAGATCTCGTTAACTACTCTCCCGCTCATCGATGCTTAATTAATTTTTACCAGTATACCCAATATTTCATAAAAAGCAATAGTGTTAGCTTCTTAACAATCTTGGTTGCTCTTTGTTATTAGATTATCAGTTTAGTAGATTATAAATTTGGAAAAAGAAGGCTGTCTTGTTATAGGACCAGCTGTTCCTTTGCACAACAGTCCACACGCTAACTCAAGCCAAGGAATATTACTATACGGAGCCACTAATCTTTCAAATTGTAGTGGAAGGGAGGAGTGAATAAAACATGGCTATTTTTTCTACTGGACCTATAGATAACAGCCCGATCCTAGGGGTCAGACCGTCGCAACTGGTAACCGTAAAAGTAGTTAATCGGGATTCTCTTAATCCTTATAATCTAGTTATTCAAGGTTTCCTTCTTAACGGATCAAGAACGATGTATGTGAATGAAACAGTAAATCTAGCACCTAATCAAGTTTTAACTAAGAACTATTTTGCCGACTTGGACGCATTTGAATTTGTATTTACAACAGTAGAAGCAGTTGAAGCAGAGGTTGGGATTTCAGTCTGGGGAAAACAGAACTCGGGGGCATTGGTAGATCCTCATCGCATAGTTGCGTGGGAGAAGCAGGCAGTATTAATTTAATAATTATTTTTGTGACACAGTTAACGTTAAAGGAGTGATGAGAAATTGAGTTATTTATCTACCGGACCGATAGACAATAGTATGGTAGGGGGTGTAAGACCTACTCAGCATGTTACTGTCAAAATTGATAACCGAAGTGACATTGATTCATCAATGGCTCTTGTTCAAGGATACTATATGGATGGGACAAGAACTTTATATGTAAGCGAGCTGATAAATGTAGCACCTAATGAAGTTATAACACGTGATTATTATGGCGATTTTGATGCGTTCGAATTTATTTTTACAACTACAAGTCTGGTAGATGATCCGATTCAAATCTCAGTATGGGGAAAAAATAGCGTTGGCCAGATTGTGACTGCCCATCGACTTGTACATGCAGAATTGCTTGGTGTAACGCAAGGGATAACTGGCGCGACCGGTGCGACTGGTGCAACAGGAGCGACCGGAGCCGATGGAGCAACGGGTGCTACCGGAGCAGGAGAGACTGGGGCGACAGGTGCAACAGGGGCAGATGGAGTGACTGGTGCAACCGGGGTGACTGGAGCGGATGGAGCCACTGGAGTGACTGGGGCAGGAGAGACTGGGGCAACAGGTGCCGATGGAGCTACAGGTGCAACTGGTGCAACCGGAGCGGATGGAGTAACTGGAGCGACCGGAGCAGGAGAGACAGGTGCAACAGGTGCAGATGGAGTGACTGGGGCGACTGGTGCAACGGGAGCAGACGGAGCAACGGGTGCTACAGGAGCAGGAGAGACAGGGGCAACAGGAGCCGATGGAGCTACAGGAGCAGACGGAGTAACTGGGGCGACTGGTGCAACGGGAGCAGACGGAGCAACCGGGGCGACCGGAGCAGGAGAGACTGGGGCAACAGGAGCAGATGGAGCTACAGGTGCAACAGGAGCAACGGGAGCAGACGGAGCAACGGGAGCGACTGGAGCAGGAGAGACAGGTGCAACAGGAGCAGATGGAGCTACAGGTGCAACAGGAGCAACGGGAGCCGATGGAGCAACGGGAGCGACCGGAGCAGGAGAGACAGGTGCAACAGGTGCAGATGGAGTGACTGGTGCAACGGGAGCCGACGGAGCAACCGGGGCGACCGGAGCAGGAGAGACTGGGGCAACAGGAGCAGATGGAGTGACTGGTGCGACTGGTGCAACGGGAGCAACTGGAGCAGGGGAGACTGGAGCGACTGGTGCAGACGGAGTAACTGGAGCAACTGGAGCGACTGGTGCAACAGGAGCGGATGGTGCAGAAGGAGTAACTGGAGCAACTGGGGCGACTGGTGCAGACGGAGTAACTGGTACAACGGGTGCAACCGGAGCGGATGGAGTAACGGGAGCAACAGGAGCAACGGGTGCAACCGGAGCAACAGGAGTAGCTGGTGTAACCGGAGCAACGGGTGAAGCTGGAGCGACTGGAGCAACGGGAGTAGCTGGGGCAACCGGAGCAACGGGTGAAGCTGGAGCGACTGGAGCAACGGGAGTAGCTGGAGCAACCGGAGCAACGGGTGAAACAGGAGCAACAGGAGCAACAGGAGCCACCGGAGCAACGGGTGAAGCTGGAGTGACCGGAGCAACGGGAGTAGCTGGAGCAACTGGAGCAACGGGAGTAGCTGGGGCGACAGGAGCGACAGGAGTAGCTGGTATAACCGGAGCAACGGGAGTAGCTGGGGCAACAGGAGCGACAGGAGTATCTGGTGTAACCGGAGCAACTGGGCTTACTGGTGCAACAGGTGTAACCGGAGTAACTGGAGCTACAGGTCCGAACATTCAACAAGAAGGTTTTTCTGCTTTTAAGCCCTCATTGGCAATTTCCACATCTACCCAATTAACTGGCTGGACTGTGACAACACCTTTTTATGATAGCCCGTCCTTCGACGAAGTTGGGGGAAATTATACTATTCCGACAACTGGTAGATATTCGATTGAAGCGACTATCAATTACTCCACAACTGCCTCACTCACTGTCAGTCTTGGTACTGGAATTAATCCGGCTTTCGTAGTTCAGAGAACTTCTCCTACTGCAACAAATCTGGTAAGTGGCTTGTTCCCAGTACTTGATGTGAATGTTGCACTTATATTAGATTTGAGAGCAATTTTGGGAAGTGGTACTGTGACGCTGGCTGGAGAATTTGCATTAACCGCAGGTGATGTGATTGGCTTGTTCTATGTGGCAAATGGTTTGACGGTTCCTTTGAATTTGGGTGGCGCGAACTCAGCAGGTATCGTCTGGTCTGTTCATGAATTAACTTAAGTTTATCTTCGAGTTCAGTATTTACAACAGGGGTAATTCGGTAGCCGTAAGTATGGCTTTCGGGTTATCCCCTGTTTTGTTGGCGATATGTTATAAGTTGACTAGAGCGATGCTTATTAGGTTCTTCTTCTATTAATCCATTACGGATTTTCAGATTGCTATAATGTATCAAATATGTGTAACAGTAGTTTTTAAATGGATGTCCACACCTTAATTCGAAATAAGAATAATACTATAAAGAGCCAAAAATTATGAACTAATTTTATAGGATCATAGATTATCAACCTAGAGTAGGTGGGAGGAATGATTATAGATAGAATCATATTTTATACAGAACTATTGAGGAGGATTTTGTTCGGTTGGTTTGATTTTCGCAATTCAAATAATAAGCGTATTTTAAAATTCATAAAAAATGAGGTGTTGAAAATTGAGTCAACTATCTACTGGTCCTATAGAAAATAATCTGGTAGGCGGTGTAAGACCTACTCAGCTTGTTACTCTTAAAATTGTCAATCAGAGTGATGATACTCCGTCAACGGTTCAAGTCGAAGGCTATTATATGAATGGGACAAGAACTTTATATGTAAGTGAACAGGTTAATTTAGCTCCTAATCAAGTGGTTAATAGGGATTATTATGCAAACTTTGATTCATTTGAATTTCTATTCACAACACCTATTACGATTGATGATCCCATTCAAATTTCAGTTTGGGGGAAGAGCAGCACAGGTCAATTAGTGACTGCTCATCGCCTTGTCTACTCTGAATTATATGGAGAATATATAGGAATTACAGGTGCTACTGGAGCTACTGGAGCTACAGGAAGCGTTGGTGCAACGGGAGCGACAGGAGGTACTGGCGTAACCGGAGCCACAGGTGCTGGAGCCACGGGAGCGACAGGAGCTGCTGGAGCAACGGGAGCCACAGGAGCGACAGGAACTGCTGGAGCCACAGGAGCAACAGGAACTGCTGGCGTAACTGGAGCAACAGGAACTGCGGGAGCCACAGGAGCAACAGGAACTGCTGGAGCCACAGGAGCAACAGGAACTGCTGGCGTAACTGGAGCAACAGGAACTGCTGGAGCCACAGGAGCAACAGGAACTGCTGGAGCCACAGGAGCAACAGGAACTGCTGGCGCAGGCGCAATCATTCCATATTCTTCTGGACTTCCAGTTGCTATGACCACTGTATTAGGGGGTCTTTTGAATACTTCAAGTGCAGTTGGTTTTGGTAGCAGTGCGACCAATATCAGTATTACAGGCGGTACTATAGATCTTACTGGAGCGGCTGGAACCTTGCTGAACTTTGCGTTCTCGGTTCCTAGAACAGGAACGCTTACGTCTATGGCAGCCTATTTCAGTGCGACATCTTCCGTTAGTTTGGTGGGTTCTACGGTAACAATCACGGCTCAATTATACAGATCTACTACACCTAACAATACCTTCACAGCAGTACCTGGGGCTTTAGTTACGTTAAGTCCTCCGCTTACAGGATTAATTGCTCTTGGAACTATTAGCAGTGGTAATACCACAGGCTTAAGCATTCCTGTAACTGTGGGAGAACGCTTGTTGTTGGTCTTCACTTCGACGGTCACGGCTGGCATTGACGTTGCAACTACTGTTGCTGGCTACGCTAGTGCAGGAGTTACAATTGCATAATCTGAAGAAAAGGGATATCCCGATAGTCATAGAGGCTGTGGGATATCCCTGATTTTTTCTCAAACATTGTTATTTAGATCATCAGAATCTCCCGGATGTCTTGCTCTGTGAGGGTAGACAAGCTTTCTTGACCTGGCTGGATGACCTCATCGATCAAGTTCTTTTTCTTCTGCTGCAGCTCATACATCTTGTCCTCTACGGTGCCTTGGGTGACGAGACGAATTACTTGTACTACATTTTTCTGTCCGATCCGGTGAGCCCGATCTGCTGCTTGCTGCTCGACGGCAGGGTTCCACCATAAATCGTAAAGGATTACAGTATCTGCCCCAGTTAAGTTGAGCCCGGTCCCGCCGGCCTTTAAGGAGATTAAGAAAATATCCCGCTCTCCTTCATTAAATTTATTACATAAATCTACTCGTTGAGAAACAGGCGTTTGACCATCTAAATAAAAGTATGGAATGCCCTGATATCCTAGTTCACGCCCAATCAGGCCCAGCATCTCTGTGAATTGTGAGAATACTAACATACGTTTACCCGAACTGCGACATTCTTCTATGATTTCGAGCAGCTGCTCGAATTTAGCAGAGCTTCCTTCATATCCATCGACAAAAAGAGCAGGGTGGCAGCACAACTGGCGCAGACGAGTTAGTCCCGCCAGAACTTTGATCCGATTATTATTGCCGAAACTATCTTGGGTCAAATGCTTAAGCGCCTCTTTTTTCAAACGGGCAAGATAAGCTACATATAACTTTTTTTGCTCCGGCAGCAGTTCACATGCTTGTACGGACTCAATTTTGTCCGGAAGTTCCTTTAACACATCACTCTTTAAGCGCCGCAGCAAAAAGGGACGCGCCCGCTTCGCAACCGTTTCTCTTGGTAAATCGTGAAAAGCTTTTTTGCCTGGAAATAACCCAGGGAACACGGTGCCGAAAATGGACCATAAATCTTCCAACGCATTCTCCACAGGAGTACCCGTAAGTGCAAAACGGTGCCGGGCTTGAAGCGCCATTACAGCTTGGGCTGTCTGTGTAGTATGGTTTTTTATAGTTTGTGCTTCATCGAGAATCAGGGTATGAAAAGACTTTTTGGCATACAACTGAACATCTCTGCGGAGCAACGGATAAGAGGTGATGATTACATCAGCTTTTGCTGTATTTTTTAAAATCCGCCCGCGCTCAATTAGACTACCGTCTGCAATGACAGCTTTGATCTCTGGCGTGAATTTTTTAAGCTCATTAAGCCAGTTATAAGTGAGAGACGCAGGAGCGACAATTAGGGCAGGCAGCCCATTCTGGCGGATCTCTGGAAGTTCTGACAGTAGAAAAGCGATACTTTGCAGCGTTTTGCCTAACCCCATATCATCCGCCAAAATACCACCAAAACGGTAATGGGCCAACGTCTTCAGCCACTGAAACCCATACTGTTGATAATCCCTTAGCACAGGAACCAGACTGTCAGGTATAGGGAAATCAAGATTCTCCGGATTCCGCATGTTCGCAAGTAACCTTTTAAAGGATCTGCCCAGCTTAATGGAGTCACTCTTAGCATCCGTGGAGGTCAAATGTAACCCACGAACAACGGGCAGAGAAAACTCCACCCCTTTGATCTCACCTTCACGGATGCCTACATCATTCATAAAGGTAATGATTTCTTGAAGCTCCTCGCTCTCCAGCGGTAGCAGGGCTCCATCAGGCAAGCGGTAGTATCTGCGTTTTTCCTGCAGGGATTTCAGAACCATAACAATCTCAGCTTCTGGAATCCCGCCCATATCGAATTTAAAATCAAGCCAGTCCGTCTTTTCATTCCAACTAATGCTCACCTTTGGGGGTGTAGTGCTCGTGAACAGTCTTGCTTTGACTGCGGAGGTCGCATAAACCGAAAGTAGCGGTTCCAGCAGCGGAATGGTATGGTACAAAAAATCGTATTCGCCCTCTTCGTCTGTCATAATAAATCCGCCTTCGGTTTTAGCGAAAGATTCGTGCTCCATCAGCTCCAGAATACGAGCTTCTCCCTCCCCGTCTCGCAAAAGAATCAAACTCGTCCCGCGAACATGGGCTTTTTCATCTAAAGGATTGATCACAATGTCACCATATTGGAATTCTAGTCCGGCGAGCAGCCGATCTCTCACACGATCCAGATAAAGCCTCGCGATAAGCCTATGTTGGACAATCCGATCCGCAATGGAGTCGGCGATATGGACGTTGCCCAGCTTTTTCAGACCAGGAATAACCTTGTCCATAAAAGACTCCATTTGCTCGGGGGCAATATCGATACCATTTCGGCGGGAGGAATCCAGCATTTTTTTCATTTCAGCAAGGCGTATACATTCTTGAGGGGATAGCTTCAGCAACTTACCTTCAGATAGTACAATCCCGTAATCTTCTAAGACCGAAATCTGCTCAAGTCCTTGAATATCCAGATGATATCCATCCTCTTCCGCCTGTTCAAACTCAAAGCTGAGTGGAGGCGCCTCATTAGACACGTAAATGCCTTCGTATAGCACCTCTTCTTGTTGCAAAAATACCGACGAGACCTCTGAAAGCGCAGGTTGAAGCGACTCCCAGAAAAAAGGAGGGACGGCCAGCAACCGATCTCCCCCAATACTCCCCCCATAAGGTGAGTAAGGAGTGACGTTATCGCGGTACATTTTTTCATTTAATACAATATCAATCAGCTTCTGTAGAACAACATTATCTTCCTTCCGGAAGCTGTAAATGGCAGGATCATAGATAAAATGTTTCGTGAACTCAAAGGATTCTCCGCGGTGTACACTTTCTAGAAATCCCCTTATTTTCTGAACAATATATAGACGTTTTGGACCGACTTTCATTTCTATACCCAGCATGGTGTGGCTGTAACTATAAGTGAACGGCTTGCATGTAAACTCTATATTTAGAGGAAGTCTGTTATCTACAAAAGCCCCCGTACCGCTAGGACGCGGTGTATGGTTGCTGAACATCCCCAGCAGGCTGCTTACGAGCTGTTGATCTCTGGACTTTCCCCCGTTGTCTTGCGCAGTATCAGTAAAAATACGTGGGGTTAGAATCTCAGTATCTTCTATAGAAGACAGGTGCGAAGCTCCGGTAAGCTCTGAACGATCTCGGCCAGTTTTAAGGGCGTCAACGTTGATCAGCACAGCCGCGATATGTTTACAGAATGGCCCCCCATGGGAGTAGGCTGGACAATTACACTCTGCCTGGACATCCCCATCAATATCAATGACCACCATAACTTCATAGTCGATCGCCCCCTGAACAATGGCTTCATATCGAGAGCGGGGCAAATCTGGAATGGAGACATTGTATTCTTCAACTTCAATTATATCGACACTTTCAGTTTGGTAATAAGCTAATCCTTTTTCAAAAATAGACTTGCCGCACAGCAGTTTGATAACCCGTTCTGATACACTAAAGCCCATAACATAATTCCTTTCTCATAACTTGATCTCGAAAAGTCCGAATTTAATATAGTACTTATGATAACAGAACGGGCGTGCGCATCAAATAGGGGGTGTTGCTTTACTTATTCCATGCATGATAAAAGCGATCGTCAGGTTGATTTCTTCCTCGTCATTCCAGTCCTTATCTGGCTGCAGCAGCAAGCGATTCATCAAATAACCTACGACAGACGAGAGTGTGAAGCGTATAAGTGTGGGTGTAGGCACCTCGATGATTTCACCCTTTTCTTTAAAATGTTCAACAATATCAATCACGCGCTCCAGTATTTTGCTAAGAATATTCTCTACAAACTGAGCTCTAACTGTTGGCTGAAAAGGAATCTCCTGAATAAGAATCTTAAGAATTTTAAAATTCTTGCGGGCGAAATCCAGCCGATTGATCATAAATGCCCTCAGGAACTCTTCGAAGCTGTCGTAGGGCATATCGAGCACGCCGTTGAAATTCCGCAGCACAAAAGGCGCAAGCATGCGACTCATGGTAGGACCTACTATGGCAAGCAGCAGATCATTTTTAGTCTTGTAATAGCGAAAAATCGTTCCCTCCGCCACGCCCGCTTTCTGAGAAATTTCACTCGTTGAAGTCGCAGAGTATCCTTTTTCGGAAAATACCTCAATCGCCGCTTGTAGAATAGAAATCTGCTTCGGTGTCAGTTTCTCGTCTTTGCCAAGGGTCAGCAGCTCTTCTATCCACTGCTCTTCTATATTTTGTTCCGTAGAAACTTGCTCTTTCATTACAATAACCCTCCATGCTTGATTCATTTTGTTTCAATGATAATAGCTTTTGTGAAATTACATTTTGCGATGTTTGCGCAGTGCCAATACATTCAGCAGCATAAATAGCAGCGAAAATCCTATTAGTACATAGACATCCAGTGCAATTGCGCTCCATCCTTTGCCACGGACCATAATGTCCATCAGAGCTTCTGATCCGTAATAGATCGGTGTAGCGAGGCCAACGCGCTGGAGCCACAGTGGAAGGGTATCGAGCGGGAATAATCCACTGAGGAAGATTTGTGGCACTATAATGAGCGGAATGAACTGAATCATCTGCAACTCATTGGCTGCAAAAGCCGACAGCAGTGTGCCCAACGTCAGCGCTGTCATCGATAGGAGTAATGTGATCAGCAATACGTAACCAAAGCTGCCTGTCATCATAATGCCAAGAATCTGTATGGAATACCATGAGATCAATAGCGCCTGAAAAACGGTAAATATGCCGAAACCACATACATACCCGAGCACAATCTCCCATCTTTTTAATGGAGTCGAAAGTAGGCGTTCAAGAGTGCCTGTGGTTCGTTCCCTTAAGAAGGATACACCTGCAATCAAGAATACGAAAAAGAAAACAAATACGCCAATCATAATGGGACCGAAACGGTCGATCGTCTTCATATTCTCAGAACCGTAAAGATAGCTGATCTGCGGCTGTAATTGTTCCTTTGTGCTTGGAAGAAGCTTCTGGGAGATTTGTTGCAGCGTCATGATTACTGCCTTGTTGGCTGTAGGGTTGCTACCTTCTAGCAGCACTTGAGGCGTAACTTGCGAATCTCCGGCGGTTCCGTTCAAAGTGATCAAAGCGTCAATTTTTCCTTCTACTAAAGCGCCTTTTCCCAGCTCTGCGATGGCATATTCTTTGATGGTGGCATTTTGTTCTTTTAACGCAGCTGACATATTTAGAGGTACACCGGACACACCGATTTTTAGTTCATAGGCGTCACCATTGAAGACCAAGCTCATTAAGCTTAGAACGAGGAGTGGTGCAATGAACATTAATGCCATCGTTCTTTTGTCATGAATAAATTGCCGCAAAATCCTTAAGGTGATCGCTCGGATTCTCATGAACGCACACCTCCATAATATAAAAAGGCTTCTTCAATAGAAGCTGAACCGGTGGCTTGCAGTAGTCCGGCAGGCGTGTCGGCGGCAAGTAGCTTGCCATCACGGATCATTCCGAGCCGGTCACATTTTTCAGCCTCATCCATGACATGCGTGGTCAGCACAATAGTGGTGCCTTTCTGGTTCAGCGCTTTTAGTTCCTTCCAGATGGATAGCCGCAGCACCGGATCTATGCCAACTGTAGGCTCATCAAGAATAAGCAACGGCGGTTCATGCAGCAGCGCGATCGCCAATGATAAGCGGCGTTTCATCCCGCCGGAGTATTGGTCTACTCTTTTTCGCAAATGATCTTGTAAATTAACGATCTCCATTACGGCTGTGATGCGTTTGGAGCGTTGCTCCCCCTTTAGTCCATATAGCGCTGCAAAAAACTCCAGATTCTCCTTCGCGCTAAGCTCCGTGTATAAGGCATCAGACTGGGCCATATATCCAATCTGTTGCAGCATAGTCAGCTTAGGCATCGTAACGCCAAGTATCTTCACCTCGCCGGAGGTTACCTCATGGATACCTGTAAGCAGCTTCACTAATGTTGTTTTTCCTGAGCCGGATGGCCCTAGTATGCCAAAGGTTTCCGCACGTTCCACTTGAAGCGAAATATCCTCGAGCACCTGTTTCTCTCCAAACGCTTTCCCGACATGGCTCACTGAAATAACTGGAACCTCTGAACCCATGTTTATCTCCTCGATTCTGAATGTTCTGGGATACTTGCTTGAGTTGAAGATGTTGCTGATAAGGTGGTGGTGATGGTGATGGTGATGGTGATGGTGATGGTGATGGTGATGAAGGTGTAGAAGGTGTAGAAGGTGTTGAGATATTCCTGAATTATACTGCTCTGTACACTCTGATTAGATAATGAGTGAGTACTCACTCATTATCTTGCGTCAAAAGTTAGGAATTGTAAACCATATATTTTATACAAATGTATCCCACAGTATTAGCTTAATCCCAATTGAGGTTTGTTAATTCAACTTGTCCTTTTACTATGTATATAGAGATGATTTGAATGAAAGGCAAAAGTGCCACTAAAAAGCGTCAGTCCGCCTAAACTAGGTAATAGAAAGGCATAAATGCCCTTAAATGGCGTCGATCCACTTAAATCAGCTAAAAGAAAGGCATAAATGCCTCAAAATAACACGGGTTTACCTAAACCAGACAAAAGAAGGGCATAAATGCCACTAAATAAGGATGGTCTAAATAAATCAAGCAAAAGAACGGTATAAATCCCGTACAGTGAGCTCAATTTCGCTAAGGTATAAATCCCGTACAATGAGCTCAATCCCGATGAAGTTAGCAAAAGAAAGGTATAAATCCCGTACAATGAGCTCAACCCCGCTAAAGTTAGCAAAAGAACGGTATAAATCCCGTACAATGAGCTCAATCCCGCTAAAGTTAGTAAAAGAACGGTATAAATCCCGTACAATGAGCTCAATCTCGCTAAAATGAGTAAAAGAACGGTATAAATCCCGCACAATGAGCTCAATCCGACTGAAGTCAGTTAAAGAACGGTATAAATCCCGTACAATGAGCCCAATCCCGCTAAAGTTAGCAAAAGAACGGTATAAATCCCGCACAATGAGCCCAATCCTACTGAAGTTAGCAAAAGAACGGTATAAATCCCGCACAATGTACCCAATCTAGCAAAAGATAGCAAAAGAGCGGTATAAATCCCGTACGATGAGCTCAATCCCGCTAAAATCAGCAAAAGAACGGTATAAATCCCGTACAATCAGCCGAATCTCCTACGATGATCCTTACGCAGAATGCGCCACAACAGACCAGTTAGTTTTTAAATTGTAAGCAGCAGCCACATAACAAGCTTCCCCCACGCACCCAAGCGACCTCCGCAATATACTCCACGTGGCCCAGCGACCTCCTCAATAAGCTTCCCCCACACTCCAAGCGAACTCCGCAATATACTCCACCCGCCCACCTCAGCAACAAGTTCCCTCCACGCGCCTGCAATATCAAATTTGTCCCTACGTCACCCCAAGATCCCAAACAATTCTCCAACTAAATAAGGCAGCCACACCGAGCACCTTTTTACGAAAAGAGGCTGTTTTTGCTGCTTAGTTCATTTGGTTACCTGGTTTTTTAAAAAAAGAATACTAGTTAATATTTCCATTACATTCCTCTGCAACAGAATTGACAATTGTAGACGAAAATGACATTAGCAGTTACCTATACGAAAAGGGTGAATCTAATTGAAAAACAGTAAATGGATTAGCGCAACGTTGGCTTCAGCACTTCTTGCAACAGTAGGCGTTGGAAGTGTATCTGCAGCTAGCACCGGCAGTAATGTAAAATCTGTAGCTACCAATCAAGTCGCTGCTGCAACAGCAGTTAAAGAAGGTACAACTACTTGGAATGTAAACGGAACGCCGATTGTGTTTAACACCATTAACAGCAGTGGTTACAAGCTTTACTCGCTGACTCAGGTAGCTGGAGAAATTGGGGCTAAGGTAGTACTGGGAACAAGCGGGTTTGAACTTAATGACAGCAAAGGACTACATAATGTTCAACTCAAAACAGGCTCAAAGAGCTATCAAGTAGATGGTAATTCCGAATCGTTCACAGTTGCTCCAGTATTTTATAACGGTAAAACCTATGTAGAGCTTACTAAGTTAGTTACTGCATTAGGTGGAGAGCTGGACGCTGATGCTAGCACGATTTTGAGCTTTGCACGTCCTGAAGGTTTGTTTGATACTTTGCACTGGACGGCAGCTGGCAACCTGATTGCGAACAAAAGTGATGCTGAAACTACTCAGCTTATCAAATTCAGTACAGAACCAGGTAACTATGAAGTGTTTTCGTCAAATGACAGTGCAGTAGACTTTGCAGTATCGCCGGATCAACAGTGGGGAGCTTTTAATGATGAGAAAGGTTTGCTGAATCTGATTAATTTGTCTAGCGGAGCTGTTAAAACACTAGGCACCGACAATAGTGTGAAGACAGATCTGGTTTGGTCCAAAGATGGGAAAAGCATTTATTTCATCCAAGGAGACAAGCAAGAAAAAATCGCTAAAATCTCAGTAGAGACTGGTGATGTTAAATCCGTATTGGCTGACAAGGTTGAGAATAAATCCGAACTGCGTATTTCTGCTGACGAAAAAAGCGCCGTTTATATCGTTAATTTGACGGGTGTTGCTAAAAATGATGCAGACAGCACAGAAGATTCTCTTACGGTTGACTTTAGCTCGGCAGGAGAGCAGCTTTACAAGCTTGATTTGGCTACAAAAGATGCTAAACCAGCTGCACTAACAACTACAGCAGATAACAAGCTTTACCCAGAGATTTTGGCTGATGGAAATGTGGCATACCTGAGCGCAGATGCAGACGGCAATGCGAAGAATACCCTGAAGCTTGTAAAAGCGGACGCAACCAGCACTAATATTGCACTTGATATCGAAGTGAATTGGTCCACTGGCGTAAGCAATGGTTTGGTAGTGGCAGGTACTACGGCAGACGGAAGCACAGTGATCTATTCTATCGATGGTAGTGGTGCAAAGACCGAACTGTTCCGTACGGCTGAAGATGTATCTGAAGTATCTGTATCTAAAGACGGAAGCAAGCTTGCGATTGTGAGCGGCGACAGCGTATGGGTTATCCAAGGCGGTAAAGGGCTGCAACTGACTAAATAATTATTATTTCAAACATATTTTAACGGCCTAGAGCCGAGAGGAGAAAATAGTACAATGAAAATCTTCAAGAAATTAACAGTAACGGCTTTAACAGCCGTAATCGCGGTAACCGCATCTTTTGCAGGGATTGCAGCAGCAGCAGATTCACTTAGTGGCAAAATCACCGTTAACGGTTCGACCGCACTTCTTCCATTGACGTTGCAAGCGGCAAAAGAATTCCAAAAGCTGCATCCTAAAGTGAAAATCGCAGCATCTGGTAAAGGCTCTGTAACTGGACCACAAGCTGTAAAAAAAGGCATCGCTGATATCGGCGCTTGCGACTGGGATGCTAGCATCGACGTACCAGGTTTCAAAGCTTTTGACGGACAGGTAGCGAACAAAGTGGCTGTCATTCCTTTTGCCACGATCGTGAACAAAAATGTGGGTGTAGATAACCTTACAACAGAACAGCTTAAAGGTATTTTCGCTGGTAAAATCACCAACTGGAAAGAAGTAGGCGGCGCAGATGCAGATATCGTTGTCATCACTCGCTCATTCGGTTCTGGTACCCGCGTTAACTATCAGGCTAAAGCTTTGGATGGCGGAGATATCGTTAAAAAAGCTAAGAACTACAAAGAAACAGGTTCATCCGGCGACATGAAAACAGCAGTAGGAACTACTCCTAACTCCATCGGTTATATCGACCTTGTTTATGTAAGTGGCGACGTAAAAGCAGTGAAACACAACGGTATCGCAGCTACTACAGACAACGTAATTAACGGTTCTTATAAGATTTGGGCTTATGGTTACTACATGACTAAAGGCCAGCCTACTGGCGCAACTAAAGAATTTATCGAATACGTACAAAGCAAAAAGTTCCAACAAGGTTCTCTGAAAAAGCTTAAATTCATTCCGATCGCAGCAATGAAGGGTTAATAACATCTGAAGATCATATTGAATGGTAACAGCGGCCAGCCCCGATTTTGATACGGGGTTGGCCGCTTACAGGAGGGAAAGTATGGGGGCACCAGTCCACAACCTGGCAACTAAGGTTAAGGAGGGCGTTACAGAAGTTAGCGCCAACTCCAAACGTCACAGTAGACATATGTTTAGCAACCGATTATTCCGCTTTTATTTCTTATTCAGCATTCTTGCACTTTGTTTCGTGCTTGGACTTGTAATCCTATTTATCGGCAAAACGGCGCTGCTTCTGTTTGGTCATCTCTCGCCTGCGGACTTTTTCTTTTCGTTTAACTGGACGCCTGAAGAGGACTCCTTTGGGGCTGCTGCCTTCATTGTAAATACACTTTCACTGACAGCTTTGACCCTGCTGATCGCAGTTCCTATTTCGGTAGGCATGGCCGTTCTCTGTGCGGAGATTGCTCCGAAGTGGATGAAGACCTTCATTCGCCCGGTGCTCGATTTGCTCGTTGGTATTCCTTCTATAGTATATGGTTATTTAGGCTTAACGGTATTACTTCCTTTCCTGCGTAGAGTTAGTGGGGAGAGCTTGGGTGATGGTTTGCTGGCTGCGGCCCTCGTACTCGCATTAATGGTCCTGCCAACGATTTGCCGAATCAGTGATGATGCTATTGTCGCTGTTCCACGCAAATATCGGGATGCTGCGTACGCTCTTGGATCTACCCGTCTGCAAGTCATTATGCGTGTTGTTTTGCCTGCGGCTAGCAGAGGGATTATCTCTGCAGTCATCCTCGGGATGACTCGTGCTGTGGGGGAGACAATGGCTGTAGTTATGGTTATCGGAAACACACCACAGTTGGCGAAAACCTTATTTACACCTGCTTCGGTCTTGACTAGTAACATCGTTATGCAAATCTCGAATGTAGAGTTTGAGTCAACCTGGAATTATGCCCTACATATGATGGCCTTTCTTCTGCTGGTGATTTCCTTTGTACTGATTCTGATCATCCGCGTGCTGGGTAGAAAAAGGAGGGATGCAGCGTGAACGGATTCGCAAGTACAAAGCATACAGCGCGTGCTCAGAGACGCAATAAGCTCGCGACTATTGGGTTTTATACGCTTGGGGCTTTAGTCATGCTGCTAATCTTCTGGCTGCTCTTCACGATTCTTAGTAAAGGTCTGCCAGCGCTGCGGCCTGATTTCCTGATCAAACAGCCTGAAGAGATTGACGTTGGTGGCGGGATCGGTCCTGTACTTTTCAACTCTTTTTATATTTTGTTCATCTCGCTGCTTATTTCCGTCCCTATCGGTTTAGGAGCGGGGATTTATATGGCGGAATACGCTCCGGATAATGCTTTTACAGGCGGACTGCGTATATGTGTAGAGGCGCTCTCTTCGGTTCCCTCGATTGTATTCGGTATGCTTGGTCTTGCGATATTTGCTGAATATTTTGGGATCGGTCTGACGATTCTTGGCGGTGGGGTAAGCTTGGCGCTTTTGAATCTGCCTATGCTTGCACGTGTGACGGAGGAAGCGGTCCGTGCTGTTCCTGGGGAGATGCGCGAAGCTGGATATGCACTGGGCATGACTAAATTCCACGTGATCCGCACAGTTGTCCTACCCGTTGCAATGTCTGCCATTGTTACTGGGATTTGTCTCGTTGCTGGACGCGCCTTCGGGGAGTCTGCGGTTATTATCCTTACCGCTGGTCTCAGTACCTCGGGCGAAATGTGGGACTTTAATCTGTTCTCGCCGGGAGAAACCCTGGCCGTACACCTTTGGTATGTACAATCTGAGGCAATTGTAGAAGATGCGCGGCAAATCGCTGACAAATCAGCGGCAGTACTAGTATTTGTAGTTTTGTTTATTAACTTTGCTTTCCGTTTTCCGCTCTGGCTTGGAAATCGCCGCAAAGGGCGCTGATTCGCTTATAAAGGAAGAACATGCATAAAAAACTGTCTCTCGGCGGAAGAAAACGCCGTGAACAGTTTTTTTATTCTCGATTAAATAAGCAGGATAGTCTCATCCTTCGATAATATTGCTAATGCGCGTGTCTTTTGAGTAATTAGATTGGCCACGCTTATAGAGAGCTAAAAATGTTCCCATATTTAAAAATCAGAAATGGGAATGTGAATATTAATATTCGATGAGTAGTGAGTAGTGAGTAATGAGTAATGAGTAATGAGTAATGAGTAATGAGTAATGATTGGTGGATGGTGAGTAATAAGTGATGAGTAGTGGTGATAAGAGTGGTTTTTAATTGCACTTTATGCACTTATTTTTGATGGTGATAGGTTTGTTTGGGTTTAATTGTACTTTGTGCAGTTAAAAATGGTGAAAAGACCATTCTAGGCGTAAATCTGAGAATATAAGTGTATGAAATGCAATTAAAGCGATTTTTGGAGGTAAAAGGGTACTTTTAGTTGCAGAAAATGCAATTAGATAGCATGTAGCTGCGTTTCTCCGGAAAAGCAGCCGTAATGTTCTAATGCGGCGGGTATGATGTGGTACTGACTCATAGAAACTGATCATCGATTGCTAAGCTTCACAGAACCCTGAGCCCCAATGAGTTCTAAGTGTGACCAAGTCCGAGCGAGCATCAAAAGTTAAGCTCCATCGACTCATAGCCCGACGAGGCCCAGGTTTTCACCAAATTCTAAGTTTCGAATGCTAAGCTTTATCGGACCCTGAGCTCCGACGAGGCTAAGTTTTCATCAGGTTCTGAGCTTCGAATCCAAGCTCCATTAATCTCTGAAACTCAACTAATCCAGAGCAGCGAATCTTTAAGCTCAGTCGTTCAGTCGACTATTCGTCCCAGTGACTCCCTGAGCTCCACCCAACCCCTCCCCTGAACACAGAAACAGCCTTCCCGAAGGAAGGCTGTTTCTATATGACGTCCCGGAAGGGATTCGAACCCCCGACCGTGCGCTTAGAAGGCGCATGCTCTATCCAGCTGAGCTACCGGGACATGGTTGCTGGCAGAAAAGCAAGCAGGAATTATCATATCATATGGGGTGTTTTTTTTCAAGCTGTTTTTTAAAAAGAGTACGGGGTATGCTATAATCTACAATTATTAAGTTTCGGAAGAAGCTTAAGGTATTAATAACTTTTATAATGGTTAGGATTCCATTCACATAAGTAGACATAAGGAGGTGCCCTCATTAAACATTCGGATTCCCCCGCCACCAAAGAGAATATCGTCCTTTTCCCCAAGACACTGGACTATTATCAAATCCAGCTGACGGTGATGCTGGAAAGTGAACGCTACGGGGAAGCGATGGAGCTGCTTCGTTTTTTGCTGCAGTGTCAAGGACAGGAAGAGCGAAATTACGAGGAATGGCGGTCCCTGCTGGAATGGCTCGAAACGGCATTTCCTTACGCGTCCCAGAATGGAGATGCGGAGGGAGCTGTTCACCCCGAAGACGAAGATTTAAGGGAAGAGGATATGGCCCGCTTTTTGGCCAAATCCAAAATGAACGAGGATGCGGGGTATCCCAAAAAGCTGCTGCAGCGGGTGATGAATGAACCTCTGTCTGAGGCGACAATACTTGCACTAGAGCAGCTATCCTATCTGGAAGGTGGCGGCGTTGACGAGGAGCTGACCACTTGGTTGCAGGGGGATAATGTTCATCCACTGCTGCAATTTCGGACCTTGCAGACGCTTAAGCGGCGTGGGATGCAGGGAACAGTGAAGCTGATTCGCGGACATGAAACGGTACTCGTAGAGATCGAGAGCGTGCCACTGCAGACGGAGGATTTTCCTCCGGAGGTGAGTCATGTGCTGGAGCGGGTAGCCGAGCAGGCTGAGGTGCATGAGCCTACGCTGTATTATTTTGCACAAGAGCTCTGGGGTCAGTTCATCATGTCGATTTATGGGTCGGACGAATATCGGAAATTGCTGGAAGGCGAAGACGTTTTGCTGGATATTTGGGCAGGAGCTTTGCACCAATTTGTTTCTGAAAGTTTAAACGGCTCCCGACAAGAGGAAGAGACACGTGGAATGTATGGCATCACAGACGGCATGCGCTTTCAATTTGAGGGAGCTTATCGTGCTCTCAAGGGTTTTGTAAAGACTTCTCTACTTGATAAATAAAGTAATGTTGTATATAATATAATGGTTATTCTGTGCGTGGATTGTATCATTATTTGAAGTAAACTTGTGAACCTATATTTTGGAGGGAAAAGTATAATATGAAAGCAACATGGGAAAAAATAGAGAAGAACCTTGGAGTTCTTGAAGTAGAAGTAGACGCAGAACGCGTAACAGCAGCACTTGATAAAGCTTTTAACAAAGTCGTTAAAAAAGCTAACGTACCAGGCTTCCGTAAAGGTAAAGTACCTCGGCCGATCTTTGAATCCCGTTTTGGTGTAGAAAGCTTGTACCAAGATGCAATCGACATTCTTCTTCCTGAAGCTTACGGTGAAGCAGTTGAACAAACTGACATCTTCCCTGTAGACCGTCCTGAAGTTGATATTGAGCAATTCGCTAAAGGCCAATCCTTTATCTTCAAAGCGAAGATCACGGTTAAACCTGAAGTGAAGCTCGGCGATTACAAAGGTCTGGAAGTTCCAGTACAAAAAGCTGAAGTGACTGAAGAAGAGTTGAGTGCTGAACTTGCTCGTCTGCAAGAACGTCATGCTGAGCTTGTAGTAGTTGAAGAAGAAGCAGCAGCTAACGGCGACATCGCTGTAATCGATTTTGACGGATATGTAGATGATGTACCGTTTGAAGGCGGAAAAGCTGAACGTCACTCTCTTGAGCTTGGCAGCAACTCCTTCATTCCTGGATTCGAAGAGCAAGTGGTAGGAATGGCTACTGGAGATTTCAAAGATGTTGAAGTTACTTTCCCTGATGAATACCATGCAGAGAACCTTGCGGGTAAAAAAGCAGTATTCAAAGTGAAGCTGCACGAAATCAAACGCAAACAACTTCCTGCACTCGATGATGAGTTCGCTAAAGATGTAAGTGAATTCGAAACTTTGGATGAGTACAAAGCAGATCTGAAAGCTCAGCTCGAATCCCGTAAAGAGGAAGAACTGAAAGGCCTTCGTGAGAATGCAGTTGTTGATAAAGCAGCAGCTAACGCTGAAGTTGAAATCCCTGAAGCTATGATCAACAGTGAAGTTGAGAACATGGTTCGTGACTTCGACACTCGTCTTCGTCAACAAGGCATGAACATGGATATGTTCCTTAGCTTCTCCGGCCAAACTCGTGAAGACTTGCAGAACCAAATGAAAGGCGATGCTGAAAAACGCGTTCGCAACAACCTGGTATTGGAAGTTATCGCAAAACAAGAGAACATTGAAGTTTCCGAAGAAGAAGTTAACGAAGAGTTGGCTACTATGGCTGAAGCTTACAAACGTACTCCAGAAGAAATCCGCAGCATCTTGGCAGCTAACGGTTCACTGGGCAGCTTGAGCGAAGAGCTTTCGTTGCGTAAAACCATTGATTTCCTTGTTAGCAATAGTGTAGAAGTTGAAGCAGTGGAAGAAGCACCAGCTGCTGAAGACACTAAAGCTGAGTAGGATATTTTAAAATTATAAGAAGGTATAAGTTTCACTTTATACTTTATTCTTATAATTCTCGCATAAACGCTTACCGTCCTCAAAAGGACGCCGAAGGCGTTTTAGCTTGACACTACCTAGAACGGCCAAGTTACACGGCCTCCATACAGATATGATAAGGCACGTAAGTTTCGTTACGTGCCTTATTTTTATCCTCGGCCGCAAATATATGTGACTACATAGGTATCCGTATGAACGTATGGCAATAAGGTAATAGGGGTAGTAACGTCACAAATCACAAGCAGCAGACAGTCGACTGTAGTGAAAAAATGACATCGCGCCTTGAACGTGTTAAAATATTTCTGAAACGATAAGACTAATCTGTACAGAGAAAAGAGGTTGGTGGCATGAGTCTGGTACCAATGGTTGTGGAATCAACAAGTCGTGGAGAACGTTCATACGATATCTATTCCAGATTGCTCAAGGATCGCATCATTTTCTTAAGCAGTGCGATTGACGATGATGTCGCCAATCTGGTTATTGCTCAATTGCTGTTTTTGGCAGCAGATGATCCCGAGAAGGACATTCACTTGTACCTCAACTCACCCGGTGGTTCAGTAACAGCCGGCATGGGTATATACGATACGATGCAATATATCAAACCGGATGTTTCAACCATTTGTGTAGGGATGGCAGCAAGCATGGGATCGCTCCTTCTAACAGCTGGGGCTCCGGGCAAAAGATATGCGCTGACCAACAGCGAAGTTATGATTCATCAACCGCTCGGCGGTGTTCAGGGTCAAGCGTCTGATATTTGGATTCACACTGACTGGATCCTTAAGACGAAACAGAAGCTGAATCAAATCTATGTAGATCGCACAGGTCAGCCCCTTGAAAAAATCGAACGGGACACAGACCGCGATAACTTCATGAGCGCGGAAGAAGCCAAGGAATACGGGCTTATTGACCAAGTTCTTTCTTCACCGATGAAATCTTAAAGGGGTGGTTAGATGTTTAAATTTAATGATGAAAAAGGGCAATTGAAATGTTCTTTTTGCGGTAAATCACAAGAGCAGGTTCGTAAGCTTGTAGCAGGACCGGGCGTTTATATATGTGACGAATGTATCGAGCTTTGCACGGAAATTGTGGAAGAAGAGCTCGGTCATGAGGAAGAGCTTGATCTGAAGGATATTCCAAAACCAAAGGAAATTCGCGATATTTTGGATCAATATGTAATCGGTCAAGAGCAAGCGAAGAAATCTCTTTCTGTAGCGGTATATAACCACTACAAGCGTGTGAACAGCCAAAGCAAGATCGAAGATGTTGAACTGACGAAGAGTAATATCCTTTTGCTTGGTCCAACAGGTTCTGGTAAAACCTTGTTAGCACAAACGATGGCGAAGATTATCAACGTTCCTTTTGCTATTGCAGACGCTACTTCCCTGACGGAAGCTGGTTATGTCGGCGAGGATGTTGAGAACATTCTGCTCAAACTCATTCAAGCTGCAGATTACGATGTGGAGAAAGCCGAACGCGGCATTATCTATATTGATGAAATTGATAAAGTAGCACGTAAATCCGAGAATCCGTCCATAACTCGTGACGTTTCCGGCGAAGGTGTACAGCAGGCGCTTCTGAAGATTCTGGAAGGAACTGTTGCTTCTGTGCCTCCGCAGGGCGGACGTAAGCACCCTCACCAGGAGTTTATTCAGATCGACACGACGAACATCCTGTTCATCGTTGGCGGTGCCTTTGACGGTCTGGAGCAAATGATTAAACGCCGTATCGGTAAAAAAATCATTGGCTTCAACGCAGCAGTTGAAGGACAAAAGGATCTAAAGCCTGGCGAATATTTGTCGATGGTATTGCCTGAAGATTTGCTCAAATTCGGTCTTATTCCTGAATTTGTAGGCCGTCTGCCAGTCATCTCGACTTTAGAGCCGCTTGATGAGAATACGCTTGTCCGTATCCTTTCCGAGCCTAAAAATGCTCTCACTAAGCAATATATCAAGCTACTGGAAATGGACAACGTAGCGTTGAAATTCGAACCATTGGCACTCGAAGCAATTGCCAAGGAAGCGATCAAACGTAATACGGGAGCCCGTGGACTGCGCGCGATTATTGAGAGCATCATGCTCGATGTGATGTATGAAGTTCCTTCACGCGATGATATTAAAGATTGTGTGATCACGGAACAGGTCGTTCAGGAGAAAGCTTTGCCTGAGCTCAACCTTAAGAAAGACAAGAAGAAAGAGGAAAGCGCGTAAGCCGCTTTTCCTTAACAATACATGTCACAGTCTCCACCTTTCTTCCGCTTATCCCGCTTCACATTAGCGGGAGCGAAGGGGTGGAGCTTTGGCGTTATGGGGGAGAAAAATCATGTTCTTGAGACACCAAACCCGTCCTGTCAATGTTGGCGGGCTCATTATTGGGGGAAACAACGAGGTTGCGATTCAAAGCATGTGTACAACCAAAACCGCTGATGTGGAGGCTACTGTAGCTGAAATATTGCGGCTTGAGGAAGCAGGCTGCCAGCTGGTACGCGTAACTGTCAACAATGAAGAGGCGGCTGCCGCAATCAAGGAGATCAAGAAACAGATTCATATCCCACTCGTAGCGGATATTCATTTCAACTATAAGCTAGCGTTGATGGCTATTGAGAACGGCATCGATAAGGTACGGATTAATCCGGGGAACATTGGTCGCCGCGAAAAGGTAGAAGCGGTAGTTAAAGCATGTAAAGAAAAAGGGATTCCGATTCGTATTGGTGTAAATGCTGGTTCTTTGGAGAATCACCTTTTGGAGAAATACGGATACCCAACCCCAGAAGCCATGGTAGAAAGTGCGTTATACCATATTGGTATTCTGGAGGAACTGGATTTCCACGACATTATCGTCTCTCTAAAAGCATCAGATGTGCCAATGGCCATCGAAGCTTATCGTCAGGCTGCGGAAGTCATTCCTTATCCGCTACACTTGGGGATTACAGAATCCGGCACATTGTTTGCGGGTACAGTGAAAAGCTCCGCTGGTATCGGTGCACTGCTCTCTATGGGCATCGGCAGCACCCTGCGTATCTCGCTTAGTGCCGATCCGGTTGAAGAGGTTAAGGTGGCGCGTGAGCTGCTGAAGACGTTTGGTCTGATCTCTAACGCGGCGACGCTGATCTCTTGTCCGACTTGCGGACGACTGGATATCGATCTTTTCTCCATCGCTAATGAGGTGGAAGAATATATTTCGAAGCTTAAGGTGCCTATTAAAGTTTCTGTCCTTGGCTGTGCTGTTAATGGTCCTGGTGAGGCACGTGAAGCAGATATCGGTATTGCTGGCGCTCGTGGGGAAGGTTTGCTTTTCCGTTACGGACAAATGATCCGTAAAGTGCCTGAAGCTGAACTCGTGAACGAGCTGAAAAAGGAAATTGATGCGATCGTGGTGGCTTACGAGGCAACGGGCGAAATCCCAGGCCGCGCCCACGCTAACCTTGCACCTCCGGTGCAGTCGAAGTAACTTGGTCTTTTACGAATATATAATTCGTTAATAATACGTGGCGAAGAACGCCCTGTGCAGCTCCGGTAAATCCGGGGCCCATGGGGCGTTTTTTTTGCGTTTATTCTTATTTTGGAGGAAGGGATGAGTAAACATGAACTATGAACAAGCCCATGAAAAATTTATTGCGCATCATCTTGCAAACAGAACGGGCGAACGGCGGGGGAGGCTGGAGAGAGGTCATGGCCACGCAGAAAAATTATTTTTGCAGAACGTCTGGTGGCCGCTTCGTGGTGACTTCAATGATCTTCATCCGGAGTATGAGGTGCTGGATTTACAGAGACGGGCTTATTTTGCTGATTTTGCTTTTTTGCCGGGGCCGATCAAGCTCTTGTTTGAGATTAAAGGGTATGCAGCTCATGTAAGAGACATGGATAGGCTGAAGTATTGTAATGAGCTAAATCGTGAAACTTTTCTGTACGGAATGGGTTATCAAGTAATTTCATTTGCCTATGATGATGTTGAACAGCGCCCTGAGTTATGTGTTACACTGCTGCGTTTGGCGTTAAGCCGCTACCAAATTTTAGATGCGCCACGTGACAGACTGCTAATCGCTGAGAAGGAAATCATGCGTTTAGTGGTGCGTCAAGCTGGGGTGATACGCCCTAAAGAAGTCGCTGATTATTTCACGCTAGATCCCAAAACAGTACGCATGATGCTAAAGAATCTCTGTGAAAAAGGCTGGCTAACCCCTATAAGAAGGGGGATAGGCGTCAAAAATGTTGAGTATAAGCTGGCTCGTGATGTTCTTTATTACTGGGATTGATAATTGTAAAGGCTGGTGGCTGGTGGCTGGTGGCTGGTGGCTGGTGGCTGGTGGTTGGTGGCTGGTGGCTGGTGGCTGGTGGCTAATGGCTGATGGAGGCTATATTATTGAAGTAGTTTATGTAGGAGTAATTAATGTAACAGTTTAGCCTATGTAATTGATGTATCTGGTGGAACTTATGGAGTTGTTGGTGCTATTGTAGCTGATGTAACTGGTGTAGATGACGTAGCTAATGTTGAAATGGATAAAGTAGTAAAAGTGGCTGATGGAGCAGGTGTAGCTGAAGTAGTTTGATGGGACTGATCATATAGGCGTAACAATTTTGGCCATGACTTTTGCTGAAGGTGGGAATTTGAAAAGAAGGTATGTGAAGGAGCTTGATGTGAAATCGGTTATGAATTGAAACCCAACAATTAGGGAAATTCTCCCTGAAATAAGCCGATTATGGCTCGAAATCAAGCTTTTTAGGGAAAAACTCCCTAATAAAAGGAGCATTTCCCTCATTTATGTGTGATTTGACCGATAATCAGGGAGGATTTCCCTAATTAGCAGTTGAAAGGTCGTGAATTACTGATAAATAGGGAGTATTTCCCTAATTATTTGGCTGGGTACCAATGATACTTAGATTTTGTACTAAATAGGTTGTTTCTACGAACATAGAAGATACAAACTCATACGTTCAGCAAACTAAGTTAACTCTGCGTCTTAGAAGTAACTCACCGTGCCCAGCTGACTTAGCCTCTAGAAGTAACTCACCGTGCCCAGCTGACTCAGCCTCTAGAAGTAGCTCACCGTGCCCAGCTGACTTAGCCTCTAGAAGTAACTCACGGTGCCCAGCTGACTTAGCCTCTAGAAGTAACTCACCGTGCCCAGCTGACTTAGCCTCTAGAAGTAACTCACCGTGCCCAGCTGACTTAGTCTCTAGAAGTAGCTCACCATTCCCAGCTGACTCAACCTCTAGAAGTAGCTCACCGTCCCAGTTGACTCAGTTTCTAGAGTAACTCAGCTTCTAAAAGTACCTCGACGAACTCAACTAACTAACATCTACAGGAAACTCCCAACTTCCTCACCCTTAGCTGTAAAGTCGCAGAATTAGGTTCCTCACCCTACATAGCATCGATCACGATCCTCAGTTACTAAGTTCAACGGCTCGACATATCACCACAGTTCCTCAAATTCCCTTTCCACTAATCTCTCCCGTATTTCTCCGCGATTTTCCGCATTTCTCCGCATTCCTCTTCATCCCTCCTTTGCTTCCGCACTCCTCCGCATTCCTTCTTCTCCAATCTCCTTTCTAACCACCTCAACAATCTCCTTTTTAAAATTTACATAAGCTACATTTGCACTCCCCACACTCATTATTGCCCTTATAGTTAATTATCAGAGTCTATCCTACTGCAACAATTCAACAAATCCTCAAATTCGCGTTTACTAATTACCGAAACGGCTATACTACCTAATAGTAGCCAAGGGTGGAAAGGTAGACTGAACGAAACAGGAGGATGACCTATGGAATTAAGTATAGTTGTGATGATCGTGCAGCTCTTTTTCGCGCTGGTTATCGGCGTATACTTTTGGAATCTGCTGCGGGGTCAGAAGACAAATAAGACAGCGGTGGAACGAGAGTCGCGCAAGGAACTGGACAAGTTACGGAAAATGCGGATGATTACATTAACTAAACCATTGTCGGAGAAAACACGTCCGGCTTCTATTGGAGATATTGTCGGGCAAAAAGATGGGCTGCGCGCCCTGAAAGCTGCACTTTGTAGCGCTAATCCGCAGCATGTGATTATTTATGGTCCGCCGGGAGTCGGCAAGACTGCGGCAGCGCGTGTTGTCATGGAAGAGGCGAAAAAGAATGTGCTTTCTCCTTTTAAAAGTGACGCTAAATTCACAGAGATTGATGCCACAACCGCTCGTTTTGATGAGCGTGGTATTGCTGACCCGTTGATCGGATCCGTGCATGATCCTATTTATCAGGGTGCAGGAGCCATGGGGGTGGCGGGGGTGCCACAGCCGAAACCGGGCGCGGTGACTAAGGCGCATGGCGGGATTCTTTTTCTGGATGAGATAGGAGAGCTTCACCCCATTCAGATGAATAAGCTGCTTAAAGTGCTTGAGGACCGGAAGGTCCTGCTAGAGAGCGCTTATTATAATTCGGAGGATAATAATACTCCGGCTTATATTCATGATATTTTTCAAAATGGATTGCCTGCTGATTTCCGGCTAGTTGGCGCTACTACGCGCTCTCCGGATGAGATTTCACCTGCGCTGCGTTCGCGCTGCATGGAGATTTATTTCCGCCCGCTGCTGCCGGATGAGATTGCCGTCATCGCGCGTGACGCGATACAGAAAATCGGGCTTAAACCAAGTCCGGAAGCTGTCACTGTGGTGCAGCAGTATGCAACCAACGGCCGGGAAGCAGTTAATATGATTCAACTGGCTGCCGGATTAGCTTTAACTGAACAGAGAGATACACTAAATGCTGCTGATGTGGAATGGGTAGCGGGCAGCAGCCAGCTTCCGCTGCGTACGGAACGCAAGATTCCTTCGGCACCGCAGATTGGATTAGTTAACGGTCTTGCCGTGTATGGGCCAGGGATGGGTACTCTGCTCGAAATCGAAGTTTCCGCAGCGCCTGCTGTGAACGGCCAGGGCAGACTGAACGTGACAGGTGTGGTGGATGAAGAAGAGATCGGTGGAGGAGCCCGCACGATTCGGCGAAAAAGTATGGCAAAGGGTTCGGTTGAGAATGTATTGACTGTACTACGTACGATGAATCTGGAGCCCGATCGTTATGATCTACATGTGAATTTCCCAGGTGGTACACCGATTGACGGACCTTCGGCAGGGGTGGCGATGGCAGTAGCAATCGTATCTGCTATTCGTGGACTTCCCGTGGATAACACTGTAGCGATCACAGGTGAGATAGGCATCCATGGACGAGTCAAGCCAGTGGGTGGTGTAATTGCCAAAGTGGAAGCTGCTTTTCAAGCTGGAGCCACTACAGTGCTTATTCCAAAAGAAAACTGGCAGTCTCTCTTCGCTGACCTTGCGCCATTACGCGTTATTCCAATGGAAACAGTAGAAGAGGTGTTCCGTCACCTGTTCGGTGCCGATACAGCAGATGTAAGGCTGCCTGCAGTTGCAGGAGAGCTGTTCTCTGCAGCACCTTCACTCCTAAAGGCCGATGCCGCTGGTGAATCTGCAAAGGGTTAAACTAAATTGATCCCTAATTCGAAGAATAAGGTGAGATTTGTCGCTGTAAAATAAAGGAGGCTGCAGGCAATTCTGCTGCTTCCTTTTTAAATGCTACAAGAAACGTTGTCTCTATTTAAGGAAAAGCAAGTCGGTTCTTCTTGAAATCTAAGGACTCTGTTGGTGTTTTGGGGCTGCTTTTGTTAGAATGAATGCATATGAGATTAATTGAGAGCCATGGGAGGTGCGAAAGCGATGATGACAAATAAAACAAAAGGTCGTCGTTTTCCTTTATTGCCGCTAAGAGGGCTTCTTGTGTACCCAAGCATGGTTCTTCACTTGGATGTGGGCCGTGAGAAGTCAGTTCGGGCGTTAGAGAAAGCTATGGTTGAAGATAATTTGATTCTTCTTTGTTCCCAGTCGGAAGTGAATATTGAAGAGCCAGGTCAGGACGATATTTTTCGGGTCGGTACTGTCGCCAATGTGCGGCAAATGTTGAAGCTTCCAAACGGTACGATACGTGTACTGGTTGAAGGTGTAGAACGGGCCGAAATTATTAATTATATCGATAATGATGAGTACTATGAGGTTATGGCGCGTGAGCTGCCGGAAGATGTAGATAGCGATCAAGAATGTGACGCGCTGATGCGTACAGTACTCAATCAGTTCGAACACTATATTACGTTATCCAAAAAAGTGACCCCAGAGACCCTCGCTGCTGTATCCGATATAGAAGAGCCTGGTCGACTTGCGGATGTCATTACGAGTCATTTATCGCTAAAAATTAAGGATAAGCAAGAAATTCTTGAGACGATTGATGTTAGTAAACGGTTGGAGAAGCTTCTTGATATTCTTAATAATGAGCGTGAAGTACTGGAGCTTGAACGTAAGATCAATCAACGTGTCAAAAAACAAATGGAAAAGACGCAGAAGGAATATTATTTGCGTGAGCAAATGAAAGCGATCCAGAAAGAGCTCGGCGAGAAGGAAGGCCGGGTAGGAGAAGCGGAAGAGCTGCGGACGCTAATGGAAGAGAAAAATGTTCCAGAACGCGTGAAAGAAAAGATGGAGAAAGAAATCGATCGTCTGGAAAAAATGCCAGTCAGCTCTGCGGAAGGCGGCGTCATTCGCAACTATGTAGATTGGCTGCTCAGTCTCCCTTGGAGTGAACAGACAGAGGATGATCTTGACATCAAAAAGGCCGAGCAGGTACTTGATGAGGATCACTACGGTTTGGAAAAACCAAAGGAACGGGTATTGGAATATTTGGCCGTTCAGCAGCTGGTTAAGAAGCTTAAGGGTCCTATTCTATGTCTTGTAGGTCCTCCAGGTGTGGGCAAAACCTCACTGGCTCGTTCCATCGCCCGTTCGCTCAACCGCAAGTTCGTCCGTATCTCGTTAGGCGGTGTACGTGATGAGGCGGAGATTCGAGGTCATCGCCGGACTTATGTAGGTGCGATGCCGGGTCGGATTATCCAAGGCATGAAGACGGCGGGTACGATTAATCCGGTTATCCTATTGGATGAAATCGATAAGATGGCTGCAGATTTCCGTGGAGATCCATCTTCAGCGCTGCTTGAGGTGCTGGATCCAGAACAAAACAACACGTTTAGTGATCATTTTGTAGAACTGCCGTTCGACTTGTCGAACGTAATGTTTGTAACAACAGCGAACGTAGTGCATAATATTCCGCGTCCATTGCTGGACCGGATGGAAATGCTGTTCATTCCAGGTTATACGGAACTGGAGAAACTTCAAATCGGCAGCCGTTATCTGTTGCCTAAGCAGAAGAAAAACCACGGTCTTGCAGAAGATCAACTGATTATCGAAGACGATAGCTTATTACGCATTGTCCGCGAATATACCCGTGAATCCGGTGTGCGTAATTTGGAGCAGCAGATTGCAGCATTATGCCGCAAAGCTGCGAAACAAATCGTGTCTGAGGAAAAAGAGAAAGTGATCATTCTTCCTGACGACATCAAGGATTATCTTGGGGCTTCCAAATATCGTTACGGTATGGCCGAGCTTGAAGATCAGATTGGTACCGTCACTGGGCTAGCTTGGACTGAGGTCGGTGGGGATACATTGCTGATCGAAGTTACGGTTGTGCAGGGAACAGGTAAACTAACTCTTACTGGACAGCTGGGCGATGTAATGAAGGAGTCGGCACAAGCCGCATTCAGCTATACTCGTTCGAAGGCGGAGGAGCTGGGGCTCCAGCCCGATTTTTATGAGAAGATTGATATTCATATCCATATCCCGGAAGGTGCAATTCCGAAGGATGGTCCGTCTGCAGGGATTACGATTGCAACCGCATTGATCTCCGCGCTCACGAAACGTTATGTTTCCAAGGATGTGGCGATGACAGGTGAAATCACCTTGCGGGGACGTGTACTGCCAATTGGTGGATTGAAAGAGAAATCTCTTGCCGCTCACCGAGCTGGATATAAAAAGATCCTTCTTCCCAAAGACAATGAACGGGATTTGAAAGATATTCCTGAGAGCGTACGTAATGATGTTGAGTTCGTACCGGTATCTAATATGGATCAGGTCTTGCATCATGCGTTAGTTGAGCATCATAATGAAATTAGCAGTGAGCCACCGAGTAGTGTGCATTAGAAAGGAAGTCCTATGAAAGTTAATATTGCCGAATTTATTATCAGTGCCGTTGGCCCTGATCAGTACCCTGATGATTCCTTGCCAGAGGTTGCTCTGGCAGGACGTTCCAATGTGGGGAAGTCCTCCCTCATTAACCGAATGATTAACCGTAAGAATCTGGCTCGGACAAGCTCCACGCCTGGTAAGACACAACACATGAACTATTACCGTATCAATGAAGACAGCATGTATTTTGTTGACTTTCCAGGTTACGGGTATGCCAAGGTTTCCAAGACGCAACGCGCCGTATGGGGCAAAATGGTTGAGAAATACCTCTCTGAGCGCGATACGTTAAAGCTTGTTCTGCTTATTGTGGACCTGCGGCATTCGCCTACCAGCAATGATAAGATGATGTTCGACTGGTTGAAGCATTATGATCTTCCTATGTGTGTTGTAGCGACCAAAGCGGATAAAATTCCGAAGACACGCTGGCAAAAGCATATCAAGACCATGAAGCAGGAGCTGGGCGTGCTGCCAGGGGATAATTTTATTCCATTCTCCTCGGAAATTGGTCTCGGCAAAGACGAGCTTTGGGGCTTAATTGATGGGTATATTCGCCCTTCTGAGAATGAATCTCCGGATTCAGAGGATGCTGAAATGATAGCAAATGAATCTCAGCAAGAGGAGTCAACCGAAGCGTAAGATATGAACTCATTTACAATCAAGCAACCATTCCTGGTGGGAATGGTTGTATTTTTTTGTTGATAAAACTAAAATTTCTATGGAAAAGGACCGATAGATAACATATGATAGATATTCACTGCCACATCTTACCCTTTTTGGATGACGGAGCCTCTGATTGGGAAGCTGCTCTTGCCATGGCGCAAGACGCCCACAGAGAAGGGATTACTTCAGTCATCGCCACGCCACATCATGCCAACGGTCAATATATGAATAACGCCCCCAAGATTAAAGAAGCTGTGGAGTTGATGAATGAGAGACTTCGTCAGGCTGGTAATCCACTGCTTGTTCTTCCAGGTCAAGAGATCCGTATCTACGGGGAGCTTCTGAATGATCTGGAGCGGGGGGAACTGCTGAGTCTTGCAGATTCGCGGTATATTTTACTGGAAATGCCTTCTTCACGAGTACCACGTAACATGGAAGAAATCTGCCACGAGCTGATCATTCAAGGGTTCGTTCCGGTCATCGCCCATCCGGAGCGCAATGCTGAAATAGCTGCTGATCCTTCTAAACTAGAGAGATTGATAGAGCTAGGATCACTTGGGCAGGTAACCGCACAGAGTCTTGCAGGCGTTTTCGGGAATAAGCTACAGAAATTGTCGCTGGAGCTATGCCGTAGAAATGCAGTACATGTGTTGGCCTCTGATGCACATGACAGTGTTCATCGTCCTTTTGGATTAAACGCTGCTTATGTGGTTATGGAGAAAGAATTAGGCCCTGAGCTGCGTGACTATGTTCGCGGTAATGCTCAGCAAATTATGACCAATGGCGAGGTTATTCATGGAAAACACGTACAAACAAGGAGAAACCGACAAAAATTGTTTGGATTTTTTTTCCGAAAGGGCTGACTAATCTACCTTATAGTGGTAGAATGGGTTTTATTGGGTGATTTAATGCTATTCGTAATAGCGTAGCATTTGGGCGAATTGTTCTAGGTCTATGGTAGTACAGTATTTTAATACATAAGAAGAGGTGGATATTTAGTGACTTTGAAAAAGAAACTAGTAGTATCAACATTAGCAGCAAGTATGGTAGCAGCATCCGTAGCGGGTCTTCCGTTGGGAAGCCTTGGAGCAGTAGGCACAGCATCTGCGGCTACAGTTAGTAGCAGTACAGCAGTTAAGGATAAGGTTCTTGCTGTTTACAAACAATTGACCGCAACAGATGCAGTTTATCTCTACAATTTGAAGACTGAGGTTGCAGCACTGAGTGAGAAAGAGTTTACAGAAATTTTTGCTCCAGTTCTGAACAAGCTTTCACTGGATGGAGAAGAAACAAAAACATCACTTAAATTGTTCCAAAGCGTTACTAGTGTAGTCTACGACGTCTATGGCAATGATTTCTCCGGAATCCAAGTGATCCGTAACGATGACAAAAACATTGCTTTGGTGAGCAAAATTGCAACTAAAGCGGGTGTGTCTGGACTTACAGTTGATAGTGTTGCTGAATTCTTGAGCAGTATTGAAACAGAACTTCGTGATCTGGTAAGCAGCAAGTCCACTTCAGATTTGTTGGCAATTCTCACATCCGAATCCGGTTACGATACTTTGCTGAATGAAGCTATTGCGAAAGTATTGAGCCATACAACAGGAACAGGAGCACTCACAGTAAGTCAAGCGTTGGACAAGCTTGGAGTTACTGCTAGTGATGTGAAAGAAACACTGAAAAACTTGAACAATAATATTAAATCCGCGAAACCTGCGGCGAAATCACTTGCATTTGCTTATATTAAAGCCTACGGATTAGGCGATAATGGCAACGGTAATGGCAACGGCAATGGTAATGGTAGTAGTGGAAGCGGGAATGGAAGTGTTACAACGCCTGTAGCTCCTGTTCAAACTCCAGGAATCTATGACGTATCTAAGCTCGTAAGCATTGTTGACGGTAAAGCAACCTTGAAATTGGTTGATGCTGATGTAATTAAAGAATTTGATAAACTGGTTGCAGCGAACCCTGGTAAAACTGGTCTTACTTTGACCCTGAATCTGGGAACAGTAAACGCTACTACAGTTGAAGTTCCACTTTCCCAAGCTATTATTGAAGCTGCAAAAGCTAAAGGTATTGCGAATATCGCCGTTACTTTCAACGGTGTAACTGTAACGATTCCTGTAAGCCAATTCAGCACAGCGATTTCATTGACAGTAACTACTGCTAAACCAGAAGTTGTAACTTCCGTTACCAAGCTGAAATTGGCTTCGGATGTGTACGAATTCACACTTAGTGTGAACGGTGTAGCACAAAGCACATTTAAACAACCAATTACTATCAAATTGCCACTTAAGAATACTGATGGTCTTGATAAAGAATTGCTTTCCGTTGGTAAACTTGTATACGGCGACCTGCAATTCCAAGGTGGAGTTCTTGATGGAGATTTCATCGTAGAACCACGTGATACATTCTCTTCTTACGCAGTACTTGAGAATAAAGTCTCCTTTAATGATATTGCTGCTGTACAAGCATGGGCTGGTAGACAAATTCAAGTCGTAGCTGCTAAAGGTGCGATTGAAGGAGTCGGAGTGGGTAAATTTGCACCGAAGAGCAACGTAACTCGTGCTGAGTTCTCCAAAATGCTGATTCGTGCGCTTAACCTGGAAAACAACTCTGCTGTACAAAGCTTTAGCGATGTAAGTTCAACTGCTTGGTATGCACCATATGTAGCAGTTGCAGCAGAAAAAGGGATTATTACTGGACGCAGTGCGGCCAAATTTGATCCTAATGCAACTATTACACGTGCAGAAATGGCAACAATGATCTCCCGTGCGTTGAAATCTATCAATCCTGATGCAAAAACCGATTCTACTGCAATCAGCAAATTCTCTGATGCTGCTAAGATCAGTGCATCCCTAAGAGATGGCGTAGCGTTTGCAGCAAGCCACAACCTGGTTATCGGAAATGCTGGCAAGTTCAACCCGAACGATACAGCTACCCGTGCTGAAGCAGCAGTAATTATCTACCGTACTATTAACTTCAAGTAAATAAAACTTATAGTATACAGCCTCCTCTCATGCAGGTGAGAGGAGGCGATTTTTTTGCAAATAGGGAAGATTTGAACAGGCATCGAAATATTTCAGAAATAGCTTGGGGGTAATTTCACTTGTCATCACAAGAATTGGATCTTCGCGATTATTTTCAGATCGTCAGGAAGAGACTATGGCTCATTTTCAGCATAGTTGTATTGGTGTGCGGTATTGCTGGTGTATATAGTCTGTATATTAAAAACCCGGTATATGAGGCATCCACGAAGATTATCGTTAACCAAACACCAACGCAGTCAGCGGTGGGGCAGCTTGATTTAAACCAGATTAATACCAATATTCAATTAATTAATACGTATAAGGAAATTATTAAGACTCCGGCCATCCTTGATATTGTTACAAAGGATTATCCGCAATTCAATATCACTGCGGAAGAGCTATTAAAAAAGGTTAATGTGAGTTCCGTAAATAATACGCAGGTGATGACACTTGTCGTTCGAGATAATTCTTATCAGCGGGCTGCTGAAATCGTGAATGCCATTTCACTTGTGTTCAAGGAAGAAATTCCAAGTCTATTTAATGTGGAAAATGTATCGATTCTGAATGAAGCTAAAGTGAATCCAACTGTTGAGCCACGGCCGGTAGAACCAAATGTTTTACTGAACATGGCTATTGCTTTTATCGTCTCTTTGATGATTGGGTTAGGGATTGCCTTCCTGCTGGAATATATGGATGACACCCTGAAGACAGAAGCTGATATTGAGAAGTATCTTGGTTTGCCTACCATAGCTATGATTACTAGATTGGGTCAAGATGAAAGCAAGCAAGGTGCCGCACAAACACAGAAACAATCATCCAGAAAGGCGGGGGACCTCGAACATGTCACAGCTTCCAAATAAACAACGCCATCTGATCACCGTTACGAACCCACGCTCTCCTGTCTCTGAAGCGTTTCGCGCATTGCGCACGAATATTGATTTTTCTTCTGTAGATCAGACTATTCAAGTGATTATGGTCACTTCATCCGGACCGGAAGAAGGTAAATCTACGGTATCTGCTAACCTGGCGGCAGCTTATGCACAAGCAGATAAAAGAGTATTGTTGATTGACGCCGATTTGCGGAAGCCGACGGCACATAAGACTTTTACACTAAGCAACCGTTTTGGTTTATCCTCCCTACTGTCTCAACAGGCAGTTCTTGAGGACACTGTCCAAGACTCCGGTGTTAATAATCTTTCAATCATGACCTCTGGACCAATCCCGCCCAACCCGGCGGAAATGATGGCATCTAATCGGATGAGCACTCTTTTACAGGACTTGCGTCAGCGGTATGATGTCATTCTTATTGATACTCCACCATTATTAGCGGTTACGGATGCACAAATTGTGGCCTCGAAGAGTGATGGCGTTATTATGGTTGTCAGCTATGGTAAGGTAAAACGCGATATCGCAGTAAAAGCTAAAGCTAATCTAGATCGTGTAGGTGCAAAAATGCTCGGCGTTGTTCTCAATAATGTAAAACGTAAAGCTAGTGAAGGGTACTATTACTACTACTATGGAAATTGATTTATTCATAATTAAAAATGTTATTTTTGGAGGCACTGAAAATGACAGCGAAATCTAGAGTGATTCTTTTATTCTTCATTGATCTTGCGATCATTTGGTTCAGTATTGTGACATCTTATTTGTTTCGGTACCCTAACCATGCTCTTCAGGAATACGTTGTACAGATGCTGCAATTTGGTTTGATTGCAACATTTGCATTTGGTGGAAGCCTTATATACTTCGGTCTTTACCGAAGAATGTGGCAATATGCCAGTATCGGTGAAATTATATCGGTTTCTAAAGCTATTGTAGTGGGGTCTTTATTTTCATTTGCACTGGCGTATCTAATTTTGCCGGATAGAGTACCTCTTGCCATAGAAGTTCGGTCGATGGAGACTATTCTTTTATTAGTAGGTGGAGTCCGATTTTTGTGGAGAGTACTTCATAATGATCGAATCAATTACAAAGACACTAAGACCCATACACTAATTGTAGGTGCTGGTGATTGTGGGATATTAATTGCTCGGGAAATGATGGGACCCTCTTTTGCGCATACCAAATTAGTCGGTTTCATTGATGATAATGCGAATAAATACCATATGTACATTATGGGTGTTCCTGTAATTGGAAATCGTTATGCAATCCCAGCTATTGTGAAAGAAAGAGAAATTCATGAGATAATCATCGCCATGCCCTCTGTTTCACGTACTGAGATTTCTGAAATTATTAATCTTGCCAAAAAGACTGGAGCAAAGCTGAAGATTATACCGGCTCTTAATGATCTGATCGCTGGAAAAATATCAGTTAAGAAACTTCGGGATGTTAGTGTAGAAGATTTATTAGGTCGTGAACCGATCGTAGCTGATTTGAACAGTATTTTAGGTTATGTACATCATAAGACGGTGCTAGTTACGGGGGCTGGGGGCTCTATTGGTTCAGAGTTATGCCGGCAGATTGCTCCTTTTGGTCCGGACAAGCTAATGTTACTTGGACACGGTGAGAACAGTATTTACACAATTGAAATGGAGCTTCGTAAGAGTTTTCCGGAGTTGAACATTGTAACCGTGATAGCAGATGTGCAGGATCGCAGTCGGATGATGGATGTATTCAGTGGCCATAGACCGCATGTGGTCTTTCACGCAGCAGCACATAAACACGTTCCTTTAATGGAGCGTAATCCTTCGGAAGCCATTAAAAATAATGTTTTTGGCACCAAAAATGTTGCGGATTGTGCAGATAAATATGGTGCCGAGAGATTCGTAATGATCTCTTCTGATAAGGCGGTTAACCCAACCAGTGTAATGGGTGCCACTAAACGGATTGCGGAAATGTATGTGCAGAGCCTGCACACCACAAGTCAAACAAAGTTCTCTGCTGTGCGTTTTGGGAATGTTCTTGGCAGTCGTGGCAGTGTGATTCCAGCCTTTAAGCAGCAGATCGCTGCCGGAGGGCCAGTGACTGTCACTCATCCAGAAATGGTGCGTTATTTCATGACGATTCCGGAAGCTGTTCAGCTTGTCATCCAATCTGGTTCTTTCGCCAAAGGCGGAGAAGTGTTCATTCTGGATATGGGAGAGCCGGTTAAGATTCTAACGTTGGCGGAAGACTTAATTACTCTCTCTGGATATGAACCCTATAAGGACATTGATATTCATTTCTCCGGTATTCGTGAGGGTGAGAAGTTATATGAAGAGTTGCTTACAGATGAAGAAAATCTAGGTTCTACAGATCATGGAAGAATTTTCATTGGTAGACCTAATGTAATAAGTCTAAATCAGTTAGAGCTGGAGTTTAAACGTTTGGAACGTGTTCTCGCTGAGGAACCAGAAATTATACGCGAAATAATCAATCAGATTGTACCGATGCAGCCCGTTGCCCAAGTCGCTATTAGCTAACTAATTCATAAAGGGGGATATATAAGTGTTCAACAAACGATGGAAAAAGATCCTTTTATGGACGCTGTCAGTTATTGTAGTATTGGGTGTTGGCGGTTTGTTCGCCGCGAATTATGCTGTCGATAAGCTGATGAATTCAATGGTAGATGGTTTTGATCTGGAGTCTGAGGATAATGTTGGTGGTGGTCAGGATCACGGAACAGCGCCAAATGATACAGTTGATGATAGTAATGTCGATCCTGTAGAGTCCGCGGTGCCTACTACTCCACCAGCAAATGACAAGGGAAGTAGTAATCAAGGAAACAATGATAAATCTGCTGAACCGACCAAAGCTCCATCATCAGATCAAAAAGATGGCTCTTCAGATGGTTACACAGCACAGGTCTCCACAGATAAAGCTAAGCAAATTCAAGAAAATGTAACGATTAAGGATAAAGCAGATGTTGCTTCTATTGTTCTTGGTCAACTTAGCGTATCCGATATTAATCGTCTTAAAGATTTGGCAAAGGGTGGCTTAACGACTGAGGAGAAGCGTGAGGCGCGCAGTATCATCCTAGGTAAAGTATCCACAGAGCAGTACAATGAGCTTTCTCAGATTGCTAAGAAGTACGGAGTCAGTCAAGGGAAAACACATGACCAAATCATTGCTGAAGAAGAACAATTAAAAGCGAAAGAAAAGGGAAGTGAATAAATATGTCTAAAGCAACATTATCAGTCGTGGCTTTATCGTTAATTGCTTCAATTGGTTTAGCACCCTTAACAGCATCAGCACCTATATCAGTATCAGCAGCGGCAGTACCAAGTGCAACGCCTAAGGCTGCAACTAATACGATTAAAGTACAAAGTATGAACGTGAATTTGATTTTTGACGGTGTGAGTATTCAGCCACCCGCAGGTCAGTATGTATTCATGTACAACAATACAACTTATGTTCCATTACGGTTTATGTCATATGCTTTACAGAAGAGCGTAGCTTGGGATGCTAAAAACGTTAAAGTTACCGTAGCAGAGCCTAGCAGCTCAGAGCTAGTTGTGATTAAAGAATATCTAATGAATGCAAAGAACGGGAATAGTACTTCAGCAGCAGCGAAGAATATTGTCCTCAATCAAGTTAAGGCAAGTTATGTATTTAACGATGCAACCAAGGCTTTGCCTACAGGTCAATCTAGCTTCATCCTGAATGGTTCCTTATATGTGCCTCTACGTTTTTTATCGGAATCTGTAGGTCATAACATTAGCTGGGATCAGAAGACGAAGACCATTACTGCAGCTTCCAAGGCTTATCAGGAACAAACCACTAATGGATCGACAAACAATGACAATGGCAAGGGCCCATCTCCAGTAGCGACACCAGCGCCAACGGATACAACAGGTGCACAAGGTGGTGGTTCTGCAGGAACTGGAAAGGTTTCATATGAAACTATCACTAGTGACACAGAAGCTAAGCTTACGGCGCTTAAAAATCAAAGTCAATCGACATTAATGAGTATTGGGTTTGAGTATCTTGGAGCGACAGATGAAGCGAGTAAGAAAAGTATTAAAGAAAAAGGGTTGCAACAACTTGCCTCATTTACTGCTAGTTTCAATAGTATAGTTGCTGACACTGAACAAAAACTGAACAGCAATGGCTATAGTACGGAGATTATTAGTCAATATAAAAGTGAATTTGAAGCACAGCTTCAGGCGGGTAAAGATATAGCTGGGAAGATGGCGAATTAAGAGAGCAGTAAGAATATCATCTCTATGCTCTATGGGCATAGAGATGATCTACATATATGGAGAAATAGTAACTAAAAGGATCAGGTGAACTTATGAGACCTTATGTTTACACGAAACAAACCATAGATTTTCTATTAGCTTTAATTGGGATGCTAGTGTTATGGCCAGTCTTTTTAATTATTGCGATCGCAATTAAGACAACTTCCAAAGGCCCTATATTATTTAAACAAAAACGTTTAGGTAAAAGTAAATCGGAATTCTACATACTAAAATTTAGAACAATGCGTACAGACACACCACAAGACATGCCAACGCATCTACTGGAAGATCCTGATTTCTTCATTACTAAAGTAGGCAAGTTCCTAAGAAAAACTAGCTTGGACGAATTACCTCAGATAATCAATATCCTAAAACGTGAAATGAGTATTGTGGGACCTCGTCCTGCATTATGGAATCAATATGATTTGATTGCTGAACGTGATAAATATGGAGCTAATGATATTAAACCTGGGTTGACTGGATGGGCTCAGATTAATGGTAGAGATGAGTTACCTATTGAGAAGAAGGCGAGTCTGGATGGGGAGTATGTTGCAAGTCTTTCTTTTAAGTTTGATATAAAGGTATTTTTTATGACGATACTAAGTGTTTTGAAGTCTGATGGTGTAAAAGAAGGAACAACAAAACAGGAAGTGTCTTCTACTAAAGGAGTAACTTTATAAGATGAGTAAACGAAAGATATTAATAACTGGTAAAGGTAGTTATGTGGGTACAAATTTTATAAAGTGGCTGGAACAATGGCCAGATCAACACGAAGTTGTGGAGCTATCGGTTAGAGGTACGGAATGGAAGGAACATGATTTTTCAATTTATGATGAAGTACTCCATGTTGCTGGCATGTGAAGATTGTGGGGGATTCACCCGCAAAATGACATGTACGTAAGTACTCTGGATATCATTATGATCATGGCTCGTTCATTTAATAGAAAAATAAACTTAACAAGCTTTTTCTATCCAACGCTAAGACTGTTCTCAAATAATATAGACATCGTCAACAATCATTCGGGAATAAAGTTTATGATGATACGACAAGGCCGTTATTTTAATATACTGCTGTAGAATTTGAGAAATCAATAATAAAAAGTAACAGATAAGGTGACCTCCATGAAAAAGAAAAAAGTTCTTTTGTTAGGTAATCATGGCTTTGCGATTTATAACTTCCGAAAGGAACTTATTCAAGAACTACTTCAACAAAATTATGAATTATACATTTCTCTACCCAAAGATGAAAAAGTTGAAATAATGATTGGGTGGGGATGTAAGTTTATTGAGACTAAAGTGGATCGTAGAGGTACCAATCCAATAACAGATTTGAAACTTATTGGACATTATTTAAAGATACTTAAATCTGTTAAACCCGATGTGGTTCTTTCTTACACGATCAAACCTAACCTCTATGGAGGACTGGCTTGTCGATTGCTTGGCATTCCATGCATTAACAATATCACGGGCTTAGGCAGTGGATTTGGTCATAACCCTATACTCAAGAGCTTTCTAACCATACTATATAAAGTGAGCTTAAAGAAATCTCATTGCGTATTCTTCCAAAACACAGAAGATCAAGCGACTCTGTTAAAAAAAGGGATAATTAAAGGAAATCATGAACTCATCCCAGGTTCAGGTGTTAATCTGCAAGAGTTCTCGTTGAAACCTTTTCCTGAAGAAGATCAACCCGTGTCATTTATCTTTATCGGCAGAATCATGCAGGATAAAGGAATTGATCAGTACTTAGAATCAGCGAAGATCATAAAGGAGAAATATCCGGAAACTGTTTTTAATGTAATAGGTTTTATAGAATCGACTCATCAACACTATGCGGATTTAATAAGAGATTATGAAGAAAAAGGTTACATAAAGTATTTAGGTTATCAAACAGATGTTAAACCCTTTATTGAGCAGTCTCACTGTTTAATTCAAGCCTCGCATGGTGGCGAAGGGTTGTCTAATGTGTTATTAGAAACAGCTGCTACTGGACGAGTATTGATAGCATCAGATATTCCGGGTTGTCGAGAAACTGTCTCAGTAGACGAGAATGGATTTATCTTTACTCCAAAAGAAACATTGTTGTTGGCTCAACAAATTGAGAGATTTTTGAATTTATCTTATTCAAATAAGAGAGAGATGGGAATGAACTCACGCCTGAGGGTTGAACGAGATTTTGATCGAAAAATAGTTATAGAAGCGTACATTAGAAAAATAGAGTCAGTTAATTACAACTAAGAATGGAGGTAATTATATGATAAGAGTGCTACATGTGTTTGGTGGCTTAAACAGAGGTGGCGCTGAAACTATGATAATGAATATTTATCGGAACATAGATCGATCTAAAATTCAGTTTGATTTTGTAGTTCATACAGATAAAGAATGTGATTATTTCAATGAAATTAAATCATTTGGTGGGAAAATATTCACAGTTCCCAAATTCAAGGGTAGTAACTTTTTTCAATATATAAATGCATGGAACAAAATGTTTGAAAATCATTCGGAGTACAAAATTATTCATGGCCATGTACGGAGTACGGCTTCAATTTATCTTTCTATAGCTAAGAAATTTGGTTTGAGAACAATTGCACATAGTCATAGCGTTTCATCGGGTAGTGGATTTTCAGCCTTGGTAAAAAATATACTGCAAATTCCAATAAGGTTTAAAGCAGATTATTTATTTGCGTGTTCTTTAGAAGCTGGTAAATGGTTATTTGGTGAAGAAGCGGTAAAAAGCAACAAATTTAAACTCATTAAAAATGCTATTGATATTAATAAGTATAAATTTGATATGGAAAAAAGATCATTTATTAGGGATTTTTATCATTTGAACGATAAATATATTATTGGGCATGTTGGACGATTTCATCCTCTGAAAAATCATGAATTTTTAATTGATGTGTTCAATGTAGTATCAAAAATGAGAGAAGATGCTGTTCTTCTGTTGATTGGAGACGGTGAACTTCAAAATATTATAGCCAAAAAAATAAAAAAAATGAATTTAGAAGATAAGGTTGTTTTTACAGGCGCAATAAGTAACGTTCACGAACTTATGCAAGCAATGGATGTTTTCGTTTTTCCTTCTCAAGCTGAAGGTTTAGGAATGGTTGTTATTGAAGCTCAAGCTTCTGGATTAAAATGTGTTGTTTCGGATAATATTCCAAATGAAGCGTTCATTTCAGAAGAGTTGATAGAAATAATATCTTTGGATACATCAGAACAGATTTGGGCAGAGAGAATCTCAAATGATCCGAAAGGACTTAGTCGGATAAACAATTATGAAAAAGTAAAAATGAGTGGTTATGATATTGAAGAAACTAGTGAATTTCTAGAAGAATTTTATGCGATTATGTGAGTAATTGCTAAAAACTATTTAGGGTTAAACTGAAAATTTGAGTAAAGGGTTACTCGTAACTGCTAGGGATTTATGGATTTGTGGTTGGAAACATGAGATGGATGTAAGATCTCATGAAGTTCCTAGCTTCTATTTTTTAATTTCTATCTATACTGCAAATTATTTAGTTCGGTTTTAATAATAAATATTAAATTTAGAGCAGCAAGAAATAGTATGAAACTTCGCATTTCAGTGAGTTTGAATGAAAAGATATCTGTTAATTTATTGCTTCGCCTGTTTTTTAGCCCAGATAAAAGTATAAACACTTACACAAGTATTAGTGAGTAACTTGATATTTTTTTGCCTTGTTTCAAATTTAGAGGCGATTGTAGTAGTGTTGGCTCTTTTCTACAAAGTTTGTTGAATTTAACAATTTTTAAAATTACATAAAATAGAACTAAATGCACGAGATGCTTCTGTAGCATTACATTGAATCAAGGAAAAGGAAAAGATGAGTTTGAAGTAAATTTAAATAAATTATAGGATGGCCTTTCACTATGAAAAAAAATAAATTAGTAAATATTTTTACATTTGTAATATTATTACTCCCAATAATAAATGTTTACTCATCACCCATTAATCTCATGCCATTCGGTGATTTCATTCTAATTATTGTTATCTTATTATTTTTTTTGAATCCGAGAAAAAAATATCTAGGAAATGATGGACATACTTATAAGCCGTTTATAAAATATTTGATTTTTATTATAATTCACTTTTCAATCTATGCTTTTTTCAAAGGTGAAAACTATATTTATGCTTCAATTATCAATACTTTTCATTATGTGTTTTATTTATTGATATTAATAGTTCTTATAAAAAAATTTTTTAATCCTATTATAGGTTACAGATTATTCAAAAATATAAGTGTTTTTTCCACTGTGTATATAATTATTCAAGAGATTTTACTAAAATTAACTGGAGTTTATTTAACTGGTCATATACCTGGTATTAAATTACTCAACCCAGAAATAATGAAATTTAACGAAACTGCATCGTATATAACGAGCTTTGCTGTTCGACCAAGATCGATATTTCCAGAACCTGCGCATTATGCCCAATATGTCTTGGTTTTTTTAGCACTAAATTTGAGTGAAAAAAAAGATGGAAGAAAAGAATACTTGATTCCACTGTTTCTATCATTTGGAATTTTAATTTCGAAATCTTCGACAGGAATTATATTATGTCTACTGTTGTGGATGTACCATTTAATTGTAAATATAAAGAAAGCTAAGTTATTACCAACGATAACTTATATTTTTTCTATTCCTCTGGTAATAAGTTTTTTAATAAATTCATCGGATTTCAATATATTTCTAGATAGATTCATGTCGAATTCTGAATTTGGAACATCAACGATAAATAGATTCGGCAGTTACACAATTATGCTTAATTCTTTAAATAGTAACTCTTTAATTCAGATGATATTTGGGAATGGTATGATCGATGAAATGCAAGTGTATATGCCTGGATTTGTTAGGCTATTTTACTATTTTGGTATAATAGGAGTTTGTTTGATGTTGGTAATTTATATCCAATTATTCCGTGGAACAAATGCTGCTAATAGAGGATTATGGATTCTTATGTTAGTGATGAATATTGGAGGGGATTCTATTTTTGGAGCTAATCTTCTTCTGTTTGTACCATTCCTTCTTGTGAATTATACTTTTCTGAAAGGAATTCCGAAAAATGAAAATAAGCGTTATTGTGCCAATATACAACTCTGAAAAGTATTTATATGATTCTATTAATAGTATATTGAATCAAACTGAACATGATCTCGAGGTATTATTAATCAATGATGGATCTACAGATTCTAGTGAAAAAATCTGTGAAGAACTTCGCAAAAGTGACAGCAGAGTACGAGTATTTAATAAAAAGAATGAAGGTGTTAGCGTTGCAAGAAATTTTGGATTTACTCATGCGAAGGGGGAATATATAAGCTTTGTGGATGCCGATGATTACTTATGTAGTGACATGTATGAACTGTTGGTAAGAAATCTAGAAGAGAATAATGCAGATATATCAATCTGTGGAGTTAGAACAATATATTTAAACGGTAAATCTGATAGTAATAAGACGACTGGTGAAAAATATATACTCAATCAAGAAGAAGCAATAAAGTATCTTTTACAGGGGCGTGTCTTAAATTCTGGAATGTGGACGAAATTAGCTAAAAGAAAAATACTAAAAGATCTTTTGTTCGAAAAGGGTAGAAAAATTGGAGAAGACAAGTTTTATTTTTTTCAGGCATTATTAAATAGTAAAACTATAGTTTTTGAAGATGAAAATAAATATTTTTATTATAAAAGAGAAAATTCTGCTACTACAAGTGGTTTTAGTGAGAAAACCTTTGATATTTTATATTTTTCTAAAAAAATGGAAGATATTATATCTGAAAAATTTCCTCATTTAATTGATATCGCCAAATTAAATTCTTATATCGAGAATATTAACATGTTTAGAAGGATATATATAAAAAAGAATGCTAGGATAATATTTGCGAAAGAATTAAATGAAATTTTAGAAGAATTAATTAAATTTGAAACAAAGTTCAAGCGTGATTTACCTAAACAAAAGAGAATCGAATTAAACCTGATAATGAAGATGCCTATGATATATAAAATTTCAGCTTGTTTGTATAATAAAATTAAGTTTGGTCAATGAAGGGAGGTTTCATTATAAATGAAAGTAGCTTGTCTAATTTTAAATTATAACGATAGCGAAACTACAATAAAATTAATAGAAAATATAATCAATTATAATTCAATTGATTATATTACTGTTGTTGACAACAAATCTACAGATGGTTCATTACAGAGATTAAAACCATATGAATCTGATAAAGTTCACGTAATATCTTCAGATAAAAACGGTGGTTATGGTTATGGGAATAACTTCGGGATTAAATATATTCATGAAAAATTTCAATCTAAATACATATTAATTGCTAATCCAGATGTCTATTTTACTGAACATACTGTGAAAGCATTAAAAAAAGAATTTTCGAATTCTAGTGATTGCGCAATTATTGCACCGACACAGTTAAATAAAAATAAGATTGTAGCATGGCGGTTGGAATCGACTATTAAAATAGTGCTTTCCGCAAGTCTACTGCTCTCAAAAGTGTTTGGAAATAAGTTAACAAAATATAATGAGAACTATTTTCTTAATAAAGATAAATGTTACGTGGATATCATCAGCGGTTCTTTATTGATGGTAAATACAGATATTATGTTGAAATATGGAATGTATGATGAGGAAGTGTTTTTATATTTTGAAGAGATCATCTTAGCCCATAAATTGATTCAGAACAGTTATAAATCTAAGATTCTACTTAATGAAGTGTATGAACACGAACATTCAACCTCTGTTAAAAAAAGTATAAAATCAATTGTCGCGACTAAAAAACTATTATTGAATAGCGAAATATTGTTTTTTACAAAATATAGAGGAGTTAGGGGGGCGAAACTTATCACAATAAAACTTTTCTTTAATTATGTGATATTTGAAATGAAGATGTATAGTATGTTCCAAAAGTTTAAAGCCATGAAATTATAAACTCAGATGATATGAGTAATAAAAATAAGTAAATAAGGTATTATAAACTAAATTTTCTCAAGTACAGTGTATCATATGCATATATGTTGTTTAAGAAATAGACATGAAATTTATAGTCATATCCATAATTTCGAAAAAGAAGAGAAGGTTTTTTGATTGAGTGCAAAATTTGCGGATTTTATGAAAGGTTTTTCTTATGCTATGATGTCAAATTTCATTACATTAATTACTTCCTCGTTAGTAATTATCGTTATTCCTAAACTAATTGGAGTGCAGGAATATGGTTATTGGCAATTGTACATGTTCTATACCTCTTATGTAGGTTTTCTACATTTCGGATGGAATGATGGAATTTATTTGCGATACGGAGGAAAAGAGTACAAGGACCTAGATAAACATCGTTTTTTTTCACAATTCTGGATGTTGGTTTTCTCTCAAATTATTGTAGCAATTTCAATTGTTATAATTTCCAACCGTATTCTCTTGAATAATGAAAGATTTTTCATCGTCCAGATGACTATTATTTGTATGATAATTGTGAATTCACGACTGATGTTATTATACATATTGCAATCTACAAATAGAATTAAAGAGTACTCGGTAATTATAACTCTAGATAGAGTGTTGTACTTAGGTCTACTTATTGTATTTTTAGGATTCGGCATAAGAGAGTTTAAGTTCATGATATTTAGTGATTTAGTGGCCAAATTCATTGCTCTTATATTTTCTGCCTATTATTGTAAAGAAATTGTATACCGTAGATTTTCAGATTTTTCATTTCAAATAAAAGAAACGATGGTTAATATTTGCGTTGGTGCAAAGTTAATGCTCTCCAATATTGCTAGTCTTTTAATAATTGGAACAGTCAGGTTTGGTATTGAACGATCTTGGGATGTAACAACATTTGGTAAGATTTCTCTAACATTAAGTATCTCAAACTTATTAATGATATTTATTAATGCTTTAGGAATGATATTGTTTCCTGTATTAAGAAGGATTGAAGAAACTAAGATACCAAGGGTATATGTTACAATGAGGAACTTATTTTCAATAATAATATTAGGTTTGTTAGTTGCATATTACCCATTGAAAATAATTTTATCCTCATGGTTACCAAATTACGCTGATAGTTTAATCTATATGGCTATTTTATTTCCAATGATTATGTTTGAAGGGAAGATGTCATTCTTAATTAATACATATTTAAGAACATTGAGATTAGAAAATCTAATTCTGAAAATTAATATTGTTGCGCTAATTGTAAGCGTACTTTGTACTTTGATATCCTCTTTAATGTTTAAAAGCCTAGATCTTGCAGTTTTATCAATTATTATTGTATTAGGGTTTAGATCTGTACTTGCGGAGATATTATTGTCAAAAACTCTTAAAGTATCCTTTCTTAGAGATGTTATTTTAGAATTGACGGTTATAGTTAGCTTTATCCTTTCAGCGTGGTTCATCAATTCATGGCTGTCATTCCTTCTACAGATATTACTCTATGGATGTTACATCCTAATAAAAAGATATGATGTAGTAAGAACAATAAGAGAAATAAGCTTGCTAATGAGAGATGGAAGAGCATGACCCGAAATGTACATTATCTGAATTACTTTAGGAGGATATTGATGTTCAAAATCGCCGTAGCCGGAACTGGTTACGTCGGCCTTGTAGCCGGCGTATGCTTTGCTGAAGTAGGTCATCAAGTAACCTGTGTGGACATCGATGAAAACAAAGTTGAGTTGATGAAATCTGGTGTGTCACCAATCTATGAAGCAGATTTAGAAGAACTTATGCAAAAGAATTATGCAGCAGGTAGACTTGAATATACTACTGATTATAAATCAGCTTATAAAGAAGCAGATGCGATATTTATTGGTGTTGGAACTCCTGAGCAGCCTGATGGATCGGCTAATCTTTCATACATAGCTACAGTTGCAAGACAAATAGCAGAAACAATAGAAAAAGATTGCCTTGTTGTGGTTAAATCTACTGTTCCTGTAGGAACAAATGATAAGGTGCAGCAGTTTATACATGATTTTCTACCTCGTGAAGGAGAAAAACTTGTTGGTAACGGTAATGGAGTAGGTAGAGACATCAGAGTTGAAGTAGCATCTAATCCAGAGTTTTTAGCGCAAGGAACAGCTGTTAGAGATACTTTGCAAGCAGCAAGAATCATAATTGGAACTGAGAGCAAATGGGCAGAAGATATTCTTATGAAAATCTATGAGCCGTTTAATATCCCAGTTGTATCTGTTAAAAGAAGATCTGCAGAGATGATCAAATATGCATCTAACGATTTTCTTGCTCTGAAAATATCTTACATGAACGATATTGCTAATCTTTGCGAATTGGTAGGAGCAGATATTCAAGATGTATCAAGGGGAATGTCGTTTGATGAACGCATTGGAAGCAAGTTCTTAAATGCAGGTATTGGTTATGGAGGTAGCTGTTTTCCTAAGGATACGAAGGCACTAGAGTACTTAGCGAGACAAAATGGATATGAGCTTAAAACCGTTAAAGCAGCTATTGATGTCAATACTAGCCAAAAGACAATTCTTTTTAAAAAAGCATCTAAAAGACTTATTACCTTTAACGGTCTAAAAGTAGCGGTGCTAGGACTGACATTTAAACCTGGGACCGATGACTTGAGAGAAGCTGCTTCGCTAGAAAATATACCTTTGTTATTAAATCAGGGAGCAGAAATCTATGCTTTTGATCCTGTAGGAAAAGTGAATTTTTCTAAGGAGTATCCAGAAGGTAGGAATGGTAAGGGCAGTATCAAATATGTTGAGAGCATAAAAGAAGCTCTTGAAGGTGCGAATGTCTGTTTTGTATTTACTGAGTGGGGAGAAATTAAAGCAATAGAGCCGGAAGTTTATAAAGATTTAATGAGAACGCCGTTGGTGTATGACGGCAGGAATTTGTATGGGGTTCAAGATATGAAAGAAGCTGGTGTGGAGTATTATTCCATCGGAAGATAGTTGAAGGGGCGAGCTATTTGAACGATATACCTGTAGATCACACGAAAACATATCTAATTACTGGAGCAGTTGGTTTTATAGGATTTTATTTATCTAAAAGGTTATTGGAGCAAGGGAGCCGAGTGATCGGTGTTGATAATATAAATGACTATTATGATGTCAACCTCAAACACGTTCGCTTAGAGCAACTAAAGTTATTTAGCCGTTTTGAATTCGTAAAAGTTGATATATCAGATAAGGACATGATTACAAAGATCTTTGAAGAATATAAACCGAATATTGTGGTGAATCTTGCAGCGCAGGCTGGAGTACGTTACTCTATAGAGAACCCAGATGTGTATATTCAAAGCAATATTGTAGGTTTCTTTAACATTCTTGAAGCTTGTAGAAATTATCCTGTTGAACATCTTGTATATGCTTCATCTAGCTCAGTTTATGGATCTAATAAAAAGGTTCCTTTTGAAGAATCAGATGTTGTGGATCATCCTGAATCGCTTTATGCAGCTACGAAAAAGTCGAATGAGCTAATGGCGCACACTTATAGTCATCTGTATAAGATACCGACTACTGGTCTACGTTTCTTTACTGTTTACGGTCCAATGGGTCGTCCAGATATGGCGTATTTCGGATTTACTCAGAAGTATTTTGCTGGTGAATCTATTAAAATATTTAATAATGGTGATTTTAAAAACGATCTTTATCGGGACTTTACTTACGTAGATGACATTGTAGAGGGTATTGAGAGACTTCTAAGTAAAGCACCGACAGAAGCGATTCCGCATAAGGTGTTTAATATAGGAAATAACAGCCCGGAAAAGTTAATGGTATTCATTGAAACATTAGAAAAGTGTTTAAGCAAGGCTACTGGTAGAGAAGTGATATTTAATAAAGTATTTGAACCTATTAAACCAGGGGATGTACCAGCAACATATGCATCAACGGATTTATTACAACAAGCTGTAGGGTTTAAGCCAAAAACTTCCATTGAAGAAGGTTTACAGAGATTTGCTAATTGGTATGTAGATTATTATAAAGAGAAATAATACGAAGAGGAGTTACGACATTATGAAAGGCATTATCCTAGCAGGTGGCAGCGGTACACGCCTATACCCATTAACAATGGTCACAAGTAAGCAGCTTTTACCCATTTACGACAAGCCAATGATCTACTATCCACTATCCACATTAATGCTAGCGGGCATTAAAGAAATTCTTATTATTTCAACTCCAGAGGACACGCCTAGATTTGAAAGTTTATTAGGTGACGGTTCTCAATTTGGCATCTCATTACAATACAAAGTTCAACCAAGTCCTGATGGTTTAGCGCAGGCTTTTATTTTGGGTGAATCTTTTATAGGTGATGATTCAGTGGCTATGATCCTTGGAGATAATATCTACTATGGAAATGGAATGCGGAAGATGTTGCAACGTGCTTCTTCTAAACAACAAGGAGCAACGGTGTTCGGATATCACGTGCAAGATCCAGAGCGCTTCGGTGTGGTAGAGTTTAATGAAGAAGGTAAAGTATTGAGCGTAGAAGAAAAACCAACACAGCCAAAATCTAACTATGCAATTACTGGTCTATATTTTTATGATAACAGAGTGATTGAGATTGCTAAGAATGTTGAGGTCTCTTCACGTGGGGAATTGGAGATTACCTCCATTAATGAAGCTTATTTAAATCTTGGTGAGCTTGATGTGGAACTTCTAGGTCGGGGATTCACCTGGTTAGATACAGGAACTCATCAAAGTCTTGTCGACGCAACTAACTTTGTTCGGACTATTGAAGATCATCAAGGAATCAAGATCGCCGCTCCGGAGGAAATTGCATATATTAATGGATGGATTACTAAAGAACACTTGTGGAATTGCGGGGAGAAGTTAAGTAAGACGGGGTATGGTCAGTATTTGATGAAAGTAGCTACAGGTAAAATACAATACTAATAACTGAAAGTGTGGCAGCGATGAAAATTACAGGAACCTTATTGCAAGGCGTATTAGTCGTTGAACCAGCTGTTTTTGGGGACCACCGCGGTTGGTTTATGGAGACGTATAGCGGAGCTAAGTTTAAAGAGCATGGAATAGATATGGAGTTTGTACAAGATAACCAATCCTACTCTGCGACTAAAGGAACATTACGTGGTTTGCACTATCAATTACATCCCAAGGCACAGACGAAATTGGTTCGTTGTACACGTGGTGCTATTTTTGATGTAGCCGTAGATATCAGAAAAGGTAGTCCTACCTATAGTAAATGGTTCGGCATTGAACTGAATGCTGAGAACAAAAAGCAACTGCTGATCCCAAAAGGATTCGCCCATGGATTCATGACGCTAACAGAAGACGTAGAGGTTCAGTATAAGTGCGATGAGCTTTATGCCCCGGAATGTGATGGGGGTATTCTGTGGAATGATCCTTCTATTGGCATCGAATGGCCTCTTCATATTACACCGGTATTATCTGCCAAAGATGAGAAGGCGCCTTTATTAAAAGAGGCTAATTTGAATTTTTTTTACAATAACTAATAAAGATAATAGATCGGGAGTGCGTTCATTGAGTAAGCAAAAGATGCTGGTTACGGGTGGTGCCGGATTTATTGGAGGCAACTTTGTACAGTATATGGTAGATAAATATCCGCATTATGATATTGTGAATTTGGATTTGTTAACTTATGCGGGTGATCTAACGAAGCATAAGGATATTGAGTCCAAATCCAATTATCGGTTTGTTCAAGCTGACATTGCTGACCGGGAGGCAATATTGTCTCTTTTTGAGTTGGAAAAATTCGATTATGTTGTTCATTTCGCTGCGGAGAGTCATGTGGATCGCTCAATTACTGATCCTGCGATATTCGTTCGTACGAATGTTATGGGGACACAAGTACTACTGGATGCAGCTAAAAAATTCGGCATTACTAAATTCCTCCATGTCTCTACGGATGAAGTGTATGGCGAACTCGATTTTGATCCTACTGTATTTTTTACCGAAGAAACACCTTTGCAGCCTAACAGTCCTTATAGTGCTAGTAAAACAGCGTCTGATTTGTTAGTTCGTGCGTATTATGAGACCTTTGGTTTACCAATGAACATAACACGCTGCTCGAATAATTACGGCCCGTATCATTTTCCTGAAAAACTGATTCCACTAACCATCTCAAGAGTATTAAACGAAGAGAAGGTTCCTGTATACGGAGATGGAAAAAATATTCGCGACTGGCTCCATGTCTGGGATCACTGTGCGGCCATTGACCTTGTCGTGCACCAAGGAGTAAGCGGTGAAGTTTATAATGTAGGTGGTCATAATGAGAGAACTAATCTTGAAGTAGTTAAGACGATTATCAGTACCTTGGGGAAATCTGAAGATTTGATTGAATTTGTAACAGATAGATTAGGACATGATAAACGCTACGCCATTGATCCAACGAAACTTGAGAATTTAGGTTGGAAGCCAACTTATACTTTTGAGACTGGAATTGCGCAGACGATCCAATGGTATATTGATAATGCTGAATGGTGGCAACAAATCCTTAGTAACGAATCGCATAAGTGATTTATGCACGACTTAACGGTTAAGAAAAGAAAAGGTAATTTAATGAATAAAAGATTGGTCCTTTTCGTTTGCTTGCTATTGTTAATTACTGGTTTATTCAGTGCAGGCCGCTTCTTAGCACTATCTGAACCTCCCAAACAATCAGATGTCATCATCGTCCTAAGCGGAGGCCAAGGTCGTGTGGAGCAGGCAGCTGAGTTATATAAAGCAGGCTATGCTCCTTATATAATTCTTTCCAATGCTAAAGAGTCAACGAGTAAATCGGGTGATATGATCCAAACCGCCCTAGCTTTAGGCATACCACAGGACGTTATTTATACCGAGAACGCGGCGGATAGCACTTATCAGAATGCCGAGTACACTCTTCCTATAATGAAAGAATACGGTTTTAAATCTGCGATTGTTGTTTCCTCTGACTTTCACATGCGGAGGGTGAAATTTCTTTTTGGTCGTGTGTACAAAAAATCGGAGATCGAGCTGACATATGTGGGTTCTGCATCAGGATATAACGCTAAACGCTGGTGGAGTGACCGAAAAAGTAGAGAAACAACGTTCAACGAATATGTGAAAATGATCGGCAACACCTTTGGTTACAATGGTCCGGAGGCAAAAAGTACTCTTGATCAGATTAAGAACTGGTTTCGCTAATCTGCTGTAGAACGTTCACACTATAATCCGACAAAAACATTTTTTTTCTTATCTTGGCTTAAGGCGCATTACGACAAACAATATTGTTTAATAGTTTTATACTTATAACTATATCAATATTATTCTCGTGGGAGAGACGCCAAATGCCTAATTACTATTTTAAGGAGATATGGACGCCTTTAAAATTAGTGAATATTCGTTTTTATCTAGATGATGAAAATCGTGTTTGGGTTAAAGTTTGGTCTAAGCATCGGCGACTTCTGAACTACATTCGCTAAAGGCGAAATGAGCAACGGATATGCTAACGTCATGCCTATTGGGAAAGCCTTCTCTTTTGGCTCACCAGTTATCTTCACATTTTGCAAAAGGTGTGGAGAAGTAGCGTCGATAAAAGTTAAGAAACCTGAGAAGTTTTAAGTCACTTAGCAGTGACTTATTTTTTTTGGAGAACGGACTTTTTGACGATTTTAAGAACTAGTAGGCCATAATATTTCATTCTCACTTCCACAACCTTATAAATTAGCTAAAAATAACTCATCCTAACCGTAGCGAACCTACGGTTTTTTATTTATAATAATTATTATCTGGATTTCATAAAGCGTTCAAAAAATCTGTAAAAAGTCTTATTTTCGTGTGATATACTTAACACAGTGTTTTGAGATGTTGTGAAAGTGAACGGTATGTAAGATATTAATTTATATAACTGGATTTCAGTAACTTATAGAGACTAGGATGGTGAACTATCGATGCACATCGTCGTCGTTGGCCTGAATTATCGTACGGCTCCCGTGGAGGTTCGGGAACAGTTTGCTTTTGCGGAAAGTGACCTTCCGGCAGCGCTCCATCAACTGATGAAGACGAAGGGTGTGCTAGAAGGGGTCTTAGTAGCTACTTGCAACCGTACGGAAATTTATGTGGTGATGGACCGCCTTCATATGGCTGGTTATTTCATCCGCGGCTTTATGGAGCAATGGTTTGGTGTGAAAAGCGAGCAATTTACTCAGCATATGTATATTTATGAAGACGAACAGGCGATTGCGCATTTGTTCCGCGTGACCTGCGGTCTGGATTCCATGGTGATTGGGGAGACGCAGATCCTGGGACAGGTGCGGAGTTCTTTTCTCACAGCTCAGGCTGAGGGTGTAACTGGAACTTGGTTCAATCGGTTGTTCAAGCAAGCGGTGACGCTGGGCAAAAGAGCACATAGTGAAACGTCAATCGGCGAGAGTGCAGTATCTGTCAGTTATGCGGCTGTGGAGCTGGGCAAGCGGATTTTTGGCATGTTCACTGGGAAAAAAGTACTGATTCTCGGCGCCGGAAAAATGAGCGAGCTTACCGTGAAGCATCTATACAGTAGTGGTGCGGCAGAAGTGATTGTCGCTAACCGTACGCTGTCGCGTGCGATTGAATTGGCGGAGAAGTTCTCGGGTAAGCCGAGTACGATTGAAGATGCGTTAACAACTCTAAATGAAGTAGATATCGTGATCAGCTCAACAGGAGCAGATGGGTATGTGCTTACGGCTGATAAGGTAGCGCATGCTATGAAACGCCGCCCTTCGAGGCCGCTTTTTATGATTGATATTGCTGTACCACGTGATATTGATCCTGCGGCGGCAAATGTGCCGGATGTTTTTTTGTATGATATTGACGATCTGGAGGGCATTGTGGAGAATAATCTGGAAATGCGCCGAAGTGAAGCTGCGAAGATTGAAGTGATGATTAGCGAGGAAATGGATGAGTTCCAGCTGTGGCTCAAGACGCTTGGGGTAAGACCGGTGATCCGGGCACTCCAGGATAAATCGAATACGATTCATGAAGAAACGATGGAGAGTCTGTTCAATAAGCTGCCCGAGCTGGACGAGCATCAGCGGAAAGTAATCCGCCGTCTGACTAAAAGTATCGTGAACCAGATGATGCATGATCCGATCAATGTAATTAAAGAGCTGTCCGGCGGTAAGCAGGGAAATGAAGCTCTTGATTATTTTTCCAAAATCTTTGCGTTGCAGGAACAGCTCAAATCCGATTCAGATGATGGAGACATTGCCCCGGTTAAGCAGTCTAGTTCTGGAGAACGTACGGCTGGCAGCGCTGATTTTTCTGTGCCTAAAACGGCGCTTGCTCCGGCAGGCTTGCTGGGTGGGTGAATAATATGCAACTGCTGAACGGAATATATGATGCCGCTCTGCTGGTCTATGCCCTGAGCCTGCTGTTTGTTTTCTCGGATTGCCTTAAGAGGAGTCCGGGTGGGAAGCGGTTAGGCACGGGGCTTCTTGTTGTTGTGGGTCTTTTGCAAGTTGCAGGACTTGGAATTCGTTTCTCTCAGGAGAAAGGCCTGCCTATTTTCACACCTTATGATTTCTTGTTTTGGTTTGCGTTTAGTATTGTGCTGACTTCGCTTGCGGTGGCTTTTACACGTGGAGGCGAGTTTACGATTTTGCTGCTCAGTATGGCCGGGTTTAGTGTTTTTCTGCTTAATCGGGTGTGGCTGACGGCGGGTGGGCATACGCTTGAGACTTGGAGTGCGGTGTATGGCTGGCTGACGATGCATGTGATTTTGGCAAATATGAGTTTTGCAGCACTGACGTTAGGGACGGTTTTTGCAATATTGTACTTGTTCCTGCACACCAGACTCAAAAGCAAGAAATGGAGCGACCGGATCCGTCGTTTGCCGAACCTGGAGACTACAGATAAATACTCTTACACCGCTATTTTGGTGGGCACTCCTTTGCTGGGAATATCACTGGTAGTGGCTGGTTTATCTATAGTATCTGAGGGACGGACGCTTTTATTGAAGGATTTAAAAGTATTAACGACTCTTATCGGTCTTGGGATTTACATATTTTATATTATCTTTAAGAAGTCCGGGCGGAAAAGTGGAGTAAGTATGGCTCGCTGGGCGATTTTAGGATATGCTTTTATTATCTTAAATTTTCTGTTGAATTCTTGGTCTGATTTTCACGGTTGGAGCGGGGAGTGAGGGGCATGAAGCGTTATTTACCCATAATGCTGGATTGTGAAGGGCAGCACTGTGTGGTTATTGGCGGTGGTGTTGTGGCTGAACGTAAGGTGAGCGGGCTGTTGGAAGCTGGAGCGGCGGTTAAGGTGATTAGTCCTTCTTTGACAGATTCGCTTGATTCTCTAGCTGAAAAAGGTCTCCTGATCTGGATGGACCGTACTTATGCTCCCGGAGATCTCCGTGGGGCCTTTCTCGTATATGCAGCCACTAACGATAGGGCGGTTAATGAAGAGGTTGCGCGGGAGTCTAGACGGCTTGGAATTCATGTAAATGTGGCCAGCCATGCCGAAGCGGGAAACTTTATCACGCCTGGAGTGGTTCGGAGGGGACGTTTGACGGTAGCTGTATCTACTTCGGGTGCTGGCCCGCTTGCGGCAACGAAGATCAAAAATGTGCTTGAAAAAGCGCTGGATGCGGCGTATGAGCCATATTTGGATTTTGTGCATGCCATGCGAACACGGATTAAGGAAAAAGAACCTTCTGCTGAAGTTCGTGGAAGGCTTTTGCGGAAGCTTGGGGCGCTGGATGTGTTGAACGAGATGAGCAAGGGTACCTTCATAGCGTGGAGCCCGGAGGATATGGACGCTTGGATTGCTGAGCAGCGGTTGGAGTAAAAGTGCGCATAGACACTGTAAAGATTAGAAAATTGGGTTAGATTAAGATATGAAGTGATGAGCGGTTGTTTGGTAACCATAATGAATGGCTGAATTGGCTCGTAGTGGCTGGAATGGTGGAATGTACGGTATAAATCCCGTTGAATTGGGTTGAAGTAACTGGAATGGCGAAATGAACGGTATAAGTACTGTTGAATTGGTTTGAAGTAGCTGGGATGATGAAATGAACGGTATAAATCCCGTTGAATTGGGTTTAAGTGGCTGGAATGGTGAAATGAACGGTATAAATCCCGTTGAACTGGGCTGAAGTAACTGGAATGGCGGAATGTACGGTAAAAATCCCGCTGAAATGGGTTGAAGTAGCTAGAATGGTGGAATCTACGGTATAAATCCCGTTGAATTGGGTTGAAGTAGCTAGAATGGTGAAATGAACGGTATAAATCCCGTTGAATTGGGTTGAAGTAGCTGGGATGGTGAAATGAACGGTATAAATCCCGTTGAATTGGGCTGAAGTAACTGGAATGGTGAAATGAACGGTATAAATCCCGTTGAATTGGGTTGAAGTAGCTAGTTTGGTGAAATGAACGGTATAAATACTGTTGAATTCGGCTGAAGTGGCTTAGAGGGTGGAATGAACGGTATAAATCCCGTTGAATTGGACTTAAGTAGCTGTGATGGCGGAATGAACGGTAACAATGCCCTCTAAACGAGCCACAGTCGCCGAAGGAGCCAAATGAAAGGCAAGAATGCCTCAGGTTGGTGGGAGTCATCCGAAGTAGCGAATTCAAAGGCAATAATGCCTTTTTTAGAGTGAGAGTAGTTAATTGGTTAGTTTGGGTTTGGATTTCTAGTGCAAGGTTCTGTGGTGAAGAGTAAGAGGCGAACGTTACCAGGAGGAATGGACAATGCGTAAGGTTATAGTGGGAAGTAGACAGAGCGCGCTTGCGTTGACGCAAACGGGACATGTGATTGCTGATTTGGAGCGACTTAGCGAAGAGCATGGTTTTGGATTTACTTTTGAAGTGAAAAAGATCGTCACCAAAGGTGACCGCATTCTTGACGTTACTTTATCCAAGGTAGGCGGCAAAGGGTTGTTCGTGAAGGAAATCGAGCAAGCGATGCTGGAAAAAGAAATCGACATGGCGGTGCACAGCATGAAGGATATGCCATCCGAGTTACCGGATGGGCTGATCAATGGTGCTGTGCCGAAGCGTGTCGATCCGCGTGATGTTTTGATCTCTAACGGAGGCGTCTCGCTAGACGAGCTGCCTCAGGGTGCACGCGTAGGCACAAGCAGCCTACGCCGATCCAGCCAGCTTGCTGCGCTGCGGCCTGATCTGGTCATTGAGCCCGTGCGCGGCAACATTGACTCGCGGCTGCGCAAGCTGGAGAGCGGCGAATACGACGCAATCCTGCTGGCAGCGGCGGGGCTGTCGCGCATGGGCTGGCAGGATCGCGTGAGCGCCTACCTGCCGCCGGAGGTTTGCCTGCCCGCTGTAGGGCAGGGCGCACTCGGCATCGAGTGCCGCGCAGATGACGCTGACCTGCGGAAGCTGCTGGCGTTATACAACGATGCCGATACGGCGTTGACGGTAGCGGCGGAGCGCACGTTCCTTGGCGTGCTGAATGGCGGCTGCCAAGTGCCGATTGGTGCTCATGCGGTGCTTGACGCAGCCGCCAAAGCTGCTACCGCTGAGCACAAAGTAATCTCGTTAACGGGGATGGTGGGAACACCGGACGGTTCAACGATTTTGAAAGAAACTTGCACGGGGATTGACCCGGTACAGCTCGGCGAAGAAGTCGCTAAAAAGCTGATTGCAAGAGGAGCGGAGAAGATACTGTCAGACGTTAGGGGATGAGTGGATTGACGGGGAAGGTTTATTTGGTAGGTGCAGGTCCCGGGGACGCAAAGCTGATTACTGTGAAAGGCCTCGAGTGTATCCAAAAAAGCGACGTGCTGGTGTATGATCGCTTGGCAAGTCCTAGATTGCTAAAATGCATGAAACCCGGCGGGGAGAAGATTTATGTGGGCAAGCTCCCGGATCGCCACACGATGAAGCAGGAAGAGATTAATCAATTGTTAGTTGATTTGGCTTTACAGGGGAAAACAGTGGTGCGGCTTAAGGGTGGGGACCCTACGATTTTTGGCCGAGTGGGTGAAGAAGCGGAGCTGCTGCGCAAAAATGGGATCTATTACGAAATCGTACCGGGCATCACGTCAGCGATCAGTGTACCTGCCTATGCGGGTATACCTGTTACGCACCGCGATCATGCTTCTTCCCTGTCGATTATCACCGGGCATGAGAGTCCGGATAAACTGGATCATTCCATACATTGGGATAAAGTAACGAACGCCACGGGAACGTTAGTGTTTCTGATGGGCGTAGCTAAAATAGGTTATATCAGCGCTCAGCTGATCAAGCACGGGCGGCCGCCAGAAACACCAGTGGCACTTGTGCGCTGGGGCACCCGCGCGGATCAGGAGACGCTGACGGGAACCCTCGCCGATATTGAGGCGAAGGTGAAGGCGGCGGATTTTCAGCCGCCGGCAGTCATCGTCGTCGGCGACGTGGTGCTGCAGCGTGAGCAGCTGAAGTGGGTCGAGGCGATGCCGTTATTCGGCAAACGCATCGTGGTGACACGGGCTCGCAGCCAAGCAAGCGAGCTGGTGGATAGAATTGAAGAACTCGGCGGGGAACCCTACGAGTTCCCGGTGATCGAGACGATCATGCCGGAAGGGGCAGAGAAGAAGGCGAAGATTGCAGCGGCGTTTGGCGCGCTGGAATCGTACGACTGGGTATTCTTCACTAGCCCGAACGGCGTGGAGTTTTTTTGGCGCCACTTGGCGGAGCTGGGGGCGGACATTCGCGGGCTACACCGCGCGCGTATTGCAGCGGTGGGGCCAGGCACAGCCGCCGCGCTGGCGCAGCGCGGGGTGATCGCTGAGGAACTTCCGGCGAAGTTTCAGGCGGAAGGTCTGATTGAGACGTTCGGTCCCCAGCTGCTGCCGGGGCAGAACGTGCTTTTGCCGCGCGGCGATCTGGCGCGGGACTGGCTGCCGGACAAGCTGAGAGAGCTTGGCCTTCAGGTGACAGACGTGGATACTTATGAGACGGTTGTCACTGGTGAGGATGACGACGAGTTGTTGAAGCTGCTAGAGGAAGGTCGCGTACACGCGGTAACCTTCACCAGCTCGTCAACCGTGCGTAATTTCATACACATCCTGAAACGGATGGGACTTGAAGATCCGCTCCCGCTACTTGCAAACGTGAAAATCGCCTGCATCGGCCCGTTAACGGAGCAGACTGCGGTAGACGCGGGACTGACACCGGGACTCTTGCCTGAAGAGGCAACCATAGATGGTTTGGTGCAGGAGCTCTGCCGCTGGAATGCGGAGACTCAGCTGCAGTAGCGCTCGGATCGAGGATAGAACGAAGCAATAGTTTACTGGTGAGCTTGGCTTGTTTAGCTTACTTTCTGGTGGGAAGGTAGAAGCTGATTACTCTGCGGGGAGAGTAGTAGCTGTTCAACGGAGAAAGGCAGTGCCTGCTTAGAAATATAGCGCTCAGCTTATAATTAGTTACATTACAGGCTAGAGTTTTGTTCGTAGTTACTAAATAGTTCGTAATTACATGTGAGTTCGTAGTTACTAAATAGTTGGTGGTTACATGTGAGTTCGTAGTTACTAAATAGTTCGTGGTTACATGTGAGCTGGTAGTTGCTAAATAGTTGGGTTTACGTGTGAATTGGTAGTTGAGTCTGCGCTTACATTTACTAATTGCATGTGTTGGTTTGCTCGCCGTTATATCTACGCTCAAAAGTGCCACATCGCTACCTTCAAGTAACATATAAATTGAACTCCGAACGTAGTGACTTATGGAGTTCGGAGTATAATATTTGGTTGTAAACTAACTGGTATGTAGAGAATATGCAGTAGGTTAATGTGATCAGATCTGCTTGAATTTTAGTTTTAGTTGTACTTCATACAATTAAATTTCCTATATATCAGCTAAAGTCGAGTTTAGTTGTAGTATGTACAATTAAATATCCGCTAAATGAGGAATCTTCGCTCTTTTGTAATAAATAACTGTAGAGAATGCAACTAAAGCTTACAATTAGGACAAAACATCGAGATAGTTGCACAAACTACAACTATACGCAGTTAGCCAGTGGTCGGCGGTTTGGTTGCGGCTAATTTGGACTTGGCTGCGGCTAGTTGTGGTTTGCTGCCAGACATATAATTTGGTTTTATATTTTATTTTTCAGGAGGATGAACAAATGAGCTTTCCAATTACACGTCACCGCCGTTTGCGCGGTTCTGCTGGAATTCGTGGCATGGTGCGGGAGACGATACTGAATGTGCTGGATATGGTACAGCCTATTTTTGTGACTTATGGAACAGGTGTGAAGAATGAGATTAGCTCGATGCCGGGCGTGTATCATTTTTCGCTGGATACGTTAAAAGCAGAAGTGGACGAGATCGCCGCACTAGGCATCCCGGCTGTATTGTTGTTCGGGATTCCTGAGACGAAGGATACTATCGGTTCTTCCGGTTTTGCAGAGGATGGAATTGTGCAAGAGGCTACTCGCTTGATCAAGCACTGGTACCCAGAGCTGTTGGTCGTTGCAGATACCTGCCTTTGTGAATTTACGGATCACGGACATTGTGGAATGGTGCATACGCATACGGTGAATGGTGTGGTACATGGCGATGTTATCAACGATGCTTCGCTGGAGCTTTTGACTCGTACGGCGGTATCCCAAGCAAAAGCTGGAGCAGATATTATCGCCCCTTCCAACATGATGGATGGATTCGTTCACGCGATTCGTGCGGGACTTGATGAGAACGGTTTTGAGCATGTGCCGATTATGTCGTATTCGGTCAAATATGCTTCGGCGTTTTATGGCCCTTTCCGCGAAGCAGCGGATTCAGCACCACAGTTCGGGAATCGCAAAACATATCAAATGGACCCTGCCAATCTGCGCGAAGCACTCCGTGAAGCAGAATCCGATGTGCTGGAAGGCGCGGATATGTTAATGGTGAAGCCAGCTCTGGCTTACCTAGATGTGATTCGTACGATTCGTGATCAGTTTGATCTTCCTTTGGTGGCTTATAATGTGAGTGGAGAATATTCCATGGTAAAAGCAGCGGCACTGCAAGGCTGGATCGACGAGCAAGCCGTTGTGCTGGAAATGCTGACGGGCATGAAACGTGCTGGTGCGGACATTATTATTACTTATTTTGCAAAAGATGCAGCCCGCTGGCTGCGCGGCTAATCTTCATCACACCGACATCGCGGCAGCTAATAAATGTTTGTACAAGCTTGTGTAACCAAGAAGAGAATAGGAGTGAAGATACATGAGTAATGTGCCAATGGCGCGTAAAGAGGAAGCGTCCCGGAAGGCTTTTGATGAAGCAAAACAATATATTCCCGGCGGGGTGAACAGCCCTGTACGGGCGTTTAAATCCGTAGGTCTGACTCCGATTTATGTGGATCATGGGATAGGTTCGCGTATTTTTGATATCGACGGCAACAGCTTTATCGACTATGTGCTCTCATGGGGTCCACTGATTATGGGTCATGCGCATCCTGAGGTTGTGAAGGCATTGCAGGAGACAGCGGTAAAAGGGACAAGCTTTGGCGCTCCAACGCTACTCGAAACGGAAATGGCAAAAACCGTTGTTGAACGTGTGGCATCTGTAGATATCGTGCGCATGGTTAACTCCGGAACGGAAGCTACGATGAGCGCGATTCGTTTGGCACGTGGTTACACTGGACGCAGCAAGATCTTGAAGTTCGAAGGCTCCTACCACGGTCACGCGGATAGTTTGCTTATTAAGGCTGGCTCTGGTGTAGCTACATTGGGATTGCCGGATAGCCCGGGTGTCCCAGAAGGCGTTGCAATGAATACCATTACGGTTCCTTACAATGATTTGGAGTCCACTCAGATTGCTTTCGAACGTTTTGGCAATGAGATTGCGGCAGTGATCGTAGAGCCGATTGCCGGCAACATGGGCGTTGTTCCACCGCTTCCAGGCTTCCTGGAAGGGCTGCGTAAATTAACTTCTGACAATGGTTCGCTGCTTATTTTTGATGAGGTTATGACAGGCTTCCGTGTTAATCGCGGCTGTGCTCAAGGCTTGTTCGGGATTACTCCGGATATTACTTGTTTTGGCAAAGTTATCGGCGGCGGACTTCCAGTGGGTGCTTATGGCGGGAAAAGAGAGATCATGGAGCAAATCGCTCCTACTGGACCGATTTATCAGGCGGGCACACTAAGTGGTAATCCATTAGCGATGGCAGCCGGATATACTACGCTCAAGCTGTTGACACCGGAAGTATATGACCGACTGGAACAGTTGGGTGCACGTCTGGAAGCGGGTTTGAGAAAGAATTCAATCGAGACTGGCATTCCGCTCACGATCAACCGGGTAGGATCAATGGTTTGTCCATTCTTCACTGAAGGACCTGTAATCAATTTTGAAACGGCTAAGACGAGTGACACGGATCTTTTCCGTCGTTATTTTGGTCATATGGTGAGCCAAGGCATCAGTGTGCCACCTTCACAGTTTGAGGGTATGTTCGTATCGGCTGCACATAGTGAGCAGGATATTGATGATACCATTGAGGGCCATTATAATGCCCTGAAGGCCCTTTGAGCATCGGAGCCGGAGAAACAACCGGTGGTGGCGCTTGGACTCGGCGTGGAGAATGGCTGGAGGTAACACCCGGCAAAATCATTACTGGAGCTGAGGATACGCAGGCGACGATTGATAAGTGGCTGCTAGAAACTGTGGGCATGCCCGAGAAACTTCATCTGCGGTTACGCCGCGAGGGAGGTATTCAGTGGAAAGGTGACCGGCTTCGGCTGGCACTTTTTCCCGATCGTGAAGCGGGGATTGAACCGATATGGGAAGAGCTTGAGGTGCTGTACGAGGATGATTTTTGCCTGGTAGCTCATAAACCAGCTGGGATGGCGGTTCATCCAGATGGCAGTGGAACAGGTGTAACTCTGGATCACCTCGTAGCTGCGCATTATATCACTTCCGGCGAGAGTGTGGCTGTGCGCCATATTCACCGCTTGGACAAAGATACAACGGGTCCGGTGATGTATGCAAAAAATGAGTTCGCACAGTTAGTTCTGGACGAGAATATGCGTGAAAAAAGCATATCACGGCACTACGCCGCGATCGTCGAAGGCACAGTGCCGCCTGTGCTTAAGGTGATCGATGCCCCGATTGGGCGCGATCGGCATCACGCTGCGCGCAGACGGGTCTCGCCCGGCGGACAATCTGCCGCGACGCGAATCATCGAGCGCGAGGCACTGCATGGCGGAAGCCTGGTGCATGTGCAGCTGGAGACCGGGCGGACGCATCAGATTCGCGTCCATCTCAGCCATATGGGTCATCCCTTGTATGGGGATGAACTATATGGCGGCCCGGTTTGGGCTTCCAGCGCTGCCGGCCGCCATGCCCTGCATGGCGAGTCGTTGTCCTTCCGCCATCCTTGGAGCGGAGAACAGCTGGAAGTCAGCGATCCGTGGCCGGAGGATATGCTGCAGCTGCGAGAGCTGCTGTCTGAAGCACCCTGACGGATACGTAAGCAACTAAAGAACAGTAGAATCAGCAAAGGCTGGTTCTGCTGTTCTTTTTCTATTTTTTTCAGAAAAAAAACATCTATCCATGTCTTATTAATAAAAGCAGCATATAATACTTTGTTCTTACGAAGTAGTGCATCTATCAGCAGGCTGAAGGTTTGATGAGCTCTTAAATTCATGAAATTTATTAGCATCCTGTCCGGTTAGTACTACCAAAGTTGTCATGCCTCTCTGTTTGAAGCATATACATGTGGGGAGTAACATTTTGGGCTTATGCTCTGGGCCTGTCTCAGGGTTAGATTATGCCAAGAAGGAGGACATATCCCGTGTTTGATCAGTCCCACGGCTTGCGGTTTGATATTTACGAACGCATTCACCTTTCGGAAGAGCTTCCGGGAATAGCTGAGCTGGAGGAGGTTGAACTACTTCCGGAAATTCAGGTGATTCAGCGGGAGGATCGGGCCGAGTTATATGGTCAGCTGTTGCTTACCGGGCTTTACCGGAGTGAAGATGACCGAACACAACGTCTGGAGCATGCCATTCCCGTCGAAATCACTGTTCCGCTTACACGCGTCAGCTCGATTGAAGATATTGGGGTGGAGATCGAGAATTTTGATATTGATCTGCTCACGATGCGCACTGTGAATATAACAGGTGTACTATCGCTGCGGGGGATCGGTAGTACGGATCCTCAACCTCAACCGGCCTGGCAGCAAGAGGAGTATACAGTCGCCTATTCTCCTGTTAATGATGACAGGGTGATAGAAGCAACTGCTGAGCACCAAGAACACGAAAATGATACCCTTTATGAAAATTCACAGTGGACCTTTGGTGAAGATGCATCACAGGTTGCTGTAGAAGAACATGAACAGGCCGATGCGGCTGAGGACGCACAGGAGTTACTAGTCTCAAGCGGAGCGGCTCATACGTCCCCTGTAGTCAATTTCTCATCCGCTCAGGAGAAGGACAAGGGCGCAAAAGCCCGGACACATAGTCTAGAGTCACAAGCAGAGGATGCCAAAGCGGGTTTATCCGATTACTGGTTTAAAGCCGAGCCACAGATCAAGGAAGCTGAAGTGTCCCAGCTGAATCAAGCAAGTTATGTGAGCGAAGAGAAGCAGCAGCCGGAAGAGGAATATTCTTTTGCTTCTAGAGAGACCGTTGTTCCAACGGCTAGTGCAGAAGCGAATCAAGATATACCTGTATTTGCTTCTGAGAGTGAGGCTAATCATGAGCTTCATGAACAGGATGAGAATGCTGAACCCATCCATGAGAATGCGAACGAAGTTTTTGTTTCACAGGAAAGTGTGCTTCCTCATGAAGAGAAACAACAAGATCTTAAGATCGCCTTGGGCAGTAAAAAAGAAGCAGAGGTTCCGGAAAAAGAACATCTCACCTTCTCCTCTTTACTAAGCTCCAGTCGTGTCCGTAAAGAGCAGGAAGCTCTGCAGTCGGAAGGAAACACATCTGCAGCAGTGGACGTTCCAGAGGTTGGTAATAATACGGAATGGAAGAGCAGATTCATTGCCAGCGCGGATGGAGCTAACATGTTCCGCAAAGTTCGGCTGTGTATTGTACAGCGTGAAGAAACACTGGATACCATTGCAGAGAAGTATCAGCTAAGTGCGCGGGAGCTGGTGATGTATAATCGCTTGTCCGGGCAGAGTGTAGAGGAAGGTCAAGTGTTGTACATCCCGTAATCGAATCGTGATGCGTACACACATGAATAGGTGAATCCCGATCAGGTATTAGGGTCGGGATTTTTGCTGTTTCATTGTTGGAATGAATGCTTCAGAAGAAATAAGTCGAAATTCAGCCTAAAGTCCCGCTGCAAAGGCGTATCCAGGTTGACTAGGGGGGGCTCAAAATGTATTATGGAGTAAGCAATATCTAAGTAAAGACTGGGAACGGGAAGAGTAGGCGGTCAGCCCTTCAGAGAGCGGAATTGCAAGTGCTGTGACATTCCGTAGGAAACAGCCCCCGAAGTCGCCCCGGAGTCGCCCTTCTGAGCTTATCTTCATATCAATGAAGGATAAGTTAGGTTGTGGCCGGTAGCAGCCGTTATCTGTACGAGTGTCGCGCTAAGCTTCTGAATCCGTTGGGTAAGAAGTGTAGTTTTATTTTTCATTGGCGCGAAACAAAGGTGGTACCGCGAAAGAATGACCTTTCGTCCTTTGAGACGAGGGGTCTTTTTGTTTTTTTCAGAGACCTGTGCGCTCTATACAGCAACTTTATTAACAACTATAAGCAACTACAAGTAAACTAGTGGAGGTATCAGAGAATGGCTGACCAAAACCATCTAACAGCGGCAGATGCTGCCGCTACGAATGAATCTAAAAACGAGATGCCAACAACGTATGATCCGAAGGCAGCAGAACAGAAATGGTATTCCTACTGGACAGAGGGCGGATATTTCCGTGCAGGCCAGCGTCCGGATGCTCAAGCCTATAGCATTGTGATCCCGCCGCCAAACGTAACAGGAATGCTGCACATCGGGCATGCGCTCGATTTCACATTACAGGATATCCTGATTCGTACCAAACGGATGCAGGGCTTCGATACGCTTTGGTTGCCAGGTACGGACCACGCAGGTATTGCAACACAAACGAAGGTAGAGCAGAAGCTGCGCGAGCAGGGGATTTCTAGACATGACCTCGGACGTGAGAAGTTCCTGGAGCAGGTGTGGGATTGGAAAGACAAATACGCAAACACCATTCATGAGCAGTGGGCTAAAATGGGACTTTCCCTTGACTACTCTCGCGAGCGTTTTACCCTCGATGAGGGTTTGTCGAAGGGAGTTCGCGAGGTATTTGTTAAGCTTTATAATAAAGGCTTGATCTACCGCGGTAAACGTATCATCAACTGGGACCCGGCGGCTCGTACGGCGTTGTCGGATATCGAGGTTGAATATAAGGAAGTTAACGGTCATCTGTACCATCTGCGTTACCCACTTAAAGATGGCAGCGGACATATCACTGTAGCGACCACACGTCCGGAGACGATGTTGGGTGATACGGCAGTTGCTGTTCATCCTGAGGATGATCGTTATAAAGATCTGATTGGCAAAACGCTGATCCTGCCGATTATCGGCCGGGAGATTCCAATTATCGCTGACGAGTATGTAGATAAAGAGTTTGGCAGCGGTGCGGTTAAGATCACGCCAGCTCATGATCCAAATGACTTCGAGGTAGGTCAACGTCATAATCTGCCGCAGATCAACGTAATGGATGAGAGCGGCACAATGAACGAAGAAGCAGGACCTTACCAAGGTCAAGACCGGAGTGAATGCCGTAAGGCCATCACGGCGGATCTGAAAGAGCAGGGTGTTCTGATCTCCATTGAAGATCATGTGCATCAAGTTGGACACAGTGAACGTTCAGGAGCGGTTGTTGAGCCGTACCTGTCCACACAATGGTTCGTGAAGATGCAGCCGCTCGCCGAAGCTGCCATCAATGCACAGAAGGATGGTAATGGGGTTAACTTTGTACCTGAACGGTTCGAAAGAACCTACCTGAACTGGATTGAAAACGTACGCGACTGGTGTATTTCCCGTCAGCTTTGGTGGGGACATCGTATTCCGGCTTGGTATTCTGAATCTACCGGTGAGCTGGTTGTGGCGAATGATGAGGAAGAAGCGCGCCGGATCAGCGGCCTAACCGACCTGAAACAGGACGAGGATGTTCTGGATACTTGGTTTAGCTCCAACCTCTGGCCGTTTGCAACCCTAGGCTGGCCGAATGAAGACAGCGCAGATTTCAAACGTTACTATCCGAACGATGTGCTCGTAACGGGCTACGATATTATTTATTTCTGGGTAGCGCGGATGATCTTCTCGGCACTGGAATTCACTGGAGAGAAACCATTCTCCGACGTATTGATGCATGGTTTGGTACGGGATGCTGAAGGACAAAAAATGTCCAAATCACTCGGCAACGGTGTAGATCCGCTTGAGGTTATCGAGAAGTACGGCGCAGATGCTATGCGTTATATGATTTCTACCGGCAGCACAGCGGGTCAGGATTTACGCTTCCGCTGGGAAAAGGTAGAGCAGGCGCGTAATTTCGCTAATAAGATCTGGAATGCGTCACGCTTCGCCCTTATGAATCTTGAAGGAGTTAGCTTCGAGAATATTGACATTACTGGTGAGCTAAGTACGGCTGACCGTTGGATTTTGCACCGCCTGAACGAAACTTCTCGTGAAATTACGCGTCTAATTGACTCGTACGAGTTCGGCGAGACCGGCCGCCAGCTGTACAACTTCATTTGGGACGATTTGTGTGACTGGTATATTGAGTTCGCGAAGCTGTCGCTTTACGGAACGGATGCCGCAGCCAAAGCGAAGACACAGTCCGTACTTGCTTATGTACTCGACCGCACGATGCGCTTGATTCATCCGTTTATGCCGTTTATTTCGGAGGAAATCTGGCAGCATCTGCCGCATGAAGGAGAGACAATTACTCTGGCTGCATGGCCTGAGTATGATGCTGCTCTGGAGAACCCGCAAGCGGTAGCGGAAATGAACCTGCTGATGGATGTAATCCGGGCAGTTCGTAATATCCGTGCTGAAGTGAACGTACCGATGAGCAAGAAGGTTGAATTGATTATTAAAGCGAGCAATGAAGAAACGCTGAGCATCATTACTCGTAACGACAACTACATTGGACGTTTCTGCAATACCTCTTCTTTCGAAGCTGGTCTGAATCCGGAAACGCCAGACAAGGTAATGTCCGCTGTAGTAACGGGAGCGGAACTGCTTCTGCCTTTGTCGGGGCTAATTGATATTGAACAAGAAATCGCTCGTCTGGAAAAAGAAGTGCAGACGCTGAATAGCGAAGTAGAACGCGTAGAGAAAAAGTTGAGCAATCAGGGCTTCGTGGCCAAAGCTCCCGCAAAAGTTATCGAAGAGGAGCAAGCGAAGCAGGCGGATTACTCCGCCAAACGTGAGAAAGTACTTGCCCGCATAGCAGAGCTGAGAGGATAAGAGACATGGATGACCTAAATCGGGGCGGGAGCACCGCCCCTCTTGCGACATATACCGAAGCGGTTAACTGGATCAAGGGCCTAATTCCGTTTGGAATCCGGCCAGGTTTAGACAGAATTGAGATGTTGATGGACAAGCTGGGAAACCCGCACCGTCGGCTGAAATTTATTCATGTGGCGGGTACGAACGGCAAAGGCTCTACCTGTGCCTTTTTGACAAGCACACTTTTGCAAAGCGGCTATTCCGTGGGTACCTTCACGTCTCCGTATATTACGAAGTTCACGAACAGGTTCCAATATAATAATACGGATATTTCTGAAGAAACTCTTGTCGAGCTGGTGAATATCCTGCGCCCTTTGGTGCATGAAGTTGCAGAAACGGAGTTTGGCTCACCAACGATGTTTGAGGTAACTACAGCTGTGGCTATTCTATTTTTTGCGGGTGTTTCTTGTCCGGATGTTGTCGTATGGGAGACTGGGCTTGGGGGAAGGCTGGATGTAACGAACATCGTTACTCCGATCGTGTCGGTGATTACAAATGTCGGCCATGACCATATGGATATTTTGGGAGATACGCTTGAGAAGATTGCAATGGAGAAGGCCGGAATTATCAAACCCGGTGTACCCGTTGTTAGCTGCGTAAATCAACCGGAAGTCGTGGCTGTACTCAAGGAGAAAGCGGCGGCTTGCCGCTCTACTCTTTATCTTGCCGGAGAAGATTTTAGCTATGAAGCTACTGGAATCCATGCGGATGTGCAGACTTTTAACTTTAAGGGTCCCTTCCGTTCGCTTGAACTTGGGATTGTGATGAAAGGCGAACACCAGATTAGCAATGCGGCGGGAGCCATGATGGTTCTTGAAGTTTTGCGCCAGTATATGGCGTTCATGTTAGAGGATGAAGATGTTCTGGAAGGATTGCGTCATGCATTTTGGGCTGGAAGGCTGGAAGAGGTAAGTAAATCTCCGAGGATTGTACTGGATGGAGCACATAATCCGGAAGGCGCGGAGAGCCTTGCCAAAAGCCTGCCACAGCTCTATAAATACGGTAAATTAAATTTACTTATGGGAATGATGGCAAATAAGCATCATGAATCCTACTTTAAGCATATACTGCCTATAGTGGATACGCTCATCCTGACCGAACCGGATTTCCAGAACAAAATGGACGCGGAGCATCTGCAGGTTATCGCAGAAAGTCTGCGGGATAAATATGCCAAGGAAAACTTGGTAATCATAGTAGAACATAATTGGGGAAAAGCGCTGCAACAACTGAAGTCGATTACAGCGGAGGATGACCTTGCCGTCGTATCTGGTACGCTGTATTTGATTTCTGACGTGCGCGGTACACTTTTGCAGCAACCCGATACTGAAAAAGGCTGGTGACGACTGTTGGATACTACTGAACGTGTGCATTTTATAGGGATCGGCGGCTACGGTATGAGCGCGATTGCCCGAGTAATGCTAGAAATGGGATATACGGTTACGGGCTCCGATGTGGCTGCCCAAGAATTGACGGATAAATTGATTGCTAAAGGTGCCAAGATTTATATTGGGCATACAGCAGAACAAGTAAAAGGTGCGGATCTGGTCGTGTACTCTACGGCTTTGTCCAGCGATAATGTGGAATGGGTGGAAGCAGAGCGTCTTAAGATTCCAATTCTGCACCGCTCACAAATGCTGGCTCGTTTATTGAACGAACGTAAAGGGGTAGCCGTTGCCGGAGCGCATGGTAAAACAACTACCTCCTCCATGATCGCGCTTGTAATGGAAGAGTGTGAAGTTGATCCTACGTATATTATCGGCGGAGAGATTATGAATGTCGGTACGAATGCAAAGGCAGGACAAGGCGATTATGTAGTGGCGGAAGCGGATGAGAGCGATGGCTCTTTCTTGCACTATCATCCTTGGCTTGGAATTGTCACGAATGTGGAAGCAGATCACTTGGAAAATTACGGCGGAGATTTTAACCGTCTCAAGGCTGCTTACGTACAGTTTATGAACCAGACACGTGAAGACGGCACTGCGATTGTGTGTGCAGATGACGAGAACGTGATTTCTTTATTGCCTGAAGTGTCAGGTAAGGTGATTACTTACGGCATCAAGTCGAAGACAGCAGATTATATTGCAACAGACATCGTTCTTGGCGACCGTCAGGTTTCGTATACGATGAACCATAATGGCGTAGTATTGGGACAAATTGAACTGTCCGTGCCAGGTCAGTACAATCTGTATAACTCAATGGCTGCGGTTATCGCTTGTTTGAAATCAGGAATCTCTTTTGAAAAAATCGCTGAAGCGATCGTGAAATTCCATGGTGCGAAGCGCCGTTTTCAAGTGCTCGGAGAAGTCGATGACATTCTGGTCATCGATGATTATGCGCATCACCCAACTGAAATTCAGGCGACAATCAGTGCTGCTAAGGCAACGGGGAAACGGATTATTGCCGTATTCCAGCCTCAGCGGTATACACGTACGTTCTTCCTGCTAGATGCCTTCAGCCGCGCCTTTAGCGAAGCAGATGAAGTGATTATTACCGACATCTACTCTCCGGCAGGTGAGAAGCAGATTGAGGGGGTTACATCTGCGAAGCTGGTTGAGCTTATTGTGCAGAACAGTAACGCTGGCGCAAGACATCTGCCAACCAAAGAAGATGTGCTTGCTGATCTGAAACCTCGTATTGCCCCAGGTGACCTGGTGATTACGATGGGCGCAGGCGATATCTGGAAGGTTGGATACGCATTGGCGGACGGCTTGAAGAAGCGTTAATACAAACACAGGCCTACACGAGAATATTCATATTCTCTTGACCATAGCACTTCCCCCGAGCTCCGTGCAGGGGGAAGTGCTTTTTTGTATACTTAAGCGGTGTATGTACATTCTAAAAAATGAAATAAATAGGGTATTTGCTGAACCGGCCATTGAGTGCTATAGTGCTGTCAGTAGAGGATCAATTTTTCCGTGTAGGTGGTGACTCATGGACTCCCAGCTTGATATCAAAACGTTAGTGTATTTATTTATTTTTGGAAACCTATTTATATTGGTGCTGATAACCAATTACCGGAGGAGCGCTCCTAAAGACAGGGCATCCACCTTATTCATACGCTCTAAGGCGGTGCAGCTGCTCTTCTGGTGTTCATTATTATTATGGGGCCATATTCCCCGCGCTTTATCCATTCCACTTAGCAACGCTTTGATTCTTCTAGGCTGCTGTCTGGAGATTATTGCTTTACTGCTGATGATGGGCATCCTTGGGCAGCGGATAAAGTTGTATTACATAACGCTTTCCATACTTAGTTCGATTACTTTTAGTATTGTTGCCGTCTTCTTTCATCATTCCAGCTGGCGCATAGCCTGCACCTCACTATGGTCGATACTTTTTATTGTCTATCCAGCTTACCACCTCACGGTGAACCCCAAAGGCACCCCTCTTCAGAAGATACTCGGAATATTATTTTACGCTTTTGCAGGGATTATGCTGCTCCGCGCGATTGTTGCACTGATCTGGGAGCCAGAGATGAACGTGTTCACAACTAATCTTTCGCAGTATTTATATTACCTGGGGATGTATTTATTATTGATTGTGGGAGCCGCAGGCTTTATTCTACTTTCTAACGAGCATTCCTTTGTAAAACTGAAACGAATTGCTAGCTACGATGATCTGACTGGAATCCTTAACCGTGGAGCATTTCTTCAGGAAGCTGAGGTACGGCTTGAGAAGGCAGTTGCTGAGCAGGAGTACTTTTCGTTTATGCTGCTGGATTTGGATCATTTCAAAGAAATCAATGATACATACGGCCATGATACCGGTGATGTTGTTCTGGAAGAATTCGCATTGACGATTAAGGACAACCTCGAAAACAGCGATTTATTCGGCAGGCTTGGCGGCGAGGAATTTGCAGTTATACTTTGCGGGCTTGATGAAGCTAGCTGTGACCGGAAAGCTGAAGCGTTACGAGAGGCAGTAATGAAGACGTCCACACAAAAACTCTCACAAGGATATACAGTTAGTATAGGTGTAATTACGATCATGCCGGATCAGGAGATCTGGATAAATAAGCTGTACAAGCTGAGCGATAAAGCGTTATACCAAGCCAAACAAGAAGGAAGAAACCGAGTGGTCAGATACAATTATATTTATTGAGCTTAGAGAATACAGGGGGTGAAATTCACTAACATGCATCTGGATCTCAAGACACTGCTGGTCTGCCTCTTTATGTGGCAATCATTCACGGTATTGCTTATTGTTGTCTATCGTTTGCGTTACGCGCAGGAACGGACTTCTACCTTGTTTGTCACGGCAAAATATTTGCAGCTGGCAGCTTTAATTCTCCTTTTGCTGAACGATTTCACAGACTCGCGACTTCCCATTCCAATCAGTATGCTGCTTGCTTTAGCTGGAGGTACGCTGGAAAGCTTAGCGCTTCTGATGCTTCTCAGGGTTTTTGGGAGTTGGGTTGAACGATATTATACGATCCTGTTCGGAGTGTCCATTGTCGTTGTAGTCCTACTGCATTTAATTATGCCAGATGAGCGGTTCGTTATGGCTGCAACTTGTCTATTTGGGATTATGATCATAGCTTTACCTGCTTACATATTAGCTGTGAAGATTAGAGAGACCTCTCTCCAGCAAACCATGGGATTGTTGTACGGTGTTGTGATTTTAACGCTGGTTGGCAAGGGACTTGAACCGTTTTATTCGATGTTAGGACTGAATGCACTGACCTCTCACTGGCTGCAGATATTTTTTTATCTGGGGATTTATTTGCTTATGTTTTTAGGAACTGCGGGAATCATGCTGCTATATAGAGAGGATTCCTTTACAGAATTGGAGCGGGTGGCCACTTATGATGTGCTGACAGGTATTTTGAATCGCAGATCCTTTGTTCAGCGTGTCCGACCTTTAATAGCTGCCTCAGCGATGAAGAAGCTGCCATATTCTTTTTTACTGCTGGATGTTGATCACTTTAAACGTATAAACGATACCTACGGCCACAATACCGGCGACCACGTTCTGAAGGATCTGGCTCATAAAATATAACAGCAGCTTGGCAATGGCGATCTGTTCGGAAGATTCGGCGGTGAGGAGTTCACTGTGCTGCTGCATAGAGCCGATGAACAAAACAGTGATATGATTGCAGAGCGGATGCGCACAGCGGTTACAGGGGCGATCATTCATGGTGTACCTCTGCCTTACACAATAAGTATTGGAGTCATCACGGTGGATTCAGGTGAACGATACTCATTGAGCACTCTTTACAAACTTAGTGACATTGCATTGTATCAGGCTAAGAAAAAGGGCCGGAACTGTGTAGTTAGAAGCTACGACAACTAAAGTGTCTTCCTTTCGACATTATACGAGGGAGACGCTTTTTTTGTATGCAAAGAGGATTAGTACATAATACCTAACGTTTACAACTTCTATTAATAGAGCAATTCATGATTATGTATGTCGTGAAAAAAGGGGGGTTAGTCTGTTTTTTAGAAAAAGCGGCGGTTTATAAGGGGAAATTGTAATAGAATTCTGAGGAACTAGAAAAAAACTTAAAAAAATTTAGACTTCCCCTATAAATCGACAAAACTTTTAAGTGAAATGAGTTACTATTGAACTGCATCTAAAGTTTCAGTTGGTAGATGGGGGTTTTTATTACAAAATACAAGGAGCCAGAGTCATGCGAGAAAGAATGCTGTTCCTATCAGCCCAGAATCAAAGCGCAGAGGATCTAGAAGGAGAAATGAGAACAGGGAGTATTCTCGAGATTTTGCTTGGGAAATTTGATATAGATTTGCTGACGTACGGAAGTGCCAACCAAACCGTGTCTATAAATGAGCGGACGGCACTTACGGTTCATAACATTAACGAAGATTATACGACCTGGAGGCCAATGTTGCGCCCCTTACATAAACTGCGGAATTTCTCAAATTTAAGTCATATAGATAAAGATATGAAAAACACTATTTTGGAGCTTTGCCGTTCCAATAATTATAAGCATGTATTTATATCGCATGTCCTATTGGGAAAATGTATTGATATGGTGAGGAACTTGCTTCCAGAAGCCAGTGTGATCACAGATACCTATAGTTTTGCAAACGGAAGCGGAGGATCTTCCGGAGAGACAGGGAAGTTAAGCAGGAAGAATCCATATAATAAACTCAATGCTGCATGGGATCGTAGGAATAAACGGCGATTAATGAATAAAACGGGTCTGCTTTTAGCAACCTCGGAATGGGATGCACTAGCGTTCAAATCTCTATCATTTGCAGATGCCCGTAAGGTTCATGTTGTCCCCCATTTCATCAAGATGAATGAGTATGAGACTTTTGCAGAGCCTGTGACTAAAGAAAATTCAATTGTGCTGCACTGGAATATGAATATGAGACTGGGAATAGATGCAGCCCGAGTATTCTTTAAAAAAACCTATCCCATGATTAAGGAGCAAGTGCCAGATATCAAAAGTTATATTATCAGCTCAGAGGTTCACCCGGAGGTCATGACTTTGATTAAGGAAGATGAATCGGTCATAGTCACTGGACCCGTAAATTCCTCTACTGAATACATACGACGGTCTAAAGCTGTTCTGGTGCCTATCCTTGAAGGCTGCGAAGTTTCTAGAAATATACTGGAATCCTGGGCGCTTAAAACGCCGGTGGTTACTAGCTCTATCATGTGTGAGAAGCTGAATTGTGAGCATAACCGAAATATTTTGCTGGCTAATACCTCGGTTGAGGTTGTTGGAAGTGTATTGAATTTACTGAAAAATCCTGAGCTTGGCGCTATTATTGCGGATCGTGCGCATGAGACTTTATTAAAGAATTATGAAATGAATCATGTTAAGAGTAAGATTCTTAGTCTTGTATAGAAGGTTGTCTGACAAGATGCTTGCTGCTCTGGACAACAAATAACCCGCGAGGACCATTAAAAGTCCTACGCGGGTTATTTGTTGACAGGATTTTAGAGCAAGTTGCGGCGCAGTTCTTCTGGTGATTTCGGAGACAACATCCCAAGTGGAATATCGAAAACAGTACGCGCTCCGCTTTGACCTTCTTGACTCATACGCTGAGCAGCTCTGGCATAAGCCACAAGCACACTAGCTGTAAATTCAGGATTGCTCTCCAGCTTCAGGCCGAATTCAACGATTTGTTTCGTGCCTTCTCCTGTTACACCACTGCGAATAACAAACCCGCCGTGCGGAATACCGCTATGCTGAGCTGCTAGTTCTTCTTCAGTGATGAAAGTAACCGTAGTATCATAATCTGCAAAATAGTTCGGCATATTCACGATTTCTTCGCGAATGCGCTCTTGATCTGCACCTGCCTCAGCTACTACAAAACACTCTCTAAGATGTTTTTCACGAGTAGTAAGTTCTGGTGTTTCACCCGCACGGATAGCCTCGATAACCTCTTGTACTGGAACCGTATATTGTACGCCACCTTTAACGCCTTCTACTCTGCGAATGGCATCGGAGTGACCTTGGCTGACGCCTTTACCCCAGAAAGTATATTCTTTACCTTGTGGAAGAATAGCTTCAGCTAGCAGACGGTTCATGGAGAACAGGCCTGGATCCCAGCCCGTAGAAATTACGCTGAGTGTTCCGCCTTGTTTAGCTGCGGCATCAACGGTCGCAAAGAACTCAGGGATTTTGGCATGAGTGTCAAAGCTGTCCACGGTATTAAACATCCGGGCAATAGCTGGTGTCTGTTCTGGCAGGTCGGTAGCCGATCCTCCGCACAGAATCATAACATCCACTTTTCCCTTATATTGTTCGACGGCAGAGATATGCTCGAATTTCACACCGGTTTCACCGGCTTCCAGTTGTCCAGGCTCTCTGCGCGTAAAGATCGCAACCAGCTCGATATCTTCACTTTGGTTAATAGCCTTACGTACACCTTTTCCTAAATTACCGTAGCCCACAATTGCTGCTTGAATTTTTTGTTTCAGAAAAAGCCCTCCTAAACTGTAATGAACTAAAATCCTATTTCTAGCTTAACTAGTATAGTGCACACTTTTAGCTCTTTTTATATAGTATATAAAAGTTACATGTAATGTAAACTGAATCCGTATAACTTTCATTATTCATTTGGCTATAAAAATAGCATATCTCTCTATTGTCTATCATATATTTCCATATAGATTAGATGAGGTGAGGTGTTACTGTTGAATAACGGAAGAATGACATTCCGATTTGACGTGAATAAGGACGAGCCTAAGCCAAAACCGCAGGTAGTGGAGCGCTGGTCCAGTGGCGGACTGGGCACAGCTGAAGAATATGCAGAGGAGTTGCGCAAGGAGGTCGGTCCAGCACAGCAGCATACTTGGGTGCATGAACCTAATTTACGCTCTACGCGTGAGGCACCACCGGAGGATGCTTACGACTACTACTCAGGAACTGTAGATCCACGCCAGCAAGAATGGGACGAACAGGATAGAGATTTCAGAAATACGCAGCAATCGTATCTGCTTTCAGATTTGGTACTGGATGACAGAGATAAATCAGCAGAGGTTTACACGGGAGGTTATGGGGGCTCATACCATACTCGTCGCCCATCGTATTGGTGGAAATTATCCCTGTCTGTGGTGGGGGCGATCGGCACGGGTCTACTATTAGGATATGCGGCACTTTCCTTTTTTTATGGAGGAAACATGGACAGTAGTTCAGGAACCGGGATAACAGATACGTTGGCTACTTCAGGGCAGACTTCCGGAGCTAATGATCCAGCAGGTGTAGGAACCTCGGGATTGCCGGTTACGGGCACAGATGATGCCGGCAAAAACAGTATTCCTGTTCAAGTGGCTGCGCAAAGCTACTACCTGCTGCAGTATGGCGTATTCAGTACGCCGGCAGGCGCGGAACAAGCTAGACAAGAGCTGTTGGACGCTGGCTTGGCTGCGGGCTTGGACCCTGCTGACGGAAATCGTGTATATGCCGGAATGTCCTCTGACCGTGAACAAGCTAAGCTACTCAGCAGTGGTCTGAAGAATCAAGGGATTGAGCTTTATGTAAGAGAGGTGGAGCTTCCCGGAGTGGAACGATTAGGATTTGCCGGAAATGCGGAGGCTGTGAATAGTTATTTTGCGGTGAGTGGACAGCTGCTCAGTGAACTAAGCAGTCAATCCGCTTCTTTACTCAGTGGCGGACAAACGGATGCGGCAGCTAATACCTCAGCTGTGAGTGATCTTCATCTCCAATGGAGTGAAGCTGTTAAAGCTCTGGAGCAAGGCATAACGCCTGAAGCCAAAAGCATTTGCGCAGCGCTAGAGAAATCTATGAGCCAAGGAATTTCAGCACTGAGTGAATATAACAAGAACAAGGCGCAAGCCCTGCTTTGGGAAGTGCAGGAATCCATGCTGAGCTTCTTGACCAGTCAAAAACAGCTGCTGTCTGCTATGAATTGAATGCTTGGATTGCGGATTCAAAATAACAGCAAGTCTCCGGGGAATTGGGGGCTTGTTGTTTTTTTCGGAGAGGGGTATCGTTCCGCAACTTTTAGGGCAAAAGGTGGTAAACATTACCGTAGGGGATTTTACGTTTGTATTGATCACCGTTTCACCGTATAATAATTAGGGTGTCAAAAAATGGCGAGGGAAGACTGAGATGAAGAAGAAAAATGTAGGAACACTGCTGTTATTTCTAATTCTAGGCTGGCTGGCTGGAGCCTGGATCGCCAAGCTGCTGCAGCCCGTAAAGGCTCTGTCTTTTCTAACAACATCGACTGTGCTCAAATGGTCTCCGCGAGCCGATTTAGACATCATAACCTATGACATCACTATTCATTTGAAATTGTGCATGCTTAGTCTCGCCGGTATTATTACAGCTGTATGGCTGTACCGCAGACTGTAACTCTCGTTACTGAGCAAGAAGGGACGTTTACAACGTGGACAACTCACCACTCATTATTCTAGCCTCAGGTTCACCGCGTCGACGTGAGCTGTTATCCTTACTGGGTTTGCCCTTTGAGGTCATTACCAGCGAAGCTGATGAGAGCACACCGCCGGATTGGACGCCGGAGAGAATCGTGCGCAGTCTAGCTTTGCGAAAAGCAGAAGCCGTAGTAGCTGCGGCCGGAGAGCGTAACGCAGTCATTATAGGAAGCGACACAATTGTTGTATTAGATAATACTGTGCTAGGCAAACCGGTGGACAAGCTGGACAGCAAAGCGATGCTTACCAGACTTCAGGGCCGAACTCATAAGGTATACACGGGTGTAGCCTGCCTCGGACTCCCGAATGGGAAGACTATAGTGGAGCACCGTGTTACTTCCGTAACGATGAGGGCAATGACTGAAGAGGAAATTGCTGCTTATATTGCTACGGGAGAGCCTGCTGATAAGGCTGGCTCATATGCGATACAAGGGCTTGGGTCCATTTTGGTGGAACGAATTGAAGGCTGTTATTTCAATGTAGTCGGATTGCCTTTGTCGCTTCTTGGCGAAATGCTATCCGAGTTCGGTATAACTGTATTGAGCCGGTAGGAAGCCTGGGGAAAGAGGGATAGGGATGGAGTCGCAACCAATTATGCTGCGGGACCTCCCCCATGAAGAACGACCTAGAGAGCGCATGATGCATTATGGGGCGGAATCATTAAGTCAAGCGGAGTTGTTAGCCATTCTGCTGCGTACGGGAACACGCCGCGAGTCGGCTATTCATATTGCACAGCAGATGCTGGGGAAGATCGGTGGCCTGCGTGGGCTAGTTGACCTTAGCATCGAAGAACTGACCAAAATCAACGGTATCGGTCCTGCCAAGGCCGTACAACTAAAAGCAGGCATCGAACTGGGAAGGCGCCTTGCGAATTCCAGGTTCAATATGCCGGTCATTATCCGCTGTCCTGGGGACGCTGCAGAGATTCTGACTGAGCAATTGCGTTATTTGCAAAAGGAGCATTTTGTCTGTCTGTTTCTGAACACGAAGAATCATGTGATTGGACAAGAAACATTGTCCATGGGCAGCCTGAATGCTTCGATCGTTCATCCTCGTGAGGTATTCAGAGCAGCTATAAAATGCAGTAGCGCCTCTATTATATGCGCGCACAATCATCCTAGTGGTGATCCAACACCTAGTCCAGAAGATATTTCCCTAACCGCTAGATTGCTTCAGGCAGGTGAGATTATCGGAATAGATGTGCTGGACCATCTAATTATCGGAGATAGCAGTTTCGTAAGCTTGAAAGAAAAAGGACATATGTAATATAAATGTAGATTTACTTAGGAAAAGGAGAAATTAGCATGTTGGGTGGTTTCACAAAAGATTTAGGAATTGACTTGGGGACAGCGAATACGCTTGTCTACGTACGCGGTAAGGGCGTTGTTGTAAGAGAGCCTTCCGTTGTAGCCATTAACACTGATACTAAGACGATTGAAGCCGTGGGTGAATCCGCCAAAAAAATGATCGGTCGTACTCCTGGAAATATCCGTGCGATCCGCCCGATGAAAGATGGCGTTATCGCTGATTTTGATACAACGGCTACGATGATTAAATATTTTATTCGTCAAGCACAGAAACAGCGTTCTATGTTCCAGCGTCACCCTAATGTAATGGTCTGCGTGCCATCTGGTATTACTGCTGTAGAGCAACGTGCGGTAGAAGATGCTACCAAACAAGCTGGCGCTCGAGAAGCTTACATTATCGAAGAGCCTTTTGCTGCTGCTATCGGTGCGGATCTGCCAGTATGGGAGCCTACAGGTAGTATGGTTGTAGATATCGGTGGAGGTACAACTGAAGTTGCCGTAATCTCGCTCGGCGGTATTGTTACTAGCCGTTCAGTGCGTGTTGCAGGTGATGAAGCGGATGAGTCCATCATTCAATACATCAAACGTCAATACAATCTGATGATCGGTGAACGTACTTCGGAGCAGCTCAAAATGGATGTTGGCTCTGCCCTTCCTCTTGAAAAGGCTGAAACCATGGAAATTCGCGGCCGTGATCTCGTAACAGGTCTGCCAAAAACACTTACAATTACTTCTGATGAAATCTGTGAAGCTTTGTCTGACACAGTGAATGCTATTATTGAAGCGGTTAAAGTAACATTGGAAAAATGTCCGCCAGAGCTTGCAGCAGATATTATGGATCGTGGAATTGTTTTGACAGGTGGGGGAGCTTTGCTTCGCAACTTGGATAAGCTGCTTGCACGTGAGACGGGAATGCCGGTTATTGTTGCTGAGAATCCACTGGACTGTGTAGCTATTGGAACCGGTAAGGCACTTGAGAACATTCATTTGTTCAAGAGCCGCAGCGGATCCAGTCTTCGTTCGAAGAGATAAGATGATGTTCTACCACTTGTGTAAGTCAACCCCTGTTATGGGAGAAATACTGTTGTTAGAGGGTGTTGAAACTGTTTAAACTCTTAAGCAATAAACGTCTGTTTATTCTGTTGATTACACTGGTGCTGTTCATTGTGGTAATGGGCTTCAGCTTGGCAACAAGGAAAGGCTTGTCCTGGCCGGAGAACTTTCTCAGAGATTCGACTGGTTTCGTGCAAAAAATGTTCTACAAGCCCGCTGGATATGTAGCGGGCTTGTTTGAAGATATTGGAAATCTGAGTGATCTTGCTAAAGAAAATGAACAGCTTAAAATTATGGCTGCCCAGTATGCACGTGATAAAGCCCAGTATAATTTCGTCAAGGCGCGGAATGACGAGTTGGAGAGAAATTGGAATTTCACTGAAGAACAGAAAAATTTGTATAAATATGAATATCGTATTGCACAGGTAATTAGCCAGACAACAGAGCCAAGCAATAGTACGATTGTTATCGATTTGGGCTCCAAAGATGGGGTTAGACCTAATATGTCCGTGATTTCAGTGGATGGTCTAGTTGGTGTTATCAGTAAGGTGAGCAATTTCACCTCCACGGTGAAGCTGATGACAATGATGGACACCAATGATCCTAATTCCCAGCCGCCTATTGCGGCAACTGCCTTAAATAAAGAGGGTAAATCCTTTGGGATGATTGAGAGTTATAATCCAGAGACGAACAGACTGCTGATGACTAAGATTCCTCCGGGTGATCCTATTGCAGCGAAGGATACTATTCTGTCTTCCGGTATTGGAGGATTGTATCCAAGGGGATTGACAATAGGCACAGTTGAAAGCGTCGATGTTGGTGAATTTGGATTAACCTCCACAGCAGTGATTAAGCCTTCAGCAGAATTTCAGGACTGGAAGCAGTTGATTGTTGTGTTTACGGAGGAGCGTGCTGAATAGTGAATATGCGCAGATCAGTTCTTGTTCTGTTACTGTTCCTCTTATTTATTGTGGAGGGGACCATTTTACCTTGGCTGATTCCAGATGTTTGGCAGATGCGAATCATTCCGAATCTGGTTTTTGTAGTGTTATTGTTCGTGACTATATATCATCATCGGCATACAGCACTTATATTGGGATTGTGTTTTGGAATGCTGCATGATGTCGTTTTTTACGGCAGAATTCTTGGAGCACACTCTTTTGCGATGGGATTGTCGGCTTATTTAATCGGCCTTTTATTTCAGATTCCACGTGCTCCGCTACCCCTTATGATGACTGTGGTTCTGCTTGGAAGTCTACTTGAGGATAGTATACTATTTGGTATCTATAGTGTATTTAATCTTAATCAAGAACCTTATAGCTGGGCGATTTTGAATCACATGCTGCCGACGATGCTTTTCCATTTTGCCATCGGGCTACTCTTCTACATACCGGTTCGGCGCCAGCTTGAGCTAATCAAGAAAGAAACGAATAAAGAAGAAGCGGCTTAAATAGCTTCTATTTTCTTTCTATACAAAGCAGGAATTTAAGGGGCCCGGCACGAATGAATGAGGATAGGGGGCCAGGCATATGACAGTAAAATCCAAGCATGTAAGGATTAAGGGCATCAAGGATGGCCTGATATTCCTGCTAGACGACAAATGTCCCTTTGAAGATCTTCTGAGCGAGCTTCGCTATAAGCTGGAGCACAGCCATCAAAATATTTTAACTGGACCGATTGTACATGTGGACATAAAGCTGGGCAATCGTACCGTAACTGAGGAAGACAAGGAAGCTGTGCTGGAGATTCTTAAGGGACAGGGAAATCTGTTGATTCGATCTATAGAGGCGCTTCCAGCGCCCGGCAGTGAGGATAATGACGCATTGTTTTTGATGAGTGGAATTCTACGTTCCGGTCAGGTGCTGCACCATAACGGAAATCTTCTATATCTGGGGGATGTGAACCCGGGGGGGACCATAACCTGTTCAGGCGATATTTATATACTAGGTTCGCTAAGAGGGATGGCGCATGCTGGAGTAGACGGGAATGAGGAAGCAATTATAGCTGCTTCTTTAATGTCTCCAACGCAGTTGCGAATTGCCGATATTATTAGTCGTCCGCCCGATGAATGGGAAACCCGTGAAAGCAGTATGGAATTTGCATATTTAACAAACGGAGCTATGCAGATCGATAAGATTCATAATTTGGTCAAATTACGTCAGGATTTAAATGTGTTTAAAGGGGTGTAGCCTCCATGGGAGAAGCGATAGTCGTAACCTCGGGCAAAGGCGGAGTTGGCAAAACAACCACAACAGCCAACATTGGAACCGCACTTGCACTGCAGGGCAAAAAAGTATGTCTCGTCGATACCGACATTGGACTGCGTAATCTGGATGTAGTTATGGGGCTTGAGAATCGTATTATTTATGATCTTGTGGATGTAGCGGAAGGACGTTGCCGCCTTAATCAAGCGCTCGTTAAAGACAAGCGCTTTGATGAATTGTATATGCTGCCTGCAGCTCAAACAAAGGATAAAACGGCTGTCTCTCCTGAACAAGTAAGAGATATCATTCTTGAACTAAAGAAGGAATATGAGTATGTTCTGATCGATTGTCCAGCAGGAATCGAGCACGGCTTCCGCAATGCGATTGCCGGTGCGGATAAAGCGATTGTGGTTACCACACCAGAGCATGCCGCTGTGCGGGATGCCGATCGTATTATCGGACTATTAGAACAGTCGAGTGTGGAATCGCCGAAATTGGTGGTAAACCGTATTCGCCCAGGTCTTGTGAAGTCTGGGGATATGCTTGATATTGAAGATATATTACAGGTGCTGAACATTGATCTTATCGGAATTGTTCCGGATGATGAACTAGTCATTAAAGCCGCAAATAACGGAGAACCTACAGTTATGAATCCCGATTCGTCAGCAGCTATTGCCTATCGCAATATTGCACGCCGAATTTTAGGGGATGCTGTACCCCTGATGCAGCTTGACCGCAAACCGGGAGCATTTAAGAAGCTTAAGAAATTTTTCGGCATGGCTTAATTTTTACTAAGCAATCCTATTATAAGAAGCATACACGGGTCCCACGAGTAGAGAAATCTATGGTGGGGCTTATTTTTTTGAATAAATATGAATGTATGGCATTTCCGGGATTTAAATGGTCTGTCTTGGAGGGGCTTGTTCTAAAGAGACTTCCGTGCTTCATAAAATGGAAGTAAAACAAGCCCGTCCGGAGGGATAAATATGGATCAGAAATCAGATATCAAGAATCGCCGCAAGGAGCGTATTCGTAGTTTATTGGAGGAACTCCCGGAAGTCTCAGCAATCTCAGGAGTTTCGGAAGTCCAAGAACTAGAAATAGCGGAGGCTCCCCCTTTATTTATTATGCCGGATAAGAGTACGAGCTTTAAGGAATGGGGAACAGGATTTAAGAATGCGGATCAATCCTCTGTAGAGCCCGATCCAGAGGTGATGTGGAAAAAGAGTCGTGGAGGCTGGGAGGATGACGGTGGTGGAGGCTCGAATTTTACTGCCGGTTTTATTCGGCGCTTTGTTGCTAGTGTTCTTGTGTTTGGAGCAGTGTGGGGGGTCTTTGCGGTACATCAGCCATGGTCGTATAAGATGCAAGCTTTTATTAGTGATGCGTTAAGCAATGGCATGGATTTCACGGCTGTGAGAGTTTGGTATGAGGAGAACTTTAACGGAGCTCCAGCGTTCATTCCGATGTTTGGAGATAAAGATGAGCCTGCTCAAAAAGTGGCCGCTCATCATCAACTCACTGCCCCGATAGCTGGGAGCGTTGTCCAGCCTTTTGCATCTACGCTAAAAGGGGTGGAAATTATGCCTCAAATCGATTCAACCTTAAATGTGACGGTGAAAAGTATAGACATGGGACGTATTCTCTCCATCTCTAAAGAGCTGGAAGGGGGCATTCGAATTGCTGTTCAGCATTCAGGCGGTGTCACTGCAGAATACGGACATTTGAGCGGCACCAAGCTGGAGGTTGATGACTGGGTGCAGAGCGGGGATTCACTCGGTTGGATGATGGAGAAGGACGTATCCTCAGCTTCAACACTATTTTTCGCAGTGATGAAAGACAAGACTTATATTGATCCTACAGAAGTGGTATCGTTTGATTAGGATCTTTGGTATCGAACTGTCACTACATCCACTGTTCGTGATCATTATGTTATTCTCCGTGGTCACGGGACAATTTCTAGAGCTGCTCACCTTATTTACGATTGTCTTCATTCATGAGATGGGACATGTCGTTGCGGCTCTTTTGGCTGGTGTTACAGTTAAGTCGGTTCAGCTTCTTCCGTTTGGCGGAGTGGCTGTTATTGAAGATCATGGGCGGCTTACAGCCAGTCGTGAGATCGGAATAGCCCTTGCAGGTCCACTGCAAAATGGAATTATGATTGTAATTGCTTTGGGACTTCAACAAGCCGGTTATGGCAATCAGGAATTTCTGACCTATTTTATTCATGCCAATGCCATGATTGGACTTTTTAATCTAGTGCCAGTGCTGCCGCTTGACGGAGGTAAAGTGCTTCAGGCCACTATTAGTTTAGTGCTTCCTTATTACTACACTTTGTTATGGACTGGACGGGTGAGTGTAGCCGCAAGTGTCCTTGTGATTATATATGCGGTGCTGCCTCTTGGAGCAGGTGGAGGCCTTAGGCTGAATATGGTCATGATCGGAGCTTTTTTGCTGTATTCGAATTTTACCGACCATCGTAATTTACCGTACCGGTTTGTTGCTTTTTTGATGAATCGGGAGGCTGTTTATGAGTATCATTTGCGAACAGGAAGCGTAGCTCGTCCAATAGTTGCATTATCTGCGAAACCTTTAGATGATATATTGCGTCTATTTAAACGTAATCAATATCATTTTATCTATGTGTTAAACGGTAAAGGAAATGTTGTTGCTGTTGTGCCGGAACAGCGCTTAATATCAACCTACTTCGGAATATAGTGTATTTATGCAGAGAATGTGAAGGAATGAACGAACGAAACCAGAGGTGAAGCCATGAAACAGATGATCGTTCACTGCACGCAGCACATTACCCGAATGGCTCTTCTGGAAAACGGAAGGCTGGTGGAGTACGCGGCTGAACGCGATCAGCAGCAAGGGTTGGTCGGCAGTTATTACAAAGGCCGTGTGATTAACGTACTTCCAGGTATGCAGGCTGCTTTTGTTGATATCGGACAGAAGAAGAATGCTTTTTTATATGTTGATGATGTATTGCATCCTAATTTGGATAAACAGCCTGATGTGAAGCCCTCTATCGAGACGCTTTTGCAGCCGGGACAGGATATTGTTGTTCAAGTCCGGAAAGAGCCAAGCGGCGGAAAAGGCGCGCGTGTAACGACTCATTATACGTTGCCCGGGCGCTGGATGGTGTACATGCCCTTTGCAGAATACGTCGGTGTCTCCAAAAAAATAAGCCGGGAGGCAGAGCGCAGCCGTCTCAAAGGAATCGGAGAACGTCTGCGAATGAAAGAAGAAGGGCTTATCATGCGGACGGTTTCTCAGGACGAGCCACATGAAGCTGTGGAGGGCGATCTTTCCTTTCTGCGTGCCCAATGGGAGAATATTACACGTAAAGCACAAACGGTAGAGGCTCCGGCTTTACTACATCGTGATCTTAGTATTGTCCAACGCTTTATAAGAGATGCCTTTAATCCGCAACGGGATCAGTTGATTATTGATTCATCTGCCGCAGCTAGAGAAGCAACAGCCTTTCTGGACGACATGGCTCCTGAAGGGTACAAGCCAGTCTGTCTTTATAATGGAGCGGAGTCTATTTTCGCTGCTTATGGTATTCAGGATCAATTGCTTAAGAGCTTCAGCCGCAAAATCACGCTGGAGGGTGGAGCAACAATGATCTGGGATGAGACAGAGGCGTTAACCGTAATTGATGTCAACACCGCTCAATACATTGGCGGAGCATCGCTTGAAGAAACGGTTACCAATACGAATTTGCTCGCAGCTGAGGAGATCGGTCGTTTGATCCGGTTACGCGATACTGGTGGAATCATTATTGTCGATTTTATTGATATGGAACAAGAGCTTCACCGCAAGATGGTCACAGAGCGATTAGAGAAAGTGATCTGCAAGGATCGCACCAAAACACATATTTTGGGGTGGACAAGACTCGGGCTGCTCGAGATGACCAGAAAGAAGGCAAGGCATGATTCAGCCAGCTTTGCACCTGTGATTTGCCAGTGTTGCGGGGGAACCGGAAAAGTTGGAGAATGGCTGGAATGAGTTGACGATAAGTCATAAGTATGATACTATCTTCAAGTATGTGTTTGATGCAGTTGATCCTGCACATGCTGTAACCGCTCCGATCGGGTACATAAGTGCAGTTCCTACGGGAATTCTGCCACCTAGACTAGGCGAGTCTGAGACATGAGGAGGTGCAAGTAAAATGTATGCAATTATCGAAACTGGTGGTAAACAATACAAAGTCCAAGAGGGCGACGTTTTGTTCATTGAAAAGTTGGAAGCTGAAGACGGCGCAAGTGTAACTTTTGACCGTGTATTGGCTGTTTCTAACGATGGTGGTCTGACTGCAGGAACTCCGCTAGTAAGCGGCGCGTCTGTAACAGCTAAAGTCGAGAAACATGGTAAAGGCGCTAAGGTTGTAGTTTACAAATACAAACCTAAGAAGAACTACCATAAGAAACAAGGTCATCGTCAACCGTACACGAAAGTAACTATCGAGAAGATTCAAGCGTAAGAAGGTGCGTTAATGATTAGCGTGCGGATTACACGATTATCGGATCTAGGAACTATCGTTGGCTTTGAGGTTAAGGGGCATGCGGGTTATGCGAAGCGTGGCGAAGATATCGTATGTGCCGGGGTATCCGCTGTAACAGTTGGAACCGTCAATTCGATTGAGACCTTGACCGGAATCTCCATGGACACGTCCATGAAGAACGGATTCTTAAGTGGAACATTAAGTTCTGTTGAAGATTTCGATACTTCCGCGAAGGTACAATTGCTGCTTGAATCCATGGTCGTGATGCTGAATGATATCGCAGAATCATACGGGAAGTATATTCAAATACAGCAAGTAAATATTTAAAGAAGGAGGTTGACAACATGTTGAAATTGAATCTTCAATTGTTCGCATCGAAAAAAGGTGTAGGTTCCACAAAAAACGGACGGGATTCCCATTCCAAACGTCTTGGCGTGAAACGTGCTGACGGTCAAGCAGTAACCGGCGGTAACATCTTGGTTCGTCAACGCGGAACAAAAATTCACCCAGGAACTAACGTAGGCATCGGTAAAGATGATACTTTGTTCGCAATGGTGGATGGCGTAGTGAAGTTCGAACGTTGGGGCCGCGATCGTAAAAAAGTGAGCGTGTACCCAGTTGATGTCGCTCCGGTAGCAGCGGCACTGGAAGCGTAAGCTTACGGACCATATGAGCAAGTAGAAGCCTCCGGCATGAGTGCCGGAGGCTTTTTTGTAGAATATTCATAATTATTTGTGTTGCAAAGTTGGAAGGGTTAGATAGATGTGAAAATCTCGTTATTATCTCTGGTGAACTACAGTGAACGCGTGTGTTATACTAGGAAATGGTAAATGATACTAACAAAACAAATAATCTAAACGAAGTCATGAATTTTGCGAACTGAGGGACGGGGAGAAAGAATGAAATCCTGGAAAAGTGCAATCTGGGCAGTCATGTTATCCGTAATGCTTCCTTTAGGTCTTTTGTATTGGCATACTTCTCTTCTGACGTGTCTATTACTCGGAATCTGGGTAGTGGCAATCGTTGCTTTCAGTTTTATCTGGAGCCAGCGTCATTATGAACGGGAGCTGCGTATACAAGAGAACACTCTGCAACAGGCGGCGATTCGGACACTGAATCATCATCGACATGATTGGATGAACGATTTGCAGATTCTATACGGATATATTCAGCTTGGAAAGCCTAATAAATCCGTGGAGTGTGTGGAAAGAATAAAGGAACGCATAGCACTTGATAGTCGTATCGCTAAGTTGGGCATTCCTTCATTGGTTTTCTATATCCAATCCTTCCGAACTAACAGGTCTAGTCTGGAATTGGAAGTTCAGGTGGAGGAAGGGTTGCAGCTAGAGGACAAGCTAAATCCAGAAGCAGGAGATGAGCTGACTTCAGTGATTATGCAGACCATACGGGCTTATCAGTACAACGGGCTGGCTCCTCAGGGGGAGACGCGCAAGCTGCGCCTTGGCTTTTTTCAGGATGGAGGAGACATTCTTATCTCCTTCGAAGGCGAGGGGGAGCATGGCAATCCCGAGCTGCTCAAAGGGCAAATTTATAATATAGTACAAGGAAAAATCATGAAAGCAGAGCAGTTTAAGCCTAGCAGGGCTTATGTAGAGCTGCGATTACCGCTTGAAATGTGAGGAAGGTGAACATTTATGTTCGTAGATAAAGCTAAGATTTATGTTAAAGGCGGTGACGGCGGGGATGGTCTCGTTGCGTTTCGCCGGGAGAAATATGTACCGGAGGGTGGTCCTGCCGGTGGTGACGGAGGCCGTGGAGGCGACGTTATTTTCCGTGTAGATGAGGGACTGCGCACGTTGATGGATTTCCGTTATCAGCGCCACTTCAAAGCTGACAAAGGGATTAAAGGACGGAACAAAAGCCAACATGGAGCGAATGCGGATCATATGATCGTTCGTATTCCGCCAGGAACCATTCTGATTGACGATGATACGCAAGAGATCATTGCCGATATGACGCGTCATGGACAACAGGTTGTAGTTGCACGTGGAGGCCGTGGAGGCCGGGGTAACACCCGTTTTGCCACAGCTAATAATACTGCACCAGAGCTTGCGGAGAACGGTGAAGAAGGCCAAGAGCGTTATGTGGTTATGGAACTTAAGGTAATGGCTGATGTAGGGCTTGTAGGCTTCCCGAGTGTGGGTAAATCTACGTTGCTGTCGGTTGTGTCCGCAGCTCAGCCCAAAATCGGAGCTTACCATTTCACAACAATTACACCGAATTTAGGGGTAGTGGATGTTGGGGATGGCCGAAGCTTTGTGATGGCGGATCTGCCAGGATTAATCGAGGGAGCTAGTGAAGGCATAGGTCTGGGTCACGAATTCCTGCGTCACGTTGAACGTACGCGTATCATCATTCATGTAGTTGATATGTCTGGCTCTGAGGGCCGTGATCCCTTCGAGGATTGGGTTCTAATTAATGATGAGCTGAAGCAGTACAATGCAAGTCTAATCGATCGTCCGCAGATTGTGGCGGCGAATAAGATGGATATGCCTGAATCAGAAGAGAATCTTATTTCTTTCCGTGAACGCGTAGCTGAGGTGCGGCCGGATTTAGAAATCATGCCAATTTCATCCCTTACCCGTCAGGGTGTTCAGGAGCTCTTATATCGTGCAACGGATATTCTCGACAGTATTCCGGTTGCTCCGGTGGTTGAGGAAGTTGCTGAAACTACTGAACGTAAGGTGTATAAGCTGGAAGCAGAAGAAGATAATTCGTTTACTATTACACGTGATAACGAGGCATTTGTGGTCACAAGCCCACGTATCGAACGTATGCTGAAGCGCATGCAGCTTAGCACACATGATGCGATTCTCAAGCTGGCACGGACTTTGCGTCATATGGGTGTAGATGCAGAGCTTCGTAAACGCGGTGCTGTAGAAGGAACAATTGTCCGTATCGCTGATTTCGAATTCGAATTCGTTGAGAACAGCAGCTACTATTAATATTTAGCTGACTATGAAGCGCCAACTATGGTTTTCCTGTAAAGGGATGGCATAGTTGGCGCTTTTTTTGTGAGGAGATCAGTAATTTTTTTCAATAAAAGAACCCAAAACACGATATATATCGTATACAATAAATATCGAAATACACTAATTCCCATTTGGGAGCATACACGTTATTTATATATAAGATAATGAAAGAAGGAATAGCAGATGGCAATTATAGAAGTGGTGAAGTATGACGGTCCTCCAGGTATATTTGCATGGAAATATCCTAACCAGGAGCTGGGAACATGGACACAACTAATCGTTAATGAATCCCAGGAAGCGATTCTATTCAAGGGCGGACAAGCGCTTGATTCCTTTACAGCTGGGCGGCACACCCTTAGCACCGCTAATATACCTATTTTATCCAATATCGTTAATCTTCCTTTTGGTGGAAAATCACCATTTACGGCTGAAGTATGGTATGTGAATAAGACGAATTCGATGAATGTCAAATGGGGAACAAGCTCGCCTTTACAGCTTCAGGATCCTAAATACAAAATCATGATTTCTGTTCGCTCTTTTGGGCAGTTTGGTGTAAAAATCGATGATCCGCGAAAATTCTTGCTGAAGCTCGTAGGGACACTCCCGCAGTTTGATCATGAAACGCTTATCAGTTATTTCCGCGGACTGCTGATGTCGAATATAAATGAACTTATTTCTTCTTACCTTGTGCACAAGCAAATCAGCATACTGGAGATTAATGCTTATGTTGCAGAGATCTCCAAACATATTCAGGGCCGACTAGCCTCGGCTTTCTTGGATAATGGCATTGAGCTGAATAATTTCTATATTGATTCGATCAATATTCCAGAGGATGATCCGGCAACGATTCGTTTGAAGGAAGCTTTGGCTAAAAAAGCAGAAATGGATATCATCGGATTCACCTATCAGCAGGAGCGTGGTTTTGACACGATGGAAGAAGCGGCAGGTAATCCCGGCAATCTTGGAGTGGGCATGATGAACACCGGGATGGGGCTTGGACTTGGAATGGGATTTGCTGGACCGGCTATGGATATGGTGAACCGTATGACTAGAGGGATGAATTTGGATTCAGGGACTACAGTTATACGTCAAGAGCAGCGTTCCTGCTCTAAGTGTGGAGTTATGAATCCAGTAGAGGGACGGTTCTGCAGCGGTTGTGGGCAGGCGCTTGGAGGCAACCCGCAAGGTTCTCCGTCTGCGAACAAGATCAAATGTTTTGAATGTGGGCATGAACTAAATGCGGGAGCTAAGTTCTGTCCAGGTTGCGGAAATCCTTATCGTGCTTGCCCATCCTGTAAAGCAGATAATCCTGAGGGAGCGGCTTCTTGTGTCTCCTGTGGAAAAGAAATGCCTAAAGCTTGCGGTAAATGTGGGACTATGGTAGCGCCAGGGGTGAAATTCTGTCCTCATTGTGGAGACAGCATGGTGATTAAATGCAGCGGCTGTGGACATGAGCTGAAAGCTGGACAAAAATTCTGTGCAGAGTGCGGAACAAAAGCAGGCTAAGGAGGACCTAATGAACAAAAGCAGGAGATATATATACATTATTACCGTCATTTATGCGGTAGCTATAGTACTGACAGTGTTCTCGTTTATTGGATTAGGTTTCTCCGACTCACTGTTTCGGTTCATAATTTCTTTATCCGCGGTTCTGCTAGCAGAGAGTGTAATCTATGGCTATTGTATTTTTTGGCTCCGAACTGCAAGTAGCATTCAGCAGACTCCGCCTGTTCTTATCAGCGGTGCAATCATTACGGGAATCTATGCAGCGATCGTATTTGTATCGGCCTTATTATTCGATTGGCTGCTGGAGTTACTCGCCTTGTGGTACGCAGCCGAACAACTGCTGATTCTTGTGTTAGGGGCGATCACTTTGGCCGCGATAGGGCTTTACGGGTGGAATGCCGGGGCAGGGGAACAGCAAGCCCAAAAGTCTTTACAAAAGTTTCGGCGGTATCAGAACGAATTAACTGAAATGAGTGAGCTGGCTAGTAGCTGGAAGAATTCCGAATCTGGGCAGCTAGTGAACGTGCTAGATATGTTGGAGGAAAAATTTAAGTACAGTGATCCGATATCAGAACCGTCTTTATATGCTACAGAGGATATTCTGCAGCAGCAGATTTCCTTGTTACATGATCACGTGAAGCTACTGCTGGCGACCCAAGAGCCACATGAGGGCTGGCAGGTAGAAATAAATGAGATGTCAGAGAGCATAAAGTCTACACTTCAGCGGCGTAACCGTGAATTAGCGGCACTTAAATAGGAGGAGTTTACTACATGAACAGTTTGAACCTACAAGAGCCGTCACCGCTCCCGAGAGGAAATGCAGCCGTTCCCCGGCTTAAATACGAACGTACCGGGTTTGATTATGTTATTCTCGCGGCGGCTTATCTGCTGATGCCCGTTGGACTTGTGCTTGCCTTGTTACGTTTGATGACAACGCATTACAAAAATTACCGCAGACCGACTAACCTCAACCTGCTGATGCATGTATTTATTGGTGGGTTTGTTGAACTTTCTATTGCCATGTTTTCTAGTGCGCTCAATGGGGAATTTGGAACTTCTGAATTAGTATCAACGCTTATTTTAATTGCAATCATGTTTTTGACTCCAGCTTTTATACTGGCCAGTGTGACAGCGAAAGCTAAATATACCCTTTCTAAGCTTAACACTTCTTATATAGAGCTGATTCAAAATAAGAATATCCGGCATATTGGCAGTATATCTGAACGAATAGGCCAAAGTGAAAGTGATGTACGAAGAGATGTCCAGTATCTGAAGGATAAAGGACTGCTTGATATTGATATCTCGTTATCCGAAGGGCGCCAGACGCCAGAGTCATCAGCAGCTAATCAAGGTTACCCTGGAAGTACTTCGGGCTTCGAAGGAACGGGGAGAACCCAAGCATCGGGGCAGCAGATACCTGCGCAGCCTCAGTCTCCACCGCAACTGCCTAAGTCTATCCGTTGTCCGGGGTGCGGAGCCCAGAATACTGTGCTCCCAAGCCAATCTAAAAGCTGTGATTACTGTGGAACGAAGATCCCGTACAATTAATGCCGTCAACCAATAGATTAGCTGCATCGCATATAGGATTACATAAATAAGGGGATTAAAGACAAAATGAGTGGATTGGATATACGCAGACAGCCGCCGACATCGGGAAAACCCGTGTACAAGCATGAATATGAGCGGACGGCGTTTGATTATACGACTATTGTGTTTGCGTATGTATTTGCTCCGGTTGGCTTTATATTGGCTGCCATTCGGTTATTATCTACACATTCCAAGAGACAGCGCAAAGCAAGCAATATTAACCTGTTTTATCATGCGTGTATGGGTGCCTTTGTAGAATTGGCGATCTATTTCATTATTAGCAAGCTACTCGGTCAAATCGATTATGTCGCACTCTTGATCAGGCTGGTGATTATCTACGCATTGTTTAGGATTCCCGCCATCAAATTATCCGTTAGAGCCGTAGGATGGAGAGAGGGATTCACCTATCTTTGCAATGACTATATCGCATTGGTTCTTGTGGACGGCATAAGGCATATCGGCAGCCTATCCGATATTCGCGGATTCAGTGAAGAGAACGTCCGCGAGGTTTTGGAATATTTAAAAGATCAGGGAGTACTTTCTCCAGATATTGTTTATTATGAAGGACGTGTAGATAACCCATTTGTAAAATTGCCGCCGAAGCTTATTTATTCTAAACGGGCACAAGCACTGGTGCGTGCGCCTGAGAATAACCTTCGCTATCGTAACAAGCGAGACCGGACAGTGTTTGATCGAATCATCATGGCGATTGCCTATTTGTTTGCTCCGCTTGGGTTTGTACTTGCGATGCTTCGTTTTGTAAGCACTCATTATAAGAATGAGCGGAAATCATTTAACTATAAATTGCTCTATCATGTATGTATGGGAGCTTTTATGGAACTTGCCGTCCTCTTCGCCGTGGGGACCTACAAAGGGGATTTTAAGTGGTTCACTTTATTGATCATTCTGGTGGTCCTCTACTTGATCTTTATAATTCCGGCGGACAGCTTTGCAGGGAGGGCTACCTTCGCAACAGAAAACTTTGATTTTCTGTGCAAGAAGTATCTCATGCTGATCATAGTGGATGATGTTAGACATATCGGTAATTTAGCTGATATCACGAAACAAAGTGAAGATGATGTACGTAGAGACCTACGGTATTTAGTGAGATGGGGGTTACTTGCTTCTGATCTTGTCTATTATGAAGGACGTGTTAAGCTCTTAGATAAACAACCGCCCAATCTTGTGCATCCTGACCGGGCACAGCCCTCCGCGGCATCAGAGAACCAGCCATCATCTGGGCGGCAGTCATTGCCGGAGAATAGGCCTAAACCACCTGTCCAACTGCCCAAATCCATCGTTTGTCCGAGTTGCGGTGCTAAGAGTAGAGTACTTCCAGGGCAGGATAAAATCTGTGACTATTGCGGGACGACGATTCCATACAGTTAGTGTACATACGATTGCCAACTGCCCCCGGGAATCCGGGGGTTTTATTGCGTCTAACTCCCCGACCTCAGAGTATCCAGATAAAGTTATTGCAATTTACAGGCTTTTTCCGATATAATGTCCACTAAGAAAACACAAAAGTCTTTGAGGTGAGGACGTTCGTGAAAGAACGCTATTATTTGGTCCGGGAGGACATATTACCTGATGCTGTACTTAAGACTATGCAGGTTAAACAATTGCTTGAGGCCGGGGATGCGAAGACCGTAAATGAAGGTGTAGAGCAGGTGGGATTAAGCCGAAGCGCTTTTTATAAATACAAGGATGGAATTCATTTGATCCATCAGCTCGAACGGGAGCGGATCGTTACGATTTCCATGGATTTGGAGCACGAATCTGGAATGCTTTCCAAGGTACTAGGCTCTGTAGCGGGACATGGGGCTAATGTGTTGACGATTCACCAGAGTATTCCGCTGCAAGGGCGGGCAAATGTGGTGATCTCCGTAGAAATTTCACACTTAAATGAGGAACTCGGGGAGATGCTGGATAGTCTGAAAGAGATTCCAGGAGTGAAGCGAGCTTTAATCGTTGGACAGGGATAGGAACTATATTCGTAAACTTTTAGGAGGAGACAGATGAAGCCGGTTAAAGTGGGGTTGCTGGGCCTGGGAACAGTAGGCACAGGTGTAGTTCGTATCGTGGAAGGGAATCAAGAGGATTTAAGCAGCCAGGTAGGCTCTTCAATTGTCATTGAACGTATAGCTGTGAATAATTCTAATAAACCACGCGAAATCGAGGTTGATCCTGCTAAAATAACGACAGATCCATGGGATGTGATTCGTGATCCTGAAATTGATGTCATCGTTGAAGTTATGGGTGGAATCGCGGGAACCAAAGAATATATTCTTGAAGCTTTGGAACGCGGTAAACATGTCGTAACTGCGAACAAGGATTTGATGGCGCTGCACGGATCAGAGATTCTTGCTAAGGCGCAGGAGAAGCAATGTGATGTCTTTTATGAGGCTAGCGTTGCAGGAGGCATTCCGATTATCCGCACACTTATCGAGGGCTTTTCCTCGGATAAGATTATGAAAATTATAGGTATCGTGAATGGAACGACTAATTACATACTAACCAAAATGAGCCAAGAAGGCGCATCCTATAATGATGTGTTAAAAGAAGCGCAGGATCTGGGATACGCAGAGTCTGATCCAACCTCGGATGTGGAAGGACTGGATGCAGCCCGCAAAATGGCGATTCTCGGAACCTTAGGTTTCCGTACTAACGTGGAGCTGCATGATGTAAGTGTGAGTGGGATTTCTCAGGTGAGTAAGGCGGATATCGCCTTTGCGAAACGTCTCGGATATGAAATTAAGCTGTTAGGCATCGCTGAACGTCAGGATGAAGAATTCAGCATCAGTGTTCAGCCAACCTTGATTCGGGCTAGTCATCCCTTGGCTTCCGTCAATGGCGTGTTCAACGCAGTTTACGTATACGGGGAAGCAGTGGGAGAGACTATGTTCTACGGTGCGGGTGCGGGCGCTATGCCAACTGCAACCTCAGTGGTAGCTGATTTGGTAGCTGTCATTAAGAACCTTAAACTAGGTGTTAATGGATTGAAGCAAAAAGTACCTTACAAACAGAAAAAGCTTAAGAGTGATGAAGCTATTTTTTATAAAAACTTTTTGCTTCTGCATGTTGATGATAAAGCAGGGGTATTGGCTAAGATTACTCAAGTGTTTGCCGAATATGATGTAAGTTTGGATTCAGTAGTTCAGCAAGCCAATCCCAATAATCCTGATGCGGAGATCATTATTGTCACTCATAACGCTAGTAAAGCAAGCATGAACAAAGTGCTGCGCCATTTCGAGGAGCTGAAAGTCATCCGCCGGATCAAGAGCCATTATCGAGTGGAAGGTTAACCACGTCACTGAACTAATACTTTCATATTTCAAAACATAGTAAGGAGATTGTACCTGTTATGAGTATTTACGGAAGAGCTAGGGTTAAAGTGCCTGCTAGTACTGCCAATCTTGGTCCGGGCTTCGATACTCTAGGTATGGCTTTGCCGCTATATGCCTGGATTGAGATGGAGGAAGCAGAGGAGACTGTTTTTCATCTGTATGGTGACGAGATGAATGGAGTGGCTCAGGATAAGAGCAATTTACTCTATAAGGTCGCTCAAATGGTATTTGCAGAGGCAGCCGTTACGGTGCCTGAATTATCGATATCCATGTACTCGGAGATTCCGCTTACGCGCGGACTCGGCAGCAGTGCCTCAGCTATTATTGGCGGAATGGCCGCAGCGAACACAATGATTGGCTCTCCGCTGGATAATGCTAAGCTGTTTGATATGGCTACCCAGCTTGAGAAACATCCCGATAATGTGGGTGCCTCCTTGTTTGGCGGCATTATTACTGCCGTGTGGGATGGTGAACATGCGGATTATGTTCGGCTAGAACCACCACAAAATCTTGAGGTGCTGGTGGTTATTCCTGAATTCGAACTGGAAACCACAAAAGCGCGGGGGTTGCTTCCAACAGAAATCTCAGTTAGTGATGCTGTGTACAACATCAGCAGAACCTCTCTATTGACGGCTTCGCTGGCATCAGGCCGGCTTGACCTGCTTAGCAGAGCGATGCAGGATCGCCTGCATCAGCCGTATCGTGCACCGCTTATACCGGGCATGGAGAAGCTGCTCGCAGAAGCTCCTGAACACGGTGCTTTAGGAATCGCACTTAGCGGTGCGGGACCGACTCTGCTATGTTTAGTGGATCGCCAAGAGACCCGCAAGCGTGAGCTTGAGGCCTTCTTGAAGAATACGATGCAGGAACATGGCATTTCCGCTCGGACCTGCTGGTTAACACCTTGTGCTTCTGGAGTGACTACAGAGCTGCTCGAAATAAACGAGATGCAAAACGTATCATTTTTGGATATGATAAAAGGAGTACGGTCATGAAATCAATAGCGGTATTGCCGCAGGGCTCGGTATCCCACGAAGCGCTGCTGCATTTGTTTAACGGTGAACCTGTAAAGCTTGTACATCACAAGTTAATTTCCGATGTATTTCTCTCTACGGCGGGTGGTATGACCGATTACAGCGTGATTCCGATTGAAAATACCATTGAAGGCTCAGTTAGTCTTCACATCGATTGGCTCATCAATGAAGTGGATCTGCCAATGCAGACGGAATGGATTTTTCCATCGATACAGAATCTTATCGGTAACCCAAGGGAATTCACAGATACAGACGGCAACAAGGATTTCACCAAGATGGTAAAAATCCTTTCGCATCCCGTAGCAATGGCACAATGCATGCAATTTGTTCGTAAGCATGCCCCTTGGGCTGAACTGGAGTCGGTCGGAAGCACCTCTGAAGCTGTGGAAATCGTCAAAAACAATCCCGGCAAGGGCTGGGCTGCTATCGGTACCGCTCTTGGCGCCGCTACGCATGGGCTGGAGATTGTAGATCGGCAAATTACAGATCACAACAACAACTACACACGGTTTGTCCTGGTCGGCCCACAGAAGATAAATCTTCCGCGGAGCAGCACCGGAGTAAAGACGAGTGTTCTAGTAACGCTGCCAGAGGATTTTCCAGGTGCCTTGCATCAGGTGCTTGCTGCTTTTTCCTGGCGGAAACTGAATTTATCGCGGATTGAATCACGACCAACGAAGAAGAAGCTGGGTACTTATTATTTTTATATTGATGTGCTGGAACCGATAGAATCTGTTCTGCTGCCAGGGGCTATTGAAGAAATTAGTGCTTTAGGCTGTCAGGTAAGGATTCTGGGCTCGTATCCCACATACACCTATGAGGAAGAGAAAGCGGAGGTGCAGTAAATTCATGGCTGAGCAATGGATCTATTTGGATGGACAACACGTAACGAAGGAAAATGCAAAGGTATCCGTTTTTGATCACGGTTTTTTGTATGGAGACGGTATTTTTGAAGGTATCCGTATCTATAACGGCAATATTTTTAAATGTAAAGAGCATTTGGACAGACTGTATGATTCGGCAAAATCGATCATGCTGGACATTCCGCTAACGTATGATGAGATGCTGGAAGCTATGGCTGAAACGATTCGTCTTAACGACATGCGTAACGGCTATATTCGACTGATCGTCTCCCGGGGACCAGGGAACTTAGGTCTTGATCCGCGCCGTTGTCCAAAAGCTAGTGTAATTATTATCGTTGAACAACTGGCTATTTACCCAGAACAAGCGTATTTGAACGGACTTCGTGCAGTTTCTGTATCCCAGCGCCGTAATATTCCGGATGCACTCAATCCAAAGATCAAATCGCTTAATTACCTAAACAATATCCTAGTAAAAATCCAATCCAACTTGGCAGAAGCCGACGAAGCAATCATGATGAACGCTCAAGGTTATGTTACTGAGGGATCGGGCGATAACATATTCATCATCAAAAATGGTGTAGTTTTCACTCCTCCATGTTACTTGGGAGCCCTTGAAGGAATTACCCGTCTGGCGATTATTGAGCTCTGCGAGAAATTAGGTATTAAACTGAAAGAAGAACCGTTCACAATGCATGATGTTTATATAGCGGACGAGGTGTTCTTCACTGGCACAGCTGCTGAAGTTATTGCTGCACGTGAAATTGACGGCCGGATCATTGGTGAGGGACAAGCGGGTCCAATCACTTTGAAGCTGCTCGAAGAGTTCCGTAATGTGGTTGATAAAGATGGCTATAAGGTTTGGGAATAAAGACTAATCATACAACGTAAATAGCATTGAATACGCATCAGAAGTCCTTTTATGCATACATGCAGAAGAAAACGGGAGTCTCCGGTTAATCTTTTCATGGATCATGAAAGGATTTTTTTTATTTCGGGGATGTCATTCGCCCATGGGCTGCATAAGATGTAGTAACGAAGGAGGCGGCTGTACCGCATATAACTTTGTAAGAGAGCAATGTTCCATGAAAAGGGTGTTTGCTTTCGAAGTCAGTTTTGCTGTGTAGCTGTAAAGAAAGCAATACTCCACAAAACTTTTAGGAGGTTAATGCTACGTGAAAATACACATTGTCAAACAAGGCGATAGTTTGTATGCATTATCGCAAAAGTACGGAGTGCCGTTACAAAAACTTATTGAAGCTAACCCGCAGATCAGTAATCCGAACGTATTAGCGGTTGGAGACAAAGTAAAAATACCTACGGCCCCAGTATCCGTACCGGAGAACAGTGAAGTTTACTACAAGCACACCGTTAAACAAGGAGATACCTTGTGGAAATTATCTAAAGCCTGGGGAATTCCTTTAAAGGATATGGTTGAGGCCAATCCCCAATTAAAGAATCCAAATGTACTTATGCTAGGGGAAGTAGTTAATATCCCTAAAAAAGTATCCAATACCTCACCCACACAGCCTGGGTATACACCTTCTAACGCCTCAGAGAAAACACAAGTGGGTGGCAAGGAATATACAGGTCCCAAAGAACAGCCTGCTGCTGAAGTAGTGCCTGCACCTAAACCGGAAACTAAACCAGAAATAAAGCCAGAAGCTAAACCAGCACCTAAACCAGTGACAAATATCTCACCTGAATCTAATTCTGCACCACACCCATCGCTAAACATCGCCCCTATTAATACACAAAATATTGCACCAAATCCTGCGCCTAATATGCAAATGGAAGTTGCTCCAGTGCAAGAAATTGAAATGCAGAGTTTATTTGTTCAGATTACGGTTCCAAATCAAGAACCGGTTGCTCAACAAGAAGCACCTAAAGCTGAGAAGAAAGCAGACAATGATTGCTCATGGGATAATTCCAACGGATACCCGGGCTTGGGAGGAAATCCTTATCTCTATGATTCATATCAAAATAGCCCTAATATGAACATGAACTGGGCACCAAGTTATGTTCAGCCAATGGCTTATGCACCAGAATGTATTTCCCCATGTTATTTTTCGGGCAATATGTATTCTAATATGAGCCCAGAACAGTGGAATCCCAATGCCGCGCCAAACATAAGCCCGGAACAGTGGAATCCCAATGCCGCGCCAAACATAAGCCCGGAACAGTGGAATCCCAATGCAGCGCCTAACATAAGCCCAGAACAATGGAGTCCCAATGCTGCCCCTCCAGGACAGTGGAATCCGATGGAGGCTAATGTTGCTGGCATGAACGTAGGCGGGGATTTCTCCCCGTATGCTGTTCCTCAATATGGAGGACAGACGCCGAACCTTCCTTGGCCAACTTGTGGGTGCGGAGGCGTGCATATTCAACCAGTGCAAACTTATTCATATGACATGCCTGTATACAACACCTATCCTGAATATGGGAATCCAAACGCTTTTTCTGCATATGGAGCAGGAATGCCTAATCAGGGAATGGTTCCTACTTCTACGCTTGGAGCATTTGGCGGACAGGATAACTCTAATATTCCATCCAATCCGCAGTATCCAGGGATAGGTAATTATTCGCAGCATAATCGGGTGCCGGAAATTCAAGAACCTGAAGCGTTCGTGCAGGAATCTCCTGAAGCGGCTAGAACAGAGACTGATGAGTTAACTTCTAACGCTTCTCTCAAGAATAAGGGGAGTGTAGCAAAGGAAACAGCAACAGGCAAAAAAGCAAAGACCTCAGGTCAACCTAGTAGCAAGAAAAGCAAAACTGCTACGAAATCTCAAGGTTCAGCAGCGAGTACTAAAAAACGTAGAAATCCTTGGATTTCAAACTAATAAATTTATATAACAAGCCGCTGTCCGGACACACGTGTAGATTCTGTATCCTTAGAATCTACACGTTTTTTATAGGTAAATAGGGATAAAAGATGTTAAATAAAGTGGGGCAAAAGCACTTATTTATAAAATATAAATTTTTAAGTATTGTTTTTATATAGGGATATATGGTACATTATAAATCCAGTCGCAAAGAGGATCTATAAAGCTTTCGGTTGGTGAATGTTAATCTGAATTAGATTGCAAAGAACTTTGAAAAAAAGAGTTGCAATAAATCAGAAAGCATGATATATTATAAGAGTTGCTGCTGAGACATTAAGCGGCGTCAACGAGAACTTGATCTTTGAAAACTGAACAACGAGTGAGTAGGAAATCACGTAAGTGATATCCAAAATTAGAGAATTAATTTTCTCGTCAGATGTTTCAAAATGAGCATATCGCTCTTTTCAATACTAATTGGAGAGTTTGATCCTGGCTCAGGACGAACGCTGGCGGCGTGCCTAATACATGCAAGTCGAGCGGAGTTACTTTGAAAGCTTGCTTTCAAAGTAACTTAGCGGCGGACGGGTGAGTAACACGTAGGCAACCTGCCCTTCAGACTGGGATAACTACCGGAAACGGTAGCTAATACCGGATAATTTCTTTTTTCTCCTGAGAGAAGAATGAAAGACGGAGCAATCTGTCACTGAGGGATGGGCCTGCGGCGCATTAGCTAGTTGGTGGGGTAACGGCCCACCAAGGCGACGATGCGTAGCCGACCTGAGAGGGTGAACGGCCACACTGGGACTGAGACACGGCCCAGACTCCTACGGGAGGCAGCAGTAGGGAATCTTCCGCAATGGGCGAAAGCCTGACGGAGCAACGCCGCGTGAGTGATGAAGGTTTTCGGATCGTAAAGCTCTGTTGCCAGGGAAGAACGTCCGGTAGAGTAACTGCTACCGGAGTGACGGTACCTGAGAAGAAAGCCCCGGCTAACTACGTGCCAGCAGCCGCGGTAATACGTAGGGGGCAAGCGTTGTCCGGAATTATTGGGCGTAAAGCGCGCGCAGGCGGCTATTTAAGTCTGGTGTTTAAACCTTGGGCTCAACCTGAGGTCGCACTGGAAACTGGGTGGCTTGAGTACAGAAGAGGAAAGTGGAATTCCACGTGTAGCGGTGAAATGCGTAGATATGTGGAGGAACACCAGTGGCGAAGGCGACTTTCTGGGCTGTAACTGACGCTGAGGCGCGAAAGCGTGGGGAGCAAACAGGATTAGATACCCTGGTAGTCCACGCCGTAAACGATGAGTGCTAGGTGTTAGGGGTTTCGATACCCTTGGTGCCGAAGTTAACACAGTAAGCACTCCGCCTGGGGAGTACGGTCGCAAGACTGAAACTCAAAGGAATTGACGGGGACCCGCACAAGCAGTGGAGTATGTGGTTTAATTCGAAGCAACGCGAAGAACCTTACCAGGTCTTGACATCCCTCTGAATCTGCTAGAGATAGCAGCGGCCTTCGGGACAGAGGAGACAGGTGGTGCATGGTTGTCGTCAGCTCGTGTCGTGAGATGTTGGGTTAAGTCCCGCAACGAGCGCAACCCTTAACTTTAGTTGCCAGCAGGTAATGCTGGGCACTCTAGAGTGACTGCCGGTGACAAACCGGAGGAAGGTGGGGATGACGTCAAATCATCATGCCCCTTATGACCTGGGCTACACACGTACTACAATGGCCGGTACAACGGGAAGCGAAGCCGCGAGGTGGAGCCAATCCCATCAAAGCCGGTCTCAGTTCGGATTGCAGGCTGCAACTCGCCTGCATGAAGTCGGAATTGCTAGTAATCGCGGATCAGCATGCCGCGGTGAATACGTTCCCGGGTCTTGTACACACCGCCCGTCACACCACGAGAGTTTACAACACCCGAAGTCGGTGGGGTAACCCGCAAGGGAGCCAGCCGCCGAAGGTGGGGTAGATGATTGGGGTGAAGTCGTAACAAGGTAGCCGTATCGGAAGGTGCGGCTGGATCACCTCCTTTCTATGGAGAATCGTCTTCTGCAATGAAGACATTCAAATCGGAAGCTTAGCTTCCACAATCTCAGGTTTAGGCCTGTTACTCACTCGTTGCTCAGTTTTGAGAGTTTAAGCTCTCAAGTAAGACTTGATCCTTGAAAACTGGATACCGAAACGAATTTGCGTTTTAGAACATCTTTTAGCAACTTGTGCAAACAAGTAAATGTTATTAGTGAGATTTTTCTTCGGAAGAATCAAGGTTAAGCTAATAAGAGCACACGGAGGATGCCTAGGCGCCAGGAGCCGACGAAGGACGTGGCGAACAACGAAACTGCCTCGGGGAGCTGTAAGCAAGCTTTGATCCGGGGGTGTCCGAATGGGGAAACCCAGCTGTGGTAATTCGCAGTTACTCATACCTGAATACATAGGGTGTGTAGAGGCAGACCAGGGGAACTGAAACATCTAAGTACCCTGAGGAAGAGAAAACAATAGTGATTCCGTCAGTAGCGGCGAGCGAACGCGGAACAGCCTAAACCAAGGGGCTTGCCTCTTGGGGTTGTGGGACGTCTCACATGGAGTTACAAAGGAATATGGTAGGTGAAGAGGTCTGGAAAGGCCCGCGATAGAGGTAAAAGCCCTGTAACCTAAACTGTGTTCTCTCCGAGACGGATCCCGAGTAGTGCGGGGCACGTGAAACCCCGTATGAATCCAGCAGGACCATCTGCTAAGGCTAAATACTACCTGGCGACCGATAGTGAAACAGTACCGTGAGGGAAAGGTGAAAAGCACCCCGGAAGGGGAGTGAAATAGAACCTGAAACCGTGTGCTTACAAAAAGTCAGAGCCCGATCTATGGGTGATGGCGTGCCTTTTGTAGAATGAACCGGCGAGTTACGTTTAACATGCAAGGTTAAGCCGAGAAGGTGGAGCCGCAGCGAAAGCGAGTCTGAATAGGGCGATTGAGTATGTGGACGTAGACCCGAAACCGTGTGATCTACCCCTGTCCAGGGTGAAGGTGCGGTAACACGCACTGGAGGCCCGAACCCACGTACGTTGAAAAGTGCGGGGATGAGGTGGGGGTAGCGGAGAAATTCCAATCGAACTCGGAGATAGCTGGTTCTCCCCGAAATAGCTTTAGGGCTAGCCTCGGTATAAGAGTAGTGGAGGTAGAGCACTGATTGGGTGCGGGGTCCGCAAGGATTACCAAGCTCAGTCAAACTCCGAATGCCATATACTTATTGCCGGGAGTCAGACAGTGAGTGCTAAGATCCATTGTCAAAAGGGAAACAGCCCAGACCATCAGCTAAGGTCCCCAAGTGTGTGTTAAGTGGGAAAGGATGTGGAGTTGCACAGACAACCAGGATGTTGGCTTAGAAGCAGCCACCATTGAAAGAGTGCGTAATAGCTCACTGGTCGAGTGACTCTGCGCCGAAAATGTAACGGGGCTAAACACACCACCGAAGCTATGGCTAGATACTATGTATCTGGGGTAGGGGAGCGTTGTGTAGGGGTTGAAGGTGTACTGAAAAGAGCGCTGGACACTACACAAGTGAGAATGCCGGTATGAGTAACGAAAAGATCAGTGAGAATCTGATCCGCCGAAAGCCCAAGGTTTCCTGAGGAAGGCTCGTCCGCTCAGGGTAAGTCGGGACCTAAGGCGAGGCCGAAAGGCGTAGTCGAAGGACAACAGTTTGAAATTACTGTACCACCGTAATCCGCTATGAGCGATGGGGTGACGCAGGAGGGTAGTGACGCGGACTGATGGATGTCCGTCTAAGCAGTGAGGCTGATGTGTAGGCAAATCCGCACATCGATAAGGCTGGGCTGTGATGGGGAGCGAAAATTATAGTAGCGAAGGTCATGATCTCACACTGCCAAGAAAAGCCTCTAGCCAGGAGAAGGTGCCCGTACCGCAAACCGACACAGGTAGGCGAGAAGAGAATTCTAAGGCGCGCGGAAGAACTCTCGTTAAGGAACTCGGCAAAATGACCCCGTAACTTCGGGAGAAGGGGTGCCCCGGTAGTGTGAATAGCACGAGGGGGCCGCAGTGAAAAGGCCCAAGCGACTGTTTAGCAAAAACACAGGTCTGTGCGAAGCCGCAAGGCGAAGTATACGGGCTGACGCCTGCCCGGTGCTGGAAGGTTAAGGGGAGTGGTTAGGGGTAACCCGAAGCTATGAACCGAAGCCCCAGTAAACGGCGGCCGTAACTATAACGGTCCTAAGGTAGCGAAATTCCTTGTCAGGTAAATTCTGACCCGCACGAATGGCGTAACGACTTGGGCGCTGTCTCAACGAGAGATCCGGTGAAATTTTAATACCTGTGAAGATGCAGGTTACCCGCGACAAGACGGAAAGACCCCATGGAGCTTTACTGCAGCTTGATATTGAATTTGGGTACGATCTGTACAGGATAGGTGGGAGCCGTAGAAATCGGAGCGCAAGCTTCGGTGGAGGCGCCGTTGGGATACCACCCTGATCGTATCTAGGTTCTAACCTAGTACCCTTATCGGGTACGGGGACCGTGTCAGGCGGGCAGTTTGACTGGGGCGGTCGCCTCCTAAAGAGTAACGGAGGCGTTCCAAGGTTCCCTCAGAATGGTTGGAAATCATTCGCAGAGTGCAAAGGCATAAGGGAGCTTGACTGCGAGACCTACAAGTCGAGCAGGGACGAAAGTCGGACTTAGTGATCCGGTGGTACCGCATGGAAGGGCCATCGCTCAACGGATAAAAGCTACCCTGGGGATAACAGGCTTATCTCCCCCAAGAGTCCACATCGACGGGGAGGTTTGGCACCTCGATGTCGGCTCATCGCATCCTGGGGCTGAAGTAGGTCCCAAGGGTTGGGCTGTTCGCCCATTAAAGCGGTACGCGAGCTGGGTTCAGAACGTCGTGAGACAGTTCGGTCCCTATCTGTCGTGGGCGCAGGAAATTTGAGAGGAGCTGTCCTTAGTACGAGAGGACCGGGATGGACGTACCGCTGGTGCACCAGTTGTTCCGCCAGGAGCATGGCTGGGTAGCTACGTACGGACGGGATAAGCGCTGAAAGCATCTAAGCGTGAAGCCCCCCTCAAGATGAGATTTCCCAATTAGTAAGACCCCTTGAAGACGACGAGGTAGATAGGTTGGAGGTGGAAGTGCAGCAATGCATGGAGCTGACCAATACTAATCGGTCGAGGGCTTATCCTATACGTAGAATGCAAATTCGTTTCGGATTCAGTTTTCAGGAATCAAGCTCAGATTTATATAGTCCAAGTGACTGTTTGATGATGAATTTGTTTTCAGCATTTGGCGATGCTGAGACCTGAATAATGCATTTGTACCGCAAATGCCCGTTTGGTGGCGATAGCGGAGGGGTTCCACACGTACCCATCCCGAACACGACCGTTAAGCCCTCCAGCGCCGATGGTACTTGGACCGAAGGGTCCTGGGAGAGTAGGACGTTGCCAAGCACGCAAGACCACTGTTGAGTTATCGACAGTGGTCTTTTTGTTGTATGATATTTATCCGCTTATTATAAGGATAGGCAATCATTGTGAGTGATTTCTTCGAATGAAAATTAGTTCACGGAGGCAAATGATCATGATTATATGGATCAATGGTGCTTTTGGTTCAGGGAAGACACAAACCGCATATGAAATGTATCGAAGAAAAACATAGCTAGCGAATATGATGGAATAATTATCGTGCCTATGACCCTAATGAATCCGGATTATTGCAGGGAAATCATCGGCAAGTTAATGGATGGAGGTATAAAGCTTTATCATTTTAGTTTGTGTGCCTCCCGAGAGACCTTGCTTAAGAGATTAAGCGAGAGGTGAATGAAAAGACTCTTGGGCTGCTCAGCAGATCGACAGGTGCATCACAGGGCTTGATCACGAGGTGTTTAAGCAGCATCTAGACACGAATGATAGAACTACGGGTGAAATTGTTGAGATAATAGCTCAAAAGCTTCATATCAATCTATTACCTAGTGAAGAGTAGAAAGAAAAATAATTAGTTTAGGTATTGCTATACTTAATAATACATGATATAATCTTTTTTGTTGTCAAAACAATTTGTTTTTAAAACGGCCCGTTGGTCAAGGGGTTAAGACACCTCCCTTTCACGGAGGTAACATGGGTTCGAATCCCATACGGGTCACCATTTCTTCTTGAAACGGCATTAGACTTCTAGAAAAAATGGTTGCATTACAGATTTGATTATGTTATGATAATTAAGTTGCTTCTTTACATGGAGGCTTAGCTCAGCTGGGAGAGCATCTGCCTTACAAGCAGAGGGTCGGGGGTTCGATCCCCTCAGCCTCCACCATAACACATCCCCAAAAGTGAAGTTAATGCTTCACTGAGGATTCCGGATACTTTCCGGGGAATCAAAGGAAATTAATACTTTTTTACTGACGCGGGGTGGAGCAGCCCGGTAGCTCGTCGGGCTCATAACCCGAAGGTCGCAGGTTCAAATCCTGCCCCCGCAACCAATTTTCATTAAGCAATTATTCTTCTGGAACCGTGGTGTAGTTGGCCTAACATGCCTGCCTGTCACGCAGGAGACCGCGGGTTCGAATCCCGTCGGTTCCGCCATTTTCTTGCTTTATGAGCCATTAGCTCAGTTGGTAGAGCACCTGACTTTTAATCAGGGTGTCGAAGGTTCGAGTCCTTCATGGCTCACTTCTTTAGTGAGTCGGACATCAATACATACCGTGTGCGGACGTGGCTCAGCGGTAGAGCATCGCCTTGCCAAGGCGAGGGTCGCGGGTTCGATTCCCGTCGTCCGCTCCATATAAATTTTGCGCCCTTAGCTCAGCTGGATAGAGCGTTTGACTACGAATCAAAAGGCCGGGAGTTCGAATCTCTCAGGGCGCGCCATATTTTAACTTAATACTTTGCCGGTGTGGCGGAATGGCAGACGCGCTCGACTCAAAATCGAGAGGGAAACCGTGGAGGTTCGAGTCCTCTCACCGGTATATCGAAAAAAACTTGTAAGATTGCTTCCAGCAATTTTACAAGTTTTTTTATTTTCTGAGTATTGGTCATACCCCTGTCAAGTAGACAAATGAAAAAAGCTATGCTGCCAGCGCGCACCGATAGTTTTGCTTGAAAGCGGTGATATTTCCGCTCTTGAATTATACTGTTTGAGGTACAACTTCTCTGTTTTGAGATGCGAAAAGAAGGATTCGAAACATGCATTATCTAGGGAGGTAGCTTTGCGAGAGTGCTGCCTTTAATGCCGAATACCTCTAATCCTGTATTGTATGCCTGAGACGTGTATTGGAAGCCCTGAACCGAATGGAGCACGGCTTCCAATGTACGTCTCTTTTTCTTGTCCACTTCGTGACCGTATCCAACACGAGTTGAACATCGTTACGTTCTGACAATTGCAAAGTGACAAGCTCGTTGTTGAATAGATCTTGTATGACGGATAAGTAATGAAAGTTAGTTCCGTCCGAAATATAGGTAATATCCGTTACCATTTTTTGCTGTGGTGCTGTGGTGCTGTGGCATGAAATTTACGTTTTAAGCGATTCGGGAAAACGATAGAAAGGGTATAACTAGACTGTCTTCGATTCTTTCGAATGATAGATTTGATCGATAGTTCTTTCATGATTCGCCATACTTTCTTGTGATTCACGTTGAAGCCTGCCTCCTACAAGGCAGTCGAAATGCGAGGATAGCCTAAATCTGGATGCGAAAAATGAATGGCCATCATGTGTTCCTTGATCTCTTGATTTTTATCATTCCTGGCTCTGACGCTTAGGCTATGTAGCTAGCCATTTGTAGTAACTGGTCCGTGATATCCCTGCAATCGCTAAGAGGTCTGTAATATGATGCGGGTAGCGTAGTTCTCTCGCTGCCTGGGAGCTTCTCCTTTATTAGATTTGGATACCGCTTTTTTAAATATCCACCTGCGCTTTCAGGTAGTCACTTTCTTCTTCGACACTACCAAAGGACGTGCGAGAGCGACCTTTCCCAGGATTCATCTCTTTTTCCTCATTTTTACGTTCATCGAAAGAATCTCCGTTTTTCCATTTTCTCACCCAAACCTTCAATTGCGTGCAACTACGGATACCTTGTTGTTCAGCTATGATCGTATAGCTAGATGATCCATCTAAGTAGGTTCTAACCGCCTTTAATTTAAATGCTTCTGTATACATCTGAAATGTTTGTCCTTTTTTCGCCATAAAAATATCCCCTCCAAGTGTTACTCGAATCTCCATGATAACATGTATTTTTTTTCGAGTGTCTACTTGAAGGGGATAATACCACTGTTCAATAAAACGGAAGTTTTATTTGTTATTGTTCTCTTTATCTTTTCAATTACCGATTTTTTCGGATGAAGCTGTTCAATTTTTTATAGTGATGCGAAATGGTCATACAAAAAATTCGGCTACAGACTGATCCCAAGATCTATCATTCAGGAGATTTTACTCATAATACCATTGACAACCATTTGTTAATAAAAATTTAAGATCTACACACCTAGATTTTTAAGGTGTTCAATCTATAATTTGTACCAAGAAGAATAGGTATAAAATGGAAGTTGAGAAAATTGGTGATAAATTAAATTTATACGGAAAATTAAGTCAGTTGAAATAAACGATAAAATGTAGAATTACATATTAAAAATGGAGGTGTCTTAGTGAAAAAAATCTTAATGTTTGTATTAACTATAACCATTTTGATTGGAGGAAGCCTCTACTTCCAAAATCGAAGCAGCTACTCAGAATATGCAAGCATACAGGATGATAAAACCATCTCAGAGGATTTAATTATCTTAGATAATAATCCGAAGGATGTAAAGTCAGAGAATAAGAGTCCGGGCAATGAGGAAACTCCAAAGGATGCAACGTTAGATGATAAAAGGACTTTTGAGGATATTGCCTTGGACAAACGTCTTGATGAAGGGAGGAAAAAAAATGAAAGAACTTATCGGGAGCAAGGAAGAAAAGAGTCATCAATTAGGCCAACAATAGAAGTTCCATCTCTTTCTATCGAGGATATAACAGGCATCTACAAAACAGTTGATGCATACATGAGAGAAAATTCAGATCGGTTTCCCGAACCAGCGGACAATGGCACTAGGGGAAACACTGATGATCCGAGAATCCAAAATATTCTATACAAGGAAGAAAAAACAGGTATCATAGCAGGATTCGAAAATGAAAATCTGTTCGCATGGGAAGTGAAAAAGCTGGACGGAGAATATACCAACCTCCTGTTAGGTAGAAAGTCTACGGGAGAAGAATGGCAAGTTCTCTCGGAAGGAGACGTATATCAATTGAGAGAGGAAATTAGCGATGGAAATTAAAGCGGAGAATTTAACAAGAACATTTGGAATGAAACGGGCAATCAGTGAACTAAATTTTACATTGCCTGAAGGTGTGTATGGGCTTTTGGGAGATAATGGGGCAGGGAAAAGCACCTTGATGAGAATTCTTGTGGCAATTGACCATCAAACTAGTGGTAAGGTTACCTTTAACGGCAAGGATATCTTCCATATGAACGACGACTACCGGAATCTTGTGGGATATATTCCCCAGGATTTCGAGGTTTATTCCGCGTTTACAGCAACAGAATATCTGGAATATATGGGAGCACTGAAGGGGTTGTCAAAAAAAGAACTGAAGCACAAAGTTCCAGAGGTATTACAGTTTGTCAACCTGGAGAATGTTGCTAATAAAAAGGTCAAAACCTTTTCCGGAGGGATGAAAAGGCGGGTGGGCATTGCCCAAGCCATTATTAACGATCCGAAGATATTAATTTTTGACGAGCCCACCGCTGGGCTTGACCCCCATGAGCGAATCCGTTTTTCAAACATCATAAGCGAAATGGGACAGGACAAGATCATCTTGTTTTCTACCCACATTATTTCGGATATCGAAGCAATTACCACCAATGTGATCATCCTAGATCAGGGGAAAATTAAAGAGCAAGGTAATGTGCAAAAGATGTTATCCGGGATTAAAGGAAAAGTATTTACTGAGGAGATGGACAGAGAGCGACTGGCCTCCTTTAAAAAGAAGCACCTGATCGTACGGATCCGGCAGGAAGAAAACGTTGTTAATGTCCGTTACTTGGGAGAAAAGGAATCAGGCGCAATCGTATGCGAGCCCACGCTGGAAGATTACTACATCTACTTAGGGAGTGGGAGCCATGCGTAATTTCATTCCATTAGAACTGAAAAAAATATTAAATAAAAATACAGTAATTATCAGCCTACTCTTTCTCACTATTATTCTGATCCCCTGGATTCAAACCGCCAAGAGTATAGATGTCTTGGATGATGAGGGAACCATACATAGCGGTCTTGGAGGCTGGAAAATTTTAAGGGAGCGCACGGTTGAGGGCACGATGACGACGGATTATTTATTACAAATGAAACAAAACTACGAAAACAGCGTGGACAAACCTTATATTGAAGGCGAAGTGGATACAGATCGCAAGTTGGGAAAAAGATTAACTTTTCCTCACGATGCGCTGAACTGGGAACTGAACTTTCCATATATAAAGTACCGTGTTCTCGATAACAGCTTAAATTTAACGGATGAGCAGCTCGCCAATTTTTATGTAGATTGGAAGGGCAGTTTTACCGAATATTTATCCACTGAACAAAATCTATTTCCTTATACAGAGAAACAAATCGAAATCATATCCCAGAAAATGCAAAAAGTACCCACCCCATTTTTATTCAAATACGATAGTGGCTGGGAGTACCTGAAAATAGGTTTATTAAATACGATCTACCTTTTCTTCATGTTCTTGGCCTTTATCCTATGCGAGGGATTCTCCAAAAACAGCAGCAAAGGAATTGACAAGGTGACCTTATCCACCAAGGAGAGCAGGAGGAGGCTGCTCAGCTACAAGCTTGGTGCCGCTTGTGTGTTTTCTACGATAGCCTATTTTGTGTATATTGCGATCATACTGCTGTTTATTACCGCAGTGTATACGCTGCACGGCTGGGACTCTTCGGTTCAAATCGGAACAATTACATTTTATTCTATGAATCAGCTTCAAGAGGGGTTACTCTATATTTCCATGGGATACTTTTCCACACTTGTCGTGACGCATCTTATCCTGTTTTTGTCAGTGGTTTTTAAAAGAGGGAAACTGGTATTAGCACTTTCACTGATTTATTTTTATCTCGTAAATACTTATCAGATGGGGAGGGGGGCGCTGATTGAAAAAGTGATGGTCTTCATGCCCCAGAACTTTATCAATAATCTTATAGGCATAGAGAAATTATATTTTGTGGGTAATACTGTATTTCCTTATGTTTTTGTCGCCCTGTTTCTGGGTACTGTGTACATTCTCTTATCTCGAATCGGTATCTCTATATGGATGAGAAGATATTATTTACAGTAGAGGAAGGTAGGTGAAATCATGAGCTATTTATCAAAAGTAAACAGAAGTAAAATCCTAAACATAAACATATTCGGTTTTTTGTTGGCATTGTTTCTGATACTTACCTTTTACAACTTAGACACCATCAAAACAGGTTATTTAAATCAGGCAAGATATGAGGTAACAGATGGGACGGAATACCGGTATTTCTATCAACCGGAGGTATTGGATGAAGTTGAGATTAATAAAATTTTGGAAAAATACAGAGAACTTAGCCTACCAGAAGACAGGAATAAAGCGGATGTTGCAGATTTGCCAGCCTTGGATATGATTATCCAAGTGTATGGCTGGAACTGGACTGGAATACGAGATGTCTCAGCAGAACAATTTTATCAGGACAGGGCAGACATCATCAAAAGTGCACAGAAGGAAGCGGGGAGTTCTAGGGAAGGAATCAGCAACGGGAATTATGCAGCGGCTTCTCTCTCCGAACCTATCCGGATGGGTTATGCCGAGGGATGGAAGAACGTTAACTCAGGGATGAGCCAGTGTGTTTTTATTGTCCTGGTTCTCATTTCCATTCTACTGGTCCCAATTTTTAATGAAGACGAGACCTTGGGCGTGGACGGACTGGTCAAATCCACGAGGTTTGGAAAACGTAAGCTGAGTAGGATACGGATTATCAACGCCTTCCAGCTCTCTTTATTGCTTTATCTGGCGGCGGTGGCGATTTACATTACGCCTATATTCTTTATGTACGGTTTACAAGGAGCGGATTTGCCTATACAAAGTAGTCCACAATTTTTTTTATCAATGGTTGCGGTGAATTATTTCGAGCAGTTTTTAATCAACCTGGTTATTGGATATGTGGCAATCTCACTGATGACAGGGATTACTTTATTGATCAGCGTATTAGTCACACAGATTTATACTGGCTACGCCCTGTTACTATTCACCATAGCCATATCTTACGCCATTCAGATGAGTGAGGTATTCTTTCTGAAACATTATGTGGGCAATTTTCTGCCCATGCAGATAGCCAAGTTCAACAGCTATTACACAAGTTTTGAACCCTATGGAGGTATTTCTAGAATTATTGCCGTTCCTTCCATTACTGTTGCAGTTTTATTTATACTCCTACTATTTTTGCCAAGATGGATTAATAAAATGAGGTTTACTTCTTAGATTGAGCATTACGCATAAAGTTAAAACACATCAAGGATAAAAAAATGAAGTGAAGTTCGGAAAGAAGGTAGATGATGTATTCATTTTTTATTTTATGCGAAGCTGGATCAGAAAAAGATGGTATTAGCAACAACGGTTTAGCTCACGTTCTAGAGCACTTTGTTATACTGGCGATGCTCAAAGATTTTTTCACAGAGAAAGAAAGTAATTTGAGAGGACAAACAAGTTACTGCTATTGCTTATATAGTTGGAGCAATGCGAAGTACCAAGTAGGTTTAAACCTTATCTTTGAATTTGAAAACTATATGAGGAGGATATTAAATAATAAAAATGAATATTATGACTTAATGTTAATGGCCATTAGAGAGGTCGAGGAAGAAATACTATCGAAACACAATGAGGTGGCAAAGATCAATGTAATGATTCATTATTTAAATAAAGATATTGTTTCTCGACCAATAGGCCTACTTGAGGACGTAAAAAGTTTGAACGTTGACCAATTATTTGAGACTTTAAGTAGTATTTATGTAGCAGGAAATTTAAGATATTTCATTTTTAATCATGAAAAAAATGAGTTTGTTATTTCTGACTTGCCTCAAAAAACAAAGCGAAAAGGTTGTGTGGAAAAGCAAGAATTCCATGACAAAGAACTGGAACGGATAGCATCTAATTTAAATATAGATGTACAAATATTTAAATTATTTTGTAATAGTGATAAAAAAGTTGCACTTTCTAGTACTTATTTTTCTAAGATTTTTAACAAAGAACAAACGATTCTTAATGAATTGTACTTGATAAGTATTTGCAAATTATTAGATAAAGCTTATGGTGTCAAAAATAACTGTAAATTTGAAATTATATTTTTTAGTAATGAGGACTCTACTAGAATTTACTATATATTTGAATTAACGAGCAGCAATGATATTTACGAGACTCCAAATAAGATAACGGTAGATGTGGAACAGATAATAAATTTTATGCTTGAAAGTGTAAATTTCCACGAGTTAAAAGAGGAGTTAAGGATAAATGTATACAGTAATAGATTTAGTCCAATAAGTCGAAGTGAATGCGAATCAGAGATATTGAATAAAGTTTACTTTAATAATTTTCAAGTAATAAAAGATTATGAAGATTTTGCTGATATTTTACGGAATGTTACGATTGATAAATTCAAGGGATTCTTGTATTTTGTGTTAGGGGAGATAGATGACTTAATTATTTTTGAATAACGTAAAAGACAGGTCGACAGTTTTCCTCGCTTTGGAGTCTAGAGTCCATTTTCATTGATCAAAATAAACTTGCCGGACCACTGACTTCTATGATACACCACACTTTCACTAGACGAATGGTTTCATTATATAAATTGGTACGGGTGTCGCCCCTGGTCATCAAGTCGCCCTCAATGCGAATATGTGGATTGATTCGCTTCTTTACCTTCACAATGATCTGAGCAGTTGAGTGCTACCAAAGCATTGATATTGAGTAAGCCAAGTGAATGGAGTCGTGTCTATAATGATGTAGTCATAGTTGGCTTTCATCGGTTCCAGTAAAGGGGTCAATGTCTTTTCACCGCCATTTTCATCCCGTAGGTTAATTTCGGCAACAGACAGTTCAATGTTGCTAGGAATCAGGTCAATGTTACCTTGAGAATGAATGCACTCTTCGGGCGATGGAAGCAGTTCGTCCGTCATCATCGCGTTCTTGATGTTGAACATAGAGTAAGGGAGTTTATCAGGTTGTTCGATACCAAAGTACATCGTTAGATTCCCTTGAGGATCCAAATCAATCAGTAATATCTTTTTTCCTTCATTATATAAGGCGTAAGCTAGGTTATAAGCGGTGGTGGTTTTGCCTGTACTGCCTTTTTGATTAGCGATAGTGTTTACTGTTGTTTTTCTCATATCAATTCCCCTCCCTGAAGCCAAAGCTTCGATATTATCTGTCAATGATAGGGAGCGGGCTGATCTGTTATAGTTCTCTCCGAGTTCTCTCATTTGTGCAAAAGCGACTACTATTTGAGAAGATTCCCGGAAGCCTTGCGGCGTTTAAATCTAACGAAAGAACCCGCAAAAAAACTTGATCTTACAAGGATTTTCGCGGGCTTTAGATTCCTTTTCTTTGACTTAGTTTCTGCTATCTTCCCGATAGCATGAGCGACTCAAAATCGAGAGGGAAACCGTGGAGGTTCGAGTCCTCTCACCGGTACCAACTAAATCAACTCAAAGTTCATTAGATACTATATCTGATGAACTTTTTTGTTTGTTTTTTTACAATTCCGTTCATGCCTGTGCCGGAAAACTTTTGATACATCCTTCAGTTGTGAATAAGAAATTGGACTTAGTTGTACCGAGAATGATTAATGTAAGAGGATATGTGAATGAGATAGAGGCATTCCTGAGGAAGCTCCACTTCGAAGCTATAAGCAAGCATGATACTAAACAGCGATTGACAAAATAGAGGAACTACTTAATACTAATTGATAATCATTATCATTGTTGTGGAATATAATTAATTCAAATAGATTGTGGAGCAGATCGGAGTGTATGGCAAAGATGAAGCTGGAAGATCATATTTTCGCATGGAATTATGCTGCTGTTAAAGTACTTGATATTCGACATGCTGTGATGGAGCCTGGGGACAATCTGCAAGGCTATATATTACCAGCATGCGGATTTATCTACTGTGTGCGGGGTACGGCCAGCTTGAATCTCAACGGCATAGATTACGACGCAGACCGTCACTTTATTGTGCATGGTGGCAAGGGCATGAGACTAAGTATAGAGACAGGGAAGTTGTTTGAATACTATTTATTATTCTATAGAGCCTCCTTGCCAGGAAGAAAGGATTTAGCAAGACTTTTAGAACGCAGCAATCCATTTCGGATGCAGTATAGCTTCGAGTCTTTGGAGCCATTACCACTGCACTATCAACTAATGGCAATGGAACAACTTTGGGCACAAGGAAGCCAATTGGAAAGAATTCAAGTTAAAGGCTTGTTCTATCAGTTTATACATGAATTATTAAAGCAGTTCACAAAGGATGGAATTAACCTCAGGCAACCGGATGTCATTGGGCAGGTTGTCCGTTATATTGAGGAGCATTATCGTCATAATTTATCACTAGAATCTATAGCGGAGCAATTTAATTACAGCCCTCGTCATTTATCAACCCGCTTTAAAGGGGAGACGGGGTTTAGCTTGATTGAATATTTGATACGATTCCGGCTTAAACATGCAGAAGAGCTATTACGATGTACCGATGCTCCACTTCGCGATATTGCAGAAGAAGTTGGATATAGCGATGTATATTACTTCAGTCGTATGTTCAGTAAATACAATGGTCAATCTCCCATCCGGTTCCGCAAGGAAAGCAGGCAGGTGAGTTCATCGGACAATCGTCCATTTACCACCGCCAAATTCTCCATTGGCGAGCACATATCCTCCCGATATAATGTTATTGAGTATGATAATCATTATCATTACTATTACCAAAATGAAATAACCGGAGGGTCTTCACCTATGAGATTAACAAAGACGTCAAGTTTTATTGTAGCGATGCTGCTTAGCTTTACCTTGCTTTTAAGTGCATGTGGATCTGCAAGCGTTGGTTCTAATGCCACAAATTCTAATGGATCCAAAGCTTCTGAAGTTACATCATCACCAGCAAATAATTCAATTGCAGCTGACAATGTCAATAAGGAGGCTCAGACAAGAACTATCTCTACAATAAAGGGAGATATTGTTGTTCCAGCTAATCCAAAGAGGGTTGTCGTGTTATACCTTCAAGGGGATCTTGTGGCCCTCGGCATTAAGCCAGTAGGTACTTCGAGTGTTTTTGAAGGAGCGGCCTTTGCAGAAGAGCTGGGGGGGATTGAAGATCTAGGTTCATGGTATGAGCCTAATCCAGAGGCTATTATGGCAGTAAAGCCGGACTTGATCATAGCTGCTTCTGAAGAAACTTACGAAATCCTTAAGGATATTGCACCGACCGTTCCAATTCCCTATGAAAAAATGGCGACGGATGAACGTGTAATGAAGATTGGCGAGGTATTTGGCAAGGAGCAGGAGGCACAAGCTCTATTAGATAATTTCCACGAGAAGTTGGAGAAGAGCAAGCAGCAGCTTGATGAACTTGGAATTTTGGATAAGACAGTAACCATTATCGAAGGCGGAAAAAAAGAGATGGCGGTGATCGATAGCAAGCTTTATGGAAGGGGCTCTCAGATCATTTATGAATATTTAGGGCTAAAAGCACCAGAGATTCTTCAGAAAAAGATTGATGGCAGAGAGAAGGCTACTGGAGGGTTTGTTTCCTTAGAGGTGTTACCAGAGTATATAGGAGACTTCGTGTTCCGCTCTGTATGGGATGGTGCTGATGATTTGTCGGACAATCCAATTTGGAACAGCATTCCAGCAATTAAAGAAGGTAGATTGATCGAAATTGGGTTTGATTTTTCATATTATTCCGATATCTACTCTCTTGATAAGCAACTAGATTTTGTAGTAGAGAAGCTAGTGTCAGCGTATGAAAAAAAATAGAAGGCTAGATGATAGAACAACCGTTATCCCTGATTTAAGAGGGAAATCGTATTTCGGTCTGTTTCTACTCCTAGGGATACTGCTGCTGCTGCTTTCAGTAGCAGCTTCTATCTCATTTGGCTCTGCTTCCATGAGCCTGAAGATGGCATGGACAGCGATTTTTAATTTTGATCCTGAACTGACCGAGCATCAGATTATTCATGCCCTTCGTATTCCGCGTACAGCAGCTGATATTATTGCGGGGATGTGTCTCGCGGTAGCAGGAGCGGTTATGCAGGGCTATACGCGAAATCCCTTAGCAGATTCCGGATTAATGGGAGTGAATGCAGGAGCAGCTCTTGCAATGGCCGTTACACTGGTTTTTCTTCCAGGGCAACTGCAGACAACAACCCTGCTGGTTAGCTTTATTGGCGCAGGACTTGGAGCAGGATTAACGTATCTTGCCGCTTCATTGAATCGTTCAGGAATGACACCTCAACGACTGGTGCTAGCTGGAATATCAATTACAATGCTATTTGGAGCTGTGGGGTCATTTATCTCATTAAACTATGGAATTGGTCGTGCCCTTGCTTATTGGACTTCGGGTAGTGTGGCTGGAGCAACATGGGTGGAAATTAGGCTAGTTATACCTTGGTTCTTAGGTGGACTGGCTTTGTCACTATTCATTGCACGCTCTATCACTATTTTAAACTTGGGGGAAGAGATCGCGAAAGGCTTCGGGCAACGGATCGTTCTCGTTAAGATGATAGCTACGCTTGCGGTCCTTTTACTAGCGGGTGTAGCTGTTGCACTTGTAGGGCCAATCGGCTTTGTAGGGTTAATTATTCCGCATATTATGCGTTTTTTTGTAGGTGTAGATTATCGTTATATTATTCCGGCATCAGCCATTTACGGCGGCGCACTTATGGTTGTAGCGGATATCGCTGGAAGGCTGATTAATCGTCCGGCAGAGACAGCACTGGGCATTATTTTTGCAATGATTGGTGTTCCTTTCTTCTTGCTAATTGCGAGCAAAGAGAGGAGAGCCTTCAAATGAATGTTGTTAAATCGCATAAGGCTACAATATGGATTCTATCTCTTTTAATACTGCTTATTGCAGGAGCTATTCTTAGTCTTAATATGGGAAAGGTGTCCCTCAATCCACTTGAAGTATTTCAAGTATTGCTTGGACAAGGTCCAGAGGAGCATAATCTCGTTGTTTATAAGTTTCGTCTTCCTCGGATCGTATTAGCGATACTTGTTGGATTTGGGATGGCACTGGCAGGTGCAGTTATGCAGGCTTTGCTGCGCAATGATCTGGCTGATCCCGGCATGCTTGGTATTAGCTCAGGTTCAGGTCTTATGGTGTTGCTGATTATCTCAACGGTAAGCATTCAAGGCGCCGCTATAACATTATTACTGCCGTCTATGGCATTCTTAGGCGGTCTGCTGGCAGCAGCTCTGATCTATGTTCTAGCCTATAGAAAACGTCGTATGATTTCTTCTACACGACTTGTCTTGACTGGTGTTGCAATCAATATGGGGTTTAGTGCGCTGTCGCTATTCCTGACTTTAAAGCTTGATGACCAGAAGTATGAGTTTGCGCAGCGTTGGCAAGCAGGATATTTATGGGGGGACAAGTGGTCTTATATCAGCTTGTTGGCACCTTGGGTATTGCTGCTATTCGCATATATTCTTTCTAATTTCAGGACATTGAACGTCTTGGTGCTAGGCAACGAAATTTCGATAGGATTAGGAGTCGCTGTAAAGAAGAAATTTTTGCGCTTGGCAATTGCGGCTGTAGGCATAGCTTCTGGCTGTGTAGCGCTCGGGGGCTCGATCTTCTTTATTGGATTGATTAGTCCGCATGTGGCTCGCAAGCTGGTAGGTCACGACTACAAAGTTCTTCTACCTACTTCAGCGCTTATTGGTGCGCTATTGCTGCTTGTAGCGGATACGATTGCTCGAACGGTCAGCTTTAAGTCAGATATTCCCGCAGGAATTATTGTAACAATGCTGAGTGTGCCTTACTTCCTATATCTATTGATGCGTTCAAAATAAATATCGATAGGTTCCATTCCTCTCACCGGTATACTAAAAAGGTCTATAAAATTGCTTAATAAGCGATTTTATAGACCTTTTTCATTTTCAGAGCTTATTGAATTTCTAATAGGAGCATTAGGTTTTCCTCTACTACTACTTCTGAATTACCCTATTTCCAAAGTTCTAGTGTATACCGTTAGCTTCGCATTCGATGATTTAGCATTGATACTATAAAGTGCAAACCTTTTCCTACTTTTCAACGTCTCTAATTTATAGAAACAAAAGAAAAGATGACTTGCATTTTATTTATACAGTTGTATAATAGAAGCAGTTATACAACTGTATAATATGGAGGTTGATTCATGATTAATGAAATTAAGAAGCTACCTGATGCAGAGTTAGAAATTATGCTTGTCATTTGGAAAACTGGGAATCCAGTGAGTTCTTCCTACATATCGAATCAATTACGTAATAAACGAAATTGGGCTTTGGCTACTTTAATGACGGTACTTTCGCGACTCGTTGATAAAGGATTTCTGTATTGTGAAAAGGAGGGACGGAGCAATAGTTATCGTGCAGCCATCTCAGAAACGGATTATAAGGAATGTGAAGGGAAAATCGGCAAAATGGAAATATTGGATATGGATGATTTTGACTATACGCTTGCTACTTCCATTTAACATTTCGTTTGCCAATAATGTCGTACGGATTCCGCTTCCTGATAGCTCAAAGATAAGTACAGTGTTTCAAGACATTCCCTCCAACAGCATACAAATTGATGTGTCAGGGATTTCTCATCCTGTTCAGCAGGCCGCATCGTTAAATCATATACCATCTCTTATGGACATCTTAACTTGGCTCTGGTTTTCCGGGTTCGTACTTTTTTTGCTTTATCATTTTACCAGTTACTACTTTTTCAGAAAACAGTCTCTTCGTTGGAGTAATTCTCTTTTAAGTGACCAGATGGTATTGAAAATAAACCAAGTTTATAAAGAAATGAAAATAAAATTATCCATCACCGTTTTAATTAGTGAAAAGGTTCCAAATCCAATGTTAGTTGGTTTTTACAAGCCGATTCTCTTCTTGCCGCATGATCAATATAACGATGAAGAGCTTGAATTTATCTTCAAGCATGAGTTAGTTCATTATAAGAGACATGACATTATATATAAGATACTCCTCTTAATTGTACATGCAATTCATTGGTTTAATCCTTTCGTGTGGTTCATGGTACGCCAAGCAGGACGTGAAATTGAAATTTACTGTGATGAGACGGTAGTGGGTACACGAAGCTTATCTTACCGTAAAAAATATTGTGAGGCTATCTTATCTGTCATACAGAATTCGGATCCCCGCTTTTTGGCTTTATCAACTAACTTTTCAGGAGGGGAAATTTCTATGAAAGAGCGATTTATATCTATTCTTAATACGAAGAAAAAACGAAACGGCATCACTCTATTTTATACCGTCCTGCTTTTGATCGGGGTAATCAGCGTGTTGGCGTCGTGCACTAATATAAAAGGCACCGAATTCATCAAACCCGGCACGATCTATTCCATTGGCTTTGATGGGGAGCAAGTTGTTGTTAATGATGCTGGCAATTCGTACTCCATAGATGCAGAGGGGAATGTTTCTGTTTCATATCGGAATGGAGATGTTAAAGCAAATGTGCCATTAAAATTGGATACGACCGGAGGGGTTCTGGGAATGGGGCAAGAGAACACCGGTTATTTTATATCCGAGGATAAAACAGCTATTGTTTATGGTTTTGCAGATGGAAAATCATTGCCGCTGCATGTTTTAATCAGTAATGATAAGGGACAGACATGGAATGACTATCCTATTCCTGGAGCAATGGGATATGAAACAAAATTTATCGGTTTCACGAATAAAAATGATGGTTGGCTGGTCAGTGGTGCTTCACAAGGAGTTGGGAGTGCGCTGAATTATGTATATCAAACCTCTGACGGAGGTAAGACGTGGAAAGAGATAGGCAATCCAAATGATATTTATTCGGAACATTTGACCGGCGTGGGATTTTCTAGTTCGGATATCGGGTTTTTAGGGTACAGATATTATATGGATGAGGGTCCTGTAATTTATTGGACCAAAGATCAGGGGCAAACTTGGGAAAGGCTTGCTGTATCGCTTCCAGAAAAGTTTGATAAATATAAAAAAAATCCCCTTTCTCCTATCTTTAATAGAAAGGAAGGACTGTTCCCTATCTCGTTAATTGATCAAGATACCGGTGTGGCAGGAACTATATATCTTACCAGTAAAGATGAAGGAATCACTTGGGTTTATGATGAAGCTTATGATAAGCTTCTAAATCCTTAAAAAAAGCGGCCATTGGAATGGCCGCTTTTTGATTGTCCAATGGGATCTCAGATAATGGAAAAATAGATACGATGAATACTAATTCCCGAACTAAAGTCAAAAAGGCTTCTATCCTAAAGTATGCCTAAGGATAGAAGCCTATGAGAGAAATATTCGAAAAGAGTATTAGCGAATTGTAAGGGATCCAATTTTGCAACGTTCATTGATTAAAAAATAACATGAATCCAATGAATTAATATGTTGTATTACAGATGCAACTTCTTATAGGATATTATAGGGTATCAAGCGGTACATGCAGCAGTGAGAAAATTCGGAGGCTAAAGGATCCCTTCTATTTGTTTCTCAATTTGAATAAAATAGGTTACTATTTCCAACCCCCTCCTCCATGAGAAGATGACTCTACGTAATCAATCTTAATCTGACCGTTGCCTGAGCCAAGCGTGGTGTTAAAATTATATTGACGTAAGTTCCAATCATTGAAAGTCCCTGCCCAGCTATTATCGACGATAAAAGTATAACGTGTCGTAGCTGAGAAGGAGCCGCGGATGTAGGCACAAACAGCTCTTGAACCGTAGATTCCCACTTTATAACCGTTAGGATTTTGAGTGCTGCTGTTTAGAACTGACATTATCCCTTGGAAATAAGGCACAACATTTCCAGTAATTTGAGTAGTGGTCATATCGCGATCCACGGCGAAATAAATCGGAGTGGCATTCGTTTGTCCGAAGTCATTTGCCAATTCCACAGCATCTTTCGCATCACTAACACCCTGTGCATTCGTAAAGTAACTGACAGTTGTTCCACCTTTGTTTTCATAAAGGGATACTATGAACAGCCCAGCATTAGAAATTCGTGTAATCTCAGCATCTGTAAGTCCGTCATGAGAACCTTCTACACGGTTCAGGTATCGTCCAACAAATGTAAAGTTATTATTTTGAAGTGTCATCAATCTTGCTGAAGTAACGTTTGTTGCAGTATCACAACCCAGTACCAATGTGGTTTCCTTCTTTCAAATTATTAGATAGATTTCTTTAAACTGCATTCATAAGACCTCTATGAGAAAGATTGGCGCCAACCTAAAATAGTATATGAGAAATAGTTCACAAGTTCTTGGGGGAATAAATTAGTAGATATAAAAGAGGCAATTGACTTTAGTTGGATATGAGGTACAACCGTGCTAGATTCATTGTTTGAGGAGTAACTAGCATATTTATAAATCTAATTTAGAAAAAGAAGAACAGATCTGCATTTTTATTGAGATTTTTATTAAATTTCGCTTAAGTTTGTTAGGGGAGAGTTGGTTTTCTCCTAGTGCATTTCGTTCTCTTTCTAATGTCCAACTGTGGAGGTTCGATTCATCTCACTGTTAACTAAAAAAGAACAACCTATTGTACTTACGATAGGCTGTTCCTTTTTTTACAGGCGACCATAAAAAGAACAATTTCGACTTGAAATAGATTATTGTTATATGAAATATCTACTAAGCCATTACTATCCTCTACGACCTTCTGGATACTTTTTAAGCCTATACCATGACCGGATTTATTAGTTTTTGTGGAGCAGATGTCGCCAAAACGATTCGTATGAATTTCATTCACATAAGGATTCTGAATCCGGATGAACAAGCTTTCATTAAGATAATGCATATGTATGGTTATATAGCACTCTTCATTTCTTTTATCGCAACAAGCTTCAATGGCATTGTCCAGTGCATTTCCTAAAATCACACTGATAACTGTGGTGTCGAGCGTCAGCTGTGCAGGGATGTTCAAGTCTAACTTGAAGGGGATCTGATGCTTTTCAGCGACCTGCTGCTTGTAGTTGATAATGGAATCAATAATCGTATTCCCGCTATTGCTAACGCCTATTGGGTTGTCTATTTGCCCCAGTAAGTTGTCCAACTCATTCAGATTGGCAGCTTCACCGGATTGTACCTTTGCGCGTAAACCTATGAGAATATTTTTAATATCATGCTGGAACTTAAAAGATTCTTCCTGTATTTCTTTTGTCAAAAGATATTGATTTACATAGTAAGCATTTTGTTGCTCAAGTAAATAACTTTGGTTCTGCGCAGATTGGATAACTAACATACGGTCGCATAAGATAAATATCAATAAATTTATAATGAGTAGCCCTGTGGACAGGATTGGAACAAGGGTAGGGAAGGACTGCATATAAAGGCTGGATGCGAAGCTGTAGATCCCTAGTGTGCTTATAGAAGGGCAAATAAATAATAGAACCCAATACCATTTAGATAACCCGCCATTTCCAAAGGCTTTAGCTACGCGCACGGATACAAAAGCTAATATAAACATCAGCAGCTTGGAAAGAAACTGGTTCAGAATATATCCCTTTGTCGAGTAAAATAGGGGTAATGATAACTCACTAAGCGTAATAAGCGCAACCAGAAAAAGAGCGGCAACGATCCGCCATTTGATATTTCCATTGTAAAAAAAAGATAAGAGAGCAATCAGGCCAATATTGAGTGTGAGTAGGATTGAGCCTGGCAGTGAGCTATAGTGCAGAAAGACAATACAGAGGAAATATAGGGAGTACACGATAACAAGATTGGCTTTGGTGGTAAGTCGGCTAACGAAACAATGCCTGTAGAAGTAATGAATAATGATAGGTAAAAGTGGAAGCGTTACTAGATAAAATAACTCCTCCAGAAAGATATTATCCAACAAGACTCCCCCTGAATTTCAGATATTTTTTCTTAAAATCGGCACTGTATTTTGCACTAATGGGTAAGGCTTCGCCATTTAGGAGAATTACTCCCTGGTTACTGATTTCTTTAATAAAGTAAAAGTTAACGATGTAGGATTGATGGATTCGGACAAAATCGCTCACAGGAAGCTTCTGCTCTTCCTCGTTTAGTGTACTGTAGTAGTCATGTTGATCGTTGCAGGAATAAAGAATAATTCTCCGCCGGTTGCTTTCCAGATAGATGATATTTCGATAGGGGATTAGAATTTCTTTTCCTTTTTGCTGTAGTGATAAGAAGTTTTTTTTGCCTTGCTGGAGCTTGCGAATTACTTTTTCAATCGTAGAAATCAGTTTGTGCTTAAATATCTCTGAATCGATAGGTTTCTTGATAAATCCCGAGGGCTGAACATCGAAGAGTTGCAGATGATATTCATCATGACTAGAGACATAGATAAGCTGCACTAGATCATTTTCATCATTTCCCCGCAGTACATACCCAGCTTTTATTCCATCCATATCCGCCATTTCAATGTCCATAAAAATAATATCAAACGCGCAGGCCTCTTGAATGGCCTTAGTGAAGCTTTCGCCGGAATAAAAGATCGAGACCTCTATTTTCCTTGTGAAATTAGGTTGAGTCTCCAGAATAAGTCTCTCTATTAATTCAGTAGTGGGAAAGTCATCATCACAGACAGCAATACGTATCACTTTATCATTCCTTTCGACAAGAATTGTCCAAAATATCCGGGAATTTGTCGACCATATAAGTCACATTATACAAATCCTTCTTAATAATTACATTAACTAACTTGATTGTTACAGTTTGAATGTAGTGTCCATGGCAACATGTTAGGATGTGGAAAAGTGAAAAGAGGAGTGTTTGATTTGACGCAAACGATCTTTGAGGCCAGAGGTTTAAGCAAACAATACGGAGAGTCTCTTGCGCTTCAGGATGTCTATATGACAATTGGGGTAGGAGATATTTATGGGTTTGTTGGCGAAAATGGGGCAGGTAAAACTACATTAATGAAAATTATAGGCGGATTGGTACATCCGACACATGGTGAAATCTCTCTTTTTGAAAAAAAGGACAAAAAAGCTGTTCACGAGGCGAGGCGAAAGGTTGGATTTCTAATTGAAAGGCCAGCGCTTTATCCTAATCTAAATGCCAAGCAAAATCTTACGTTTTATTGTCGTGCGTTTGGGATTAAGGATAAGAGCAGAATTGCGGAAGTATTGCAGGCAGTTTCTCTGGCAGATGCCGGTTCTAAGCTAACCTCAGAATACTCCCTTGGGATGAAACAACGTTTAGGTCTGGCTATTGCTCTACTTAACGATCCCAAATTTCTGGTATTGGACGAGCCTATTAATGGTCTTGATCCGTCAGGCATTGTAGAAGTGCGAAAGATCCTGGAGAAGCTTTCCAAAGAACAAGGAGTGACTATACTGATCTCCAGTCATATTTTAAGTGAGTTGCAGCTACTAGCGACCCAATACGGTTTTATTCATAAAGGAAGGTTAATCAAAGAAGCTTCTGCGGAGGAACTCTTACATACGGCGGAAACAAAGATCTGTATTCGAACGGCTGATCCCGCAGCGACACTTCAGATTTTAAAAAGTGAACTCCAACTAGAAACCATTACGATCACCGAAGCTGGAGAAATTCAAATTCCTAAAGAGAGTACAAATCTGGAAGAGCTGATGTCTCTTTTTCTGACGCAGGGCATCCATATTGAAGGGATTAACCTGTCGGCTCCAAATCTTGAGAACTATTATATGGATCTAATTGCTGGAGGTAACGAATGAGGAATTTTCTTAAGGCTGAAGCTTATTATGTAACCAAAGATCCTATGTTCAAGGGGATAAGTCTTCTTTTGCTGTTTGGAAGTGCCTTATTACTGGTTTGGATGGGGGTACAAGTAGGATTTGATATAGATGGTCCTTTAGAGCCTTTAATCACTAGCATTCAGTTATCTTTTTTTCTGTATTTCATCATTCCGATTTACGTTTGTTTTTTTGCTACCGAGGGATTTGAGTATGGGTCGGTCCAAACTATTATCGCTTCGGGTCAGCGCAGGTCATTATATTTGCTGGGAAAATATCTAACCGAATTAAAAGTTGTAGTATGGTGGGTAATTCAATTTTTTGGTCTTTTTTATGTATTGTACATGCTGGCAGCGTTTGTTACGGGTTCCCATATCGGAAATGAAAGCTTAGAGGGGAAGTTTATCGTTGCTATGGGGGCTATTGGATTCAATATTTTGTATCTCGCAGCTTATTCCGCTGTCGTACTGTTGTTAGGAGTATTGATGAAAAAATCGGCTACCGCTGTAATTGCCACTTTTGTTTTTGTATTTGGCGATTTTCTGCTCAGTGGTTATCTTAAAGACTCTTCGTATGTATATCTGCGAGTGATTTCTGAAAATACGCTAACGACGCAAATTTTTAAATTCTCTGCTGTAAATTCACATGAGATATATACCCTAAACGAGGGTATTCGTATGATCCTAATTCCTGTTGTAATCATAGGGGTTTGCTTGAGCGTTGCTTTAATTTCTTTTGAAAAGAGAGATGTGCATCTATAGAGAGGAAGGATGGATTATGAAAAAGCATAACAAAAGAACAACTGTGATCTTAAGTATTTCGGTAGTAGTTATAATTTTTTGTGTTCTTTTTGTGAGTATACGAATATCTTGACGCTGTCTATCTAGTTTAACTAGAACGTGAGGATTGAATCTCTCCGTCATATCCTATGAATACGGAAGTGATTTGTGATAAATAATAGAGCATATTTATTAAGGAGGGATTGATACGAAGCTTCATCTAGAAGGAAAAACAACATTAGTTACCGGATCCACCTCCGGCATCGGAAAAGCGATCGCAAAATCTCTGGTACGGGAAGGTGCCGCTGTACTTGTGAATGGTCGTCATGCGGATAAAGTAAAACAAACTATAGAAGAAATACGCGCAGAGCATCCGAAAGCAGCGCTGTATCCGGCTGTGGCCGATCTGGGAACCGAGGAAGGATGTCGCAAGCTTATCGAGGAATACCCAATGGTCGATATTCTTATTAATAACTTAGGGGTTTTTGAACCCGCTGAATATTTTGATATTCCGGATGTAGAATGGTTTAAATTTTTTGAGGTTAATGTAATGAGTGGGGTCAGACTTAGCCGCCATTATCTGCAGCGCATGCTTGAAAAGAATGAGGGTAGAGTGATTTTCATAGCCAGTGAAGCAGCAATTATGCCTTCTCAGGAAATGGCGCACTATAGTGCGACTAAGACAATGCAGCTATCACTCTCCCGCAGTTTGGCCGAATTGACCAAAAGTACCAAGGTAACTGTGAATACCGTCATGCCGGGCTCCACATTAACTGAAGGTGTAGAAACCATGTTGAATACCTTGTATCCAGAGGAAAATCTGACGATTGAGGAAGCGGAGATCCGATTTATGAAGGAGAATCGTCCGACCTCTATTATTCAACGTTTGATCCGGCCAGAAGAAATCGCCGATTTAGTCGTCTTTTTAAGTAGCCCTTTATCATCGGCTATCAATGGTTCAGCCTTTCGGATTGACGGAGGATTAGTGCGAAGTGTATTCTAACTTTTAAATTTAGCGAGTTATGAAACTGCTGTTGCTATAAAGCCAATGCATAAGGATCGCATAAAAAAAGCCACGGCGTACGTTATTAACGTACGCCGTGGCTTTAGGTGTTGTGCGCCCGGCATGGGCGATAACTTGGCGGTGAGAGTCCGTTACAGGCTTGGTAGTAGGAATTGTTAGCCAAAGGCAAGGGTGTCCGCCGCTAGGCAGAATCTGAAGGAAGCCGAAGGCAACCCTCGGGCTGACGAACAGAAATCACATACAAGGCATCATGGCCGGTTGAACCGCTGTATACCGAACAGTACGTACGGTGGTGTGAGAGGTCGGCTACCCTATTTATGGGTGGCCTCCTACTCGATTAAGCATGTGTCTATACTGATAGCTGAAAAAGTTTATATCATTTACAAAGATTTTATAAGGGAGAATAATGAGTTGAAAAAAGGGGGCCGCCTTGATGTTTTGTCTGTCTGCAATCCCATGATTAATTTTATTGATTGTGATATTATAGCAATTAGTGGGAAAAGTAGGAATATTTTATTTTGGATAGAAATGATAAAAAATATGGCTTGGCTGTTGTAATCATAATGCTGAGGAAACGGAGGAAGGGAGTTTATTAAACAAACTATTAAAGACGTAGAGATTTATGCTGTTAAATTACCCGTAAAAATGAACGATCAAATGGTTCTAAAACTTATCTCCACTCTCCCTGCTGAAAAACAAAAACGTATCAACCGTTTTGTGAGGAAAGAGGATGGAATACGGACGTTGGCGGCCGAGATCCTTTCTAGACTTTTAATCTGTCGCAGGCTGAGTATTAAGAACAGTGCGATTGAGTTGGAATATAATCATTATGGAAAGCCACTAATAAAAGGTAATATGAATCTGTATTTTAATAACTCCCATTCTGGTGAGTGGGTGGTCTCCGCAATTTCCGATACACCAGTGGGGACAGACGTGGAAAGGATAAGCGAAATAAATATTGGAATTGCTGAACGCTTTTTCTCACCGTGTGAATTTAACGATCTTATGCAAAAAGAAGGAGAAGATAGACTAAAATATTTTTTTGATTTATGGACCCTCAAAGAGAGTTATATCAAAGCTATAGGCATAGGGCTATCCCTACCTCTCTCATCCTTTACTATTAGTCTAAAAGGTGACAAGGTTTCAATTAATACACAAAATGAGTTGAATTGTTTCTTTTTTAGGCAGTACATCATAGATTCGGGTTATCGGCTGGCATTGTGTTCGGCGTATGATAGATTTCCAAATCAAGTTGAAATTGTAAACTTTAATGAAATAGCAGAAGTATTCTTGAATTATTACAATTAAAATAATTTATTAGAGCCGGAAAAGTTAAACCTGCTTCCATGGATTATTATCCCTCAAAGTTTCTTCCGGCTCAATGGTCTTGTAAACATGTGTTGAGTTCTTTTTCTCTCATTATATTAATGTACATTTAAATCTCCTTAATCAAGTTTTTTCTCTTTTGTGAGTATACGAATATCTTGACGCTGTCTATCTAGTTTAACTAGAACGTGAAGATTGAATCGCTCTCTGGCAAAAAAGCCACGGCGTACGTTAATAACGTACCTCGTGGCTTTAGGTGTTTATGGAAGGACATTGCCGGCAGCACGGTAGATCTCATACCATTCTTGCCGAGTGAGAGTAATATCGGAAGCTTTGGCAATATCACGCAAGCGCTGTGTATTAGTTGTGCCAACGACAGGCTGCATATTTGCCGGATGTCTGAGAATCCATGCGATGGCAATAGCTGTATTGGTTACGTCTTTTTCAGCTGCTAAGCGGTTAATGACCTCGTTCAATTCAGGGAACTTATCGTTATCTAAGAATACGCCTTCAAAGAAGCCATATTGGAAAGGCGACCAAGGCTGAATGGTCATGTCATGCAGGCGACTGTACTCCAAAATCCCGCCATCATGGACAACTGAACCGGAGTTAGTCATATTCACATTGAAACCTGTATCAATCATGCCAGTGACCATAATGCTCAATTGCAGCTGGTTGAACAGCAGCGGTTGCTTTACATTTTTCTTCAGCAGCTCGATTTGCAACGGGTTCTGGTTGCTGACACCAAAGTGTTTGACCATACCTCTGCTTTCCAGAATATCAAAAGCCTCAGCGACTTCTTCTGGCTCGAACAGCGTATCAGGCCGGTGAAGCAGTAGGACGTCGATATAGTCTGTTTTCAAGCGCTTAAGGCTGCCTTCAACGGATTGCAGGATATGTTCCTTGGAGAAATCAAAAAAACCGTTGCGGATTCCGCATTTGGTTTGGATCATCATTTTATCACGCATACCCGGATTGTTCTCCAGTACGCCTGCGAATACTTCTTCGGCTTTGCCAGCTGCGTAGATGTCAGCGTGGTCAAAAAAGTCTATTCCGAGCTCAAGGGCACTATGTACATGTGTATCTGCTTCTTTTGCAGATAGATCAGCAATCCGCATACAGCCAAGCGAAATTTGTGACACCTCAAGTGCGCCGTTTGCTACACTAATTTTTTTAACCAAAAGTGACTCACTCCTTTGAATGTTAGTAGAACATGCAGTATTCAATCAAACCATATCATAAAGAGGGGAGGTAAGCCAATGTCTGTCTAAAAGAGAAAGAGGTTATCTCATCAGTAGAATTCACTACTTCAGAGACAACCTCATTTGTCTATAGGTCAGTTATTAATACATATTTGGAATGTCGACATTAGGATCAATGTCAGCTTCGTAGTCTACACCCTCTGTTCGAAAACCAAACAGGTTAAAGAAATCTTGGCGGTAGCCTTCAAGATCAGCAAGCTCACCTGCATTGTCGGTTGTCAGCTCGTCCCAACGTTTCATAACCTCAGTCTGAACATCCTCACGCATTTCCCAGTCATCAATTCGGATCAAGCAGCCCCCGTCAGCAGTAGCTTCGCCCCCACTGTAAAGATGCTCAGAGAATAAACGGTACATTTGTTCAATACAGTTCTCGTGCAGCCCCTTTTCCTTCATTACTTCATACAATGCAGAGATATAAAGCGGGACTACAGGAATTGCGGAGCTGGATTGGGTTACCAGAGCTTTGTTCACGGAAACAAAAGCACGTCCACCTTGAGTGGACAGGCGATCATTCAGTTGGATCGCTGTTTGTTCCAGATCATGTTTGGCTTGACCAATCGTTCCGTCGCGATAGATAGGGTGAGTGATTTCAGGCCCGATGTAGGAGTAAGCAACGGTTGTAGCTCCATCGGCAAGCACGCCAGCTGCTTGAAGCTGATCGATCCACATTCTCCAGTCTTCGCCGCCCATAACAGCGATGGTCTGACGTACTTCCTCTTCTGAGGCAGGCTCAATAGTGGTCATGGAAACTTCACCTGTGTGGAAGTTCAAGGTTTTGTTCGAATAAGCGGTTCCCACCGGTTTAATGACGGAGGAGAAGGTTTCTCCTGTTACCGGATGAGTGCGGCGTGGTGAAGCGACACTATAGACAACTAAATCAACTGTGCCATATTCAGCTTTAATCAATTCAATGGTCTTCTCTTTGATAGCATCGGAGAAGGCATCGCCAACTATGCTGTGAGATTTAAGTCCAAGCTGCGCTGCTTGTTGTTCAAAAGCTGCGGAGTTGTACCAGCCAGCAGAAGCTGTACGTTGACCTTCAGCAGCTTTATCAAAGAAAACACCAATAGTGTTGGCTCCAGCACCAAAAGCGGCTGAAATTCTGGAAGCTAGTCCGTATCCGGTAGAAGCACCAATGACTAGTACATTAGCGGGTCCCTCAATTTTCTTTTGTGCTTTTACATATTCAATTTGTTGTTGTATTTGTTTGGCGCATCCCTCTGGATGGGCTGTTGTACATATAAATCCGCGAGTTTTAGGTTGAATAATCATCAAGGAATTCCCCTTTTTATAATAATTAAAGTCCAATGTTACTTCAGAGAAAGTATAGCAAACAATATTTACTAATACAAAGAATTTAGGATATTGGAGAAGAATGACTGCTCTCCACTACGATCGACTGCCATCCGCTGCCGCTTACGGACCCAGATGACGTTATATGCAAATTTATCGCCTTTTCAGCAGGGTTTCGGACCCCATAGACGTTATTGCTTAGAAAAAGGTTCATATTAGGTGTATTTTGTGCCAATAGAGGATATGAGGTCCGTTGGAATTCCAAATGTGCAATAATACTGCGTTACGGGTCAACTGTGTCCGATAGGGCATTGTGCGGGGAGCTGTGATAGGTCGATCGAACGAACGTACGAAGGAAATAAAACGAACGAATGACGAATCTTACGAATCATGGCAATCGAACTATCTAACCTGAATCATCGGATGAACCAAAGCACAAAAGGGGCTGCCCCAGCAGCCATTTCGTGGCCATGGGACAACCCCTTAATCTAATGAGGCTAGATTACGCCTTAAATATGGAATCTATAGTTTTGATCTCTTCTGGTGTCAGCTGCACCTTCAGCGTCTCTAAGTTGGAAACGATCTGCTCAGGACGTTTGGCGCCCGGAATAAGCGCATCGATGGAAGGTACGGTCAAATACCAGGCAAGTACGACATGTGCGACTTCGACACCTTTAGCATTGGCAATCTGGCGGACCTTGTCCACCTTCTCCAGATTCTTGGCAAAGGTCTCCCCTTGAAATAGCGGGTCATTTTTTCTAATGTCGCTGAATGTATCGCCTTGCTTATATTTGCCGCCCAGCAGGCCCGACGCAAGTGGGAAATAGGGCACGAAAGAAATGCCATGCTCCTGCGTATAAGGCAGCAAATCTTGTTCCGCATCACGATGCAGCAGATTGTAGTGGGATTGAAGAACATCCACATGACCGTCTTTGTTGGCTTCTTTCAGCTGATCAATGGAGAAGTTAGACACCCCGATGGCTCTAATCTTCCCTTCATCCTTCAGCTTCTTAAGTTCACCTACAGCTTCGTCCTTAGGTGTGTTTTCATCAGGGAAATGAATATAGTAAAGATCAATATAATCGGTCTGGAGGCGTTTCAAGCTGTCTTCCACAGACTGTCTTAGAAAAGCTGGAGAGTTGTCCAGTGTAATCTTGTCACCGGTAATCACGTGAGCGCCTTTAGTAGCAATGACCACATTGTCGCGGCCGCCTCTTTCCTTCAGCACTTCGCCAATCAGTTCCTCGGATCTTCCAGGTCCATAAATAAAGGCGGAATCAATAAAATTAATCCCATGATCCAGAGCGCTGCGCACGATATTTCTGCCGGTTTCATCATTTAAACCCGGAAATAAATTATGCCCGCCAACAGCATTGGCACCCAGACCCAGTGGGAGAACCTGCAGCTTGGTTTTTCCTAAAGTTATTTTATTAGCCATAATCAATAGTCAGCTCCTTAAAATATAATACGTACTATATTAAGTATAGAGAATAACTGAGGTCAGGACAAATTTTCGCCTTCCAGCTTTATACATGAATATTTAAACCGGATAAGTTATGATAGTAAGAAAATTTTATATTCGCGTTCGTGCAATCATGATGAGGAGAAGGAGGTCCGTCTTATGCTAGTCATTAATCAAAATGAAGTGGCTGAACTATTAGCTATGGAATCTTGCATCTCTGTTATGGAGTCTGTTTTGAAGGATCTGTCTGCTGGACAAGCCGTGCAAAGCTTAAGACAAGTGCTTCCTTTACAAAAGAGCAATCTGCTCGGCTTAATGCCGGGATATTTGCAGCATGAAGAGGTAGCTGGTGCCAAAATCATCAGTGTATTTCCCAGCAATCATGGTTCAGGCCTGCCTTCTCATCAAGGTCTTGTTACTCTATTCGATTCATCTACGGGTGTTCTGAAAGCTATAGTGGATGGACAAAAGATTACAGCCATTCGTACGGCGGCAGTCAGTGCAGCAGCAACCCGATATCTGGCCAGAGAGGATGCCGAAATCCTTGCTCTTCTTGGAACTGGGGAACAAGCAAAAAGTCATCTGGAAGCGATGTTGCGGGTTCGACCCATCCGTGAGGTAAAAGTATGGAGCAGAACACTCGCAAAGGCGCAGGATTTCCAAACGGAGATGAGCCAAAAATATAATGTACAGATCATTGTTGCTGAGACAGTTCAAGCGGCAGTCAGCGCAGCGGATATCATTTGTACCGTGACAGCATCCACCGAACCTGTGCTCAAGGGAGAATGGCTGAAACCGGGTGTACATATCAATGCAGTCGGCGCATGTAGACCCAATGACCGTGAGCTGGATTCGGAGACCGTCCAATTAGCTAAGTTATATGTGGATCGGCTGGAATCCGCTCAGAATGAATCTGGGGATTATTTAATTCCTCTGAACGAAGGCAAAATCACAGCAGATCATATTGTCGGGGAGATTGGTGAGCTGATCAGCGGCACTATCGAGGGTAGAAGGTCCGCGGCTGAAATTACTCTTTTTAAAGGATTAGGGCTGGCCATAGAGGATTTAGCAGCAGCTAATTTTATATATAATGAAGCTGTTAGATTACATAAAGGCACTGAAATTGCATTCTAAGGAGCGACTACACGATGAGCACTTATGAAGGTCTGTATGATTTCAAGTTGACGGAGCAAGAGGAGGAGCGGGCTAAACGCTTGCATGAGCAGAACATTATTATTGATTTGCTGTTTCAAGGCCCCTTATCTCCAAGCGCGATTCCAGACTCTATCTCTGACAGAATCAAAGAATTATGTGAGCCTTATAAAGATGAGCCAATGGTATACAGCAGTATGCCTGCAAAAATCATCACAAAGCTATCTGCGAGCGGAGAGATCCCTGAGTATAAGGAAGAGTGGTACAAGTCCGGAATTACAGCAGGGAACCGTGAACTTCATTTAGAATCCTTAGACAGCATCATTACAAGCATGGCAGAGGTGCAGCTGCAATTCGATTCCGCAGATTGGTTAATCAAAGCCTTAACTGCCGAAGACATACGTGCTGCCAAGCGTAATGGTCATAAAGCGGGCATTATCACAGCACAAGAAACGGATGGTCTGGGCACGAATCTTGATCAATTAGATGTACTTTATAACTTCGGATTAAGAATTCTACAATTGACCTACAACAATCAGAACCAGATTGGGGCGGGCTGCGCAGAACAATCGAACGCCGGTGTCACTAATTTTGGAAAAAGATTCATTGCGCGCTTGAACAAGCTGGGGATCATTGTAGATACGGGGCATTGCGGGAAACAGACTACGTTAGATGCCTGCGCTTATTCCACAACTCCGGTGATTGCTTCACATACGGGTGTAGAGGCGATCTATCCGCATATGCGCTGTAAAAGTGATGAGGAGATTATCGCGATAGCCAAGACGGGTGGAGTCATTGGTATTTTTGCTATGCCTTGGTTTGTTCATGAAGACCCTAAACATACAACTATTGACCATGTGCTGGATCATATCGAATATGTAATCCGGCTTGTAGGCGTGGATCATGTCGGAATTGGAACGGATTGGCCGATGAGCGATGTGCTCTGGTCATTGGTTTATTTTAAAGAACATGTCGCACCCAAGCTTGGATTCGCCAAAGGAGACGGACCTTCTACAGAAACCGTTGCTGGACTTGAGAAATATAGTTATTTTATTAACTTTACTAGAGGTTTGGTTGCCCGCGGTTATGCGGATGCAGATATTGCTAAGATCATGGGCGGCAACTGGCTGCGCGTATTTGAAGAAATTTGCGGATAGGGGATAAACAGATGACAACCTACTTACACACAACTACATTTAACGTCTACTTTTCTGGTGTTTATACAGGCAAAATTCATTTTACAGAGCAACAGATCATGCTCGCTAAGGTCGATCCGCGCAGAAGAACGCAAATGCAAGACAATGTGCTGGATGGACAGTTCAAAACTGTGCTTCCACTTCAAAAAATCCACAAACATTTAGACGCTTATGCTAAAGCGGAGTGGGTAGATTATGAGGTTGTGCTGAGTAATGGCGATATCTATCAAAAGCATATCCAGTATCAGGCGCAGATTGAAGGCCGCGAACTGACCTCACAAGTATGGGCGCTGCGCAAAGAGACGGCTCTGGACATTGTGACTTTGGATGGGGAGATTATCGCTTTTCTTACACCGAATCGGTATGGTATTGAGCTTATGGTTAAAGCGGGTTATGAGAAGCTGACTCCGTTAGTGGTCTACGATGATCCTCTTCTATCTAAGGCAGAATATGGTGTAAACGATCTGGGCACTGATCTGATTCCGATGCGTGATGGAGTGAGGCTGGCGACAGATGTTTTTTTACCAGAGGGCATTAAGCCGGGAACCAAGCTGCCAACAATTCTCGTAAGAACATGTTATGACCGAAACGGAAAAAAAGAGATTTTTATGAGATGGGCCAATAAAGGTTATGCAGTAGTATCGCAGGATGTTAGGGGGCGGGCGGATTCGGAAGGAGAACTGATTCCTTTTTATAATGAACGGGATGACGGCTATGATACGATTGATTGGATTATTGCTCAGGAATGGTCGGATGGCAACGTCGGCATGTGGGGCGCATCCTATCTAGGTTTTGTTGTTGTGGCGGCGGCCACCAGTGGGCACCCGAATCTGAAGGCGGTTGTGGATGAAGTGAATGTAGGCTCTCCATTTGTTGATACCGTTCGCAAAGGGGGAACTCTTTGTTCTTGGCCGTTGCTCTCTTGGACTCTTGCTCAATCTGTGGGTACTCGGACGGATTTTGATATCTTTGGAGGCATTACGGTGAATCCGGAAGCAGCCGTTGATGCAAGACCGATTAAAGAGATCCCTCAGCAAATGATTGGCAAAACATCAGGTCCATGGGATCTGTGGAGCCAGCATCCCGAGTATGATGATTTCTGGAAAAACTGTACTTTTACCGAGCGCGGAGATCAGGTGCAGGTGCCTATGTATGTCATCTCAGGCTGGTATGACGGCGACAGCGCCGGCGTATCGGAGACTTGGAGAATGCTGACAGAACATGATGTGCCTAATCGCAAAATCCGTCTGGGCGCTTGGGAGCACGGGCCGAACAGAGCCAGAGACTATGAAGGTGTGAGCTTCGGCAATGATGCCGTAGTCTATGATTACGATGTTTCTGTGCTGCGCTGGTTCGACCGCTTCCTCAAAGGCATTCCAAATGGAATAGATCAGGAGCCTAGAGCCTCTTATTATGTTGTTGGTGAAAATCAGTGGAGAACGTCCGCGGATTGGACACCTGCCGAAGCCACAGTTTCTTCCTTCTACCTTTCCAGCGGTGGGCGAGCGAATTCAGGACATGGGGATGGGCAACTGCTCGCAGCGCCTGAGGAACATTCTCCTGAAGATACTTATGTCTATAATCCTCATGATCCTATGAATGATAGCGGTGAACGAGAGCCTGAAAATTTGCGGAAATACGAGCTGCGCAATGATATCCTTGTCTACACTAGTGATATTCTGACGGAAGAGCTGACTGTGGCCGGAGAATTGTCTGCGGTTATCTATGCTACCAGTACTGGCAAGGATACGGATTGGGTAGTTACGCTTAGTGATGTGAATGGACAAGGGGACTCCATCCGGTTATCGAATTATATTGTCAGAGCTAAATACCGTCATGGATTGGAAGCACCTGAGCTGCTGATTCCTGGGCAGGTGGAGAAATATGATATTTTCATGCCGAATATAGCCCATAGATTTGCTGTTGGACACCGAATTCGGTTCTCGGTTACTTCGTCCAGCAAATTCGTTGCTTTCCCTAATACAAATACAGGTAATAATCCATATGAAGATTCAGAAGCGATTACTGTGCTGCAGACCGTCTACCATAATCGTGAGTATCCGAGCCATGTGAAGCTGCCGGTGGTTCCTAACGCTTAAATATGACTTTAATACGAAGAAGATGCTTAACAAAGGTAAAGGGAATTAACACTTGAAGCTGAAGCTGCATTTGATGAGCAATGATTATAGAGCGATTAGGGAATTTCTCCCTGAAATTCTTAGGATTCTGGTCGTCAGACATATAATGGGGGAAAAACTCCCTAATTATATGTCTGATTCCCGGGAATTAAGGAAAACAGCTTATTTATTAGGGAGTAATTCCCTGATTTCGTTCATTTAGAGCGAATATATGCTATTTTCAGGGATTTTTTCCCTGCTATGAACGAATTAGTCAATTCCCCTGTTTTCCCCTTTAACTAGAGGGTTTTCAATCCCTTGGGCACAGAGACAAAATGCGAGTCGTCGGCTGGCAATCTGCTATCCGTGGGTTGGTTACCACATATTATGCCTACGTCGAAGGAGCTTCCGTAAACTAATTTCGCACGTTAGATCAGGGATCCTGTGCACAGGGAATTCACGGATTCTCCTCGAACCTTTCTCTTTGTCTCCATGCCCCAAGGATTCAAATCTTTTGGGTATGTTTTTATTTTTTTTCGTTTCACCTACGCCATTTTTCGTTCTGCCTCTACCGCAATCGACCAGATAAATCCAATTAACTCACGACCCACTGCTGCCATGGTTAAATTTCGGTGTTTCCCGCGTCTGACTAATTTTAAATACTTGCTGTGTAACCGTTCTTGGGCTTTCCACGACGTTTCATGGACATGAATACTCTGGCCCTCAAGACGCACTGCTAAATCTCCCTTGACGGCAGGGCGGTGACGGTAACTCCATGCGGACTCCACCAGTGCGCGCCGCACTCCGGAATTTCCGACTTTTGTAAGACTCCCTCTTTTGGTACTTGCTCCCGAGGAATATTCCCGTGGCACGAGTCCCAGGTAACTCATGAGCTGAGCCGGTGAACGAAAACGTTCGAAATTTCCAATCTCGACAACTAAAGTCATAGCTGTCAGCAGGGCGATTCCCCTCAGGCCTTGCAACGCTTGAATGACAGGTGCGTAAGGGCAGATCTGTGCTTCTTCTCGCATTGCGGCTTCAAGTCGCTTGATTCGCTCCTCCACTTCCCGGAGCTGTTGCAGGGATTCGGTAAATACCCGTTCTTGAGCTACATTATTAAACTTCAGCATAGAGAGCCATTCCCGGTACCTTTTGGTCCAGCGTTTTTTCATACCCTCTGGCTTGTGAATTTGGTGGCGCAATAGAAAATGAATGAGCCGTTGCCGAGCCCGATGTAGGTCTTGCCTAGCATCTTCTCGTGCACGAATGAGATCTCGTAAAGCTTCGAGTTCTGGCGTTGGCACATAGATCGCAGTCAATTCTCCAGCCCGGTGTAACTGAGCCAGTTTTTCTGCATCCCGTCGGTCGGTTTTTATGGCATCTCCGGGACGCTGTGGCATACGCGAAGGTGCAATTACCACACAGGAAATTCCCATCTTCGTCAACCAGCGGTATAAGTCGTACCCCGTAGGCCCGGCTTCATAGCAGACCTCCAGTGTAATCCCTGAACCTTTGAGTTTCCGAATCATTCGAGCCACTGCATCTGGGGTATGGGGGATGGCTCCATAATATCGTGCGGGTTCCCGACCCTCATCTGCAATCGCCACCGCAATTTTTTCTTTAGACACATCCAAACCGACGTATTTTATGGTATTCTTCATAGTAACAGCTCCTTTCGCATGTAGCTCTGTAATGGTTGTCCTTTTAACTTCCATTTTAACCTACGGTGTGCGAAACAGGGGCTGCCTTTCGTTCATCATAACTAATTAGTTTTAGATCCACTCCGCACAACGCGCAAACGCAGAACGCATCCCCCCATCACGCAAACGCAGAACGCCTACATCGCCACCATCCCAAACGCCCAATTCAATGGCATAGCACACTAAGAACTAAATAGTCTATTGGCAAAGCAAAAGCTTTGGTGGAAAAAATGGTCGATCGTCATGAAATAGGTATCACCTAAGGCCGGTATGTGAAACCTCTCCCCAGAATCGCCCTTCCAGACTTACACCATAAACCTTGAACCATACTGCAAGGTCAACCTTGTATTTTTGGAGAAATGTCGATTATTCACAGAAAAGCGCATAAATGCTCCCTTCTTAGGTCACAATAGGGAAAAACCAGAATGAAGGGATTAACGTGAACGCGTTTCGCTTAAAAAAACAACTTTGGCGGCGATGGAGACGTTGGAAAAAGGCGCTTTGGGTAGGAGCTGCTTGTATAGCTTTTACTGTACTGGCTTGGCGCAGTATGCAGGTACCTGAGGAAATCAGTGGACTGCTGACGAATTCTAGCTGGGCGGATAGTGCCGATAGTGAGTTAGCCGCAGCTGTCTTTAAAGTAGGCGAGGACAGTGATGAGGCAAAAGAGAAGGGCACTTTAAATAACGAACAACTGCTGCAAACCATCTCCCAAAGTGGGCTCAGCAGAACCGTTCATTTAAAAACAACCTATGTGTCCGGAGAAGAGATTCAGACGTTGCCGGGCGTAAAGAACCCGCTTCAGCTGAAGACTATAATCAATGAACACCCTGAATGGAGCGGTTGGATTAGTTCAGAAGGGGATTTGTGGCTGGAACAAAAAGTGAATGATTTATCGACAATGATAAAAAAAGAAGCCTATATTGGTGTAGATGCGTTTGGGAATTTGACCTTGTTTAAAGGTCCGCCAGTTCAGGAAAAGGTACTGAAGACTTTTTTTCAAATGGATATGGGTTCCCTGAAATCCTCATTGCCGGAAAATATTTGGAAAGAGCTTCACGAGGGGATTCGTGTTCAGGATATTGAAGAGTACAACAGTGTGCTGTCTACCTTCAGTGATTATGCCCGCGAAGCTGCTGAGCATGTCATGCAGAACAAGCAATAGATTTGATAAGCTGTCCAAAAGTCATTATTAATGGCTGAGGGCAGCTTTTTTGTGTGAAATGAAACGGGGAAGAGTCTAAGCTGTAGGCCTAAAGTTGCCATTTCGCTGCAAACGGTAAACTTTTTTTCTCCCGCAAGGGGGATTTTTGCTATAATGGTTAGAAGGAATACATATGTTCGCTTCATGGCGGAGGAATGGATGAAAACGGTGGAATAATCTGCCTGTTATAGAGGAGAGATCATGTTTGCGTATTTTGGGAATTGATCCGGGGCTGGCGATCGTCGGCTTTGGCTTTGTAGATAAGGAAGGACATAAACTGACCCCCGTCCAATATGGTTGTATTCAGACTGAGGCTCATACGCCTGAGGAAGAACGACTGCTGCATGTCTATGAAGGCATGGGTCAGCTCATTGATAAATATAAACCCGATGCTGTGGCGATAGAAAAGCTGTTTTTCGCTCGCAACGTTACTACAGCATTGCCAGTGGCGCAGGCCCGCGGTGTGACTATATTAGCTGCAGTACAGCGGGGTCTCCCCGTCTCGGAATATACACCTATGATGGTAAAGCAGGCTGTTGTGGGTTATGGTAAGGCTGAGAAACGGCAGGTCCAGGAAATGGTGAAGCTGCTGCTGAAGCTATCGGCGATTCCGAAACCCGATGATGTGGCGGATGCGCTGGCGGTAGCGGTATGTCATGCCCATTCGAGCAGTCTTAATTCTAAATTAAATGAGGTATTGCGAAAATGATAGATTTCTTAAGAGGACCCGTTGTTCATTTGGAGTCGGAATATGTGGTGCTGGATGTGCAGGGAGTAGGATACCGGGTATTCTGCCCGAATCCTTATGCTTTTGCCAAAGTAGAAGGACCTGTAACGATCTATATTCATTACCAAACACGTGAGGACGCTACGCTATTATTTGGGTTCCCGACTCGTGAGGAACAAAAATTGTTCCGCAAGCTGATAGAGGTATCTGGCATCGGTCCTAGGGTTGCGCTTGGAATCCTGACAGGTGGAACACCGGATCAGTTGATTTCAGCGATTTATCAAGAGAATATAACGTTCTTAACGAAACTGCCGGGCATTGGCAAAAAGACAGCACAGCGTATGATCCTTGATTTGAAGGACAAGCTGGACGGACTCAGTATGGCTTCAATGCAAACGGGATTGTTTGCAGTGCCAACGGAAGAGGCAACGGACGGATTGGCCTGGCAAGAGGCGCGGGATGCGCTTAAGGGGCTGGGTTATACCGAAAGCGAATTGGACCGCGTGTGGCTCGCTTTGAAGAAAGAGGGAGCAGAGACAGGAACTGTAGATGTGCTGATGAAGAAAGCACTAGGGCTGCTATATATAGCTAAGTAAAGCCGTACACATCCTAAAGAAAGGGAGCGATAGGAAATGGATGACCGGATTATATCCGCGAATTTGATGATGGATGAGCAGGCGGTAGAACTAAGCTTGCGCCCTCGTTATCTGGGAGAATATATCGGCCAGACTCAGGTGAAAGAAAACCTGAAAGTATATATAGAAGCGGCCAAAATGAGAAGCGAAGCGCTGGATCATGTGCTGCTGTACGGACCTCCGGGTCTCGGCAAAACAACGCTCGCTAATATTATCGCCAATGAGCTGGGTGTGAACCTGCGAACAACTTCCGGCCCTGCGATAGAGCGTCCAGGCGATCTTGCCGCTCTGCTGACGAATCTGCAGGAAGGCGACGTGCTTTTCATCGATGAGATTCACCGTTTGCACCGCACGGTCGAGGAGGTTATGTATCCTGCGATGGAGGATTTCGCGCTGGATATCATGATCGGCAAAGGGCCAAGTGCCCGTTCGGTACGATTGGATTTGCCGCCGTTCACACTGATAGGTGCCACAACCCGGGCAGGACTATTGTCTGCGCCACTGCGTGATCGTTTCGGAGTGGTCAGTCGCCTGGAATTCTATAACATAGATGAGCTGAGTTACATTGTATCTCGAAATGCGGATCTTCTAGGCATTGAGATTGTTGGCGATGCAGCAGAAGAGATTGCACTTCGTTCGCGGGGAACGCCGCGGATTGCCAACCGCTTATTGAAGCGGGTCCGTGATTTTGCTCAAGTGCGCGGAGATGGAATTATAACTCCTGAAATTTCTGGGGAAGCATTGAAGATGCTTCAGGTGGACCCGCGTGGGCTGGACAGTATTGACCACAAGATGTTAAGTGCTATGATTTCAAGCTTTCGCGGCGGTCCTGTAGGACTGGATACGATTGCAGCTACGATTGGTGAGGAAAGTCAGACGATTGAGGACGTATATGAGCCGTACCTGCTGCAGATAGGTTTCTTGCAGCGGAGTCCGCGTGGAAGAATTGTAACCCCGGCCGCTTATCATCATTTAGGGCTTCCGCTCCCTCCGGAGCAGCACTAGTTCGTCACTACAATTATAAAGGAGGATGCTGGATGAAGCATACGAAGAGGAAATGGAGAGGGGTCGCCCCGCTAAGCAAAGGATTGCTTGCGGCTGCGCTTGCTGTAGGAAGTTTCCTGATCCCTGCGGGTGCCAGTCATGCCGATTCTAATAGCACGATACGAGTTGCTCTTTATGCTGATATTGGAAGTAAATATAAATCCACTGTGCCAGCAGTAACACTGCAATCAACGCAAAGCTTTACTTTGCTGTCGGATCAAGCAGGAAGTGCTCCTTTGGTATCTGTCCCAGGACAGAAGCAAATTCGTATAAGTCTGGACGGATATAGAGTTAAGGTGATGGAGGCTTCAAGCTGGCAGACAGCAGCGGATGCAGCTAAAAAGCTCCAATCCACCTCCGATAAACCGCAGATTTTTGCAATCTCCAGAAATGGAGCGACTGTGTATCAGTTGTACACGGGCGTCTATGCTAGTGAAGCAGCTGCCAAGGATGGGCTTACCCGTGTAGTCAAAGCAGGGCTGAGCATTCCTGCTGACCAAACCCCAGCGGTGAAAGGCAATAAGCATCTATCAGCTGGCCGCTATTCTTCGGAGCAGGAAGCAGATGTGGCGCTTAATAGCCTCACTGCAGCTGGTTTAGATGCTTGGAAGGTGTTTCTGGCAGGAAACGACGGCAGTGCACAAGTCGAGGTATGGGTAGGCGAAGCTGCCAACGATAGTGATTTAACAGCTGTTCAGGCCGCTGTGTCTACTGCTGCACCACAATTTACGGTTTCTGTGGCCACCTCGCCCGGATTAATACTGCGTAAGGATGCCGGGCTGGATTTTAGCAGTGAAACTCAAGCCGATCATTATCTGGTTTCTGGAAGCAATGCTAAATTTCTTGCGGCAGGCAGCGAGGCTGGGATTCAGTTAGTGGAAAGATCCAAGCGTACATATCGCGGAAATTTGGAACTGAGCAATTTGAGCGGATCGCTGGCTGTAATTAATGTAGTGCCGCTGGAGCAATACTTGTATGCCGTAGTGGGAGGAGAGGTTTCCTCCAGCTGGCCAGAAGAAGCGCTAAAAGCTCAGGCTGTCGCCGCCCGCAGCTATGCGCTGTCGCAAGGCAACCGTTTTGATGTAGCGAATGTAGTAGATACCACTCTTAGTCAGGTATATAACGGAATCGGGTCTGAAGCTCCCTCCATTATCAAAGCTGTAGATACTACTGCTGGTGAAGTGCTGATGAGCGGTGGTAAAGTTGTTGAGGCTGTATTTTCTTCCAATAGTGGTGGTATGACAGCTGACCCTTCAGAGGTTTGGGCGAATGGTGGCGATGTATTTGCTAGTGTTCCAAGCGTTGAAGATGTTTCGGCTGCTGCTGCTAAGAAGTGGTACTATGTTATGCTTGCGAATGGTACCTCTGGTTATGCACGTGAAGATAATATTAAATTAACCGGCAGCAAAACTGCTGCCGGACTCGATATAGTTACCGCTACAACCAAAGATGTGAATATACGTCCTCTGCCAGTTATTGAGAGCAGTGTTAGTGCAGTCGGAAAGCTGAATCCGGGTGAGAACGCTGTGGCTCTGGATAAAGTATATGAGTCTGGCAGCTATAGCTGGATCAAAGGGCCGTATACCTCTGCTGAACTTCTAAAAAGCTTGCAGGGCAAAACAACAAGCACGCTCCCTTCCAGTATCTCTAACCTGCAGGTCACCCAGCGCGGTCCTTCTGGAAGAGCGATTCAGGTGAAAGCTAATGGTCAGGCTCTGAATGTGAAATATCCTGATATGTTCCGCTCCGCGTTTAATGGATTACCTAGTACTTTGTTTGATATTGTGGCACCCGGAAGTTATACTGTATTAGGCGCTGACGGCGCTACCGCCACAATTAGTAGCTCGCAAAGTGCTGGTGTGCTTTCCGCATCGGGGAAGGTTAATGTGAATGGCAGTGGAACTGTAGTGATGGGTGGAGATTCTGCGGCCAGAGTGATCACTAACAGCTCGGGCTTTCTGTTCATTGGGCAAGGCAACGGCCATGGTCTAGGCATGTCGCAGTGGGGCGTGAAAGGCATGGCAGACAGCGGGTATGATTACAAGCAAATATTGCAACACTATTATAAGAACGTTACTATAGTTAAGGAATGAAGACAGACCATGAATGTAGATGCTTATGATTTTCATTTGCCGGAAGAATTGATTGCCCAGACACCTCTCGCTGATCGCAGTGCTTCTAGACTGCTTCTAGTGAATAAGGAGGATGGAGAGCTGGCTCACCGGCATTTTACCGATATTATTGATTATTTTAATCCCGGAGACACGCTTGTTCTAAATGATACGAGAGTCATTCCAGCTAGATTGTTTGGAGTGAAAGAAGATACTGGTGCTAAGGCGGAAGTGCTCCTCCTGAAGAATCTTGGGGATGATCGCTGGGAAGCACTTGTAAAGCCAGGGAAAAAGCTCAAGACAGGCGCAGTGATCATCTTTAGCGATGAGCTTCGTGCCGTTATCGAGGACGAAGCTGATATGGGCGGCCGTACGCTTCGTTTCATATATCAGGGTATTTTTCAGGAGATTCTGGACAGGCTGGGAACGATGCCGCTGCCACCTTATATTAAGGAAACACTGGATGATCGTGAACGATATCAGACTGTGTATGCTCGGCATGAGGGATCGGCCGCTGCGCCTACCGCAGGGCTTCATTTTACCCAAGAATTGCTGGAACAGATTGAGGCTAAGGGTGTAAATATCGCTTATATCACCCTTCATGTAGGTCTCGGTACTTTTCGTCCGATGTCTGTAGAGAAGGTTGAAGAGCATGTTATGCATTCTGAGTACTTCGTAATGTCTCAAGAGACGGCAGATACCATAAATGCTACTAAGGCACGAGGTGGCCGTATTATTGCAGTTGGCACAACGTCTTGTCGGACACTTGAAACGGTCGGAAGACAATGTGAAGGTGGGCCGCTTGTGGAATGCAGTGGCTGGACGGATATTTTTATCTATCCAGGGTATAAGTTCAGTGTAGTAAATGCGCTAATTACCAATTTCCACCTGCCAAAGTCTACTTTGGTTATGTTGGTTAGCGCATTGGCAGGTCGGGAACATATTCTAGCTGCTTATGAAGAAGCGATAGAGCAGAAGTACCGATTCTTTAGCTTTGGAGATGCAATGTTTATTTATTAAGGTAAGAGGATGGGTTAACTTATGGCAGCAATTACTTATGAGCACATCAAAACGTGCAAACAATCCGGAGCCAGACTTGGAAGAGTCCACACTCCACATGGTGTGATTGAGACACCAGCATTTATGCCAGTCGGCACACAAGCTACAGTCAAGACTATGAGTCCTGAAGAGCTGAAAGAGATGGATGCCCATATTATTTTGAGCAATACTTACCATCTGTTTCTAAGACCAGGCCATGATATTGTTCGTGAAGCTGGTGGACTGCACAAGTTCATGAACTGGGATCGTCCGATTCTGACAGACAGCGGCGGGTTTCAAGTATTCTCGTTAAGCGACATGCGCAAGATTACGGAAGAAGGAGTTCATTTCCGTTCCCATCTAAATGGGGATAAGAAATTCCTGTCTCCGGAAGTAGCGATGGAGGTTCAGAACTCCCTGGGTTCAGATATAATGATGGCATTTGATGAATGTCCTCCATTCCCGGCTGAGTATGATTATGTGAAAAAATCACTGGAGCGCACCACGCGCTGGGCAGAACGTTGCCTGAAAAGTCATGCTCGTCCTAACGATCAGGGTCTTTTTGCTATCGTGCAAGGGGGCATGTATGAAGATCTGCGCCGTCAGAGCGCGGCTGATTTGACTTCCATGGATTTCCCGGGGTATGCTATTGGGGGGCTCAGCGTCGGAGAGTCCAAGCAGCTAATGTATGAAGTGCTGGATTATACAGTTCCCCTGCTGCCACAAGGCAAACCTCGCTATTTGATGGGCGTGGGTTCACCGGATGCGCTGCTGGAAGGATCAATCCGAGGAGTGGACATGTTCGACTGTGTCTTGCCTACTCGTATTGCCCGTAATGGAACAACGATGACCAGTCAGGGAAGACTCGTTGTACGCAACGCTAAGTATGCCCGTGATTTTGGGCCGCTTGATCCGGAGTGCAATTGCTATACATGCCGGAATTATTCCCGCGCTTATTTGCGCCATCTAATCAAAGCCGATGAAACCTTCGGACTTAGATTGACGACATACCACAATTTGCACTTCTTGTTGGATTTAATGCGTAAAGTGCGTGAAGCCATCAAGGAAGATCGGCTGCTTGATTTTCGCGATGAGTTTTTTGCCAAATACGGATTATATGATAATCTTAAAGGCTTTTAGGGTTTGATTTATGAGTCATGCTTTAATGTACTTTGAAAGGGGGGAGAAATATGATTCAATCGTTTCAATATGCAGCTGGCGCAGGTGGTGGAGGTAGCATACTAGGCCTGGTAGGTCCCTTTGTCCTTATGTTTGTAGTATTCTACTTCTTGCTGATTCGTCCGCAACAAAAGAAGACCAAAACTCGTAACGCAATGTTGAAAGCTCTGAAAAAGGGCGATAAAATCGTTACTATTGGAGGACTTCACGGTACGATCATGGAGATTTCCGATGATATTGTGGTTCTGCGGGTCAACGATGTAACTAAGCTGACTTTTGATCGCGGTTCCATCAGCCACGCTGTGGCGACGGATGTCGAAGAGAAAGTATAGACTTGTTATTTAAGTACATAAAAAGCGGTGTCTTCTCATTGGAGAGGACACCGCTTTTTTGATCTTTAAGGTTATTACGATTTAGCAGTTTAACTTTAACGTACATTTGTTACGCGGCTCGGAACGGTAAGCGATTCTTCACGTCCCCGCAAAGTTAATTTGGCGAGTTGAACGCCAACTGTAGAGGCTAGTACAGCTAGCAAGGTTCCACCAATCATATCTGTAAGCCAATGAATGCCCAGATAGAAGATTCCAAAGACGATTACAACTGCGGAAATACTAGTGATGACCATCCAGCGGCGGTTCCCTGAACGGAAGGCCAGAAGTGCCATTGTAACAGATATGGACGTATGTAGACTCGGGAAGCAGTTATTTAGACCGGATAGTGGTCTATATTCCTGTTCGAATTTCGGAAATACATCCAGCATAGTAAATTTGACGCCTGCCGGCAGATAGGACCAAACCTCGTTTACCGGGAAGTAAAGATAGAATGGAATCGCCAAGGCATAGTTGATAATAATAGCATAACAGGTTGCGTATAACATCACCCGGTTTTTATCTAACAGATATACCCCTAATGAAGCTGCTAGAACGGATTGAAGCATGAAAATGTAGAAAAAGACGATGATCGGTGTTAACCATGGACTGTAGAATATATCCTGAACGGCTTGGACAAAATGACCCTCTAGGCCAAATATAAATGGCGTATAATCAGAGGTAAGATGCATTTTTTGTTCAATTTGCAGTTCATATTTATTTATGGCTAATACGCCAAACATTCCTGCAATCAGCAACAAAAACTTATAAGATCGCAGCATCTCTTTCCCAATTTCAACCAATGCCATGATTGGATTACGTTTAGAGCCAATCCATACTAATATCACTACTAATGCAACTGTGTACAAAACAATATGGTTCATTGATTGGTAAAACAAAGCAATCGAAGCCTCCTTGATCTCTTAATGAAGTCAGATGATCACAGTTTAACATATTTTCAAGGAATGTTTCGAATTTAATGGAATTATAATTTTAGCTTTTTTGTAAATTAACGCCAAACATTCCGCCGAGAGCGCCAATTGCTGCAGCTGCGAGAACCCATAGCAGATCTACGCCAGATGGTGCGCTATCCAGTGCCAAAAAACCGATTAACAGAACGATAATCCCATAAAATGCTCCTGTAAGACTTCCTTGATACCAGCCTTTGCTCGTGGCTCTGCGACCGGCGGTTAGTCCTCCGAATGCTGCAGCTATGCCGTGTACAATGTATGTGTACATTGAGAGATCCTGCTCCTTCAGACTGCTGCCCCATAACAAAAGAGAGAGGACAAACGCACCCATCAGCATCCAAAGGAATGATCGACATAGGCCAGATAACACAGGATTGGCTATTCTCCACGAGAACATGCGCCGGATTAAATACATGGTACAACCTCCTAAAGTTTTTTTGAGAAAAAAGAATCAACATAGTTATTATTCATTGTATGGGATGGCTTGCCCCAATAGTACAAGAAAGGGCATTGCAGCCTTTTTACCATTAATTAATATGCCGGCTTCCGAATGTTCCCTGCACAGAGCGGTCAGAATAGGGTTACATTAATCCACCCGAGGAAACAAGTCTGCGGGTGAGAATGGAGGGGAGCGAAGCTATATGTTCCAGCATATCTCTACCCATATTTTCTTGACCGTGCTGATGTATTTCTTCATATTCCTGTGTATGCGCATCATGGGGAAGAGGGAAATAGGTAAGCTGTCTGTATTTGATTTAACGATCTCCATCATGATTGCCGAGATTGCTGTTTTTGTGCTTGAGGATATCAATCGGCCGATCTATGAAGGAGTCGTTCCGATGGCAACATTGGTGTTGATACAGGTAATTGTGGCTCAACTCAGTCTTAAGAGCAGAAAGCTCAGACTTTTAATGGACGGCAAACCGAGCATACTCATTTCTGGAGGCAAGCTGCACCGGGGCGAAATGCGTAGGCAGAGATATAATATTGATGATCTGCTGCAGCAATTGCGTGGACAGAACATCGCCAGTCCTGCTGACGTGGAATTTGCGATCCTGGAGCCTAGTGGACAGCTAACCGTATTCGAGAAAGAGAAGGGGAGTTCATCCTCTAACCAATCAGGCAATAGCAGTGCAGCTGCTGAGCATAAAAAGAGTGACGATAATAAAGGGAACAAGAACCGTAAGATAGAACTGCCGAAGAATAAGATCAGGTATGAAGGACTTCCAATCCCTCTGATTATGGATGGAAAGGTGCAGGATCAGAATTTAGAGATGATTGGAAAAACCAGATTTTGGCTAAGAACTCAAATTCGCCAAAAGGGAGTATCTGATTTCAAAGATGTATTTCTATGCTCCATAGATCATAAGGGCAGAATTTATGTCGACCGTTTGGACAACAGATAACCTTTTAGAGCCTGCGTTTGATAAACGGCAGACGGTCCAAATCACGCAGTGAGATAAGGCCAGCTAACAGACTGATTCCAAAATACAGGACCATTCCTATCGCAGAGGCAAATAAAAATTGAATCCATTGTACATCTGCAATGGGAATGGAAGTGTATACATAATGCACGCCCGCTCCCATAATGAGCATTGCACATAAGGTTTTTACGGTTTCGGTTACTCTTAAAGATAATGATATGAGACTGACTACACTGTATCCGTGTAGTAACGTAACCAAAATGCTGTTCACAATAATGGCTATGATAGCGCCGTAAATTCCATATTCAGGTTGGGATGCCAGTATTACAATCAGAATTATTTTGACTACTGCTCCAATCAAGGTGTTGATGAGTGCCCTGCCCGGTCGATCCATAGCTTGCAGCGTAGCTTGTAAGGGAGCTTGAACATAGATGAACAAGGCGAACGGAGCCATAAGCTTCAGCATAGGGGCTGTATCCGCGTTGCCATATAACAAATTGCAAAGCGGGACCGCCAGGATATACATAAGAACAGCAAATGGGGCACCTGTTACCAGCGCAAGCCGCAACGCTTGATGCATACGCTTGTGAATGGTAGGCAAGTCCTTTCTTGCGGCAGCTTCTGATATGGAAGGAACCAGAGATACAGCAAGTGACGAGGTCAGTGCCCCGGGCAGCAGCAATAAGGGAATAACCATCCCTTGTAAAGACCCGTACTGGGCTGTAGCGGCAGAAGTGGCTATACCTGCCAAGGCGAGACTGCGCACTGTAATAATAGATTCCAGCAGATATGAAAAAGAGCCCACAAGCCGACTTGCTGTAACGGGAATAGATATGCCTAATAAGCGCCGTAATATGGGGATGTTGGCTTTCACACCATCTGGATCAGATGGGATAACCTCTGACTCAAGAACGGGTTGCTCTGGAGTCGGATTTGTCTGCTTTTTATCTTTTTTAGTAATGACATAATATTGCCACAGAATCGCTAACATTCCGCCAATTTCTCCTACCGTCACACCTAACATCGCTCCAGCCGCCGCCATAGCAATACCCTTGGGAAGCAACAACCAGGAGAACCAGAGCATAAAGAATATTCGAACTAAAGATTCGAAGATGGAGGAGAGCGCCGATGGAATCATGTTTTGCTTTCCTTGGAAATAACCACGGTAGATTGCAGATACGGCGACGATCCCAATCATTGGGATCATGGCAATAAACGTATAATAAACTCTATGGTCTGTTAAGATAACATTAGAGACCCATGAGGCGCTTATCATAGCAACCAATGTAAAGAAGATTGCAAGTCCAACACTAAGGGCAAGTCCAGTACGTAAAATCAGCCGTGATTTTTCTGGCCGATTCTCTCCTTCTGCTTCCGCTACCATCTTGGCTATCGCCAGTGGAATCCCGCCTGTAATCACAGTAACCAGCACGAGAAAAAAAGGATATGCGAGCTGATACAGTCCCACACCTTCTGCTCCGATAATACGTGGTAAAGCAATCCGGGGAATAAATCCAAGCATCCGATTAATGATGCCGGCGGCTAGCAAGATTAAAGTTCCTTGTATAAAGCTCTGTTTCTTCAAAGGTCACGCCTTCTTCCCAAAATGAAATAAAACGCTGGCGAACTTGTCTATTCTTATGGATATGCTATACCCCTATCTCGGCATGCCTTGTTTTAGTAGCTTTAACTTTTTGTGACGGAAGAAGGAAAGCGAAGAACAAGAGTCGAATATCTATGGTGAGCATACGAACATGAGCGATCTTTGGAGGTGTCAACACGTGGAATCGGAACAGTGGAATCATGATCAACATAGTGAAGAAATCGAAGCCATGTGCCGCAGCAAAGCTGAAGAATTCCGGCTCCTCGGCTATGAGTATGTAACCAGCAAGGATATTTGGGATTGCATCAGCCGTAATTATGATAAGGAAGGCTTGCCTCCCCTACATAAGCTGGTAAACGACATTTATTCCTTGAAAGCCAATAGTTACATGAATTATTTGACTATTGCGGCCTATCGGGGGTTGAACTGAACAATAAACCACATATTTCTTTTTGCGAACTGCCTGATAAAGCAGTAAAGTAAGAGAATAATAACTCCACATCTCCTATTAAAACGGATGTCTTGCTGATTTAAGCAGGGGCGGCCGTTTCTTTGTGTGAGTATAGCTCTATCAATGCTGTGAATTGACGGTCATTTCGCGTGTAGCTATAATAGGAATATTGAGTTAATGAAAGGGGAACTAGCTAGAGCATGAAGAGACTAATGGGCTTTTTTATTACCGTGCTCGTTTTGACAGGCGTTATGGCATTTACTACTCCTGGACTGCTGGACAAGGTTAGACTTGGTCTTGACCTGAAAGGCGGATTTGAGATTTTGTATCATGCTGAGCCTATGGAAGCGGGAGCAGCATTGTCCCGAGCTTCTCTGCTGAAGACAGCGGAAAGCTTAGAAAAACGGGCGAATGCGCTCGGAACAAGTGAACCAGAGGTAACTACTGAAGGTACGGACCGTATCCGTTTGAAAATTGCGGGCGTAACGGATGAAGCCGAGGTTCGTAAAAAAATGAAGGAACCTGCAGTTCTGACTTTCCGTAGTGCTGCTGAAGGTGACGCTGAGGGAACTTACAGCAAAATCGAACTGGTAGGTAGTGATTTTGTTGAAGGTGCTGCAGAAGTTGGACGGGATAACCTGAATCAGCCAATCATCAGCATCAAGATTAAGGACAAGGACAAATTTGCAGAGATTACTAAACGTCTCTTAGGAAAGAATCTCGCAATTTACTTGGATGAGAACAAATTATCTGACCCTACGGTACAAGCAGTACTTACCGATGGCAGTGCTTCTATTTCGGGTAACTATACAATTAAGGAAGCACGTGAACTTGCAGACACTATTAACCTAGGTGCATTGCCACTGAAGCTGACGGAGAAATATTCCCAAAGTGTGGGTGCTACCCTGGGTAAGCAATCGCTTGATCAAACGATTCGAGCAGGTCTGCTGGCTTCTGTGATTATCCTTATTTTCATGATCGGAATGTATCGTTTGCCAGGTCTTTTGGCTAGTTTTGCCTTGCTCTTGCATACATGGGCGCTAATTGCGGTCTTCGTCTTCGCAGACTTCACCTTGACGCTGCCTGGTATAGCCGCATTTATTCTGGGTATAGGTATGGCGGTCGATGCCAATATCATTACCAACGAACGGATAAGGGAAGAAATGCGCAGTGGAAAAAGTATACTGTCCTCCGTTAAAGCGGGGAATAAATCCTCTTTCCGGACAGTAATGGACTCCAATGTGACTACTATTATTGTGGCAGCAGTTATGTTTGCCTTCGGTACAGGTGCGGTCAAAGGCTTTGCATTGGTGCTGATTGTAGAAATCGTGCTGAGTATCGCCACGAATCTTTATTTCTCCCACTGGTTGCTTAGCCAGCTTGTCAAAGCGGGTAAGCTGAACAAACCGAAGAGCTTCGGTGTTAAGGAGAGTGAAATCCGTGCGCTTTAAGAAAGAGCTTGATTTCGTACATTTGAGTAAATATTTCTATATTTTCTCTATCGCATTGACAGTAGCAGGATTGATATTCCTGGCGACATTTGGCCTGAATTACAGCGTTGACTTCAAAGCTGGATCTAATGTGGACATCTCCCTATCCAAGAATTTGAACTTGGATCAGGTTAAGACTGCAACTAGTGCAATCGATGTCGATCATGAACCAACGATTTCGTTTGGTGATCAGCGTGTGAATATTCGCTATGACGAAGTTCTTGATGAGGCTCAAGATGAGTCTCTAAAAGCTGAAATCCTTAAGCTGGATGACAAAGCATCGTTTGAGATTAACACCGTGGACACTGAAATGGCTAAAGAATTGGCACGTAATGCTATTTATGCAGTTCTGATTTCTTGTCTGGGGATTATTATTTATGTAAGTATTCGTTTTGAATGGCGTTTCGCCGTGGCATCGATTGTGGCCTTGCTCCATGATGCCTTTATCGTAGTCGCGCTCTTCTCTATCTTCCGTTTGGAAGTGGATTTGACTTTCATTGTAGCGGTGCTTACGATTATCGGTTATTCCATTAATGATACGATCGTTATTTTTGACCGTATCCGTGAGAATTTACGTTTTGGTAAACAGAAAACTTATGAAGACTTGAAACACCTTGTGAATAAAAGTGTGGCTCAAACGCTTATGCGTTCTCTCTATACCGCATTTACCGTATTCATTGCGGCGTTCTTCCTGTTATTGTTCGGAGGCGAGTCGATTAAGATGTTCTCGCTTGCGATGGTAATCGGCTTGCTCTTCGGAGCTTACTCTTCCATCTTTATTGCCAGTCCACTCTGGTTAGTGCTTAAAAAGCGTGAGAAGGTTAAAGTGAAGAGCAGCCCGAATAAAGGTTAGAAGAAATTAGCATCGAAGTTCTACTTTTCTTATACGTTTAAGAAAGCCGCGTCAAATGCGACGCGGCTTTCGAAATCTTTAGGGTCATGTCATGTGTATTGAATCATCATGAGATTACTTGCTATTGGTAAGGAGGGCCTCGTATGAATAAAGAACGATCACCGCAAAGCGAGACGGTTGCTTGGACAGGGATCATTAGCGATGTTACTTTGGCAGTAGCTAAGGGGAGTTTTGGCTATATTTCAGGGAGCAAGGCATTAATGGGGGATGCTTTGTATTCCGGAGCAGACGCAGCAGCCAAACTGGCGGATATTCTTCCGTGGCGCTCTGAGCAAGGGAGAAAGAGTAAGCAACGGATCGAAGAACGGCGGGGCACTAAGGAGCCGCTGTTGGCTATACTTTTTTCGGTATTTATTCTTATGGGGGGACTGCAGATCGCATTCTCTGCAATCCGCGACTTAACGGATGGAAAATCATCTACACACGGACAGCTGGCGTTTGTAACCGTCTTAGTATCTATAGTTTTTAAAGAAGCTGTATTTCAATATCAATATCGCTACTTTAAAAAAATAGGTGATGGCAGTCACGCTGCATATGTTAATAGTCATCGTTTCAGCTTATATACATCTATCACAGTATTAGTCGGAATTTCGTTATCCATGGGTGGCACCTATTGGCATCCTCTATCTTATATGGATCCTATTGCCGCACTCTTAACCGGAGTTTTAATTCTTCGTAAAGGTTATTCACTCATTGCTAGCTCTATTAACACTAAAAATGCGCAGGAGCTTCCTTCGGAGGAAGCCGCTAATTTTATTGAAACGGTGCAACGTGTTCATGGCGTCATTCGCGTAGAACATCTGAAGGCACTTGAGCAAGGGAATTATGTGAATCTTCAAGTGAAGATCAGTGTGAATCCGCGGATTACGGTGATGGAAGCACAGGATATTTCGGAATGCGCTAGGAAGCTGCTGCAGCACCGGTTTGTTCATGTCGGTGAGGTGCATATGGACGTTGTTCCTTATGATCCCGGCTATCCGTACAAAAGCAATTATGAATTGCCGGATAATGATATTCCTACGTTGCTTCAGTAGTTTGCAAGGTGAGAGAAAGGTGAGTTCTATTGCTTTATTCAAAAACAAGATGGCAATCTCCGGCAGCCAATCCCGACACAGTTAGGGATATGGCCCGGAGCCTTTCTATTTCTCCACTCTTATCCTCACTATTAGTAAATAGAGGAATGAACACGCCTCATGAAGCTCTAAGCTTCATGGATGGCAGTGAGGAAGAACAGCATGATCCGTTCCTACTCAAAGGAATGGCTGAAGCGGTTCCTAGAATTAGAAAGGCTTTAAAAGATGAAGAACATATTCTTATTTATGGCGATTATGATGCCGACGGGGTGTCCAGCACAGCGCTTATGATTCATCTGCTGCGCTATTTAGGCGCTTCCTTTGATATTTATATCCCACACCGCTCTAATGAGGGTTATGGGCTGCATAATCATGCCCTGGATTGGGCTTTACAGCAAGGTGTCTCCTTAATCATTACAGTAGATACTGGCATTAGCGCTTATCATCAGGTTGCTTACGCTAATGAACTGGGGATCGATGTGATCGTTACGGATCACCATGAACCCCCTGAGCTTTTGCCAGAGGCCTATACGCTTATTAATCCCAAGCTGCCAGACTGCCCTTATCCGTTCAAAGGATTAGCGGGTGTAGGTGTGGCTTATAAGCTTGCTCAGGCTATTCTAGGGGAAGAAACTCCCACAGAATGGGCAGAGATTGCAGCGATAGGAACGGTTGCGGATTTAATGCCGCTGCTTGGCGAAAACCGTGAGATTGTTAGAAATGGCTTGGAAAGTATGCGGCATTCAAGTTTCCCGGGGATTCGTGCCTTACTCGCTGTCAGCGGTGTGAACATGAGCACTGTGAGTGCGGTCAATATCGCTTTTGGCATGGCGCCGCGCATCAATGCCAGTGGTCGCCTGGACCATGCTGGACGGGCTGTGTCCCTCCTCACTACCGAGCATGCGGCTGAGGCAGAGCAGCTAGCTGGAGAGCTTGACCTGCTTAACAAAGAACGCCAATTGGTGGTAGAAAGAATTGTTGTTGAGGCTACTGCCAAGCTGGAGCAGATGACACAGGGTGGCGAAATCCCAGACATCATTGTTCTTGCTGATCATGGCTGGAATGTAGGTGTGGTAGGTATAGTGGCTTCCAAACTGCTGGAGCGTTATTATCGGCCTGTGATCATTCTGGATATACATCCAGAGACCGGAATGTGCAAAGGTTCTGCTCGCTCCATTCCTGGACTTGACATCTACGCTGCACTTTCTTCTTGTTCTGATTTAATGGATCATTTTGGAGGTCATCCAGCCGCTGCGGGAATGAGCCTGCATCGGGATGGATTAGAAGCCTTTGCTGCAGCATTAAACGAATATGCGTCCGGGGTGTTAACGCCAGAGCATTTCGTTCCTGTTGCTTCCGCTGATGCAGAGGTGTCAATCTCAGATTTATCACTGCAGACCGCGTTAGAATTGGAAAGGCTTGCACCATTCGGAATGTCTAATCCGTTGCCAAAGTTTATTATTCGTGGGGCTACCGTGAAAGAGACACGTACAATGGGCCAAGATGGAAAACACCTGAAGATTGTATTGCAGCAGGGGAAAAACAGCATTGAAGCCTTGGCGTTTGGTAAAGGCGCTTTATCCAGGCTGCTACCGGCGGGTACTACGATCAACGTGTTAGCTGAGCTGTCGATCAATGAATGGAATGGCTCACGCAAATCACAGCTGATGCTGCAGGATTTATCTGTGCAGGATGCTCAGTTATTCGATCTTCGTGGTGCTGCTGACGCCGTACGGCAAGCCGCACATATTAGAGAACTACTTCTTCCTTATAGTGGTGCGGGTCCGTATCGAGCTGCTGCAGTGTTTCAGAACGGACGTAGTACGCCTGCAAGTGAATTGATAGGAATGTCTTTATGGGTATATGATAAAGAAGCTGGCATTAGCGCTGCTGTTAAGGATGAGCCCCTTCAGGAATCAGGGCATGTCTCCCTGTTATGCTTACTGGATATGCCGGAGACTCCTGAACAACTGGATGCGCTGCTCGAAACCTTCCCTAATGCTGATAATATTGCGTTATTGCATTCTATCAAGGATGGCCGAGAACGACTTATTACTCCGACACGGGATCATTTCAAAATACTATATAAACTGTTGGCTTCGATCACCTCAGTTGCAACACCTGAGAACGAAGTTTTGCTGCGGTTAAGCCGCCAGTCCTCGTTAAGTATCCGCATGCTTAACAACATGCTTGATGTGTTTGAGGAGCTTGATTTTATTAAAAGAAGTCAGGGAAGTGTGGCGTTTATTACTCAGCCAGTAGCCAAAAGTCTGACAGCATCGAGTCATTTTGTCCGACTGGGACAGATGGCGGAGATGGAGCAATACTTCATGGAGGGCAGTCTGTCAGAGTTACAGGACTGGATGTTATCGCGTCGTTTAGGCGTATCATAATCCATGCAAATATGAGCTGCTGAGCGTACCCAACGGTGTATAAAAATGCAACGCTCAATATAACAAAACGTATGCTTACGAAGCAAGTTTTGTCGATCTGAATCAAAGCAGCTTTGCTAACAAAACTTATAGGAGATGATAAATTTGGATTTTAAAGATAGTATTCGTGTGATTCCTGATTTCCCTAAAGAAGGTATTAGTTTTAAAGATATCACCACATTGCTTAAAGACGGGGAGGCTTACCGCCAAGCGATTGACGCGTTGAAAGCTCTCGTAGCGCACTTGGAAATCGACGTTATCGCTGGACCAGAAGCACGTGGCTTCGTAGTTGGAGCACCTCTTGCTTATGCGATGGGAGTAGGTTTTGTGCCGATTCGTAAAAGCGGCAAGCTTCCATATGAGACTATAGAGGTAGGTTATGATCTTGAGTATGGCAAGGACACACTTGCTGTTCACACGGATGCTATCAAGCCTGGTCAAAAAGTATTGATCGCTGATGATTTATTGGCAACTGGTGGAACCATTGCTACTTCGGTTAACCTTGTAGAACAGCTTGGCGGTAAAGTGGTAGGCGCTGCTTTTCTGATTGAGCTGGTTGAGCTTGCTGGACGTAATAAGCTTTCTGGAGTTGAAGTTCTTTCCTTGGTGAATTACGAGGATTAATCTTGTAAAGTTTGTCTTTTCCCGGGAAATAAACGGGGATTCGGCTCTCGAATTATGCTGAAAAGTGCAAAGACGCAAAGTGTGGAAGTTAAACATTAATTGGAAAATGTAAGATAATAACAGCAGCTGTCTGCCTTTTGGCGGAGAGTTGCTGTTTTGTATCTGAGTCAATAAAAAAAGCTGCCCAAGTCCATAAATGAACTGTGACCCGTAAGATGGAAACTTTGAAAAAAGTGACCCTCTTACGGGTCATTTTGTGTTTTAATCGAAATATCGAAATAACGGAGGAAGCCTTCATGAATAACAAAACAAGAGGAAGCTCAAGGATATTCAACGAAAATGAGATCAAACAACTAGAGAACAATCCAAATGTAGAGAACGTGACGGAAAAGAGTATTACCTATTCACCAACGTTTAAGTTGGCTGCGGTTAAGGCCTATAAGGAAGGCCAAGCCCCAATGGAGATCTTCCTTAGCGCAGGATTTAACCTAGATATTATCGGTCGCAAGAAGCCTAAGCATTGCCTAACCCGTTGGCGTAATACATATAATGCTCTGGGAGAGGCTGGACTACTAGAGGAACAACGAGGAAAAGGATCCCCGGGCAGACGACCGACAGGGGAACTTTCTACCGAGGAAAAGTTAAAACGTGCAGAAGCACGAATCAAGCTTCTGGAGATGGAGAACGACTTCTTAAAAAAGCTGGAGGCGCTCGAAAAGCAGAAGATGCAGAGGAAACGTTGACCCCCTCCGAGCGCTACGAAATTATTAACCAAACGATACGTAAGCACGGTCTGCAGCGAATGACGCGTTATTTGTGTAAGCTAGCTTGTGTGAGCTTAAGCGGATATTACCGTTGGCAAGTCGCTGAGGAAGCAAGACAGTTGCGAGAGAAGGCAGACGAACGAGACGCTTTCCTTATCAAGAAACACTATGACGCTTTGAATGGTAAAGCTGGAGCATTGGTCGTGAAGATGTGGCTGGAACGGGAGAATGGTATCATCATGAATCATAAAAAGATTCGAAGATTAATGCGAAAATATAAGCTTGTTGCTACGATCCGGCAAGCAAATCCCTATCGCAAGATGGCAAAAGCCACACAAGAGCACCAAACATGTCCCAACCTACTCAAGCGCCAGTTTGACCAAGGAGAGCCTGAGAAAGTGCTGCTGACGGATATTACCTATATGCATTATGGTAATGGACAATGTGCTTATTTATCCGTGGTGAAAGACGGGGCTACGAGACAAATTTTAGCTCACTACCTCTCTTCTTCATTGGCTATGCCAATTGTAGAACGAACACTGGAGAAACTACTTGAACGACTGGATGGCAATATTCATCCAGAAGCCCTTTTGCATTCGGATCAAGGAATGCACTATACTCACCCTAGATTCCGCCTTCTCGTACGCGAAGCTGGGTTTACACAGTCCATGTCACGGAAAGGGAACTGCTGGGATAACGCCGCCATGGAGAGCTTTTTTGGCCATCTGAAGGATGATTTGGAGTACAAGACATGTATGACTCTCTTGGAATTACGAACAAAGGTTGATGACTATATCGCCTACTATAACTCCGAGCGATATCAATGGACATTAAAAAAGATGACTCCCGATGAATTCAGGAGTCACCTATTAATTGCTTCTTAAAGGTCTTCTTTTTTCAACTTTCCACAAATACGGTCACAGTTCAAAATGGATGTTGGAGCAGCTTTTTTAAAATTCTATTTTTTCAACCGATTAATGGGCAGTTTTATCACTTTCTCCGCCATCATTAGACAGTCCAAGCACTTCAATGAGTTTGAAGAACAGAGCCAGAACGATACCAACAATTGTAGCCAGCGCCATACCACTTAGTTTAACGTTGCCCATGGTAAGGGTTGTACCACTGATTCCGACAACGAGTACCAACGTAGCCATGATCATGTTCGTAGCTTTGGAAAAATCAACTTTTTGCTCAACGAAAATACGTAATCCGGAAGCCGCAATTACACCGAACAGCAGCAGGGATACACCGCCCATTACAGGGGTTGGAATATTAGCGATAACAGAGGAGAAAGTACCAGAGAATGAAAGCAGAATAGCGATCACCGCTGCGCCGCCGATTACATATACCGAATATACTTTAGTCAACGCCATAACCCCGATATTTTCACCGTAGGTTGTATTTGGAGTAGAACCGATAAAACCGGAGATAATTGTAGATATCCCGTTCCCCATCAGGGAGCGATCAAGTCCAGGATCTTTAGCCAAGTCTCTGCCAACAATATTGCTTGTTACAAGTAAATGTCCAATATGCTCAACGATAACAACTAATGATACCGGGATAATAGTGAATATTACATTCCAATCAAATGAAGGAGTAACAATGGAAGGATGCGCTAAAAATTTTGCATTAGAGATAGCAGCGGTATCCACCATTTTTAAAATATATGCTAAACCATAACCAGTGACGATACCAATAAGGATGTGAATGATTTTTGGAAAACCGCGGAAGAGTACAGCTCCAATTACAGTTACACCAAGCGTCACCATAGAAAGTGCGATTGTTTTGCCATCTGGCGTCCAGTCTGCAACTGCAACGCCTTCAGGAGCAATAAGTCCTGCCATTCGTGCGGCAACAGGTACAAGTTCAAGTCCGATCGTAGCTACGATAGCTCCCATTACTGCTGGAGGGAAAACAACATCAATCCATTTGGTTCCTGCATAACGAATGATCAATGCCACGAGCACGAATATAATACCAGTGACGATAAAAGCACCCAAAGCAAGCGAGTATCCTTTCATGTGATCATTTGGGTAACGACTGAGTACTGATAATACCGGTGCAATAAAGGCAAAGCTGGAACCAAGGTACGCAGGGATTTTACCGCGACAGATCCAAATGTACAGCAATGTACCGATACCATTCATAAGCAAAATCATTCCAGGGTCGACCCCGAACAAGTTAGGCACTAGCACTGTACTGCCAAACATGGCAAACAAATGCTGGAGACTTAATAGAAAGCCTGGGCCCCATGGAAGTTTTTCGTTAACTTGAATTTCGCGTTGCAATGGAGTTCACTCCTCTTTCTTATCTGATATTATGTTGTCCGGCGAAAATCCGCCTTTACTAGATTAAATAGAACTTGGCTTTTTTACAACAACATTTTCACAAGTGTTATTAATTTGTCCGAATTTAATTACTTTTACTTCTGGAATCCCATGAGATGGCAAGTGTTGACGTAATCCTCCTTAAGCCTCATAATTATAGACAACTTTGAATAAGGGCGTAAGTAAGCTTGGACAAATGAAATGATTGGAACCTGCAGATTTTTGAACAGTTGCGGGTTCATTTTATTATAGAAAGGAATCGGATACGACGAGAATGGGCATTGAGCGATTAATTGATAAGGCTGGCGCCTATATAAAAGATAAAGATCTTCTCCGCATCCGGGAAGCTTATGAATTTGCCGATCAGGCTCATCACGGGCAGATCCGCAAGTCGGGGGAGCCATACATTCTGCATCCGCTGGCGGTGGCAGATATTGTCGTCAATATGCAAATGGATGTTATATCTATTGTTGCAGCGCTTTTGCATGATGTGGTGGAAGATACGACGGTCTCACTGGAACAAATCCGCGCTAAATTTGGCGATACCTGCGCAATGCTTGTTGACGGCTTAACGAAGCTGGAACGCATTCGCTTTCGCTCAAAGGAAGAGCAGCAGAACGAGAATTACCGCAAAATGTTTATTGCTATGGCTCAGGATATCCGGGTTATTGTCATTAAACTGGCGGACCGTCTGCATAATATGCGAACGTTAAAATACCAATCTGAAGAGAGCCAGCGCCGTATTTCTTATGAGACGTTGGAGATTTTCTGTCCTGTAGCTGACCGGCTGGGGATTTCCGCGATTAAGTGGGAGATGGAGGATATTGCGCTTCGTTACTTGAACCCGCAGCAGTATTACCGGATTGCTAATCTGGTGCATAAGAAGCGGGCCGAGCGTGAGCAATTTATCGACAGCGTAATTGGCCGTATTCGTGCCAAGCTGGATGAAATGGGCATTGAAGGTGATCTTTCCGGCCGCCCGAAGCATATTTACAGTGTTTATAACAAAATGAGCACAAAAAACAAGCAGTTTAATGAAATTTATGACCTGCTGGCCATTCGTATCATTGTGGATAATATCAAGGACTGTTATGCAACCCTTGGAATTATTCATACCTTATGGAAGCCAATGCCGGGGCGTTTTAAAGATTATATAGCTATGCCGAAAGCCAATATGTATCAATCTCTGCATACTACTGTGGTAGGACCAGGCGGAGAGCCTACTGAGGTGCAAATTCGCACCTGGGAAATGCACCGCACGGCAGAATACGGGATAGCCGCACACTGGGCATACAAAGAAGGCAGCAGTAATAATGCTAATCCGGAGAATCGGATGCCTTTCTTTCGCGAAATATTGGAGCTGCAGCATGAAGCTAAGGATGCCGAAGAGTTCGTAAAATCACTGAAAATGGATTTTTTCTCAGACCTCGTGTTTGTATTTACTCCTAAAGGTGAGGTTATCGAGCTTCCTGCCGGTTCTGTGCCTCTTGACTTCGCGTTCCGCATTCATACAGAAGTGGGCAATCGTACAATTGGTTCCAAGGTGAACGGGCGGATCGTGCCGCTTGATCACAAGCTGAAGACGGGCGATATTGTTGAGATTTTGACGTCTAAGCATTCTTACGGACCTAGCCGTGACTGGCTTAAAATTGCACAATCCTCTCACGCAAGAAGCAAAATTAAGCAATGGTTCAAAAAAGAAAAACGTGAGGAAAATGTCGAAAAAGGTCGCGAAGCGATTGAACGTGAGCTGAAGCGCCTGAATGTCGAAGTTTCCGAGTGGATTTCTGATGAAAAACTATTGGAAGCTGCGAAAAAATTTGCCTTTAATGATGTAGAGGATATGTTGTCTGCCGTTGGTTTTGGTGGGATTACCGCTTCGCAAATTGCCTCCCGCTTGACGGAGAAGCTGCGCAAGGAGCAGGAAGAAGCTGCTAATCACTTGGAGCTTACTTCAGAGATGAAGGAGATCAAGTCTTCCGGCGAGAGACGTAATCAACCTACCAATGGTGTTAGTGTAAAAGGAATTGAAAACTTACTTGTTCGTTTTGCACGATGTTGCAACCCGGTTCCGGGTGACGACATTGTAGGTTATGTTACACGGGGCCGGGGCGTATCTGTACACCGCCAGGATTGTCCTAACATTCCGGGTGAAGGTGACGGAGAAGAAGCAGCTAGAGTGATTGAAGTGGAATGGGAAGGCACGATGGAAGCAAACTACAGTGTGGATATTGAGATTACAGGCCATGATCGCAATGGACTGCTCAATGAAGTACTGCAGGCAGTGTCCGAGAGCAAAACGAACATTTCAGCGGTCACTGGGCGCTCTGACAAGAATAAGATGGCAATGATTCATATGACCATCCTTATTCGTAATACGGAGCATCTGCAATCCGTTGTAGATAAAGTGAAACGAGTCAAAGATGTATATACAGTGAATCGGATCATGCAATAAGGCAAGGAGCGAAGTAGTGCGATGAGAGTTGTAGTACAGCGTTGCAAGGACGCCAAAGTAACCGTGGATGAGACAGTGACCGGAGCGATTGGCAATGGTCTGATGCTGCTTGTCGGCGTTACCCATGAAGATACGGAGAAGGATGCCAAATATTTGGCGGATAAAATAGCTGGACTGCGTATTTTTGAAGATGATGCTGGCAAAATGAACTATAGTGTCACGGATACTAACGGAGCTATTCTTTCAGTGTCCCAGTTTACTTTATACGGAGATTGCCGTAAGGGAAGACGGCCGAATTTCATGGGAGCTGCAGCTCCTGCGGAGGCCGAGCGTCTTTATGATTATTTTAATCAAGAGCTTAGAGCTGGAGGTCTTCAGGTGGAGACGGGCATATTTGGAGCGATGATGGATGTGTCGCTGACCAATTGGGGCCCAGTTACTCTCATTCTGGATAGCCGCAGCTAACGAAATAGAGGATGTCGAAGATTGCTTCTGGCCGGAGCTAACTTTCGACATCTTTTTTTTATGCGGATAGAGCTTCTTTGGGCTGGATAAACTAAATGCAGGCAGATATCACGCATAAGGCAGGGAGTTTAAGAATGAGACAATCACAGAAGGCATGGGTATGGAGAAGTATCCCGGCACTACCGACTGGGAGTCCTATGGAAGCCTGTGCATTAGCCAAAAAGCTAGAAGGCGAGACCGAACCATTAGTAATCAAAGGAAGAAGCCGCAATCTCTTGCCGCGTACCTGAAGCGGGTGGAAAAGGCGGCTTTTTCGGTGTTGTGAATGAAGCCTTTTTTCCGATTAAAGGTTAGAAAGCATCCTCATAAGGGTAATAGACCACAAGAAAGAATAATAAGAACATCATTAATTGCTAAAGACAGAGAGGAGAAACTATCACATGAGTAACGTTGCTTTCTTACTGGCTAATGATTTTGAAGATTCTGAAATGAAGGTTCCTTATGATGAAATTATAAAGGCAGGACATCAAGCTGACATTATTGGTTTGAAAAAAGGGGAGACCCTGCTGGGTAAAAAGAAAGAAGTCTCCTACGCAGCAGACAAGGCGATCGCCGAGGTTCAAGCAAGTGATTATGACGCGATTGTTATCCCGGGTGGTTCTTCCCCCGAGAATTTACGGCAAAATGCCGATATTTTGAAGTTTGTAAAAGAAGCAAATGAAGCAGGCAAGCCTATCGCCTCTATTTGCCACGGACCGCAAATTCTGATCAGTGCAGACTTGCTTAAGGGACGCACCATTACCTCTTATCCTCCGCTGAAGGATGATGTTGTAAATGCCGGCGCGGAGTTTAAGGATGAGGAAGTAGTGGTTGATCGCAATTACATTACTTCGCGTACACCAAAAGATGAGCCTGCATTTGTTCGTGAAATATTGAAGGTCCTGAAATAAATAAGCAATATTTAAATAAGAGTCTTATAATCCAAGGAGGTAATGGCAATGAGCAGAAAAATCCAAGCGTATTTCAGAACTGAAAATGAAGCAGAAGGCGCAAAAACAGCATTGATTAGCTATAAGGTGGATGGCTTGGAGGTTTGGCCACTCACGGACCCTATCGGCAATGATCGTAATATTCTGTTTCCAATCATTCCACTGGATAGTGCATCTGTAGTCGCAGGCACAACTGGAACGCTTGGAACGGCTAGCACACCTGCAGCTGGAGCTATGCTGGTTCCTGGCATTGCCGCCTCCGACACACGGGCTGACCCTGAAACGCATTATAGTGTGAATGAAGATCAGGTTAGTGCGAACGTGGCAGAAGGAGATCTCGAAGATGGGGATTTAAGTGAACTTCGTTATGTGATGGAGCTAAGTATAGCAGAAGAGAATTATAATGAAGTTGTGGAAATCCTCCGGGGCAAAGGAGCTTATGTTGAACAATTCGAATAGTATTCTATTAAAAATAAACCGCTTTCATGGAATGTAATATAATCGTAATATTACGTACATGATTCCTTAATATAGCGTGTTTATAATAAAGGCATGACCCCCTTTTTAATAATATATGATGATGGACCTGCAGCATTCGGCTGCAGGTCATTTTTTTTGTTACAATATAATTGCTGAATAAAAAACTCGGAAGCTGTCAAAATTTATACTAGGCATCCTTTTTACTACCTTGACTTTAATGCAGTAGTTCAGTAGAATATTAACAATATACGATTTTATCATATGGTTTTGATGACGGGACCAAGTAATTCGAGAACCCACAACTCCAGAGAAGAATCCCTTGTCGATTCGGATGACATCTACTTAAGTGGATGATGAAACGGTATCGCTTGGCTGCAAGGATTCTGTTGATGAGCGAATGAATGACCTCCCCGAGAACGTACGGCGAAAGTGGGCAGTGTTGATTGCCGCGATCAGTAGCCGTTTACGCGTAGGCGGGCGTTAACCGCTTTGAGCGGCTTCAGTATATTTTTACTGATCCGGAATGTGGGTGGTACCACGTGGTGTATTATTGGTTATGATAATCCCTCGTCCCTGTTTTTTTATAAAACAGGGCGAGGGATTTTTTGCTTTTTCTGCAATAGAAACAGATGAAGAGAACAGCTTTAGAGGGGTTATTTTTTAGGAGGGATAGACTGTGGCTAAAGAAAGATTCGAGAAACCAACAGGAACGCAGGACGTGCTTCCGGGTGCTGTGGAGAAATGGCAGTATATTGAGGGGAAGGCCAGAGATTTATGCCGCCGTTTTAACTATCGGGAAATTCGCACACCTATGTTTGAGCACACAGGGTTATTCGAACGTGGAGTAGGCGAAACAACGGATATTGTGGAAGGCGAAATGTATACGTTCAAGGACAAAGGCGACCGTGATTTGGCTCTTCGTCCAGAAGGAACGGCTGGTGTCGTGCGAGCTTACGTTCAGAACAAGCTATACGGTGAACCTGATGTAAGCAAGCTGTATTATATCGGACCTATGTTCCGTTATGAGCGTCCGCAGGCCGGAAGATATCGCCAGTTCCATCAGTTTGGGATTGAGGCGTTTGGGGCCGTGGATCCGGCTATTGATGCAGAAGTAATCTCTATGGGCTATCAGTTCTATAAGGATCTAGGTCTTAAGGATGTAAGAGTGGAGCTTAATTCCGTGGGTAATGCACCAAGCCGTGCGGCTTACCGGGAGAAGCTGCTGGGATTCCTTAGACCGATGAAGGATAACCTCTGTAGTGACTGTCAGCGTCGAATCGAGCGTAATCCGCTTCGTGTGCTGGATTGCAAGGTGGATCAGGATAAATTTACAGATGCCCCTTCTATTTTGGACAGTTTGGATGATGAATGCATAACTCATTTTGAGAAGGTTAAGATGCATCTCGACATTATGGGTGTAGAGTTCACGATTAATCCTCGTCTTGTACGTGGTTTGGATTATTACACGCATACTGCGTTTGAATATAAAGCAGCTGGCATTGGCTCTATTGATACCGTAGGCGGCGGAGGCCGGTACAACGGTTTGGTTGAAGAAATCGGTGGACCGGATCAACCGGGTATTGGTTTTGGGATCGGGCTGGAGCGTATTCTTCTTATTCTGGAGGATCAGAAGGTAGAGCTGGAGACTGCGAAGCCACTGGATGTGTATTTTGTAGCTCTTGGCGAAGAGGCTGACATTGAAATCTCCAAGCAGCTATACTTTCTGCGTAGCCAAGGGTTCTCGGCAGAACGCGACTACCTCGGCCGGAAGATGAAGGCGCAGATGAAGTCAGCTGACCGTATGTCGGCACGTTATACTGCGATTCTTGGCGAAGACGAGCTGAAGAATGGTGTAATTGCGCTGAAGTCGATGAGCACAGGGGAACAGCAGACTGTGAAGCTCGAAGAGCTGGCTCAGGCGTTGGTATAGAAGAAGACTTTTTAAGTAGAAATGTATTTTTAAATAAAAAGGGGAATGGTGAATTATGCAAAGAAGTCATAACTGTGGGCAATTAACACCAGAACATATTGGACAAACGGTAACCTTAAACGGATGGGTCCAGACCCGCCGCGACCTTGGGGGCGTACTTTTTATTGACCTGCGTGACAGAAGCGGTATTGTGCAAGTTGTATTCAACCCGGACTACTCCGGCGAAGCACTGCAAATTGCAGATAAGGTTCGCAGTGAGTATGTTTTGGCTGTCAAAGGAAAAGTGGTTAAACGTGATGAAGAAACCATTAACCGCAATCTGCCAACAGGTGAGATTGAAGTTCAAATTACAGATATCGAAGTGCTGAACACTGCTAAGACTCCTCCATTCTTCATCGAAGATGGAGTGGAAGTAGACGAATCTCTTCGTCTGAAATATCGTTACCTGGATCTGCGTCGTCCGGAGATGCAAAAAACACTGTTGCTACGCTCGAAAGCTTCTAAGATTTTCCGCGATTTCCTTGACAGTGAAGGATTTATTGACGTAGAGACACCAATCCTAACTAAGAGCTCACCGGAAGGTGCGCGTGATTATTTGGTGCCAAGCCGTGTGCATGAAGGCGAATTTTTCGCATTGCCTCAATCTCCACAAATCTACAAGCAGCTTTTGATGGTGGGTGGCGTTGAACGCTATTATCAAATTGCTCGTTGTTTCCGTGATGAAGATTTGCGTGCTGACCGCCAGCCGGAATTTACACAAGTGGACATCGAGACTTCATTCCTGTCTCAAGATGAGTTGCTTGGCATGATGGAGAACCTAATGCAGCGTTTGTTCAAAGAAACTGTAGGAGCGGATATTCAGCTTCCATTCCAACGTTTGACTTATGCTGAGGCAATGGGCAAATACGGTTCAGACAAACCTGACCTGCGTTTTGGATTAGAGCTTGTAGAAATGAACGATATTGTTGCAACAAGTGGCGTAAAGGTATTTGCTTCTGTGATCGAAAAAGGCGGAGAAGTGAAATGTCTAAATGCTAAAGGCTGTGGGACTTGGACTCGTAAAGAAATCGATGATCTCGGACCTTATGCTGCGCGTTATGGAGCGAAAGGTCTGGCTTGGATTCAAGTGAAAGACGGCGAGTTCAAAGGACCGATTGTCAAATTCTTCACTGAAGAAGAAATTGCCGCTGTGAAGGAGCGTACAGGCGCTGAAGAAGGCGACCTACTGTTGTTCTCCGCTGATACCAAAAAGGTTGTAGCGGACGTTCTAGGCGCCCTTCGTGTCAAAATCGGACGTCAGCTGGGTCTGATCGACGATAATGTGTTCAAGTTCGCTTGGGTGACTGACTTCCCATTGCTTGGTTATGATGAAGATCAGAAACGTTATGTAGCAGAACACCATCCGTTCACTCGTCCGCGTGAAGAGGATCTGCATCTGTTTGACACAGATCCAGGTGCAATTCGTGCACAAGCCTACGATATCGTTCTGAACGGTTATGAAGTAGGCGGTGGCTCCATGCGGATTTACAAACGTGAAGTACAGGAAAAAATGTTCCAAGCTCTCGGCTTCACAGAAGAGGTTGCTTACGAGAAGTTCGGTTACCTGATGGATGCGTTCGAATATGGTACACCTCCACATGGTGGTATTGCCTTCGGTTTAGATCGTCTAATCATGCTGCTGGCGGGCCGTACAAATCTGCGCGAAACCATCGCATTCCCGAAAACGGCAAGTGCAACGGATCTGCTTATGGATGCACCTGCACCAGTAGACGGTTCACAATTGGAGCAACTGCATATTAAGCTGGCTCTTAAACCAAAGAAAGAAAAAGAAAAAGAATAATTAAATAAAGCGGGCGAGGCAGATTTCTGCTTCGCCATAGCTTTTGAAGGAGGCTGACCTCATGCTGCATCAGTTCTCACGTACGGAACTGGCGATCGGACCGGAAGGTCTGGAGATTATGAAGAACAGCACAGTAGCGGTACTTGGTATCGGCGGTGTTGGCGGTATGGCTGTTGAGGCATTGGCTCGTAGCGGGATCGGCAGACTGATTCTGATTGATAAGGATTCTGTCGACATTACCAATGTGAATCGGCAGATTCACGCACTTACTACTACGGTTGGGCAAAAGAAGGCCGAACTGATGGTGGATCGCGTGAAGCTGATTAATCCGGAATGTGAAGCGATTGCGCTGAACATGTTCTATACGGAAGAAACCTATGAGGAACTGTTCAAGCTGAAACCGGATTATGTGATTGATGCCTCGGATACGATTATCTACAAGGTCCATTTGATTAAAGAATGTCTGTCACGGGGAATTCCTATGATCTCAAGCATGGGCGCTGCCAACAAAATGGATCCTACAAGATTCCAGGTAGCGGACATTTCCAAGACAACGTATGATCCGATTGCCCGTGTCATTCGCCAGAAGCTGCGTAAGGATGGGATTAAGAAAGGCGTGAAGGTGGTCTTCTCTACGGAGCCGCCAATGAAGCCACGTCAGGATGTTACGGACAAGATTGTTCCGGAGAATGCGCCGGATCGACGTAAAGCGAAACAACCGCCAGCCAGCAATTCATTTGTTCCACCGGTAGCCGGCCTAATCATGGTCAGCGTTGCCGTGCGTGATTTGCTTGAGGCTGGAGGCGTCAGCTTGTAAGTGAATCGCTGAGCTGAGGCTGTTTCAATTATAGATATAGGATTAGAGTAATGGACAAAAGGGCGAGTAGCTGGAATCCGGCTGCGTACGCCCTTTTGTTGTCGTTAAACAGGCGGGTTCTGCAAGAAGCAGGCCACAAATAGGCATAATAGCTGAACCGGGATGAACGGCTGATTATTAGATTTATAATCCGGGTAATATCCGCCTGCGGAACTTAATATCAGTGGAGGTTTTTGTACATGAAATCGAATTTTTGGCGAAATAGTGTGGGGCTTGCGCCTGAGAATGACTGGAAACGGGAATGGGCTGCAGGGATTCTCTCCTATTTTGCTTCAGTTTATATTGTTATGGTGAATGCGACGATTCTCCATGACGCGGGGATGCCGCTTAGACCTGCAATGGTGGCTACACTGTTGACTGCTATTACCGGCTGTCTGCTGATGGCTTTTGGCGGGAAGACGCCTATCATCGTGGTTCCGGGGATGGGGATTAACGCATTTTTCACTTATACGCTTGTTCATTCCATGAAGCTGGACTGGAGAGAGGCGCTTACTGTAGTCGTTATAACAGGCGTGTTATTCGCTATCGTGGCCTTTACATCACTTTATCGTATTCTTAGTGAGGCAATTCCCCAAAACCTGCAGCATGCCATTACAGTCGGTATAGGGCTGTTTCTGACTTTTATAGGGCTGCAAAAGAGCGGGATAGTGATTGCCCATCAGACTACTTTTGTTGCCATAGGACATTTTAGTGATCCTGCAGTTATTACATCCTGTGTGACTTTATTGCTGGCTTTAGTGTTATTTATCCGGGGAACTAACGGCGGCCTGCTGATAAGTATGCTGGTTGGTACAGGACTAGCCTATCTTCTGGGAGCTGCACATGCACCGGAAAAACAAGCTTCAGGGCATGTATTCTCAGGTTATGGCGGCCTATTTTTCGGAATGGACTGGAGCGGTATTGTGAGCCTTGTGTTCTGGATTGCTGTATTCCTGTTATTGTTAATCGTTGTATTTGAAAATATCGGTCTTGTAGCCTCACAGACGATGATGGCAGGCCGTCCAGAACGCTTCAAAAGCAGCCTGCGTGCGCTCTCGCTTGCCAATATCGCCGCGGGTCTTTTCGGAAGCAGTCCAGTCGTGGCCGCTGCAGAATCCAATGCAGGAATAGCTGCGGGCGGGCGTTCGGGTCTCACCTCGCTGGTGACAGGGCTTCTATTCGGGGCGACCTTCTTATTCCTTCCGTTGTTATCCTATATTCCCGATAGTGCGATCGCACCGATCCTGATTGTGATCGGCGGACTTATGGTACAGAATGTGCGTGAGATGGACTTGAGTGATTTGACCGAGCTGTTCCCGTCTTTTCTAATCATGGTTATGATTCCATTCACCTATAGCATTGTGGATGGTATGGCTTTTGGTTTTATTACCTACCCAATTGTGAAGCTGGCGCTGGGCAAAGGGAAGGAAGTGCCACCTGCGCTGTATGGGATTGCTGGTTTGTTTGTAGCTAACTTTATTTTGCAGGCTGTGCTATAGTGCGGCATCCAGTTTCTTTGATTGCGAGGGAACTGTTGTTCACTAATCAGCTCTATTAGCCAGCGTTGAAATCAAAGGTATAAATACCGTCGATTGGAGCTAAATGCGCGTAGACGTCGAAATCAAAGGTATAAATACCGTAGATTCGAGCTAAAAGCGCATAGACGCCGAAATCAAAGGTATAAATACCGTTGATTGGAGCTAAAAGCGCGTAGACGACGAAATCAAAGGTATAAATACCGTAGATTCGAGCCGAATACGCGTAGATGTCGAAATCAAAGGTATAGATACCGTTGATTGGAGCTAAATGCGCGTAGACGTCGAAATCAAAGGTATAAATACCGTAGAATGGAGCTAAATGCGCGTAGACGCCGAAATCAAAGGTATAAATACCGTTGATTGGAGCTAAATGCGCGTAGACGCCGAAATCAAAGGTATAAATACCGTTGATTGGAGCTAAATGCTCGTAGAAGTCGAAATCAAAGGTATAAATACCGTTGATTGGAGCCGAACGTGAGCGAACGCTGAAACCAAAGGTATAAATACCGTAGATTCGAGCCGAATACGCGTAGACGTCGAGATCAAAGGTATAAATACCGTAGATTGGAGCCAAATGCGCGTAGAAGTCGAAATCAAAGGTATAAATACCGTAGATTGGAGCTAAATGTGCGTGTACGCCGAAACCAAAGGTATAAATACCGTTGATTGGAGCTAAATGTGCGTGTACGCCGAAACCAAAGGCAAAAACACCTTTGGTGTGTCCTGAATATTCGACGCTTGTGCGAGCTAAGGAGCACCAAAGGGTTTTAGGTTGGAGAACTTATAAGTTTAGTCAAATCATTTGAAAGATTTGGTATTTAAGCGCTGATTGTGCTACAATGGGTATCCTTTTGCGTGAGAAATGGGCGTAGGAGCATGAAAATTTAAGCTCGATAAACTTTTAGGAGGTAACTGAAATTGGAAGACAACTTTCAAAGTGCCTATCAAGAGGAAGAAGACAGGCTGAATCAAGCGCTTACTGAAATTGACACTTTGCTGGAGAAGCTCCAGCAGACACCAGTGTACACGGGACATGACTATACGGAACAGGTGCTGGAAGCGAACCGTGATCAGAAGCGCAAAGATCTTGCCAAGCTTAGGCAGGAGCCTTATTTCGGACGGCTTGATTTTCAAGGCAATGATGAGAATGAACGGAAGGCACTCTATATAGGCAAAATCGGCGTAGACCGTGAGCAGGTAAGCGACCGTCCGCTAGTCATCGACTGGCGCGCACCGGTAGCAAGCCTGTTCTATTCGTTTACCGGCGGTACCGAGCCAGCCTCCTATGAAGCTCCTGAGGGATTGATAGAGGGGCTGGTATACCTCAAACGCAACGTCGTGATTCGGAAGCAAATTCTGGAGCGGGTCGCGGATACGTACAATCGGGAAAGCGATGCACCGATAGTATCAGATGAGTTTCTCGTCTATCGACTTGGGGAGAATAAGGATAATCGCCTACGGGATATCGTATCGACCATACAAGAGGAGCAGGACAAGATTATCCGTGCTGCCAAGAATACAGCGCTGATCATTCAGGGCGTGGCAGGAAGCGGTAAAACAACCGTTGCACTGCACAGGCTTGCTTTTCTGCTGTATCAATACAAGGATCAGGTTTCTGCGGAAAAAATGATCATTTTTGCACCAAACCGGATGTTTTTAGATTACATCTCGGATGTATTGCCTGAGCTCGGGGTAGGTAATATTGCTCAAAGTACATTTCCGGATTGGGCGGCTAATGTACTAGGACTGGAATTGCCGGAACAGGATGCGACAGAGACGATGAACCGCTGGTTCGAAACCCCTGGGGGCATGCCGGTAATTACAGAAGAGACACCGGGGCGCTTCAAGGGTTCCACGGTGCTGATGGGAATCATAGAGTCCAGCATCAAGCTATTGGAAAGCAGCTCCGTACCTGAGGGTGATTTTAGCCCGTGGGAGGGTGCGGTGCTACGCCGTTCTATGATTTTGCGCTGGCATAATGAGGAGTATGCTCCCTATCCTCCAGCTAAGCGCAAGGAACGGGTAATGGCGCGGATTCATCGCTGGATTGAGATGGAACTGAAGAAGAGCCCTTCAGCTGCTGCTATGAAGGATCGCAAGAAAAAAGGCGCGCAGCGAGAGAAGGCTTATAGTGCCAAATGGCCTAAATATGATCCATTAACGATCTATAAGCAAATTTTCCGAGCAGCTAAACTTCCTGAGGATTGGCCGATTGAACCGCCTGAGGAAATTCCGGCAGCTGTACTGAAGGAAACGGCAAAAGAGCTGAAAAAAGGCATCATACGTGAAGAGGATTTACCTCCGCTGCTGTATATCCATTATCTTTTGAACGGTGATGAGGGCGTTACTCGCTTTGACCATGTAGTAATCGATGAGGCTCAGGATTTTTCACCTTTCCAAATTGCCGTTCTGGATTTATATGTGCGAGGCCATTCCTTTACGATCCTGGGTGACCTCTCGCAGGGTATACATGCCTATAAAGGCGTACACGCGTGGGAAGAGATGCAGACGTTGTTTACCCCTGAGAACACGGCTTATCACGCGCTGACACGCAGCTATCGTTCTACTATGGAAATTATAGACTTCGCTAATGGAATTCTATCTTCAGGTGTGGAAAGCTCATTGCTGGCCGTTCCTGTGTTTCGTAGTGGAGATCCCGTGCGTATGATCGCCTACGGCGAGGATAACGGGAAGCTGATAGCTGATGAGCAAGCTCGCTTGCGGACAATAACCTCTGCACTGAAGTCTCTGTCAGGAAGGGAATACCGTACGGTGGCTGTCCTAACAAGAAATCTTCATGAGGCTGCAGAACTATATGCGGAGCTGTCACAGCATTTTGAAGATATTCATCTGATTGATGGCAGTATGACCCAATATCAGGGTGGGCTATCGGTGCTGCCTGTCTATTTATCAAAAGGTTTGGAGTTCGATGCAGTGATCTTAGCAGATGCCGATCAAGACCATTACGGAGCGACGGCTTGGGACGCGAAGCTGATGTATGTCGGCTGTACACGTGCTCTCCATGAGCTGTGGCTGCTCCATAATGGGGAAGTTCCTTCCTATGTGCAAACGGCGGCTGGAAGCGATTCTGAGGGGGAGTAAGACTGGTGGAGAATGGTTATAACTGTTCTTGGTCTTGTAACTCCCCCATAGGTATGGCTTAATAATAAGTGTCCGGCCGGGCAAGAACACTTCTGGAAGGAGGCTGATTGAAATGATTTCAGTATACGAGGTGGTTTCCGTTTAAGACGGAAACCTGCTTAAAGCGAGGAGGCCTTATGGCCTCCTTATTACTAACATAAGAAGTACCACACTTATCCATAAGAACGAAATTTATGAAATCGAATGTAGACGCTACCAAAAGGTTTTTATATAATGAAATTACGGATTTTTCCAAATATGAGGAGAAGAAAGGAGGCAGGTGACGTGATTATAACTAAAAACTTAGTTGACCGACGCATAGGGACACACCTGTTGAAGGAGGAAATGCAAGTTGAGTTATGTAAATGGGAAGGATGTGCTCCCCCCTGGCTTGCTCGAAGAGCTTCAGGGATACATCCAAGGTGAACTGCTCTACATCCCAAAGAGGACGGAAGAGCGGGTTCGATGGGGCGAGAACAGCGGTTCGAGGAAAGAAATAGCGAACCGGAACAAGGAAATTTTCAGTTGTCATCGAAGCGGTGATTCCGTAGCGGAACTTCAGAAGAAGTACCATCTATCGGAAGAAAGCATTCGTAAAATCATATCAAAAATGCGGCTGGCAGTAAATTGCTAGCTTGCAATTCAAGCATAAACGCCTTTGGCGTCCTTATAAGGACGGTAAGCGTTATGCGAGAAATCATAAGGATAAAGTATAGCGTGAAACCTATACTTTCTTATATTTTGAAAAAAGAGCATGGCTCCCGCCTTTCTAAGACGAGATCATGCTCTTTTTATTTTGGCGTAAAATAAGTCTATGCTGATACTGTTACCTTGAACCGGCAGGACATCCTAATCCTTCCCTGTGATATGGTATGATAGAGAGGGATTTATATTGAGCTTTTACAAGAATATAGCAAGGAAGTGGAGTTATGGATTTATTTTCTTTCGGAGAGGACACCGGGGGCGGACGGCTGCTTGCGGACCGGATGAGACCGGAGAATCTTGATGAATATATTGGTCAAGAGCATATCATAGGTCGGGGGAAGCTGCTGCGAAGAGCGATTGAGGCGGATCAAGTCTCTTCGATTTTGCTCTATGGTCCCCCGGGATGCGGTAAGACGACACTCGCGCATATTATTTCTCATCACACACAAGGGGAATTCGTACGTCTGAATGCGGTGGAAGCTACCGTGAAGGATGTACGGGAGGTTATTGAGCGAGCTCAGAACAATCAAACATTGTACGGCACAAAGACGATCCTGTTCCTGGACGAGGTGCATCGATTTAATAGCTCACGCCAGGATGCGCTTTTGCCAGCGGTAGAAAAAGGGACCATCACCTTCATTGGAGCGACTACAGAGAACCCGTTCCATTATGTTAATGGGGCGCTTATGAGCCGCTCCACCTTATTTCAGCTGGAGGCATTAACGAGTGAACACAGTCTGATCGCGATGCGCAGAGCCTTGGCGGACAAAGATAAAGGTCTTGGATTTATGGAGCTTCAGGTCGATGAAGAGGCTTTGTTGCATATTGCAACTATGGCTAATGGAGACATTCGCCGGGCACTAAATGCGCTGGAGCTGGCAGCCCTGACTACCGCGCCGCAAGTTGATGGAAGTGTTCATATTACGCTGGAGGTGGCGGAGGAATCCATTCGGCGCCCCATTGTGAAGGCTGATGAATCGACGCAGTATGATGTGCTATCCGCTTTTCATAAAAGTATCCGCGGTTCCAGCGACGCCGCGTTGTTTTGGTTTCTGTATGCGGTAGAAAAGCTTGGAATGGACCCTATGACTTTTATTCGGCGCCTGATTGCAGCCAGCAGTGAGGATATCGGCCTGGCTAATCCCCAAGCTATGGTTCAAGCGGTGAGTGCGCTGGATGCTTATCGAAACAATGGTTGGCCAGAGGCGAAGCTGAACATTGCCCAAGCTATTCTTTTTGCCGTGGAGAGTCCGAAGTCTAATGCTGTGGTTATGGCTATTTCCAATGCAATGGCAAGTATGGATGAGATCAAATCAGCGGAGGTACCGCTGCATCTGCGTGATACGCACTATAAAGGCGCAACTGCGTTAGGGCATGAAGGATATCAATATCCGCACAATTTTCCGGGGCATTATGTAAAGCAGGAGTATTTGCCTAAGGAGATTTCTCAGCGTGTTTTTTATCAAGCAACTGAGCAAGGCAACGAGATTAAGATTCGTCATAATCAAAAGCTTCGGCGGGAGCAGTAACCCAGCTAGCGACTGTAATACCTTCCAATTTCATGCTGGAAAGCAAAAGATTTTAACTTTCAGACGAACTAAATAATTCCCGAAAAAAGGCGGCCTAGAGCCGTTTTTTTGTTGCCTACGTTACTTTTGATCACATCGATTGAAAATTTTTTATAGGAAAAGATTGATAATTTACCATAAGTTAATTAAAATGAACTACAAAGTTACGAGATGTTCATTTTTATTTCCGATTGAACTACTGGTAGTATTCTTAATGGTGTTAATTATCATCACATTGGTTATTTCAAAATGTTTCATGAAAATCAACACTATTTATATCAAAATTTACATAATATTTTCATTGTGTTAATTTTGAAATCCTTGTCGTTAGGGTGATGAATATGGGCGAAGAACTACTAGAAATCAAAAATTTGTCGACATCGTTCAGAATTGCAGACGACTATTATGCTGCGGTTGATGATGTTACCCTGTCTGTTCGCAAAAATGAAATTCTGGCTATCGTTGGAGAGTCTGGTTCAGGAAAAAGTGCGCTCGCCTTTTCAATTATGGGGCTGCACACCAGAGCCAAAATTGACGGACAAATCAAATACAAGGGCCAGGACATCGTTACCATGTCTCCTGCTGCACTAAACAAGCTGCGCGGCCAAGAAATGTCTATGATTTTTCAAGATCCTTTATCCGCTTTAAACCCGCTAATGATCATCGGCTCACAGATTGAAGAAGTACTTATCCTACACGATTCCAAGCTTTCTAAGAAACAGAGAAAAGAGAAGGTCATTGATCTTTTGACCAAGGTTGGAATTTCCCGTCCCGAGCATACATATCAGCAGTACCCCCACGAATTATCCGGTGGCATGAGGCAGCGGGTGGTTATCGCCATTGCGATAGCCAATGGACCCAAGCTTTTGATCGCCGACGAACCTACTACAGCACTAGATGTGACTATCCAATTACAAATCCTTGAACTTATTAAAAAATTAAAAAACGATATGGAAGCAGGCATTATCTTAATCACTCATGACTTAGGGGTTGTAAGCGAAATGGCTGACCGTGTTGCGGTGATGTATGCCGGACAAATCGTCGAAATCGCAGATATTTTTACGTTGACGTCTAATCCGAAACATCCGTATACGAGATCCTTATTAAACTCCATTCCAACGGCAAAAGAAGAGAAATCCAGATTGCATGTGATTCAGGGGATTGTTCCACCACTGCAAAACCTTCCGCGTAAGGGCTGCCGTTTCTCGGCACGGACGCCTTGGATTCCTGAATCGGAGCATGAGGAGAACCCACAGCTGCATGAAGTCGCACCCGGACATTTCGTTCGCTGCACCTGTTATAACAATTTCCATTTCCCTGATACTAACGAGGAGGCAATCCACAATGGGACTTCTTGAGGTTAAAAATTTAGCAGTACATTTTCCAATCCACGGCGGTGTTTTTCGAAGGGAAGTTGGCGTAGTTAAGGCTGTCGATAATGTTAATTTTACCATTGAAGCTGGGCAAACCTATGGTCTGGTTGGTGAATCTGGTTCCGGGAAGACGACAACGGGTCGCGCGATTATAGGTCTTAATTCTATTACTAGCGGCAGCGTGATTTTTGAAGGGCAAGATTTGGCCTTGAGGGGTGTACGTAAGCAAAGAAATGTCCGCAAAGACATTCAGATGATCTTTCAGGATCCGTACTCTTCCTTAAATCCTAAGAAGCGTGTACTCGATATTATTGCAGAACCGTTGCGTAATTTCGAAAAAATGTCTCCAGGGGAAGAAAAACGCCGGGTGCAGGAATTGCTTTTACAGGTAGGCTTAAGTCCTGAGAACATCCTGAAATATCCGCATGAATTTTCTGGCGGCCAGCGGCAGCGGATCGGAATTGCCAGAGCAATTGCACTCAAGCCAAAGCTTATTATTGCTGACGAGCCGGTATCTGCGCTAGATGTCTCAGTACAGGCACAAGTGCTTAACTTCATGCAGGACATTCAAAAAGAGCTGAATCTTACTTTTCTATTTATCAGTCATGATCTCGGGATCATCAGGCATATGTGCGATCACATAGGGATTATGTATAAAGGACGACATGTGGAGCAAGGGACTGCTAAAGATATTTTTGACAATCCTCAGCATATTTATACCAAACGACTCATTGCCGCCATTCCTGATATTGATCCGAAACAGAGAGAAAAGCAGACGGAGTTTAGAAAATCAGTAAGCAAGGAATATGAACAAGCGCACCGGAATTATTTTGATGAAGAAGGCATGGCTTATCCATTAAAATCAATTTCCGAGACTCATCTGGTAGCCTTGCCTGAGAAAGGTTGAGAATATGTGGAAGATTATCGTTCGTAGAATTCTTATAATGATCCCTCAAGTAGTTCTATTAAGTATTCTTGTTTTTCTTATGGCGAAGGCGATGCCTGGTGACGCACTTTCAGGAATGCTTGATCCGAATATTGACCCGGCGGCCATTGATGCGATGAGAGAAAAGCTCGGTTTAAATGATCCATGGTACATCCAGTACTGGGATTGGATCACTAAAGCGATACAAGGGGATTTCGGCCAGTCCTTCCGTTTCAAAATGCCGGTCTCAGAGCTAATCGGTCAACGCCTGATGAATACCCTTTGGCTGGCCATTGTTACGCTGATTCTTACATACCTTATTGCTATCCCGCTTGGTATTACCAGCGGACGTTATAACGATTCGTGGCTGGATCGCTTGATAACTGGCTATACCTATATTGGATTTGCTGCACCGTTGTTTATATTTGCACTCTTAATGGTATGGGTTTTCGGGTTTCATTTTCATTGGTTTCCTACCAGCGGCAGTGTCAGTCCCGGGGAAGTTCCAGGTACACTAAGTCACTTCTGGAGTAAATTCTATCATCTGCTTCTGCCTGCGCTATCTATGGCGCTAATTGCAACGGTTGGGACTGTACAATATCTGAGAAATGAGATCATTGATACGAAGCAAAAAGATTTCATTCTCACTGCTAGAGCTAAAGGGGCTTCGGAGTCACGCGTATACAATCGTCATATTTTGAGAAACTCCTTGCTGCCGATCGCTGCATTTTTTGGATATGAGATCACTGGACTAATCGGTGGTACGGTGTTCGTTGAAACGATCTTCAGCTATCCAGGAATGGGTTTGCTGTTTCTAAGTTCGATAACGATTCGGGATTTCAGCGTGGTAACAGCTCTTGTTCTTCTGTATGGGGTTGCTTCCATCGTCGGTGCGTTGTTATCAGACATTATTTTAAGTATCGTAGATCCTCGTATCCGGATTAAATAAGAAGATGAACACTTTGGGGTGAATGAAATGGCAAAGACGAGCGCAGAGATAGCTCTGCTGCAGGAAACTGATAAAAGTCCATCGGGCTTCAAAATTGTTTGGCGGGAGATGGTGCGGGATAAGCTGGCACTGATCTCATTGATTTTCCTATTTACGATTATTGCTGCTGTATATGGGATCTCCTTATTTTTAGATCAGAAAGAAATTGTCACGGTTGACTTGTTCGCCCTATATGAGAAGCCTTCGGCTGTGCATTGGCTGGGGACTGATTATGGAGGACGGGATGTATTCGGTCAATTAATTATAGGAACACGAAATTCCATGTCTATTGCCTTTATGGTTACTTTTTTTACGGGAATTATCGGTATTCTGGTAGGTTTAGTCTCAGGTTACTTTGGGGGAACGGTAGATAATGTCGCGATGCGTATTGTGGATTTCTTCATGATTCTACCTTTTCTAATGATTGTTATAGCTTTTGTCAGCGCAGTTCCTAAGTACAATACATTGACCTTCTCCTTTATCATGACAGCATTTCTTTGGATGGGGATTGCCAGGCTAATTCGTTCCAAGACATTGCAAGAGAAGGAATTGGATTATGTTCAGGCATCTAAGACCCTAGGCTCCTCCAATCTAAAAATTATGTTCACGCAAGTTCTGCCGAACTTAAGCTCTATCATTATCGTAACGATGACCTTGAATCTGGCAGCTAATATTGGATTGGAATCAGGCCTATCCTTTCTAGGTTTTGGTTTTCCAGAAAGTACACCCAGTCTGGGTACTCTAGTAAGCTATGCGAGAAATCCGCAGACCCTTGAGTTCAGATGGTGGATCTGGTTACCCGCATCATTGCTGATCCTGGTATTGATGTTGAGTATAAATAATGTGGGTCAAGCGCTTAAACGTGCGACCGACGCAAGACAAAGAAAAGGATAATAAGGGAGGAAATGATTAAATGAGAAAAGCCATTCGTTCAAAAGCTTTACTAGTTTCATTAATGTTTGTAATGTTGTTCGCTCTTGCGGCTTGCGGCTCCAAGAACAACAACGAAGCGGCTGAATCAACAGCAGCTCCTAGCGCCAGCGCACCTGCGGCAACTGCAGAAGCAACGGCCGCGCCTGAGGCAGAAGACGGACTTTATAACATTAAAGATTTTAGTAACGTTAAGACTAACCAAGGTGAAGCTATTGACGGAGGGACAATTACATTTGGACTTGTTTCCGATAGTCCATTTGAAGGTACTTTGAACTGGAACTTCTATTCTGGAGATCCAGATGCTCAAGTTCTGAACTGGTTTGATGAAGGTTTGTTAACTTGGGATAAAGACTATGTATATACTAATGATGGTGCGGCTACTTATGAAGTTGCAGAAGATGGACGGACCTTTACCTTTACGATTCGCGACAATGTAAACTGGCAGGATGGTAAGCCAGTAACGGCTGAAGACTGGTTGTTCGCCCATGAAGTTATTGGTAATCCTGCTTATGATGGTCCTCGTTATGGTTCTGACTTCACTAATATTGAAGGCATGGATGAGTACCATTCCGGTAAAGCCAAGACCATATCCGGGATTAAAGTGCTGGGTGATAAGAAACTGCAGATTACTTATAAGCAATCTACACCTTCCTTGTTAACGGGTAGCGTATGGATTTATCCATTAGCCAAACATATCTTTGGCGGCATGGATGTTGCCAAAATCTCCTCTTCCCCTGAAGTCCGCCAAAAGCCAATTGGCTTCGGAGCTTTTAAAGTAGAGAGCATCGTTCCTGGTGAGTCTGTAGTATTTGTTAAGAATGAAGATTACTGGCGCGGAGCCCCAAAACTGGATAAAGTAATTTTGAAGGTTATCAACCCAACAACGATTGTACAAGAACTGAAATCTGGCGGAGTTGACTTGGTGGATTCCTTCCCTATTGATCAATTCCCGGATAATGCAAAGATGTCAAACGTTGAATTCCTGGGTGCGGTTGATCGTGCTTATACGTATATAGGCTTTAAGCTTGGTAAATGGGATGCAGAGAAAAAAGTTGTTGCAACAGATCCTAAAGCTAAAATGGCGGATGTAAATCTGCGTAAAGCCATGTGGGCTGCTGTAGATAATGATACTGTCGGTAAGAAGTTTTATAATGGACTTCGCTGGAATGCGACTACGTTGATCCCACCTTCCCATCCTGAATTCCATGATGCTTCCAATCCAGGTGTAGCTTATGATCCAGAAGCAGCTAAGAAGATCCTGGATGACGCTGGTTACAAACTAAACGGTGAATTTAGAACGAATCCAGATGGCAGCGAGCTGAAGATTAATTTCATTTCGATGACTGGTGGAGACATTGCTGAGCCGCTGGCTCAATATTATGTACAATCCTGGAAAGCGATTGGTCTGAATGTAACTTTGGAAATGGTAGAGTTTAATACCTTCTATGATCGCATAGGTCAAAATGGTGAGGATGATCCTACTGTTGATGTGTACCAAGGCGCTTGGGGTGTAGGGATTGACGTTGACCCATCAGGTCTGTATGGCAAAGATGCAATCTATAACTTCCCGCGTTACTCGAGTGCAGAGAACGATCGTTTGCTCGCCGAAGGGATCTCCGAGGCTGCATTTGATGTAGACAAACGTAAAGAAATCTATAAAGAGTGGCAACAATTTATGGTTGATGAGATTCCAGTATTCCCAACACTTTATCGTGCTGTAATAGTGCCAGTTAATAACCGCGTCCTGAATTATTGGGCTGTTGGTGATGGAGTTGAAATCTATTATAACGACATTGCGGTTTCTGCAGATAAAGCTGCGGTAGCTCAGTAAGAGGGTATTAATGAACAGCAGTTCAAGGAGAGATCCTGAGCTGCTGTTTTTTATTTTTCATTAAATTAACAATAATTCCTATATTTTGTGCATTATTTACTGTAAAAATATAGTGTTTTAATGAAATATATGGTATATTTTGGGTGAGAGCGAAACTTTCGCTTAAATATAGCTCTTAGAGAGAGGTGAGTGGATGATCGCAATGACGGGTACCTGATTCAAGTGAGGGAGGTGTTACGGGACTGAGGTGTAATCTTTCTTGTGGCATTCACTGAAGAGAGGGGCAGTAGAAATGATCAAGAGGTATAGGAAACAAGGACTGGTGATCAGTTTGTTGTTTACGCTTACATTTTGTTCAAATGCTGCATTTCAACCGGCGATAGCAGAGGCGGCGGCCGGAGACTATAACTATGCGGAGGTTCTTCAAAAATCTATTTATTTCTACGAAACCCAGCGGTCTGGTGAATTGCCAGATAACAATCGGGTGGAATGGCGGGGCGATTCCGGTCTTTTGGACGGGGCGGATGTGGGACATGATCTGACTGGTGGTTGGTATGATGCCGGTGATCACGTTAAATTCGGTCTGCCTATGGCTTATTCTACGACGATGCTGGCGTGGTCGGTTTATGAGTACAAGCAAGGATATGAGGGGTCTGGGCAGCTGGAGGAAATATTAGACAATATTCGCTGGGCAACCGATTATTTTGTAAAAGCTCATACTGCTCCTAACGAGCTGTGGGGACAAGTTGGTAACGGAACAACCGATCATAATTGGTGGGGACCCGCAGAAGTCATGCAGATGCAGAGACCTTCCTACAAAATTGATGCCACTCATCCCGGATCAGATCTTGCCGCAGAAACAGCTGCAGCGTTAGCTTCAGCATCCATTATTTTCAGGGATACGGATGCCGTATATGCGGACAAGCTGCTGCTGCATGCTAAACAGCTTTATAATTTTGCTGACACTTACCGCGGCTCCTATTCCGATAGCATTACCGATGCCAAACAATATTATAATTCTTGGAGCGGTTATGCGGATGAATTGAGCTGGGGGGCTGTCTGGTTGTATTTGGCGACTAACGATCAGCAGTATCTCAATAAGGCTATTGCAGCAAGTGATCAATGGGGAACGAATCAGGCTGGAAACTGGGGTTATCAGTGGACGCAGTCTTGGGACGACAAGCATTATGGCGCTCAATTACTGTTGGCACGAATCACCGGGCAGACCAAGTTCATTCAATCCACTGAACGGAATATGCAGTATTGGACGACTGGAGTGGGTGGAACAAGTGACCGTGTTGCCTATACACCTGGCGGACTAGCCCATCTGGATCAATGGGGCGCATTGCGTTATGCAGCCAATCAGGCTTTTATAGCCTTCGTTTACTCGGACTGGGTGAGCGATCCGGTGAAGAAAGATACGGCGCGTTCTTTCGCGGAGAGACAAATTACGTATATGCTTGGCGACAATCCACGAAACAGCAGTTATGTTATCGGTTATGGTAATAATTCTCCTCAGCATCCCCATCATCGAACCTCACATGGATCATGGAATGATAGTCAGACCGTTCCGGTAAATCATCGCCATGTCTTGTACGGAGCGCTAGTTGGAGGCCCGTCCAAAACAGACAGCTACACCGACTCCATTAACGATTATGTCTCGAATGAAGTTGCAACCGATTACAATGCAGCTTTTACAGGAGCTATTGCAAAAATGGTGCTGCTGCATGGACAAGGGCAACAGCCGCTTGCACAATTTCCACCTGCAGAGACACGTGAAGATGAGATGTTTGTCGAAGCCTCTGTGAATGCTAGTGGCAGCAACTTCGTAGAGATTCGAGCATTGCTGAATAACCGTACGGGCTGGCCGGCACGGGCCAGTAAAGAGATGTCTTTTAACTACTATGTGGATCTTAGTGAAGCGATAGCGGCTGGTTATGCTCCTGAGGATATTACGGTTACGGCGGGAGGCTACAATCAGGGTGGAACGGTGTCTGCACTTCAGCCTTACGATGCAGCTAACCATATCTACTATACTAAGGTTGATTTTACAGGTACTTTGATTTATCCGGGTGGACAATCTGCTCATCGTAAGGAGATTCAATTCCGAATTGCAGCCCCGCTGAACACTAACTTCTGGAATAATGCTAATGATTATTCATTCCAAGGTGTGGCAGCTCAAGGAGCAACTCCTGTAAAAACAGCGAACATTCCGGTGTTTGATGCAGGTGTGCACATGTATGGAGAACTTCCAGCGGGTGGTGGACAACCTGGAGAACCTCAAGTCCCTGCACGTCCGACTAATGTTCAGGCAGTAGCAGGTAATGGGACTGTCCATTTGACTTGGAATGCCATTAGCGGGGTTAGTGAATATACCGTTAAACGCAGTGAAGTGAGTGGAGGCCCGTATACGGTGCTTGAGAATGTCATGGGAACGGATTACATGGATAGTGGACGGGTGAACGGAACCACTTATTATTATGTGATCACTGCCACGAATAGTGTAGGGGAGAGCTTGCCATCTATACAGGTTAGTGCCAAACCCCAAGAACCAACACAGCCCACAACGGGGAATTTGAAGGTGCAATATCGTACGAATGATACGAATGCCAGTGATGGACAGCTGCGCCCTCAGTTCCGAATTATGAATACAGGAACCGAGTCTGTGGCACTTAGCGGCTTGAAGCTGCGTTATTATTTCACTGTGGATGGGGATAAACCACAACAGTTTCATTGTGATTATGCTGTAGTGGGCAGTGGTAATTTAAGCGGCAGTTTTGTTAAGCTGAATCCCGCCAGTACGGGCGCGGATTATTATCTGGAGATTTCTTTTGGTGCAGGGGCTGGAAGCGTAGCGCCTGGTGGAGATAGCGGCGAGATTCAGGCTCGCACCAATAAGACGGACTGGACGGCTTACAATGAAACGGATGATTATTCCTACAGCGCGGTTCAGCAGACATTTGCCGATTGGAATAAAGTTACACTTTATCAAGGTGAAACACTTGTATGGGGCTTAGAACCATAAATATATCCAAGAGAGGGAGCTTGCCTAAGATGATGAAATTGAGCTTAATAAAGAAGCCTGTTTCTGTAATGATGGCCGCAGTCCTGTTTCTCTCACTCATGACCGGTCTATTTAATTTTAGACCTCAGACTGCTCACGCTTCTACTACGGAGCAGACGCGATTTCTGCAATTATATGCGCAGCTAAAAGACCCCGCAAATGGTTATTTCTCTGCTGAAGGAGTACCTTATCATGCGGTAGAGACCTTGATGAGTGAAGCCCCTGATTACGGACATATGACGACCTCAGAAGCTTACAGTTATTGGATGTGGCTTGAGGTACTCTATGGTTATCACACAGGGGACTGGACTAAGCTGGAATCAGCTTGGGACAACATGGAGAAGTATATCATCCCTATTAACGAAGGTGATGGCAAGGAAGAACAGCCAACCATGAGTTATTACAATCCGAACAGCCCGGCTACGTATGCAGCGGAGCATGCTCAGCCGGATCAGTATCCAAGTCAGCTAGGTGGCCAGTATGCAGCAGGTAAAGATCCGCTAGATGCTGAATTGAAGGCGACGTATGGCAACAACCAGACCTACTTGATGCACTGGCTGGTAGACGTGGACAACTGGTACGGCTTCGGCAACTTGCTGAATCCTACGCATACAGCCGCTTATGTGAATACATTCCAACGGGGTGAACAAGAGTCCGTTTGGGAGGCGGTCCCTCACCCGTCTCAAGATGACAAAACGTTCGGAAAAGCAAACGAAGGCTTCATGAGCCTGTTCACAAAAGAAGCTAACGTGCCTTCCGCTCAATGGCGTTACACGAATGCTACAGATGCCGATGCACGGGCAGTACAAGCAATGTACTGGGCTAAAGAGCTCGGCTACAACAATACAGTGTATTTGAATAAAGCTAAGAAAATGGGCGATTTCCTGCGGTACGGTATGTATGATAAATACTTCCAAAAAGTAGGAAGTGCAGCTACTGACGGCACACCTGATGCCGGGACTGGCAAAGATTCCAATCAATATCTTCTGGCTTGGTATACCGCATGGGGCGGTGGAATTGGAGCTACAGGAAACTGGGCTTGGAGAATCGGGGCGAGCCATGCCCACCAAGGGTATCAGAATGTCGTGGCTGCCTACGCACTTTCTGATTCGGATGGTGGTCTGATCCCGTCATCAGCTACAGCTGGACAGGATTGGGAAAATTCTCTGAAACGTCAATTGGAATTCTATACTTGGCTGCAGTCCTCTGAAGGGGCAATTGCCGGAGGAGCGACCAATAGTTATCAAGGCGCCTACAAGGCTTATCCAGCCGGAACCAGTACTTTTTATGGCATGGCATATGACGAAGCTCCAGTCTACCACGATCCTCCATCCAATAACTGGTTCGGGATGCAGGCATGGAGTGTGGAGCGGGTAGCAGAGCTGTACTATATCCTTGCTTCTAACGGAGACACTACATCTGAAAACTTTCAAATGGCAAAACAAGTTATAGAAAATTGGGTAGATTGGTCTAAAGATTATGCCTTTGCCAACAAACGTCCAGTTACGGATGCTGAAGGTTACTACCTGAACAGTCAAGGTAATCGAATTCTTGGAGGAGACAACCCACAAGTGGCAACAGTCTCTGCACCAGGAGAGTTCTGGATTCCAGGTAATGTGGAATGGACAGGACAACCTAATACGTGGAATGGCTTCAGTGGTTCTGCAGCAAACAGTAACCTGAAAGCCGTAACTAAGAGTCCAAGCCAAGATACAGGTGTACTGGGCAGCTATATTAAGGCACTTACCTTCTATGCGGCTGGCACCAAAGCTGAACATGGCAGCTACAGTACTCTGGGAGGAGAGGCTCAGGTACTGGCTAAATCTTTGTTAGACACGGCATGGGGTTATAACGATGGAGTTGGTATTGCAACTACCGAAAGCCGTGGAGATTATTCTCGCTATTTCACTAAAGAAGTCTATTTCCCAAGCGGTTGGACAGGTACATTCGGCCAAGGAAATACGATCCCTGGTTCATCTACAGTGCCTTCCGATCCAGCTAAAGGCGGAAACGGGGTATACGCAAGCTATACCGATATCCGTCCAAATATCGTGAATGACTCCAAGTGGCAATATTTGCTGGACAAATACAATACTTCTTTTAATAAAGTGACTAAAACTTGGGACAATGGAGCCCCTGAATTTACCTACCATCGCTTCTGGTCGCAAGTAGATATGGCAACTGCTTATGCTGAATACGATCGACTGATCAACAGCAGTGTGCCTACTGAGCCAGTAGCTCCAAAAGCACCTTCCAAACCAAGTGTGGTCGCTGGTAACAAAGTTGTAGATCTTAGTTGGAACAACGTAACTGGAGCTACTAGCTACACTGTGAAAAGAGCTGCGACAACTGGTGGCCCTTACAGCGATGTGGCTGTTGTCACTCAGGCGACTTACAATGACGCTTCAGTGGTTAACGGTACGGATTACTACTACGTAGTTAGTGCTTCCAACGTGGTTGGAGAGAGCCCAAATTCGCTTGAGGTTCACGCCAAGCCTATTGATGTGCCGATTCCGGTACAAGGAGATTTGCTGGTGAAATACCGGACAAGTGATACCAATCCGGGAGATATTCAGTTCCGCCCGCAGCTGCAAATTGTTAACAATGGGGATACGGCTGTAGCGCTTAGCGATGTAAAGCTGCGGTATTATTACACGATTGATGGCGATAAACCTCAACAATTTAATGTTGACTATGCTAACATCGGTGGAAGTAATATACAGGGAACATTCGTGAAGGTGGACCCTGCCAAAACTGGAGCGGATTATTATTTAGAAATCTCCTTCGGCGCAGGTGCAGGCAGTCTTGCACCGGGAGCCAACACGGGTGATATCCAGATCCGGGTCAACAAAACGGATTGGAGCAATTACAACGAGGTTGGAGACTACTCTTATGATCCTGCCAAAACATCGTACACGGAATGGAATCATGTGCTGTTGTATTTGAATGGTGATCTAGCATGGGGACTTGAGCCTTAAAGTCTAAATAAGGGAAGCCCTAGCCATTTGGCTGGGGCTTTTTTTAGTAATTGGCTAGTTAGCGACTGCGACTAAATGTGGCTTCATATCCATTTTAATTGTATTTCCTACAACTAAAATACACCCTAGCCGCGCCAACGTAATTTAGTTGCACTTCATACAACTATTTATCAGTATATGGGTATTTATTGAGGTATAAGCTCAGTTTAACTGTACAATATACAACTAAAACCCAAAAAGAAATAAAAAAGCACGAAATAGCTGTATTAAATACAACTATTTCGTGCTTTTGGTATGTTAGTTAGATATTGTGAGTTACTACGATTACTTGTAGATAGGCTTTTATAGAAGCTTGGCTTACATTCACACTTGTGCTGAAGGAACAACCTTCTGCGCGTATTCTATCGTTCCGCCGCCGAGACATTGCTCGCCGAGATAGAAGACAACGGCTTGACCAGGTGTGATAGCTTTTTGTGGAACATCAAAGGCTACATTTATTGTTCCATCTTCACGCGCTGTAAGGGTCACGCCTTGATCTGGCTGGCGATACCGGAACTTGGCGGTGCATTTCAGCGGCTCTTGCCCAAGCTCTTGACCGTCAATCCAGTTAACACCGGAAGCAATCAGGCTAGTAGAGTACAGGCTATGGTGCTTGTCTCCTTGTACTACATAAAGAATGTTGCGGCTAAGGTCTTTCTCAGCTACAAACCACGGTTCGCCGTTGCCAGAGCCACCAATACCAAGGCCTTGGCGTTGGCCTAACGTGTAATACATAAGTCCGTCGTGGCGGCCTTTGATCTCTCCAGTTACTATGTCAACCATATCGCCAGCTTGTGCCGGGAGATATTGACTGAGGAATTCGCGGAAGTTGCGCTCGCCGATAAAGCAGACGCCTGTGCTATCTTTTTTCTTGGCAGTGTAAAGTCCTGCTTCTTCAGCAATTCTCCGCACTTCAGGTTTCGGCAGATGTCCAATAGGGAACATTGTTTTAGAGAGTTGATGTTGCCCCAGTGCATTCAGGAAATAGGTTTGATCCTTATTGTTGTCTACGCCGCGGAGCAGCTTGTACACACCATCTTCTTCTATAACACGTGCGTAATGTCCAGTTGCGACATAATCGGCACCAAGCTGAAGAGCTTTGTTCAAAAATTCTCCAAACTTAATCTCGCGGTTGCACATGACGTCAGGATTTGGCGTCCGGCCGGCCTTATATTCATCGAGAAAATAAGAAAATACCTTATCAAAGTATTCCTTCTCGAAATTAACGGTATAGTAAGGAATATCAATCTGCTCGCATACGCGGCGAACATCCTCTGCATCGCTTTCGGCCGTACATACTCCGAATTCGTCGGTATCGTCCCAGTTCTTCATGAAGATGCCGATGACGTCATAGCCCTGCTGCTTGAGCAGAAGCGCCGTGACGGAGGAATCGACCCCTCCGGACATGCCGACGACGACACGGGTGTCTTGTTTTGCTTTTGTCATCGTAATCACCATTTCTGTACCCAAAATACCGGTCATTCATGGAACACCCGGCTCAAAATGTATTATAACATACCTGTCTACTCTAAACCTCTGAAATAAGAGACTGGAAACAACAAAATGTCCACCTGGGGTGAACATTCTCGTAAAATGTTTCGTTTACCATTTCATTTGTGACTTCGGATATGATAACATAAACTGAGAGTAATTATCGGAATACCTTGATATGACAATCAAAATGACTTGCCGAATCAATAGTATACAATAATCAGACATTAAACTGAAAGAGGTGCCCCTTTGAAAATATCAACCAAAGGTCGTTACGGACTAACAATTATGATGGAGCTTGCACTGAAATTTGGTGAAGGACCAACTTCACTTAAGAGTATCGCTGAGAAAAATGGTCTTTCCGAGCATTATCTGGAGCAACTAATTGCTCCTCTGCGCAATGCAGGGCTTGTAAAAAGTATTCGTGGAGCATATGGCGGATACATTTTGTCGCGTGAGGCGAACGCTATCACTGCCGGTGATATCATCCGTGTGCTGGAGGGCCCTATCTCTCCTGTAGACTTCACGGAAGAGGACGATGCAGCGAAACGGGATTTATGGTTGCGTATTCGTGACAGCATTGCCGATGTGCTGGATTCCACAACACTTTATGATTTGATTAACTACAAAGAAGAGAGTTTGGCTGACAATTACATGTTTTATATTTAGTCCTCGAATGAAAGATATTCCAAAAAAAAATGTGTCAACGTTTAGGCTCCCATTTGGGAGTCTTTTTTTATCTGCGATTCTATTTGTTCTTACGCTTATTAAAGAGCGCGATCCAGCAGCAAGAGGCTCCGATGAACGCTGCGAGAATCGGTATCCATTGATTAGTAGTCAAATTAGCATCTCCATAGTGCTTATAATTCTTTCGTCATAAAAACACTATAGGGGTCTTCAATGTAATCTGCAAACGGACTGCAGTATTCAAATCCATATTGTTCATATAATTTTCTAGCTGCTTCGAACCCTTCAGTGGATCCGGTTTCTAAGCTCAGCCGCCGATAGCCTTGTTGCTTAGCTTCCTTAATGATATGGGCAAGCATTTTAGATGCAATGCCCTTCCTAAGATGCTTGGTAGAAGTACGCATGGATTTGATTTCACCATGATGGCTACCCAGGTCTTTAAGAGCACCGCAACCTAAGAGTTCGCCCTGCTCCCAGGCGCTCCAGAAGGTAATTTCAGGTGTTTTTAATTTATCTAAATTCAACGCATGTACACTCTCTGGCGGGGATTGCTCAAACATGCTCTGCAGATGTTCACTGATCAATGCTATGATTTCGGTTCCGGTTAAGTTATCGATTCTAAACTCCATATTATTCACTCCCAATGATAAGATTATGGTTTGCTCTATATATCATATTTCTTTAGCGGAGTCCGCTGTTGTATGTTGTAGCAATCGGTCCAAGGCTTTCTGTATAAGTGGCATAAAGTAATTAAGAATTAAGCCGCCTAAACAAATGGTAAGTAGAGTGCCAATCCCAATAGGCCCATTGAAAATAATGGCGGCAAATAAGAAAACCAGATAAATGATTGTTTTAGTAAATAGTATACTAAGCCTAGTTATCGTTTGCAGTACTAATGTTAGTCGGTCCACTGGAATCGGTGCGAAATTTGCGTACAAATAAATGGATGTACCTAATCCAATTGCGATTAAGCCTAAACCATAAAAGGCGATTTTACTGATCCACAGATTAGGCTCGATCAGATTGTTTAACAAAAAAAGCCACATATCGATACCAATGCCTGCTATAAATGCAGTTACCAACCCTAATAATTCTGGTCTTTGCTTGGATAAACATGAATTACATCCAATCAATAGGCATGCGATCAGCACTTCCCAACTGCCTACTGTAAGACCGACATTTTGGGATAGACCGACTAAAAGTGCATCAAAAGGTGACGCTCCAAGATCGGAGATTATTGTTAGTGAAACGCCTAGGGTTAAGATGAAAATTCCGCAAGTGAAAATGGAAAACGTAGTTACACTAAACTTCTTCATTCTATTGAAGCAGAAAGATCTTTAATCATTAAAAGATGAGGGATGCCATCCTCCATAAATTCAGTAGATGAAGCCCGATAACCAAGTTTCTTATAGAACCCCTCTGCCTGAGTTTGCCCGTGCAATTTAACCTTTTGATGCCCCTTTTCAACCACGATCTCTTCTAATGCAGAAAAAATTTTTTTCCCAATTCCAAATTTACGATAAGGTTCTAGGATGCAAATACGCTCTAACTTACCTAATCCATCAAGAAAGCGGATCCTTCCTGTGGCAACTGGTTGCCCATCATAATAGGCGAGAACATGCTCACATTCTCCATTCAGCGTATCGAATTCATCAAATTCATCATTAAGGGGTACGCCTTGTTCCTCAACAAATACTTTTTTTCTTATTGAAAATGCAGCTTCAAGTTCCTCGATTAGTGTAATTCTTTTAAGATTCATTCTTGCTTACTCCATTCTGTATTTGTTTTTTTTAGGAAAAACGTCATAATGAATTAACGACAATTATAAGTATATATATAATCAATATTGTTGTAAATACAACATTATTGGAACTGGTAGGTGATTGAATGAAGGAGATACTTCGTGAAGTTGGAATGATAGCGAGGGCATTAGATTCCATAAGTAATATAGAGTTCAAGGAATTAGAGCTTACAAAGGGGCAGTATTTATATCTGGTCCGGATATATGAGAATCCAGGTATTATTCAAGAAAAGCTGTCGGAAATGATAAAGGTGGACCGAACAACAGCAGCGCGTGCGATTCAGAAACTTGAAATCCAAGGTTTTATTGAAAAGAAAGACGATGAAACGAACAAAAAAATAAAAAGGTTATTCACAACTGAAAAAGGTAAACAAGCCTATTCTTTTCTGAAGAGAGAAGGGGAACATACCGATTTGGTTGCGTTAGCAGGATTATCTGAAAAAGAAACGGAAGTATTGTTTCAACTCTTGCAAAGGGTTAGGAAAAATGTTGAGGTTGAGTGGGAATACGTAAAGAAGGGAAATAAAAGAGAGTACTAAAATCAGCAATTGTTATTGAACTAACCCAACGCGATCGCATGAAAAAATGCCTTGCTAGTGATAATACTGGCAGGGCATGTTAATGTGATGATCTATATATCAACGGAGCCGTGGAACGTGCGGAGCGGAGAATAAAAAAAACACCCTAAGGTGTTCTTTGAGGGTAATTATTGTTCTGCGGGTGTATTTCCCATTGCAATAGAAATTCTGTTCCAACTGTTGATTTGATTAATGACCAGTACAAGATCAATATATTGTTTCTCATCGTATTGTTCACGTACTCGTTTATATAGCTCATCAGGAACTCTTTTGGAAGGGATTAGCGTAATATGCTCAGATAGTTCGAGAGCAACCTTCTCTTCAGGTGTATAAAAAGTACATTCCTCCCAAACATTTAAACAATAAATTCGTTGTTCGATTTCACCCATTTTACGAGCTTCGGATGTATGCATATCTATGCAGAAAGCACATCCGTTAATTTGAGAAACTCTGATTTTGATAAGTTCTCTTGTAGTCCGATTAATCGTAGATTTTTTGGTGTACATCTCCATATCCATCATGATTTTCATACCCTCAGGTGCAACTTCATTGTAGGCAACTCTTTGACTCATTTGGCAAGACTCCTTAGGCTTTAGTTTAGGAATAGTATAACTTTATTTTAACACTATTATTCTTTATATGCGAACATTTGTGCTTATTTACTTATGAGAAGGCAGAAATCACCCGATGACCTCTGCATTGGTATACATAATGTTCCAAATCTAGTATTCTAGTAAGAAGATTTTATACGGATGATGTGAAATACATAGGAGCCCGTAATGAGACGTAGTTAACATAATAATACTCAAAATGAGGTGTTTTAAAATGGGCAAGAATTATCGTTGGAGGCACGAGAAAGGAATGGGAGTATTTCGAATGTTTGGTGTGATATTTATTTTTACTCTAATGCTTAAGGGCGTCACGTTATTAGTTCAGGGAATGGAGAGTCTGGTAAGAAATACATATGAATTTGGTTATGCTTTTGGATCTTTATTAGAGAAGGTTTTTTAACTGAAAAATCGAACATATGTAATATCAAAGCCCAGTATGCTATGGATCTTGCCAGAGTGGGAATCGGCGATGATGCGGATGCGAAAGCTCAGCGTAACAGCGTTCAAGTTCATGAAAATATTTTCTTTTTCATTACCTGCACTAAAAAGCCTATCGCCTAATCCCCGGCAATAGACTTTTTATGATGTGGGCAGCCAGCCCCAATCAAGTAATAACTACATCGGAATATCCCGCAAAAATAGTCTGTGTTCCCGGACTAGTATCTGTCCATACGCCGATATATCCTCCAGGCGGAACGGAAGTGATATCAATATAATCCCCTATTAAGGTTACAGGTCCTGTACCTCCAGCATTCGGATCGAAGGAAACGTTAGTTATTCTAGTGTTGGTAAATGTCTGTCCACCGTTAATGGATCGCGCAACATATACATCTAGCAAAAATCCGTTAACCTGATTGCTGTAATAGATCACATTTACTACGCCCGTCAAAGGGTCGACATCGATCGCAGGAAAAAAGTTCTGAGATCCCGCGGGTGCACCGGTAATACTAACGGGAGTGCTCCAAGTCATGCCCCTGTCGTTTGAAATGGACATGAATACATCAGAGTACCCTTGGCGGAAATCCTGCCAGATGGTATACACACGGTTGGTAAAGGGTCCGACTGATCGATCGGTTGAAATATTCGCAAATGTTAAGACCCGAAAAGCATAGCCGGGAACGGGCAGGACTATGGGCACAGGTACGATCGTGGACACAAGAACAGGGGCGCCAAACGTTGTTCCACCATCCAAAGAAGTTCTGATCACAAATCGGAATTCCGGATTTGTCGTAATCCATGCTCCATACACGCTGCCTATCAAATCCACAGCCACATCGGGACGTTCTACCTGATTAGCTTCACTGGAAAGCAGGATGGGAGTGTCCCATGTGGCTCCATTATCACGAGATCGACTAAGAAAAGCTGTCGAGTTACCTCCGTTAGCTACATTGAACTGATGATTGTAAGAAACATAGATATTTCCTAAATATGGGCTAGATTGTCCTACATCGATTGTGATATTTGTTTCGTCATTATTAATGTAGGTTCCATACCCGCTACTTACAATTACAGGGCTGCTGAAATTAGTACCATTGTTGGTGGAAATATAGAATATAGTTGTTCCGTCTGAAGCGCCTGGAAAAGCATGTGCAGAAATGGCAAATGTATTCGGAAAGGAGTACGCAACAGCAGGTGCTTCGGCCCCTGTAAATCCTGGAGGCAGAGGCAGTAAAGCTTGTGACCAGTTGGCACCGCCATCTAACGAGCGATACATCCCTATTAATGGAACTCCGGTTGTAGTGTCTACAGCTACAGCAATCATGATCCCGGGAATAAGCAGATTCACAGCAACATAGGGTTCAAACTTTGGTGGCAAACCTGTAGTGACCTGAAAATTGAAATTGGTCATTGTCACCTCTCCTTTTTCATCTTTAATCTATGTTATGAAAAAAGCGGGAAAGGAACTGTATACCTGTCTATTTGGCTATTATTCCACGTGTTAACCCCTCCTCTTGCCTCACAACTATAAGCTAGCTGTTGAATAAGTTGATAGAAACCAAGAGGAGGAGTGAGAAAATGCCTTATACAACAGGTCTTATTACGAATACGAGAGCAACTGGTACTGCAGCGAGTAATGTAGTGGTCAGTGTTCGTAACACAAGTAATGCGAGTGCAATGATGATTGTCGAAGTCTTCGGTGTTCCATATTCCTTGCCAGCTCTTACCCCGCTTTATGTCACAGGTTATTTCGTTCCTGCAAAGAGTTCTGATATTAGAGAGTTTTTCATTGGGGGGAATCTGGCTTACGAGGTGCAAATTAGTAGTCCTTATCCTTTGGCAGAAGTAGTCACCTCTGTTTATGGGCTGGATGAGTTCGGAAATCTAGTTACCGATCAGCGGGTGCTTCAATCTGAAATGACGGAGATTACCGCTCTTTCTATACCTGTATAATAGTAATATTTAGACCATTAAGCAGCAGTAGCTGAAAGAAATAGGGCGATTGCTGCTTTTTTAGGCGTAATAAAGTATTTTAAGGGCATTCACACAGTCAGATGGGAGGAATCAAAATATACTGATTTTATACTCCAATGTAGAGAGAGGTAAAAAATCATGGCGGATGTAGGAGTAGTTATGCCTGTGTATACCCAAAAGCCGGAGTTCTTACGGCAAGCTCTGCAGTCTGTTCTACACCAATCTTTTACCAATTTTCGGCTGGTTGTTGTGATCGATGGTGCACCTGAAATGGAACCGCTCGTGAGATCCATTATTGTCGAAGATCCAAGGGTAACGGTTATCTCTTACGTACAGAACAGGGGTATAGCACATGCACTGAATACCGGCTTTGATCTTTTGTATAGTGAGCCTAGTATTCAATATCTAAGTTGGGTTTCCAGCGACAATGTTTATGAACCCCGTTTCCTCGAAATCCTTCGGGGGGCGCTAGTTAGAGGTCCACAGGAGTTAGGCATCGTGTACAGTTCTTTTCAAAGCATCGATAACGAGGGAAGGTTTCTTCATAACGAACATCAATTAGCTACTCAGCGTAATTATCAGTCACAGCCTAAAGAGAGATTGCTGGATTACTCGCTTATTGGCGTTTCTTTTATGTACAAAGCACAGATTGCGAAGCTTGTTGGAGCTTATGGAATGGAACCGGTGGAGGATTATGATTACTGGCTGAGACTGGCTGAACATTGTGAAATTCGCTTTATACCGGTGGAACTGGTGAATTATCGTGTGGATTCTACCTTTAGTGTATCTGCCCAATTACATTCGGTTGAAAATCATCGTAGATGGAGATATGCCTATCATTTGACCCGCCATCAGGCACGGTTTCGCAGAGGAATTCCGGCGATGATTACCGTTCTATATCCTGTAGTGAATGCTTGTGCGGATGAAATAACGCGGATAGAGAATCTGTACGAACAAACGTATAGCAATTATGAATGCCGGGTGTTGGATTTATCAACTACGCGTCAGCCATCGGCTCTATTGGAAACCATACCTCATCCTGCGACAGCGTTCGCCTGGCTGCCTGGAGCTGTGGAGTCACACGCGATTTGCAGTGCTATAGAACAACTATCCACTCCATTCACGATAGTTTTAGGTCCAAAAGTTTTTATAGGAGCGCTCGATATTGAGTACATGCTGGAAGCTTTGGTAACTACGGGCGGGGATACGACTTCCAATTACTATACGGATGATCATAGCCTGATTGGATTTCGACACAGACATGTCCCATCGACCAAAGGCCACTATTATAATGAGCTGTTTCGCAGCGCAGATCTGTATGATTTGTTGAAGACCTCTTTTACCTAAAAATAATTTGCGAATGAGTGATCATAATGAAGATTTTGTTCACTTTTTATAACCCGAGTGGAGGTATGCAAACCCTGAACCGAGTTCGCTGCCAAGCGTTACATGCTCGCGGTGTAGAGTGCCATTTACTGTATACACACCATGGAAAAGGACAGCAGAATATCCGTAACATTCAAACGCATATTACCAATAGCGATGACGAGATCAGGGCAATGCTTGCTCGTGAAGCTTTTGACTTAATTGTAGTGTGTACGGATATTAACTTAGCAGAGCGGATTCGAGGGTTCGGGTATAAAGGGCCGCTTGTTTTTGAAGTGCAGGGTTTAGGCACCTTAGATGAAGCTGAGCAGGTCGTTAATAATTTTACAGAGCGCATTTACAGGCTCACCGATGCACTGCTGTATCCAGAAACAACCCATTTGCAGGCGCTTTTCAAAGGCGGATTTCCAACCATTCCACAATATTGTTTTGATGATCCGATCGATTGCGATCAGTTTGGATATACCAATTATCCCGCGAAAAGTTTCCCTATCCTCGGCTGGGTAGGACGCATTCAAACGAATAAGAATTGGCGGGAATTTCTGCAAATCGGGCAAAGGCTGCTGGCGATCCATCCCGAACTTTATTTATGGATTTTTCAGGATGATACTTTGTTTGATCCAGAGCAAAAAGAAAGCTTTGATCAATTTGTAGCTGAGACGGGGATTTCTTCACGGTTGATTTCGTATTCCAATATTCCTCATGAGCAAATGGCAGATTATATGAGTATTATTGGTGATTCGGGAGGTTTGCTCCTTTCTACCTCTATTTTGGAAGGGTTTGGATACGCGGTTGCTGAGGCGATGTTGTGCCGTTGTCCTGTACTTACTACAGATTCAGACGGCGTTCGTAGACTCGTCATTAACAATCACACTGGAAAAATATACACTAGAGGGCAGCTGGATGAAGCTGTGGTTGCTGCTCTATCCTTAATGAATGATCCAGAACTACGGGCCAGAATCAGGATGAATGGAGAATGGCATATCCGGACTAACCTATCCTCTGAGCTGTATGCAGACAGATTTCTACAGATGTATCATCAATTGATGGGACGCAGAATTCATATTGAGCGGCGCTGGTCTTAACTCTGCGGTTAATCCGCAGGGTTAAAATGTTTTTTCATGGATAAACAACGAGGTCAGAATTAGTGTCAATAAAAGGGTGATAATCATTCCTACCATTTGAATAATATTGTTTTCTATATCTCATTGATTAATTCCTTCGTATTATTCCGAACATTTCCCACTGCAGTAGAAACCGGGTAGGCTCTCATTTGATGCTGATCATAGGGTTTAAGAAGCTTTATTAACGAAGTTGCGTCCTGATTGTCCCGGCTCAGCCATTCTGGCTCATCCTCAGGCTTCAAAATAACTGGCATACGGTTATGGATTTCAGCCATAAGTTCATTTGGGGTAGTCGTTATAATCGTGCAGGTACTTAATTTATTACCTTCAGGGTCCATCCAAATATCATACAATCCGGCCATTGAAAAAATACCCCCATCGCGCATCACGATTCGCATGGGTTGTTTGCTATTGCCCTGAACCTTCCATTCATAGAAGCCATCAGATGGAATGATGCAGCGGCGGGAGCTTACTAATCGCTTGAAAGAAGGCTTCTCAAGGAGTGACTCTGCCCGGGCATTGATCATTTTACTGCCGATTTTGTCATCTTTGGCCCATGAAGGAACCAGACCCCAGCGCAGTTCCCCAAGTTTATTGCTGGATCCTGTGTTAATGACTGCCGGAATTTGCTGCATGGGTGCTGCGTTATATGTTGGAGCATAGTGGATAATGGTTGAATCATTCGCAAAATATCTGACCATCAGCTCTTCCATGGTGACGGTTATCGTATATCGTCCGCACATTTTATACACTTCCCATTCGGTCGTTTTTGAGGCTGGATTTGTTTACAGCTTGTAATCAGCATGTTATGCTCGAAATATTTCTTAGCTTGAACGGCTGTTAAGGGTTGTATCTTATTATAAACGAAGCATAATGAATGAAGAAAGCGGTGCATATAGGTGATTTTGGTAAGCTCTTGTTTAGCTGGTATGAAGGTAAGATATAATGGCACGGATTGTTTGGATGAGAAAATTCAGAAGCTTTTGAATGAGAATCAAGCTATTGCTGTGTGTCCGGAATTATTAGGGGGATTCTCTACGCCTAGAGAGCCAGCTGAAATTGTCGGCGGGGATGGTGAGGCTGTGCTTGCAGGAACGGCTAAAGTAGTGGACCGATCGGGCATAGATGTAACAGAACTATATTTAAAAGGGGCTTATATTACGCTTGAGAAAGCTCAAGAAGTTTCAGCTACGATGGTAGTCCTCAAGGAAAACAGTCCTTCTTGCGGCAGCACCATGATTTATAACGGAGAGTTCAAAGGGAAGAAGATCGCTGGGAACGGCGTGACTGCAGCTTTACTTAGAAAAAACGGCATAGAAGTTACCTCTGAAGAGAATTGGCTGTCATTACCTTAGCCTGTGCAGGGAATTGATTACAATATTGTGTTCTTTAGTTTGTGGAAAACTAACTTCTCGCGCGGTATAATTTAATAGTTCTTAAAAACGAACTGTTTTCCTATACCCTAGAAGTGGAGAAATGAATGATGAAAACCATCTATTTGGACCACGCCGCATCAACCCCGGTTCATCCGGAGGTGGCCAAGGTCATGCTGAATATAATGACAGAACAATATGGAAATGCGTCCAGTGTACATCAGTTCGGACGTTCAGCCAAGAAAATATTAAATGGGGCGCGCGATACTATCGCCGCCTTTTTAGGCTGCTCGCCGGAAGAGTGGGTGTTCACTGGCGGCGGAACCGAAAGTGACAATCTAGCACTCTATGGAGCTGTCGCTGCTGTTGCCCAGAAAGGCAATCATATTATCACCTCTGCGATAGAGCATCATGCAGTGCTACATACCTGCGAAGAGCTGGAGAAGGAAGGCTTTAAGATTACTTATCTTCCTGTGGATTCTACAGGCCGAGTATCCGTTGCAGATGTAGAAGCAGCGGTGCAGGAAGACACAGTGCTAATCAGTGTAATGTATGCCAACAATGAGGTAGGAACCGTTCAGCCGATTCAGGAAATTGGCCAATTTGCCAGAGAGCGGGGTATTCTGTTCCATGTTGATGCTGTACAAGCTCTTGGTGCCTTACCGATCACACTGCGGGAGCTTCCGGTAGATTACATGAGCTTTACAGCTCACAAAATCAATGGACCTGGGGGGATCGGTGGCCTTTATGTGCGGAGTGGAGCACCGCTGCATCCAAGACTCCACGGTGGCCTTCAGGAGCGCGGCAGACGAGCCGGAACAGAAAATTTAGCAGGTACTGCTGGATTTGCCAAGGCTGTTGAAATAGCAGTTACAGGTCTATCAGAACGTCGACAAAAAGTGCAGCTCCTGCGCAATAGACTACTTGAAGAGCTGGATGCGCTGATTGGACGGGAAAGTTATTCAATTAACGGCAATACCGAGCATTTTTTGCCTAGTATACTGAATTTGAGCTTCCCGGGAGCTAGAACAGATGTTATGCTGATGAACCTGGATATGGACGGGATTGCGGCAGCAAGCGGTTCAGCCTGCACGTCAGGATCACTGGAAATATCCCATGTTCTGAGAGCAATGGAGCTTCCAGAAAATATTTTAGGGTCAGCGATTCGATTTAGCATGGGTTTGGGTAATACTACTGAAGAAATTGAGTACGTTGCTCGAAAAGTTGAAACCATTCTGAATCGGCTTCGTATCAGAGACTAGTTACTTCTAGGCTATGGTAGGTATCCTGATCATTCGGGCTTTCACTTTTTGAGAACTCGTAATTACACTCAAAGTGAGGAGACCGAGCAGCCATGAAACTTCAAGATCTGATCGGCTTGGCTGTATATGAAGTTGAAGAGGGTAACGCAATCGGCAAAATTGTCGATATTTTGCTCGATTCAAACTGGAATATTACGGGTATTGAACTGGAAAGCAAATCTTTTTTTGGTGGCCATGTGAAATTTGTGGCATGGGAAGATATTGTGGCCTACGGCGAGGATGCTGTCATGATTCGTAATAAAGAGTCGATTGATAAGATAGATGCCGATCATATACCTTGTACTTTTCTACTTGGAAAGAACAAACTTAAGGATTTGAAAGTGCTAACTACAACTGGAACTATACTCGGACGAATATCTGATGTTTATTTTGACCAAAAGTTGGGAAACACAATAGGAGCGCTGGAAATTAGTGACGGGCTTGTCACTGATTTGATCGAAGGCCGCAAATGGCTGCCTTGTTCTGACGAGATGTCCATTGGTGAGAATGCATTAATGGTTCCTGCGATGAGCGAAGAACGGCTACAAAAAGCCATTAATATTGTTAACGGATAGGTGGAATGTATTATATGAAGTGTCCAAACTGCAACTCCAAAGATATCGGAAAGATCGGTTCCCACCAGTTTTATTGCTGGGGCTGTTTCATCGAATTGACGGTAAATGGCGAAAAAATGTCGGTTTATCAAGTTGAAGAAGACGGCACACTAAGCTCGCTGGACGACCTGTTCTCCGGGGATGATATGACTCAGGATTTCCCGCAAATTCATGCGTCGTCTTAACTATGAATCTTGCTTTGTAAGCAAGACTGCTCTATGTACTTAAGCGTCAATTTCCTTTCAGCTGAAATCAGTTGCAAGGTTATTGACGCTTTTTTGTGTGTTTGATGGTTATTTTGCTGCGGCCATACATATACTTATTTACGAAGCTAGTCCAGGCTCTACCGCAGGAGGGTACTCTCATGGAACAATGGTCCCAAAGTAAATGGTTCCGCTGGATGATCGGAGTGCTGCTATCCCTGATCATTTTGTATTTTGTTTGGTTGCTTCGTCCGATGCTGCAGGGGATTTTTGTATTTTTAAAGGCAATCCTCGCTCCATTTCTGGCAGCTATGATTATTTCCTATGTGCTGAATCCCGTGGTTAGTATGCTGGCCGGACGGAAGATGCCGCGTAGCGTAGCTGTTCTACTTATATATGCAGTGTTTCTAACGGCGATTACCGTGATCGCCATCAACCTTATCCCGATGTTTATTGAGCAGCTTGAAGAATTAAATGAACATCTGCCTGAGATCACACTGCAAGCCCAGGGGCTGATGAGCCATATGAATACAAGGCTAATACCGCCTGGGGTTGAAATGGGGATGAACAACTGGTTTTTTCAACTGGAGAATCGTCTGGCCGAAGGGATTTCGCATTTTCTCGATAATATAGGGACAACGATTAACTTGCTGTTCAATGCTTTTATCGTGCCGTTTCTGGTGTTCTATATTTTGAAGGATTTTGACGTATTTGAACGGACGGTGGTCTCTTGTCTGCCCCGCGCACGCCGCAAGTCTATTGTTACTTTGTTAAAAGATATCGATGCTGCGCTCGGCAATTACATTCGCGGACAATTTCTGGTCTGCATCATTATAGGTGTGCTTGCCTATATCGGCTATGCCATCGTCGGAATGCCTTATGCCTTACTGTTCGCCAGTGTGGTGGCAGTATTTAATATTGTTCCGTATATGGGTCCTTTTCTAGGGGCTGCACCTGCCATTGTGATGGCTTCGACCGTCTCTTTTCGATTAGTTCTACTGGTTGCTGTGGTAAACACTTTATGCCAAATTGTGGAGAGCAATATTATTTCTCCACAGGTCGTAGGCAGGACGCTACATTTGCATCCGCTGCTTATTATCTTCGCATTGCTGGTAGGTGGTGAACTGGCAGGGATGATTGGACTTATCCTTGCTGTACCGTTCTTTGCAGCTGCAAAAGTCGTAATTCAACACTTTATGGCGTTTTTAATCAAACGAAAGCCCGTATAAAGGGATAATCATTGACTATTGATAACAGTTTTGTATATAATGTTGGGGAATATTACTGATGACTCAGTATATAGTTGTTCGATGATGAGGAGTATTAATTCTATACCGTTATTGCAGAGAGCCGACACTAAGGTGCGAGTCGGTTAACGGAACAGAGTGAACTCACCTCGGAGTAACGGTGCAAGTTTACAGGATATCCATAAGAGATAATGGATGTCATGAATGAACCGCCGTCGCCTCACCCCCGCTAAAGGGTGCAAAGTGAGTGGCAGAATAAAGTATATTCGCCGCTAACTAGGGTGGTACCACGGGAATTATAACCTCTCGTCCCTAGCGATAATACGCTAGGGATGGGAGGTTTTTTTGTAAATATAAGAGAGTATACGTTTCACGCAATACTTCATGTCTTATATTTCCCGCATAAACGCTTACCGTCCTTATAAGGACACCGAAGGTGTATATGCTTGGTTAAGAAATAAGAAATCTAAGAAGTAACACTCCAAGGAGGAGCAGACAATGAGCGACAATCAAACAAATAGCACACCCGCTGGTGGTTACCGGGCGCAGACTATTGAGCCGAAATGGCAAAAGTTCTGGGATGAGAACAAAAGCTTTAAGACAGGAGAAGATCCTGAAAAACCCAATTTTTATGCACTGGATATGTTTCCGTATCCTTCAGGTGCAGGACTGCACGTAGGTCATCCAGAGGGTTACACAGCAACGGATATCGTTTCTCGCTACAAGCGGATGCGCGGTTTCAATGTATTGCATCCGATGGGCTGGGATGCTTTTGGACTTCCGGCAGAGCAGTATGCGATGGATACCGGCCAGCATCCACGTGATTTTACCGATAAGAACATTGATAATTTCCGCCGTCAGATCAAATCGCTGGGTTTCTCCTACGATTGGGACCGCGAGATCAGCACGACAGATCCGGATTATTATAAATGGACACAATGGATTTTTATCCAGTTGTATAACAAAGGCCTGGCTTATGTAGCAGAAGTACCTGTTAACTGGTGTGAGGCACTGGGTACGGTACTTGCCAACGAAGAGGTTATCGATGGTAAAAGTGAGCGCGGCGGTCACCCGGTCGTGCGCAAACCGATGCGTCAATGGATTCTGAGAATTACAGAGTACGCTGAGCGTTTGCTGGAGGATCTGGAAGAACTGGATTGGTCCGAAAGCATCAAGGATATGCAGCGCAACTGGATCGGGAAATCAACAGGTGCAGAAGTGAACTTTAACATTGAAGGTCACAAGGCTAACCTGACCGTGTTTACTACACGTCCAGATACACTGTTCGGAGCAAGTTACTGCGTACTGGCACCAGAGCATGAGCTTGTTGATGTAATTACCACTGAAGCTCAGCGTGCTGCTGTGGCAGAATATCGTGAAAAAGCTTCTCGTAAAAGCGATCTGGAGCGTACGGATTTGGCAAAAGAGAAGAGCGGTGTCTTCACAGGCGCATATGCAATTAATCCTGTGAATGGTGCGAAGGCGCCAATCTGGATTGCAGATTATGTGCTTGCTGGTTACGGAACGGGAGCAATCATGGCAGTTCCGGGTCACGATACACGCGACTGGGAATTTGCTAAACAATTCGGCCTGAATATCGTGGAAGTCGTTCAAGGCGGCAACGTTGAAGAAGAGGCTTATTCCGGAGATGGTCCGCATGTCAATTCTGATTTCCTGAATGGACTCAAGAATGAAGAAGCGATTGCGAAGATGATTGCTTGGTTGGAAGAAAAGGGCGTAGGTAAAGGCAAAGTAACCTATCGTCTGCGTGACTGGCTGTTTAGCCGCCAACGCTACTGGGGAGAGCCCATTCCAATTCTGCATTTGGAAGACGGCACAATGAAGACTGTTCCGGTTGATCAGCTGCCGCTGGTACTGCCGGATGTAGATGCGATCAAACCTTCGGGTACAGGGGAATCTCCACTTGCGAATGTAACAGAGTGGGTGGAAACTATTGATCCTGAGACTGGCATGAAGGCTCGCCGCGAGACGAACACCATGCCGCAATGGGCGGGCAGCTGCTGGTATTACCTGCGTTATATTGATCCGAAAAACGATCAAGAGCTGTGCTCCCCTGAGAAGCAAAAAGCATGGCTTCCAGTAGATCTGTATATTGGTGGAGCGGAGCATGCCGTGCTTCACTTGCTCTATGCACGTTTTTGGCACAAGGTGCTTTATGATCTCGGCGTTGTTGAAACAAAAGAACCTTTCCATAAGCTGGTTAACCAAGGTATGATTCTTGGAAATAATAATGAAAAAATGAGTAAATCACGCGGAAATGTCATCAACCCGGATGAGATTGTGGAAGCTTTTGGTGCAGATACACTACGTGTGTATGAAATGTTTATGGGCCCTCTGGAAGCAACCAAACCTTGGAATGAAAAGGGTGTAGAAGGAGTTCACCGTTTCTTGTCCCGTGTATGGCGCCTGTTCGTGAGTGAAGATGGTAAGCTGAGCACCAAAATCACAGCAGACGGTGGCACTGACGAGTTCAAACGCACTTGGCACAAGACCATTAAGAAGGTCACTGATGATTTCGAGCATCTGCGTTTCAATACCTCAATTAGCCAGTTGATGATTTTTATTAACGATGCTTATAAGCAAGAAACTTTGTCCCAAGAAGCTGCTGAACACTTCGTACAAATGTTGTCACCACTGGCGCCTCACATCGCTGAAGAGCTGTGGCAGCTGCTCGGTCACGAAGGAAGTATCAGCTACGTGGCTTGGCCAACGTATGATGAAGCATGGACGGTGGATGCTGAGGTTGAAATCGTTATTCAGGTAAATGGTAAAATCGTACAACGCGCGTTGATCCCGCAGGATATGGGTCAAGAAGAGATGCAAGCTCATGCGTTGTCACTCCCGAATGTGAGTGCAGCAGTAGAAGGTAAAACCGTACGCAAGATCATTGCGGTTCCTGGCAAGCTTGTAAATATCGTAGTGGGTTAAGCGAAGAACGCAATAATGCCCGCAGCAACGGAGAACTCCGTGCTGCGGGTTTTATTGTTTTCTAACGGTCTACAGGACTTTGAATAATACCGTCATGCCCAAATAGCGCATCCAGCTTGGTGACATCCTCATCGTATTTATCATGCGTAGTCATGATGAGACGTTCGAATACGCCCTCAAGGCTAATGCGAAGATGGTTCAGTGCCTCTGCGGTAATCCCGCCACGGACAGCTACACGTTCTTGGAGCTCTTGCGGGGTGAATTCTCCTTCTGTTAGCAGCTTGCCTGTTCCAAGCAGCATTTCACCTGCAAGCCGGCTGATTAACGTCTCTTCAATCCCGGTAACTTCCACCGCAGCTTCAATCCAGCGTTCAATGAAATAGCTCAAGAACGCAGGTCCGCAGCTGGAGAAATCAGAAGCGATTCGGGTATGGGCCTCTTGAATTTCCAAAGGAACACCTATGAAAGACAACAGCTGCAGCAGCACAAGCCTGTCTTCTTTATTAAGCCTGCTGCCAAATATGCACAGTGATGTCCCACTTTTGACACAGTGTGTAATGCTGGGGATGATCTTGGCTATTTTGGACGGCAAAGCGGATTCCAGATGTTGCAATTGAACGGGACTTGTAATGGATACGACGATTTGATCGCTGCGGAGATAAGGGCCAATCTCATCTGTTAAGGTTTTGAATTCCAGCGGTTTTACACATAAAAAAACAATGTCACTTCCAGTCGCTGTTTCACTATTGCTTCCGCATAAGTTTATGCCGGGATGACGATCTTCTAGCTCCAGCAGTTTATTCAGACTGCGGTTGCTGGCGAGTACATCGCACGGATTCAGGGCTCCGGAAGAAAGAAAGGCGTCAATCAGCAGGCTGCCCATGCTGCCTGTTCCGATAAATCCTACTTTCACCTGTGGTTCCTCCTTTCTAGCGTTGCTTTTTTACTAACTGACATGAATGCTCTTCGTTATATGTATGCAGGATAGACTTGGACAGATGACAGGTTTTGTATGAATTATTAAAGGAGTTTCCAGCCGCAGGAATGTATGAAGATTCACAAAAAGGCATAAGAAGAATTTTTGTGAGGAGGAAAGTGATATGAATAAAGGGAGTATCGTGCTCGGAGTGGCTGCTGCTGTAATAGGAAGTGGGCTATTCTGGGCGGCGGGAAGCAAGGGCGATTCCGGGATTGCCGGGTGGGAGACTTTGAATGTTGGTATGGAGCAAGCTGTTGGAAGCGCTGAGTCTGGTGACGCTCCAGCTGCTGGGGGCAGTGAGGGAGGTCATCAGACGAAAGGAAATAAGCAACATTTAGAGAAAGATGCAGGGCAGGCTGAAGCTGCTGGGAATGTTGAAGACGGTGAGAAGGTTAAGGAGGCTGAACAAGCTGAACAAGCAGAACAAGCTGTCCAAACTTCGGCAGATGAAAAAGCTACGGCAGCCGCTGCGGGGGAGCGAGCAAAAGGAGCGGGCCAAACACCAACGGCAGAAGGTCAAACACCAACAGGGGCAGAAGTTCAAACGCCAAACATTGCAGGGAAGCAAACGTCGGCAGGGGATAAAGCTGTTGCGGCTAAGGAGGCGACTGAGCTTTCCGCATCAGCAGCTTCACAGGAAGGTAAAGTAAATGTGAATACTGCGGGTGTTAAGGAGCTGATGGATCTTCCGGGCATCGGAGAAAAGAAGGCTCAGGCAATTATGGATTACCGCAACCGTGTAGGGACCTTTCGCAGCCTATCTGATCTGGGGAAGGTAAAGGGGATAGGACCTAAAATGCTGGAGAAGTTAAAAGCTTTAGTAATATTTTGAAGATAAATAGGAAATGAAGATCGTTGGAAGTGCCACAACCGTTGTCCTAGTGAAAACTTGCGGGGATGTGCTACAATAGTTAACAACTATTTAGAAGGATATGGAGATTGATTATGACTACTGCCTATCGTAAAGACTGGGATACTTATTTCATGGACATTGCCTGTATGGTCTCAACTCGTTCACGCTGCTCACGACGACATGTAGGTGCTGTGCTGGTGCAAGGCAAAAAGCTGCTTGGTACCGCGTACAATGGGGCGCCAATGGGCGTACCTGATTGCTCAGAGGCAGGTTGTATGCTCTCGGAGCAATATGAGATGGAGATCGTGGATGGCGTAGAGACTATGGTGAAGAAACAGCGCTGCATTCGCACGATTCATGCGGAACAGAATCTTTTGCTATTCACAGACCGGATTGACCGGGAAGGCAGCACCGTCTATGTGACGGATGAGCCTTGCTGGACCTGTGCAAATATGCTGGCTAATAGCGGTATTGTGGAGATTGTGTATTATCGTCCTTACCGTAAGGATATGGAAAAGGTAGAGGCAATGATGGCTGCCAAAGGCATCGTATTTCGCCAATTGGAAAATTATGAGCCGCCAAGTGAAACGATGATTAAAGTAGCGGATTAGCTGTATTGTACAACCCTAATTGAATAAGATGACTTGAGGAAGAACCTCTCGTACGCTTTTATGGCGTATGCAGAGGTTCTTTTTTTATCTTGCGAAAGGAGGAGAATGGAGGCGTGAAGGAGAGACCCTTATTAAGTTTTACAGTGTGTTGGGTGACTGGAAGTGCAGCAGCGTGTTTATACTCAGGGATTAGCTTGTGGTTGGCGGGGGCTGGATTACTATTGTTACTGGTTAGTATGAGAGTTTGGGTGAACATGAGCTGGAAACAGCTGGCGGTATTTTGTTTGGCGATTATTATATCCGCTGGATATTGGGAATGGAATGAAGGCCGCAATGTAAGTCACCTGCCTGAAGTGCTGGGGAAATTATTTTCGGAGTTGAATGAGACTGCCGTGGAGGCTAAGGGGACGATTATTTCCGTTGTGGAACGGGACGGGGACCGGGTTGATTTTACGATGAAGCTCTCAGAGTTATCGTTGATTACTGAGGAAGAGGCCGCTTCGCCTGATCCGCGGGACGAACAAGATAAAAGGGGGCATGGGGAGTTAATTATGGTGCAGATCAAACTTCTTGCCGAGCAAGAAATCGCTATTGCCGCGGAGTGGCGCAGAGGGGATCAGGTGTCGCTAAACGGTGTACTTGAAGAGCCAGCGACAGCGCGGAATTACGGAGGGTTTGATTATCGAGCCTATTTACATACGCAGAAGATCCACTGGCTTCTAAAGGGTCAGGGGGCAGAGAACGTGCAAGCAACGGCTCCAGATTCATGGCGTCCGTTAATGATCTTACGCTGGAATGATAAAGCGCGGGCAGTTCTTGGAGCAGAGACGGATCGGCTGTTTCAAGAGCGCCACTCTGGATATATGAAGGGTTTGGTGATTGGGATGCAGGATGATCTCGATCCGGATACCTTTAAGCAGTTCTCACAACTTGGGTTGACACATATCCTCGCCATTTCAGGCATGCATGTTGCAGTGTATGTTGGTGTTCTTTTATTTATATTCAGGCGCTTACGGATGACAAAAGAGACCACGCTAACAGTCACCTTAGTGCTCGTTCCCATATACGTCCTTTTGACAGGTGCGGGTCCGTCTATCGTACGTGCGGGATTAATGAGTATGATTGCATTGCTCGCTGCACGAGTTGGCATGCTGAAGGATGGACTGAATATTTTGGCTGCAGCGGCACTGGTTATGCTGATTTGGAATCCTTACATGCTGCTCAGTGTCAGTTTCCAGTTGTCATTTCTGGTGACCTTAGGATTAATGGTCTACGTTCCGCTTATGGACCCTCTGCTGAGGGCACTGCCACGCTGGCTTAAAAGCGCCGTCTCTGTGACTCTAGTTGCCCAGTTGGTCTCATTTCCATTGACGATCTATTATTTTAATCAATTTTCGCTGCTGTCTTTAGTGGCTAATCTGGTTTTTGTGCCCTTTATTACTTTTATTGTATTGCCTTTAGGAACGCTGGCGCTACTGCTTGGACGATTGTGGGGAGATGCTGCAATTTTTTTGGCACATATTACGGAGCTGCTGAATAACGTTACTTTTTATGCGGTTGAATGGATCAATGGTTTTGCTGGTGGAGTTTTGATTTGGCGCTCGCCTTCACTGCTGTGGATCGGAGTGTATTATGTCTTGTTGTACGGGCTGTTGTATGCTGCCAAGCTAAGAATGGAAGCCCGCGCAACACCGCAGTATATGGAGGATGAGACGAAGCCGTTAGCTGAGATTGGTTTACCTGTGAACAAGCACGGCGGGTTTGGGGGAGCGGGGAGCGCACAGTATTTTTTGGATGCGCCTATGTTTGTACGTTGGAGCGGAGCGATTGTTCTACTATCTGCGGTTGGACTGGGCCTAATGCTGTACAAGGGTTATCAGTCAGAAAGAATGGAAGGTAAAGGGACGATTAGTTATCTGGATATCGGGCAAGGCGACAGTATCCTCATCACTACACCAAAAGGAGCTCATATTCTTGTAGATGGTGGAGGAACGTTAAATTTTGGGCAAAAAGAAGAATGGCGGATTCGCCGCAGCCCGTTCGAGGTAGGGGCTAAAGTGTTGGTGCCCTTGCTTAAAAAACGTGGGATCCACCGTCTGGACGCGATTATTTTGACCCATGGGGATCAGGATCACGCCGGTGGACTCCAAGCCGTTATGGAGGCGATTCCGGTCTCGGCACTGCTATTTAATGGCACACTCGCTGATCGTGAATCTTATATGGAGATGATGCGGACTGCGCTGGAGAACAATGTTCAACTGTATGCCGTGCATCAGGGAATGAGGCTTTCCCCGGATGATAAGACAAAGCTGTCCTTTTTATGGCCGGAGGAACAAGATAGAGAGGGAGCAGCGTCAGGTTCTTCTATGCTGAATGGCATCCCAATGCTAGAGGATCAGAACCACGATTCTGTAGTTTTTCGTTTAGAGATGAACGGAAGGAATTTTCTATTTACCGGAGATATGGATCTGGAAGCCGAGGAGGAGATTGTGCAGCAAGCACTGCAAAAGGGTATTAACGCAGGACCTGCCATTGACGTTTTAAAAGTAGCTCACCATGGGAGCAAAACTTCAACAGGCGAGTCTTGGCTGCAGTTCTGGCATCCATCGGCTGCGGTGATTTCTGCGGGAGTAAATAATCTATATGGTCATCCGAAAGCTGAGGTATTGGAACGTTTGGAAGTTAATCAAGCTGCTATTTTTAGAACGGATCAGCAGGGAGAGATCCAGATGCGTGTGCGGGCCGACGGGATTATGGTGCGTCATAAGTTGGCGGAGGGAGCGGATTAAGGAAGGTAGTAGAGTAATGTGATTGAGTGCTGGGTGGTGTATGTTAATTTTCGCAGACTCTATAAAGCTCCTTTAAAGCTCCTTTAAAGCCCCTTTAAAGCTCCTTTCGTGGTCTTTTACACCACTATAAAATCTAAAACCTTGTTTAGTTGCACTTTGTGCAATAGATCGCACCTTAAAGTAGCTGGATCTTCATTTAGTTGCACTTTGTACACTTAAAATCTGGAAAAACGCCTATTTCTCTAATTTTGAGCAGAAATAGTTGCATGAAGTGCAACTAAATCACTTTATGAGCTGGAAAGATCTTTTTTAGTTGCACAAAGTGCAATTGAACGCTCCATATGAACATATCAAAGCATCTCAGTTACATATTATCGTTGTAGCGATACTAACTTTCGCATAAGTTCCTGTTACTTGCTGATGATCCCAGTCCATTTGTTCTAGCACCAGCTGCTCTAATAACGTAACTGTTGTCCTGTCTAGCACCAGCTGCTCTAATAATGTAACTGTTGTGCCTGTCTAGCACCAGCTGCTCTAATGCAGTAACTGTAGTCCCTGTCTAGCACCACCTGCTCTAATGCAGTAACTGTAGTCCCTTTCTAGCACCAGCTGCTCTATTGCAGTAACTGTCGTAACTGTTGTCCTGTCTAGCACCAACTGCTCTAATGCAGTAGCTCCAGCTCCAGTAACCGCCGTCCTCCTCCAGTAATTATTACGCGTGCATGCACAATCTATGTAAACGCTTTATAATAGAGATAGAAGATTCTGGTAAACTCTATGCCTATTTAAACTATGTTTCAAAGCCCGGTGGTGAGAAGCTTATGTCCTCCGTGTTTTGTAGCGAATTAGGAGATGAAGCGATAGTGAATACATATGCAGAATTTAGAGTCACAGCGGAAAGTGTATACGATGTTCAAGTGGAATGTAGTAATCCAATTGGACATGCTTGGCGAATGATCGCCAGAGATCATGAGCAGGTGTTCGGAAAAGCTCCGTTACAAGGAGCAGCAGCTACTGTAATTATTCGTTATGCAACACAGGATGATGGCTGCCCGGAATGGGCAGAGGGTTTTTGTTTGCATTTTGCAGGTAGTGAAGAGGATCGGGTCCTGCATATTATCGGCCGTGATGAATTGGGCATTATTTATGGGATGCTTCATTACAGCCGCCACGTGCTTGGTGTCGATCCCTTCTGGTTCTGGGCGGAGCTTCCTCCTGCTAAGAAAGATGCGATCAATCTGCCTGTTTCTGACTACAACAGCATTCAGCCAAAGGTACGTTACCGAGGTTGGTTCGTGAATGATGAAGTGTGTCTTATTGGCTGGAAGGAGGATTATCCTCCGACGGCGGAGGTATGGGAGCCTGTTTTTGAAGCGCTGCTGCGCTGTGGTGGAAATATGGTAATCCCGGGGACGGATTTGCCGAGAGACGGAGTTCATCATCAGCTTGCGGTAGATATGGGACTGTGGATCACACATCATCATGCGGAGCCGCTTGGCGCGCAAATGTTCCTACGTGCTTTTCCGGGCAAGCTGGCTAGCTATAAAGAATATCCAGAATTGTTTGAACAGCTGTGGAGAGAAGCCATCGAGCGGCAAAAAGATGAAAAAACACTCTGGGTGCTCTCCTTCCGCGGACAGGGCGATAAACCATTTTGGGAGAATGACCCCTCTTTTGATACTCCGGAGAAACGGGGCGATTTGATCTCATTTGTGGTTCGCAAGCAATACGATATGATCTGTGAATATGTGGACCAGCCTGTGTGCTGTATGGCGATGTACGGAGAAATTGCGGAGCTGTATAAACAGGGAAAGATCGAAGTTCCAGAAGGTGTTATTAAAATATGGGCGGATAACGGATACGGCAAAATGGTGTCGCGACGACATGGCCATCTGAATCTGCGCGTGCCTGCTCTACCCGAGGCAGGTGATCAAGGCAAAAACGGGGTATATTACCACGTCACCTTCCACGATTTGCAGGCCTCCAATCATCTAACACAATTCCCTACGGATCCGTCCTTTATAGTGGAGGAATTACAGGGTGCATTTGCGGCAGGGGCTAGTGAATATCTGCTGGTGAATTCAGGGAATATTTTGCCTCATCTCTATACATTAGATCTGACAGCAAAGTTGTGGATGGATGGAACAGCAGATGCTGATGAACAGCTTCAGACCTTCGTTAACCGTTTCTACACAGCGCAGCAGGGGCGAATTGCCCAATTGTACAAAAGCTACTTCAAAAACACCATAGTATATGGTCCTAATGCTGACGACCGCGCAGGCGATGAATTCTATCATCATCCGGCAAGGCAGATTATAGGGCATTGGCTGCAAAATAAGACGGAGAGCGATGAACGTCTGCGCTGGGCCGCAGGGGATGTTCCTTTTGTAGAGCAGGTTCGATGGTTCAGGGATCGAGCTGAGCGAGTTGTACTAGTCTGGTATCTGCTGCGAAAGCAGTGCCTAGAGGTGATGGAACTTTTACCCGAAAAAGAGCGAAACAGGCTGCACGTTCAACTGCTAGTTCAAATTGAGCTGCATTGGAGCGGGTGCAGAGGGTTAGCCTCTCTTTGCCAGGCGTATATGTGTTACCAAGAAGAGCGATTTCCAGAGGCGTTTATCGAAGCTTCTCATGCGGTTTGGGATTATAAGGAGGGCCAGCAGGCTCTTTTACGGGCAGAGATCGGTCAGTGGAAGCATTTTTATCGGGCTGATTGGTTGACCAATATTGCCAACACTATAGATCATGTAGAAACAGCCCGCAAATTTTTGCGGATTCAGGGGGATAGTCCGGATATGTTTTTATGGTATAAGGAATATTTGATGCCCGAGACTGAAAAGCATATCTATCTGGAAAATACGCATCGTAATCCGTTACCGGACGATGAGCTTGCACGGCGGCTGGAGGAGAAATTCAGCTCTCTTTAAAATATCCGCACACCACTAGTGAACGCTTAAAACGTTCACTAGTGGTGTTTTTTAATGAATGACCTATTTTTTTATTTTAGAGGGAACTTTTTCAAGTTTGGAAAGTCTTATTAGGCAAGGGGTGAGGCGAAACATGCTAAGCGAAGATATACCATATACAGCAGCGTACGCGCCCGCAATGAGTTTGCGGGAAATGATGGAGGCGTATGGCTCGGATGTGTGGAATTATGCTTTTTTCTTAACTAGAAGTCGAGAGCAGGCAAATGATATCAGCCAAGAAGTATTTTTGAAGGCGTATAAGAATGTTGGGAAATACCGGGGTCAATCTTCTATGAAAACCTGGCTGCTTACAATTACCAGAAATACGGCCTTCAGTTGGAGCAAAAATAGCTTTTGGCGCAGATTCATAGCTTTGGGCGATCAACCTACTACTGTTAATGCTCCTTCTGCGGAAAAAGAAGCTCTCGGCAATCAGTATGCGAACCGTATCTGGGAAATTATTATGACCCTTCCAGAGAAGAACAGAGAGGTGCTTGTGCTAGATATTCAACATGGATTATCCATTGCCGAAATGTCAGATTTGCTGAATGTAGCACAAGGAACCGTGAAATCTCGGCTCGCGCGGGCGAGAGAGAAGGTTAAAGAGGCTATCCAGAAGGAGGAGAGGGAATGAAACGCAACGCGGATGATAGTAATCCAGTGATGATCGGGCAGACGGATTGGTATGCGGAAGCAGGCAAAAGACCTTTCATTGAAGATGGTTTCACGCCTGAGTTAATGATGCGGATCGAACAGGCTGCTGTGAATAAAAGTTCAGGTTACAAACGTTATTGGATGAATAAAAATGTGCTTCTAACCAGTCTGGCTACGGTTTTGTTGATAGGTGCGCTTACCTTGCCTATGGGTGTATGGAAAAACACAGGGCCAATCCATTCGCCATCCGTTCAGTCACAAGGCGCAGGCATACTGCCTTCTTCTAGTTCTGCAACTAATGATAAAGCGTTAGAGCCTCCGACAAGTCCAGTAGAATTTGAGATTAGCAGTAAGAAATACTACATGCCTTTGCCAATGAACAGAGATAAGAGCAAAGCGTATGCCGTTGAGACAACAGCGGGAATTCTTTGGTCGCCGCCACCCCCGATGGTTGACTACAAGAAGCCAAAGTACACACATCCTACAGAACCGTTCACTCTTTACCTGAGCTCTAAGGACCAGACGGAGCTATCGGCTTCTTCGGCTACTAGGATTTATACTTTTCCTCTTTATGGGGGAGGGGCAAGTACGTATCAATATTTGAGTGGATTTTTTGGGGCAGGCGATTACGTCCTGTTAATTTCCTTCAAAATGACTCTTGGTGTAGGAATGTATGAGGATGTTAAATTTTCAATGCTTAATGTTAAAAAAGCAGCGGCGGGAGAATCTGTAGTTCCAATAGCGCTTGCATCCTTCGATAATACACTTTTAGAATACAAGTCATTAATCGCTGTTGATAAGGAGCATGGACAACTCGTACTTAGTTACTTAGAACATGCAGGGGATAAAAAGTACAAAGAGAAAACCGTACTTTATGATATGGAGACCATGAGCATTCCAACACCTGCTACAGCAATTGGTTTTAAAGAGATTAAGGGAGAAACATTAATTATGGATTATAAAGTGGGTGGGGAACAACGTAAAGCGGATATTCTTACGAAAGCTGGATTGGGGTGGCTGGATGAGAATTGGGCTTTTTTATCCGAAGAGCAACAAAATAAGCTTTATATGGATTATATGAACAATACTCCCTAGTAGATAAATCACTAAATAAAAGCTATACTTTTTGATAAAGTATTTTCTTTTGAGAAGAGTGGAGCCGAAGCGATGAAGAAGTTAACGATTGATGATGTGGCTCAAAAAGCGGGAGTTTCGAAAAGTACGGTCTCCCAATTTTTGAACAAACGTTTTAAATATATGAGTGAAGCGACGAAAAACCGGATTGAGGCAGTAATTGAGGAGCTTAATTATCAGCCGAATGGTCTGGCGCGCAGTCTGAAGCAGAATCGGACGCATATGGTCGGGATCATCGTAGCCAATATTGACTATACGCTGTCAATCCAATGTATCCGGGCGATTGAGAATGAGCTGCAGCATCACGGAATCCAAGTGATCATATGCAACGCGGATGAGAATGCGGAGAAAGAAAGCAAGTATGTAGAAACCTTAATCGCACGTCAGGTGGACGGGCTGATTATTTTTCCTACAGGGAATAACCCGTCTGCCTATAGCAAGCTGATAGAGGCTGATTTTCCGCTAGTCTTTATGGATCGTCTGGTAGATGGAATCACCACGCAGAGTCTACTGCTGGACAATGAAATGGCGGCAAAGATAGGCGTAGGGCAGCTAATACAGCAAGGTCATGAGCGGATTGCTCTGGTGTCCCTCCCAATTGGGGAGCATGCGATTACCCCTCGGAAAGAGCGGATTAGTGGCTACAAAAAAGCGATGGAAGAAGCGGGCATAACGCTGCGTGAGGAGTATATTTGCAGTGTATCCAAAGAGGAATTAGCTTCGGGGCTGGAACACTTATTAGCACTGCCGGAGCCTCCGACAGCGTTGCTGGCTACGAACGACATCACACTAGCGGAAATTCTGAAATATGCGAATCGAAATGCCATCTCTATTCCAGAACAGTTGTCGGTCATCGGGATAGATGATGCGGAATTCGCGCAAATATATAATCCGGTCATTACGACAATCCGACAGCCTGCTTACGAGATGGGGATGCAGGCTGCCAAGATTATACTCTCTTGTATCGAGGATAAGGGAGCTTCTGTTCCAATTACATATCGTTTCCCGCCGACCTTGCAGCAAGGGCAGTCGGTGAAGTCTTACAAATAAGTTCGAACTATAAAAAGGGGAGTGCCCAGCAGCTATTTCTTAGCTTGTTGAGCACTCCCCCTTTTATTGGACCTAACTTTATCTAAACACTAAACTTGGGTTTGATTGAGTAATATTTTCGAGCAGGAAGTCGCTATCAGACTCAGCTGATCTTATAAGCAGTATAATCCCATATTTGGAGTACTATCGGACCCCATCGCAGTTATCGGCATGGAAAACATGCTAAATGCCCTTTTTCATAAGGAATAGCGTCACTGGAGTCCGAGACTACGCCGCAAAGGTAAAAAAATCGCAAATAGCGTCTTCTGGGTCCGAAAGCCCCAGGGGTACGTGATTACACTGCTGAAGCATAGCAATAGCAATAGCAATAGCAATAGCAATAGCATAGCCATAGCACCATAGTATAGCCATAGCAGCCAATCAGCGACCCAAAAAGCAGAGCAGCGCTCCTCCAATAACGGAGAATCGCTGCTCTTTTGCGATTATTAGACTTCTTGTTGCATAAACTTCGCAAGTTCCTCACGGGTGGGAAGTCCGTCCATATCGCCTGGCGACATGACGGCTAACGCACCGATCGCATTGCCGCGTTTGACGGCCTCAGCAATCGGAAGCTTTTCCAGCATCGCACTGATTACGCCAACCGCAAATCCATCACCTGCACCCACCGTATCAACAACCTGCTCCACCTTGAATCCGTCCACGTAACCTTCCCCAGCAGAGGATTTATAGTAAGCGCCTTCAGGGCCAAGCTTGATGACGACTAAGCTTACGCCACGCTCCAGGTAATAGTCAGCAATCTCTTCGGGTGTGCTCAGTCCGGTAAGGATTTTACCTTCACCGAGCCCCGGCAGGAACCAGTCGCAGCGTGTAGCCAGATCATTGATGGTACTCACCATTGTTTCTGTATCCGGCCATAAGCTAGGACGCAGATTAGGATCCAGAGAGATCGTCTTTCCTTTACTCTTCATAAATTCCATAGCGTGAATAGAAAATTCAAGACAGTTCTTGGACAAAGCGGCGGAGATACTTGTAACATGCAGATGTCCTGCGGAATTGAAGTAGGCCTCGTCAAAATCCTCCAAACTAAGCGTGGAGGCCGCGGAGTTTTTGCGGAAGTATTCGACCTTTGGATCGCCGGTAACCACTTTCGATTTGATAAGCATACCTGTTGAATACTCTTTAGTAAAAGTAATATTGTCCGTATTAATGTTCTCATTCTTCATCGCCTGAGCAATGAATGTGCCAAAGTTATCTTCGCCAAGCTTCGTAACATAACCTGTAGGATGATTCAAACGCGACAAGCCTGTAGCCACGTTGCTTTCTGCACCTGCTAATGCTTTGGAGAACGAAAATACTTCATGCAGAGGACCGGCCTCATTCGCATAAAACATCGCCATCGGCTCCCCGAAAGTGACGGCATCCAGCTGTTTACTCATTTTTAGTTCCTCCTAGGGTAATGATTTTATCCCAGTATAATGATTTGTAATTTGAAATTATCACATAAATCGGTTTTGTACAATAAAAGAATGATTTTTAACCAAAAAACTTTTTTCGTAAAAAGAAAATAATGTTTCCATAAACCCTTGTTTTATAAAGGTTTTTATTAGATTTTATTGATTATTTCCACCTGATGTAGTAAAAATGTATTGACTGTTAATCGTATTGTTATTACTATTTCCTTATAGAACAAAACGCAATAATTAGTAAATTTAATAAAAAAGTTTATCTAAAAAAGTATTTCCTGTTTATCTATGATCGTACCAAGAGAAAGGGAGTCTACTGATGAAGAAAATGAAAGTATTACAGAATGTGGCATCCGTCGGGGTTGTAGCGGTTATTCGAGCAGATAGTGCTGAGGAAGCTTTTAAGATGTCCGTTGCTTGTATAGAAGGCGGTCTAAATAATATTGAGGTAACTTTTACTACACCAGACGCGGACGTGGCGATTAAGAGATTGGTTGCAGAGTACGGGAGTCGTGCGGTGATTGGCGCCGGAACTGTCTTGGACCCATTAACAGCTAGAATAGCCATTCTTGCAGGTTCAGAGTTTGTCGTTAGTCCCTCTTTTGAAGTGGAGACAGCTAAGATGTGTAATCTTTACGGCATTCCCTATATGCCTGGTTGCATGACATTAAATGAAATGAAGGAAGCGTTGAAGTACGGCGTGGATGTGCTTAAACTGTTCCCTGGCAGTGCTTTCGGTCCGGATTATGTAAAAGCGGTTAAAGGTCCTATGCCACATGTGAATATTATGCCGACCGGTGGCGTGGATTTGAACAATATGGAGAAGTGGATTGCAAACGGCTGCATGGCTGTGGGCATTGGGGGGAATTTGACTGCACCGGCGAAGAATGGCCGATACGATCAGATTACCGATCTTGCTGCCCAATATGTGGCGAAGTTTAAAGAGATAAAAGGGATTTAATGTATAGTTCGAACGAAGATTGAAATCCAGATTCGCGTTTTTATTTATAGGCTGTGTGGCTGACAGATGTTGGCCATGCAGCCTTTTTATGTTGATTTTCTTTAAGCTGTCCATATTCCTTTTATTCTATGCTTTTTAGAAAGTATAGAATCGGGATAAAGATAATAAACTATATAATAGAAGAGTAGTGATACATGGACTGAACGTCAGGATCTATTATCCAGCCGGGAGTGAGTATATGCCTGCTTATAATGACAAAGCGCTGTATCAAGCAGCGGATGAAGATGATGCTGAGTACGTAGAAATTGAGTCGGCATTCCATGGTTGTAAGGTGACGGAAGGGCAGATCTACAGATTAGAGCGCAATTACAATAACCCTCAATTATTTGAGAATGGAGAAGCCTATGTGGTGGATGATGAGACTAGGGAAAACTACGCGGTCTTCATGCTCTGCAAAATTGCGCTCTATAAATAGAGTTTCTTGCCCGATTCCGGAGGGTAATATTTAAGACAGACGGCTTCATTTCCGACAAGGGGATAGGCCGTTTCTTTTGATGTCATTTTTGTTACTAAGATAGTGAAAAAGAGTATTTGAATGATTGTTGTTTCCCCTGTATGCTTAGTAGGAATTATTGGCTGTGCAATGCGGGATAGCGCGTTGTAACGGCTGGCTTAACATGACGTTCTAAGAAAAGTTTGGTATTCTAAAAATATTAATTACACGGTTGCAACAAATTCGCAGTCTTGCGCGTCAGTAAGATTGCATAGAGAGGGGGAACCTTCGTGGTGGAGCAGGGACTCATCAGAGCCGCTCAAGCGGGCGATCGCGACGCTCTAATCACCCTATTGCGAGAAATTGAAGGACATGTATATAAAACGGCCTTCTACATTTTGCATAATGAACAAGATGCGTTAGATGCATCTCAGGAAGCCTTGATCCGGGTTTATACAAAAATCGGCTCATATGAGGAGAAGGCCCAGTTCAAAACGTGGGTTCAGCGAATCGTCACTAACATTTGCATTGATAAATTCAGAAGAACTAAACCTACAGTTTCTATTGATGAACATGAAATGGTGTTTCAGGATAAACACAATGTGGAACGTGAGGTTCTATCCTCTTATTTAGCTGAGGATATACGTGAAGCAATTGATCAATTGCCCGAGCATCATCGGACAGTCATCGTCCTGCGCTATTTACAGGATTTTTCTTACAACGAGATTGCAGATTGTCTGGATTTGCCCTTGAATACAGTGAAATCATACTTATTTCGGGCTAGACAGCAACTGCAGAATAGACTTCAGGAGTACCAGAAAGGTGGTGTATCGGGATGAAATGCGCGGAGGTGATGGAATGGATGCACCGCTATTTAGACAAAGATTTGAGTCAAGATGAGATTATTGAAATGTTCCGTCATATCGATAATTGTCCTTCCTGCGCGGAAGTCTTTGAGCGCCTGACACTTCTCTCCAATGAATTGGAGCAGTTGCCAGACGTGAAACCCCCGTTTAGTCTGGTTGACTCTATTTTACCTCAGCTTGCAGAATTGGATCGAAGCAGTCGTGAACAAAGTGCTGTGAGATCTGAGGAGCCGGTTGTTGTCCCATTTTCACGTGAAAGCTCCCGCGGTAAACCTGCCAAGGGAACCTCTATAGCAACACGGACAGGCATTGGAGCTATTGCAGCTGCCGTTCTATTAGGGATCGCAATATTTAATATGCCCGATAAAATGCCTGGGGCAGAAGTGGAACAAAGGATGCAGGATAGCGCTAAAACAGCCAGCGATGATACTAAGGATACAGCAATGGAATCGCAAGCTTCTATTACTGCTAACTCTGATGGAGCTTCACCTGCCGCTGGTGGAGAGAACGAGGGCGCTGCGCAGTTTAAGATGGATGCACCGGAGATGAACGAAGATAACGCCGCTTTAGATAGAGCGACGGGACCAGTGGACCCTGCCTCGATGCCAAGTGCACCGGCGGATGCAGCTGATGCGGGAGCGGGAGCTGGAGGGCGGTCGATCACTGAACCGCCTCAAAGCGTAGATCCTAAGCCGACAGAGAAGATTGCTCCGCCAAGGCAGGATGTCGCCACGAAATCTCAAAATTCAGATTCTAGCAACGCCAGTAGCAATCAGCTAAAGGTGGATAATAAGGAGCAAACTGCTGATATGAATTCAGACAGCGCAGCCGATTCTGCTCCACCGATGGAGGATTCTTTAAAGTTTCCATATGACTACGGACGGGAAGTTATGAGCTTAAGCAGTTCTGAAGATCCTAATGTGCAGACCTGGACTTCTCCTGATGGTCAGTATGCTATAGAATTTGTTGGGTTGCAGCTTGTAATTTATAAGAAGTCGCCAGGGGGCTCAGCGGAAGAACGGTTAGCCGTAAACTCTTATCCGCTAGAAGGAAATTGGATTTCTGGTGAATGGTCCGCGGACAGCTCGAAGTTTACGTACGTGACAGAAAAAGATGGTGTGAATGTGACCAAGGTGTACACTGTACAGGAAGCAGCTACTGCTTCTTCAAGTCCGGCTGCATCCCCTGGAGCGACCCCAACGAACACTCCAACCTCATCTTCAACAAATTAAAGTGGGGTTGGAACTTTTTTCGAAGTTTCTGAATATACTATATCAACAGGACAGGAACTAGAAAGTATAGGTTTTGCAGAACATCGGTATGACCGCCGGATGTGGAGTTTCTAGAGCTTCGCACTCCGTCGTTTATATAGATGCGCCGCTTAAACGGAGAGGCTTTGGCCATGGCTGCCAGAGTTTCTCCGTTTTTGCATGCATTTTTGTAGTTTTTTTTGCTACAATAGAACTCTGGACAAAATGGGCTAGATGAATGGAAAAGGAAGTGGCGGGATGGATGCCAAAACGGCGATAAAAGAAATCAAACAAGGGAAGATCTCACCGTTGTATGTTTTATATGGCAGTGAGAAATTTCGAATGAATGAATTCACGGCACTGCTGGAAGAACAGCTGATTGCTAAAGAGGATCGTGATTTCGCAGTTATTCCCTTTGATCTCTCTGAGACGCCGGTGCAGGCTGTGGTAGAAGAAGCGGAGACTGTGCCATTTATGGTAGAACGTAAACTATTGCTGGTGCGGGATGCCTCGTTATTTACAGCGGGCAAAGAAAATGCCAAACTGGAGCATCGTATAGATCTTTTAAGTGACTATTTGCAGCATCCTGTAGACTTCAGTGTGATCGTCTTTATGGTGAATAATGATAAGCTGGATGAGCGTAAAAAAATTGTGAAGACTGTCAAATCAGTGGGCACAGTATTAGCATTTAATCCGCTGGGAGCAGAAGAGCTGCTGCGCTGGGTGGAAAAAGGAATTCGTGAGCGTGGTTGTGTAATGGCACCTGGCACTGCAGAAATTCTTATAACGAATGCAGGCACCGGCTTACAAGGTTTATCTGCAGAGATGGACAAGCTTTGTTTATTCGCTGGTAAGGGCGGCACTGTGGATGCGGGGGCCGTAGAGAGTCTGGTACATCGTGGAACAGAACAAAATGTGTTTACGCTTGTTGAGGATATCGCTAATCTGCGTCTTGATAAGGCGCTTGATACATTATATGAGCTGCTGAAGCAGCGTGAGGAACCGATCAAGATCGCAGCGCTGGTTGCGCGGCAGTTCCGCATTATTTTGCAGGTTAAGGATTTATCAGCACATAGTTATTCGCAGGGACAGATTGCGTCACAGATCGGATTGCATCCTTATGCGGTTAAGCTTGCTGGGGAGCAGGCCCATAAGTTCTCCAGTGAACGATTGCGGCAAATCTTAAGTGCATTGGCGGATCTGGATTTTAAAATGAAAACAGGGGCTATAGACAAAGTGCTAGGGCTGGAGCTGTTCATGCTGCGTTTAGGTGTCTGAGCTAAGAAGGGAAAGAGTATTGGAGATGATCTGACTATGAAAAGAATATTTCAATATTCGGCACTGCTTTTACTCGTTCTACTAATTAGTTCCTGTGGCAAAACGGATACTAATTCACCGTCAGGATCTGCCTCTGATTCGCCTGCGAATACGAATACCTCTGCAGATGCACCTTCTTATTTTGGGGAATGGAGTGTACAAAGTATAGTAGGTTCTACACCTGTCTCGGCAGCGGAGGATGAAAAGCTTATTGGAATGCGAGTAACTTATTCGATAGAAAAAGCATCTTTTGATAAAGATGAAATTATGAGCCCTGAATATAAGGAAGAGAACATCACTAAGGATGACTATTTTAACGAATACAGAAATGAATTAAGTGACCTTGGGATCGAAACGGAATCGGTTAAGACGGTATCTATAAATAATTGGACGAATCCCGGCAGCAGTTTTATTGTTAAAGACGATCAAACGATGATTTTCTTATGGGATGGTAACTATTATGAAATGAAAAAAGAGAAAAAATAAATGAAAGAAGACCGCCTCTCTAAGGTGGTCTTCTTTCATTTAACACACATCTCTTAAAAGTAACTAACACTACTTATTATTAATTAATAGACACAAAAAAACCTAACCGTATGAAGCATAGCGGTCAGGTTCTTCAATTGCTCATTATGAATGTCGTCTTAGGCTTGAGCCGTAAGAGCGTTCAATTTCTTCGCCAAGCGGGATTTTTTGCGGGCAGCCGCATTTTTATGAACCAGACCTTTACTTACGGCCTTGTCCAGCTTTTTGGAAGCAGCTAGGAAAGCAGCTTGAGCAGTTTCTACTTCCGTACCAGTCAGAGCTACATCAGCAGTTTTCACAGCTGTACGAAGCGCGGATTTTTGGGAAGCATTCAGTGCACGGCGTTTTTCGTTCGTGTTTACGCGTTTAACCGCGGATTTAATATTTGGCATTGCATTCACCTCCTGTAAGACATTCGAAATCATTATCAAATGATTCACAACTTAAAATAGTTTAGCATGACCGGTAGCAAAAAGCAATACTTAAAGCTTTCAAATTAAACCTCCGTATCCTGCATAAACATTGGCTTTCTCTCGCACACTATCGACAAAAGAGCATAGGCAGAAGCTTGCCAAATGAGGATGAACTCATGGAAGTGTATGCTTACAAAACTAAGCAGCTGCTTTCGAAGTGAGTTTTGTTCGAAGTAATTCATGGAAGTGTATGCTTACAAAACTTTTAGGAGGCTGGTACACAATGGAACCGGATCTGCAGCTATATTCTGTGCGCACCGATTTGGCGTTAGAGGCAAAGGAAATGGCTCAAGGCCCACAACGAACGCCAATCCCTGGTGTGAACGAAGAAGTGGAAGAGTCTGATGGGATTAAAGTGACCCGTCTTGGTGTAGCTAATGCTGCCGGATCACAGGCAATAGGACGCGCAATTGGCAACTATGTAACCCTTGAGGTACCCGCTCTGCGTGGCGGAGATACAGGCTTGCAGCAAAAGGTGGCAGAAGTTTTTGCCCGCGAATTTGAGGACTTTTTGATCAGAATTGGGATTGGCAAGGATGCATCTGTGTTGATTGTTGGTCTTGGTAACTGGAATGTTACACCGGATTCACTGGGTCCTTTAGTGGTGGAGAACTCACTCATTACACGGCAGTTCTATGAGTTGGTTCCGGATCAGATCTCCCCTGGTTATCGTAAGGTGAGCGCTATTGCTCCTGGAGTGCTTGGGCTGACTGGAATTGAGTCGAGTGAGGTCGTGCAGGGAATCGTGGATCGCACGAAACCTGAGCTTATTATCGCCATAGATGCGTTGGCATCCCGGTCACTGGAGCGTATCAATACGACGATTCAAATTGCGGACATTGGGATCCATCCCGGTTCGGGGATTGGCAACAAGCGACGTGGATTAACCCAAGAAATTCTGGGTGTTCCTTGTATCGCAATCGGAGTGCCCACTGTCTGCTATGCATCAACTATTGTAAATAATGTGCTGGAGATGATGAAAAATCACTTCGGGCAAGGAGCAAACCATACTAAGGAAATCATGGGGATGCTGGACGATATCTCTGAGCAGGAACGCTTGTCATTAGTGAAGGAAGTGCTTGAACCCTTGGGGCACGATTTGATCGTCACTCCCAAGGAAATCGATGAATTTATTGAAGGGATCGCGAATATCGTGGCCAGTGGTCTGAATGCGGCTTTACATGATGCGGTTGATCCTGAGAATGTTGGCGCTTATACCCACTAACTGAATTATGGTTTGTTAAGCCCGGCGGGATGCTGAATTAAGGTATCCTGTACGGGCTTTATGTCTATTCTCTCATTTTCGGTTCTAGTATTGCTCTTGCACTCATAGATTTGGAGTATAAGAGATTACAGAGGGCTGGAGGAGGAAATAACTACAATGAATAAAAAATGGTTTCAGCTTTGGAACATCGGCCGTTTAAGGGGAAAAATGCTGGATGTTTTATCGCTGGGGAGAACGATGCTGCTGTTGGCCGGAGGTTCACTAGTATTTTTTATGCTGCTTGGAGCTGGTGGATTGGCCGGACAGAAGCTTAGCTCTTCACCCATTCCTTCAATGAAGGGGCTTGCCGCCTCCCTGTCTAGTGGTTTTTTCATGGAGCTGCTGGGGATGGAGGTGCCGCATTTACCGCAGGGTAAAGAGCCATCCGCTTTTTCAGGTGAAAAGGTAACTTCTTTCGTATTTCAGTTGCTGACCAGCGTGAATCCAGGTGACCCTAAGAGTCTAGTCTCTCGTGAAGTGCCGGGGATGGCGGCGGATGATCCATTTCTTTTGCGGAAAGGTTCAGGTGGATCTACAGGAGCACCAGTGGATTATCATCCTGGGACTGATGAGCTGGCTGAGGGTAGTGGAGATGCGGAAACTTCTGTTCCGGACGAAGGGGACAAGCAAGAAGATGTTACAACACAGCAGCCTGAAGCGACGGTTGCACCATCTCCTGATCCATCAGCGGCGGAGGAAGGGACGGATAAGAGTAATCCGCAAAGCGGCACAGACAGCACTAAGGATACCTCGATCAAACGGATTCTAATCTATCATTCACATCCTAGAGAAGCCTACAATCCTCTGTTAGGGGCAGCAAATGAAAATCCCAGCTCCGGAGTTTCAACTAAAAATGTAATGCTGGTAGGATCATATATTACGAAAAGACTGGAACAGCTCGGGATTGGTACGGTTCATGCCAAAGAAGATTTTCCGACCAAAGTCACCGACTATAACTGGAACTTTTCCTATAAATATTCCCGGATCTTGGTTAAATCAGCACTCAGCGCAAATGAGGAAATGGATAGTTTTATCGACATTCACCGTGATTCGCAGCGTCATAGCAAAACAACAGCTGTTATTGACGGGAAAAGCTATGCACAGGTCTATTTTATCATTGGACATGCAAATAAAGACTGGAAGAAGAACGAAGAGTTTGCCAATAAGATTCATCAACAGCTTGAAAAGAATTACCCGGGAATATCTCGTGGGATATGGGGAAAAGCTGCGGGTAAAGGCAACAACGGAGAGTACAATCAGACCCTGTCTCCCAATAGTGTTTTGATTGAAGTGGGCGGAATTGATAACTCGGCTGAGGAATTAAAGCGGACGGCTGATATTTTGGCAGATGCTATCGCTGATGTGTACTGGAGCAGTCATGACGCTCAGAAGGTGAACGCACCTGAAAAAGTGGCGAATCCCACTACAACACCAAAGAAATCAAACGGAGCTTCGTAAAATAAATTACCAAGGATCAAAAAGGAGTGGTGTACATGTCGCGTTTCGGAAAAAAACTGGTTATGGTTGGGATTTGGGCAGGGATTGGCATCCTCTTAGGGATGCAGTTCGGCGGAAGCGGTGGGTCAACAGTCTCTAAGATTCTACCCGGCTGGAATGCCAGCCCGACTACGCAGACCAGTCAAGTAACAGGCATGCAGCCACAGCCACAACTGCAAAAGAATGGTGTGACACAGGGTGGGCAGACTTATGTATATGTGCCAATGGTAATCGATCCTGTCACAGGTGCATATACGGCTGTTTCTCCTTTGCCTCAAAATAGCAATACAACGCCAGCCGCAGATCCTCCTCAGCAAGTTGTGGATGATTATAGTACGAAATCTCCGGAGCAAATTCTAATTCCTGAGGAGCAAAAGCCTACAGTCGATGTTCTGGCAGATAAGACGGCAGGTCTCTTGCAGCAGGCTTCCCAGAAGGGAATCCGCTGGGTAGTTTCATTGTTCGCTTCGGCAGAAAATTAACAGCAAATTTAGAAGAAACGGTTATTTCACGGGATCGTGTATAGCTGTTTCTTTTGTTTTGGGCCAGCGCGGGATTGATGGAGTAAGCTTGTACTGTTATAATAAGTGGATTAATATCAGGCTGTCTGTGGGGGTAAGGAATGACTGACGTTCAGAAAAGACAACAACAAATTCGCAATTTCTCGATTATTGCACATATAGACCATGGTAAATCGACACTAGCTGACCGCATTTTGGAATACACGGGGGCACTAACCACGCGTGAAATGCAGGAACAGGTACTCGATCAGATGGATCTGGAGCGCGAACGTGGTATCACAATAAAGCTGCAAGCCGTGCGTTTAACCTATCGTGCAGACGATGGTGTAGAGTATTATCTCAACTTGATTGATACACCGGGGCACGTCGATTTCACCTATGAAGTTTCCCGCAGTCTTGCAGCATGTGAAGGCGCACTGCTGGTCGTGGATGCGGCTCAAGGAATTGAAGCACAGACGCTGGCCAATGTGTATTTAGCACTGGATAACAACTTGGAAATCCTACCTGTGCTCAACAAAATTGATTTGCCAAACGCTGACCCTGACCGGGTAAAGCAGGAGATTGAGGATGTTATCGGGCTGGATACCAGTGAAGCGGTTATGGCATCTGCCAAAGCCGGTATCGGAATCAAGGAAATTCTGGAGCAGGTGGTGAAGCAGGTTCCTGCGCCATCCGGTAATTCAGAAGAGCCGCTTAAAGCATTGATCTTTGACTCTCACTACGATCCTTACAAAGGCGTTATCGTCTATGTGCGCGTAATGGACGGGAAGATCCGTGCGGGTTCGAAGATTAAGATGATGGCAACTGAGAAGACCTTCGAGGTCATTGAAGTTGGCGCATTTATGCCGCGTATGACCATTGTCGATGAATTGAACATCGGTGATGTTGGCTTTATCGTAGCTGGGATCAAGCATGTTGGAGATACCCGTGTCGGTGATACTGTCACTGACGCAAAGAATCCTACTGCTGAGCCGCTTCCGGGTTACCGTAAGATCAACCCGATGGTATATTGCGGGTTGTATCCGATTGAGACCTCCGATTATAACGATCTTCGTGAGGCCTTGGAGAAGCTCCAGCTAAATGATGCTTCGCTAAGCTTTGAGCCGGAAAGCTCAAGCGCGCTTGGATTTGGTTTCCGTTGCGGTTTCCTTGGACTCTTGCATATGGAGATCATTCAAGAGCGGATTGAGCGCGAGTTCAATCTGCCGCTAATCACAACAGCGCCGAGTGTTATTTACCGAATTATGCTGACCAATGGCGAAATGATCCAAATCGACAACCCGTCACATTATCCGGAGATCGGTACGATTGACTATATTGAAGAGCCGTATGTTAAAGCAGCGATCATTGTGCCTAACGACTTCGTGGGTACTGTAATGGAGCTGTGCCAGAACAAACGCGGCGAGTTCGTAAATATGGAATATCTAGATACTAATCGTGTAACGATTACGTACGAGATTCCGCTGTCAGAGATCGTTTATGATTTCTTTGATCAGTTGAAATCCGGTACGAAAGGATATGCTTCTTACGACTATGAAATTTGCGGATACCGTCGTTCGAATCTGGTCAAGATGGATATCTTGCTTAACAATGAGCAGGTCGATGCCTTGTCCTTTATCGTTCACCGCGATCGTGCCTACAACCGCGGACGTATCATTTGTGAGAAATTACGTGGGATTATCCCTCGTCAAATGTTCGAAGTGCCGATTCAAGCCTCTGTGGGTACGAAGGTAGTTGCGCGTGAAACCGTTAAGGCGATGCGCAAAAACGTACTTGCTAAATGTTACGGCGGTGATATTTCCCGTAAACGGAAGCTGCTTGAGAAGCAAAAAGAAGGTAAGAAACGCATGAAGCAAGTGGGTAGTGTAGAAGTACCACAAGAAGCGTTTATGGCAGTACTGAAGATCGACGAGTAAAAAATAGGTAGAGCCGGGAGAATATCCCGGCTCTATTTTTTTGAGCAGGAGCAGATTACAATAGGGGGAAGGATTGTAAGCACATACAAAGTGAGGGGAGTCCTCGTGAAGCGATTATATTTGAAACTTACGCCAAGTACCTTTAAGAATCGGATTTTATTAGCTTTCTTGCTGTTGGTACTAACACCCATTGCCATACTCGTTCTATATAACTTTAAAGAGACAGAACGAATGCTGCAGGATAATGCGGAAACGAAGAACATAGAGCAGCTTATTGGTATTAAGAATGGTTTTGTTGATCTCATGAGTCTCGTGATGAAAACAGGGTCATTACTCGAACAAGATACGACGATTTTATCGATAATGAAGAATCCCGAGCAATCTGATGAAATCACGAGAAAAAAGCTCGTTGAAAACAAGTTCGGAGCGATTGAAAATACATTCTTTATGAGTGGAGCGACGGTGTATTATACTTTAATCGACCTTCATGGAAACGCATACACTTCCTTTATGCCAAAGGAAACTTTGAGCTACGACGAAATCCAATCAGAGGATTGGGTTCAAGCATTGAAGCGAGAAGGAACGAATCGATATATATGGAATCCGAATGACAAGAATAATGTGGTCCGGGAAAGTACAACAAGTAAGAAAATGCTTAGTCTCTATGAGGTTATGCGTGATAATGATTTGAATATTTATGCCTATGCAAGATTAAGTATCGATTATGAGGAGTGGTTTACTAGATCAACGTTAGGGAGTAAACAGGAAGGGGCTTTATTTCTACTCGATGCCTTGGGGGGAGTGATGCTTAATCCCCTTAAGGATGAGGCTTTTTCGTCTGATATTGCGCAGAGTATTGTGAAGAGTGCCAACCAGCGGCAGACGGGGCGTGCTGCATCCATTGTCAACCCGAAGGAGGAAAGCTTATACACCTACAGCTACATCGAGGAGTTAAATGGCTATGTTGTTAAAAAGGTGCAGCTAGCACAGCTATTTCTTGAGGTAGACAAGCAGAAACGACGGTTTTTTGGTGGATTTGGAATCATTCTACTGCTATTTGTTCTATTAACTTATTTCATATCATCGACGATTACAGTACCGCTTAAGAAGCTACAGAAGAAGATGGAAATGACCGCTAAGACGAATCTCAAAATGAAATTACCCGAGCAAGGGCGGGGAGAGATTCTTGCCCTGACTCAGAGTTTCAATATCATGATCCATGATTTAAATGAGCTGTTGCAGCGACTTCAGCTTGAAGAAAAACAGAAGCAATTCGTTCGATTTCAGGTATTACTTTCGCAGATGAACCCGCATTTTCTACTAAATACATTGAATACGATAAAGAGTATTGCCTTAGATAAAGATGATGATGAAATTTATGGAATTTGTGTTGCACTAGGAAAAATATTGGAGACAACCTTAAATACTGAAGTCGATTTGATCCTGTTAAAGGATGAAATCGTACTAATAGAATCTTACATGGAGATACAGCGGCAACGTTTTGGACATGGGATTGAAATTCAATATGATATCAACGAGGAACTGCAATACGCATTAATCCCTAAATTTTGTCTGCAGCCCTTAATTGAAAATAGCTTGATTCACGGCTTCGGTCAGTCTGTAAAACAAGGGAGAATTGATATCTCCGCTAAAGTGACTGAGCAACAGCTGTATCTAAAGGTTAGAGATAACGGCATGGGGATAGAAAGAGCACAGCTGAATAAGGCTATACGGAAACGTAAAGGAATCGGTGTTCAGAATATTAGGGAGAGCTTAGAACTGTTGTTCAAGAATCAACGGACAGGTATGGACATTGTGTCATCAGACACAGGAACTGAAGTGATCATCCATTTTCCATTCCTTATTTCAAAACCTTACGATGGAGGTAAGCTCACATGTGGAGAACGTTAATTGTGGATGATGAACAACCTGCGGTTAAAAGTATACGGAAGCTATTCTTAAAGGCTGGAATCCCGTTTGAAATTATAGGTGAGGCGGAGAATGGAGAAGTAGGCTTGCAAATGATTCGTGAGCTGCAGCCTGATGTGGTAGTGACGGATATCAATATGCCAGTGATGGATGGGGTGAAGCTTCTTCAAATTGCGCGAGAGGAAGGCTTCGACTGCCGGTTTGTAATGTTAACTGCATTGAGTGAATTTGAATACGCCCGGCAGGCGCTCGTATTTGGGGCTTCGGACTACATTTTGAAGTTATCTTTAGATCTCCAAGGTTTGAAGCAGACGATGGGTAAGGTTCAGGCCGAGCTGGAGCGAATGGTGAAGATGAAGAAAGCCGATAAATGGTTTCCTGAGAAGCAACAAACGGGACCGACAGATCATGTGGAGATGAACAAAATTATAGCTTATATTGAAGAACATTATGCTGAGGACATCTCGCTCAAATCCATGTCAGAGTTGATCCGGATGGATGCCAGCTATATAAGTGACTTATTCAAGAAAAAGACAGGGAAAACGTTGACCAATTATATTCAAGAGCGTCGGATTCAGGCTGGGAAAATGCTGCTTGCAGAAACGAAGCTAACAATTAGCGAGATTGGGCAGCAAGTAGGCTTTGAGAACGATAATTATTTTATAAAAATCTTCAAAAAGTGGTGTGGTGTCACGCCAAATGAATTCCGTAAAGAACCAAAAAACGTTCTATAAGTTCCCAAATGTAGTTCATCCCCCAGAATCCGCTCTGATGATAAAGTTATAGATGTAGAGCACAACACATAATCCTTCCAAGGGGGAAGCTATCTATGAAGAAAAAGTGGTATCCTGCAGTGCTTTCTGTCTTATTAGCAGGTACGATGCTGGCTGGTTGTGGGAGTGGTGGAAGTAATGAATCGCAGGGCAGTGCAAATGGAGAACCAGCAAAGGAGAAAATAAAGCTTACGATGTGGGGGGCAGTTCCTGCAGAAGCCGGGCCTCAAGCTGTAGTTGATAACTGGAATAAAGATCATCCAGATATTCAAGTCGAGTATATCCGTAATGTAAATGACGATGCAGGCAACTTAAAGCTGGACACTGCTTTGATGACCAATCAAAACATAGACCTTTTCATGAACTACGATCTTGCTCATTTACAGAAACGTATGGATGCAGGCGTTGCCTTGGATCTAAGCACGAAAACAGATTATGATATCGACAGCCAGATCGGCGAGGACGCAGCGATGTGGAAAATCAATGATAAATACTATGGGATTCCTACAAAGAAAAACATGGCGTTTGTATGGTTGAACAAAGATATGCTGGATGCAGCAGGATTACCGATTCCTGCGGTGGACTGGACTTGGTCAGATCTTGAGGAGTATGCGAAGAAGCTAACGAAACCTGGTGTGTACGGATTATTGCAGGCAGATTCCTCCTTCGCAACAACGATGGACGGTACGCTTGCTGGAATGGGTGTGAAACAGGCGGATGGTACTTCAAACTTTGGAAATGATCTCTGGAAACAGCAACTGGAAATATTGCATAACATGATGTTCGTGGACAAATCCACACCGGAATATGGGGAGCAGCTGACCAGTAAAATGCCGGTTGACACCATGTTCCTGCAAGGCAAAGCGGCAATGCTGGCAGCCGGTGAGTTTATTTTCCGCAATGCGAACAACTTGAAGGACTATCCGCATGATTTCAAAACCGCGTTCGCCGCTATTCCAAAAGTGAATAAAGATCAAAAGGATTATAAATATTCGGGCGGTGTGGGCGACATGCTTGCTCTTAATGCAAAGTCCAAGAACCTGGATGCGGCTTGGGAGTTCGCAAAATGGTATGCGGATGGCGGTATGCTGCCAATGGCAAGCGGGGGTCGTATTCCAGCCTCTAAGAGTGTGGACAGTAAGGAAGCGATGAGCCTTCTCTTGAATGGTGTAGAAGACAAATATGATACAGATTCAATGAATAATATTGTATTCGGCAAATTCCCATCCTTCCAGCTAAATGTACCTCAACAAGCCATTGATGCACGTAAAGAAGAGTATGAAAAATACTTCTTAAATAAGCAAGATATTGATACCACGATGAAAAATATGCAAACCCGTTCGCAAGAGTTAATGAAATAAAGAAATAGCTGGCACAAAAGAGAAGGAGGAAGAATTCTTCGTTCTTCTCTTTCGTGTACCCATTTTTCAGCATACGAAAGGCGGCGATACCGTGAAGCGGAGAAGCTGGATGGACAGACAAGGCTGGATCGGCATGACTTTTATTCTCCCGAATATGATTGGTATTCTCTTATTCTTTGTGATTCCTGCAATCTTTTCCTTTGTCCTGATGTTTACGAATTATCAATTTTCAAATCCGAATTGGCAATTTACCGGGCTGGATAATCTCAAACGGTTGTTCCATGACGATAATTTCTATGCCTCGATCAAATATACGGTGATATTCCTGATATCGGTTCCAGTATCGATGGTGCTCGCTTTTATTGTGGCGCTATTTCTAAACCGCAGTGTGTATCTTAAAGGATTATTGCGTGGAATGTTTTTCCTGCCGTATATCTCTAGTGGAGTAGCCGTTGCATTTGTCTGGATGCTGCTATTTCAGCCTTCACAGGGACCCATCAATGAACTGCTTCGCTGGATTGGCATAACATCGCCGCCAGGGTGGTTTGCGGATACGGAAACCGCAATGTATGCCATTGATATCGTACAGATCTGGCTGATGCTTGGCTACAATATGATCATATATTTAGCAGCACTACAGGAAATTTCGACAGAACAGCTGGAAGCTGCCCGGATCGATGGTGCAAGCACATTTAAAACAACATGGAAAATTGTATGGCCTCTTGTTAGTCCAACAACTTTTTTATTAATGATTACCGGATTAATTATGACGATGAAATCGTTCTCGATTATTCAAGCCATTACGGCTGGAGGACCTAGCGGAAGTACGACGGTCTTATCACTATTCGTTTATAAAACAGCATTCAGTTATTACGATATGGGATATGCTTCAGTCATTTCATGGTTCTTGTTCGCCGTCATTCTCGTCATTACAGTCATTCAGTGGATCGGCCAAAAGCGCTGGGTTCATTACTAATTAAACCCACAAAGTGGAGCTTTGCGGGAGGCCCCGAAACCATAAATTAAAGGAGCAGGCGGTATGAATGAAAAAGCAGGAAACATGAAGGTGAAGCTGCCAGTGACGATCATCATGTTTGTTCTAGGACTATTTATGATTGTGCCTTTTCTATGGATGCTCAGCACATCTTTTCAGACACCTGCCGAGGTGTTTAACGAATGGCTGCCTTCATCTCTCAACTGGAGCAATCATATTCGGGTGTGGACAGGAAGTTATGATTTTGTTCCGTATTATTTAAATTCACTTAAGATATCGATTATTGGGACTGCGGGAGCTGTGTTTCTATCTGCCCTTGCCGCTTACGGATTTTCACGTACTTCGTTTAAAGGGCGGGATGGCCTATTTGTCATATATCTATCCATGATGATGGTTCCACCGCAGGTGCTTTTTGTTCCTAAGTTTATCATGTTTAACTGGGTTGGGATTTACAATACGCATTTGGCCCTAATCCTTCCAGCCATGTTCTCGATCTTCGGTGTATTTATGCTTCGGCAGTTCTTCATGGGCATTCCTAAGGAAATCACGGAATCTGCTTTTCTGGATGGAGCCGGGCATTACAAAATATTTTTCCGCTTAATTCTGCCATTAGCGAAGCCGGCAATCGCTACGTTTGCTATTCTTGATTTCTCCTGGCAATGGAATGATTATGAGAATGCGCTTGTATTTTTGCAGAGCCCTAAGCTATATACCATTCCGCTTGGATTGCAGAATTTTATTCTTGAGAACAATGTGGATTACAACGGGATGATGGCCGCTTCGTCGGCTGCGATCATTCCAATGATTGTTATCTTCTTCATAGGTCAGAAATATATTATTCAAGGGATTTCTAGCTCGGCTGTGAAAGGCTAACTATAGGAGGGATACTGACATGAGAACAGAAACGGTTAAATCCGATGTGACAGTGGTCGGGGGTGGACTTGCAGGGATGAACGCGGCGATTGCTGCAGCACGTCTTGGGTTAAAGGTAGCACTGGTACAGAATCGTCCTGTACTTGGTGGTAACTCGAGTTCAGAGGTTCGGGTATGGGTATGTGGTGCAACAGGACATGGTGTAAATCGCTATGCACGGGAGACAGGCATTATGGGTGAGCTGTTCATCGAGAATCAATACCGGAACCCGGAAGGGAATCCATATCTATGGGATCTAACCTTGCTCGAAGCGGTGAAGGCAGAATCGAATATCAGCTTGTTCCTAAATACCGATGTACGTGAAGTGGAAGCGGAAGGTGAGGCAGAGGAGCGTACGATTCAGAGTGTGACCGGCTGGATGATGGGATCTGAGCGTTTAATCACGTTCGAGAGCGATGCTTTCATCGATTGTACGGGTGATGGTTTAGTGGGCTTCCTAGCAGGAGCGGATTTCCGATTAGGACGTGAAGCCCGTCATGAATTTAATGAGGAATGGGCACCAGAAGTGCCTGATAATATTACATTAGGCAGTACATTATTATTCTATACACAGGATACTGGAAAACCGGTACGTTATGTTGCACCCTCATTCGCGAAGGATATTACAACAACGTCTATCCCGATCCGCCGGGTCATTCGGAGTGGGGATTCAGGCTGTCACTACTGGTGGATTGAGTGGGGCGGCGAGCTTGATACGGTGGATGAGAATGAACGTATACGTGATGAACTATCCTCTGTTATTTATGGGATTTGGGATTACATTAAAAACTCAGGTCATTTTGATGCCGAAAATATGACGCTGGAGTGGGTTGGCTCAATTCCGGGTAAACGTGAATACAGACGGTTTGTTGGCGATACGATCTTAACGCAAAATGATATTCTTGCGCAGCGTGAATTTGCAGACCGGATTGGATTCGGAGGATGGTCGATTGATCTGCATCCACCGCAAGGGATGTACGCAGAAGAGAGTGGCTCCAAGCATCTGCATGCGGACGGGATCTACCATATTCCATTTGGTTCGCTATATTCGAAGAATGTGCGGAATCTATTCTTCGCGGGTCGTAATATCAGTGCATCTCATGTGGCTTTTGGAACCACACGTGTTATGGCAACCTGTGCGATCATGGGTGAAGCAGCTGGAGCAGGTGCCGCTTTATCCGTCATCAAAGGTGTGACTCCACGTGTAATTCGCGAGCATCATATGCATGAATTACAACAGGTGATGTTGAAGCAAGATGCTTCGATTATTGGATTACGTAACGAAGATCCACTGGACCTCGCCAGAAAAAGCGAGATTCATGCATCCAGCACGTTGAATGGTATCCTGCTGGATCGTCCAGCCGAAGCTTATGAGCTTTCTCATGATGTAGGGATTTTGTTTCCGGTTGAAGGAAGTATCCGTGGGTTAAGGCTGCTTGTGTCAGCAACTATTCAGACGCAGCTGACCGTGGAGATCTGGACGACTGGACGCGCGGAAAATTACGTGCCGGCGGAGTGCAAACAGGTTGATTTTATAACAGTAAAGGCTGGAGAGCAGCAATGGATTGAAGTTCCGATACAAGAGGAGAAATGTAGTCTTATCGGCGAATGTAATATCTTCGCTATTATTCGAGCTAATGAACACCTTCAATTGCATATTTCAGAAACCCCAATCACAGGTGTCATTACATTTGAGCGCGGTGCTAAATCCGTTGTTGATTCAGCGCTGGAAGATCATCAGCCAGATCAGCCGGTGATAGAGTGGAGCATGAAACAACTTGTACGCAGGCATTTCTGCTTTGCAGTAGAAACATCGGCATATGCTGCATCTAAAGTCATTGATGGGTATGTTCGACCTTTCGCGGGACCGCATAGCTGGGTTTCTGAGCCGATGACCGCGGGTAGATCGGAGTGGGTAGAGGCGCGTCTCCCGGATGCTGTTCCAGTCTCCGAAATCCATTTCACCTTTAATGATGATGTCAATGAAGATCTCATCAACTTACATCACCATGAAACGCCATTTCTAGTGATTCCTGAACTGGTAAAGAACTATGATGTAGAGCTGCTCATTGATGGCGCGTGGCAAGTCATGCTCCGTGTCAAAGATAACCATCGCCGGAAAAATGTTCATCGATTAGAGAAGCCTGTCCTTACAGATGCTGTCCGGATCGTTATTCATGAAACTAACGGTGGAGTACATGCCGAACTTGTGGAAATGCGGATTTATCAAGAAGCAACGGCTTTGCCGTCCTTATAGGGACGGTATCCGTTTCTGCGGGAAATACAAAATATATAGGATAACGTAAAACTTATACTTTCTTATATTATAAAATAGAGTTCATTTATAAATGAACGCCCTCGGAGGGAAGCCGTCAGGCTTCCCTTTTCTTGTTTTTTAGATTACACTATTCAAACGATATTTTTATATAAAGGAGACAGCTAATGACAACGAAGACTAATGGCCGTCCCCCTGAGGCTGTATACATTCATATCCCTTTTTGTACCAATAAGTGCTTTTATTGTGATTTTAATTCCTATGTACTCAAGGATCAGCCAGTTATGGATTATCTCGAAGCTTTGGATCGAGAGATGGAGCAGACCGTCAAGAACACCCCTCCGGGTGTTATCAAAACGATCTTCGTCGGCGGAGGCACACCCACTGTTTTAAAACCTGATGAAATGGCTTATTTCTTAAAGTCTGTTCGTACGCATTTCCCAAACTGGGATAAAGATATTGAGTTCTCTATGGAAGCTAACCCTGGAACAACGGATCTGGACAAGCTGACGGTTATGAAAGAAGGTGGCGTGAACCGGGTGAGCTTTGGCGTTCAAGCATTTCAAAACGAGCTGCTCACAGGCATCGGCCGGATTCATAATGTAGATGATGTATACCGGAGCTTAGAGAATGCACGTGCAGTTGGACTAAATAATCTTTCGGTTGACCTGATGTTTGGGCTGCCTAATCAAACTGTTGAGATGTTGGGCGAAAGTATCACCAAGGCGTTGGAGCTGGATCTACCCCACTATTCTATTTACAGCTTGAAGGTGGAGGAGAATACTCTTTTTCACACGCTGTTTAATAAGAACAAACTTCCTCTTCCTAATGAAGAAGATGAATTGCAAATGTACCTCCTGTTGATGTCCTCTATGAAGGAAGCGGGTTACAATCAATACGAGATCAGTAACTTCGCGAAACCAGGAATGGAGAGCCGCCATAATATCACCTACTGGCGTAATGAAGATTATTATGGTCTAGGAGCAGGAGCGCATGGATATGTGGGACGTCAGCGGCATATTAATGTTAAGGGCGTAAATCCATATGTAGAAGCCACACGTAAAGGGCTGCCACGACTGGATGCATACCCAATCTCAGAAGCAGAAGCGATGGAAGACTTTATGATGGTCGGCTTGCGTATGCATGAGGGCGTCTCTAATGAAGCTTTTCAGGCGCAATTCGGGCGTTCAATAGAGGAAGTATTCGAGAAATCCTTGCATAAAATGCTGCATGCAGGGCTGTTGGAACAAGAAGCAGGGGTTTACCGACTCAGCAAGCAAGGAATCTTGTTTGGGAACGATGTTTTTGCTGAATTTGTAGGCGCCCTGACAGAAGTTTAATTTTAAAATACCCCTTGAATTGTAATTCACTCTGTTGTATATTTATTCATATTATCAACAGAGGGGTGAACCAAAGTGCTTGCCAAGACGGAAATGATTCGCCATTCGTCTCCAGCGGGAGACGCACAGGTGATTTGTAGAAATGCTGTGGTAGAAGACGTTGAGCCATTGTATCTAATGATAGAAGAGTATGCCCAGCGCGGCATCATGTTGCCCCGTTCCCGGCAGGCGCTGACACGCCAGATCGATCAATTCGTAGTTGCCGAAATCGAAGGCAGATTCGTAGGCTGTGGTTCACTTTTCAAGCTCGGGAATGATCTCGTAGAGATTCGTTCAATTGGATTGAATGATGAAGGTAAGGGTAAAGGCGTAGGCTCCATGATATTGGCGAAGCTGGTCGAGGAAGCTAGGAACCAGAAAATCCCAAAGGTTATGGCACTAACCTATGCTGTTGATTTTTTTCTTAGAAATGGATTTGAAGTCGTCCAGAAAGAGATTTTCCCCGAAAAAGTATGGACAGATTGCGTGAATTGTAAAAAGCAGCATGCCTGCGATGAAATAGCAGTGCTTAAGATACTGAACTGACTTGACAACGTCAATGTCAGTTTGGTATTTTTGTATTAGTGGTTAGCACTCATCTGAGTCGAGTGCTAACGAATCGGAGCCACAGCCGATAGGAGGGAATAACATGTTAACTGATCGCCAGAGAATGATACTAAATGCAATTGTGGATGATTATATTTCATCGGCAGAGCCAGTAGGATCTCGCAGCATTTCTAAACGGGGAGATGTAGGATACAGTCCGGCTACGATTCGAAATGAAATGGCTGACCTGGAGGATTTAGGTTATCTCGAGCAGCCTCATACATCGGCGGGAAGAATTCCTTCCCATAAAGGATACCGATATTATGTGGATCATTTGGTACCGTGGAATTCCGCCGAAACGGCAGAAATGGGCACGATCCGCGCTTTTTTTGCCGAGAAGCTAAATGCAATGGAGCAGGTAATCCAACATGCGGCGATGATTCTTTCCAATATGACGAATTATACTTCCATCCTGCTGGGACCGGAGGTTTTTCATACTTCATTGCGTCATTTTCAGTTGTTACCACTAGATGATACAACCGCTGTGGCCATTATCGTCACAAGTACGGGGCAAGTTGAGAATCGTACGGTGAACATTCCGCCGGAGATTTCTGTTTCCGAGATGGAGAAAGTGGTTAACCTACTGAATAGTAAACTGGTCAATGTACCACTCTATAAGCTGAAGACTCGGCTCTATTCCGAGCTTGGCGAAGAAATGCAGCGTCACATCTCACATTATGAAGAATTAATGCAGGTGCTGGACACCGCGCTGGAAAGCGATCAAGAGCAGCGCATCTATCTCAGCGGAGCAACGAATATGCTGACACAGCCTGAGTTCAAAGACGTAGACAAGGTGAAGAGTATTCTTGATCTGCTGGAAGAGACACCGACACTGCTCAAAATGCTGGCCCCTACAGTGGGTGGCACAGGTATTCAAGTACGAATAGGAACAGAAAACAATCACGAAGCGTTCGCTAACTGTAGTCTGATCACCGCCACTTATTCACTTGATGGGCAGGCACTAGGAAGCATTGGAATCCTTGGGCCGACCCGTATGGAATATGCAAGAGTGATGGGGATCTTGGGCATTTTATCCCGAGATTTGACAGCGATGCTGGCGCACTGGTATAAGTGAACAGAGTCAACATGATTTCGTGAATGATTTTAAGGAGGTGAAGACAACTTGAAAAAGGAACAAGTTCAAGATTCTAATGAATTCAAAGAGGAATTGATCAATGAGGAGCCTGTGGCTGAAGTAGTCTCAGATGCCGACTCATTTACAGCTGAAAACGTTAGTGAAGGTGCTTCAGATACAGGTGCTGAGGTGAAACGCCTACAGGATCTTGCTGATGAATATCAAGGTCGTGCACTTCGTGCACAAGCTGATTTTGATAACTTCCGTCGTCGTACCCAGAAGGAAAAAGAAGAGTTGGCTCAATATGCTACCTCCAAGCTCCTGACGGAATTGCTTTCCGTGCTGGACAATTTCGAGCGTGCGTTAGTCACTACTCCAGCTAATCCTGAATCCGAAGCTTTCGCGAAGGGCGTTAATATGATTTTCCGTCAGCTGGATGGGGTATTGAAGGCTGAGGGGCTTACAGCTATGGAAACAGTAGGACAGCCTTTTAATCCTGAATACCATCAGGCTATTATGCAGGTTGAGAGCGAGGAGTACGAAGAGGGTATCGTTACAGAAGAGGTTCAAAAAGGATATCTTCTGAAAGATAGAGTTCTTCGTCCGGCCATGGTCAAAGTCAGCATGTAGTCTGTCTATATAGGACGGGCAGTTTCTGCTCGCCATAAAGCAGCAGTGCTTTTGCCTACTATTTATCCGATTGCAGGCTGTTGCCCGGATAGTTTATTATCAATCGAATTTTTTTGATATTTTTATAAATTTATTGAGCTTAGGCTCCATATAACTTTAGAGGAGGCAAATTATTGTGAGTAAAGTTATCGGTATTGACTTAGGAACCACGAACTCTTGCGTTGCCGTTATGGAAGGCGGCGAAGCCGTAGTAATTCCAAACCCAGAAGGCGCGCGTACAACCCCTTCGGTTGTAGGCTTTAAGAAAGACGGCGAGCGTATCGTCGGTGAAACGGCTAAACGCCAAGCGATTACTAACCCTGATCGTACGATCAGCTCTGTTAAACGTCACATGGGTACTAACCACAAAGAAAGCATTGATGGTAAAGACTACTCCCCACAAGAAATTTCGGCAATGATTCTGCAAAAACTGAAATCCGATGCAGAGGCTTATCTTGGCCAAACTGTTACTCAAGCGGTTATCACTGTTCCTGCTTATTTTAATGACAGCCAACGTCAAGCTACCAAAGATGCAGGTAAAATTGCAGGTTTGGAAGTTCTGCGTATTGTGAACGAGCCAACAGCAGCAGCTTTGGCATATGGTCTGGAGAAATCCGAAGATCAAACCATTCTAGTCTATGACCTTGGTGGCGGTACTTTTGACGTATCCATCCTTGAACTTGGTGATGGCTTCTTCGAAGTAAAAGCTACAAGCGGCGACAACAAGCTGGGTGGCGACGACTTTGACCAAGTGGTTATGGATTACCTGGTATCCGAATTCAAAAAAGAGCAAGGCATTGATCTGAGCAAAGATAAATCTGCTGTACAACGTTTGAAAGATGCAGCTGAAAAAGCGAAAAAAGAATTGTCAGGCGTACTGACAACAACTGTATCGCTTCCGTTCATCACTGTGGTTGACGGCGTACCTCAGCACTTAGAGATCAACTTGACTCGGGCGAAATTTGATGAACTGACTGCTGGTCTGGTAGAACGTACTTTGGGACCAACTCGTCAAGCATTGTCTGATGCTGGTATGACACCTGCAGACCTTACTAGAATCGTTCTGGTTGGTGGTTCTACACGTATCCCAGCTGTACAAGATGCTATCAAAAAGCTTACTGGCAAAGAACCACACAAAGGTGTGAATCCGGATGAAGTAGTAGCTCTTGGTGCTGCTGTTCAAGCGGGTGTATTGACTGGTGATGTTAAAGACGTTGTATTGCTTGACGTAACTCCGCTTTCCCTGGGTATTGAAACTGCAGGTGGCGTGTTCACGAAGATGATCGAGCGTAATACTACGATTCCTACAAGCAAATCCCAAGTATTCTCAACCTTTGCTGACAATCAACCTAGCGTAGAGATTCACGTGCTGCAAGGTGAGCGTCAAATGGCAAATGGCAACAAGACACTGGGACGCTTCATGCTGAACGAGATTCCACCAGCACCACGTGGCGTGCCACAAATCGAAGTTTCTTTCGATATTGATGCCAACGGTATCGTAAATGTATCTGCAACAGATAAAGGCACGAACAAGAGCCAAAAAATCACTATCACTTCTTCCAGCGGCCTGAGCGACGCAGAAGTAGAACAAATGATGAAGGATGCCGAGCTTCACGCTGAGGAAGACCGTAAGCGTAAAGAACTGGTAGAAGCGAAGAACGGTGCTGACCAACTCGTGTATTCTACTGAAAAAGTAATTAAAGATCTTGGTGATAAAGCTGATGCTTCTGATGTTGAAAAAGCAAATGAAGCTAAAGATAAAGTTAAAGCAGCACTTGAAACTGACAATCTTGAAGAAATCAATGCAGCTACAGAAGCATTGACTGAGATTGTACAACAGTTGTCCATGAAGCTGTACGAACAAGCTGCTCAAGCTGAGCAAGGTGCTGAAGGTGGCGCTGGAGCCGCTGAAGGCGCTCCTAAAAAAGATAATGTAGTTGACGCTGACTATGAGGTTGTTGACGAAGATAAGAATCAAGGGTAACCTTATACGATAAGTGTAATAGGAAACTGATAAATTCTTATATAGTTAAGAAGGGAAGGTCAAAACCGGGTCATCCCGTGTTTTGACTTTCCTTTTGTAATATCAGATTGCACACTCTTTGCGAATGCGCCTTCTGATATTGTAAGAATAAACATCGCTGAATCTGGATGGTCAGATCCTGAGGTTTTATCGTATAATGGTTTGTTTGACAGGTAATAAGGAATTTGAGTATGTATGCACGGAGGTGAAAGCAGTGGCAGATAAACGCGATTATTATGAAGTGCTTGGCCTAAGTAGAGATGCTTCAGACGATGAGGTGAAAAAAGCGTACCGGAAATTGGCGCGCCAATATCACCCAGACGTGAATAAAGCAGATGACGCTGAAGCTAAGTTTAAGGAAGTAAAAGAAGCTTATGATGTTCTTAGTGATGGACAACAGCGAGCTAGATATGACCAATATGGCCATATTGACCCTAACCAAGGTATGGGCGGCTTCGGAGGCGGCGGTGGTGGCGACTTCGGAGGACTTGGTGATATCTTTGATATGTTCTTCGGAGGCGGCGGACGCCGTGATCCTAACGCACCGCAGCGCGGTGGGGATTTGCAGTATACCATGACCATTGAATTCAAGGAAGCGGTATTCGGCAAAGAAACCGATATTACTATTCCACGTACAGAAACTTGCGATACCTGCTACGGCTCCGGGGCTAAACCGGGCACTAAACCAGAGACTTGTTCCGTATGTCATGGTAGTGGACAACAGGAATTCGTACAGAATACACCGCTTGGACAGATGCGTAATCGTCGTCCTTGTTCACATTGCAGTGGTACAGGTAAGATTATTAAGGAAGAATGTACAACTTGCAGCGGACAGGGTAAAGTTAAAAAGCAACGCAAGATCCATGTGCGTATCCCTGCCGGTGTTGATGACGGTGCACAGCTGCGCATGACTGGCGAAGGTGAAGGCGGCTTACGCGGCGGTCCTGCTGGAGACTTGTATATTGTTATCCGTGTTAAATCGCATGATTTCTTCGTGCGTGAGAACGATGATATTATGTGCGAGGTTCCACTTACGTTTGCACAGGCAGCACTTGGTGATGAGATTGAAATTCCAACCTTAACCGAAAAAGTGAAGCTGAAGATTCCTGCCGGAACGCAAACAGGCACTTTCTTCCGCCTCAAAGGTAAAGGTGTTCCACGTCTGCGTGGATCTGGCCAAGGTGATCAGCATGTACGAGTAATTGTTGTGACACCTAGCAAGCTCAATGAAGAGCAAAAAGAATTGCTACGCCAGTTCGCTTCTCTGAACGGAGAAAACACACATGAACACGAACAGTCCTTCTTTGATCGTGTGAAACGTGCGTTTCGCGGGGACTGATATCCTAACTCATTCATTCAGTAAATGAATAGAAAAAAGACAGCAGAGCAGCGGTCCTCCCGTTATTGGGGGATCGCTGCTCTGTGTTTTTGTTTAGCATGAGATTATAGCAGGGCCAGTTAACTGACCCCATGCAATTCTTTGGTTGAGCTGTAATGCTGGAACCTGGGGAATTTTGCGAGCTTGGCTAACTCGGAAAACCCGGAAAAGCCTGGCAGCTCGTGGTGAACTCGGCAAGCCCGGTAACTCCGGTAACTCCGGTAACTCCGGTAACTCCGGTAAACCCCGCCGAACCTCTGAACCCGAATCCCGTCCCCGAACCCTGAACCGCGAACCCTGAACTGCGAACCGCGAACCCCGAATCCCGAACCCCGAACCGCAAACCGCGAACCGCGAACCGCGAACCGCGAACCCCGAACCCCGAACCCCGAACCCCGAACCCCGAACCCCGAACCCCGAACCCCGAACCCCGAACCCCGAACCCCGAACCCCGAACCCCGAACCCCGAACCCCGAACCGCGAACCGCGAACCGCGAACCGCGAACCGCGAACCGCGAACCGCGAACCGCGAACCCCGAACCCCGAACCCCGAACCGCGAACCCCGAACCCCGAACCCCGAACCCCGAACCCCGAACCCCGAACCCCGAACCCCGAACCCCGAACCCTGTAACCTTGAAACCCCCGACTGGTCTTCATCTTTTTTTAACACACTATCTGTTTTGAATTATCTACGTGGGCATGGTAAATGTCGCATAATCCAGCATTTAAGTGCAACTGCGTCCGATAGCGCCGAGAATAATCATCTGAGTGGATAGGACCCAAAAGATGCTGGAGGCATACGGACCCAGTTGACGCTATTTGCAAATTTATCGCCTTTTGAGCGAAGTTTCGGACTCGAGTGCAGCTATTGCCCAGAAAAGTGCTCATATTTGGTGCTTTTCGTGCTAATAGTGACTATGGGGTCCGTTGGTATGGCAAATGTCGCATAATTCAGCGTTTAAGTGCAACTGTGTCCGATAGCGCTGAGAATAATCATCTGAGTGGATAGGACCCAGAAGACGCTGGAGGCTTGCGGACCCAGATGACGCTATTTGCACATTTTTCTCCTTTTGAGCGAAGTTTCGGACTCCATGGACCTCTGTCAAGAAAGTGGACAGTCACGCAACAGACATTCTAGTCAATTGCTCAGCAAAACGAACTGGAGAAAGATACCCCAGCGCGCCATGCATTCGCTTGCGGTTATAATAAAACTCAATATATTGAAAAAGTGTCTGGTAGGCTTGCTCCTTAGTTTTGAATCGTGGATTACAATAAATGAGCTCCTTTTTCAAAATGCTGTGCCACGACTCGATACAGGCGTTATCATAACAGTTACCTCTGCGGCTCATGCTGGACTCCATGCCATACGCTTTCAACTGCTTCGTGTATTCATGAGAAGTATATTGAGAACCTCTATCGGAGTGATGTAATAGACCCTTTTCCGGTTGTTTAGCTTCGTAAGCATCTTGTAAGGCGCCCGAAATTAAGCTAGTTTCCATATGGTTCTCCAAGCGCCACCCCACGATTTCGCGCGTGCAAAGGTCCATTACACTAGCCAGGTACAAGCGCCCTCCCCGGCAAGGAATGTACGTAATATCGGTAACCCATACTGAATTGGGTTTGAGTGTTTTAAATTGCTGGTTCAGCGTATTTGGGGCAATCGGATGGTCATGATTGGAGTCGGTGGTCTGTACGCGATACGTTTTGGAGACAATGGAGCGAAGCTTCATATGTCGCATGTACACACTCACCGTGCGTTCGGTAACGGTATAACCTTCTTGATGTAGCAGGCGGGTGATCTTCGGACTCCCATACCGCTTTTGATGGTCTGCAAAATGATACTGAATTCGCTTCATTATCGCAGCCTTACGAAGCATATGCGTACTGTTTTTTTCTGTCCGCCACTTGTAGTACCCGCTCCGTGACACATGTAGGGTCATGCACATCTTCTCCAAGAGAAACTCGGAGCGATGTTTTTCAATAAACTGGAATCTCAGTTCCTTGGTTTGCTGAAGATGTGCACTGCTTTTTTTACGATCGCTAATTCCTCTTCCACATCAGCAATCTTGTTATCTTTTTCTTGAAGTTGACGGCTCATTTCTTTCAACTGTGCCTCGAGTTCCCGTACTCGATCCACGCTAGCTGCCGGTTCATTCTTTAGTTCTCGATACTGGCTCATCCATTGATGCAGGGTACTTTTTGGGATGTTGAGCTCTTCCGCCAAGTCGCCCACTGTCTTTGTTTGCTCTTGAATGAACTGCACTGTCTGTTTTTTAAATTCTTCGTTATACCGTTGTCGATGTTCTCCCATGTAAACACACCTCCGTGGACTCATTATCGCCAGTCTGTTAACTACTGTCCACTTTTTATTCTAGCTTCACCAGTGCAGCTATTGCCTAGAAAAGTGCTCATATTTGGTGTTTTTCGTGCTAATAGCGACTATGAGGTCCGTTGGTATGGCAAATGTCGCATAATTCAGCGTTTAAGTGCAACTGTGTCCGATAGCGCTGAGAATAATCATCTGAGTGGATAGGACCCAGAAGACGCTGGAGGCATACGGACCCAGTTGGCGCTATTTGCACATTTTTCTCCTTTTGAGCGAAGTTTCGGACTCCAGTGCAGCTATTGCCCAGAAAAGCGCTTATATTTGGTGTTTTTCGTGCTAATAGCGACTATGGGGTCCGTTAGCATGGCAAATGTCGCATAATCCAGCATTTAAGTGCAACTGTGTCCGATAGTTGCCTCGTATGCGCCGCAGATGTGACCTAAAGCGAGAAAGCCCCAGCAGCCATCTGGCTGCTGGGGCTTTCTTTGAGAGTTCAACTAGATACTGTTTAAGAACGTAGGTCCTCGAACACGCGGCTCAGAATCGTTGCTGCCTGTGCCCGAGTCAGAGTACCTTGTGGATTGAAGTTGTCCGCGCCAACGCCCTTGAGATAACCTTTGCTTACCGCATAGGCTACGGCGTTACGTGCTTCTGCAGCGATGTTGTCGGCATCCTTAAAGCTCAAAGGAGTCTTAGCTACTGTAAGATCAGCACCTAGAGCTTCAGCAATGATAAGAGCTGCTTCTTCGCGAGTCAGCACATCACGTGAACCACTTTGTTTGATACGAGTATTCCAAGTGTCACCTTTTCCAAGTAGACGGTCGAAGAGCGTTAGTAGCTCCGCTTGATTTAAGGTGTCAGTAGGCTTGAAGCTGCCATCGGTTCCTTTGCCGGCAATGATACCATGAGCAGCAAGAACTTCGATATCGCCTTTAGCCCAGTGAGTGCCGATATCCTTGAAGCTTACATTACGGAATGCAACGCTATAAGAGCCGTCGCCAGTAACTGTAAACTGTAGAATACCTTCTTTAGAGAAAGATCCGGGTTGCAGATAGGACCACTTATGATCCTTTGTTTCTGCATAGGCGGCAGTTTTTCGAGCATCACGTAGACTGCTGTCTTTTAGATTAAGCTGAAGGGTAATCGGCTTTCCGGTTGTCCAACCATTTTTAATGGTCAGAATGGAAGAACCAATATTGATCGCAGCTGAGCTTCCTGATAAGACTGCTGTATCGCTAGCATCAGCCAGACTTATCGTAAGCAACAAACCACTGCTGCTAATGAAATCCGGAAGGGTTGCCGCTGGAATAAGAACATTGAACCCACTACCGTTAAGGCTGAGTGCATTCTCCGATTTCTTCAACTGTTCGGCTTGCGCCGGGGTAAGAGTAATAACGACTTGGCTATACTTATTGAAATTCACATCGCTAAGATCAAGTACAGAAGTCTTATCTTTTGCATTCTGGATCGAATTTGTTAATGCAGCATCTAAGATGTTAAACACCGTTGAAGGTTTACCACCAGCTGGATCAGCTGTCTCTACTAGCTTCCCGGATTTCAAAGAAGGTCCAGGAGTGGGAGTGCTGGTTGCTGTAGATACATAGGTCTCAGAAGATGGAGAAGACGTAGGTGATGGTGTCGGTGTTGGCGTTTCTGTTGGATCTGGCGTTGCTGATGGTGTTGGTGTCGGTGTCGGTGTTGGCGTTGGTGTAGGTTTTTCAGGTGTGCTTACAGTTACACTTACTGTTCTCAAACCAGATGGGATAGTTGATGTTGTGGCATCATTCCAAATCTGGACATCATATAGCTCAAAGGAATAATCTCCTGCTGTTGCTGGTTCGAAGGTTATTTGGGCTAGTGAGCCAGAGCCGTGATAAGCACCTCCTGACAGATTGACACTATATTGTGTCAGTTTGTGGCCGTCTCCAAGGTCATACGTTTGTGAATATTCTGTAAGTGGAACACTAGAGAAATGCTCCTCTTGATACGTAACCAGCTGTACGCTTGGCTGGATTACCGGTGTTTCAAGGGAATTATCGTATATGACACCGAATGAAGCCCCATAGACGCCATAAACCTCGTCTGTCACGGAATAATCTAAATCAACGGTCACAGATTGTCCTACTTCAATGGTGGATGCAGAAAGAGCCGGAGTTACTGTGAAAGTACCATCCCCTGTGCTATAAAGCAGCCGCTGAACGTAATCATCGTCGTCTGCACCATTCCCCACTTTATCGACCACATGGACTTTGTACTCATTTAGCCCCTCGTTAACAGGAACATCAATGGTAAAGGCACCGTTATTTGCAATCACACCGCCAAATTTATAAGCATTCCCATCATAATGTTTGCCTTCGGCATATACGGTAAACCAGTTTCCAATAGGGTTTGTATTAGAAATATAATAGGCCATTAGGTCATCATCAATAAAACCACTAATTTGTGCCACGCCAGGATCGGTTGGCGCTTCGCGTTCATACTCCTCAATGGTGATGCCGGAAACTAGCGGCTTCTCGGTATCAATTGTGAACTCGGCCTTTTGTTTCTCGAGCAGTTGCCCATTGGGAAGCACGGGAATGATGTAGTAGTGACCATCTGCTAAAGTAGACTTGGCGGAGGTCTCCAGGTCTGTTAATGTTCCATCCCAATTTGGAACTTCGTATACGCCACGATAGATCTTCTCGTCGATTGCATAAACTTCACCTAAAACTGTTGCAGGAGCATCTTTTGAAGAGGTAACGAAACTTATGCTTTCCAGCTCTTCATTGACAGAAAAGGTAAAGGTGGTGTCGTCTGAGCGACCATCCCCATTAGGTGAAATTTGTGGACTTTCAAAAGAGAGCTGATTAATAGGTGCTACATTATATTGGTCACCTACGACAACGTTAAATGGCAGACGAAGGGTTTCCGTATCAGAGGTAAGTAACAGGATGCCTTCATATGCGCCCTCTTTTGCTGTTTTAGATACATTGAGTGCAAATTGTGCATATTGATCTACACCTGAGGTAACGCTGTGTGGTGCAAAATCAATACTAATATCACTAGGCACTTCTGTCAGCCATTTGGTGGACAGGGTGTATGTTTCTCCATTCCCTTTAAAGTCCTCTACATAGACAGCTTTCGTTACGGTAACACCCTTTGGCTGTAAGCCGAAGGACAAGGAACCTGTGTAATAAGGGATTTCAACAGTACCGGGAAGTCCACTATTAAGGATTTCTCCGACTTTAGCAATGGATTTAGCGTTTATCGACTTCTCCAGATTAATTAAACCTGCACCTTGTTGGTACAAGGAGTAAGAATTCCCATCACGTTTAAAAATAGGATCAGCATTGTTCATCAGCAGGGCTTTAATTTCATTTGGCTTCAGATCAGAGTTTTTACTCAGTAACAAAGCCACAGCTCCTACAACATGTGGGGTTGCCATGCTAGTGCCATTTTTTAAGCCGAAAGCATGGTCATAGTTCCCATCCCAGCTAGGGACTGTCGAGTTGATATTGACTCCGGGCGCTACAACATCAGGTTTTATTAGATAATCTGGCATCCCCGGACCCATAGAACTGAAGTTTGCTAACTGATTTACTTCAAGCGCTATATAGTAACTGATTATATCTTTAGCCGCAGCCATCTGAGTTTTTATTTTTTTGCCATCGGCTTGACTGATTCCGTAGGTAGGAATGTAATCCCCAGGCGCACCAAGGGTGGGGCTGATTTCACCAGGCTCATTATTGGCAATCAGCAAAAGCTTCGCACCAGCAACTTTGGCATTAAGAGATTTGTCTGAGAAGCTCAGCGAGCCCCGATCAACAAGCACTACCTTATCTTTGACATCCAGATTTTTGTAATCGGAAGGACTCCCAAGACCAGCGAAAACGATCTTACTGCCAGCAATATTATCGATTAAATCTGGGGAGTAACTGGCTAATGTCCCGGGAATCTTTTTAACATCGCCAATATCAAAGAAAGGGGTATTTATCGGAGTAGTAGAAGCTCCAACACTAAGCGCGAGTTGGGCACCAGCGGGTTCGCCCAGTGTTCCTGCATCCGGTCCAGCGTTACCGGCGGCAACAATAACATTCACGCCCGATTTTACGGTATTGTCTATCGCGATTGAACTCGCGGAATAGCTTTGGTTGACACTAGAGCCTAGAGAAAGGTTAATAACATCTGCTCCGTCATCGACCGCTTTCTCAATACCCGCAATTACATCTGCTGTGGAACCAGATCCATAGGGACCAAGTACGCGATACGCATACAATTCTACCTCAGGTGCCACATCTAAAATTGTCCCGGCAACGTGTGTACCATGCGAGGTTTCGTAAGGAGTACCTGCTCTTGGAGGGAAGTTAGCATCAGGGGCTGTTTCAGCCGGATCGTCATCCTGATCATATACATCATAGCCGCCCTTATAATTATCTTTTAACAAAGGGTGATTCTTATCAATACCAGTATCGACAACCGCTACCTGTACATCTTTGCCTGTGTAACCTAAATCATGTAGTTTGTCCGCGCCTATTAGCTTGCCGCTGTCTGAATAGGAACGTGTAGCAGGTAATGTCGCCACTTCAACACTGTCTTCTAGTGCATGTACTTCTTCATTCGGATAAATAGCCGCAACGCCTGGAAGCTCTAACAGCTTGTTTACTTGATTGGCTGGCAGCGTAATGGAATACCCGTTAAAAATCTCACTGTATTCAAAACCGATATCGGCATCGATTTTCTGTGTTGAGGAAATAAAGCTTTTATGCTCTGAGATAATTTTACTGCGTTGTGAGGAGACTGAGGATCGTAAAGAATAAGTTTTTGCCTCATTTACATACACACTGACTGGTTTATTAGTCAATTCCACAATCACTGAAACTGGTGCTGAACCTTTGAGTACTCCAGCATAGTTATGAGGGGTCACACTTTGAGACTGTACATCCGTAACCAGGGTTGAAGATTCAAGGGATGAGTTCGCAAATGCAGCTGATGGAAAAAGAACAGACACAGCCAGTCCGAAGCTTGCCGCTCCAATACCAAATCTTTGAATAGAGTGTTTAAAAGTACGTTTCAAATAAGTTCATCCTCCCAAATGAATTTTTTTGTATTGCATTGTGTGTCTGTGGTTCTCCTCCTCCATATAAAATGTAAAAAATTATGAAAATTAAATTTATTCTACAGCTATAACTTCAAATCGAATATACAACTTTAGTACCATATTGCAGCGAAGCGTTGAGGAAATTGTCGAATTCCCAGTAGATAAGTGGAATATAAGAAAATCAGAGCATAAAACAAGTGAAATTAAGACAATATAAATGAATGCAACAGATATCTGAATTTCAAGCGAGAGCGGGGATAAGATGTCGGAAAGATATATTTTGGCATATTTTAAAAGTCCAGAGGAAGCCGAAGGCGTCGCGCGCAAGCTTCGTGCACTTCGGGCCATTGAAGTTTCCATTGATCGCTTCAGTAGATATGGAGGTACCAGCTTTAGCTCAGGGGTAAATCCGGTGACAGGCAATGTGGCCAGAATGGACTCCATGACTGCTGAGCACGCACACACAGGCATACTTGCAGCTGCGGACACCAGCTCTAGCGGAATGAGTCATGGTGGTAACGGAGGTCCAACGGGGAGAGATATTTTGCTTACGGTTATTGTGCATACGGAGTCCTACGATCAGGCTCTGCGCTTAATTGAAGAAGCAGGCGGGATGGTCTGATCGGCACTTCATTAATAAGAAGAAAGGAGACGAACAATGGATAGAGAAAACTCACAAATCTTCTCCAAGACGGAGAAATTGAAAATGTTATACGAAGCTAAAGCAGAGGATGTAGAATTCTCGGCGGCGGAAGCCGATCTTGATGATATTGAAGCTCAGGATCGCGCACAAGAAGCGGACAAACGTCAGCTGAATGAGATTATGAAGAAAGAATAGCAGCTAAAAAAGCTAAGGCGGATACCTCACTTTGTGGGGTATTTTTGTGTTTGGGCATGTATAATTAGGGCGAAGAGCTTAAGTGTGGGGGGAGAAGATGGATAACGTTATTTTGTGGACAGGATTAGCCTTATTGATCGCACTATTAACCTATTTGAACCAGAAGCAGTTGTACTCTCCAAAAGTAAAACGGGCCTATCGTGAGTTGCGGGAGCTGACAGAGAAGGTTCGTATGGAGCGCTCTGAGGCGAGCGATTTGTATCGATGGGAAGCAGAATTAACCGAACTAGAGAATCATCCGAACGAACTGAATAAATTGGATGCCGAAATTAGGTTTCATCACGCATTTTTGTTATATCTTGAACGTCACTACCCTTCAGACCCAAGGATTATTGGTTTGAAGCAAGCTGACGCATATCAGAAGGATATGGTTCTGGGGATTAAAATAAAAGATTATAAATCCAATTAATAAGATACTTTTGACTGTACGTACAATGGGAGAAGGAATATATTCGCACAGGTCGCAGACAACTGCTGCATGAAGCGAAGGTAGACGTAGCTTGCTGCGCCGCAGCCTGGCTGGAGTGCATTTGAATCGGATGAACTGCCATATTTTGCTGCGTGCTCGTAATGAGGGAACGACTGAAGTAGTGGTAAAATAAAGTTGCTTTGTGGTTGGAATCTGAAAATTGAAATTAGTAATGGGATTGAGAATGATAGAATTTGAAAATGAAATTGAGAGTTGAACCCTAGCTGATATTTGCAGCTGGGTTTTTTTGTTATGAGATCAGAAAAATGAACTAAATTAGGGCAAGCTTTTAGCTTATAAGTAAGGCTACCGCTAAGAAGAATTTGGGCGTCTCATAGTCAACGTAGCTGTAGATGCATTTCTGTTGGAATTGGATATAATTTTCGGCATGATTGAGGTTGGAAAATGATTAATTAGGGAAAACTTCCCTCTATTTTTCTCTAAATGCTCGAAAAAATGAGTTTTTAGGGAAAACCTCCCTGAAAAACGCTCGAAAAGATAGAAAAAGCCTGATTTCATGAGTTTTTGGGGAGTATTTCCCTAAAAGATAGATCAACCTTCGAATCTTGCACATCATTAGGGAAGTTTTCCCTAATTATCATTATTTTCAATTATATTAACGTCTGCAGATGTTATAAATATTTTAAGTAAAATAGCTAATATCACACTACAAATTAAGGATGTATAATTGTTCGAATATACTAACTACGACCAATCAAGTATTGAATTTTTCAGGGGGAATTAGAATGGGGCTGGTACACTCTCAAGGAGTTACTGATGAGCTTGTTGTTAGATCTTTAGAAAGAAATTTAGCCATTATCCGGTTTGACCTTGATCGCCGAGTTGCTTATGTGAATGAGGTTTTTGCAAATTCCATGGGATATAAAAAAAGATGAAATGTACGGAATGCATCATAAAGAGTTCTGTTTTCCACATTTCGCAGATAGCCCAGGTTACGAACGGTTTTGGCAGGATCTTTTTACAGGGAAGAGTTTTCAGGATAAGATCGAACGAATGGATTCGAAAGGAAATGCGGTTTGGCTTGAAGCCACCTACATGCCAGTGTTTGATGAAAGCAATGAACAAGTCATCGGAGTATCTAAAATAGCAACTAATATCACCCAAAGACAAAGCAACATGAGTAATCTTGTGCAACGGATGAACGAGATGGCAGATAGCTTGAATCAAAGAGCAGATTTAGGTATTGAGCGCAGTCAAGAATTATTACGAAGCATCAACAAAATCGCCGAAGTATCGACAGAAAATACACATACTCTAGCTAATCTTGAAAAGCAAGCTGTATCGATTCATAGCATCGTGCAAACGATTCGCGATATTGCTTCGCAAACGCAATTATTAGCCCTAAATGCTGCTATTGAGGCAGCGCATGCCGGGGAGTATGGCCGAGGTTTTGACGTGGTGGCAAAAGAAGTAAGAAAGTTATCTTCCATGGTACAAGATTCGATCATAAAGGTACGGGATAGTGTGGATGCGATCACGCTGGAAATTGGAAAGATCTCTATAGGAACAAATCAAGTGCAAGAAAATATAGAAGATAGTCAGCAGCAGGTTCTGGTAGCGTTGGAGGATTTTTCGAAGATTGCTTCATCTGCACAAAATCTCGACACACAAGCGCGTGAGGTTATGGATATTCTCTAGCAGCAGTATGTATGTTGATAGATTGAATATCAGCAAAAAAGGGTCGGTCTCCTACTTGCGAGAGATAGACCCTTTTAATTGTTGGTACTATCCGATTTTGTTAACAATCAAGGTAGGAATCATATATCTATGTTTTATGATGACTCCGTTAACTCCGGTGTTACCAGAAGCACCAGTCGTGCCAATGACTCCAGTCGCGCCCGTAGCTCCCGTCACTCCAGTAACTCCCGTGTCCCCAATCGCCCCATCAGAGCCAGTCCCACTTTTAGCCCCATCACCCCAGTAGCGCCTGTCGCGCCAGTTGCCCCATCATACCCAAGTAATTCTGCTGTAACTAATCGATGCGGGGCTATTAATCTTCCTGCACTGTCTTTACCCCAAATGAGAGTTGGATTGGTTGATTTGGCATCACATCTAGCAGATCGCCTACATATTGAATTCTTTCTTCATTCATGTAGTAGCCTTCAATCAGAACTGTAGAAGCAATCTGACCGCTACCATTAGCGAATTTGACCGTGACCTGTTGTGTAAGTCTTGTGTTGTTTTCTGAGTTAACATTGTTTTCTATCGGACCAGTAGTTAAAAGAGTCATTGTCCTTCCTCCATTTGCTTCATTCAGATTATTAAGCCCGTTTGATTTTCCCTATGTCTTTAAGAGTAGCGATAGTTTATGCTCAGAAAAACGAACCTTTTCCAAGGATTGGTTGTCATATAGATATCTCAGTCAAGAAAGGAGGGCGCAAGATTTGGAGAGTAACCGGGAGTTATTTGAAACCTACAATAAAGATGTATACCGGACTTGCTACTATATGGTGCATGACGCGGCGGATGCAGAGGATTTGACTCAGGATGTCTTTATTACAGTATTTCGCAGCAATCGTGAGCACGTGGAGCATATCAAGGCTTGGATTATGAAAATAACGGTCAACCATTGCCTCAATCATTTGAAACGAAAACGGACATTACAACAGAAGATTACGGACAACCTTCATTTCTTTAATAAAACGGCAGAAACAGCTGTGGAGCAGCAGATTGAGCAGCGTGAGACGGAGGTCGAGTGGGCGCAATATATGAGCCAGGTCCCTATCAAACTTAGGATGGTGCTCACACTTAGGTATATGCATGATTTCAGTCTGGCTGAAATTTCGGATCTGCTGTCCATTCCACTTGGAACGACCAAATCTAGGCTGCATAAAGGACTAACGGTAATGAGGAGAATCCTGCAGGAGGCTGGGGTTCAAATTGAACTAAAGGAGGGCGAAGCTTTTGAAAAAGTTAGAAAATATGCTGGAGCATCGTTTAAATGAAGATAAAGGCGTGCCTTATCCAGATTTTGAACGCATGTGGGGACGTTTAGAGCAAGAAAACAGTACAATGACTCCCCTACAACTTCGGATGGCCAATGGTAGCGGGAACAGAGGGAGAAACTGGAGTAAAATAGCTGTGGTTGCTTCATTTTCAGTACTTATTGCAGCGGCACCCGTATATGCGGCAGTGCATTATGATTGGGATAATTTGCTCCATGGGAGAGGAGGCGTTCAAGCAGCGCTGGCCCAAAATCTCGGACAACAACTGAACCAGTCGGTGACACAGGATGGAGTAACTCTGAAGCTACATACAGCGATTGTGGATGAGAATCGGACGGTTATCTTATTCACTTTGGATGTAGGAAAACGCTTGGAAAATGAAAATTGGAATGTTAAAGGAATGACTTTGAAGGGCGCAGATGGGGCGAATGGTCCCAGTGAGTTCAGTTATGTGTTATGGGATGAGAAAAATCAACATTACAACGGATATTTCGAGAGTGATTGGACACCGAAAAAGGATACTGTGAATGTGCAATTAGTTGCAGATAATCTGCAAGCCTTTAGCACACAGGAGTTAGATTTACCGCTGGATATCCAATCGCAGGAGACACAAAAGTTTCCTATTGGACAGGAAGGCATGCGCAGCATAGAGGTGAAACCTTTTACCCAAGGACAAGAAAAAATATTATTCTCTTCAGCGATCATTTTTGATCAGCCAGAAACAAAAGAATGGGCCTTTCCAAATATTGTTGCATACAAAAACGGAACGCTCATAAATTCGCTGGCTGGAGGTACTTTCGGTACACCGGGAGAAAACGGGGAATATACGTCCCAGCAATATTTTAAGGCGGCTGATATTTCCAGCGGAGAAGTGAATTACAAGCTGCAGTACATGAAACAAGAGAAAAAGGTTGAGGGGCCACTAGCTTTTGATCTTCAATTAAGCAAAAAGCAGATGGAGAGCGGAACCATAAATACTTCATTGAATCTGCAGCTAGAAGAGGGCGAACCTAATTACACGCTGGAGAAAATGGTAGTGACGCCTACTCAAATTCGAATCGCTATTAGAAGTAAAGAGAAAGGCACCAATTTCCCGTATCAAAAGTCTACTCTTGAAGTAGCAGGCAAGACGCTGGAGGGCAATTTCTGGAGATCTCCAGAAGGTGAGCCGGAATTAACAGTGCTTCGTTTTGAGCGGCCAGTTGACCTTGAAATCACAGAAGAGACGCCAATTACCTTTGTTGCTAAATACAAGGTAACTCAGCACGGCAGCTATAAAATTAACAAGGACGAAAAAACACCACTTCTGTTGACGAATATATCTGATAAGAAACAGACGCTTATCCAGCAGCTTAGCGGTTATCCGGTAAAATGGACGTACTATATGCAGGGTGCCGATCTTTATGTAGAGACTGAAAGTGAAGATGCTCGCTTCGGTGGAATTAACCAGACCCATATCGGACTAGGGAAAGAGCGTATTTTAGGTAAACCTCTGACCGTTAATTTCACTGGGGATGGAAACAATAAGGCCATTGATGTTTACAAGGGTTTCAAAGGTACAGAAGCTTCTATTTATATATTCTTCTATACGACTGACGATCCGGATAAAGAAACAAGAGTGCAGCTGCGGCCATAGAAAATTTTTTTTAGGGAGGAACCTTGTGTTCTTCCCTTTTTTTCGTTTACAGTGAGTAGATGCTGAGTGGACTCAGCGAGGATTAGCGTAAAGGAGAGAAAAGGATGGAAATCACTCGCTGTGCTTGGGTTAATGAGGATCCTTTATATATCGCATACCATGATGAAGAGTGGGGTAAACCTCTGTATGATGACCGGAAGCTGTTTGAATTACTTATGCTCGAAGGCATGCAGGCAGGATTAAGCTGGTACACCGTCTTAAAAAAGCGGGCACATTACAGAGAGGTATTTGATGGATTTGATCCGGAAAAGATTGTGCATTATGATGAGCCGAAAATTGCTGAGCTGATGAACGATCCCGGGATTATTAGAAATCGCTTAAAGATTGATTCTATCATTCGTAATGCAAGCGTATATTTGCAAATTAGTGCGGAAACAGGCAGCTTTGCAGATTATCTCTGGAGTTTTGTGGGGGGGGCACCTTCGATTAACCATTGGAAGACACGTGCGGATGTCCCTGCTTCGACGGCTCAGTCTGACGCAATGAGTAAAGCATTAAAAAAGCGAGGCATGAAGTTTGTCGGCTCTACCATATGTTATGCTTTTATGCAGGCATCGGGGATGGTAGATGATCATTCGCTCGATTGCTTTTGCAGGAGCAGCACGGGCATGGCAGAACGTTGATCTGTAGTTTGGCGTTACCCCAAGAAGAAATGTTATACTATGAAGCGAATGCTCACAAAACTAAGTCTATGCTTACGAAGCCAGTTTTGCACGAAGTCAATCAATGAAGCTAACGCTCACAAAACTTTAGGAGGATCACATAAAGATGTTATGGCATGAAGTGACGATACATACAACAGAAGATGCACAAGAAATGATTTCGAATTTTTTATATGAAGCAGGAGCGGGTGGGGTTTCTATTGAAGAATCCGGAACACTCAGTAAAGAGCGGAATACGCGTTACGGTGAATTATACGACCAACCCTTGAATGATATCCCAGAAGGGGAAGCGGTAATCAAAGGTTATTATGCCGATTCCACGGATATGGATGCTGTTATAGAAGAACTGACTCCACGGGTAGCAGAATTGCGTGAGTACGGTATTGATCCGGGCAAATCGCTGATTTCTTGGAAAACCGTAGATGAAGACGAATGGGCGCATGCTTGGAAGCAATATTTTAAACCGCTCAGGGTATCGGAGCGTCTCACGATTAAACCAACTTGGGAGGAATATACGCCTGAGCGCCCAGATGAAGCAATCATTGAGCTGGACCCTGGTATGGCATTTGGTACAGGGACTCACCCTACAACAGCTTTGTGCCTGCGTGCGCTTGAAAAGAATATTAGCGGCGGCGAAGAAGTGATCGATGTCGGTACGGGTTCAGGAATATTGGCTGTAGGTGCGATGCTGCTTGGTGCGAAATCCGTGCTGGCGTTAGATTTGGACCCGGTAGCTGTTGAAAGTGCGCGCGAGAATGTAGCACTGAACAAACTTGAGAAGTTCATTACGGTAAAAGAAAGCGACCTGCTCTCCTTGCTAGGCGGTGAAGGCGTAGCTGACACAGCTGCTGGAGAAATGTGGCCATCCGCTAGACCGGGTCACACTCTTGAGGGAACACCTGCTGAGCAAGTAACAGAGGATAGTCTTGGCGTTACACTCCCAGTGAAGATTGTAGTTGCGAATATTTTGGCAGAAATCATCGTATTGTTTACGGATGACGTGTATCGTGCACTTCAGCCAGGAGGCTTGTATATTACCTCTGGTATTTACAAGGATAAAGAAGGACTTGTGGCTAACGCACTACAAGAGTCCGGCTTTGAGATTATGGAAGTATCCCGTGAAGAAGATTGGGTGGCATTTACAGCCGGAAAGAGGTAAAAATGGATATATTGCAAAGTATAATACGTGTAGATCTGGATCAGCTTCCTTTTCTGCTCATTACGATTTTAATTGCTTTTACAGTACATGAATTCAGTCATGCTTATTTCGCCAATAAGTTCGGTGACCCTACCGCTAGATTATTAGGACGCATGACGCTTAACCCTGCTGTACACTTCGATTTTTTTGGTATTTTACTGCTGCTGGTTGCTGGTTTCGGGTGGGCGCGTCCGGTTCCTGTAAACCGCGATAACTTTAGCCGCCCCCGTCTGATGGGAGTCATTGTGTCTGCTGCGGGCCCAATCAGTAACCTGTTACTAGGGATTATTGGTGCTTTAATATATGGGGTGCTTGCGGCAACTGGTGTATTAGAGTCGATCTCCAATGACCGCGTATTAGAGGCAGTGTATTTGTTCTTTGGCACCTTTATTCAATGGAACTTCTTTCTATTCTTATTCAATCTGATTCCATTGCCTCCGCTGGATGGCTACCGGATTGTGGAGGATATTGCCCCTCGCTCTATTCGGGGCAAATTACAGCAATTTGAGCAATGGGCTGTATTTATCTTTTTATTAATTCTGTTTATTCCAGGGTTACGAACCTATACCATTGATCCTCTTGGCCACTGGGCTAGTGAAATGTCGAGAACATTTGTGCAGCTATTCCTAAGAATGTTTGGCAGCTAAGGTAGGGACTGAAGTCTGGTCAACCCTGCTTAAACATTGTATTATGTAATTTGTTGAAAAATAGGATAGTTAAATTTCGCCTGATCCATAGTTATATTTCTCTAAGAAACGGGTGACGTCTTAATTAAGGCGTCTTTACCGTTTCTTCTTACTGAATTCATGAACAGGATGATGAAGAGATGCAGCGATATTTTGTTACACCGGAGCAGTTTGGTACGGATAACGTTAGAATTGACGGAGAAGATGCAAGGCATATTGCCAAAGTGATGCGCGGTAAGGCTGGGGACAAGCTTATTGTCAGCGATGGCGTCTCCCGTGAAGCGTTAGTGGAGATTGCTCAGATCGAAATTGGGGAAGTGACAGTGAATATCCTGGAAACCCTGGAGATGACGCATGAACCGCGGATAAAAATCACAGTGGCTCAGAGCTTACCCAAGGCTGATAAGATGGAAACTGTCATTCAAAAGTGTACAGAAATTGGAGCCGTTGGTTTTATTCCTTTTCTGTCGGAGCGCACGATTGTACAGTACGATGAACGCAAGGAAAGTAAGCGGCTGGACCGCTGGCGTAAAATTTGTAAAGAAGCTGCCGAGCAGGCACACCGGAACATCGTTCCGGCTGTAGGCTCACCGTTATCCTGGAAGCAGCTGCTACAGACTTTTAGTGAGTATGATGCAATTTATTTCTGTTATGAAAAAGAAGAAGGCGTGCAGCTTCGCAGCAGTGTTGCTCCTTGGTTATCCTCGCTTTCACCGCAGGCTGGTGGGAAGGTACTGATTGTAGTAGGTCCTGAAGGGGGCTTTACACCAGAGGAATGCCAAAAGGCAGAAGAAGCTGGTGCGGTTTCCGTAGGACTAGGACGGCGTATTCTGCGCTGTGAGACAGCGGGCATGGTTGCCGCTGCTTGTATTTTATATGAATCTGGAGAAATGGGAGGAGCTTAAGAGATGCCATCCGTAGCATTTTATACTTTAGGTTGTAAAGTGAATTTTTATGACACCGAAGCCATCTGGCAGCTATTCAAAAATGAAGGTTACGAGCAGGTCGATTTCGAGGGACCTGCCGATGTATATCTGATTAATACTTGTACTGTAACTAATACAGGTGACAAAAAAAGCCGTCAAATGATTCGTCGTGCCGTTCGCCGCAATCCGGAGGCTATCGTGGCGGTTACTGGCTGCTATGCACAGACCTCTCCTGGTGAGATTCTTGATATTCCTGGTGTCGATCTTGTTATTGGTAACCAGGACCGCGATCAGATCATGACGCATGTGAAGAACATTGAAGCCTCACGTCAGCCAGTCAACGCTGTTCGTAATATTATGAAGACACGTGAATTCGAAGAGATGGATGTACCTGGCTTTGCGGATCGGACGCGTGCTTTTATGAAGATTCAGGATGGCTGCAACAACTTCTGCACATTCTGCATCATTCCATGGTCACGTGGACTTTCCCGCAGCCGTGATCCCAAAAGCATCGTAACCCAGGCGCATCAATTAGTAGAAGCAGGGTATAAAGAATTTGTTCTCACGGGTATTCATACCGGTGGTTACGGTGATGATCTTGATAATTACCGTCTAGCCGATTTGCTGTGGGATCTAGATAAGGTGGATGGACTGGAGCGGGTACGTATCAGTTCTATCGAAGCCAGCCAGATCGATGAGAAGCTGCTGGAGGTGCTGAACCGTTCCTCTAAAATGTGCCGTCATCTGCATATCCCGCTGCAAGCCGGACATAATGATGTGCTGAAAGCAATGCGCCGTAAATATACGACAGAAGAATATTACGCCAAAATGCAGCTGATCCGTCAGGCGATGCCAGATGTCGGGATTACTACGGATGTTATCGTTGGATTCCCGGGGGAGACCGATGAAATGTTCCGTGCCGGCTACGATTTCATGAAGGCTATTAATTACTCTGAGATGCATGTATTCCCTTACTCCAAGCGGACGGGCACTCCAGCAGCGCGGATGGAGAATCAGATCGACGAAGAAATCAAAAATGTACGCGTGCAGGAACTGATTGATCTTTCAGAAGAAATGCAAATAGCTTATGCTCGTAAATTTGTAGGCCAGACATTAAGTGTTATTCCGGAAAGAGCCGCAAAAGGGGCTCCGGGCCGCAATATCCAGCATGGGTTTAGCGACAACTATTTGCAGGTGTTCTTCGATGGTGAAGATTCACTCCAAGGAGAACTTTGTCAGGTGAAGATAACGGAAGCTGGCGTGAACGAATGCCGCGGCGAGTTGATCGGGGTTAGTCAGACTGGGCTTCAGCAGGCTGTTCGTTAAGCAATAAATATTAGTAAAAAGAAAACAGAGCAGTCATTTTCCCGTTAATGGGGAAGGGCTGCTCTGTTTTTTAGTTGCTGCTGCCTAGACCACCAATTCATAACAATCTCCTGATGCTTTCGGACCCAGATGGCGTTATTTGCAATTTTTTTGCTTTTTATGCTTTGTTTCGGACTCCAGCGCAGCTATTCCTCAGAAAGTGGTTCATAATAGGTGTTTTTCATGACAATAGCAACTATGGGGTCCGTTAGTGTTCCAAAAGTGGGATAATGCTGCGAATAAGGTCAACTGTGTCCGATAGCGACTTCATACGCGTAGAAGTGGATCAAAAAAACATCCGTAGGATCATGATTGAAACAATTCCCGCCAGTACAGTGCCTAGCAAGCTCCGGGTTTTTATCGCAACCAAAAAAGTAGGCAATGCTGCAAAAAGCTCAATGTTATTAGCTAAAGACGAAAATTTTCCATCATTCAAAAATATCTCCTGACCTATTAATGCCGCCATAACAGAGATAGGTACATAATTTAACCAGCGCATTCCCCATTCTGGCAATTCAAAACGGCTAAGGATCATAAGCGGAACCACCCTGGGAATAAAGGTCACAAAAGCTGCTCCTAGAATGATCAGAAATACATCCCATCTCACTTCCATTTTTCAAACACCATCCCTATCGTTGACGCAATAACTGTAGCGATAATCACTCCAACACTACTGGAGAATAGGAAAGAGCTTCCTACTGCTATGATTACGGCAAGGATTGCGACAACCAAATCTAGTTTGATTTTATTACGGTCAATCATGGAAATTACAAGAATGCCAATAAACATCGCAGGTAAGGCAAACTGCAAACCGAATTGATCAGGGTCTGAGATCCACTGGGCTAAAAAAGCTCCCGCTACATTCGCAAGAAACCAATTTAAATATGCTGTGAGATTTAGACCGTGCATCCATTTTTCACTGATTTGCTGCTTATTCAAAGCTTGATTGATGGCAACTCCAAAGGTCTCATCAGTCAATAAAGAACCAACCAGCATATTTCTCAGTGGGGAAAGATGGCGGAAATAAGGAGAAAGAGCTGCACTAAGCAAAATATGGCGAAGATTCACGATAAATATCGTAATGATAATGGCCGCAGGCGAGCTGCTAACGGCTATCATTCCAGCAGCTATAAACTGAGCTGAGCCCGCGTAAAGAATCAAGCTGATTAAGGCAATCTCAGCAATGCTGAGTCCGGCTGTCTTTTGAACAACGCCTGCTGCAAGTCCGATGCTTAAGTAGCCTAGTAGTGTGGGAATACAATCTTTTACCCCTTTAAGGAAGCTATCTTCCTGTTTAGGAGACGGGATTGCTTCTAGTTGGACGTTCTCTGCACTCATCGTAGCCCCCTTGTTTCAAGAAAGAATTTAGTAGTTAGCATATTACTTCCTAATATTTTGATCAACCTTTACCGTATTATCTAGTCTGAAAGTCCCGAATTTCGCTTTATAGAGCCAGGGGGTAAACACTTAGGGTACAATTGTCGATATAAGTAAAAGAGTGTGGGGATAAACCACCGAACGACATTATAGCCTAAGGGAGAGAACAAATGACTGTGTACAGGAAAATGACGAAAATGCTCCTCATCATGATATTGTTAGCTACTGCGGTTTTTCCGGTAAGTGTCTTTGCAGCGACCGGCGATATCAACTCGATTGAATTCGAAAGCTCAGCTAAAGTAGAGCTTACGGTTGGACAAACGCCAAAGCAACTTAAGGTATATGCGAATGTGGAAGGGTCCTCATCTAAAAGAGATGTGACAGGTGCAGTTGTATGGAATTCTTCTAACACAAACGCTGTAAAGGTAGTAAATGGCCTGCTGACTCCGATAGACAGTGGAAAAGCTATTATTACAGCGACTTATAATCATGCACTTGCTACCATTGAAGTTGAGGTAGCACATCCTGTTAAAGAACTGAAGCTCGAATATAGTTCTGAAGGGAACTACAAATTGGGTGATGATGAGGATAAACTGCTGGTCAAAGCCAATGCGATTGGTGGAGAAACAGCGACTTCTGCTAAGGATGTAACGGCTGATACTACTTGGAGCAGCTCCAACACAAGCGTATTGACCATTGCAGAAGGTAAGATCACTTTGGCTGGTGAAGGTACAGCAACGATCACTGCCAAATACAAGACCTTAACAGCAACCTTTAAGGCTGTAGTGAAATTGCCTTATTCTGAAATTGAGCTTAAACATGACGACAAAATCGTTAAAGAACTAGAGATGCTAGTTGGAGATGCACCTTTGAAATTGGTTGCAGAGACTAAAGAAACTACAAAATCCAGCGCAAATGATATTTCAGCGAAAGCGGAATGGTCCTCTTCTAGTGCTAGTGTAGCTACAGTAGACAAAGGCGAGATCAAAGTGTTGTCTGCTGGTAAAGCTGTAATTACAGTATCCTATCTGGGGATTACACAAACTGTAGACGTATATGTACGTGCTCCTTATGAAGCGCTACTACTTACTCCTACAGGAGATCAATTCCTGTTTATGGGTGAAACCCTGAACGTTAAGGCTGAGGTTCGCGATGCTGCGAATTCTACTCCGAATATTTCAGGCAGCGCAGTATGGACTTCAGATAACCAATTGGCGGCAACCGTTACGCCTGGTAGCGATACCGCGGCAGTGACTGCTAAAGCAGTGGGAACTTCGGTTATTAAAGCAGAGTACAGAGGAATTAATAAAAGCTTTAAGCTGACAGTTTATCCTACGATTACAGAACTGGAAGCCGACAAGACGGAACTGGAGCTTTACACAGATGACACCGTAAGCCTTCCAAAAGTAAACGGTACAAAGCTTGACGGAACAAAGCTAGATCTTAGCAGTGATATCGAGTGGACCTCTGCGGATGATGAGATTGCCACCATTAAAGACGGTAAAATTGTAGCTGAATCGGCAGGTATTGTGAAGGTTATCGGTAAAATAAAATCAGAAAACCCAACGACTTCAAAAACAGCTGTAAGAGAAAAAAGTGTTGAAGTAAAGGTTACAGTGAAAGATAAAGTCCTTGTCTTGCTTGGACCAGAAGAAAATCTGGTGATTGTTACTGGTGAAGAGAAGGCTGTTCCTGAAGTGAAAGCTGTGATGGAAAACGGCAGTGAACTTGATGCTACTGGAACTATGGAATGGGAGCTTACCGGTACGAATGCAATTATCAAGACAACAACTTCCGGTAAGGTAATCAAAGGACTGGTGAAGGGTTCTGCTACTTTAAAGGGAACTTACGCCAATAAAACCATCAGTATCCCAGTTACCATTGAACAAAAGGTTACTAAGCTTGTTGTAGAACCTACTGCTATCGAAATGAACATTAAAGGCTCTAAAGCGATAAAGGTAACGGCTTATTATTCTAATGGTAAGACAGGAAATGTCTCCAGCAGTATGAATTGGCAGTCCTCGAATGAGGCGGTTGCTACGGTTAAAGCTACATCCGTTAAAGCAGTAACAGAAGGTACTGCTACGCTGACAGGATCTTACCAAGGGATTGCTGCTAGTGTCAAAATTACTGTAGTTCCTAAACTGACAAAGCTAACCGTTAATGAAAGCAGACTGAAAATGGCTCCGGGAGCCGTTCAGAATGTAGTCGTGACTGCACAGTATGATACTGGTAAGACTGCTGTTGTTACTGGAAGTGCGGTATGGACCAGCTCCAAGCCTTCTGTAGCGAGAGTATCTGCTAGCGGTCAGATTGTAGCTGTGAGTAAAGGAACGACATCCATTAAAGGAAAGCTAGGCGGCAAGACAGTTACGGTATCAGTGACAGTGAAGTAATAGAAAATAGGATCTGAATAATCAACTATGAATCTGCAAAGCCAACATTATGTTGCTTTGCAGATTTTTTTATTTGGATTCTATAGTAATTCCGACTATTCCGATGTATAATCACATAAAACATAATAGATGCGTTGGGGGAGATGAGAACATGGCAAAACAAAAGGTGTTGTCGATCAAGACGATTGTAGCGATTGGTATTGGTTCTGCTTTATTCGTTATATTGGGGAGATTCGGCTCGATTCCTTCGGGTATTCCAAACACTAACATCGAGACTACATACGCATTACTGGCATTGTTCTCCCTATTGTACGGTCCGTTTGCCGGATTATTTATAGGCCTGATCGGGCATACCCTGAAGGATACGATATCTTATGGATCGCCATGGTTCAGTTGGGTCATATCATCTGGCATTGTAGGGCTGGTTATTGGCTTGTTAGTAGCTAGAATCGCTATTCATGACGGGGAATTCGGACGAAAGGAAATAATACGCTTTAATCTGGCTCAGATTGCAGCGAATGCTGTAGCATGGTTCCTTGTAGCCCCGGTGTTGGATATTCTGATCTATGCAGAACCCGTAAATAAAGTATTTACGCAAGGACTGACCGCAGGTGCATTAAATATAGCTTCGGTGGCAGTGATCGGATCTTTACTAGCCATTGCGTATGCTAAGACAAGAACGAAACAGGGCAGCTTAACTAGAGAAGCTTGAGTGGAATACAAATCCAAGCTAAAAAAGCCGGTGGAAATCACCGGCTTTTTTCTCTTCACATTAACCCAGAGGAAGGTCTCGGATGAAAAAAGTAATGATTGAATTTAAGGATTTCAGCTTTCAATATCGGGCACAGCAGGAACCCACACTGCAGGGGATCAACTTAACGATTGTTGAAGGGGAAAAGGTGCTTATCGTGGGGCCTTCAGGTTCTGGGAAAAGTACACTTGCTCATTGTATTAATGGTCTCATTCCTTTTGCTTACAGTGGGGAAATATCAGGTTCATTACGGATTATGGGCCAGGAGCAGAAGGATCTGAGTATTGCAGAGCTGTCCAATCAGGTGGGTACTGTATTGCAGGACCCGGATGGACAATTTGTAGGATTAACGGTTGGTGAGGATATCGCCTTCAGTCTAGAGAACCATGTGGTTCAGCAGACAGAAATGAAGAGTAAAGTGGCGGCTGCCGCAAGAGCGGTGGATATCCACGAATTTCTGGCTTCTTCTCCTCAAGAGTTATCGGGTGGACAAAAGCAAAAAACGACCTTGGCAGGTGTTCTGGTAGGTGATGTGGACATCCTGCTCTTTGATGAACCGCTGGCAAGCTTAGATCCTTATACCGGTATAAAAGCGATTGAGCTTATTGATCGAGTGCATAAAGAGACAGGTAAAACCGTTATTATGATCGAGCATCGTCTTGAAGAGGTGCTGCATCGGGCAGTGGATCGTATTATTGTGATCCATGAAGGATGTATTGTGGCGGATATGCCGGCTGCAGAACTGTTGAGCACAACCCTACTTTCAGAAGTTGGCATTCGGGAACCTCTCTATTTAACGGCTTTAAAGTATGCCGGATGTTCGATTACAGCAAATATGAATCCGCAGCATATGAACGATATACAGTTGGAGGCGTGTTCTAATAAACTTAAGATCTGGTATGAGTGCAATCAGGCACGGCAGGATAAGCTGGATAGCCCACCCATCCTCGAGCTTAGCGATATTTCTTTTGGATACGAAAAAAATCAGCAGGTGCTAGATAAGCTCAATCTCTGTGTTCATAAAGGAGAGATGGTCTGTATAGCGGGGCGAAATGGAGCTGGAAAATCTACAGTTTCCAAGCTTATTTGTGGCTTCTATAAACCTACTTCCGGATCGATACGGATGCATGGGCGCGATATTGCTCAGGACACGATTAAGGAGCGGGCAGAGCGGATTGGTTTTGTTATGCAAAATCCCAATCATATGATTTCTAAGACACTTTTATATGACGAGGTCGCTCTAGGACTTAGACTCCGAGGTTGCTCTGAGGAGCTCGTTCGTGAACGTGTCCATCAAGTCTTGAAGGTGTGCGGACTTTATGTTTTTCGCAGCTGGCCTATCTCGGCGCTTAGTTATGGCCAGAAGAAACGGGTTACGATTGCCGCTATTCTGGTACTGGAGCCGGAAGTGATCATTTTGGATGAGCCGACTGCTGCTCAGGATTACAGGCATTATAACGAAATGATGGAATTTCTCTTGACGCTGCGGGGGCAGGGGATGACGGTCATTATGATCACGCATGATATGCACTTGATGCTGGAATATGCCGATAGAGCTATAGTGTTAGCTGATGGCGTGAAGCTTGCGGATGATAGCCCTGAGCGAATATTAACGAATACTGATGTGGTAAAAAAAGCGAACTTGAAAGAAACCTCGCTTTTTGCCCTAGCTGTAAAAGCTGAACTGAAACAACCTGAGGAGTTCGTTAGAAGGTTCATTGCGTATGATAGGAGGAGCCGAGGCGGATGAAGGCCAAAATGTTAACTTTTACGAAGCAGGATTCACCTATTCACCGTCTTACCGGCGCTACTAAGTTGATTTTATTTGTAGTGTGGTCTGTGACGGGGATGATTACATATGATACAAGATGTCTAATTGTGATGCTGTTATTTAGTTTGCTTGCCTTTAGAATTTCCAAAGTCCAATTTCAGGATTATGCTTTCGTATTATATTTCATCTTGATTTTCTTTTTGCTTAATCATATAGCTATCTTTATCTTTTCTCCTTTGGAGGGCGTACGTGTTTACGGTACACGTCATGATATTATGCACATTGCAGGCCGGTATACGGTAACTTGGGAGCAGCTATTCTATCAATTCAATATTGCCCTCAAATATGCAGTGGTCATTCCAATGGCACTATTGTTTCTTCTAACGACCCATCCCAGTGAATTTGCAGCATCCTTAAACAGAGTTGGAGTGAACTATAAAATTGCATATTCTGTATCGCTGGCTTTGCGGTACATTCCGGATATTCAACGAGATTATGAGAATATATCGTTTTCTGCTCAAGCAAGGGGAATAGATATTTCTAGAAAAGAAAAGCTGCCTAAGCGGCTAAAAAATATCATTTCGATTCTGATGCCCCTAATTTTGACTAGTATCGAGCGAATTGAAAATATCAGTACCGCTATGGAGCTGCGCGGCTTTGGCACTGAGACAAAACGAACTTGGTATAGCAGTCGCCCGTTCACGAGAGACGATTATTTTGCATTGGCTTTGTTTGCGCTGATTGGAATTTTCTCGACGGTGATCACTTTTTACGACGGTTCGCGGTTTTATAATATTTTCGATTGAAGTATAATAGTACAGTTGTGGAAAGCTGGGGTATAAAAAAACGGTACCTTTAAGCTAAGACTGAAGACGTTTTTCCAGTTTTGTCCATATAGGCAGGTAACATAATGGCAGTGCTAGAAGTGAGCAGACTACGTTGAAAATGGTCTGGGCGTGGGCGATTTGTGAAGCAGGGCCTCCACCAATCCATGCTGCACTTGCTTGTAGCAGCCCGATCATGGGCAAGAATAGTAGTGCACCGCCTACATTAAGCGCAACATGGGACCAAGCGACGAAGACGCCGGATGGCGTGCCGCCGATGGAAGCGATGACCGCTGTGACACAGGTGCCTACGTTGGCGCCCAGCACAATGGCTATACCTAGCTCAGGCGGCATGGCACCCGAGGCGGCAATGCTCATAGCCATAGCTATGACAGCAGCGCTGCTATGGAGCAGGGCTGTTAGGCACGCTCCAGCGGCGAGCCCCCATAGGGCACTTGTAGCGGCATGGTTTAGGAACCAGAGGAATAAGCCACTTTCCTGAAGTGTTCCGCCGATAGACTGCATGACAGCGATCCCCCATAGGACGAGGGCGAAGCCTGATACAGCCAGACTGATAAATTGCAGTGGCGGGGATATTTTGTGGCAGAGCTCTGCCACTCGCGATGTAGGCGGCAGTTCGCCTGCAATAACTGCCGCTGCCCACAGACTGAGCGAGGCTGCCAGCAAGGGCGTGGCCATGGTATTGATCTGAAGTCCGATCAATTCTGTAGTTAATGTGGTGCCGATGTTGCTGCCCAAGATAATGCCAAGTGTGCGGGCATAGGTGAGCAGGCCGGCATTGACCATGCCGATAGTCAACACCGTTACAGCAGTACTGCTCTGGAGTAAGGCGGACAACAGGCTGCTGGCAATCATTCCTTTAATAGGTGTTGAGGTAGCTCTATTTAGACTTGTAGTTAATAGAGGGCCTGCTAGCTTGGACAACGCCGTTTCCATCAGCTTCATGCCGGCTAGAAAGATAACAAGACCATATATGATAGGGAACAGCAAATCACTGAACATAGGGCATACTCCTTTGGACGAGGGTTGTACACCAATATATGAATGTATTGCATGGGACATGTATAAAAACATTTTTAGAAAAACAGGGAGTTGAAGTCATTGCCATCGGTTATTTTAGAACGCAATCGCAAAAAAAGACTGGAACAGGGCCATCCATGGGTCTATGCAGGTGAAGTCGCATCGGTAGAAGGAAATCCGGAAGCGGGGGGATTAGTAGATGTCCTTAATCATCAGGGCCGATTTTTGGCCGTGGGATATTACAATCCAGCGTCACAGATTCGGGTAAGAATTGTATCACAGGGACCCCTTGCGATCATGGATACAGCCTTTTTTGCAGAACGTTTTGCGAATTGTCTGCAACACAGAAATCGGTTCCTTCCGGGTGCGGATGCTTATCGCTTGGTTTATGGTGAAGCGGACTTTTTGCCGGGGCTTATTGTAGATCGATTCGGAGATATTTTGGTTGTGCAGCTGCTTACGCTCGGAATGGACAAGCGGCGTGCAGAAATCGTCGAAGCATTGGTGCAGGTTATGGCACCGCGCGGAATCTATGAGCGCAGTGATGTTAGTGTGCGCGAGCTTGAAGGTATGGAGCAGACAACGGGTTTGCTGTATGGGGGGTGTCCACGGCATGTAACTGTGAGTGAGAATGGCCTGAAGCTGGTCGTTGATATTGAAGAAGGCCAGAAGACTGGCTACTTCTTTGACCAACGTGAGAATAGAGCTTCTATTGCTCCGCTCATGAAAGGCTGGGGGGGACGAAGCGGCATTACGCTGCAGGAAATCGAAACTGAGGAGGGTTCGCTACAGACCTTGCCAGTTAATAAGAGCGGTAAACATGTAACGTTCCCTTATTGGGACGGTGCGACAGTGCTGGAATGCTTCTCACATACGGGCAGCTTCACGCTGCATGCCTGCAAGTATGGCGCGAAAAAAGTAACCTGCCTCGATGTTTCAGCGCATGCCATTGAGAGTGCCAAAGTGAATGTGGAGCTGAACGGCTTTAGCGATCGTGTTGAATTCGTAGTGGATGATGCTTTTGCATATTTACGGAATCAGGTTAAAGGACTAGAGGAACGTTCTGAACGGGCGACAGTTGCAAGTGGAACAGAGACGGCAGCAACTGCTACAAATCCTAAATCCGGAGGCAAAACAGCCAAAACCGACACATCCAAGCCGATGACGGCAGGTGGAGGAAGAACTTGGGATGTAGTCATCCTGGACCCTCCGGCGTTTGCCAAAACCAAAAGTGCAGTAGCTGGCGCTTGCCGTGGTTACAAGGATATCAATCTGCACGGGATGAAGCTGGTGAACGAAGGCGGCTATTTGGTTACCGCAAGCTGTTCTTACCATATGCAGCCAGATCTGTTCCTCGAAACGATTGCCGATGCAGCTAAAGATGCTGGCAAGGTGTTGAGACTTGTGGAATGGCGGGCCGCAGGCAAAGACCACCCACAAATACTTGGCGTTAATGAAGGACACTATCTGAAGTTTGCGATTTTTGAAGTGCGGAGTAAAAAATAAGCCTGAAGGTCAAAAAGGTTTACATTGCCAAGTAACAAATAGGATAAAAGGGCTGGACGTAGGGTGGCCGTGAGTCGACTGTAAGGCAAGTAGTTGCCAACGGACTCAGATGACTCTATTTAGCGTAAACAGCCTATTATTGAATTCTTACGGACCCCAAAGGCGCTATTGCTCTTAAAACACCCGTAATGCAACACATTTTCGAAGAATAGCGTCAATGGGGTCCGAAAAGTTGCCAAAACAGCACTGAATCCACGAATAACGGCTCCTGGGTCTGTAAGTAATTAATGAAACAAGCCTAGCCGAAAATGTGCAATTTGAACGCAGAATACCGAATGCCGAATGCCGAATGCCGAACGCTGGACGCTGGACGCTGGACGCTGAACGTTGAGCACTGAACACCGAACACCGAACACCGAACACCGAACACCGAACACCGAACACCGAACAGTCTAACATTGACCCTATGCTCCGACATTGGCAGCTCTAATCTAACGTTGCACATCTGGCATTAAAAACAAACTAAATACTCTAAAAAGCAAGCCGCCAAAATCCGGAGGTTTGCTTTTTTATATTTGTACTCGTAGTTGTTTATCCTTTGTAAAACATTAGAAAATACTAGCAAACACATGTTCCGATTAGTGTGGTTATGATATACTGAAGGGACGAGGAATCACTGAACTTTTTTAATTGGAGTGTAATCAATAGGTGGATATTTCACCTTGTAATTTATATATTTTCTCCGCTACGGAAGGAGTCTATCATTTATGTCGGTAACCTTTTTACTAGGCCGCTCGGGCAGTGGCAAGACAACAAAAATATGGGAATCTATCTCTTCTTCCTTAGAGAAGGAACCGCTTGGTGCGCCGATTATTATTCTTGTGCCAGAGCAAGGTTCTTTTGGAGCAGAACGGGGGCTTCTGACCGTAGGGAATGTGAAGGGAAGCCTTCGGGCGCAGACACTGAGTTTTTCGCGGCTTGCCTATCGTGTGAAGCAGGAAACTGGTGGCAGTGCAAGTCTGCCAATCAGTGATGAAGGTAAGAAAATGTTAATTTACAAAATCATCAGTCGTCGCAAAGAGGAACTGAAATTGTTCGGTGCCTCAGCAGACAGACCGGGTTTTGTGGAACGTCTGAACCAACTGCACACGGAGATGAAGCGTTGCTGTTTAGGTTCCACTGATTTAGAAGAGCAGTTGTCCGCTATGCGAGGAGCTATTGCAAGAAGTCCTATTCTTGAGGGTAAGCTGGATGATTTGCAGCTGGTATTCAGCGATTTAGAGAAGGAAATGTCACGTCTCTATATCGATGAAGAGGATCGTTTAGCAGAACTGGCTGAGCATATTCCTGATTCCTCCTACATTCGCGGGGCGGAGATTTGGGTAGATGGATTCCATGGATTTACTCCGCAGGAATTCGTAGTGCTTCGAGAATTGATGCAGCAAGCTTCGAAGCTGACCGTTTCGCTTACAATTGATCGTCCTTACCCATATGGAGATCAGTTGAATGAGCTTGAATTGTTTCACCCCACTGCGGTTACTTACATTAAACTGCGTGGAATAGCTGAAGAGCTGGGCATTGATGTGTGGGACGAGCTGCTGGAGCCAACGGTTCTTCCACGTTTTGAACAAAGTCCAGTACTTGCTCACCTTGAACGGGGATATGATCGCCGGAAGGCCTGGATAGGTGCGGATGAACTGGCAAGAGAGGCTATATCCATAGGCGCCGCAGTTTCGCACAGAGCAGAGGTTGAGGGAGCACTGCGCGAAATGACTAGACTGGCGCGTGATGAAGGTGCAAAATATGGCGAAATGGCTGTATTGATGCGCAATATTGGCGATTACGAGCAGCTGATCCAACCGTTGTTCCAAGATTACGGAGTGCCATTTTTTCTGGACCAGAAGGTAAATGAGCTGCATCATCCGCTAGTGGAATTTATACGTTCCGCGCTGGATGTAGTGCGTCGTCGCTGGCGTTACGAGGATGTATTCCGTTGCGTAAAGACGGAGCTTTTGCTTCCGCTAGACGGTAGTATTACACGTGAGGATATGGATGCTTTAGAAAACTATGTGCTGGCTTGTGGGATTCAAGGGTATCGCTGGACGGATGGCCGCTCCTGGAAAGGTATTCCTAGCTTGTCGCTGGAAGGCGGCAGACAGATGGATGATGAACTGCTTGCTACTATGGAACGATGCCGTGCTAGTATAACAGGTCCATTATTTGCTTTTGAGAAACGAATCCAGAAAAGCCGTAGCGGCCTTGAACTATGTACGGCAATGTACAAGCTGCTTGAAGAGACGGATGTTGCACGAAAGCTGGAGAAACTCAGTGTTAAGTCTATGGAGAAGGGCCAACCCGAGAAGGCTAGGGAACATAGCCAGTTGTGGGGTGCGGTACTTGATCTGCTAGATCAGATAGTAGAAATGATGGGCAATGAAAGACTTGAGTTTGAAGTGTTCACCGGAGTTCTAGAGACAGGACTTGCTGAGCTTAAAATGGGACTAGTTCCGCCCGCACTGGATCAAGTATTGGTCGGCAATATGGATCGGACTCGCCCAACGGGGGTTAAATACGCTTTTTTGCTTGGATTTAATGAAGGTGTTGTGCCTGCGCAGTTTAAGGAAGATGGAATTCTCTCGGAAGGTGAACGCTCCGTACTAGAGAATGCTGGAATGGAGCTTGCTCCCGGCGCTTCTCGTAAACTACTGGACGAGCGGTTTCTGATCTATAATGCGCTAACGACAGGAAGTCAAAAGCTCTGGATTAGCTACGCTACAGCGGATGATGAGGGCAAAGCTCTCCTTCCCTCTGAGGTTATCCGGCATTTGCATAGAATGTTCCCAAGGGTTCAAGAGCATAGTTTGTCAGCACTTCCCCCTGCGGGACTACCGGCAGAAGTCGGAAATCCTATTCATCTCGGTTTCATTGGTCAACCAGAACAGAGTCTTCGCGCATTGATTATGCAGCTGCGGCAGTGGCGCCAGGGGACAGAAATTCCGGAGCTATGGTGGGATGTGTATAACTGGTTTACTAAGAACGAAAATCGTAAATTTCAACTGGAACGTTTGCTAAGCTCACTGTTCTATCGTAATGAGGGAACGAAGCTAAAGCGTGGCACAAGCCTCAGATTGTATGGTGGCTCAACACTGCGGGGCAGTGTGTCCCGGATGGAGAAATTTGTTGCGTGCTCATTTTCCCATTTTGCGTCCTACGGACTAAGACTGAAGGAGCGTCAGCTATATAAGCTGCAAGCACCTGATATTGGACAGCTGTTCCATGCTGCGTTAAGTGATATGGCGATAAGACTGAAACAAGAGGGACGGGGCTGGGGCAGCTTGTCTCCGGATGAATGTCGGCGTGAGGCCAGTGAGACAGTAGAGCGGCTATCTCCGATGTTGCAGGGTGAAATCCTAATGAGCTCCAAACGTTACGGGTACATCTCCCGTAAACTTAAGAATATTGTTGGACGTGCTTCTGTGATTCTGGGCGAGCACGCCCGCCGGGGCAGCTTTGAGCCAGTAGGGCTGGAGCTGGACTTTGGACCGGATAAGGAGTTGCCGCCTTTAAGGATTACGCTGCCAAATGGCTGCGTGATGGAGGTTGTTGGCCGGATTGACCGTGTAGATATGGCCCGTGGAGAGAACGGAATTCTTCTGCGGGTAATTGATTATAAATCGAGCCAAAAGGATCTCAAGCTGCATGAGGTGTATTATGGATTATCGCTGCAAATGCTGACTTATTTGGATGTGCTGCTAACATATTCGGAGCAATGGCTGGGGCAGCCGGCACTTCCAGCCGGCACACTTTATTTCCATGTGCATGATCCGTTGTTGACCTCATCCAATGGGATGAACAAGGAACAGGCTGAGCAAGAGCTGTTGAAACGCTTCAAGATGAAAGGACTGCTTACAGCAGATCGTGAGGTTGTCTCCCTGATGGATACCACTTTAGACAAAGGGTATTCTTCTATCGTGCCTGTAGCAGTAAAAGCTGACGGCAGCTTTTATAGCAGTGCTTCAGTAGCTACACCAGAGCAGTGGGGTCATCTATTATCCTCCGTTAGAGGGACAATTTTGGATATCGGGACACGGATTACAGAAGGTGATGTGGCGATTGAGCCGTACCGAATTGGGCAGGAGACCGCCTGCACATTCTGTTCCTTTAGACCTGTCTGCCAGTTCGATGAAGCTGTGGAAGGCAACAGCTATAACAATCTGGGTAAGCCAGGGAAGGACGTTATATGGGATCTGCTGTCCCGCAAAGGAGGAACTACACCTTGAGTAAGAAGGCTGAAATAGAAGCGAAACCGGAAGGAAGTATATGGAGTGATGACCAGTGGCGCGCCATTGCGGAGAGCGGTGATGACATCCTCGTTGCTGCGGCAGCAGGTTCCGGTAAGACGGCGGTGCTGGTAGAACGGATTATTCGAAAAATCAGTAAGGAAGAGAACGGCTTCAGTGTAGACAGGCTATTAGTAGCTACGTTTACCAAAGCTGCGGCTGCCGAAATGCGGCAGCGGATCAGGGAAGCCCTTGATCGGGAGCTGGAGGAGAATGGGGAGAACGACCATTTGCGCCGTCAGCTATCCCTGCTGGGCAAAGCTTCGATTACAACGTTGCACTCCTTCTGTCTGGAAGTGATCCGGCGTTATTATCAAATGATTCCGATTGATCCGGGTTTTCGCATATTAAATGAGCATGAAGCGGAGATGATGCGGCAGGAGCTGCTCGAAGAGTTGCTGGAGGAAAAGTACGGTGAAGCAGGTGCGGATGGCGAGGATAGCATATTTGTGCAGCTAGCTGATTGGTTCAGTGGTGAACGCAGTGATGATGCAGTGCATGCGCTCATACAGCGATTGCATGATTATGCCCGCAGCCATCCTTGGCCTGCGCAATGGCTCCGTGATACTGCAGCTGATTTCTCATTGCCAGACACCGAAAGTCTGGGTGGAACGCCATGGGTGCTGAGCATTCTTGAAGAAGCGAAGCTGACACTTGCGGGCGCAGCCAGTCAGCTGATTCAAGGCCGAGAGATTGCACTGCAGCCGGGCGGTCCGGCACCCTATGCTGAGAATTTAACCGCTGATCTTGAGATGGTAAATGCACTGCAGGATGCCGTAAACGAACGACCTTGGGCAGAATTATATGATATTTTCATGGAAGTATATTTTGGGAAATTAAAGGCTTGTAAGAAGGATTCGACAGATCCTGGACTGCAGGAAATGGTGAAGGAACTGCGCGATAGTGTGAAGAAGAGTATTTTAGATCTTCAGAAAGCATTGTTTGGCCGTCCGCCTGAGGTGTTTTTGAAAGAGCTGAACGAAGCGGCTCCACTGATGGCAGAGCTTGCAGAGACAGTGATAGCATTCGGTGAACGTTATAGAATTGAAAAAGCAGGAAGAGGTCTAGTCGACTTCAGTGATTTGGAGCATTATTGTCTGCAAATTCTACGCCATCCGGACTCTACGCCCGGTTATTCCCTGCCTTCTGATGCAGCTATGGAGTACCGTGCTCAATTCGATGAGGTTCTGCTGGATGAGTATCAGGATACGAATAGTGTGCAAGAGGAGATTGTGCGGCTAATATCCCGTGAAACACCCGGTAACCGGTTTATGGTCGGAGATATGAAGCAAAGTATCTATCGATTCCGTCTGGCGGAGCCGGGGCTATTCCTGGATAAATACCGCAGCTTTGGCTCACACCAAATCGATGATCTATCTGAAATTACTAATGAATCATCTAGCGGTTCGGTCATCGATCTGGCCCGTAATTTTCGCAGTCGCATGGAGGTTGTAAATGCCGTGAATATGATCTTCCGGCAGATTATGAATGAGACGGTAGCGGAGATTAATTATGATGAACGCGCTGAGCTTGTTTACGGAGCGAATTTCCCAGGTGCAGCAGAGAAGGGTCCTGATACCTTTTTTGCACCGGAGTTATTATTGATTGATCGTGGTTCGGCAGCAGGGAAGTCAGAAGAGACCTCTGAAGACGGTGAGGCGCCACTTCAGGAGAGTGAAGCCATTGAGAGCGAGACGGCGCAGCTGGAAGCGCGGGCAATTGCCCGGCGTATTTCACAAATGACGGGGATGACCGGTGGATCGCCACTGCTTATCTACGATAAAGGACTCAAGATTATGCGTCCGGTTATTTACGGTGATATCGTGATCCTGCTTCGCTCGGCAAGAATCTGGACCCCTCTAATCATCGAAGAGCTTCGGATGGAAGGAATCCCTGCTTATGGTGATCTGAATAAAGGTTATTTTGAAGCTACAGAAGTGGAAATTGCACTTTCCCTCTTAAAAATAGTTGATAATCCTCAGCAGGACATTCCGCTGGCTGGCGTACTTCGTTCACCTGTGGTCGGATTATCGGAAGAAGAATTGGCTACGGTGCGTATGTGTAGTCAGGGTCCTTTTTTTCAAGCAGTACAGATGGCGGTGGATATGCAAGATGCAAAAGAGGCTGAAGAAGAGTATGACCTCTTCTCGGCTCATGTGATTGAATCCGCAAGCACCGTCGAAAATAATGTTTTACCTGATAAAGATCTGCCGCAGATCAGTCCAGAACTGAAGCGCAAGCTTAAACATTTCCTAGAACAGCTGGAAAGCTGGAGAAATGCGGCTAGACAAGGTAGTCTCAGTGAGCTGATCTGGCGTATCTATGGGGAGAGCGGCTATCTGGAATGGGTTGGAGGACTGCCTGGAGGCTCGCAGCGCCAGAACAATCTTAAAGCTTTGTATGATCGGGCTGTGCAATTTGAGAATGACACCGCAGCACGCGGATTGTTCCGTTTTCTGGTGTTCATTTCACGGCTTCGTGAGAATGGCGGAGATCTGGGTGTAGCTGGCGGTGGCGGTGAAGAAGGCAATGGCGTCAGAATCATGACCATCCATAAATCCAAAGGTCTGGAGTTCCCTGTTGTTTTTGTAGCCGGGATGGCAAAACAGTTCAATCGACAAGATTTGCATTCGCCATTTCTTATGCACAAAGAGCTTGGCTTTGGGCCACGTTTTGTGGAACGGGAAACGCGAGTTAGTTACCCAACACTTCCTTATCTGGCTATTAACCGGCGTACACGGCTTGAGTTATTAGCTGAGGAAATGCGTGTATTATATGTGGCGTTAACTCGTCCGAGAGATAAAATGATTCTAGTGGGCACCGTAAGAGATTTGCCACGCAAAATCGCTAGCTGGAGCAGCGTACAGAACCGGGATGAGCTGCTGCTTGCAGACCATCTGCTGGCCCGAGGGCGCAGCTATTTGGATTGGGTTGGACCGGCATTGATCCGGCACCCTGCTGCGGCGATTCTTCGTAAGCTGGGCGGTTCAGAAGGTACCGTCTCCACGGTGCTGCACAATGATGTGTCCAACTGGAGCATCAGTGTGCAAAATGCTTCCGAACTTAATTCTGGGGCGTTCCTGCCAACGGATCAGACTGAAGATAAGGTAGAGGAACGGCAAGCTGTACTCGAAGCACTGCATAAGGGTGAATCTGTAAATATATATGAAACAGAGACTAGCGATGAAATTGCTAGAAGACTGGAATGGAATTATCCGTATGCGGCAGCCTCAGGTATTCCGGCTAAAACTTCTGTTACGGAGTTAAAAGCGTTGTTGTCATTACAGGAGCAGCCCTCTTTTGATCTGCTGGAAGAAGGCAATTCTACAACCTCAATAGAAAACGATAAACGTCCAAGTGTTGCAGGTGCGGACAGTCTTCATTTGCGGCGTCCGAAATTTATGGAAAAACGCAGTCTGACCCCAGCGGAACGCGGGACAGCATACCATACAGTCATGCAGCATATTCCGCTGGAGGGTTCAGTTGATCCTATGGTTGTGGAAGAAACCTTAGCCCGACTTCAGAGAGTGGCTATTCTAACTGCTGAGCAGGTGGAGGCTGTAGCTCCCGATCAGATAGAAGCTTTTTATACTAATGAACTTGGACGTAGATTAATAGCTTCTTCTTGGAAGCTTAGAGAAATGCCATTCAGTTATATGGTTCCCGCAGGTGAGGCTTATCGAGGGCTCGATTATATGAATGAAGCCGTCTCGGAGCTTACCCCTGAGAACAATAAGGAAGGCTTTAGTGAGGCTGTGCTAATTCAAGGGGTCATTGACTGCCTGTTCCGAGAAGAGGACCGGATTATTCTGCTAGACTATAAGACGGACTCTGTATTAGAACATCAGGGCGGCCTAGAAGCACTTAAGGAAAAATATCGTTTTCAGCTAGAGTTATACAGCAAGGCATTACATGATATTTTGGGAGAACCGATCAGCGAGATTTGGCTGTACTTTTTTGACGGCGATCATGCTGTGAAATTATAAATTATTCATTGCCGCATAGGAGCGGGGAAAGAGGACGAAGATGCGGATATTGCATACGGGGGATTGGCACTTGGGCCGTACGCTGGAGGGAAGAAGCCGCCAGAAGGAGCAAGAGCAGTTCATAGATGAATTGGTGGAGATCGCCGATTTTCATAAGGTGGATTTGATTATGATGGCGGGAGATGTGTACGATTCCGTTAATCCACCAGCGGCTTCGGAGCAATTATTCTATGAGGCGGCTGCCAGGCTATCTTCAGGGGGCAGGCCCCTTGTGGTGATTGCCGGCAATCATGACCAACCGGAGCGCGTATCTTCAGTCTCCCCGCTTGTATTAAGGCAGGGGATTACCTTGGTAGGACTTCCAACCTCAGAGCCAGTGACAGTTCATGCTGCGCGCACGGGTGAGATTGCCAAAATCGCAGCCCTTCCCTATCCCTCAGAGGCACGTCTTGGTGAGCTGCTTGCTGGGGACAGCGGGGAAGAGGAGCTTCGACTGGCTTACAGCGCACGGGTAGGCAAACTCATGCAGCTGTTGGGAAGGGAATTTACCCGACAAACCGTAAATTTGGCGATGAGCCATATTTATGTGCTGGGTGGTGTAGAGAGTGATTCGGAACGCCCGATTCAGGTGGGCGGGGCTTACACTGTAGACCCTTCTGCTTTATCCTGTGGAGCGCAATATACTGCCCTAGGCCATCTTCATCGCGCTCAGCGTGTTAAAGGGGAAGGGATGATCCGTTATAGCGGATCCCCGTTGGCATATAGCTTTTCTGAAGCAGGACAAGCCAAGTCGGTGACGCTGATTGATATTGCGCCGGGCGGTGAGCCGACCTTCGAAGAAATCTATCTTCGCTGTGGGCGCCCACTTGTAAGATGGAGCTCTACGGGTGGATTGCAAGAGGTATATAACTGGTTGGATGAAGGTAGAGATGCTTCTGCTTTTATAGATTTGGAGATTCGGCTCAGTGAAGCTATGTCGATGAATGATATTCAGCGCCTGCGTAAATCACGTGAGGGGATCATTCATATTCGTCCGATTTATCCGCAAATGGAGCTGGAGCTTGAACAGATTTCCCGTTCACGTATGCCTGTACAGGAATTGTTCCGTAAATTCTATCAGCGCCAGACGGGCGGGGCGGAGCCGGAGGATCGTTTGATTGAGCTGTTCTTACAGCTAACCGAAGAAGAACGGCAGCAGCCGGAGGAAGGAGAGGAGAACTAAGGTGAAGCCTATTTTATTAAAAGTAGCAGGATTGCAGAGTTATAGAGAAATGCAGGAAATAGATTTTGAAAGTCTGTGTGAGACCGGGCTGTTTGGGATTTTTGGACCTACGGGCAGCGGCAAGTCCAGTTTGCTGGATGCTATTACTTTGGCGATGTACGGGAAAGTAGAGCGCGCCGTTAACGGGACACAGGGGATTATGAATCACTCTGAGGATTCACTCAGCGTGGCGTTTACCTTTGAGCTCACTTCTTCCGCTGGGGTACATCGTTATCGTGTTGAACGTAAGTTCAAGCGGACTGGTGAGCAAACAGTCAGCAACACCATTAGCCGTTTCATTGAAGTCACACCTGACGGGGATAACGTTATGGCGGATAAACTCGCAGATGTTACACGTTGTGTGGAAGAGCATATTGGACTCAAAATGGATGACTTCACGCGAGCAGTTGTATTGCCGCAGGGGAAATTCGCCGAATTCTTATCGCTTCGGGGCGTAGACCGCCGACAAATGCTGCAGCGCCTGTTCCATTTGGAACAGTATGGCGATCAGCTTGCGTTGAAGCTTAGCCGGCGGGTGAAGGAGAATGAGGCTGCGCTCCGCGCGCTCGAAGCGGAGCAGCAGGGGCTTGGCAGCGCAGGCAAAGAGGATGTAGAGGCAGCGGCAGAGCGCCTCGAACAAGCAGCCCAACATGCTGCGGAATGCCGCCGCAAGCTGGAGGCGGCGCTGCAGGTCGCGGAGCGTTTCACGCGCATTCGCGAGCTGCAAGAGGAACGGACCCGCCGCGAATTGCAGCGGCAGGGACTGCTTTCCAAGGAGGAGGAGATTCTCCTCCTTGAACGGAAGCTCGGCCAAGCTGACGAGGCCGAGGCTAGGCTTCCCGCGCTGAAAGCATGGCGAAGCGCGGAAGAAGCCTTCAAGAGCCGATTGACCCGCGCGGAGGGTCAAGAGGTGCTGGCCGCCGCTGCCGAGCAGGAGGCGGCGCGTGCCGCTGCGGCCGCGGCTGCTGCGCAGGCCGCGCTTGCGGCGGAAGAGCCGGCCCTCCGGCAGGGGGCCGACACCTACCGCCGCGCGCTCGAGCTCGAGTCCGAGCTCGGCGCCCTGCGGCGCGAACTCGCGGCTCTGCGCGAGCGCCGCGAAGAGGCCTCCCGCAAGCTGGCGGAGCTGCGGGAGGGCATGGCCCGGGAGCGTGAGCTTTTGGCCAAGGGCCAAAAGCGCCAGCAAGAGCTGCAGCAGAGCTTGCAGCCGCTCGGTGTCCGCTCCCAGGAGCGGCAGTCTCTGCAAGAAGCGATGCAGAGACTGCAAGGGCTGCACTCCGCCGAATCCCAGTGGGATAAGGCGGAGAAGGAGCGCCGCGAGCGTGCCGCTGCACTCGCGGCTGCGCAGGCGCGACTCGCGGAGGCCGAGGGCCGTCGCGAGCAGCAGGAAGCTTCTCGCGGGCAGCTGATCCGCGAGGCGGCGCTGCATCAAGAGAAGCTGCTGGCGACAGAAGAAGCTGCGCGCACCGCAGCAGAAAGCCTGGAGCAACATATCAGTTCTTTGGAAGCAGCCCTCAAGGGGCATGAGTTGCACAGACTGTCGCTTGGATTGGCTAAAGAATTGGAAGCAGGACAACCTTGCCCTGTATGTGGCAGCGAACACCACCCGACCCCTGCTGTATTGCAGGATAACCTAGAGCAACAGGAACTGGAGTCAAAGCTTCAACAGGCTCGGGTGTTGTCCAGACGTGCTTTGGAAGCACGCCATATGTTCCGTGGTTTAAGGGAGCAGGACCTGGTTTGGCTGGAGCAGGTGTTTGGTGATGGAGCTTTTGATACGGTAAATCATCCTGCAGCGGCAGGTTCAGAAGTCAGTACTACAGAGGTTTCCTCTACCGATATGTCCATCCCAGATGAAAAAGCTTTGGCAGAACTTGATGCTGCATTTTTAGCATTAAAAAGCCAGTCTGGAGAACTGCGCCGTACAGCGATACAGTGGCAGCAATCGATGCAGGAAGTTCAGCAGCTATGCCTCAAAGAAGCAGCAGGTGCCGAAGGTGAGCGAAGCTGGGTAGAAGGTCTTACCGCCAAAGCCAAGGAACTGAGTGGCCAACTAACCGCTTTGCGGCAGAACTGGGTACAGCAGTTCCCTGATTTGGCACCGGAAGAGGTAGAAAAAGCTTATCGTGAGCTGTTAGCCAAGGATGCTCAAGCTGAGGAAATTAGATCCCGACTGGAAATCAGTGTCAAGTTTCTGGATGAGAAAAGCGCTTCGGTACAGAATCTTCAGGAAACTATCACCGGACTCGATAAAGAGCTTACTCAGTGGAATACACAGATGGAAGGCAAAGAAGAATTGCAGCGTGAAAAAGAACGGCGTCTTCTAGAGTGGACTAATGGCCGCGCTGCTGCCCCACTTCTAGCAGAGTGTGAGCGTCGTCTGCAGGAATTGTTAGCAGCTGTGGAGACCAGCCAACGATTACATCTCACGGCAGCGGAAAAAGCGCAGCATGAGATCAAGGAGGCAGCGATTACCCGCCAGGCTGCAGAATCTGCTCGAGAGCATTATGTGACTTCAAGCCATCTGTGGGAGCAAAGCTTAACCTCTTCACCGTTTAGTTCGGCCGCTGAGGTTGAAGGAGCAGCTCTCGCACCTGAAGAGCGGGAAATTTCATCTTCTCGGGTACGTGCCCATCGTGCTGAAGAAGCTGAAGTCTCATTGCAGCTGCGCAATATTGAAGAGAAGCTTGATGGAGCCAGCTTAAGTGAAGAGGAATGGCAAGTTAGCCAGGAGAGCTTAAGCGCGTGTAAGTCAGAGGATGAAATGTCTCTGCAAGCAAGAGCGCGTGCAGAGCGAGATCTAGAGGATCTGCGGCATCGGCATATTCGCTGGATGGAGCTTGAAGCCCAGCGGCTAGAACATGCTTCCCTACAGGATCATTTGTCCAAATTGCAGACGGTTTTACGTGGAAATGCTTTTGTTGAGTATATTGCGGAGGAACAATTGATGCAGGTGTGCCAGTCTGCTTCTCAGCGGCTTCGTTTCCTGAGCAAACAGCGTTATGCGCTGGAGGTTGATTCGGGCGGTGGCTTTGTAATCCGTGATGATGGAAACGGTGGTGTAAGAAGACCGGTCTCCACGCTTTCCGGCGGAGAGACGTTCTTAACTTCCTTGTCACTTGCACTTGCTCTTTCGGCACAGATTCAGCTGCGGGGGCAGTATCCATTGCAATTTTTCTTTTTGGACGAAGGTTTTGGTACGCTGGATCCGGAATTGCTCGATACGGTAATTACCTCACTGGAAAGACTGCATAACGACCAACTGTCTGTCGGCATTATCAGCCATGTTCCAGAGCTTCGGGCACGACTGCCACGCAAGCTGGTAGTAGTACCTGCTGAACAGGGTGGAGGGGGATCTCGGATCCTTTTGGAAAAAATGTGAAGATCTACAATGTGTGTGATTCTTATCACAGATACAGTATCAACGCGCTGTTATAATACAGCTAAGCCGACATTACTTTAGAAACACCTCGGCGGACGTATGGTAGGGAATGAACTCCTTTTCATACGTCCGCCGCCGAATCAGCTTTATAAGCTGTGAAGGGTGTTTCTCTTTTTTTTGTCTTTTTTAGGCCTAACGGTGTTGATATATTTATTTAATGGTTCATTCTGTAACAGATACAGTTTGGGGCTGATTATACTGAGTTTGCTTGCTGCTTTCGTAATTGATGATTATCCTGTATGATTATCTTATGATGAAGTGGAATTTCACCAATTTTTAGGAGGCAAGCACTCTATGGAGACCGTGTTTAGCAAAATTATTGAGGGTACTATTCCTTCCAAAAAAGTATTTGAGAATGAACGTATTCTTGCATTTTACGACATCGAGCCGGCTGCACCGGTACATGTGTTGATCATTCCCAAGAAGTTCATTGCTTCAATGAATGATGTTACACCTGAGGATCTTCCGCTAATTGCTGAAATCCACAGTGTAGCCCAACAGATCGCCAAAGACCTTGGAATTGCTGAGTCTGGTTATCGTTTAATCAATAATTGCGGGCCTGATAGTGGACAAGCTGTGCCTCATCTTCATTATCACCTGCTGGGTGGAGCCAAGCTGGGTGCTCTCACTGGAAACTCAGCTTCGCACGCATAGCATAATCATTTAATGTTGAAGAACTTGCCAGAAAAAAGAATAGCACGAAGGTTGACACGTTATTTCCGTTTGACCTATAATGGAGTTTGATAAACCGTGTTATGCTCTTGGACGGTATGGTCGGAGGGAGGGGAAACCTGTGTCTGAAACGAAAGTTCGCAAAAACGAGACAATTGATGCTGCACTTCGTCGCTTTAAACGTTCCATCGCAAAAGATGGTGTCTTGGCTGAGGTGAAGAAACGCAAACATTACGAAAAGCCGAGCGTTAAGAAAAAGCTGAAGTCTGAGGCTGCTCGTAAGAGAAAGTTTTAGGAGGATTACCCACGCATGAATCTTAGCGAGAGATTGAACGAAGATATGAAGCAAGCGATGAAGAGTAAGGACAAGTTCACGCTCTCCACGATTCGAATGGTTCGTTCTACAATAAAGTATCTTGAAATAGATCTGAAGAGAACATTGGACGACAACGAAGTGCTTGATATCCTTAGTCGTGAAATCAAACAGCGCAAAGATGCCCTCCAAGAATTTGAATCAGCGGGTCGCGACGAGCTTGCCGCGAGTACAAAAGCAGAAATCGAGATTATTATTAAATATCTTCCCGAGCAACTTTCCGAAGAAGAAATTAAAGTAATTGTACAGCAGACCATCCAGGAAACCGGTGCTTCTTCGAAGAGCGAAATGGGGAAGGTCATGAGCGCACTGATGCCTAAGGTCAAAGGTCGCGCTGATGGTAAACTCGTGAACCAGGCGGTTCTGCAATTTCTGCAATAATATAGCACTAGCACCCCTTGTAAAAGGGGTGCTTTTCTATGTTATGAAACGTAAATCCAATTTCAGCGTATTAAGGGTTATGAGTTCTGGGTCAAGCTAAAGAAGGGAGGTAAAATCATTGAGAAGATTACGGAAAATACTGTTAGCTAGCATTCCTGTGGTCCTGCTGTTACTCCTCCTGACACCCTTTGCAACGAATGTAAGCGCTGACGGGACAGCCCCGAAAACACCGGGGGTTACGAACAGTGAGCTGAAACAAGGTCCCGTGTTTATTATTCCGGTAGATCAAAAGATTGAACGGGGTTTGCAAAGCTTTTTGGAAAGAGGATTTGAAGAAGCCGCTAATTATGGAGCAGTCCTTATTCTACTAGAGGTCGATACACCTGGAGGGCTGGTGAAATCGGCAGAAGAGATTGGGACGATGGTAAGAGAGAGTGAAATACCAACAGCTGCCTATATTAAAGGTGATGCCGCTTCTGCAGGCAGTTACATAGCACTTAATGCAGGTGCAATAATCATGAAGCCGGGCAGTATGATCGGTTCTGCTTCTTTGGTAGACATGAATGGTCAAAAAGTCGATGATGCCAAAATGATATCCTACTGGAGATCTAAAATGATTGGCGCTGCTGCTCTGAATGATCGTGATCCAGACATTGCCGCTGGTATGGTGGATAGTAATTTGGTCGTGGATAAGCCAGAGCTTGGTGTGACTAAGACACAGGGAGAAATCATTGCCTTGTCTAGTGAAGAAGCTTTAAAAGCTGGTTACGCTGATCAAATTACAGATACCCCTGAAGAAGCAATTCATTGGCTTGGATATACTACAGACGACATCTTTCGCGTAGAGCATACCGGTGCGGAAAAAATGTCGCAATTTCTGACCAATCCGATTATTATGACGATTCTGCTGTTCATTGGGATTACAGGCGTTGTAATTGAACTGATTGTTCCAGGCTTTGGTGCGCCAGGAATTATCGGGACATTGGCTTTTGTGCTATATTTCTTCGGCAACTATGTTGCAGGATTCGCCGGAGCGGAAACTTGGCTCTTGTTTATCATTGGGCTTGTCATGCTTGTGCTGGAGCTCTTTGTGCCTAGCTTCGGAATATTGGGGCTGCTCGGCTCTGTTAGCCTTGTAGCGGGTGTCGTACGAGCTGCTTACAGCTATAAGCATGCACTTCTCAGTCTAGGTATCTCTTTCGTAGCTGCGACTATAGTTGTAGTAATTGTTGCGGTCATTTTTAAAGAACGAGGGATCTGGAACAGATTTATTTTGAAGGAAAGCCTTACTAAAGATCAGGGATTTGTGCCCGTAGAAGAGAAGCTTAGCTTATTAGGCGCTACAGGAACCAGTATTACTCCGCTTCGTCCATCAGGAACGGCTATGATAGGCGGCGAACGTGTGGATGTTGTTACAGAAGGTAGTTTTATTAGTGCTAATGCACCGGTCTCTATTATTAAAGTAGAGGGCGGACGGATTGTTGTGAAAGAAATCAAGGAATAAGGTAAACACTGGAACCAATAACAGTTCTAGAATAAATTTACGGAGGTTATATAGTATGGGTGAAGCATCTTTGATTCCTATTCTGTTTATCGCGGTAGTGGTGATTATTGTATTAAGCGTGTTTTTAAGTTTCTTCCCGGTTATGCTCTGGATTTCTGCATTAGCGTCGGGCGTTAGAATCAGTATTATTACACTGGTGGCGATGAGACTGCGTCGTGTAACCCCAAGTCGTATCGTTAACCCAATGATTAAAGCGACCAAGGCAGGTCTTGGACTGAACATTAATCAACTGGAGAGTCACTATCTCGCAGGTGGTAACGTAGACCGGGTGGTTAATGCGCTTATTGCAGCACAACGTGCAGATATTCCTCTGGAATTTACTCGCGCAGCAGCCATTGATCTTGCAGGACGTGATGTGCTGCAGGCTGTGCAAATGAGCGTTAACCCTCGTGTAATTGAGACACCGGTTGTTGCGGCTGTTGCTAAGAACGGGATTGAAGTTAAGGTAAAAGCGCGCGTAACTGTTCGTGCCAATATCGACCGTCTCGTGGGTGGTGCGGGTGAAGAAACGATTATTGCCCGTGTTGGTGAAGGGATTGTAACGACAGTAGGTTCGAGTGATTCCCACAAAGATGTCCTTGAGAACCCGGATTTGATTTCGCGGACGGTATTGTCCAAAGGTCTGGATTCAGGTACTGCTTTTGAGATCCTCTCCATTGATATTGCGGATATCGATGTAGGCAAGAACATCGGTGCTTATCTACAAACTGAGCAAGCAGAAGCGGACAAACGTATTGCCCAAGCCAAGGCGGAAGAACGCAGAGCGATGGCTGTCGCTCACGAGCAAGAGATGAAGGCACGCGTAGTAGAGATGAAGGCTCTTGTTGTAGAAGCTGAATCTCAGGTGCCTATGGCGATGGCTGAGGCGCTCAGAAATGGCCAAATCGGCGTGATGGATTATATGAATATCAAAAACATCGAGGCAGATACCCAAATGCGGGGATCTCTCGGCAAAATGAATGATCAGGACGACAATAACCGTCCTAACAATAATAAATAAAAGGGGATGTGAATCTCCATGAGCTGGATCTATATTATTGCGGTTATTATATTCGCGATCGTATCCAATGTGAATAAAGCAACTAAAAACAAGCCCAAAGGAGCTCCTCGCGGGGGGATGCCCACTTTTGGGGGCGGAGAGGATTCTCCGCTCCGCCGGGTAAAGCGCCCGGATATCGATGGAGGGCGCCAAGCGGAGTCTGGCAGTGGATTTCCTGCTCCTGTTAACACCTCTTCCCGGCAGTCGATGTCAGAGGATAACCGGGAGTATGATGCCTCTCCTGCCTTTCCAGAACCCGCGTATATACCAACTCCAGATTATTCTACTGGAGAAGGAATGTCTTTGGAGCATGCCGATGACGGAGTTGAATTACGCACACAAAGAATGCAAGAAGAGGTGCGGCGTCTTCAATCTGCTTTTGACGGGATAGCGGGTGCAGATTCCAAAAGGTCAAATAAGACTAAGAACACCAACTCACCCTCTGCGGCAGACCAGACACATGGAACAGGGAGTCGTGACGACCTGCGCAATGGTGTAGTCTGGGCAGAGATTCTGGGACCACCGCGTTCTCGTCAGCCGCATTCTACCCGAAGATAATATTTACGGATCATAGTAACAATAAAGCCTCAGTTTCCTATCTTTACGATAGGTTGCCGGGGCTTTTTTTGCTTTTTTCACACTAGAAGGGTCCTCCTTTGTTACTTCTTCTCATAAAAAAAAGCGTTGCCGCATAAGGTGTACAGAAGGCAGGAAGGGGGAACGTCTACTTATGACCCGTATTGGCCGCAGGCTGCGGGGATGGACAAACGGGGTACTGGATCTACCACAGGACTTATTACAGGAAATGCCCCGGATCACCCTGATCGGCAATAAGGAACTGCATATTGAGAACCATCGCGGCGTGCTGCATTTTTCCTCTGGTCAGCTTAAGCTCGCGTTAGCTAAAGGATCGCTTGAAATCACAGGCGAGGGACTTGTCATCCGAAATATTCTAGGCCAGGAATTGGCTGTAGAAGGCGTTATCGGGGAGATCAGATATAACGAAAGCGAGGAGAGATCATGAAGGAGCCACCTCTGTCATCACTGCGGGGGTTCGTTACACTGCATGTGACGGGACCTCAGGTGGAGCGATTTATTAATTTCATTTCTGAAGCAGGAATCATGATTTGGGATGTGAGGCCCGCTGAGGGCGGCGCTTCCCTTAAGCTGCTTCTGGATGATTTTTATGTCCTCCGGCCGATTTTAAAAAAGACAGGCTGTCGTATGCACGTTACCGGTAGAAGCGGACTTCCATTTCTTATGGCACGGCTGTGGAAAAGGAAATTTTTTGGCATAGGTATTTTAATGTTTGGAATTACACTTTTTATGTTATCTACGATGGTATGGAGTATTAGAGTCGAAGGAAATGAAAAGATTGCCTCTGAGGATATATTGGCTGCTGCTCGCCAGGAGGGGGTGTACCCTTTTCAGTGGATATGGCGTCTGGAGGAGCCGGACAAGCTCTCTAAGGGGCTGCTGGCCCATTTACCGGGTGTTTCTTGGATAGGGCTGCAACGGACGGGGACGAGCATCAAAATTCAGGTTGTAGAGGCTAAACAGCCCGACATCAAACCTTTGCTTAGCCAGCGCCATTTAATTAGCCGAACAGATGCGGTGGTAACAGAAATATATGCGGAACAGGGCAGACCGGTAGTTGCGCGTAATTCGCGTGTGAAAAAAGGAGATATCCTGATTTCCGGTGCTCTTGGAGACGAAGAAAATGTAGAGTATGTGGTAGCCAAGGGTGAGGTTAAGGGCTTGGTTTGGCATGAGTACAATATCGAGGTCCCTCTTAAAACAACAAATAGCACCTATACTGGGGAGCGTAAGGATCGCACTTATCTTATGTTGGGGAAATGGGCTATTCAGCTGTGGGGTTATGGCAAATCCGCCTTTGAGAATTCAAAGACGCTCACAGAGCATGATCCGCTGTCTTGGCGCTCTATTGAGCTGCCGCTGGGCCTGATGACTGAGAAAGAAATGGAGATCAATGAAACAAAGGATACGATAACTCCAGAAGCCGGAGTTGCGAGGGGAATTGAGCGGGCGAAGAATGATATTTTAGCTCGATATGGTGTTGATAGCGTCATCAAAAGTCAAAAAGTTTTGCATGAGAAGAAAGAGAATGGTAAAGTTTATATGAAAGTGATCTTTGAAGTAGAAGAAAAAATTTCCGAAGAACTGCCAATAGTAAACAATTGAGGAGAATGAGGCTACTTGTCAGAACAGACTGCAAGCATTCGTATATCTTTGCAAAATGCGGGAGAAGCGCAATCGCTGTTTGGCCCGCAGGATGGATTCTTAAAAATCATCGAGAGTGAAATTCCCGCCATTATTGATTCGCGTGAAGCTGAGCTAACGATTCGTGGAGCTGAGCGGGAAGTAGACATGCTGGGGCAATTGTTTAATGTGCTACTGTCCCTCATTCGTAGCGGTTACATACTTACTGAACGTGATGTGCAGTACGCTGTGGAACTGGCGAAAGATTTTCGTGCTGATCAATTGCTCGATTTGTTCAAAGGAGAAATTACTACAACTTTTCGCGGAAAGCCTATCCGTGTCAAAACGGTCGGCCAGAAGCATTATGTGACAACGATCAAGAAGCGTGATATTGTATTCGGAATCGGTCCTGCAGGAACGGGGAAGACCTACTTGGCAGTGGTGCTTGCAGTTACGGCACTGAAAGAGGGTTCGGTTAAGCGTATTGTTCTTACGCGTCCCGCAGTAGAAGCAGGAGAGAGTCTAGGATTCCTTCCAGGGGATTTGCAAGAAAAGGTAGATCCATATCTGCGTCCGCTTTATGATGCGTTATACGACGTTATGGGACCCGATCAGGTGGCTAAGGCGCTTGAACGGGGATTGATTGAGATTGCTCCGCTGGCTTATATGCGCGGACGTACACTGGATGATTCATTTATCATCCTGGATGAAGCACAGAATACCACACCTGAGCAAATGAAAATGTTCCTGACTCGACTCGGCTTCGGGTCCAAAATGGTGATTACAGGTGACGTTACCCAGATTGACCTGCCCCGCGGCAAGAAATCCGGTTTGATTGAAGCCAAAGCGATTTTATCCGGCATAGAAGAACTTGGCTTTGTCTACTTCGCGGAACAGGATGTTGTACGGCATTCCCTGGTGCAGAAAATTATCGTTGCCTATGACCGCTCTGCCGAAAACCTCCAATAAAGGGGATTGTCTTCATGGCTTCAAAGCAACCATCTAAATTAAGCGGATTTGTATATACGAACAACGGATGGAAGTATAGCGCAGTGACACGCTATGCTCTTTTCCTGTTACTCGGACTAGTGTTCTACTTCAGCTTGTCGCCAGAATTGCTACCTAAGAAATATGATATTAAAGAGAATACTTACAGTGCAAAGGAAATAACGGCACCGAAACAAATTAAGGACACCAAAGCTACGTTAAAGGCGGCTGAGGAAGCGGCTGAAAGCGTATCTCCCAAGTACAAAATTATCCCGATGAGGGCGGACAACCTTGTGACCTCACTGCTGGACCGGATAGATCGCCTCAATCAGGATGATCTGATTTCGCAAAGCGATAAGACGGGGATTTATCGTGATGAGATTCCGCAGAGAGCCAGCGACTTCATCTTGAATTTCGTAGCTTCCAACCGAGGCAGCGCTACTTATTCAGATCACCTTCTGGATGAAATGCAATCTGTCATCAAAGAGCAGACCTATGTCATTCCGGAAGAGACTTACATTAAGATTCCGCGCCTGACCTCTCAGGACATTATCGAGATGAAGCCTGTCGCCCGAGATATTGTAACTAGGCTGATGAATGATCAGATTACGGATGCGCAGACTGCTCGCGCCAAGGTAGCGGAACAGGTCAGTATTAGTTCTCTAAGCCAGCGCACAGCGCGTGAGGTTGTTCAGGAGCTTGTACGTCTTGTGATCACAAGTAACAAGTTCTACGATGAGGATGCTACCAAGGAAGCGAAGGTACAAGCTCGGGAGAACACACCTGATGTATTCATCGAGCAAGGGGACACGCTTGTTGCTAAGGGGCAGCTAATTACTCCAGAGCTCTACACTCTTTTGGATGAGAATGGTCTACTAAGCAATGAGGTGAATTACTGGCCACAATTAGGGCTATTGATTCTCTCTGCGATGCTCTCCGTCGGTTTGCTTGCGTTCATTCGTTATTCTGGCGGTACCTCAGGCTTTAAGTACAACAATTCTCAGCTATTGATGCTGGTGCTTGTATTTGTTATAACTATTATCTCTATGCGGCTGGCCGCTGTTTTGCAGACCGATGTCCGATCTTATATCGGATTCCTGGCACCAGTGGCGATAGGCGCAATGTTAATTGCAATGCTTCTGGACATGCCTTTGGCCTATTTCTGCTCCATTCTATTCAGTGTACTGGCGAGTGTTATTTTGAATGTGCAGCAGAACTCAATCTTTGATTTTAACTTTGGTTTCTTTGCCATCGTGGTTTCTTACGTGGCTATCTTTGCGACTCACCGTGCGGGTCAACGCTCCACGCTCCTTAAAGGCGGGATTATGGTATCGCTTTTTGGCTGTCTGACAGTTTTTATGCAGATACTGTTAGGCGGAGGGGCATGGAAAGAGGTAGGTACCTTGTATTCGGTTGGTTTTGCTTTTGCAGGGGGTCTATTGACGGCTGTGCTTGTGATTGGGCTAATGCCTTTCTTCGAAGCAACCTTTGGTATTCTATCAGCATTGAAGCTGGTAGAATTGTCTAATCCAAACCACCCGCTGCTGCGCAAACTGCTTACCGAAACCCCGGGAACCTATCACCATAGTGTAATGGTAGGTAACCTGTCGGAGGCTGCCGCGGAAGCGATTGGAGCAGATGGCTTATTATGCCGGGTAGGATCGTATTATCATGATATCGGCAAAACAAAACGTCCGTTTTATTTTATCGAGAATCAGAATAATATGGAAAATCCACATGACTCTATTGAACCGAAGCTTAGTAAATCTATCATCGTTGCCCACGCCCGTGACGGGGTGGAAATGCAACGAGAATATAAGCTGCCAAAACCAATCCGTGACATTGCTGAGCAGCATCATGGAACAACGTTCCTGCATTATTTTTACCATAAGGCACTGAAGCTGGCTGAAGAAAAAGGTGTCGAGGCTGATTTTACCGAGGAAGATTTCCGTTATCCTGGACCGAAAGCCCAGTCGAAGGAAGCAGCCGTTGTGGGGATTGCCGACAGTGTCGAGGCTGCAGTGAGATCATTGCGTAAGCCAACTGTTCTGCAGGTGGAAACGATGATTGAGAAGATTATTAAAAGTCGACTGGATGATCATCAGTTTGACGAATGTGATTTGACGATTAAAGAATTGGATATTATTGCACGGACTCTGAAGGAGACGGTTATGGGAATTTTCCATTCACGGATCGAATACCCAGAAGATGTGCGTAAGCCGAAAAAAGAGGAAGGGGCACCTAACCCATGAGTTTGGAGATCGTTTGGGATAACGAGCAAGAAGAATACGAGATAAAGGACGATCTCATTACGCTGCTGGAGAGTATTTTGCAAAAAGCAGGTGAAGCGGAAGGGATCGATCGGGGCGAGGTAGCTCTTACTTTTGTCGATAACGCTCGTATACATGAGTTGAATTTAGAATATCGGGGAATTGACCGTCCGACGGACGTGCTTTCTTTTGCTATGAATGAAAGCGGAGAGGACGAGCTGGACATTATATACGAGGTAGAGGAAGGCGAGGCGCTGGAAGATGTTCCAGACGTACTTGGGGATATAATCATTTCCGTAACTCGTGCGCAGGAGCAGGCGCTGGAATACGGTCATTCACTGGAACGAGAGCTTGGTTTTCTTTTTGTTCACGGATTTCTGCATTTGTTAGGATATGATCATCAGGATGAAGCCTCAGAAGCAGAAATGATGTCCAAGCAAGAAAAAGTACTATCTCAGGTTGGGTTGACGCGCTAATGGTGAAGAACACGGCGGTAGGGCACAAGAAGTTCTGGCACTCTTTTCGGTTTGCATCGCAAGGCTTAGTGTCGGCATTCAAATCCGAGCTTAACATGAAGGTGCATTGCTGTTTAGCGGTGGTTGTGCTAGTTGCCGCTGCCGTGTTCAGACTTCCGCTGGCCAGTTGGATGTTGCTGCTGTTCTCGATCACGCTTGTCCTAACTGCCGAACTGCTCAATACGGCAATTGAAGCGACGGTTGATCTGATCTCGCCAGAGATTCATCCACTGGCTAAGAGAGCAAAAGATACCGCCGCAGGAGCTGTGCTTCTCACGGCGGTGTTTGCTGTCTTAGTCGGGATCTATGTTTTTTACCAGCCTGTGATGGACTGGATTAGCGGACTTATGTCATAATCAGGATACAAAATCAATTCAGGGGAGAGGCGGACCCGCGTTTTGCGATTCCGCCTCTTTCGTTACTGAATAATTTTGAAGTGAGTTATGTACCCGAATATATCTCATGAAGTACGCTGATAAAATTTAGTGCATGCTGAGAAAATAACGATAAACGAAACTAATTAGATGCTTACGAAGTGAGTTTTGTCGAAGTAATAACAGGAAGTAACGATAAACAAAACAGAGCGTATGCTTACGAAGTGAGTTTTGTGCGAAGAAAAATCAACGAAGTCAATACTCACAAAACTTTAGGAGGACAAAATATGGATTCTACTCTTCTTATGCAAGAGGCGATTAAAGCACGAGCTAAAGCTTACATTCCATATTCCCGATTCGGAGTGGGAGCTGCCCTTCTTGATCAGGATGGTCATATTCACCACGGCTGTAATGTGGAAAATGCTGCTTTTGGCCCAACCAACTGTGCGGAACGGACAGCATTATTCCGTGCGATTGCGGATGGACATGCTGTTGGTTCTTTTAAAGCAATTGCCGTAGTAGCTGACTCTGACGGCCCCGTTTCACCTTGCGGTGTGTGCCGGCAAGTAATGATTGAGTTGTGTTCACCGGATATGAAGGTTATTCTTGGAAACATGAAGGGTGATGTCGTTGAGACTACGGTGGGAGAATTGCTTCCAGGCGCTTTTGGTCCCGTAGATCTAAAGCAAGGACAAGCTTCAGAATAAAATGAGGTTTTGATTTAATGCCTGTGCCCGTATAAAGGCAAATTAGGCATAGTTAGACGAAGGTTGCTACTTTAATTGCACAATGTACAGTTAAATTGCTACTCTTTCCCACAAAAATGAATTTAGTTGCAGATAGTACAATTAAATTTATGATAAAGTCCATATTAGGCTCTTAAGACAGGATTTAATTGCACAGAATACAACTAAAGCACCAAAACATAAACTCAAACTAAAATTAGTTGTACAAAATACAATTAAAAGTGTTCTAGTTCTACCAAGTTAGGCTAAACTGGTGCAAACTATGTGTTATTAGAGTAATATTACGAGGTAAGCGCCGCGGCAAAAGCCGCCAGCGATTCTTTGCCCATCGTAACTTGAAACCCTGCCTGTAAGCTGCATCTCAGTAATTTTTCTCCATGGAGAGCTTAATGCGAACCGTGTTAATAAGCGACAGTGAAGCGTGTCCCCAACAGGGGACAAAAGCGCTCATGCACAACCGTCCCTCTAATCCCGTCGAACGTTGCAGGTACGCCTATTTTCGGGTGTCCAGAGGGTCGGGGCCCTTGGGGTCCCCCTTGGCTGAGGGAGATTCAGGGGGAGCGAAAAAGCTTTTAAAAAAAGATTGAATGATTGAAAAAGATTGAACTAGAAGGTAAGTATGGAAGGAAGATAATATGAAATTCAAATCAGGCTTTGTCGCAATTATCGGCAGACCAAACGTAGGTAAATCAACACTCATGAATCAGGTCATTGGCCAGAAGATTGCCATCATGTCGGATAAGCCACAGACAACCAGAAACAAAATTCATGGTGTTTACACAACAAACACTTCACAAATCGTATTCCTGGACACACCGGGGATTCATAAAAGACAGTCCAAGCTAGGCGACTACATGAACCAGACTGCAATGAGTACACTGGGTGAAGTAGAAGCTGTGTTATTCCTTGTGGATGCGTCAGAGGGCTTGGGCGGTGGAGACCGTTACATTGCCGAGCAATTAAATGGTCTGAAGACACCGGTGATTCTGGTGCTCAACAAGATCGATAAAATAGAGCCGGAAGCTCTGCTCCCGCTTATGGCTCAATATAACAAGCTGCATGATTTTGCCGAAATTATTCCGATTTCTGCGAAGATGGGCAGCAATGTTAATACGCTGTTAGAGCAGGTTGCCAAGTACTTGCCGGAAGGCCCTCAGTATTATCCGGAAGATCAAATCACGGATCACCCCGAGCAATTTGTCTGCGCGGAATTAATCCGGGAGAAAATTCTGCATTTGACTCGTGAAGAAGTGCCGCACTCTATTGCTGTAGCCATCGAAGATATGAAGGTTGAGCCTAATGGAGTGGTGCATGTTTCAGCTGTTATTTTTGTTGAGCGTGATTCGCAAAAGGGAATTATTATCGGCAAGCAAGGGGCAATGCTGAAAGAGGTCGGCAGACGGGCTCGGACAGATATTGAGAACCTGCTGGGTTCGAAGATTTTTCTGGAGCTATGGGTAAAAGTGAAAAAAGATTGGCGCAATCAGGACCGCGTTCTGCGGGATTTGGGCTTCCATAAAGACCTTTAAGTTAATTCCGTTATTCCTCGTTTGGTAGGAATTGCAAGGATAGAACCTGCTCCATCGCACCATCCTAATTCTTGATAAGAGACATCGTCTTTCCCAAGAAAGGATGAATACGAATGCGAAACTTTTCGTGGAAGTATTTTGCAATGACAGGAGACGTCGATGCTTACCTGCTGTATAAGGAAGCTGGCCATCCGCTTGAAGATAGTGGATTACAGCTAGTGGAGGAAGAGAAGGCCTGTGATGAAGAAGCGCAATAAGGACTGGTTGCTTGCCGAATGGTTGGGGGAAGAGGCATGCTACACAGGGTGGAAGGGATCGTCATCCGCAGCATGGACTACGGCGAGGGGAACGCAATTATTACGCTTTGCACCGAGAACGCGGGAAAAGTAGGGGTTCTGGTGCGTGGCGCAAAGAAGGTCAAAAGCCGCCATGCTGCATTGATCCAACTGTTCACCGTTGGGGAATTTGTTTTTTTTAGAAATAATGGAGGACTTGGGACACTGAATTCTGGCGAAATTACGAAGTCTCACCATCCGCTGCGTGAGGATTTGATCAAAGCTGCTTATGCGTCTTATGCGTGTGAACTGCTTGATCGTGTTCTGCATGATGAGGAAACGGGAAGCTTCTGGTTTCGCCAGCTTACGGCCTGTCTTAATGCACTTGAAGAGGACAAGGAACCCGGCGTTATCATAAATGTCTTTGAAATGAAAATCTTACAGGCAGCCGGTTATGGTCCTGAATTCGATTCTTGTGTAATTTGTGGTGCCGAGAAGCCGGATGATCAACTGCTGGTCAGCCCTCGCCTTGGAGGAGCACTGTGCCGCAGTTGTAAACATAATGACCCTCCAGCCATGGAGGTCTCTGCTCGTGCGTTGAAGCTGCTGCGATTATTCGCCAGACTTGACCTAACTAGACTAGGCAATGTGGATGTAAAGGAAAGCAGCCGGGATGAGCTGAAAAAAATTATGCGGGCCTTTATGGATGTACAACTCGGATTAAAGCTGAAGTCACAAAGTTTCCTAGACCAGCTCGACAAGTACAAGATTTGACGAAAGCTGATTTTTCCGTTACTATAGGATCAGTTTATTATATGATCGTCGTTATGCTCCAATTGGGGAGAGGCGTGCATTGATCGGGAAAGTAGTGGACTGTATTGTCGTTATTCAGCGAGCTGGGGGCAGTGGAAGCCTAGCGGGACAACGTTCATGAACATGGCACCTGGGAGTACGAATGCGGCGAATGAAAGTGGATTTCGTTCTTGTCTTGGCAGCAAACTTGCTCATACAAGGTATGAAATCAAGTAGGGTGGAACCGCGGGAGAATAAGTTAAGCTCTCGTCCCTATGTCTGTTAATCAGGCATGGGGGCGGGGGCTTTTTGTTGCTGTCAGGAGCTAAAAGTGCCGCCTCCATGGTAGAAAGTTTTAGGCAAGCTGTTGTAAAAAACTTGTAAAGCGAAGGAGACGGTATTATGAACTTCCAGCAGATGATTTTGACACTGCAGCAGTTCTGGGCTGAACAGAACTGTATCATCGTACAGCCTTATGACACAGAAAAAGGCGCCGGCACGATGAACCCTATGACTTTTTTACGCTCGCTAGGTCCTGAGCCTTGGAGAGTGGCTTACGTAGAGCCTTCACGTCGTCCCTCCGATGGTCGTTATGGAGAGAACCCGAACCGTCTGTATCAGCATCACCAATTCCAAGTAATCATCAAACCCTCACCAGATAACATTCAAGAGATCTATTTGGATAGCTTGAAAGCACTCGGTATTGATCCGCTCTTGCATGACATCCGTTTTGTAGAGGATAACTGGGAGAATCCGTCACTGGGCTGTGCAGGTCTGGGATGGGAAGTATGGCTGGACGGTATGGAGATCACTCAATTTACTTACTTCCAGCAGGTAGGTGGCATCGAAGCGAATCCTGTTGCTGTAGAAATCACTTACGGTATGGAGCGCTTAGCCTCTTACATTCAGGATAAAGAAAATGTGTTCGATCTTGAATGGGTAAGCGGTATGACTTATGGTGATGTTTTTCATCAGCCGGAGTTTGAACATTCTACCTACACTTTTGAAGTATCGGATGTAAAAATGTTATTCTCGCTGTTCAACATGTATGAAGAGGAAGCGCGTAGAGCGATGGAGAAACATCTTGTGTTTCCAGCCTACGATTATGTGTTGAAATGCTCACATAGCTTTAATCTACTCGATGCACGTGGAGCAATTAGTGTAACTGAACGGACTGGATTTATTACCCGAGTGCGTAATCTTGCCCGCTCCGTAGCGGCAACATATCTTGAGGAACGCGAGAAGCTTGGCTTCCCGCTGCTGAAGAAAGAAGGTGCTGACCGTGTCTAAAGATATCCTGTTTGAGATCGGTCTGGAGGAAATTCCTGCACGTTTTATCCGTGCTGCGATGGAACAGCTGCAGGATAGAATGTCCAAGTGGTTGGATTCTGCACGTATAAACCATGCTGGAGTTACTGCATATGCTACGCCGCGTCGTCTCGCTGTATTTGTTAAGGACGCGGCTGAGAAGCAAGAGGATATTAGCGAAGAGGTCAAAGGACCTTCACGCAAAATCGCGCTGGATGCTAACGGCGACTGGAGTAAAGCTGCACTAGGATTTGCCCGCAGTCAGGGTGTATCTCCAGAGCAATTTACATTTAAAGAGCTAGCTGGCGTGGAATATATTTATGCCACAAAAAATAGTGCGGGTGTAGAGACTGCTTCTTTGCTCACAGAAGGACTTCTGGGTATTGTAAATGCGATGACTTTCCCGAAGAATATGCGCTGGGGAGCTTACGATTTTAAATTCGTTCGTCCGATTCGCTGGATGGTTGCTCTTTTTGGTAAAGAGATCATTGATTTGGAAATTACGGACGTAAAAGCGGGTAATGTGAGCCGTGGACATCGTTTTCTCGGTACAGAGACTGTAATTTCGGAGCCTGCACAATATGTGGAGAGCATGCGTGCGCAGCATGTACTTGTGGATGTGAAGGAACGGGAAACGCTCATCCTGGATCAAATCAACAAATTGGCTGAAGAGAAAAGCTGGACAATTGCGATTAAAGAAGATCTTTTGGAAGAAGTACTGTTCTTGGTAGAAACACCAACCGTGCTCTTTGGAACCTTTGATCCATCTTTCTTAGAGATTCCTCAGGATGTGCTGATTACCTCGATGCGTGAGCATCAGCGTTATTTCCCTGTTTTTGATGCAGCTGGCAAACTGCTGCCATTCTTCGTAACGGTACGTAACGGGAATGCAGAATCATTGGATGTTATCGCTAAGGGAAATGAAAAAGTGCTTCGTGCTCGTCTATCAGATGCCAAATTCTTCTATCAAGAAGATCAAAAAATGAAGATTGACGATGCGTTAGCCAAGCTTGAGAACATTGTTTACCATGAAGATTTGGGCAGCGTAGGGGATAAGGTGCGCCGTATTCGCCAAATCTCTGATCGTCTGGCTGTGAAGCTTGGACTGTCAGCTACTGCTGTGTCCGAAGTAAGTCGCACTGCGGATATTTGTAAATTCGACCTTGTCACACAAATGGTTTATGAATTTCCTGAGCTGCAAGGAACTATGGGTGAAGATTATGCACGTAAAGCAGGCGAGCCTGAAACTGTGGCAAAAGCGATCTTCGAGCATTATCAGCCACGATTTGCAGGAGATGCTGTACCTTCAACAGAAGCAGGTTCAGTTGTCAGCATAGCGGACAAAATCGATACGATTGTTGGCTGCTTCTCCATCGGCATCATCCCGACAGGATCTCAGGATCCATATGCGCTGCGCCGTCAGGCTGCAGGAATTGTCCAAATTGTGCTTGAGCATAAATTGCCAATTACGCTGCGCGAAATTTTTGAAGCGGCGATTGAAATTCATGAAAATTCAGGAAATACGAAACATTCTGGAGATGAACTACGTATAAACCTGTACGAGTTCTTCGGTCTGCGTGTAAAACGTCTTTTATCTGACAATGTACGCTATGATGTTGTGGACGCTGTTACAGCGGCTGGTTGTGACGACGTAGTAGATGTTGTGGGCAGAAGTCGTGCTCTTATGGCTGCTGTGTCCGACCAAGCAGATTTCAAGATTACCGTGGATTCGCTTACTCGTGTCAGTAATTTGGCAAGTAAAGCAACCAGTGAAGTGATTGATCCTGCTTTACTTAAAGAAGATGCCGAAATGCAGCTTTTCAATACATGGCAGGAGCTTCACACACCTTACCTTGAAGCTATGGCGGCAAAAAATGCCGAAGAAGCACTTCGGATTCTTTCGGGTCTAAAAGACGCCGTTACAACATTTTTTGATTCCGTTATGGTTATGGCTGAGGACGAGCAAGTGCGTGCTAACCGTTTGGCTCTGCTTGCTGGTATTGATGCTGACTCCAAGTCGTTCGCTGATTTCGCGAAGCTTGTCTGGTAATTTTAATCAAGAAAATTTGAATCTTATGGTATAGAATGTTGGTTTGGGGTATAAATATACGGAACGGTGCCAATGCGTCATTTGACATCCGTTCCGTATTTATGCTTAGAAAGAAGGATTTCTTGCGGAGAGGGCGTATATATATTACACGGGAAATTGGTGATGATCATGGAGAAGTCCCAGTCTAGAACGATAGTGGTGGATGGGGATGCTTGTCCGGTCAAAAAAGAGATCGCTGAGGTAGGTCGCACCTTTGGTGTTCCGGTACTTATGGTATCTTCTTATGACCATGCACTGAAAGCTGAAGAGGGTGTAACGGTTGTGCAGGTGGATCGAGGAGATCAGAGTGCCGATCTATATATTGCCAATCATATTACTGCAGGAGATGTGGTACTGACTCAAGATTATGGTCTTGCGGCACTTGCACTAGGTAAACGATGCAGTGTGCTTTCATTTCGTGGTCAGGAATACGACAATTCCAAGATGGATTTTATGTTGGAGGGAAGACATGCCAGGGCCGTGGAACGAAGACGGGGACATTATTCCAAGGGTCCAAAACCCATAACGGCAGAAGAAAAAACTTATTTTCAACATAAACTGACAAAACTTTTAATACTTTTGCAGGAGAATGTGTAGCAATAGCGAATTATATTTATTTGTTAAGAGATGAAGGTGGTTGAAGTGGCTAGCGGACACGGCAATATTCCGGAAGAGGTTATCGAAAGCGTGCTTGCGCGTCATGATATAGTCGATACAGTCGGTAAGGTTGTTCATTTGTCCAAGCAGGGGAAATATTTATGGGGCCTCTGCCCGTTCCATTCGGAGAAAACCCCTTCCTTTACTGTTACCCCCGACCGGGGAGTATTTCATTGCTTTGGCTGCGGTATGGGTGGAAATGCCATCAAATTTAGGATGGAAATCGAAGGATTAACCTTCCCCGAAGCTGTCAGAATAATGGCTGAAGAAAGTGATATTCCCGTTCCAGAAGGTAAGGGAGGTATGATGTCTCCCCCTGATCCGGAACGCGACCGGTTGATTCAAGCTTATGAATGGTCGGCAAAGTTCTATCATTACTTGCTGAAGAATACGGAACACGGCAAAGCCGCTATGGACTATTTAAGAGGCCGGAACTTCAGTGATAAAATGATTGACCAGTTTCAGATCGGATATGCTCCGGACCGCTGGGATACTTTGCTGCAGTTTTTGGAGAAGCGAAATTTTGACCTTGCGGAAATGGAGAAAGGCGGACTTCTGTCAGCCCGCGGTGAGGGCAAAGGCTATTTGGATCGTTTCCGTGGCCGGATTATTTTTCCGATTGCCAACCGTACAGGCAAGGTAATCGCATTCGCCGGAAGAATACTTGGAGAGGGTCAACCTAAGTATTTAAATTCTCCGGAGAGTAGATTGTTTAACAAAAGCCGGATATTGTACAATTTGCACCAGTCCAAAGCATCCATTCGCAAAACTCGACAAATCGTCCTGTTTGAAGGATACGGAGATGTCATCTCATCCTGGGAAGCGGGTGTGCATAACGGCGTAGCAACGATGGGAACGTCCTTGACGGAGGGTCATGTGGCACTTATGAAGAGCCTGGCTGATGAAATTATACTGTCTTACGACGGTGACCGGGCGGGACAAGCAGCAGCCATGAAGGCCATTCCGATGCTTGAAGGCAGCGGCCTGCGTGTAAAGATCGCCTTACTGCCAAGCGGGGTGGACCCGGATGAATTTATCTCCAAGCATGGAGGAGAAAGATTTAAAGATCAGGTTATTGATTCAGCAGTTTCATCCATAAAATTTAAGCTTATATATCTGAAAAAAAACCATATACTCCTAGAGGAAGATGGCAAAATCGCCTATGTCAAGGAAGCCTTAGAAGTTATTGCTTCACTGCATTCCTCAACAGAGCGAGAGGTTTATCTGAAGGAAATCGCTGCTGAACTCGAACTTTCATATGATAGTTTGAAGCAGGATTGTAATTTACTTAGGGCATCGATGCAAAAAAACATCCCTGAAGGGGATAATAACGACAAAAGGTGGAATAATGGTAGGCATAAAAAAGGGCAGGTGCAGACACCGACCTTACTACCCGCTTATCATGTCGCGGAACGGCGTCTATTGTCCTTTATGATTCAGGACCCGGAAGCCGCCACGTATGTGGGCGAACGCCTCGGAGAAGATTTCAACATCGTTGATCATGCGGCAATTGCTGCTTATCTATATGCCTATTACGCGCAAGGCAAACCACCCGGCATTAGTCGGTTTCTATCATCACTTCAGGATGATCGTCTGGAGAAAACTGCGACATCAATATCCATGATGGATACCCCTCCGGACTGGAATATGCAGGTTCTAGATGATTGTATTCGTGAAGTGCGGAAATACCCACTGCAACGCAAAATGGAACAGAAGCGTGAAGAGATGATTCAGGCTGAAAAGTCAGGTGACTTTTTGCGTGCGGCACAAATAGCAAGTGAGATTATAGCCCTAGAGAGACAATGACATGTTGACAGGATGTACCTAGGGAGGAGGGAGTCGAATTATGGCGAACGATCAGCATACTGAATTGGAAGCAGAATTTACTTTGGATCAGGTGAAGGATCAGCTCATTGAGCAAGGTAAGAAAAGATCATCATTAAATTACAAAGATATTATGGAGAAATTATCGCCGTTTGATCAAGACCCCGAGCAAATGGAGGAGTTCTACGAGCAACTCAGTGATTTGGGAATTGAGGTTGTAAACGAGAACGATGAAGAGGTTAACAGCCTCCGACCAAGTGAGGATAATGAGGATAAAGACAGCGATGATTTCAGCTTTGATGACGATCTGTCACTGCCACCAGGGATCAAGATTAATGACCCTGTCCGTATGTATCTAAAAGAAATCGGACGCGTTCCTTTGTTGTCGGCTGACGATGAAGTTGAGCTTGCTATGCGGATTAAGAATGGCGATGAAGAAGCTAAACGCCGTCTTGCAGAAGCGAACCTGCGTCTCGTAGTAAGTATCGCGAAACGTTATGTCGGACGCGGTATGCTGTTCCTGGATCTGATTCAGGAAGGTAATATGGGTCTGATCAAAGCAGTAGAGAAATTTGACCATAATAAGGGATTCAAATTTAGTACGTATGCTACTTGGTGGATTCGCCAGGCCATCACTCGTGCGATTGCGGATCAGGCGCGTACCATTCGTATTCCTGTACACATGGTGGAAACGATCAACAAGCTGATTCGGGTTTCTCGCCAATTGCTGCAAGAACTGGGACGCGAACCTTCCCCAGAGGAAATTGCGGCTGAGATGGAACTGACGGTTGAGAAAGTTAGAGAGATCATGAAGATTGCCCAAGAACCTGTATCCTTGGAAACACCAATTGGTGAAGAAGATGACTCTCATCTGGGAGATTTCATTGAGGATCAGGAAGCATTGGCTCCTGCGGATGCAGCGGCTTATGAACTCCTGAAGGAACAACTGGAGGATGTGCTGGACACGCTCACGGAGCGTGAAGAGAATGTACTTCGCCTGCGTTTTGGCCTTGATGATGGACGGACAAGAACGCTTGAAGAAGTCGGCAAGGTGTTTGGTGTTACCCGGGAACGGATTCGCCAGATCGAAGCCAAAGCATTGCGCAAACTTCGTCACCCTAGCCGCAGTAAACGGCTTAAGGATTTCCTTGAATAGTATTTCATGAACTGGACCTTCTGCTGCTCAGTGGCAGGAGGTTCTTTTATTTGAATTTACGCTGGTAAAAAATGTGTTGACCTTGTGTATCTGGAAAGAAGGATGAACCAGTGAATTTGGAAAAACGCGACATCATTATAAAAGAGATTCAGTATTGGAGAAAAAGCCGGTTGCTGCCAGAGCAGTATTGCGATTTCTTAACCAATCTGTATGACGATGAGGATGCGAATAAGGATAACAATCCAATTTCGCTGAGAAATTTACAGCAGGGAAGCATCAAAATTTGGCTGTTTTCTTTTGGAATTATTTCCTTGATTTTCTTGATTAGTCTTTATTTTAGCGTTTTTCCTTGGCCTTTGCAACTTGCAACCGCACTATCTGTATTAATTATTTGTTATGGATACTCCGCCGTTTATAAGGACCGGAACAATGTTATCAGTCTTATCCTAGCGGGGCTGGGCAGTGTTTTAACGCTTGGTTTTGGGCTATGGCTGATTGATTTGCATGATCTGGATCCTCAGCTCTGGAGGCCTATTCTAATTGGGTGCTGCGGCTTGTTATGGTGTATTTTGGGATTTTTACTCCGGATAGGTTTGTTGCAGTACTGTGGTTTTGCTTTTTGGGCATTACTGTATGCAGGGTTCTTCGGTGGAAGAAGCCCGGAGGCCTCTATATTTGAACTGGAGTTCCTATGGCTGCCATTGTGTGTGCTGATGGTATGGTTAAGCTGGCTTTTGCATCATAAGGTAAGCGGTGTTGCCAGTGTTTATTTTGCAGTGGGAGTATCGCTTTGGATCATGCCAGAGCTTGACGCTCTTTTATTAAGACAGGATTATCCGCAGTGGATTTCATTGATGCTGATCCTAAAGATTGCAGCAGGGTTAGCTTTGTTGTTTGGGTTTCGAAAAAAATGGATAACGTGGGTGGCAACATGAACAATGTGAAATTATCAGATCGGCTTCAGCAATTGCTGGAGCAAATTCCGCAAGGAAGCAGATTAGCAGATATCGGTTCCGATCATGCCTTGCTTCCTGTGGCCGCTGTCGAAAGCGGTAAGGCTGTGTTTGCAATTGCAGGTGAAGTAAACCCGGGTCCCTTTGATGCTGCTTGTAAGGGCGTTGCAGAGGCTGGACTAGGGAAGGTGATCTCGGTGCGCCGAGGAGATGGCCTTGAGGTTCTGGAACCTGGTGAAGTCAATTGTATCACGATTGCTGGCATGGGAGGCGCATTAATTGCCGCGATTCTGGACCGGGGTCAAAGCCAAGGTAAGCTAAAGGATGTTACAACCCTTTTGCTTCAGCCGAATGTAGGCGAGGATATTTTGCGCCGCTGGTTATTAAATAATAAATGGGTACTCGTAGCTGAGAGAATTTTGGAAGAAGACGGGAAGTTATATGAAGTATTGACGGCTGTACCAGAAAATACGGACGCTGGAATTACAAATGAAAGTGTATATCGTGACTTAACCTTGGGGGATTCCACTAAGGTCCTTGGGCAAGAGGCCTTGCTGCAAATGGGACCATGGCTGCTTCAAGCGCCAAATGCTGTGTTTTTTGCTAAGTGGCAGGGTGAGATTCAGAAATTGGAAGGCATTTTAACATCGTTGTCACGTTCAGAACTAGAATCTGCTGAGAATAAACGGAAACAGATTCAAGGTCAGATCAGGGAAATTACGGAGGTGCTACAATGTTTGCCAAGGGACAAACAGTAATTCAGTATATGGAGCAACTGGCTCCTAAGCATTTAGCTGAGGATTGGGACAAAATTGGCCTTCAACTGGGCACGCTGCAAAAAGAAATAACTAATGTATTAGTTGCTTTAGATGTGAATGATGAGGTAGTTGAAGAAGCGATTCGTCTAGGCTGCAATTTGATTATTGCGCATCATGCGATTATTTTCCGTCCATTGCAAGGAATCCAGACAGACACACCGACGGGCAAAATGTATGAAAAATTAATCAAGAATGACATTGCGGTGTACATCAGCCACACGAATCTGGATGTTACCGAAGGTGGAATGAATGATTGGATGGCGGAAGCTCTTGGCATAGAAAACGGAGTACCCATCAAAGACATTCATTCAGAGCAATTATCAAAGCTAGTAGTATTTGTGCCGAAGGATCATCATCAGAAGGTTCTGGATGCTATCCTGAATGCTGGAGCAGGGGCAATTGGCAACTATAGTCATTGCAGCTTCAATATCGAGGGATACGGTACTTTTATTCCAGGAGAAGGCACGGATCCTTATATCGGGGAAAAAGGTAAGATGGAACGTGCCGAGGAAATTCGTATTGAGACGATCGTCCCGCACTCCATCCGCAATAAAGTGGTGCAGGCTATGCTTAAGGCCCATCCTTATGAAGAGGTTGCCTATGATTTGTATTCAATGGATCTTAAAGGCCGCAGCTTAGGACTTGGGCGGGTAGGAAAGCTCAAAGAGCCTACAACCCTTGGACAATTCGTGGAGACGGTAAAAAAAGGTCTGAAGGTAGACCATGTACGGGTTGTTGGTGATTTGGACCGTCCAATTCGTAAAGCCGCTGTTCTCGGTGGCTCGGGTGGAAAGTATTATAACAGTGCTATTTTCCGCGGTGCGGATGTTCTGGTTACTGGGGATCTGGATTATCATACAGTACAGGATGCTGCGCTCGCCGGAATCACTCTGATTGATCCGGGACATAATGCGGAGAAGATCATGAAAGAGAAAGTAGCGGAGTGGATGGCTGGAAAACTGGCCGAGCATAAGTATGATACAGCTGTACATGCTTCGCAGGTGAATACGGAGCCATTTAAGTTCCTATAAAATTGCCATTTAATAATGCTTGTGCCAGACATGTGATGTCTGTATAATATATAATGTTGTTCGGAAAGTTTGACAGACAATCGCCGGTGACGTGAAGACGTCACGGGAGGAAAGTCCGGGCTCCATAAGGCAGGATGCTGGATAACGTCCAGTCGGCGCGAGCTGAAGGATAGTGCCACAGAAATGGACCGCCGATGGCCGCCTTAGGGCGGCACAGGCAAGGATGGAACCGAGGTGTAAGAGACCCCGAGGAACGCTGGTGACTTCGTTCCTGGTAAACCCCATCTGGAGCAAGACCTAATGAGACGCAGCTGAATAAGCAGCCTTAGCCTGAGGCGCGTCTAGGTTGGTCGCTGGAGCTGTGCAGTAATGTATGGCCTAGATAGATGATTGTCGCTTATGGTGGGAGGGTAGTTCCCGATCGAACCACGACGAGCACAGAACCCGGCTTACGGCAAACTTTCCTAACTGCAACGTTATAATAACAACACCATACAAACGGCGACGTATCCCGGTAACCCGGCTACGCCGCCTTTTTTGTTGCAAACAAATGCGGATAAGGCAAATATATAAAGCAGTGAATGCGTGAAAATGCAGGGGTTTAGTAACGTGATATGCAGAAATTGGATTTTTTAGAAGAATTGCTAGCGGCTGATGGGCTGATGACTGGTGGTTGATGAGCTGATTGTTGATGGTTGATGGTTGATGGTTGATGGTTGATGGTTGATGGCTGATGGTTGATGGTTGATGGCTGATGGTTGATGGTTGATGGCTGATGGCTGATGGCTGATGACTGATGGTTGATGACTGATGGCAGATGGCAGATGGCAGATGGTTGATGGGCTGATGAGCTGATATGCTAACGGACCGAGATGCAGCTATTTGTGTATTTTATGCCTTTTTGGAGGAGTTTCGGACTGGAGAGCCGTTATTCGGCATAAACAGGGTGGATATCGGGCGTTTTGAATCCAATAGTGACTATGGAGTCCGATAGCAAACCAAATGAGCGGAATTGATGCAAATAAGAGCGCTGGGGTCCGATACGAACCTCCCGAACTCCCGAACTCAGAAATCCAGAACTCCAGAACTCCAGAACTCCAGAACTCCAGAACTCCAGAACTCCAGAACTCCAGAACTCCAGAACTCCATAGTTACTTTGACGCCAGAATTAGATTAGTAGCTAGCAAACTGTAACAATGCGGAGCTTGGCTAATCTTCTGCGGGAAGATTGGAGTTAGTAGCAAAATATCAATTGTAACCTCTGGCTGTAACTTCGCTGGTGAAATCGGAGTTAGTTAAGTGGTAGATGTGTTGAGTAACTAGAGGATAATTGGTGATGCGGAAAGCGAAATGTGGGGAATGGGATATATGATGTGCAAAGGGTAGAAACGCGAATGTGAAAATGCGAAATGAGATGTGCAGAAACGCTAAAAGTAGAAATGCGAAAATTTGATTTGCAGAAATGCGTAAAGGTAACATTCTGCAAATGCGCAAAAGTGAAAACGCAGAAATCTGCTCACAAAAAATGGCTTCTCCGGCCAATAAAGGATGGAGATGCCGTTTTAATTAGCTATCGTGGCTATTGATTATGAGCAGTTATTCACGACCGAACGATGTTTTGATTTTGCTGCCATTGAACCAATGCTTTCTCTAGACGTTGAACAGCAACAGGAACTAGTTCGGGTGGCGTATGCGTGAAGTTAAGGCGCATTTTGCTTTTGTGAGGCTCCGCTGAATAGAATACCTCTCCTGGAACAAACGCTACTCCGTTTTCCACTGCCAGCGGGAGTAATTCCTTAGTGTTAATCTCTTCGGAAAGTGTAAGCCATAGGAACATGCCGCCTCTTGGTTCAAGGAAATATGCTCCTTCCCAGTTATGTGATCTGAGCTCCGCGGACAGGAGCTTCATACGCGAATGATACTCTCTTGAGATGAGGCGGATATGCTGCTCAATATCAAAATGTAACAGCAGTTCATCTAAAGCACGCTGGTCGATGGTGCTGGAATGCAGATCGGCTGCTTGCTTCGCCTTGGCGATGGTCTTGATTAGTTCGGAATCGCCGATAATCCAACCCGTGCGCAGGGCAGGGGCGACGATTTTGGAGAAGGTCCCTGTGTAGACTACACAATAATCCCCGCCGAAGCTTCTATCGATGGAGGCTAGTGAGGGGGGATATAGAGTTTTATCTTCATCAAAGGTTATTTCTCCATAGGGATTGTCCTCTAGAATAAGAACACTGTAACGGCGGCAGATTTCAACCACCTGCTCGCGGTGCTCTTTACTCCAGGTTGCTCCAGACGGATTGTTGAAGGTCGGAACTGCGTAGAGCAGTTTTGGCCGATGTACCCGAATCTGCTCCTCCAATTGATCTGGCAGAATGCCATGTTCGTCGTTTGGTATCGTATGAATAGCAGCCCGGTAAGAACCGAGTACCTGTAGTGCTGCCAGATAGGTGGGCGCTTCCACAAAAACTGCATCGCCGGGATCCAGCAATATTTTGCATAACAGATCTATAGCTTGCTGTGAGCCTGTAGTCAGCACCATCTCAGAGGATGTAACCGGGATGCCTTGCCGGGTAAGTCTTTCAGCGATTTTGTCACGTAGTGGAGTAAAACCCTCGGTTAGCCCATATTGAAGCGCTGAGGTATCGCTGGAGAGCACACGATTATAGGCATCGCGTACGGCCTCCAAGGGAAACAAATCCTCCCCAGGCAGCCCGCCTGCAAGTGAAATGATGTCATTGCCCTGTGTAACTTTTAGAATCTCCCGAACTGCTGATGACCCTAGATGATTGGCTGCCGTTGAGTATTTGATATCCATAAATTAGTTCTCCACCTTTCGATTTGATGCTATCATAATAGGAGCGCTGTATAACAGTAAAGCGTTGAATATAACAGTGGAGGTGAAGGGTTCATGCATATCGATTTGAATCGCAGCGGCAGCAAAACTCTGCCCCATCAAATCAGTGAAACCCTCAGTCAGCGGATCTCATCAGGACTGCTTCAGCAAGGTGTCCGGCTGCCCTCCGTTAGAAGTCTAGCTATAACATTGAACGTGAGTCAGGTTACAGTAAGCAAGGCTTACGATATGCTTGAGAGACGAGGACTTATTTACTGCAGACAGGGCAAAGGCTGCTTTGTAGCCGATCCAACCCATAATAGACGTCACGAAGAGGGTTACTGGCAGGATTTATATGATGATTATTTGCCGCGGGCTCAGCTTTGGCGGAATTTTGATGTTTCGGAAGTGAAATATCCCTTTCATTTAGCCGCCATCCACAGTGAGCTGCTGCCGCTTCACGATATCGGTGACACCTACACCTCCTTGGTCAAAGAGCAACCGGAGCTTATGGCAACCTACGGGAATTTTCAGGGAGATCTTGAGCTGCGGAATGTCATGAGAGAACATTTGAAATCGCGTGGGATTTCGCTAACTTCTTCCGATTTGATGATAACCAGCGGGACCCAGCAAGGCATTGATCTGGTGGCTCGTACATTTGTTGGTCCTGGAGATACAGTCTATCTTGAGGCGCCTAGCTATACTGGTGCTATTGATGTTTTTGCGGGACGAGGTGCAGAGATGATTTTTGTGCCTACGGATAGTGAAGGGATGCGAGTGGATGTTCTTACAAAAATGTGTGATCAAAGACCTCCAAAGCTAATTTATACCATCCCTACTTATCAAAATCCAAGCGGCGTAACTATGAGCATCACAAGAAGACAACGACTGCTGGAATTAGCGCGCAGCTACCGTTGCCTCATTGTTGAGGATGACCCATTTAGTGATTTATATTTCCATGCACCACCACCTAGGGCGATTAAATCAATGGATCCCGATGGACATGTAGTCTATATGAAAAGCTTTAGCAAAGTACTTGCACCTGGTTGCCGAATCGCCTGTGTGGCTGCAGAAGGAAATATTCTGTCCCGGCTGATCGCCGCTAAATCTGCGAGTGATCTAGGAAGTCCCTTGCTGACACAGAAGGCCGTATTACCCTTCATCGCTGAAAAATACGACGCCTACGCAGCACAGCTACGAATTACACTGCGTGGTCGTATGGAAAAGGCGGCGAAGCTTCTGAAGCTGTACGCGCCGCCTGGAGTGAACTATATGCTACCAGAGGGAGGACTTAATCTCTGGCTGGAGCTGCCCCCTTCTCCTGATATCGCAAGCCTGCATGACTTGGCGGAACAGGAGAGCATTTCTTTTTTACCCGGTGATGTCTGTTACTCTGCGGAAACGCCTTCCCGCCACATCCGTCTTTGCTATTCGCAAATGAAGGAACCGGAAATGGAGGAAGGGTTACTGCGGTTTCTGCGCTTACTTGGCCGGTTTTTGCAATGACACGGTTAAGGGGTGTTCTTTGTTTTTTGTTTTAATTGATTCATTTGTTGGCGTACATGCTGAGGGAAAAGCTGCAATGGGACTTGATTGCCGCTTGCCGCTTGTAGCGTTTTATAAATATCGACCTGACCCCAGCCAAAATATTTATCATGGCCGGAAGTTCCCAGATCAACAGCGTTTTTGGTCATAAGGTCCACAACTTCCTTATTCGTCAGATTAGGATTCAGTGAACGTACCAAACCCGCCAGCGCAGCGACATGGGGGCTGGCCATCGACGTGCCGGATAAAGCGGCATACTGGCTGTCCGGATAGGTGCTTGCGATGCTTTCTCCGGGTGCAGCGACATCAATATAATCGCCGTAGTTGGAGAAAGAGGCTTTTTCCCCTGAAGCATTTGTAGCAGCCACTGCAATCACTTCGGGATAAGCCGCAGGATATCCAGGCCGTTCTGTATTATCATTGCCTGCTGCAGACACAAGCACGATGTCCCGGTCGTAGGCGTATTTAATCGCATCATGGAGGAATTGAGAGTCGGCATAATTCCCTAAACTTAAGTTAATAACCTTTGCGCCATTGTCAGCTGCCCATATGATACCTTCTGCTACGGAATAAGTCGTTCCGGCACCTGAGTTATCTAGCGCTTTTACAGGGAGGATCTTATTGTACCAGCTGATGCCAGCTACGCCTTCCCCGTTGTTAACAAGTGCGCCAATGATACCAGATACATGTGTACCGTGACCTACATCATCCTCGGGTGTGGAACCATTGGTAATGGCATTATAGCCAGTCAAAAGCTTACCTTGTAAATCAGGATGATTAATCTGCACTCCCGTATCGACTACGGCGATAACCACTTCTTTACTGCCCTTGGAAAGATTCCATCCTAGCTCAGTTTCAATCGCCGGGAGGTTCCATTGGTAAGTGGAGAATAACATGTCGTTAGGAGTGACAGTTCCTTCAGCGTTTTTAGTGATGGTATCATTGGTTAAATACATATAGTGAGGTTCCGTATATTCGGGATGCCATTTGTTGGTGAAATAGGATTTGAGCTGATAGTAGGTCATCTTCTCAGAGCGAAAGATATAGGCATATCCCAGCTTGCGTGGCTGCTTGCAGTGGATATCGGCGACTATCGTCTGGAGCTGTCCTTGAGTCGGAGTATTTCCCTGAAAACGGACTACAATTTCATTCTCATAAAAATGGCTGGCATTTTCGTTATCATGGCCGGTCTTGACCGTAATGTCCTTTAAGTTATCGGTATGGACTGATTCCACATGGTATTTGCCTTCCTTAGGATACGGAATGAGACGCAGGTTCTTCAGCTGATGGTCTGCCACACGCCCAAGCACCTTTTGGTTGATAAGAGCAATAATCCCTACATTTTTCTGTTTGTTCCGCTGAGCGATAAAGTAATATTTTTCTTTACCGATTGTAAACGTTGGAGATTCATAGGATTGATGACCGTGGATTGCTGATTTTGCCGTTTTGAGATATTTTAGAAGCTGCTTGTTCTCCTGTTCGGTTCCTTTTGGAAAAGATGACTTAAAGGTCTCAGTCTTTTGTGTGCGAAAATCGATCCACATCAGCATGGAGATAAACCCGTGGTCTTGCTGCAATCGTTTCGCATACACTGATTTATCATGAATCGAAGACATCCCGTCTGTTTCAGACAGGAGTTTAGTTAAATGTCTACTGACATCGACTCTATTCAGATGATCTGTCGCCTCCACATCCTGGCTTAAGGAGGTTTTCTTTAATGTTTTTTCCTGAGAGGGATTTGGAGGTGAATGCAAAGCTGAAGTTGGAGCCGGATTCTGAACAGCGACTTTAGCGGCATCTCTGGTCGTCCCATTAGTGGCAGGCCGCAGGGCAAAGGTAAGTAACCCAACTGTAAAAGCTGCTGTAACCAAACCTGCAACTGTTAGATTTTTTCGTGACATGATTTCCGCTCCTCTATGCAATGTAATGTCTATAGGTTTAGAAGAGAGCGTATCTTTTATGCATCTTAGAAAAGGATACCTTCCTAACGTTTTTTATGATAATATCAGAGAGAATAAGTATCTCGAATTGTCTTCTTGATTGTGTAAGAGATACCTCATTAGATGTTGTTCTTAATAATTGTTCAGAAGGTTAGACTTCTCTGTGTTCACATCCTGATATTGCAAGAATAAAGAGATACGTCCTTAGGGCGGTTTCTTTCAGAGGATTAACTTTATTGACTACAAGAGCAGGGAATAATAAGGAGGAGCAACCGCTATGTCAGCAGCCAATGTGCAGAAATTATGTGAATCGACGAGAGATAAACTTAAAGTGGTAATCGACAAAATGGAAGTATTTCTAAATGAGCATGCATTGCCTCAGCTTGTAGTTGAGGGAGATGAGGAAACTGTACAATTTTACCAAGGTTTTCTGTCCGATCTTCGTCATCTATTAGTGTTCTCGGAAATGTCATATGAGAAATTAGGCGTTGCGCTGCGTCGTGCGACATTCGATGAATCTTTTGCACAGAAAGCGCTTTATAATGTATATCACTATGGCGTGAACAACTTCTTTTATCCGAAAAATGAAAGCTATTCTGAAGATGGACGTTACGCTTATACAGGTCAGGATGCAATCCGTTTCCGCAAAAAGCCAGTACGTCCCGCACGTGATATCATCCTGGAAATCACCAAAACGTATGAAGATCTTCGCGATGATCTCATTTATTATGAGAACGACTATTTGACCGAGAAACGTATGCAAAATCAGGTTTAACTTCTAAATAGTGATCTAAAGGGATCAGCATTTTGTCATTTTGTAATGACGATGAGCTGGTCCTTTTTTGCGTGGATTGAAAGCCTGTCTCGATACATCAACTGGAAACCACTCTGTCGAATAGCGGGTAAATGGAGCGGACATAATGAAGCCGAGGTGATAATTATGTCGAGTGAAAAACCATTAGTAAAATGTAGCGTGAGCAATTGTCATTATTGGGGCGAGCATAATTTATGCCGGGCTGAAGAAATTGTCATTGAGATCGATAAGCACGTAGGCAATGGTTATAAGGAAGAATATGCTGAAGAAATGACGAATGAAGGTCACCGCGATCATGCCAGTACATCATCTGCAACATGTTGTCTGACGTTTAAGCCGAACGCTTAGGAGGCCGCCAGAATGGACACAGAAAAGGATAATGAATCAAGCTCATCACGGGAACAATCCGGTCCGAGAAAAGTCATTCTTCGTCCGCGGAGAGTGGACTATCCTCGTCGGGACAGAGAGCATCGCGAAGAATACGCTGCTGAGGTAAATCCGGTTCCAATGCAGGTACGGGATGCCCCGCGTATAGTGGAAGAGCGCAAGGACAGTGAAGCGGAATATAGTGGAAGCCGGGTAATGGGGTATGTTGGACTGGGGATGGGAATCGCCTCATTGTTCATCTGGTCCTTTATTCTCGGACCCATCGCTGCCGTAGTTGGTTATTATTCCTATGTCAAAGAGCAAAAAACGCTTGGGGCATGGGCAATGGGCTTAGGGATTGTTGCGACACTAAGCTACTTCGTGATGATTCCCTTTGCGCGCTAAAAAGAACTGAATGGCTTTGATCTAAACAGGCTTTTAGACCTAAATATCAGGGTCTGAAGTCTGTTTTTTCATTCCAACATATAGCAATAATCTCAGATAAAATGTAAGATTAAGCCGTAATTCATCGAAATTTCAACGCGAAACCTTATATATGATTCGAGTAGGACAAAAAAGGAGTGCGCCAGCATGCAGATCAATCCCGCTGTAACCGACGGGTTAGGGCAGCTTAAATGGATCAACCTTAAGGCTACAACCGAAAAAACTAGCTCCGCGAATGGAAATGAACGGTCAACGGGAGTTTCAGCTTCTGGATTTGCGACAATGCTTCAGGCAATGTCAACGAGTAGTGAAAGTTCAAGCTATTTGACTTCTCTCCCGGATGCAACTTCAGTCAGCAGCTTGTTATGGCAGCAGATAGGTGGGACAACAAAAATCTTCAATAACATAATTTCCGGGGAAATAACGGGTTCCACACCTACGAGCTATGATGATCTCATCCAGAAGGCGAGTGCTAAATATGGCGTGCCGATTGATCTGATCAAAGCAGTGATTGATACTGAATCTTCGTTTAATCCTAATGTGGTCTCTTCGGCAGGGGCTAAAGGTTTAATGCAGCTTATGGATGGGACCGCGAGCGGCTTAGGGGTTACTGATTCGTTCGATCCGGCGCAAAACATTGATGGCGGCGTACGTTATTTATCTTATCAACTGAAACGCTTTGGCGGAGAGGAAAAGATGGCACTTGCAGCGTACAACGCAGGGCCGGGACGGGTAACAGATCTGGGAGTAACCAATGATCAGGAATTATTGGAGAAACTTAGCCTGCTTCCAAAAGAGACACAATCTTATATCTTTAAAATAGAACGCGCTCGCGCTCAATACGCGGTATAATAAAAAGGATCAAACGGGAAACACCGTTTGATCCTTTTTCGATAATAAGTTCACTCAACGAAGTAAAGGAGACATTTGACATATGCTTTACTGGGATTATGCCGCCGCTACACCGCCCTATGTAGAAGTGGTGCAGACGATGGAACAAATTATGAAGCTGCATTATGCGAACCCTTCCTCTTTGCACCGTGCGGGCAGTGAAGCGGGTAAGCTGATCAGACGGTCGCGTGAAGTATGCGCTGCTGCTTTATCTGTACAACCGCAGGAGATTCTATTTACTTCTGGTGCAACGGAAAGCAATAATTTGGCGATAAAAGGCGCTGCTCTGCAATATCAGACTAGAGGCCGCCATTTGGTAACTACAGAAATAGAGCATCCCTCTGTATATGAGAGTTTCCTGCAATTGCAGCGAATGGGCTGGGAGGTTACTTTTGTAGCACCCCATAGCACTGGCGTTGTTGATCCTGAGCGCGTAGCTGCTGCTGTCCGGCGCGACACAGTGCTTGTTAGTGTGATGCATGTCAATAACGAGATTGGAACGATACAACCGCTTAAAGAGATGGGGAAGCTGATTAAAGCTGTGAATCCGCGAACCTTATTTCATGTAGATGGTGTTCAGGGATATGGTAAGCTTGCAGTTGACTTAAAGGATTGGCAGGTGGATCTTTATAGCCTGTCTCCTCATAAGCTTCGAGGCCCACGTGGAGTGGGATTACTGTATATCAAAGAGGGAATTAAGCTATTCCCATTGCTTACAGGGGGCTCTCATGAAGAAGGACAACGCGCTGGAACTGAAAATGTACCTGCGATTGTCGCATCCTCCAAAGCTATCCGCATGAGTGGTGAGCAGCGCGAAACCTTCGTTGCCCAGTTGGTTCCACTCCGAGATCGATTATTACGCTTCTTGCGCACCGTTCCTGAATTTGTTATAAACAGCAGAGAGGATGGAGCTCCCCATATTGTGCATTTCTCTTACCCTGGCATGAAGGGAGAGGTATTCGCCCGCAAGCTAGAGGAACTGGGGATGGCTGTCTCCACCCGTTCGGCCTGCTCCTCACGACTGGCTGAGCCTAGTCGTGTATTATTGTCTATGGGTAAAGATGTCTCCAGTGCTTCAGGTGGGATTCGTATTAGCCTTGGCGACAGTCATACAGATGAGGATGTCGCTGCGCTTGAGCAAGCATTAACCACTGCGGTACAAGCTTTAAAGATTGCTGAAGGAGGAATGAAGTAACAAATGAGCATGATGAACAAGGAATCTGCAGAAGGCAGAGCCCATAGTATAGAATACGCTGATATGCTGCTCCTGCGTTTTGGAGAGTTTACTTTAAAGGGCAAAAATCGTACCCGATTTGAAAAAACCGTACTGCGTCATGTGAAGGAATTGATTAAGCCTTATCCAAACGTAGTTCTGAGCAAGGAATTCGGAAGAATTTACGTGGAATTGAACGGGGAATCTGCGATTGAATTGGTACAAGCACTGAAGAATGTATTTGGCATTGCTTCAGTTAGTCCAGTGAAGGTTTCTAAGTCAGAGCTTGAGGATATTGTAGCGGTCAGCCGTCAATTTTTGGAGATAATCGCGCCTGCTCCGGGCACCAGATTTAAGGTTAATGCTCGGCGGGTATGGAAAGAGTTCCCTTACGGCTCCATTGAGATGAATAAACGGATCGCGACACCACTATTGCAAGGATATCCTGGCCTCACCGTAGACGTTAAATCGCCTGAATTAGAGCTGAGGGTCGAAATTCGTCAGGGACATACTTATATTTTCTGTGAAAATATTGCCGGTGTAGGTGGATTTCCATTAGGCACTAACGGAAAAGCGATGTTATTGCTGTCCGGTGGCATTGATAGTCCCGTAGCAGGCTGGTCATCCATGCGGCGCGGACTTGAAGTGGAGTGCGTGCACTTCTACAGTTATCCTTATACAAGCGAGCTTGCTAGACAAAAAGTTGTGGATCTTGCGCGGGTATTGTCACGTTATGCGGGTGTAATCAAGCTGCATCTGGTACCCTTTACTGAAGTGCAGACTTCCTTTACCGGCATCGGCCAGGATAATCTGATTATTACACTGATGCGGCGGGCAATGCTGAGAATTACTACCCAGCTTGCTGAGCGGGAAGGTGCATTGGCGATTGTAACCGGGGATAGTCTGGGACAAGTCGCTAGCCAGACCTTGCCAAGCATGAACGTGATTGGCCGTGCGACAACCCTCCCCCTTCTGCGTCCGCTGGTAATGATGGACAAAAGTGATATTGTGGACCTGTCGAAGAACATCGGTACCTATGATTTGTCTATCCTTCCTTATGAGGATTGCTGTACTTTATTTGTTCCAAAATCACCTACAACAAATCCGAATTTACGGATTGTGGATAAGATAGAGGCTACGCTTCCGGGATATTCTGAACTTCTGGAAGCGGCGATTGAAGCCACAGAGACCGTGTTAATCACTCCCTATGGAGATGAGAAGCCTAGTGATGTTGTAAGTGTCGAGGCTGGATTACAGGAAGAATGGTTCTAAAATAATAAACCAAAAAACTGCCTTGGAGCGTAGTGAAATCTACGTTCTGAGGCAGTTTTTTTGTGGTTTAGACGATTGTGCCCTCCTGAGGCTCTTCTGGTTTTGATTGGCGTTTCCAATGTCCCGCTGCCAAAATACCTATAATGATCACGATTATAAACAGATATTTGAGCAGCGGATGATGATTAAAAAATGGCGCAAGCTGATGTTCATCCGTAATCATACTTGAAGCAGTGAAACCTAAGACAGCAGAACCAATATAAATGATCCATGGATATTTGTTGATTAATTTAATAAAAAGGGTACTTCCCCACACAACGATGGGGACACTGATCAGCAGTCCTATGATAACCAGTGAGATATTATGCTTGGCAGCTCCGGCAATGGCGATCACATTATCAAGGCCCATGGCAGCATCAGCTAAAATGATTGTCCCTACAGCGGACCACAAGCTTTGACCTGCCTTGATATCTGTTGAAGTGTTCTCACTGGTTAACAGCTTATAGGCAATCAGAATGAGTAAAATCCCTCCGGCAAGCAGTAACCAGGGGATTTTCAACAACCATACGACCAGAATCGTTGCGAAGATCCGCAACACTACAGCACCTGCTGTTCCAAATACGATAGCCTTTTTTTGCGTGTCGGACGGTAAATTACGCGCTGCAAGTCCGATCACAATGGCATTATCTCCCGCCAGAATAAGATCTAGAAAAATAATGTTGAGCAGCGATAATATAAACTCCCAGATGGATGTATTCAAAGCGAAGTCACTCCCAAGTTTTGTTAGATTGAGCTTCAAAATATGCTTAGTTTTGTATACGCAAAAAAAGGAGCCAACATGCGTTCACGCTCAAAAAAAGTTGGACAGGAAGCATAGCTTGTCATTTCCGAACATACAAGTAGTTACATGTGACTCGGGGAGGTAAGTGCGAATGGATTCATTATTGCTCCTTGGTGAAATATTGATGATCAATCTGGTGCTGAGCGGAGATAATGCAATGGTTATCGCAATGGCCAGCAAGGATCTTTCGGCGAAGCACCGAAAGACTGCGGTATGGTGGGGCTCAGCAGGCGCAGTTGTTCTGCGGTGTTTGCTTACTTTTGTTGCGGTATTGCTATTAAAAATCCCTTATATTCAGGCTGGAGGGGGGATGCTGCTGCTATGGATAGCGTTCAAGCTACTGTTGGAGGAAGAGGAGGATCTCAGAGTAAGGGAATCTTCCTCAGTCTGGAAAGCAATCCGAACGATTCTTGTAGCGGACTTTATTATGAGCCTGGATAATGTACTAGCCATTGCGGGAGTAGCTAAAGGAGATTTAGCTTTAATTGTCATCGGGATTGCTCTCAGCATTCCGATAGTAGTGTGGGGAAGCGGCATCATTGTAGGCTGGCTGCACCGGTTTCCAGTGCTCGTATTTATCGGTGCTTATATACTGGCGTTTACAGCAGGGGATATGTTGCTTCAGGATGCAAAATTAGGGACAATGCTCTCCTTTTTATTCCCCTCCTTACATTCCTTTTTGCCCATTGCCTTAGGCATATTAGTTGTGGTTACGGGAGCAATTAAACGCAGAAAAACATCTGCAGGTTAATAAATTGCAATAAAAGGCAATACTAAACGGACATCTCCATAAATTGGAATTGTCCGTTTTTTTTGCGCGATCAGAAGCGCTTATAGACACTGATTAATCACAGGGAGTGATGGCATTTTGTGTATGTTTCGGATAAGATATGAGTAAGAATCCTGTCGCTTTCAGGCTATAAGGTGACGTGGAAATGAGGTAGACGTGAAATTGAAGGGATGGGTGAAGGATGTCTTCAAAGAAAGATATACAGCTAGGAATTTTCATTGTTGCTGCTGGCATAGTGATTTTATTAGGTAAGCTGGGCGTCTTCGGATTTTTGGGCCGCGCGCTTTGGCCTCTAGTGATTTTAATTCCAGGAATAGTGCTGTATATGTTATTTTTCAGCCGTCGTGCTTCGGCCTCAGTATTGGTTCCTGCTGGGATATTAACGGTGTACGGATTGTTGTTTGGCCTTTGCAATATTTGGGGATGGGGGCTTATGAGTAACTTATGGCCTGTGCTGTTGCTTGGTCTTGCCGTGGGCTTGTATGAATATTCTATCTATGAACCAAGACGGACGGGTGGACTGTCAGCAATTGCTGTAACATTAGGCTTACTAAGCCTTGCACTTTGTATTTTCAGCCTTATGGGCACCGGCGCGATCTACCTGATCGGGATTGTATTAATAGCTGTAGGAATTTGGCTGATTACAGGTCGAGGCAGAGCACGTGGCCGGAATAGATGGTATCGAAGCTAATTGCTGTAGGATCTTGTGAAAAAAAACGGAAATTGGTAACTGTTTTTTCATAAAAAGACTTGCTTTTCATGGTACTTTCACTATAATATTAATGTTATGTTGAAGCGTCGGCTTTCTGCCTGGCGCTTCTTTTGTGAGACTGCCGTGACATGCTATGAATTTTAACTGTTTTAATTTGATAAATGAGAGGATTTGGATACAAATCATGCATTCAAGAAAAGATATTCGCAACATTGCGATCATTGCCCACGTTGACCATGGCAAAACAACACTCGTCGATCAGCTCCTTCAACAATCGGGGATCTTCAGCGCCCATGAGCACTTGCAAGAACGTGCTATGGACTCTAATGATATCGAGCGGGAACGTGGAATTACAATCCTAGCTAAAAATACAGCAATTACTTATAAAGAGTTTTTGATCAACATTGTGGATACACCTGGACATGCTGACTTTGGTGGCGAAGTAGAACGGATCATGAAAATGGTTGACGGTGTATTGCTGGTTGTTGATGCTTATGAAGGCTGCATGCCGCAAACGAAATTCGTTCTGCGTAAAGCATTGGAACAAAAACTTACACCGATCGTTGTCGTGAACAAGATTGACCGTCCAGCTGCTCGTCCTAAGGAAGTTATTGATGAAGTGCTCGATTTGTTCATCGAACTTGAAGCAAATGACGAACAATTGGAATTCCCTGTTGTTTATGCATCTGCTCTTAATGGTACATCAAGCATGGTTCCTGAGAAACAAGATGAAACGATGCTTTCGCTCTACGAAACCATTGTTGAACATATTCCAGCTCCAACCGAAAGTGTTGAAGAACCGCTTCAATTCCTCGTAACGTTGATGGATTATAACGAATACTTGGGTCGTATTGCGATTGGACGTGTTAACCGCGGTGTGATCAAACAAGGTCAATCTGTAACAGTTATTATGCGTGATGGTAAGAGCAAAACTGCACGTATCGAGAAATTGTTCGGCTTCCAAGGTTTGAAACGTATTGAAACAGAGCAAGCGGGCGCAGGGGATATCGTTGCTATTGCAGGGATCAAGGACATCAACATTGGTGAGACCATTGCTGATCCTGCAAACCCTGAAGCACTTCCAGTTCTGAAGATTGACGAGCCAACCATGCAAATGACATTCCTAGTGAATAACAGTCCTTTTGCTGGTAAAGAAGGTAAATGGGTAACTTCCCGTAAACTACGTGAGCGTCTCTTTAAAGAACTTGAAACAGATGTGAGCTTGCGAGTGGAAGAAACTGATAGTCCTGACGCATTTATCGTTTCTGGACGCGGTGAGCTTCACCTTGGTATTCTGATCGAGAATATGCGTCGTGAAGGTTACGAAATGCAAGTTTCTAAACCACAAGTAATCATTAAAGAAATCGACGGTGTCAAAATGGAGCCGCTTGAGCGTCTAATGATTGATATTCCAGAAGAAAGCATGGGCTCTGTTATGGAGAGTCTGGGTACTCGTAAAGCCGAAATGGTCAATATGATTAACAACGGTACGGGTCAAGTACGTCTGGAGTTCCTGATTCCTGCACGTGGTTTGATTGGTTACAACACTTACTTCTTGACTTTGACACGCGGTTACGGCGTTATGAACCATGCTTTTGACAGCTATGCTCCACTGGTTGCTGGTCAAGTTGGCGGACGTCATCAAGGTGTGCTTGTAGCAAGTGAGACTGGATCAACAACTCAATACGGAATCGTGGGTGTTGAGGATCGTGGTATTCTCTTCTTGGATGCAGGTACAGAAATTTATGAAGGTATGATCGTAGGTGAGCATACCCGTGATAACGATATTATCGTTAACATCTGTAAGGAAAAAGCACTTACCAACATGCGTACCTCAGGCAAAGATGATACTGTAAAAATGAAGACACCACGCACCTTCTCTTTGGAAGGCGCACTTGAATATTTGAACGATGATGAATATTGTGAAATTACACCTAAATCCATTCGTTTGCGTAAAAAGATTCTGAACAAAGGCGAACGCGAACGTGTAGAGAAACAACGTAAAACAGCACAAGCCAACGCGTAAACACATGCTTATGAATAAGACCGCCGGATTATTGCATCCGGCGGCTTTTTTTAATATAAGAAACAAAAAATTCCCCTACTGATGATATAATGTAAACGTATCTTAAATTTGGGAGGAGTGCGGTTATCTATGCAGGTGTGGTTCGCTGAGCATCCAATCGTCGCTTATATTGTTATCTTTATATTGCTTACTTTTGTTTATAATCAAGTCTTTCGTGTGAATCAAAAGTTATCGATTGGCAAGGAAATCATGCTCTACATAATGATGGCGATTGGCTCTGGCTTGCTCCTAATTTTCCAACATGATAAGCTTCCGATTATCCAGTGTCTGTTGGTTGCTGTCGGATTAATGCTGATGGTACGGATACGTTATATAGTAGAAGCTCGACAGAAGAGAAAGGCCGCAGCAGCAGCGAAGAGATCGTAATCGCAACTTTTTTACCTTAAGGATCGTCTAATTAATGTAGCAATTCTAATTCTAAATGAAATGAAAAGGACTTTATTCTATTATGAGTACAAGAAACAGCGGTTTACCTCCAAGAGCAAACGGGCAACAACCTACTAATAGAAAACAGCCTGTGAAGGGTGTTTCTAAGAAAAAAACGAAAAAGAAAGTGAAAAAGAGAGGTTTTTTTGGCAGATTAGTTAGAGTATTGTTAACTTTGCTAATTATTGCGATCCTCGGCGTGCTGGGTTATGGTGGTTATCTGTATTGGAAGCTTGAGCATGGCGTATTTAATGCAGGGGTTGAGGGTACGGTTGCTCCAGGGCAATCCGCTTCAGAAAAGCCACTGACGATGCTTATACTGGGAACGGATAACAGACCTAAACACGAGTCTTATTTGACTGACGTAATCATGGTTGCAGCACTTAATCCTAAGACCAAATCAGCGACCATAGTTTCGCTTCCTCGTGATACCTATGTGGAGCTAAGCGGCTATAAGAAAACGAAGATTAATGAATTTTATGCTCGCTTCAAGGGTAAGGAGAAATCCTCCGGTCTACTGGCTGAAGACGAGATGAAGACGATGATGGGTAAGTATTTGGACATTGATGTAGATTATACAACGATTCTTGATTTTCAGGGCTTCCGGGATGTGGTGGACGAGCTTGGGGGAGTCGAAGTAAATATTAGTGAAAATATGTGTTATACAGACACTGTGGACGGCACGAATATCAATCTGAAAAAGGGTCCGGCAGAGCTGGATGGAAAAAATGCATTGGACTATGTGCGGTATCGTAAATCCAATTGCAAGCCTAAGACTAACGCTTCAGATGATTTTGATCGCAACAAACGCCAGAACGAAGTCCTGAATAGTCTGGTGGATCAGATGCAATCGCTTGGTGGCGTATTGAAAATCGGCAAGGTGCTTGATGCAGTGGACAGTAACATGAAGACAGATATCGAAAATTCGCAAATCAAAGATATGATTGCGACGTATTGGAAGATTTCCAAAGAGAATATCGAATTCAAGCCGGTTACTGGAACGTGGCGAAGTCCATATGTATATATTAATGATGAGGAGTTGGAGGCCGCTAAGAAAAGCTTGCAGGATCGAATTGCAGGAATTTCCACTGGAGCTGATTCGACAACTGCTGAGACGCCTTGAGGACCTTAATATCTTCCATAGCTAAAATTGAATGCAAGTTTCAGCCTGTGCTATAATATAATAAATCGAATGAATTAACGTCGCATAGGGGGCCAGTACTTATGTCCGAAGCCGTTGCTCAGCTGAATGAAACTTTGCTATCGATGCTGCAATCGGAAACCTTTGTTCTTCTAAACACAGTTGATGCGGAGACAGGCGGTCCTACATCCACAGCTATTTCGTGGCTTTATGCTGTTAGTCCTAGTACTGTGCGTTTGGCTATTGATCATCGTTCAAGACTTGTGAATAATATGAAGGTTAATCCATTAATAACTATAACTGTGTTTGGTGAAGGAACTGTCTATGCCATTAACGGTAGTGCTGCTGTAAGGCAGGACCCGCTAGAGGATGTTCCCTTTAAGATGTGCTGTTTTGATGTTGAAATTAAAGCGGTCCGCAACGCGCTTTTTTACGGCGCGCAGCTTGACTCCGCCCCAAGATATGCGAAAGTTTATGATGGACGTGCCGCTGAGAAGTTGGACGGACAAGTATTTGCTGCCATGAAAAAAGCCTAGTGAAAATATCACTGGGCTTTTTTTGAATTCTAAGGACTTCTTTTGTCCTTTATCCACTACTGTGCATTTCTTTGCGGCTTGGTATCCTCTGGCAGCTGTGGCATGATTCGTCCGATAATATCAGCCAGCTCGGATGAGAATCCGGAAATCGGATGTCCCTTGGAGATATGGCGGCTCATTTCCGCTAATCTGCTGGAGAGATCCATATCCGCTGTGACAAGCGCCCGTACACTTCTTGGGTCTTTGCGGATAGCTTCTGCTACAGAATATTTGATGCTTCCTACACGTGAGCGGCCTAGAGAACCTTCTACATCAAGACCAACAATGGCAACTTTGTTCATGACTACACAGTGTGCGCCATTTACACCGGGAACTCTTTTGGCCAACTGTTCAAAATGATCCTTAAGTGCAATTTCATTTTCTCCATTAACATTGACGGCTTGACCAGCTTTTGAGGTGGCTTTAGGATTAGTCGCACCATCATTGGACAATTGCCGAACCTCATGGTTCCCCGTACCCTTTACAGCATTCGCAGATTGTTTATTCTGAGGAGAGGGTGATGTCTTTTTATTAGCGATACCGCAGCTTGTCAGTAGCAGCAGTACCAGCAACAGACATATTGATTTTCTCATATGTGATTACTCCTTTCAGCCAATGAATCGTTTCTGTACCTTATCTTTTCCCTTGGCGGAAAGAGTTATGTATGATCAATCAAACCAGGCGCTGTGGAGGGGATAATATGAACAAGATATTTGTGCTAGATACCAACGTGCTTTTGCACGACCCCAATTCAATTTTCTCTTTCAAGGAGCATGAGGTGGTTATTCCGGCCGTTGTGCTGGAAGAAATCGACTCCAAGAAGCGCAATGCTGACGAAATCGGTCGGAATGCCCGTACGGTATCCCGATTGCTTGATGGACTCCGGGAACTAGGTCATTTGCATAGTGGTGTGGAACTGGAGCATGGAGGCAAGCTGAAGGTAGAACTTAACCATCGCAGTTTTGTGAAGGTACAGGAAATGTTTGGTGAGGTGTCTAACGACAATCGGATTTTGGCTGTTGCGCTCAATTATTTGAATGAAGAGAATGAGAAGCCTGATCCGCGTCCCGTTGTGCTTGTGAGCAAGGATGTACTGGTTCGTATTAAAGCGGATGTACTTGGAATTACGCCAGAGGATTATTTGTCAGATCGTACTGGAGACTTAAATGAACTATACACTGGTTACCAATCTCTGCAGGTGCATCCCGCATTGATTGATGAATATTATAGTCACCGCTCTCTGACGGTAAAACAGCTCGCGTTGTCGTATCCGTTGTACCCTCATGAATTTGTGATTCTCAAGGATGAGATTGGCACTGGCAAATCAGCTCTTCTCAAAGTGAATAGTGATGCCACACGTCTGGAGCCACTCTATCTGGGCAATGATTCGGTTTGGGGGATTAGCGCCCGTAATGCTCAACAACGAATGGCACTGGAGCTGCTGCTAAATGATGAAATCCCACTCGTAACGATCACGGGTAAGGCTGGGACAGGGAAGACGTTATTGGCGCTTGCAGCCGGACTATTCAAAGTGGAGGATGAACATAAATACAAAAAATTGCTTATCGCCCGTCCGGTTGTTCCTATGGGTAAGGACATTGGTTACTTGCCCGGTGAGAAGGATGAGAAGCTTAGACCCTGGATGCAGCCTATTTATGATAATCTGGAATTCCTGTTCGATACCAAAAAAGCTGGCGATATCGATAAAATCTTAATGGGGTTAGGCAGTATACAGGTAGAAGCCTTAACCTATATTCGCGGCCGTTCAATCCCATCACAGTTCATTATTATTGATGAAGCGCAGAACCTTTCCCGTCATGAGGTGAAGACCATTGTCTCCAGAGCGGGAGAAGGAAGTAAAGTCATTCTAATGGGCGATCCGGAGCAAATCGATCATCCATATCTGGATGCTGCGAGCAACGGACTGAGCTATATCGTCGAGAAGTTTAAGCAGCAAGGGATTAGCGGACATATTACTTTGGAAAAAGGTGAACGTTCCCGCTTGGCGCAATTGGCCGCGGATCTACTCTAGCCGTTCATGAATCCAGTTTTCAGCCGGGAGAAGCAAACACTCCCGGCTTTTTCCTGCCCGCCCGGAAACGGCAGAGGAATTTAGGAGGTTATGGTTCTTAGAGCGTTTCACCCATATAATAGAAAGAGAACGGTTTCACAAACTAAAGACAAGCACCGGAGGGTTTGGTAAAATAGGGGAGACCAATCAAAAGGGAAGGTGGGAAATCGTGCTGAAACGCAAAAATTATTGGCTGCTTTTTGCAATTTTACTACTATCGCTGACAAGCCTGTCGCCCAGTATGGAATTGAGTACCAGTAACGATCCACGTCCTATGAAAAGACCGCAAAGTCAGTCGACCAATCCCTCTTCCGGAGATGAGGGAACTATAGATAGCTTACATATAAGAGTATCGTTAAATAGCGAAGAATTTAGTGAACTGGAGCTCCTTAGCAACCGTTATACCTTAGAAAGTGGAGTAAAGGTTATTTTAAGCAATGTGGATATTGAGGATGCCGATGAGGTATTGAAGCATGATTTAACGATCGGGGACAGCCCGGATATAGTCATGGCAGATGGACGAAGCATACTGGACTGGGCCACACGTGGATATTTATTGCCGATGGATGTGTATCAGAGCGTTCCGGGGAGTGCACCGTTAACACAGTTGATCCCCTTGATGCAGTGGAATGGATATAATTGGGGAGTCCCGTTAGATATAGATCCTTACGTGCTCGTTTATTCCCCACAACGGCTGGCGGAGCTGGGTTTTAATGCATTACCCAAAAGCCTCGAAGAGTGGAATATCCTGCTTCAGAATGTGCTTAAAGAGCAAGGAAAATATTTACTCGCGATGGATACCCGTAATCCTTATGGATTGTCAGCGGTAATGGAGAGCATGAATAGCAGCTTGTTAGCAGATAACCAAGAAGTGTTGAATTGGACTCAGAACGCCCGCAGTTATTTTTATCTCACCAGCCGCTACAATAAAGATGTCTGGGATATGCTACAAGGAGGTAGTGTCGCGGTTGCTTCTTTACCGTTATCCGAGTGGCAGAAGCATGGTAATTCATCCCTTGCTGCTGTTCCGGCGCTGACTGCCAATAACGGAGGTGGGTTTGAATCCTGTTACAGTCGATCTTTTGCCCTTCCAGCTCAATCTCAAAGTCCAAAGGAAGCTGTGAATTGGCTGACTTTTATCACCTCAGAGGATGCTCAGTTGGATTGGTTGGAGAATACGGGGAGCTTGCCGGCGCTTGATGTTCTTTATCGTTCGGAGCATGCTTTTAAATACAAACTTCCTTTCGATGTTGAGCTATTGCTGACAGAAGAAACCGCCCCGGAGGATGAGTCACAGGGCGGCTGGAGTAAGGTTGTTGAAGCTGTATCATTACTATTAACAGGGCAGATAGATGCGGAAGGCTACAAAGAATATCTAAAAGAAGGCCTAAAATGAAATGGAAAGCTTAACATGCAAGACGCCCTCTTGGCTATCTACTGCCGTGGCACGAAGGAAAGATACTATTTTTCCAGGATAAAAGCCTAAGTCAAATTCTTCTTCCAACGTTTTTCTTGTCGTGTCAGGCAATTCAAGACCATTAAATACAATATGATCGACTTGGAATATAAGGCCGTTGATCGGTTCTTCCTGAATGGTGTAGTGACCGGTCAGTGAAAGAGCTAGCGCTCCGCTTTTTCCAGTGGCAGTAATTGAACCGTCATTGAAATGAAAGGCGAAGTCTTTAAACAGCGAATTCTGTGATTGCAAAAATTCATTCAAATCCTCTTCCTTCAGGTTTAGCTCATAAGTCATTCCCTTTCGAGTCAGTACACCCTCTCGATTCTGAACAAACTGTGGTAGTTTATTCATTGCGGAGGATAACGCCTTGAAATATGTTTTTACCTCGTGCAGGCCGATATTCTCCCAATATAATGTGAATTCTTTAAGTAGAGTACTCATATTTTCAGGATCGCTGCTATTTTTAATCCCACCCTCAATTTCCTTGTTGAGCGCGTTTACCCGAACTTGCTGTTCCTCCAGAGCCGTGCGCAGCCGGGCGAGCTCTTCCGAGTTTCGCTTCGCAGTCTGAATGGTATCCTTCAAATCCTTATATTGTTCTTCATATTGTGAGAGAATATCGCGGTCATTCCCAATAATAATCTCATAATAATCGAACAGAGCCAGGAATCTGCTGATACTTTTTGCTGAAAAAAACGCGACCAGAAGATTATCTCTATCCCCCATATAATAAGAACGCACAACTGCACCTGCCCGTTCCTGTTGGTCCGCAATGGCTGTTTTTTTCTGGGTAGCTTGTCTGTTCAAGCTTTCTACCTTTTGTTCAAGCGCTTTTTGTTCGGCTGTAATCTTGATGATTTCACGTTCAATTTCTGCAGAAGACAAGGTCTGTTCAAGTAGTTTACGGGTTTCTTCATTATCTGGTATAGCAGAGTTGAAAAAATCACCGCTAGGATCGGCAGACAAGTACTTCACAGGTTGTAACGGAAACAAAGTACAGCAGAAGAGAATTAGTATGGTTGCAATCATGCGGCTTTGTAAATTGCGGGAGCGCACCACACCACCACCTTTTTTTGAAATGATATATGTATGTACTAATAATATGTTTAACCCTTCTAAAATAGCATACAAACAAAAAAACGGAAGTGATCCTTATAAGATAAGGACCTCATCCGCTCCAAAAGAGTACTGCAATTTATAGTGGAAGACCCATTTGAAAGATCGTCCAATAACTAAATCCGGTGAAAGTCAGAATCATGTATGCCCAGAAGAGAAGAACATAAGTTTTTTCAGTAAATTTCATATAGCCAAGTATTACGAAAAATGCTGTTTGCAAAAAGAAAAGCAAGGCCATTTCTGTTAGACCTCCGGCGAAAGCCATCAATCCAATAGCTAATGTGAAAAAACCTAATACCCGAAACATGCGGTCCAAGAGAGAGTCCCCCTTCCAGTATGTATCTCACGAATATTCCTTCGATTTATTATACCCTCAACATAATTATGTGTAAACGAATTCATTGAAAAAAATGCACTAATCTTCAAAAAATGTGATTTTTATAATTGACCTGAGTGATTAGCGCTTTAAAAAAGAGAATTTATAGTTTTATGCGTATGATGTACGCAGATAATGGAAATACAAATTAGTATCAAATAGATTCTATGAACTCTATGAGAAGCATAGAAATGGAGTAAGCAGCTTTTATCCCTATTCACTACCCGGCAGAACTGCCGGTTATGGAGATGGTTATTTCATGACGTTGTTAGGAGGTTTGGCTTTATGACAGCCGTTAGACAGGACGCTTGGAGTGCAGAAGATGATCTAATATTGGCAGAAGTAACTTTGCGACACATTCGGGAGGGCAGCACACAGCTTGCCGCTTTTGAAGAGGTGGGTGAAAAAATCGGCAGAACTTCGGCCGCTTGCGGATTCCGCTGGAACAGTTGTGTTCGGAAAAGTTATGAAGGTGCAATCGGTATTGCTAAAGGGCAGCGTCAAAAGCGTAGCTACCTGAAAAAGCAGCCGTCAGTAAGAGGAGCGCAAGTAGCTGGTCTGATTCTGGGTGATGTCGATGAGGAATTTGGGCGCGGTGAGGGATTAAGTGAAAACACATTATCCATTGATGCGGTCATTCGTTTCTTAAGACAATGGAAGGGTACGATCCAGGAAGCAGGACGTCAGCTGAAAATGCTGGAAAGAGATCTGCGCGAGAAGGAAGATGAATTAACAGAATTACGATCTGAGAATGAGCGGTTGTCTAAAGAGGTTAATCTTGCTCAAAGCGACTACCGGGTAGTCAACGATGATTACAAAGCTTTAATTCAGATTATGGATCGTGCTCGCAGGCTTGCTTTCTTAAATGAAGAAGAAGAAGAAATGAAGACTCGTTTCAAAATGGATGGTAACGGAAATTTAGAACGCATTGAATAAACGATAGGTTAACTAACAATCCCGCAAGTGGTCTGCTTTTTAAGCACCACTTGCGGGGTTTTTGGTATACTTAGAAAAATTGTGCTTAAGATCAGCAGGAGGGTTATATGAAAATTGATATAATTGGTGCAGGTTCACTCGGGCTGCTGCTGGCAGGGAGATTGATCCAAGCCGGGAATGATGTGAGACTGTGGTGCCGAGGGGTAGAACAATGCCAACGATTAGGGCGTGATGGCTTAACGGTTACCTACGAGGATGAACGCGAGCCGATAACAATTTCGGAAGATCAGTTTGTATCCGCGCCAATAGGGGAGTTCGCTGGTGCTTATCTAGAAGAGCCGAGTGATTGGATCGTGGTGACGGTTAAACAGAATACTCTACATAATGATTTGCCTGAATTTCTATCCCTACTTAAGGAAGAGCAAGTACATATGATATGTTTTCAGAATGGTACAGGACATATGGAGATGTTGGGGGGCTTGTTGCCGGACGCCAATTTATATGTAGCTGTGACTACGGAGGCTGCGAAGCGCAAATCATTAACTGAGGTCATTCATGCAGGAGCAGGGGAGGTGTGGATAGGAAAATGGAGCTCAGGGGATGGACAAGCTCATAGCATACATAATGATTTAAAAGCGAATAATTTAATAGAAGTTCTCATAATGGCAGGATTCGCAGCCTTTTTGTCGAATGAAGTGGATACCATGATTTACCGGAAGCTCTTGATCAATGCCGTTATTAATCCACTCACGGCGATTTGGCGTATTCCAAATGGGAAGCTGCTGTCTTCAGAGCAACGCCTCCAATTAATGAAGGAAGTTTTTGAAGAAGCAACAATGGTGTATGATTTCTGTGAAATTACTTATGATAAGGATGCTTGGGATAACATCCTTCAGGTGTGCCGGTTAACGTCTGGCAATATTTCATCTATGCTGGCAGATGTACTTGCTTCAAGAACCACAGAAATTCGTTGGATCAATGGAAGTCTTGTAGAAATGGCAGAACGATCTGGAGTGTCGGCACCATTAAATCGCTGGCTCTGCCAATTAGTAGAAGGTATTGGGGTATGATCTCTGGGGAGAGGTGAAGCTATGGGACTGCTGATGGATTCGGTTATTACTTTAAGCGTTATTCCGATTGTGCCGTTTTTGATTGTTTTTTTCATTGGAAAAGGCTTAAAAAAAGATAAAAAGAAAACTTTTATGCTCGCTATGGACGTGACCACATTTTTTTTATTATTGTCGGTCTCCGCATTGTTTAATAACATCTTTAATTCCGGTTTTGGGTTTTACCTTATACTAATTATTGTATTAATATCCGCTGGACTGATTGGCGGAGCTCAAAATCGGATGAAAGGAAAGGTAGATGGGAAGCGGTTATTTCGGGCAGTTTGGAGACTTTCGTTCTTTTTTATGAGCGTCGGATATTTATTATTTATGTTTGTTGGGCTAATTACCTACATATCACAAGCGATGTAACGTTCCACTGCTTCGGTGAAGCGTCAACGTCACAAAAGTTTAAAGTTTTAAAAAAAAAATATTTTCTGAAAACATTGCACTAGATTTTTTTGACCACTGGTTGTATAATCATAAACCATATACCACATTCTATTTAGGGGGAACTGCTAGATGAAGAAGAGTAAAAGTCTATTGCTAATGATTGCATTAGTACTTGTTATCGGCACAGTGCTTGCTGGCTGCGGCGGAAACAATGCAAACAGCGGCAATAAAGGTAACAATGCTAACACTGGTAACACGGCAACTGGTAATGCAGCTACAGAAGAAAAATTGGCTGCTGACCAAACATTGAGAATTAACCTTAGTTCTGAGCCTCCAACATTTGACCCAGGATTGGCGCAAGATAGCCAAGCTAACACTGTCCTGAAAACAATGTACGAAGGTTTGACTCGCATGAATGATGAAACAGGTCAAGCTGAACCAGGTGTTGCTGAAAGCTGGGAAGTTTCCGCTGACGGTCTGGTATATACTTTCAAACTCCGTGATTCACAATGGAGTAACGGCGATCCTGTAACAACAGAAGATTTCGTTCGCGCTTGGAAACGCGTGCTCGATCCTGCTGCTGCATCTGCTGCGCCTTACGCTTATCAATTGTACTACATCAAAAATGCTGAAAAGTACTACAACAAGGAAATTACTGATTTCAGTCAAGTAGGTGTCAAAGCGATTGATGAGAAAACTCTTGAAGTTACTCTTGAATCCTCCACTCCTTACTTCCTTGGATTGCTTTCCTTCTACACTTATTACCCTGTACACAAATCCATTGAGAGTAATCCTAAATGGGCAACAAGCAAAGATTCTATGATCGTTAACGGTGCTTTCACTCTTACTGAGTGGACTACTGGTCAAACTCTTGTTGTAACTAAAAACGATAAATACTGGGATAAAGATTCCATTAAACTTAGCGCTATCGATTTCTCCCTTGTAAACAGCGGTGCAACTGAACTGCTCAGCTACAAGAACGGTGAATATGATCGTGCGGGCGGACCAACTGGTGAAATTCCATCAGAACAAATTCCAATCGTACAAAAAGAACTTCCTAACGAATTCAGCCGTAAAGGTATTGCTTCCGTATACTACTACGAATTCAATATCACTGAAAAACCATTCACAAACGCTAAAATCCGTAAAGCTCTTGCAATGGCGCTTAACCGCCAAGCTTTGATTGACAATGTAGTTCAAGGTGGACAATTCCCAGCATTCGGTTTTGTACCTCCAGGTATCGCTGGTGCTGATGGTGAATACCGTACAGCAGTTAAAGATAGCTACTTCACTGAAGATCTAGAACAAGCTAAAACATTGCTTGCTGAAGGTCTGAAAGAAGAAGGTATGGATAAACTGCCTACATTCTCCCTGACTTACAACACAAGTGAAGGTCACAAGAAAATCGCTTTGGCGATTGCTGATATGTGGAAAAACAATCTTGGTATCGACGTACAAACCGTTAACCAAGAGTGGGCTGTATTTATTGAAAACCGTCAAAACCTGAACTACCAAGTTGCTCGTGCTGGTTGGACTGCGGATTACAATGATCCAATGACTTTCCTTGATATGTGGGTAACAGGTGGCGGTAACAATGATACTGGTTACGCTAACCCTGAGTATGACAAATTGATCAGCGAAGCTAAAACAAGCACTGACTTGGCAGTACGTCAAGAAAAGTTTGCTGCAGCTGAAAAATTGCTCATCGAGCAAGATATGGTTCTGATTCCTTTGTACTACTACACTAACAACTCCCTGACTAAAGAGTACCTTAAAGGTGTTACTCTTGACTTTAGTGGTGCAATTGACTTGACTCGCGGATACTTGCTTGAGCACTAAGATATTGCTTTAGTAATTACAACAGAATAGTTAGTTGACTGAAGTTGCAGAATACTTCGGGATATATATGTGGAATTCCATATATATCCCTTTTTTTTGTACTCCTGTCTATTTGTTAATTAATGTTATTAATAACATATATAGAAAATAGACAAAAATCCGTTTTTTTCATAAAATCATTATTATGTGTATCAAAAATTGTCGGAGGAGGTGTGATGGGGATGGTTCGTTATGTCGCAAATAAGTTTTTCTATATGTTGGTTTCTCTATTTGTATTGATTTCAGCTACCTTTTTCTTGATGAAAGCTATTCCGGGGGATCCGTTTACTTCTGAAAAGAAGGTACCGCCAGAAATTAAAGCACGTCTGATGGAACAATATGGTCTGGACAAGCCGCTCTCTCATCAGTATTTTAAGTATTTAGGTGATATTATCCAAGGTGACCTAGGTGTCTCAATGAAACGCCTAAATCAAGATGTATCACATTTGATCAGTCAAACCTTTTCAGCGTCGCTGAAGCTGGGACTCGTCGCAATCGTTGTGGCGGTTATTGTCGGAGTATTTCTCGGCATGTTGGCGGCACTCTATCACAGAAAGTTTATTGACAGCGCAGCTATGGTGCTGGCAGTTCTGGGGATTGCGGTTCCGAGCTTTGTAGTCGCGTCATTACTGCAGTACGTATTTGCTTTCAAACTGGGTTGGGTACCGGTTTCAGGTTTTAAAGGGCCAATCTATTATTTCTTACCCGTGGCCGCGCTCTCGGCACAGCCGATCGCCTTTATCGCCCGCTTGACCCGTTCAAGCATGCTTGAAGTTTTGAATGCGGATTATATCAAAACGGCTAAAGCAAAGGGATTGAGCTGGATGGCTATTCTGAGCCGTCATGTACTTCGTAACGGAATTCTACCTGTTGTTACTTATATGGGTCCAATGACAGCTAACATCGTAACTGGTTCGGTTGTTATCGAGCAGATCTTTGGTGTTGGGGGTATTGGTAAACAGTTCGTGGAAGCGATTGGTGTCCGTGACTATACCGTTATTATGGGGATAACCATTTTCTATGGCGTATTACTCATGGTTGCCCGCTTTATTACTGATATTGCTTATGTATTGATTGACCCACGTATGAAATTAAGTGGAGGAAAGGAGGGCTAAAGAGTGGCTACTGAAAATAACTTGCTAAATCTAAAACCGGAAGATTTTCAAAAAGTCGGTGTGGATGAAAAAGAAGCCGAAGTTATCCAGCGTGAGAGTCTCTCTGCTTGGAAAGACTCTTGGCAACGGTTGCGTCAAAATAAAATGGCGATGACTGCGCTCGGTATCCTGGGTTTGATTGTACTTGCAGCGATTTTTGCACCTTTTATCTCGAAATATAACTATTATTCTAATGATTTGATGAGCACCAACAAGCCCCCTTCCTCCGATCACTGGTTTGGAACGGATGATCTTGGTCGTGATATCTTTGTTCGTACTTGGTACGGTGCACGGATCTCCTTGATCGTTGGTCTTGCTGCGGCAGCCATCGACTTGTTCATCGGTGTTATCTACGGAGGCATTATGGGCTTCTTCGGCGGCCGTGTAGATAATATTATGAATAAATTCTCTGAAATTTTGTATTCTATTCCATATTTGCTGGTTGTAATCTTGCTCTTGGTCGTTCTTGAGCCAAGTCTTGGAACAATCATCCTAGCTCTAACCATTACAGGCTGGATTACGATGTCGTGGATTGTGCGTGGAGAAATTATGCAGCTCAAGAATCGCGAATTCGTATTGGCGTCCCGTTCCATGGGTGCTGGTTCTGCGAGACTGTTGTTCAAGCACCTTCTGCCGAACGCGGTTGGTCCGATTATCGTAACCATTACACTGTCTGTACCAAATGCTATCTTTGCTGAGGCCTTCCTAAGCTTCTTGGGTCTTGGTGTACAAGCTCCTGTTGCTTCACTTGGATCGATGATCAATGACTCACTCACCGGCTGGCTGTATTATCCATGGCGCTTCTTGTTCCCTGCGATCCTAATCAGCTTAACAATGCTTTCTTTCAACATTTTCGGTGATGGTCTTCGTGACGCGCTTGATCCTAAGCTGAAGAAATAGGAGGAATATGGATGGAACCTATTTTACAAGTCAAAGATTTGCATATTTCCTTTTTTGTTAAGGGCGGAGAAGTACAAGCTGTCCGTGGTATGAATTTTGAAATTGGCAAAGGCGAAACGGTTGCCATCGTCGGCGAGTCCGGCAGCGGTAAGAGTGTAACTGCTCAATCGATTATGCGGTTGATCCCTTCTCCACCTTCTAAAGTGAAAAAGGGAGAGATTATTTTTCAAGGACAGAATCTGCTAGACAAAAGCATGAAAGAAATGGAATCTATTCGCGGTAAAGATATTGGCATGATTTTTCAAGACCCGATGACTTCTCTGAACCCAACCATCAAAGTGGGCAAACAGATCACTGAAGTTTTGATTAAACATCAGAAAATGTCAGCGGCCGAAGCGAAAAAGCAAGGTATGGAGATGTTGAAATTAGTAGGCATCAAAAATGCGGAGGCTCGCTTTAACCAATATCCCCACGAATTCTCAGGCGGTATGCGCCAGCGTGTAATGATCGCAATCGCGTTAGCTTGCCGTCCGGCTTTGCTGATAGCGGATGAGCCTACAACGGCTCTAGATGTAACCATTCAGGCGCAGATCATGGAAGTTATGAGAGAGATGCAGCAAAAACTAGGTACCTCCATTATTCTGATTACACATGATCTCGGCGTAGTTGCTGGCATGTGTGATCGGGTGATTGTAATGTATGCAGGTGAGGTTGTGGAGACCGGAACAAGATGGGAAATCTTTAAAAATCCACAACATCCATACACCAAAGGTCTGCTGCGCTCAATGCCGCGTCTGGACCAAAAGAAAGGCGAGCCGCTTATTCCGATCATCGGCACACCGCCAGATCTGATCAAGCCGCCGATCGGCTGTCCGTTCACTGCTCGTTGCAATGAAGCGATGCATGTGTGCGAACAAATCGATCCCGGCGCCACAGAATTCAGCGAAACGCATATGGCGCGTTGCTGGAATCTGCATTCGATGGCCAAGGAGGTGCAGTACTCTTGAGTAAGAACCTAATAGAGGTAGAAGGTCTTAAGAAATATTTTAATGTAGGTAAAGGTAAGGTTCTTAAGGCTGTTGATAATATTAACTTCACGATCCGTGAGGGCGAGACACTTGGGATGGTAGGTGAGTCCGGTTGTGGTAAGACTACTGCTGGACGTACGATTCTTCGCTTGTATGAGCCAACTGCTGGAAGTGTGAAATATAATGGTACAGACATTTATAAATTACCTGGAAATCAAATGAAGGCTATGCGCCGTGACATGCAAATGATTTTCCAAGATCCGTACGCATCGCTTAACCCGCGGTTTACGGTTTCTGATATCATCGGCGAGGCACTGGACATTCACGGAATGGCTGGCAGCCGTGCAGAACGTAAGAAACGGATTGAAGAACTGCTGGATATGGTTGGTCTTAATCATGACCATGCAACCCGTTATCCGCATGAATTCTCCGGTGGACAACGTCAACGTATCGGGATTGCCCGTTCGTTAGCGGTTAATCCTAAGTTCATCGTTTGTGATGAGCCGATTTCCGCACTTGACGTATCCATTCAAGCTCAGGTCGTTAACTTGCTTAAAGAATTGCAAGATCGTCTGGGATTGACTTATCTTTTCATCGCGCATGATCTGTCCATGGTTAAACATATCAGTGATCGCGTAGCAGTTATGTACTTGGGTAAAATGGTTGAGTTGGCGGAAAGTGAAGAGCTATATGCAAATCCTATCCACCCTTATACTAAATCCCTATTGTCGGCTATTCCAGTTCCGGACCCGGAAATTGAAGTCAACAAAAAACGTATTCACTTGCATGATGAGCTTGGCAGCCCTATTTATTCTGCTAACGATAAGACCAATGACAGTGACTTTGAATTAGTAGAAGTATCTAAAGGCCACTTTGTCAGCAAAAAATTCGCATAATTTATACTTAGGTTTTCAAAGGCGGGAGCATTATGCTCTCGCCTCTTGTATGTATTTAGGATATTATTTAATGATTTTATAGTATAATTGAACAGTTGGCTGTACCTGTGTTGCTGATATCAAGACATGTTTTGCTTTGACGCGGCTCCTGACTTTGGATACAATCATAGAGAGTTTTTACGAACTTGGATTTACATATAACTGCTTAGTAGAACTGGAGGCACTAGCGAATGAATATTGTAACGGAACCGCTCAAGGGTGGATCTGCACTCTCGCGCGACTATATAGATCATTTTGAAAAGGTTAGTCATTTGTACGGTGGGGATTTCCGCAATAAAGAAAGTAGAAGTAGACGGGCCGATTGGCTAGATAGCAGAGAAAGCCTTCGTGCCGACCGGACTCAGATTGCTGGGTGTCTACGACAATATAATGAAAAGCATAATTCGCATGATGCGGTGATGGCTTCGCTGGCGCTCTTAGAGCAGCCGGGGACATTAGTGGTGACAGGTGGGCAGCAAAGCGGACTATTTACTGGACCCCTGTTAGTGGTATATAAAGCTGCAACTACCATTATGGCGGCAAAAGAAGCAGCTGAACAACTCGGCCGACCTGTAGTTCCTTTATTCTGGATTGCAGGTGAAGATCATGACTGGGATGAAGTGAATCATACGTATGTACTGAATCGTACGCAGGAGATTACTAAGATTAAGATAGAAAAGTCAGAAGAGAAACGCTCCTCAGTAAGTGATATTCGTGTAGAAGAGGAAAGCTGGCAGCAGGTAGTAGAACAGTTAGACGGTCTGCTTCAGGAAAGCGACTTTAAGCCGCAGATCATGGAATTCATTCGCACTTCTTCTTTTAGAGCTGATAGTATGACGGATGCATTTGCCAAGCTGATGGGTTCATTATTTGGTAAATTTGGTCTGATTCTGCTTGATTCTGCTGATCCCAACTTACGTAAGTTAGAACAGCCATTTTTCACTTCGCTAATTATGCAGAATGATGCACTGGAAACAGCGTATATGAATTCTGCTTCTGATATTGTGGGCGCTGGATATGAGCTTCAGGCTGATGTTACAGCTGGCAATGCCAACCTCTTTTATATTCATGAAGGTACACGGCTTCTGCTTCACAAGAAGGACGGAATCTTTACGGATCGCAAGGGTCAGGTATCCTTTACCCGTGATGAATTACTTGAGGAGGTGCAGGCACATCCGGAACGCTTTAGCAACAATGTGCTGACACGTCCACTTATGCAGGATTATGTGCTGCCTGTTCTGGCAACGGTGCTGGGTCAAGGTGAGATTGCTTACTGGGCCATTCCGCGCCGTGCGTTTGAGACCATTGGGGGAGAAATGCCGTTAATTATCCCTAGAATGTCTTTTACTGTCGTAGAAGGTACGCTGCACAAGCATATGGACAAATATCAACTTAGCTTTGAGGATGTAAGACAAGGACTGGATCATAAAAGACATGAATGGCTGGCCGCACAGGATGAGCTCGGGATTGAACGCCGTTTTGAAGAAACCAAAACCTCATTTGCCGCCATGTACGAACCGCTGATTGAGCAGCTTGGAACGGTTCAGGCCGGTCTGCTTAAGCTGGGGAATAACAATAAAGAGAAGATTCTAGATCAGATTACTTTTTTACAGGCGAAAGCCCAAGATGCAATGGCAAAACAGAACGAAGCTGCAATCCGGCAATGGGAGCGAATCGAGCTGTCATTAATGCCACTGGGTAAACTGCAGGAAAGAGTGTACAATATCATGTATTACTTGAACCGGTACGGGCTTGCTTGGCTGGATGAGCTAATGACGGTTGAACCGGATTACAGTGGAACACATCGCATCATTTATATGTAATGGAAGTATTGCTTTCCACAAAACAAAGCGTATGCTTACGAAGTGAGTTTTGTACGAAGTAGATCAATGTAGTAACGCTCACAAAACAAAGCGTATGCTTACGAAGCAAGTTTTGTACGAAGTAGATTCAATGTAGTAACGCTCACAAACTTTTAGGAGGTTTCATAATGAGTTCATCTAAACAAAATAGTATCGTGGCTGATATGTCACTCGCACCGGAAGGGCATTTGAAAATCGACTGGGTTCGCCAGCATATGCCGGTACTGAACCGTATTCGTGAGCAGTTTGAAGCAGAACAGCCATTTAAAGGTCTAAAAGTTTCGATTACATTGCATTTGGAAGCTAAAACCGCGTATTTGGCGAAGGTTGTCAAAGCTGGTGGTGCAGATGTAACCATTACAGGTTCGAATCCACTTTCTACACAGGATGATGTATGTGCAGCGCTTGTGGAGGATGGAATCACAGTATTTGCTAAATACAATCCGTCTCCTGAAGAATTTAAAGCCCTTAATATCAAGGCACTGGAGTGCAAACCGGACTTGATTATTGATGACGGTGGGGATTTTGCTACATTGCTGCATTCGGAGCGTCCTGATCTGATGGAGAATATTCGCGGGGGTGCTGAAGAAACAACTACCGGGATTATTCGTCTAAAAGCTCTGCAAAAGCAAGGCGTATTGAAGTTCCCAATGGTCGCGGTTAATGATGCCTACTGCAAATATTTGTTTGATAACCGTTATGGCACTGGCCAATCGGCATGGGATGGAATTATTCGCACAACCAACCTTATCGTAGCGGGTAAAACAGTAGTTGTTGTCGGTTACGGCTGGTGTGGTAAAGGTGTTGCCATGCGCGCCAAAGGGCTTGGAGCAAAAGTGGTTGTCACAGAAGTTGATGCGATTAAAGCCGTTGAAGCACATATGGACGGTTTTGAAGTAATGCCAATGCTGGAAGCAGCTAAGGTTGGTGATTTCTTCGTTACAGTAACTGGTAACCGTTATGTAATTCGCGGTGAACATTATGATGTGATGAAGGATGGAGCGATCATGTGCAACGCGGGCCATTTCGACGTTGAAGTGAATAAGCCTGAGTTGTCGGAAAGATCCGTATCCCAACGTACCGTTCGCAAAAATATCGAAGAGTACCAGCTTCGTGACGGACGTAAATTATATCTGCTTGCCGAAGGCAGACTTGTAAATCTGGGTGCTGCTGATGGTCACCCTGCTGAAATTATGGATACAACCTTTGCGCTCCAGGCGCTGTCGCTGAAGTATGTAAATGATAATTATAAGAGCATTGGCGTAAAAGTTGAGAATGTTCCTTATGAGCTGGATGAGCAAGTAGCACGTTATAAGCTGGAAAGTCTGGGCATTAACATCGATAGCCTGACTCCGGCGCAAGTGGATTATTTGGACAGCTGGAATTTGAACGATTAATAACTGAACGCATAACAATAAAGTGTATTAACCAGTGTACCTTGAACTGAAGCAACTTTTTTAACAAAGCCATGCAACGGACAAGATTCCGATTGTATGGCTTTTTTCTGTGGAGAAATGTTTTTCGGGAAACGAGCTATCTGATTTAGGAAAAATTTCCTTGGCCAGAAAAAGGTTTTTGATTTTTAATGGCGAATCTATTATGCTTAAGTGGTGAAAAGTGGGGTAAAGTGGGGATTCGGGGATTAGGGGTGGGAAAAAGGATGTTCATGGGAGAGTATCAACACAGCATTGACGACAAAGGCCGAATCATTATTCCGGCTAAACTCCGTGAATTGCTCGGAACCTCCTTCGTGACGACCCGCGGCCTAGACTCCTGCCTGTTTGTTTATCCCATGGAAGAATGGGCAATCATGGAACAAAAGCTTAAAAGCCTTTCGCTGATGAAATCAGATGCCCGCGCATTTAGCCGCTTTTTTTTCTCAGGTGCAACTGAATGTGTTTGGGATAAGCAGGGAAGGGTAAATCTGCCGGCTAATTTACGGCAGTATGCCAAACTGGACAAAGACTGTGTCATTCTGGGCGTTTCGAACCGGGTGGAAATCTGGAACAAAGAGCTTTGGGAACAGTACTTCGAACAGTCCGAGGAATCGTTCAACGAAATCGCTGAGAAATTGGTGGATTTCAATTTTGATCTATAAAACACAATAACGAATACTGTCCTGGAGGGATGCAGCTTGTTTCACCACATCACGGTGCTTAAGGAAGAAGCGACAGAAGGGCTGCACATCAAAAAAGACGGAATCTATGTAGATTGCACTCTCGGTGGAGCGGGACACAGCTCACTTATCGCTTCCAAGCTTAGCGGCGAAGGCCGTTTAATCTGTTTGGATCAAGATGATTGGGCTTTGGAGAACGCAAAAGAAAGATTAGCGGAATACGGAGACAAGGTTGTGACTATTAAGACTAACTTCCGTGATCTGGAGAGTGTACTTAAGGATGTGCCCTTTGTGCCACAAACAGATGGTATTCCCCAAGTAGATGGAGTGCTCTTTGATCTTGGCGTATCCTCTCCCCAGTTTGACGAAGGGGAACGAGGCTTTAGTTACAATCATGATGCTCCGCTGGACATGCGCATGGATCAGTCAGCACTTTTGACGGCTGCTGAAATTGTGAATACATGGTCCGAGCAGGAGATTGCCCGTGTTCTTTTCCAATATGGAGAAGAGAAATTCTCGCGGAGAATCGCTAGAAAAATTGTAGACAGAAGAGAAGAAGCTCCTATTGAGACAACAGGAGAATTAGCAGAACTGATCAAGGAAGGTATCCCGGCAGCTGCTCGAAGAACAGGAGGGCATCCCGCTAAACGTAGCTTTCAAGGATTAAGGATTGCTGTGAATGACGAATTGGGTGCTTTTGAAGAAGGGCTACATAGTGCAGTACGTTGCCTTGCACCAGGAGGCAGAGTATCCGTCATCACCTTTCATTCGCTCGAAGACCGAATTTGCAAGCAAATTTTTAGCAGCTATTTAAGCAGATGTACATGCCCGCCTGACTTTCCGTTTTGCGTATGCGGCGCGAAAGGCACGCTTAAGTTAATCAATCGTAAACCGCTTGTGCCTTCTGAAGAAGAGCTTGAGCTTAATACCCGAGCCCGCTCAGCTAAGCTGCGCATTGCAGAAAAATTGTAATTGACGATAAAGGAGAGTCAGAGATGGCCTATACCCGCGGCAATTTAGCAGTTCAGCCCAAAAGAAAAGAAGAGGTAAACCCCCTTTACCGCGAGAAGACAAAAGTAGTTACCAGACGAAGAGTACTTCCGCTGCAAGAGAAACTTTTGTATATGCTGACGCTAGGAGTATGCGTTCTGGTGGCGATCACCCTGATTTCACGTTACGTCCAAATTTATGATTTGAACTTGCAGGCTCAGAAATTAGATCAGGATATTGCAACAGCCAAGAAGCAGATTTCTACGTATCAGATGGAAAAGCAGAATCTAGAGCAGAAAGTCGCCCAAAAAGCACGGGATCTTGGTTATGTGTCTCCGGATGAGAATGCAACAATCTATATTCCGGCAAGCTCGGCAACGACTCCAGGTGATAATTAGTGAGCGATTGGCAAGATCGCAATAAAAAAAGTTGTGAGGTTCGCTTATGCTGAAAAGAATAAAACTTCGCACGCTGTTTATAGGAGGGTGTATTACCCTCTTTTTTCTTGTTTTGATCGTTAGAGTGTTCTGGATTCAAGTTATGCAAGGTGAGGAATGGCAGGAAAAGGCCGCCACACTTTGGGCACATACCTCAACTATCAAAGCGGAGCGAGGTACGATTTCTGACCGTAACGGGAGTGTGCTCGCTAGCGATGTCCCTGCTTATACCGTGGTGGTGAATCCTGAAGTGATTCAACAACAAGGCATCGGGGAAGAGGTCATCACAGGATTACACGAATTGCTAGGCAAACCAGAGGATGAGCTGCGTAAGCTGGTTGAAGCCAAGGACGAAAAGACGGGTGCTTACCTCAAGAACCGTGAAATACGTAATGAAGGCTGGAAGATTGATCAGGAGCTTGCCGATAAGGTGAAAGAATTTTATGTAGCCCTAGGTAAAGAACATAAAATTCAAGAGACCGGTATTGGGCTTGTTAGAGAGCAGAAACGATATTATCCAAAAGATGAATTAGCTGCACATATCTTAGGTTATACAGATAGGGACGGCAATGCTATCATGGGACTGGAAAAATACTTTGATACGGAGCTTAAGGGTGCCGATGGCAAGCTGCTTTATCAAAGTGACGGTCAAGGGGTAAAATTGCCGGATTCACAAGATACCTATAAGCCAGTAGTAAATGGAAGTAATTTCAAGCTTACAATCGATAGTACGATCCAGCATTATATAGAAGAGGCCATGCAAAAGGCGTATGCGCAATATAAGCCAAAAAGTATGAGTGTCATTGCTGCTGATCCGAACACGATGGAGATTTTGGGATTAGCCAATATGCCTACCTATAATCCAAATGAATTTTGGAAGACCGGGGCCGATGGGGCGGGATTCTATAATCATGCTATTAAATCTAAATACGAGCCTGGTTCCACTTTCAAAATTGTAACGCTTGCCGCCGCAGTAGAAGAGAAGCTTTTTGATCCTGTTGCGACATTTTTGTCCGGGTCCATCCGGATAAAGGGATATAGTAAGGCACTGCATGATATTAATCATGCTGGATGGGGGCAAATCAGTTTTCTTGAAGGTGTGAAACGTTCTAGTAACGTTCTATTCGTTAAGCTATATGAAATGCTCGGACAGGACAAGCTATTACAGTATATCAATGATTTTGGCTTCAATGAGAAAACGGGAATCGATCTGCCAGGAGAAGTAAGCGGGGTCGTTAACCCTAACCTTGGACGTCCTATAGAAATTGCGACACTCGCATATGGACACGGAAAAGTGCTAGTAACCCCACTTCAGCAGCTCGTTGCCGTATCTGCTATCGCTAATGGGGGGAAGTTGATGACTCCGTATGTAGTTAAGGAGGTCACAAACCCTAACACTGGTGAGACAAAGGTTACTCAGCCTAGTGTAGTGCGTCAGGTGATTGATGAGGAAAGCGCCAAGAAAACGGGTGAATATTTGGAGCAGGTTGTTGCTGACCAAGTAAAAGGAACAGGGCGTAACGCTTATATTGACGGCTATCGCGTGGCAGGAAAGACAGGAACGGCTATCAAGGTTGAAGGTAAGGATTATGTGAAATCCAAAGTACTTGTCTCCTTTATTGGTTATGCTCCTGTTGATGATCCAAAGATCGCTGTTATTGTCATTATTGACGAACCTAACGTTGAGGTTGGCGGCGGTAAGGCAGCTGCTCCAGTATTTAAAGAGATTGTATCCCAGTCTCTGCAATACATGGGAGTACCTAAGCTGGCGTCTGAGGCTAGTGATAGCAGCAGCAAAAAGCCGGCTAAGACTGAAACAGTCGCACTTCGGACTACACCAGATCTAACAGACAAGACGATGAAGGAAGCAAGAGAAGCACTTTTGGATCAAGGCTTCGATTATGTAGTGGTCGGTGAAGGATCTGCTGTAGAGAGTCAATATCCTGAGGCAGGTACGAAGCTTGCTACAGGGCAACGGATCTATTTATTAAGTCCGCAGGGGGCTCAGCCTACCATTCCAGATTTAAAAGGGGAATCCCTGCGTGATGCACTTGAAATTCTAACTCTACTAAAAGTAGAGATTGCGGTAGACGGAGAAGGTTACGTCTCAGAACAGATTGTAGGAACGCAAAATGGCAAGACCTTGGTCACTTTGAAAATGAAGCCATTAAATGATTATGGCGAAGATATTCCCGTGGCCCCGCCTGCTGATGAGGGGACAGATTCCGAGAGCGGAACATAGCTTGTTCTAACCCCTGTTTGTCCCGAATAGTCATGAAGATAAGAGCTCATGTCTATTGTTGAAAGTGGGGGAGAACGGAATGAAGGTTTCCAAAGTCGTAACACGGCGGAGAATGCTGTGGACATTGCTGGGACTGGCAGTGTTATTCGGTTCGCTGGTCGTGCGTCTTGCGTATGTGCAATTATCTCAAGGCGAGGAATTGACTGCGAAGGTAGAAGATTCCTTGCGCCGCAATATTCCTTTTACCGCTAAACGTGGTGAAATTATGGATCGTGAAGGTGTGCCGCTCGTTTCTAATATCACCACACCTACAGTGTATGCAGTACCGGTGCAGGTAAAAGAGAAGCAAAAGACAGCACAGCAATTAGCTCCACTGCTTGGGATGACTGAGGAGAAGCTGATGACATTGCTGTCCAAAAAAGAAATGTCGGTGAAACTTCAGCCCGGCGGCCGCAAAATTACGATGGATCTTGCCGCGAGCATCCGTGATTTGCAGCTGCCGGGCATCGTTGTCGCTGAGGATAGCAAAAGATATTACCCTTACGGCGATTTAGCCGCGCATATTTTAGGCTTCACAGGTATAGATAACCAGGGTATTACAGGAGTAGAGAGTATATATGACAATCTGCTCAAAGGCATAGCCGGCAATATTTCTTATTTGTCTGATGCAGGCGGAAGACTTATGCCTGGCTCATCTGAGAAATATTCTGCCCCTCAAGACGGACTTAATCTGGAGCTGACGATTGATAAACAGATCCAGTCCATTATGGAACGTGAGCTGGATCAGGCTATGGTAAAATATCAGGCGCAGGGTGCTTGGGCTATAGCTATGAATCCGAAGAATGGTGAGATACTAGCCATGGCTAGCAGACCGGGGTATGAACCAGCATCATACAAGGAATATGATGCGCAGATTTACAACCGGAATCTGCCTATCTGGATGACCTATGAACCTGGTTCAACGTTCAAAATCATTACTCTGGCTGCTGCGCTGCAGGAAGGTAAAGTAGATCTTCAGAACGATCATTTCTATGATCCGGGTTTTATCGAGGTAGCGGGCGCAAAGCTGCGCTGCTGGAAAAAGGGCGGCCACGGTAGTCAAACCTTTTTACAGGTAGTTGAGAACTCCTGTAACCCTGGGTTTGTCGCCTTAGGGCAACGGCTGGGAAAAGAATCACTTTTCAAATATATTCGTGATTTTGGTTTTGGCAGTAAAACGGGAATTGATCTGAATGGGGAAGCTAATGGCATTCTGTTCAAGCTCAGTCAAGTAGGTCCGGTAGAGCTTTCGACTACAGCCTTCGGCCAAGGGGTTTCGGTTACGCCTATTCAGCAGATAGCTGCGGTATCCGCAGCTATCAATGGTGGCAATCTCTATAAACCACATGTAACAAAAGCATGGGTTAACCCGGTTACGGGAGAGACTGTATCAGAGGTGAAGCCAGAGCTTGTGCGGCAGGTCATTTCGGAGGAAACATCCAAGAAGGTGCGGGCAGCACTTGAGAGCGTGGTTGCCAAAGGCACAGGACGGCCGGCTTTTATTGACGGCTATCGTGTAGGTGGCAAGACGGGTACTGCACAGAAGGTTGTAAATGGACGTTATTCTCCAACAGAGCACATTGTTTCTTTTATTGGCTTTGCGCCAGCGGATGATCCACAGATCGTTGTGTACACTGCCGTGGATAATCCGAAAGGGATTCAATTTGGGGGTGTGGTTGCAGCTCCAATCGTGCAAAATATTTTGGAAGACTCGCTGCACTATATGAAGGTTCCGGAGCGCAGTGATCAGCTTCCCAAAACTTATAAGTATGGCGAAACTCCGATAGTGACCGTACCTGATCTTACCGGAGCAACGGTGCAGGATATCTATGAGGATTTAAATATGAATTTTAATCTTGCACGTTCAGGCACAGGAAATACGGTCATCAATCAAGCTCCTAAGGCTGGGGCCAGAGTAGAACAGGGCTCAACCATCAGGATTTATATGGGAGCATCTAGTGAATAATGATTTAGGTATAAGGTTTCAGCTCGTATCCGAAAATGTAGAGTGAGGGATTACTATGAAAGTTAACGAATTATCTGCTTGTCTTGCTACTTCGCAACTATACGGGGATGGAGATGTGGAGATTACTGATCTTCAGACGGATTCCCGCCGTGTAGGCCCGGGAGATCTATTCATCTGTTTGCCTGGCCACACCGTGGACGGGCACAAATATGCGCCGCAAGCAGTAGCCTCCGGAGCGGCGGCTATTGTATGTGAGCACAAGCTGGAGCTTGATATCCCGCAGATTGTTGTGGATGACTGCCGGTTTGCGATGTCTGTCATGTCGAATGCTTTCTTTGGCTCACCTAGCAGCCGGATGAGAATGATCGGGGTGACGGGCACAAACGGCAAAACAACAACGACTTATCTCATTGAGCGGATTATGCAGGATCAGAATATGAAGACAGGTCTGATTGGAACGATTCAAATGCGCTATGACGGCAAAAGCTACCCTATGTCAGGCACAACTCCGGAGTCGCTAGATCTGCAGCGGTCCCTTCATGATATGGCTTCCAAAGGTGTGGAATGTTGCGTAATGGAAGTATCCTCTCACGCACTTCAGCAAGGACGTGTGAAGGGTGCGGACTTCCGTACGGCAATTTTTACGAACTTAACCCAAGATCATCTGGATTATCATCATACAATGGAGGAGTATCGGGCGGTTAAAGGGCTCTTTTTCTCCAGATTAGGAAATGTGATCTCTCCGTGGAAGGAAGAACGCAAATATGCGGTGTTGAACGCGGATGATGAAGCCAGTCAATATTTTGCAGCCCAAACTGCGGCGGAAGTGATTACATATGGCATTGATAACAACGCTAATGTCCGAGCTTCGCAAATATCGATCACTGCAAAAGGAACTTTTTTCCATGTAGATACGTTTAAGGGGAAGACGGACATTTCGCTCCGTATGGTTGGAAAGTTCAATGTCTACAATGCACTCGCGGCGATTACAGCTGCTTTATTGGAAGATGTCTCTCTGGCTGATATCAAGACTAGTCTTGAGGCAATCGATGGTGTAGCTGGACGGGTGGAGTCAGTGGATGAAGGTCAGGAATTTGCTGTTATCGTTGACTACGCACATACACCAGACGGGCTAGAGAATGTATTAAAGACGGTCTGCGAATTTGCTACCGGCAAAGTGCTTACAGTGTTTGGCTGTGGCGGAGACAGAGACCGGACGAAACGTCCATTAATGGGGAAGATCGCTGCACGATATAGCGACATGGTATTCGTAACTTCTGACAACCCTCGGACGGAGGACCCTCAACTAATCTTGAAGGATATAGAAGCAGGACTAGTAGAGGATGGAGTCACCTCTGACCGGTATCATATGATTGTTGATCGCCGAGAAGCTATCGGGGAGGCTATTGAAATGGCAAGCCCTGGCGATGTAGTATTGATTGCGGGGAAAGGTCATGAGACCTATCAACTGATTGGCGGAGTGGTTCATGATTTCGATGACCGCATCGTCGCTAAAGAAGTTATAAGGGGCCGAAACTATTGATTACAAGAACGCTTGAAAATATTGCTGCCATGTGCGCAGGGGAACCTGCTGCTGTCGAAGCTATGAATACAACCCTTACGGGAGTCGTTACCGACTCCCGTAAGATCACACCCGGCTGCCTGTTTGTGCCTCTATCTGGAGACAAATTCGATGGTCACCACTATGCTGCCGCAGCACTGGCTGCTGGTGCTGGCGCAACCTTGTGGCAACGCGATAAAGGACCGGTACCTGAAGGTGGCGGAGTTATTATTGTTGAAGATACGCTGGAGGCTCTCCAGAAGTTGTCCGCTGCTTATCTGAAGGAAGTGGCTCCGCAGGTTGTCGCTGTTACGGGCAGCAACGGGAAAACAACAACAAAAGATATCATTATGTCTCTGCTTGAAGTGCAGTTCAAAGTGCACAAGACAGCGGGGAATTTCAATAATCATATCGGTCTTCCGCTTACTATTTTATCCATGGCTGAGGATACAGAGATCGCTGTACTTGAAATGGGGATGAGCTCGCGGGGAGAAATTGCTCTGCTGGCTTCTTTGGCTGAACCTGACGTAGCGGTAATTACTAATGTAGGCGAGTCGCATTTACTGCAGCTGGGGTCACGTAAAGAAATAGCCCGCGCCAAGCTGGAGATTGCTGAGGGGCTGAAGCCGGGGGGACTGCTGATTTATAACGGTGACGAACCGCTGCTGACTGAGGTAATGCAAGAGTCCACTTTTAAGGCTCCAGAAGGGATGAGAACCTTCCGTTTTGGTCTAAATGAGGATAATGATGATTATCCAACAGGGATGATGTCCCATACTGGTGGCATGACGTTCACGTCAAGCCGTCATAAGGAACATGCTTTTACATTACCGCTGCCAGGTCAGCATAACGTTGTTAACGCTCTGGCTGCACTAGCGGTTGCTCGTCATTATGGGGTTACGGAGCAGAATATGAAGGACGGTCTAAGCAAGCTCAAGTTGACGGGCATGCGGATTGAAGTGATTCGGACTTCCTCCGGACTTACGCTTTTAAACGATGCTTATAATGCCAGCCCTACTTCTATGAAGGCGGCTATAGATGTCCTGCAATCTATGAAATGCAGTGGCAATAAAATCGCTGTGCTCGGGGACATGCTGGAACTTGGGCCGGAGGAAGTAGAATTTCATCAAGAAATAGGCTACTACCTTGACCCTTCATTAACTGATTTTGTATGTACTTACGGACCATTATCCGTTCATATTGCCAAAGCAGCAGAAGAGAAATTCGGCAAAGAGCGCGTAAAAGCTTTTACAGATAAAGCGGAACTAACCGCTGTCCTTCTAGAGAAATGCAGTGCTAAGGATATTGTTCTATTTAAAGGATCAAGAGGAATGAAGCTCGAGGAAGTGCTTCAGAGCCTAAATAAAGATATTCAACAGACCTAAATCATTGGAGGGGGTGTACCCATGGATTATCAACTATTGTTATTGACTATTGCTGTTTCCTTTATCCTTGCGGTCATTGCCGCTCCGCTCTTCATTCCGCTTCTGCGCAGGATGAAATTCGGACAGCAGGTGCGAGATGACGGACCGCAAACCCATTTGAAGAAAGCGGGAACGCCGACTATGGGCGGTATCGTGATTATCGTAGCTTTTACCTTGTCTTATCTGAAATTTTCTGTGGTGAATACAGATTTTTACGTACTGCTCGTAGCTACGCTTGGTTTTGGATTGATCGGGTTTTTGGATGACTATATCAAAATTGTATTTAAGCGTTCCTTAGGGCTCACAGCACGTCAAAAGTTATTTGGACAGCTGCTGGTTGGTGCTCTGATGTGCGGTCTTCTGATTTATGCCGGACACAGTACAAATATCAGCGTACCAGGTACTGATTTCAGCTTTGATTGGGGTGGCTGGTTCTATTATCCATTCATCATTATTATGATGATGGCAGTGACGAATGCCGTTAACTTTACAGATGGAGTCGATGGACTGTTGTCTGGTGTCAGTGCCATTGCATTGGCCGCATACGCGGTGGTGGCAATGCAAGCTACGTCTATTGCGGCAGGTGTATGTGCTGCGGCAATGATTGGTGCTGTATTAGGCTTTCTTGTGTTCAATGCCCACCCTGCTAAAGTGTTTATGGGGGATACGGGTTCGTTTGGTATTGGTGGTGCTATAGGTGCTATTGCTATTGTCACGAAGAGTGAGCTGCTGTTTCTCATCATAGGCGGTGTCTTTGTAATTGAAATGTTATCCGTTGTGATTCAAGTGGTTTCATTTAAAACCCGTGGCAAACGTGTATTCAGAATGAGCCCGATTCACCATCATTTTGAGCTTGGTGGCTGGTCGGAGTGGCGTGTGGTAATTTCGTTCTGGGCGGTTAGTTTGGTGTTGGCTGCTGTGGGACTATTTATTAGCAAGGGGTTGTAGAGAATGAAACATCCAGATATGTATCGTGGTGAAGAAGTTGTGGTTCTTGGGCTTGCTAAAAGCGGTGTCCAGGTGGCTAAAGTGCTGCATGAACGCGGCGCTATAGTTACGGTTAACGACAAAAAGGAAAGAGATCAAAGTCCCGAAGCTTCCGTATTGGAATCTTTGGGAATTTGTGTTATATGCGGCGGGCATCCGGAAGGACTTATTCATGAAGGTGTAAGTCTGGTAATCAAAAATCCAGGCATTCCTTATTCTGCGCCCCCTGTACAAAAGGCAATTGAGCTTGGAATTGAAGTGGTCACAGAGGTAGAGGTGGCTTATCGACTTTGTGCAGCGCCGATGATCGGCATCACAGGCTCCAATGGCAAGACGACAACGACGACCTGGGTAGGCCATATGCTGGAAGCTGCGGGAATGAACCCTATAGTTGCGGGCAACATTGGTACGCCTCTTTGTCAGGCTGCACAAGAGGCTACAGAGGATAACTGGATGGTGGTCGAGCTTAGCAGCTTTCAACTCAAAGGTACGGAGACCTTCCGGCCAAAGATAGGCTGTCTGCTGAATATTGCAGAGACTCATCTGGATTATCATGGAAGCATGAAAGATTATGTGGATTCCAAAACCAAGCTGTTCGCTAATCAATTAGCTACGGATACAGCAGTGCTGAACTGGGATGATCCTGTCTGCCGGGAACTTGTGCCCTATGTGAAGGCTTCGATTCTTCCATTCTCCTTGTTTGAGGAACTGCCTCATGGAGTATTTGTTAGCCCGTCCTATATTACGGGGCAAGATGATGAGCTGAAGCGCCACATTATCTATCGCGAATCTGCGGACAAGGAAACGATAATCGCGGATGTGGATTCCATCGCTCTTCCGGGTCGCTTTAATGTGGGGAATGCGCTGGCTGCCTGTGGAATTGCTATTGCCGCTGGAGCTGACCCCTCTCTATTAAGCGAAGTGCTTTCTTCTTTTCGTGGTGTGGAGCACCGCCTGGAGTATGTAGCTGATAAGGCTGGAGCCGCTTATTACAACAATTCCAAAGCAACGAACTCCAAAGCGACAATTACGGCTTTGACATCGTTTCAGCGTCCGGTGGTATTGATCGCTGGCGGATTAGACCGTGGCTCCGATTATATGGAGCTGCTGCCTGTCCTGAGCGGACGCGTCAAAGCTTTGGTGGCGTTAGGACAAACCAAGGACAAGCTAATAAATGTAGCACAGCTGGCAGGATTAAAGCAGATTATCTCCGTCGATAATGGGGAGAGCGCCGCCGCCGTGCTGCAAGCAGCTGTGCGGGGAGCTTCCGCTCTGGCGGAAGAAGGAGATATCGTTCTCCTGTCTCCTGCATGTGCTAGTTGGGATATGTTTACATCCTATGAAGAGCGCGGGTGTATTTTTAAAGAGGCGGTGCATAACCTTTAAGTAGGGGGGTGGATAAGCCCCTACTACGGATGCAAGAGGTGTGCTCCTGATGAACAAAACTCGTCATGCTCCCGATATTTGGTTGCTGATTCCCATTCTTTCTTTGCTGGTAATCGGCATGGTGATGGTATACAGCGCCGGATCTGTCTTGGGCTTCCGCAATTATGGAGATTCGTTTTACTTTGTAAAGAGGCAGCTTTTGTTTGCAGGACTGGGACTTGTTGCAATGTTTGTTACAGCGAATACAGACTACAAAGTGTTAAAAAAGCTGGCTAAGCCGGCACTGATTGTCTGCTTTATCCTGCTCGTTATGGTGCTTATTCCCGGCATTGGTGTAGTTCGCGGGGGAGCGCGCAGCTGGCTCGGAATCAGCTCCTTCGGGATTCAGCCCTCCGAGTTCATGAAGATGGGGATGATTCTATTTCTGGCGAATTGGCTGGGAAAAGAAGAGTATGATATCACCTCCTTCACTCGTGGCTTACTTCCACCGTTAGCGCTTATCGGATCAGCCTTTGCACTGATTATGCTCCAGCCGGATCTGGGTACAGGTACCGTTATGTTTGGCGCAGCCTTGATGATGGTCTTTACAGCTGGGGCAAGAATGAAACATCTACTCTCACTAGGAGTAGCTGGCGTGGCTGGGTTTGTTGCTTTGGTTGCCGCAGCACCTTACCGGCTGCAGCGGATAACCGCTTTTCTTGATCCTTGGTCCGATCCCCTCGGTGCAGGCTACCAGATTATTCAGTCGCTATACGCGATTGGCCCTGGAGGGCTTGGGGGTCTCGGACTTGGAATGAGCCGGCAGAAGTACAGTTATGTACCTGAGCCGCAGACCGATTTTATTTTTTCTATATTGGCCGAGGAACTGGGGTTTATCGGTGGTTTGGCTGTGTTGATCCTGTTTCTTATTCTAATCTGGCGCGGAATGAAGGTGGCGATGAGTCTGCCTGACCGTTTTGGAAGCTATTTGGCCGTTGGCATCGTTTGTATGGTGGCTGTGCAAGTCATTATTAATATTGGTGTGGTCATCGGTCTAATGCCTGTAACAGGCATCACACTTCCTCTGATTAGCTATGGAGGTTCTTCGCTTACACTGATGTTAACCTCCCTGGGCATTCTATTGAACTTATCCCGTTATGCGAGGTGAAAGACATGCGTATCGTATTAAGCGGCGGAGGCACGGGTGGTCATATCTATCCCGCAGTCGCTGTTGCTAGACAACTGGAAGCAGAAGATAGTGAATCTACCTTCCTGTATATTGGTGGAACGCGTGGCTTAGAGAGCAAGCTTGTTCCCCAAGAGAATATCCCTTTCAAATCTATCGACATCACTGGCTTTCGGCGCAAGCTGTCCATGGACAACGTCAAGACGGTGATGCGTTTTTTAAAGGGCGTTAAGGCTTCCAAAGAAATGTTAAGAGAGTTTAAGCCTGATGTTGTAATTGGTACAGGCGGTTATGTATGTGGTCCGGTCGTTTACGCTGCATCCCGGCTAGGTATCCCAACCTTGATCCATGAGCAAAATGCTATCCCTGGTTTAACAAATCGTTTTTTAAGTCGTTACGCGAGTACAGTGGCCGTAAGCTTTGAAGGGACAGAATCTGCTTTTCCGGGGAGCAAGCACGTAATCTACACAGGTAATCCTCGGGCAACGACGGTTACTACGGCTAGTCCACAACGGGGGTTTGCCTCGCTGGGCATTCCGGATAACAGCACGGTTGTTTTGGTTGTTGGCGGCAGTCAAGGGGCTAAGGCTATTAATAAAGCCATGATTGAAATGGCCCCATTTGTGGGTAAGGGTAATGGTGTTCATTATGTTTACGTTACAGGTGAGCCTTATTTTGAGGATACCCGTGCTGAATTGCGTCAGAAGCTGGGTAGCACACCGAACTGGCTGCATGTCCTACCTTATGTTCACAATATGCCGGAGGTCTTGGCTTGTACCTCCTTAATCGTAAATCGGGCGGGGGCATCCTTTCTCGCTGAGATTACAGCGCTGGGTATTCCTTCTGTACTTATCCCTTCTCCTAATGTGACGAACAATCACCAAGAGGCGAATGCAAGACAGCTGGAACGCGAAGGGGCCGCTGTGGTGCTGCTTGAGAAGGATTTGAATGGTAAGGCGCTTTATGAAGCTGTGCAAGCAATCATTGGAACTGAAGCTGTACGCCAAAAAATGTCCGAGGCTTCCAAACGACTGGGCAAAAGGGATTCTGCTGCCATTGTCACTAACGAACTCCGAAGACTAGCCGGTAAACAGTCTTAAGCCATTTACCTTTGAGAGGTATTTTCCTTATTGGCAGCTCTCTGTCACACACTTGGAGGAACGAACATAGGATAATCCTATAATCGTGACAATCACCCAGAACACTTCCTAACCTGAAAGGTAGTGCAGGATAATCTTGTACATTTCATATGACCTTGTATCGGAAGTGTTTGTGGTGGGTGAGCGGTAATCTCGGAGGTGATACATTGGACAAATTGGTGATTGAGGGTGGAAGTCCCCTGTCAGGCACCATTCGTATCCATGGAGCAAAAAATGCGGCGCTGCCGATTCTAGCGGCAAGCCTGCTGGCCGAAGGAGTTCACTCACTGCATAATGTGCCGAAGCTGCTGGACATCGAGACTATGCTAGACATCTTGGATCGGCTGGGCTGCAGGTGCGTGCATCAAGAGGATACGGTGACGATAGATACGTCAGCCGTGGGGACATCTCATGTACCTGAGGATTTGATGCGGCAGATGAGATCTTCCATTTTTTTAATGGGACCGCTGTTATCCAGATTTGGTGAGGTAACGATCTATCAGCCTGGTGGCTGTGCGATCGGGGAGCGTAAAATCGATCTTCATTTGCAGGGTCTTAAAGCACTGGGGGCGGAGATCGAGGAAAGCAACGGACGAATATCCTGTCGGGGCTCAAAGCTTGTAGGGAGTGATATTCATCTCGACTATCCAAGTGTTGGAGCCACGGAGAATATTATGATGGCTGCCGCCAAGGCAGAGGGGACAACGACGATATCGGGAGCAGCAAGAGAGCCGGAAATACAGGATCTACAGCAATTTTTGAATAGTATGGGTGCTCAGATTATCGGTGCAGGCACGGATACCATTACGATCCAGGGTGTCAAAAACTTATATCCCTGTACGTACGAGGTAATCCCAGACCGGATAGTGGCTGGAACTGTAATGATTGCTGCGGCAGCTACACGTGGGAATGTGACCTTGACACATACGAACGCCGGGCATCTGACTTCGCTTATTCATGTGCTTAAGCGGGCTGGTGTTCAAATCACAGTATGCAATGATATAATTAATGTCAGCTGCATGGGACGTCCGCGTGCGGTTGAGAGAATCGTAACCTCTCCTTATCCTTCTTTCCCGACGGATCTGCAATCTCAGGTCATGGTGCTGCTGTCGCTCGCCGATGGTTTTAGTGTGATCAAGGAAACGGTGTTTGAGGGACGGTTCAAACATGTGGAAGAAATGGCCCGGATGGGTGCTGACATCTCTATCGATTTGAATCGTGCGTTTATTCGCGGCGTTCAGAGATTGTATGGTGCTACTGTGGAAGCTACTGATTTGAGGGCGGGTGCAGCTCTGGTCATTGCCGGGCTTGCTGCACAAGGGACTACGGTCGTTGAGCAAGCGCATCACATTGACCGTGGTTATGATGGAATAGAGAAGCTGTTTCAGAAGCTTGGCGCGCGTATAAGCCGTAAGGTGCCTGTAACGGATCCACTTGATTTGGCCAATTAAAGCTCCCTGTCTCCTTCCAGATCTCTCAGAGAAGGAGACAGGGCCTTATTACGGAGATATGAGAATGACTACAACCCGATTACCTCTTCTTAAAGAGGACAAGCCTAAGAAAAAAATGAGCCGTAAGATTACGGCGATCCTGCTGCTGCTGTTCACTGCGCTTCTTGCTGTGATTTTTTTCAGATCGTCTATTAGCCATATTACAGTGATAGATTTTCAAGGTAGCAAGTATTCTACTAGTGAAGAGTTACTCTCACAAAGTGGAATTAAAATAGGTGGGCAATTCTTTGCTGTATCAACTAAAGCTGTGGAAGAATCTCTGCTGAAGCTTAAGACGATTAAAGACGTCAGCGTGCAGAAGAATTTCCCCGGGGTGATCACAGTAAAGATTGAGGAATTCCCTGCGGTAGCTTATGAACTGGAACAGGGAGGCCTCTTAAAGGCGATTCTGTCCAGTGGAGCTGCAGTGCCTGTTAATGAGACTGGAATTGCTGTTGAGAAACCTATATTAACGAACTGGGACCCGGAAGATCCGAATAAGGCTAAGCTTTGTCAAGCATTAGCAAGCATTCCTAATGAATTGACAAGTGATATCTCTGAGATTGTTCCCTCGCCAACCTTGTCTTTTCCAGACCGGATCAAGCTCTATACTAGATCCCGTTTTGAGGTGATTACAGCCATCTCTTTGCTAAAGAGCAAGGTGTCCTATTTGAATCAGATTATAGAGACTGAACAGCCTGGACTCATTAAAATGCTAGAAGCCGATTCATATGTTCCTTTTCAGGTGGAAAGCGATGAAGAAGATGTTGCGCAAGATTAGTGTGGAGGTAAATAGTCCCTACTAATAGAGTTAAAAAAATGCTACAATCGGAGTTACGGGCAAGAAGCTATATCCCTCTTTTTTCTTCGATTTTTTTGAGATATAGTACTATATTTGGTTGAAATGACCAATTAGGCCGATATTTCTTGTGATAATTGCTATTTTTACAATAACATATGAGTAACTATTCACATTTGGGGATGTTGGAATATTATTCCGTTCAAAAAATTTGTAGAAAAAAGAGGGAAAGGATTAGGTATGTTGAATATGTACAGAGAAGTTTCCCGGGACCGGGATAAGGTAATGCAATTAATTATGATTATAACAGGAGGTGCCATAGGACTTGAGCAACAATGACATCATTGTTAGTTTGGACATCGGTACATCCAAAGTTCGGGCAATAATTGGGGAAGTTACCAATGGAACCTTTAATATTATTGGCGTTGGATCTGCTGATTCGGAAGGAATACGTAAAGGCGCGATTGTAGATATCGACCAAACTGTGCAATCGATCAAAAGTGCTATAGATCATGCAGAGCAGATGGTGGGTATTCAAATATCAGAGGTTTATGTAGGCATTTCCGGTAATCATATTGGCCTGCAATCCAGCCACGGTGTTGTGGCCGTTCAGAATGAGGATCGTGAAATCGGCGATGATGATATCGATCGCGTAATTAAAGCTGCGGAAGTCATTGCTATGCCTCCGGAGCGTGAAGTGATTGATGTTGTTCCCAAACAATTTATCGTCGATGGTCTTGAAGGAATTCAAGACCCGCGCGGAATGATTGGTGTTCGTCTGGAAGTTGAGGCAACAATCATTACGGGTGCTAAGACGCCAATACATAATCTACTACGCTGTGTTGAGAAATCAGGGCTGAAGGTAAAGGATCTTGTGCTGATGTCTCTTGGAGCTGGTGGATTGGCGCTGTCCAAGGACGAGAAATCGATGGGATCTGTTCTGGTTGATATTGGTGCGGGCTCAACAACAATAGCCATATACGAAGAGGGTTCTCTTAGTGCAACCTCCACGATTCCGATCGGAGGAGAATTCGTAACCAATGATATTGCCTACGGACTTCGGACACTTACTGATCAAGCGGAGAAGGTAAAACTTAAATATGGTTGCGCATGGATTGACGATGCAGCCTCAGACGTTGTCTTCAAGGTATTGCGCATTGGCAGTAACGTGGAGAAGGAATTTAACCAAGAGGATCTGGCGGCAATTATCGAGCCAAGGGTGCAAGAAATATTCCACCTGATTCGTCAAGAAGTTAAACGGCTTGGTTACAGTGAACTGCCTGGAGGTTATATACTTACAGGTGGGACTGTCTCGATGCCGGGTGTATTGAAAGCTGCTCAGACCGAGCTGGCTGCATCTGTACGCATCGCCGTGCCGGATTATATCGGTGTACGGGACCCTGGGTTTACCGGCGGTGTCGGTATTCTGCATAATGTTGTCCGTAGTTTCCGAGCAAGAAACAGTGGTGGAAGCAGCAACAAAAAGACGGTCAACCGGAGCAAGCAGAACGCCACTCCGAGTCAGGAAACTGTTCAGAAGCCCGGATTTGTGGAGCGTCTAAAAAATATGTTTAGCGAGTTTATATAAGTGTAAGTCCAGATATACTTGGACCGGCCATCCAAGCACATTGAGGGGGAGATGGAACAATATGTTAGAATTTGATTTTGAAATGGAGAGCTTGGCGCAAATAAAAGTCATCGGCGTGGGCGGCGGAGGTAGTAATGCTGTCAACCGGATGATTGAAAACGGCGTTCAGGGTGTAGAATTTATTACGGTTAATACAGACGCCCAAGCGTTGCATATGGCCAAATCGGAGCACAAGCTGCAGATTGGGGACAAGCTGACCCGTGGTTTGGGTGCAGGCGCCAACCCTGAAGTCGGTAAGAAAGCAGCGGAGGAATCCCGTGATCTGATTTCGAATACCCTTAAAGGTGCAGATATGGTATTTGTTACTGCAGGAATGGGTGGCGGTACAGGTACAGGGGCGGCGCCAGTTATAGCTGAAATTGCTAGAGAATGTGGAGCCCTGACTGTGGGTGTAGTTACTCGCCCGTTCACTTTTGAAGGAAGAAAACGTTATAACCAGGCAATGCTTGGAATCGAAGCTTTGAAAGAAAAAGTCGACACGCTAATCGTCATTCCAAATGACCGTTTGCTTGAGATCGTTGATAAGAAAACACCGATGTTGGAAGCTTTCCGTGAAGCAGATAATGTTCTCCGGCAGGCTGTTCAAGGTATCTCTGACCTAATTAAGGTTCCTGGTCTGATTAACCTTGACTTTGCGGATGTAAAGACGATCATGACAGAGCGCGGTTCAGCGCTTATGGGAATTGGTATAGCAAATGGTGAGAACCGTGCGTCTGAAGCAGCACGTAAAGCCATCATGAGCCCACTCTTGGAAACGTCTATTGAAGGCGCCCGCGGCGTAATCATGAATATTACGGGAGGATCTAACCTCTCCCTATACGAAGTCAATGAAGCGGCTGAGATCGTTACATCCGCCTCTGATCCTGAAGTGAATATGATCTTTGGTGCGATAATTGATGAAGGCCTGAAGGATGATATCAAAGTAACAGTAATTGCTACTGGCTTTGAACATAAACCATCACCTGAAGCACCAGGACGCCGTCCGGTCTCGACGAATAACGAGCCAGCGGCAGCACCGGATAAGAACGCTGCTAATCTGCGTCCGTTCGGGAATCAGAATACGTCAGATCAATTAGATATTCCGACGTTCCTGCGTAACCGTAATCGTGGCAACAATGACTAATTAAATATTTTTATTAAGAGATATGAAGCAGCGTATTCCCCAGCTAATAGAGCTAGGGCAATGCGGTGCTTTTTTTTATGTGAAATGTTGTTCAGTAGGAATAAAACCCTCCCGCGCTATAACTCGACAAAAAAACCTTAAGAATGCCCCCCAAGTTTAGACAGACTTTGAAAGCGAGACTTTTTATACTAATCATATCGTCCAAAAAAACAGAGCCTGATCCATTTTGGCTACAGGATAGATTCCGCCATAGTAAGCAGGTGAATGCACTGGTTGTTTATATTGACTTGATATTCGCCGCCAATCTAGTGATCGACGGAATTCTTTTGTGGCTGACAGGCTGGATGGTCAAGCTGAGGATATCATGGTGGCGGCTAGTCCTCTCAGCTCTGGTTGGTGCGCTCTATGTGGTGATGATGTTTGTGCCGGAGTTGTCTTTCATGTATACCTTCCTCATTAAGTTTGGATTGTCGGTGGTTATGCTATGGATTGCCTTTGGTTTTGGGAGTCTGCAAAGCTACCTTCGCACTATGGGAGCTTTTTATATTATCAACTTCGCAGCTGCTGGTGGGATTGTAGGTATTCACTATTTGCTGCAGAGCTCCGGTGATATTTGGAATGGTATTATGTTCACTGCTTCAGGAGGGCATGCTTACCGCCTAAAGATTGGTTTTTGGTTTGTAATTGCAGTATTTCCCCTGGTGTTAATCTGCTTCAAGGCAGTGCACTCCTCACGAATCAGAAGGGAGCAGCTTGAAACCTATATCGGTGAGGTGGTAGTAGAAATTGATGGAGTGACTGTTTCCTGTCCCGGCCTGCTAGACACAGGTAACCGGCTTTGTGATCCTTTGACCCGCATACCGGTGATGGTTATGGAATCTTCGCTCTGGGAGGGACATCTGCCTGAAACATGGAAAGGTAGACTCACTCAGGACGGAGCGGACAAACTTTTACTAGAAACGGACGGGCAGTCGTTTGCTTGGCAGGACAGGATGCGACTGGTGCCTTACAGGGGAGTTAACCGGGGGGCATCATTTATGCTTGCACTGAAGCCTGATCAGGTGACGATAAAGCTTGGTGAAGATATCTTTTATTGTAAAAGAGTCTTGATCGGGCTGGATGGTGGGACATTGTCGGGGGATGGAGCCTATCGGGCTGTAATACATCCTGATTTGACTCAAAAAGAGAGCGCTATTGATGCAGCACTGCCTTCCTAATCTTTAAAGCTAGCTGAACCAAACTTCTGATGGCTGAAAGCGGGATTTGAAAGCTTCACACGCGAACCGTGCACTTCTTGGAGGAGGAACAAATAATGGTCAAATGGAAAATTGCTCTGCAGCTGCAATATTACCGCATGCTGTTTCTACTAGGGCTGAAGAGTCAGGAAATCTATTATATTGGCGGGAGTGAGGCACTTCCTCCACCGCTGACACGGGAAGAAGAAGAATATCTGCTTCAGCGGCTGTCTAGCGGCGATGCAGCTGTTCGTGCGATGTTGATTGAGCGCAATCTTCGCTTGGTAGTATATATCGCTCGTAAATTTGAGAATACCGGCATTAATATCGAGGATCTGGTTTCGATTGGCGCTATTGGCTTAATTAAGGCTGTGAACACTTTTGATCCTGAGAAAAAAATAAAACTGGCTACTTATGCATCCCGCTGCATAGAGAATGAAATCTTGATGTATCTGCGGCGGAACAGCAAGACACGGAGTGAGGTTTCTTTTGATGAGCCGCTTAATATTGATTGGGATGGCAATGAATTATTGCTTTCTGACGTATTAGGAACGGAAAATGATACCATTTATCGGAACATAGAAGAACAGGTTGATCGCAAGCTGCTGCAAAAGGCACTGGAAAAGCTGAGTGACCGGGAAAGACTCATTATGGAGCTGAGATTTGGCCTGCGCGGAGGCGAAGAAAAGACACAAAAAGATGTGGCCGATCTGCTTGGCATCTCCCAATCTTATATTTCGCGGCTGGAGAAAAGAATTATCAAGCGGCTGCGCAAGGAGTTTAACAAGATGGTGTAAGGTGAAATTAGCAAGGAATAAAATGGCGAGCCCGGGAGATAATGTACAGTAATGTTTCTCCTTGGGAGGTAAATCATCATGACCCGTAATAAAGTCGAGATTTGCGGTGTGGATACTGCTAAGCTGCCTGTTCTAACGAATGTGGAAATGCGGCAACTGTTCACTTCGCTGCAGCAGCAGGGCGAGCGATCCGCCAGAGAGAAATTGGTAAACGGTAATCTTAGACTTGTTCTAAGCGTTATCCAGAGGTTCAATAATAGGGGAGAATTTGTTGACGATTTGTTCCAGGTGGGTTGCATCGGTCTGATGAAAGCCATTGATAATTTCGATTTATCACAAAACGTTAAATTCTCCACATATGCAGTTCCGATGATTATCGGTGAGATTCGGCGTTACCTGCGTGATAACAACCCGATTCGGGTATCACGTTCTCTCAGAGATATCGCCTACAAGGCGCTCCAGGTACGTGATAGTCTGACCAATCAGAACTCGCGGGAACCGACGATATTCGAAATATCAGAAGCGCTGGGTGTGCCGAAGGAAGATGTTGTATTTGCTCTTGATGCCATTCAGGATCCAGTGTCCTTATTCGAGCCGATCTATCATGACGGCGGCGATCCTATTTATGTAATGGACCAGATTAGCGACGATAAGAATAAGGATGTGTCGTGGATCGAAGAAATTGCATTACGTGAAGCGATGCGTAAGTTAGGACAAAGGGAGAAACGAATTTTATCCATGCGGTTTTTCGAAGGGAAAACACAGATGGAGGTCGCAGACGAGATTGGCATTTCACAGGCACAGGTCTCACGTCTGGAGAAATCTGCGATTCAGCAAATGCAAAAACACGTGAAATCTTAGAGCAGTAGCCATGAGGAGATATTCCAGAATCCGGGTTAAGGATTTTGGGCGATCTCCTCTTTTTAATGAATGTAGACAAGCTTCCGTATCATATATTGGACTATAGGTCGGATTGTACAGGGGTGGTGAGATGAACGAGGATTATCAAGGGTCTGCCAAAAAAATGAAGATCTCTGATTTTCAGACGAAGGATGTTATCAACATTGTAGATGGCAAGCGGCTGGGGCAGATTAGTGATCTGGAGCTTGATTTGCGCCGTGGTGTCATAGATGCCATCGTTATACCCGGATACACACGGTTTATGGGATTGTTCGGAGGCGGGACAGATTTGATTATTCCATGGCGGAATATAGTCAAGATCGGGTCCGATGTAGTGCTCGTGAAGATTGAAGAGTCACGGATGTCTCCGGGACAGGAAGAGCGGGAAACGATGTATCTGGAGCGGGGAGATCGCAGCGAACGGCGCACTTATTAATTAGGTGCGTTTTTTGTTTTTTTATTTAAGAATTTAGGCGATCTGGCTTAAGCGTCACTTTGTACGGGTATTTACATGTGGTACACTAAGGCGGAGGTGAGGAAATGGAACCGTTTGTGCAGGGGAAAGAAATGCTTATGCTGCTCCATCTGGAGCCGTGGCGAGTGGAGCATAACGAGATTACAGCGGGGTTTACTGGTAGACAGGGAGGGGCTAGCAAGGCGCCCTATGACAGCCTGAATTGTGCGTTTCACGTTGGGGATGCTCCTGAAGCTGTCCTGAGCAATCGGAGAGCGCTTGCCGAAGCTCTTGATTTCAAACCGGAAGCATGGACCTGTGGAGAACAAACCCATGGGGCAGAGATAGCTGTGGTAAGGGAAGTAGACCGTGGGCGGGGACAACAGGACAGAGCATCGGCATTTCAAGCCACGGACGGTCTGCTGACGGATGTGCCCGGGGTTTTGTTGACTTCTTTTTATGCGGATTGTGTGCCCCTTTATTTTTATGATCCCGTGCGTAGAGTCGTCGGTCTTGCGCATGCAGGCTGGAAAGGGACGGTGGCTCAGATTGCCGCAGCCATGGTGAATAAGCTGCAAACGGTATACGGCAGCAATCCACATGATATTGTGGCAGCGATCGGTCCATCCATTGGCGACTGCTGTTATGAGGTGGATGATTATGTGATGGAGCATGTTCGCCAGTTGGAGGGCAGCTTGAATGAGGGTATAGAAACTTTCGATGCTGTGGAGCTTTACAGAGCCTCAGAGACTGATCAGAGTAAATACTTGCTAAACTTGAAAGAAATGAATCGACGCATTATGATAAAAGCAGGAATATTGCCGACTCATATCGAATGTACAACATGGTGTACAAGCTGTAATCGTGATTTGTTTTTTTCATATCGCAAAGAAAACGGTATTACAGGCAGAATGACGAGCTGGATCGGAATAAAGGAGAGTTGAAAGTTGTCTTTAACACTGCAGGAGAGAATTGCTGAGGTAGAGGAACGTGTAGCACGTGCCTGCGCGGCAAGCGGCCGGGATCGTAATGACGTCAAGGTAATTGCAGTGACGAAATATGTTTCTCTGGAAATGGTATCCTCCGTATTGGAGGCAGGACTAGAGCATATTGCCGAGAGTCGCTGGCAGGATGCTGAGCACAAATGGAAGGTTTTAGGGGACAAGGGGACATGGCATTTTATCGGGCATTTGCAAACCAATAAGGTTAAAGACGTTATTGGAAAATTTCAATATATACACTCTTTGGACCGGATGTCTCTGGCGCAAGAATTACACAAAAAGGCGCTTGCCGCCGATCAGGAAGTGAATGTGTTTCTTCAAGTGAATATCTCTGGCGAAGATACGAAGTTCGGTCTGTCACCTGAGGCAGTACCTGGATTTTTACGTGAAATCGCTAGTTTGGACCGCGTTAAGGTAATTGGACTTATGACGATGGCACCTTTAGAAGGTGATCCAGAGCTTACCCGTCCTGTATTTCGCGGACTTCGTGAGCTGCGCGATGAGCTTAATCAACTTGCTTTGACACCTGAGCCGATTACGGAGCTGTCCATGGGAATGTCGAATGATTTTGAAGTGGCGATACAGGAAGGAGCTACCTGGGTACGCCTGGGTACGGTGTTAGTAGGCCATTAGGAGGGATCGTGATGAGCGTTATGAACCGATTTATGAGTTTTTTGGGCTTGCAGGAGGAAGAGGAAGTTGTGGAGCGGGAGCAAATCCACGAAGAGGATGAGTATGAGCCGGCCCCTGTAGAAACCCGCAAAAATCAAAGGGGCAACGTTGTCAGTATCCATTCGCAAAAAAATGTCAAGGTTGTATTATATGAACCACGTTCATATGATGAGGCACAGGAGATTGCTGATCATCTCCGTTCGCATCGGACGGTAGTAATTAACCTGCAGCGTGTTCGCAATGATCAAGCAATGAGAATTATTGATTTTCTCAGTGGAACTGTTTATGCCCTTGGGGGAGGAATCTCTAAAATTGGGGGCAATATATTTATGTGCACTCCAGATACTGTTGAAATTCAAGGCTCCATTACAGAAATCCTAGGTGACGATCAAGACTATAACAGAATGAGGTGAATGGGCTTTGCTTCAAATTGATTACATTATCGATATTTTGTTTAATATCTATTTTTACATGATTATTTTCTATGTGCTAATGTCCTGGTTACCCAACGTTCGTGATAACTTCATTGGAGAACTGCTAAGCAAACTCGTAGAGCCGTATTTAACACCTTTCAGACGGTTTATTCCACCGCTCTTCGGTACACTTGATATCTCTCCAATCATTGCATTACTTGTCTTGGAATTCGCAGCAGGCGGACTTAAATCTATCCTGCATTTGATTTTTTAGGCATCTGTGATGAAGAACGAAGTTTACGGGCATTTTCATCCCGATGAACGTCAATTTGTGGACAAGGCCTTTGAATGGGTTACCAACGCTGGAGAATATCATGAGACTAAATTAACTGAATTTCTCGATCCCCGCCAAGGTTTTATTCTGCAAACTTTAGTTAACCGCCATCCTGACGTGATTGTTAAATGGGAGGGTGGACATGCTGAGGCAGAGCGGAAGCGAGCGCTTGTCGCCCCTGATTATCGTGATCTGGATCAGGAAGACATGGAGCTGAAGGTGCTTGCGATAACCTCAGGGGAGCAGAAGTTTCTGGCCTTGGAGCACGGGGACTACATGGGTTCTATTCTGGGGCTGGGCGTTAAACGAGGCAAAATCGGTGATATTCATGTTCTGGACGATGGTTGTCATGTTGTAGTCGCTGCTGATATTGCAGATTATTTAGCTATGAATTTAACTGGAGTGCACCGGATACAGGTAAGTACGGAAGTATTACCCCTTTCCGCCTTGCGTAATAGTGAGGTTAAGCTGGAAGTGATGGATTTGACTGTAGCGTCCCTGCGATTGGATGGCATTGCCGCAGATGTAACACGGCTTAGCCGAAGCAAAATTCTTGCTCCCATCAAGGCTGGACGCGTTCGGGTAAACTGGAAAGTGGAGGAAGACCCATCCTGCAGTCTTAAGGATGGTGACATGGTATCTATTCAAGGTTTCGGTCGCTTCAAGGTGCTAGAGGTCGGCAGTTTGACGAAAAAGGGCCGATACCGTGTTCAGATTGGTAAATTTGTGTGAATCCCTTGCAGGAATACGGTCTTACTTGTCGAAATTGATTATTTCGAGGGAATCAAACATTTTTAAAGCTGGACGCCGATACTTTAAAGAAGAGGCGGACCATAAATGGCAGGCGGAACACAGAAACACCTTCTGCCTTTACTTGAAGTACAGTCTTTCTTCTTTGTCTGCCGCTTAGTTGCGATATAGAGATAAAGAAGGTCCGAAATTTCTAGGAGGTGCACAGCATGCCATTAACACCGCTCGATATACATAACAAGGAGTTTTCTCGGAGACTTCGCGGTTATGATGAGGACGAGGTCAACGAATTTCTAGATCAAGTGATCAAGGATTACGAAAGCGTCATCCGTGAGAACAAGGAACTGCAGAATCAGCTTTTGTCTATTCAAGAGCGTCTGGATCATTTTGTGAATATTGAAGAAAGTTTATCGAAGACGATCTTAGTCGCTCAGGAAGCGGCGGATGATGTGAAGAACAACTCCAAGAAGGAATCCCAGCTCATTATCAAGGAAGCGGAGAAAAACGCCGATCGGATTATTAACGAAGCGTTATCCAAATCCCGTAAGGTTGCTATTGAGACTGAAGAATTGCGTAAGCAAGCTTCGATCTATCGCACTCGTTTCCGGACATTAGTGGAAGCTCAGCTGGAGCTGTTATCACAGGATGACTGGAATGCCTTAGAGAGTCGTGAGGCGAGCGAGAACGTAGCCTTCAAGGATGATGTTCTTCATCGCATCTAAAGGTTTCAGACGATAATTGGCTAAATAGAGGGAGCTATTCCCTCTATTTTTATTTTCCGATAAAATAGACCATAATAAAGTGAACTCCATGCGCAAGTACGTCCTTAATAGCTAGATTGGGCGAATGGCTGTTGACATTTAGATTCAAAAAGTCTATAAATAGAACATATCTGTATAATGTTTATATGTATTCGATGACGGGACAAGTACGACAAGGTAACGTTCTCCAGAGAGTCGGCGATTGCTGAGAGCCGATTGTTCGAGCCCTGCCGGAAGATCTTCCCCTAGAAGTTAAGCTGAAGCGTTGATCGTGCGTAAGCTTAACCGTCTGCCGGACGTTACACCGGACCTGTGCACAAGATTTACGCGCAGGACTGAGATTGTGCTGAATACACTCCCCTTAAGGATGTGCTCATGCGCAGAATTAGGGTGGTATCGCGAGCGTCGTCTCGCCCCTTTGGGGGTGGGATGACGCTTATTTTGTTGTTCCGGGGCGGCCATCCCCCTAAATCCCCCTTTCTAAGGGGGACCCCAAGGGCTGCCGCCCTCTGGACACCCGCAAAGTAAAGCCTCGTGCAAATAGGTACGGTGGTGGAAACAAACGGACTCATGTGGCTGAACGAGCGGCCCTTCTTAGGCTCCCCTGGCGGGTTCGCCTGCGGGGCCTTAACGGCAAGAGCGGTGCGCGACCAGCTGCGCAAGGTCGCGAAATGGCGCCCCGAGCGATTGCTGCCCTGCGGGATCGCGGCTCGGGAGCCAGGGCAAGAGCGGTGCGACCAGCTGCGCAAGGTCGCTCATTGGCACCCCGAGCGATTGCTGCCCTAACGGGATCACGGTTCGGGTGCCCGGAAAGAAGGGGCGGTTGCTGCGCAATGCCGCCGAAGCCCCCGAGCGATTGCTGCCCTACGGGATCGCGGCTCGGGAGCCAGGGCAAGAGCGGTGCGCGACCAGCTGCGCAAGGTCGCTCATTGGCGCCCCGAGCGATTGCTGCCCTAACGGGATCGCGGCTCGGGAGCCAGGGCAAGAGCGGTGCGCGACCAGCTGCGCAAGGTCGCGAAATGGCGCCCCGAGCGATTGCTGCCCTACGGGATCGCAGCTCGGGTGCCAGGGCAAAGAAGTGGCAGCTGCTGCCAGGATCGCCCAAGGATCGAAAAGAGCTTTATAGACTAATCCATGAAAGGATTGACCATCACATGCAAAAAGTAGATGTCAGAGAAAAGGCGCGGGCAAGAGATGTCCGCATATTGAAGAAATGGAACGAAGAGAATACGTTCCGCAAGTCCATGGAGAACCGTGAGGGACGTCCAAACTATGTATTCTATGAAGGTCCGCCAACAGCAAACGGTGCGCCGCATATCGGACACGTGCTGGGACGGGTAATCAAGGATTTCATCGGTCGTTACCAGACAATGAAAGGTTACCGCGTAGTACGTAAAGCAGGCTGGGATACACACGGTCTGCCAGTAGAACTAGGCGTACAAAAGAAGCTTGGCATCTCCGGTAAACAAGAGATTGAGGAATATGGCGTAGAAAAATTCATCCAGGAATGTAAAGACAGCGTCTTCGGTTATGAGAAGCAATGGCGTGAATTTACAGAAGCAATCGGATACTGGACGGATTTAGATAATCCTTACGTAACCTTGGATAACACCTATATCGAAAGTGTATGGAACATCTTGGCTACAGTGCATGAGAACGGGTTGCTTTACCGCGGACACCGTGTTAGCCCGTATTGCCCGAGCTGCCAGACTACATTAAGCTCGCATGAAGTTGCCCAAGGCTACAAAACCGTTAAGGATCTCAGTGCAACTGCGAAGTTCAAGCTGGATGACAGCGGAGACTACGTATTGGCTTGGACGACAACACCTTGGACCTTGCCAGCCCATATGGCGCTAGCTATGAACCCGGACATGGATTATGTACGTGTGCAACAAGAAGATGGTGTGTACATCGTTGCTAAAAACTTGGTCGAAGAAGTAATGAAAGGCGAGCACACAGTCCTTTCTACACATAAAGGTTCCGAGTTTATCGGTAAAACTTACGCACCTCCATTCGGATATATTAAGGCAGAGAAAAGTAATGTTATCGTAGGTGCTTCTTTCGTTACAGATTCCAGTGGTACAGGGATCGTACACATGGCACCAGCACATGGTGAAGATGACTACAAGACTTGCCGTGAGAATGGCATCAGCTTCGTAAATGTGGTTGATAATTCCGGTAAGTATACGGATGTAGTTTCTGATTTTGCGGGACGTTTTGTTAAGGATTGCGATCTGGATATCATTAAGGTTTTGTCTGAAAAAGGATTGCTTTACGGTAAAGAGAAATACGAGCATAGCTATCCGTTCTGCTGGCGTTGTGATACACCACTTTTGTATTACGCAACAGACAGCTGGTTCATCAACACTACAGCGATCAAAGATCAGCTGATTGCTAACAACAACAGTGTGGCTTGGTACCCTGAGCATGTACGTGAAGGTCGTTTCGGGAAGTTCTTGGATGAACTGGTTGACTGGAATATCAGCCGTAACCGTTATTGGGGTACACCCCTCAACGTCTGGGTATGTCAAGAAACGGGCAAAGAGTTTGCACCACACAGCATTGAAGAGCTAAGAGCGATGGCGATTGGTGATGTTCCGGAAGATATCGAGCTGCATAAACCTTTCGTGGATAAGATCAAGCTGCGCAGTCCGTTTAGCGAAGGTGCAGAGATGGTTCGCACATCGGAAGTGATCGACGTATGGTTCGACAGTGGCTCAATGCCTTTTGCACAAAGCCATTATCCATTTGAGAACGAGGATAAGCTGAATGATCAGTACCCGGCAGATATGATCTGTGAAGGGATCGACCAGACCCGCGGATGGTTCTACAGCTTGCTTGCAGTATCCACCTTGTTTAAGGGTAAAGCTCCATATAAAGCAGTTATTGCTCACGGTCATATCCTCGATGAGAATGGTCAAAAAATGTCCAAATCCAAAGGCAATGTTATTGATCCTTGGGAAATCATGAACGATTACGGCACGGATGCATTCCGTTGGGCTATTTTGTCCGACAGTGCACCGTGGAATAATAAACGTTTCTCGCGTGGTCTTGTAGGTGAGACAAAATCTAAAGTAGTGGATACGCTGGTGAACACACATGCCTTCTTAACGCTTTATGCGGGCATCGATGGATACGACCCAGCCGATCATCCTTTTAAGGTATCAAAACATAAGCTGGACCGCTGGATCCTGTCCCATCTGAACAGCTTGATTCTTTTGGTGGATAAAGGACTTGCGGTAAATGACTTCGTGAATACGTCTAGAGCGATTGAGAACTTTGTGGATGAGCTGAGCAACTGGTATATCCGTCGTTCCCGTGACCGCTTCTGGGGTAGTGGTCTAGGTGAAGATAAATTGGATGCTTACCGTACGTTGACTCATGTGCTTTTGGCGACAGCGACTTTGATGGCTCCATTTACACCGATGTTGTCCGAAGATATCTTCACGAACCTTGGCGGCGGAGAAAGTGTGCATTTGGCAGACTACCCGGTTGCTGACGAGAACTTGATCGATAAAGAGCTGGAAGAGGATATGGAAAGTGCAAGACAGATCGTTGAGCTGGCGCGTAACGTACGTAACGAAACAGGCATTAAGAATCGTCAACCGCTGTCCGAGCTGATCGTTTCGATGAACCGTGACTTCCATTTGTCTGAGTATGAAGAGATCATCAAAGACGAGATCAACATCAAGAACATCGTGCTGGAGAACAGTGACAGCGGATTTGTTGATTTCACACTCAAGCTGAATCTTAAGGTTGCCGGTAAAAAATACGGTAAAAACGTAGGCTTCCTGCAAGGCTTTCTGAAAGCTATGGATAGTGACTCTACCCGTAAAGCGGTGCAAGACGGCTCAATCGCGATTGCGACACCTGAAGGTGAAGAGCTTGTAATCACTTCTGAAGAGCTGCTTGTTGAAAAACAAGCCAAAGCAGGTTTCGCCGCAGCTTCCGGATATGGAGTTACGGTTGCGCTCAATACCGAAATCACGCCTGAGCTTGAACAAGAAGGCTGGGTTCGTGAGATCATTCGTGCGGTTCAAGATTACCGTAAACGTCTGGATCTGCCGATCGAGAAACGGATCGCACTCACTTTGAAGTTAGACGATGAGCTAAAAGCAGCTGTTACAGCATTTGACAATGTACTGCGAGACAATGTACTTGTGACTACGGTTGATTTTGATGGAGAACATGCTTTTGAGACGGTAGAAGTCGGTGATAAATCCATCGGTATCCATATCGAAGCATAATTCTGCATTACCTGTCCCAAAACAGCATATACTAGCGGCATAAGTGTAAACGGAGATCTTCCGTTTATGCGGGAAATATAGTCTTTATATTTCGGCGCAAAACTAACGAGTCCCGAGCTTAAGGAGATGAATTCTCTTTGGCCGGGCTCGTTTACTTTGTAGCGAAGGAAAGACATAGGAGAGGAGCCGTAGCTGTGGAGGGAAACAAGAGGAGAATCTCCATTAAGACATCCGGCAATAAGAATAACCCAGACAAGGAAAAGGAGAATAAGGCTTTTCCTGAAGTTAATCCTGAGTATCTAACAGCAGATCCGCGTAATCCCGAGGATATTCCGCTGGAAGAAAAAATGAATACGATGTACCGATTGACCTTTGAGTGGGCTCATATTTTGGAAAAATCCCGAATTTATCAATATACGGATCTGCTATATTCACCTTGGCGGTTGATTTGGAGAAATATTTTATTTGGAGCAGCTCGGGGAGTTGGGATCGCACTGGGTTTTACTTTTTTTGCGGCAACGATTATTTACATCCTTCAGGGACTAGGCGCGCTCAATCTACCGATCATTGGGGATTATATTGCGGATATTGTGCGGATCGTACAGCGTCAGCTAGAATTCAAATAGCCATCGAAACGTTAAGATTAAAAACAGCGAACCATTCCTTAAAACTGGAACAGTACGCCGTTTAAATGATTTTGTGTATGGGACATCTGTGTTTAGTCTTCCTCGAGAGGATCAAGACTATGGGTTGCCTCGTCACTGTCCAAATAACGCTGGTAGCTCCGTCCCGGCACTACAATCAGATTGTTGCCCGTGATATCAGTGGCGATAAAGTTCTCCCAAGGCTCTACGCAGCCTTCCAGCTCATCGGCTTCAATCTCCATATCATTATAAGAATCAATATTGTTGCCCTCCGCCATGGCGGGAGAATTCGAGGTACCCCAGCTTTCAACAATCTGCCAGGCATCCTCGCCGTCAAAACCGTTTTGATCGTCGCGCTCATCCAGACTGGTGCGTCCGAAAGGTGGAGATAACAGCTCCTCTTCCACTGGACGAGTGAAAGGTGCGTTTTGCCGCGGGTTGTGCTCTTTACAATAAAGTGTGGAAGGGATGGCAGATAAACGTTCAAAAGGGATCGGCTCACCACTAGCCTTGCATATCCCATAAGTGCCATTATCCATAGCGGATAAAGCAGCTTCAATATCGTCCAGCTCATGCTCGTCCCGTTCTAACAGTGAAATGTCCATGGAGCGATTATACAAATCGGTGGCTGCATCTCCTGGATGGTTGTCATTCTCGGAAAGTTCTCCGGAACCATCCCGCATGGATTCATCTAAGCCGTAATGCTCATTATTCTGAAGCCTGCGCTGAATCGTATCCCGATCTTTTTCCAATCGTGCACGTAGCTCTGAGAGCTGCTGTACTGTCAGGTGCGTCATAATGAGAAAGCTCCTTTCTGTACCTTTTATAAGAATCATTCCGACTTGCCGGATAACACCGGATGGTTCTTCTGTTAGGTTGACCGGAGAGCAGGGATTTTACCGCTGGAAAATAGTCCCCAAGATTGAACTTAGCGGATGTCCCGCAATAGACGATTCTTTAAGGGCTGTGCTACAATATACAAGTCTTTAAACAGTATTCGTACCGCATTTAGCGGGAAAAATAAGAACGGAGTGACAACTTCTGTGGTGTACTATTTGATTGCTCTTATTGTATTTTTGGTGGATCAAGGGACAAAGTATCTCATTGCTACACGTCTGGAGATCGGAGAACAGATTTCTGTGATCGGAGATTTTTTCCTGATTACCTCTCATCGCAATCGCGGGGCTGCTTTTGGGATTCTCGAAGGTCAGCAATGGTTCTTCTTTCTAGTTACGGTTGTAGTGGTTAGTGGTATCGTTTGGTATTTGAACAAGACTAGACACTCGCGGAAGCTGTTATCTGTTGCCCTAGGGCTTGTACTGGGTGGAGCTATCGGTAACTTCCTGGACCGGATAATCAATGGTGAGGTTGTTGATTTCCTTCTGTTCAATTTTGGGAGCTATAGCTTCCCGATTTTTAATGTGGCGGATTCTTGTATCGTCATTGGGGTTGGATTGATTCTTCTGGATTCTTTTCGTGACCTTAAAAACGGCGAAGAAATTACAGAAATAAAAGAAGTAAAAGAAGCAAAGGAAGTAAGAGAAGGGAATGAATGATTTGAATAAAGACGTCAATCACCAAGCGGCATCTACGAGCGAAGAAGAGAGGGACGTCACGGAATGGACCGTTTCGGCAGAGAACGCGCGGGAGCGAATCGATAAATATATTACGGAATCATGGGAAGATGAAATTTCCCGTTCTCAGGTGCAGCTGTGGATCAGCGGCGGTAACGTTACGGTTAATGGCAAGCCAGTGAAAGCCAATTATAAGCTATCGGAAGGCGACGTGGTTAGCGTTGTTGTCCCTGAAGCAGAAGTAACGGATTTGATCGCGGAGAACATTCCTCTTGAAGTTGTATATGAAGACAGCGATGTCATTGTGATTAATAAACCTCGGGGCATGGTTGTGCACCCAGCTGCGGGACATCCGGCAGGCACCTTGGTAAATGCGCTGATGTATCACTGTAAGGATCTGTCCGGCATTAACGGTGAGATTCGTCCAGGCATTGTACATCGGATCGATAAGGATACCTCTGGTCTTATCATGGTGGCTAAGAATGATGCCAGTCATGCCTCACTTGCCGCACAGCTTAAAGAGCATAGTGTTACGCGCCGATATATTGCAGTCGTACACGGCAACTTGTCGCATGATAAGGGCACTGTTGACGCACCGATTGGCAGAGATCCACATGATCGCAAGCTATACACAGTAACCGAAAAGAACAGCAAAAAATCCGTGACCCATTTTACAGTAATGGAACGCTTCGGAGATTGTACACTGCTGGAGCTGCAGCTGGAGACTGGCCGCACGCATCAGATCAGGGTACATATGAAGTTCATTGGCCATCCACTTGTAGGCGATCCGATATATGGACGCAGCAAGGGCACTACGATGAATGGACAAGCGTTGCATGCGGCGGTGCTCGGATTTATTCATCCTACCACAGGTGAATATAAAGAATTCAGCAGACCTATTCCGGAGGACATGGAAGAAGTCCTGTTCACACTACGCAGCAGATAAGTACAAATGAAGTGATAATTAGTCTATGGTATTGAACACTACTTTACGGCATATTTAAAAACATAAGGATAAAGAAAGGGTAATGCCTTATTCTTTATCCTTATTTTTATAATGAAACGGATATCCGGAAACATACGCCATCCAAGGGACGGCGAAGCCGTTTCTTTTAAAAGTAGAATAGATATTCAGGAGATGAGATGACAGTATGAGTATTGAACAATACCAAGATAGCTTCATTCAGACTAATTTTGCAGACCGCATCGGCGGTGCCGATTATGGCAAAGACACTTCGATTTATAAATTCGAGAAAATCAAACGTGCTAAAGCATCCGCAAAACAGGATTTTCCAAACATTGAACTAATTGATATGGGCGTAGGCGAGCCGGATGAGATGGCTGATGCGGGTATCGTAGCTAAGCTTGCTGAAGAAGCAGCGAAGGAAGAAAACCGCGGATATGCGGACAACGGAATTGCCGAATTCAAGACTGCTGCTGCTGAATATTTGCGGGAAGTTTTCCGGGTGGAAGGTATTGATCCAGATACGGAGGTAGTTCACTCCATCGGATCGAAGCCTGCGCTGGCTATGTTGCCATCTTGTTTCATCAATCCAGGTGATATCACGATTATGACCGTGCCGGGTTATCCAGTCTTGGGTACACATACTAAATATTTGGGTGGACAAGTATTTACGGTGGAGCTGAAGAAGGAGAACAAATTTCTTCCAGATCTGAATGAAATTCCGGAAGACATTGCTCGTAAAGCTAAGCTTCTTTATCTAAACTATCCAAACAATCCAACGGGTGCTAGTGCCACTCCTGAGTTTTTTGCTGAGGTCGTTGCATGGGCGAAAAAATACGATGTAGTGGTTATTCATGATGCTCCTTATGCTGCCTTGACCTATGACGGTTTGAAGCCACTTAGCTTCCTCTCCGTACCAGGTGCAAAGGATGTGGGTGTAGAGCTGCATTCTCTTTCTAAGTCTTACAATATGACGGGCTGGAGAATTGGTTTTGTGGCTGGCAATCCGCTAGTGGTTAAAGCTTTCAGCGATGTGAAGGATAATAACGATTCCGGCCAATTTATCGCGATTCAAAAAGCAGCGGCTTATGGTCTTGCTCATCCGGAGATTACTGAAGCGATTGCGGATAAATACTCCCGTCGTCACAACCTGCTGGTTGATGCACTGAACAGCCTCGGCTTTAAAGCTGAGAAGCCAAAAGGTTCCTTCTTCCTGTATGTCGCTGCACCTAAGGGAATCAAAGACGGCCGTCGCTTTGAATCCGGTGAAGATTTCTCCCAATTCCTGATTCGTGAGAAGCTGATCTCCACTGTGCCTTGGGATGATGCAGGTCCGTTTGTTCGTTTCTCCGTTACCTTTATTGCTAAAGGTGAAGAGGAAGAGAGACGTGTCATCTCTGAAATTCAAAGACGTCTTAGCGATGTGGAATTTGAGTTTTAAGCATTGTTATTGAAATTAATGAGGCTGTCCGAAAAGTAGTGAATTCTACTTTGGGGCAGCTTCTTTTTTATGGAATAGGAAATGTGGATGTTGCTGTGCCTTATGACTATAAGCCGCGTGTCGTGTTCTGTACTATTGGGGTGGGTGGTGGATGAATGGCTGTGTGTGATTTTCGTACAGCTTGCAGTAGATGATTTGTGGTAGCTGTGACGGTGGAATTTGTGCAGTGGACTTGTGTGGCGGACTTGTGTGGTGGACTTGTGTGGTGAGCTATATGCGTTCTGTGTTTGTGCGAAGTAAAGAGTGGGTTATAAACTAATTAGGGAAAAACTCCCTGAAATTAGCCGATATTCGCTCTGAATTTACGAAACCAGGGAAAAACTCCCTAATAATCAGGGGGTTTTCTATATTAATCACTGAATCGGCCAACAATTAGGGAAGTTTTCCCTAATTACAAGTCTGATGAACAGAAATCACTGACTTTCAGGGAGAAATTCCCTAATTACTATATAAGAACCTCACCAATTGCATCATTTTCAGCATTACTAGGTGCGCCTCTTGAACCATTTGGACATCAAGTAGTGTTAAGAACATAAACGAGGCTGTCCAAAAAGCGATGAAACGGCTATTTGGGTTCAGCCTCGTTTTTTATGCAGATATACTGAGTACCGCTTTCCCCTTGTTGTTAATAGAAGTAAGGAAGAGAAGTGCAAAAGTTTAGGCAGAGAAAGTTGACATGAGGGGGTTGTTCTGTCATAATTCTTGTTAAATGAATAGCGCCTTTAATTCAGTCCTGTGAGGCTGGCAAGGTAACGTGAATCGAGGTTCGCGACTCTTAGAAAGGTATCCGTGTGTAAATACGGAACTGTCTTTTTATGCGCGCGGCCGTCATCTTCCTCATCTGCGGATTTCACTCCTTGCCTGTTATAGGCAAGGAGTTTTTTGATTTCCGGGAACTTGAATAGGCGAACAAGCTGGAGGGTGACAAGATTATGGTTACTGAGAAAAATGTCATTATGGATGAAACGGCGATCCGCCGGGCCTTATCGCGTATTGCTCATGAGATTTTGGAGAAGAACAAAGGTATCGAAAATTGTCTGCTGGTCGGCATTCGGACACGAGGTGTGTATCTGGCACAGCGTATCGCTGAGCGCATCAAGGAGATTGAAGGCGTCGAGATTCCATACGGTGAGCTGGATATCACACATTACCGGGATGATCGTGAAGTGGAAGGCAGTGAAGCAGTAGTGAAGAGTAACGTCGTTATTACTTCAGGAAGTGCTGGCATCCATGATCAGAAAGTCATTTTGTTCGATGATGTACTTTACACCGGACGCACCATCCGCGCGGCGATGGACGCTTTGATGGATTGCGGACGCCCACGAATGATTCAACTGGCAGTACTGGCTGACCGCGGACACCGCGAGCTGCCGATCCGGCCGGACTACATCGGTAAGAATGTACCTACCTCAAAGCACGAGCAGATTGAAGTGGCGCTGAAGGAATACGACGGCAAAGATGAGGTCTACATTATTTCAAACCGGGAGGAACGATAACATCATGACACTTACCAAGGTAAAGGAACGTAGTCTGCTGGGAATCAAAGAGCTTGACCGGTCGGAAATTATCCAACTGCTTGACAGAACAGCATTTTGGGACAATCAAAGTGAAAAGCTGACGCCCATCTTGAACTCCCATTTTATTTCTAACATGTTTTTTGAGAACAGCACACGCACACGCTTCTCTTTCGAGATGGCAGAGAAACGACTAGGTGCGCAAGTACTTAATTTTACGGCTGCAGCTTCTAGTGTAGAAAAAGGGGAGTCGATCTACGATACAGTGCGCACACTGGAATCGATGGGGATCGATGCCGGAGTTGTGCGTTTGAAGCCTGCAGGTGTGCTGCAGCAGTTAGCTGAGAAGGTGTCCATACCGCTTATCAATGCGGGCGACGGTAACAATGAACATCCTACGCAGGCGCTGCTTGATTTATACACCATGACCAAAACCTTTGGGGAACTAAAAGGCCTGACAGTCTCCATCATTGGGGACATTATGCATAGCCGCGTAGCGCGTTCTAATCTCTGGGGGCTTACGAAAATGGGAGCCAAGGTGCAGTTCTGCGCACCGGATAATATGAAGGCTCCTGAGCTTATGGAGTATGCGCCTTACGTAACTATGGAAGAAGCTCTTAAAGCGGATGTAGTAATGATGCTTCGAGTACAGCTTGAGCGCCATACTTCCGGCATTAAGCTGTCTGCTGAAGATTACCGTAGCCACTATGGTCTAACAGAAGAGCGGGCAGCTAAGCTCGCCAAAGACACAATCATTATGCATCCAGCTCCGGTTAACCGGAATCTAGAGATTGATGATGCAGTAGTAGAGTGCAGTCAATCGCGGATTTTCCCGCAAATGTCTAATGGCGTACCGGTCCGGATGGCGGTTCTCGAAAGAGCTTTACTATAAGCTTACAGAATGCTAACGTATAGAGACTAATAAATATACACAAAGATGAATTTTTATTATATAATAACGAGAGGGCCCGCAGCTGTGATCTGAGGGTAAAGGTAGAATCATGACAGTGATTATTAGAAACGCCAGCGTATTGAATAAGGAAGGCTTGCTTGAGCGCAAACACATCGAACTACAGGATGGTGTGATCTCGGCTATAATCGACGGAAATGAAGCTATCGGAGAAGCCACGGAGATCATTGATGCTGAAGGTAAGCTGCTTATTCCGGGACTCATTGATATGCATGTGCACTTGCGTGAACCGGGATTTGAACACAAGGAAACAGTGGAAACCGGAAGTCGCTCAGCTGCTAAAGGCGGATTTACAACCATTGCATGTATGCCAAATACTCGTCCGGTGACAGATAGCCCGGAGATCGTGCAATTTGTGAAAGACAAGGCGCGTGAAGCAGGACTAGTTAAAGTGCTTCCTTATGCAGCCATTACGAAAAATGAGCTCGGACGTGAGTTGACGGATTTTGCGGCGCTCAAAGAAGCTGGAGCTATTGGTTATACAGACGACGGTGTGGGCGTACAAAGTGCTCAAATGATGAAAGATGCAATGAACATCGCAGCATCGCTCGATATGCCAGTCATTGCTCACTGCGAAGATAACTCGCTGGTTGAGGGCTGCTGTGTAGCTGAAGGTGAGTTCGCTAAGAAGCATGGCCTCAAAGGAATTCCGAATGAGTCAGAAGCGATCCATGTTGGACGCGATATTTTGCTGGCAGAAGCGACAGGCGTTCATTACCATGTATGCCATGTCAGTACTGAACAGTCGGTGCGGCTGATTCGCCAAGCAAAAGAGATCGGTATTAAAGTAACTGCTGAGGTATGTCCGCATCACTTGCTTCTTGCTGAAGACGATATTCCAGGCCTGGATGCCAATTGGAAAATGAACCCGCCGCTGCGCTCCCGCCGCGATGTTGAGGCGTGTATCGAAGGGTTGCTTGATGGCACACTAGATATGATTGTTACAGATCATGCGCCACATAGTGAGGAAGAGAAAGCAAAAGGAATGCAGCTGGCACCTTTTGGTATCGTTGGATTCGAGACAGCTTTCCCACTCTTATACACAGCGTTTGTAGAAACCGGAAAATGGGATTTATCCTTACTAGTACAAAGAATGACTGCCGATCCTGCACGGGTATTCAGATTGAACACCGGGGTTATGGAGATCGGAGCTCCTGCAGATTTGACACTGATCGATCTGGAGCAGGAAAAAGAAGTAGACCCAAGTTCCTTCGCAAGCAAAGGACGTAACACTCCTTTTGGCGGCTGGAAGCTTAAGGGTTGGCCGGTAAAAACTTGGGTGGACGGCAAAGCCGTATGGACTGAGAAAAACTAGCGGACTGGTGAGGCGAAATTGCTGATCTTTGCGGATCAGCAATTTGAGCGCGTACACTCCGGAAGGCATGCAAGGCATACGTATTAGACTACAGAACATGAAGGAGTGGAAGGGAATGCAGGCGAGATTGCTGCTTCAAGACGGAACTTTATTTACAGGTACCGCATTTGGCGCTGAAGGTGAAAAGACAGGCGAGGTTGTTTTTAACACAGGAATTACAGGATATCAAGAGGTGCTGTCTGACCCTTCATATTGCGGGCAAATCGTTACCATGACGTACCCATTGATCGGGAACTACGGGATTACGCGGGATGATTTCGAATCTGTTCGACCTTTCGTACACGGTTTTGTAGTGCGTCGTCATGAAGAAGTTCCAAGTAACTGGCGCGCAGAATACAGTGTGGACGACCTGCTGAAAGAATATGATATTCCTGGAATCAGCGAGATTGATACCCGGATGTTGACGCGGATTATTCGCCACTACGGAACAATGAAGGCGATTCTGACTACCTCTAATAAACGTGTAGAGGAATTGATGGAAATGATGGGCGACACTTCAATTGAAGAACTGCGCAATCAGGTAGCACGCACATCTACTCCAAGCATGTACAATAGCCCAGGAACTAAAGAACGCATCGTGCTGGTAGATTACGGAGCGAAGGCTGGTATCTTACGCGAGTTGAACAATCGCGGTTGTGATGTTGTAGTTGTACCTCATGACGTAACTGCTGATGAGATTCGTCGCCTCAATCCAGATGGTATCCAGCTGTCCAACGGCCCTGGGGACCCGAAAGACGTTCCACACGCAGTGAAGGCGATCTCAGAATTGCTTGGTGAATACCCAATCTTCGGTATCTGCTTAGGTCACCAGCTGTTTGCACTGGCTTGTGGCGCGGATACAGAGAAGCTGAAATTCGGACACCGTGGCGGTAACCATCCGGTTAAAGAATTGGAGAGCGGACGTTGCTTCATTACTTCTCAGAACCATGGCTACACAGTGAATGAAGACTCTGTGAAGAGCACGGATCTAGAGGTTACTCACATTAATAATAATGATAAGACCGTTGAAGGACTTAAACATACCCGTTATCCTGCGTTTTCAGTACAGTACCATCCAGAAGCAGCACCGGGACCTCATGACAGCAGCTACTTATTCGATCGTTTCTTACAGATGATCGCTGATCATAAAGCTAACACACCTGTAAGCTCGCGCCAGGCGCAGCTTGCGGCAAACGCCAGAATCACGGCGCCAAAACCTACAGTAAAACAGCTTGAAGCCGTGAAAGGAGCTCTATAACATGCCTAAGAATGAAAAGCTTAAAAAAATATTAGTAATCGGTTCTGGACCGATTGTTATCGGGCAAGCCGCAGAATTTGACTATGCCGGAACGCAGGCCTGTCAGGCCCTGAAAGAAGAAGGCGTCGAAGTTGTGCTGATCAACAGTAACCCAGCGACTATCATGACTGACACCAATATGGCTGATAAAGTTTATATCGAGCCGATTACCCTTGAATTCGTAACTGGCATCATCCGTCAGGAGCGCCCAGATGGCTTGTTGCCAACTTTGGGAGGACAGACAGGTCTTAATATGGCTGTAGAATTGGCTCGTGCAGGAGTACTAGAGCAAGAGAATGTTAAGCTTCTAGGTACCCAGCTTGAGTCCATCGAAAAAGCAGAGGATCGCGATTTGTTCCGTGATCTGATGCGCGAACTGGAACAGCCTGTACCAGAGAGCACTATTATTACCACAGTAGATGAAGCGATGAAATTCGCTGAGGAAATTGGTTTCCCTCTAATTGTACGCCCGGCCTATACGCTTGGCGGCACCGGCGGCGGGATCTGCGACAACGAAGAAGAGCTGCTTGAGACTGTCAAAGCAGGTATTCGTTATAGCCCGATCGGACAATGTTTGGTGGAGAAAAGTATTGCCGGCATGAAGGAAGTTGAATACGAGGTTATGCGTGATGCGAACGACAACTGTATCGTTGTCTGCAACATGGAGAACTTCGACCCGGTAGGTGTGCATACAGGTGACAGTATCGTTGTGGCACCTAGCCAAACGTTATCCGATCGTGAATATCAAATGCTGCGCAGCGCTTCACTCAAAATCATTCGTGCGCTGAATATCGAGGGTGGCTGCAACGTGCAGTTCGCACTGGATCCGCAAAGCTATCAATATTATGTAATCGAAGTAAATCCACGTGTCAGCCGCTCTTCGGCTTTGGCTTCGAAAGCAACCGGTTATCCGATTGCCAAAATGGCTGCCAAAATCGCGCTTGGTTACACACTTGATGAAATCGTCAATCCAGTTACTGGACAGACCTATGCTTGCTTCGAGCCTACACTTGACTATATCGTAAGCAAAATCCCACGCTGGCCGTTCGACAAGTTCATTCATGCGAACCGTAAGCTGGGCACACAAATGAAAGCAACTGGAGAAGTTATGGCCATCGGTCGTACCTTCGAAGAGTCCATTCATAAAGCAATTCGTTCCCTGGAAATCGGTGTACACCGTTTCCGCCTGCCGGGCGCTGAAGATTTGGAAGAAAGCGTCCTGCGTGAACGTCTGGCAAAACCTGATGATGAGCGGTTGTTCTTGATCGCGGAAGCCTTCCGCCGCGGATTTGGCTTGCAAGAGATTCAAGATATCACTAACGTGGACTGGTGGTTCCTGTCCAAGATCGAGGGATTGATCAACTTTGAAGAGGTTATCCGTGGGGATGAAAGCTTATCAGCAGAAACCCTGTATCAAGCTAAACGCAGAGGTTTTACAGACCGTGCGATTGCTGAGATTCGTGCAGAAGGACAAGCGAACGTTAAATTCATCAAAGAAGCTGATGTACGCGCGCTTCGTTTAGAGCGAGGATTAACGCCTGTATTCAAAATGGTAGATACCTGTGCGGCTGAGTTCGAAGCTTCTACACCTTACTACTACTCTACTTATGAGACTGAAAATGAAGTCATTCATTCCGATAAACAAAAGGTTATCGTACTTGGATCGGGTCCAATCCGGATCGGTCAAGGGATTGAGTTCGATTACTCCACTGTGCATGCAGTGTGGGCGATTCAGAAGGCAGGTTATGAAGCGGTTATTATCAATAATAACCCTGAGACTGTATCTACGGACTTTAATACTTCGGACCGGTTGTATTTTGAACCCTTATTCTTTGAAGATGTAATGAACGTAATTGCGCAAGAGAATCCGATTGGAGTTATCGTACAATTCGGAGGCCAAACAGCCATTAACCTTGCTGCACCATTAAGTGCGGCTGGCGTTAAGATTCTCGGAACTAGCCTAGACAGTATTGACGAAGCTGAAGACCGGAAGAAATTCGAAGCTTTGCTGGCTCGTCTGGATATTGCCCAACCAAAAGGTAAGACGGTTATCAACGTAGATCAAGCAGTAGAAACTGCACAATCGCTTGGATATCCGGTGCTGGTACGTCCTTCCTATGTACTTGGTGGACGCGCAATGGAAATTGTATATAATGATGCGGAATTGCTTAGCTACATGGTAGAAGCGGTTAAGGTGAATCCGGAGCATCCGGTATTGATTGACCGTTACATGTTAGGTAAAGAGGTTGAGGTAGACGCAATTTGTGACGGTGAGACGGTAGTTATTCCAGGGATCATGGAGCATGTTGAGCGTGCAGGCGTTCACTCCGGTGACTCCATCGCTGTATATCCTCCGCAGTATCTGGATGAAGGTCTGAAAGCAAAAATTGCTGAGATCACAATCAAGATTGCTAAGGAACTGAAAACGATTGGTCTGGTCAACATCCAGTTCGTCATCTATCAGAATGAAGTGTACGTAATTGAAGTAAATCCGCGTTCATCGCGTACGGTTCCATTCTTGAGTAAAGTAACTGGAATTCCAATGGCGCATCTGGCAACCAAAATCATTCTCGGCGGCAAGCTGAAAGATGATGGTTATACAGAAGGTCTATGGCCGGAAAGTGATTATGTATCGGTTAAAGTGCCGGTGTTCTCTTTTGCCAAGCTGCGTAGAGTGGAACCAACACTCGGACCTGAAATGAAATCGACGGGTGAGGTTATGGGCCGCGATAAATTATATGCAAAAGCTTTGTATAAAGGTCTAATCGGAGCAGGAATGAAAATTCCAGCAACTGGCGCTATCATCGTTACAGTGGCAGATAAAGATAAAGCAGAAGCTGTGGAGCTTATGAAAGGCTTCCACTCGCTGGGTTACAAGATCATTGCTACCGGAGGCACCGCTCAAGCGCTTGAAGAAGCAGGTCTCAACGTAATGAACGTGAACAAGCTGGATGAAGGTGCACCGAACATTCTCGACTTGATTCGTGGTGGGCAAGCCAACTTCGTCTTTAATACACTGACTAAAGGGAAAACACCAGAGCGTGATGGATTCCGTATCCGTCGTGAAGCGGTTGAGAATGGCGTCGTATGTATGACATCACTCGATACAGTAACGGCACTGCTCAGAATGCTGCAGACGATCAACTTCTCGTCACAGTCCATGCCTGCTTTTGTCGGACAATTAAACTAATCTCATAAAGATGCATAGGGCGGTTTGCGTTTACGCAGACCGTTCCGCTATGCCTAGGGGCTAATAAATGAAGAGTGTGGATTTAAGTCTGCACTGGATGGGAGAACGGTTATGGGACAGGGAGATGCAAAGTGGAATGAAATGGCGAATCGCTTGATGATCGCCTTGGATTACCCTGATGTTGCTGGGGCAAGAACCTTGATTGACAAGCTGGAAGGGATTCCTTGTTATATGAAAGTGGGAATGCAGCTCTTCTATGCAGCAGGACCGGAATTCATTAATGAACTGAAATCTCGGGGGTATTCTGTATTTGCAGATGTCAAAATGCATGATATTCCTAACACGGTAAAAGGCGGGGCAGAAAGCCTTACGAACCTCGGTGTAGATATGTTTAACGTACATGCCGCAGGAGGCTCGGCAATGATGGCTGCAGCCCGTGAAGGCGCTGCTTCAGTAGTTAATGGGAATGCTACGCTTAAAATGCCTTTGATTATCGCAGTTACACAGCTAACCAGCACGAGCCAAGAAGTGATGAATAACGAAATTGGAATCGCAGGAGACGTAGCAGATACTGTAGTCAGATACGCTAAGCTGGCAGCCGCTGCAGGTCTGGATGGGGTAGTGGCTTCACCGCAAGAGTCTTCAGCGATCGCAGAGGCTTGTGGGCCCGCATTCTGCACAGTTACACCTGGTATCCGCCCAGCAGGTGCATCCCTAGGTGACCAGTCCCGGGTGATGACGCCGGGCAAAGCCATTCAGCAAGGCAGCCACTTCCTGGTGGTGGGCCGTCCTGTTACAACTGCAGCTGATCCACGTCAAGCAGCACTAAATATTATTGAGGAGATGACCCTAGCATGAGTACATTAAATAGAAGTGAACAAGTAGCAAGTTATCTGCTTACGATAGGAGCGGTGGCACTGCGACCGCAGGAGCCTTTTACCTGGACCTCTGGTATTAAGTCCCCGATCTATTGCGATAACCGTCTGACTATGGCTTACCCAGAGGTACGTAACTATATTGCTGATGCCTTCGCTGAGCTTATTAAAAGCCAGTATCCAGATGCAGAGGTGATCGCAGGTACAGCAACCGCAGGCATTCCTCACGCAGCTTGGGTAGCTGATAAACTCAATCTGCCAATGGCTTATATCCGCGATAAAGCTAAAGGTCACGGCAAGCAGAATCAGATCGAAGGCCTAATTAAGCCAGGGCAAAAGGTAGTCGTTATCGAGGACTTGATCTCCACTGGTGGAAGCTCCATCAAAGCAGCACAAGCTGTGCAAGAAGCAGGCGCAGAAGCGTTGGCTGTATTGGCAATCTTCAGCTACGAGCTGGATCGTGCGGTCGATGCTTTTGCTGCCGCTGAAATGCCATTACAAAGCTTGTCCAACTACAGCACATTGATTGATGTGGCTCTTACACAAGGCGAGATCGCAGCTACGGATGTGGAACTGCTGAAATCTTGGAGAAAAGATCCTTCCGCATTTGGCGTTTAAACTAAATATTTGAGTATAGATTGGACGGGCCTCTCACATTTTGGTGGGAGGCTTTTCTTTTTAACTGCACCGAGTGCAATTAAAAGGAAAAGGTGCTCTGACACTCTGGAATACTATACTTTGCCCCGGTGATTCCATTGCGCTGTCGTCTCAAACGCAGAATAGTTGCAGTTCGTGCACTTAAACTAACCTTCCTTAGAAGATCTGGCGATATAGTTGCACTTTGTGCAATTATATCCGCCAGAAATCCGCCGAAAGCACCTAATAACGTTTTTTAACTGTACATAGTGCAATAAAAGGAAGAAGCATAATACATTCGGCTTTAATAGTTGCACAAAGTGCAATTATCCTGCGTAGAAGGGGCGATTTGTGCCGGTCATAGGAAAGGCAGCAGGTTAGTTAGTAGGTTAGTTAGTAGGGAAGGCAAATGCTGTATTGGTAAAAGGAAAAGTAGAGTGGAGTGGAGTGGAGAGTAGGGTTTTGGTGTTTGCATTCACATTCACATTCTGACATTTGGCTGACCTGCGCACTGTCGCTCTGGTATATTGTGCTCTGTCACTCTGGTTTATTGCGCTCTGTCACTCTGGTATATTACGCTCTGTCGCTCTGGTATATTGCGCTCTGTCACACTAGCACTGACACCCGGTGATTTCATCGCACTGTCGTCTCAAACGCAGAATAGTTGCAGTTCGTGCACTTAAACTAACCTTCCTTAGAAGATCTGGCGATATAGTTGCACTTTGTGCAATTATATCCGCCAGAAATCCGCCGAAAGCACCTAGTAACATTTTTTAACTGCACATAGTGCAATTAAAAGGAGAAGCGCAACACACACAGCTGTAATAGTTGCACAAAGTGCAATTATCTTACCGTAGAAAGGCATATCAGGATCCTCAGAAAACTCCCGGAATGTTTTTTATAGAAATAATATGAAGAAATCGTAGCATAACTTTAAACAGCCTGTAACTTCCCCTCCTGAATAAAGCTATATACTGTTACTAGAATTATGGGTAATTATTCATAAGGTGGATGGATTGAGTATTTTATGGGAGGGTTCAAGAATGAATCATATAAATAATAATAGAAGGCTATGGCGGCGCTGGTTAAGCTTTGGAGTATGTGCTGCACTGCTATTGCCTTTAATTTCTGAAAGCAGGCACACAGCTTGGGCGGAGGCTTCTAAGCCATCTACAGAACAGCGTGTACTACGTATTGGCAGCCTCTGGTCTGGAGAGGACGATTCTTCTTTTCGTCAGCAGTTTACAGATATGTATGAATTGCAGCATCCTGAAATCAAACTTGAGATTATTCCAGCCATCAATATGAATGAGCTTCGTTTTGACAGCACCTATCCAGAGGTTAACCCAGATAATCTGGAGAATATCCGAGCAATTATGGGCGGTGCACAGCCAGTTGATGTAATCGTCGGTGATAGTACATTGGTGAAGAGTTTGGTGAAGCATAATCTGGTGCAATCGCTGGAGCCGCTTATCGCACGAGATCAATATGATTTAAGCAATATGGCACCTACAATGTTAAATGGAGTACGTGAGCTGGGTGGAGGAAGTCTTTACGCGTTAGCGCCGACCTTTATGTCGAGTGCGTTATATTTTAACAAAGGTATTTTTGATGCTGCTGGTGTAGGTTATCCGACGGACGGAATGACTTGGGATGAAGTGTTCGCGCTGGCCGAAAAGGTGACCAAGAAATCGACAAATAAAGATAAGCGTATATATGGATTTTCGATGAACCGTTATATGAGCGATCCTTTCTGGGATATGCAGACCTATGTCTCACCGCTTGAGCTTGCTATGTATGACAACAAGGGACATAAGATGGAGGTAAACCAAACACAGTGGAGTCAAGCTTGGACGACCTACAGCCAATTGGTGAAAAAGCAAATTACACCTGGGTTAAACGGTATGGATTTTATAGAAACAGAACGGAGCACCTATAGTCCTGTCCAAGGGGATCTATTCCTTACCGGAAAAGCTGCAATGGTAATTGGAGAATACGATTATCTTAATGAGCTTGCAGGTGTGAGCCGCAATGCAGCAAAAATTAAAAATTACAGTCCCGTCGATTGGGGTTTCGTTACCGTACCTACTTTTAAGGAGAAACCAGGAGTGGCTGTAGGTACTTGGGTAGGTAATATGATGGCTATCAACACTATGGCTGCTAATAAGGAAGATGCTTGGGATTTGATCAAGTTCGTCAACAGTAATGAGGTAGCCAAAATTAAAGCTCATACCCGCGGGGAACTAACTTCCCGTAAGGATTACATTACCACGAAGGTACCTTCAGTAAATCTGGAATCCTTCTATACGCTCAAACCATTACCAGCCAATGATCCTTTGATGAACGTCCTACAAACACAGAAGCCTGGAATTAGCCGTATTAACGATGTTGGGCGCCAACTATTCACAGAAGTTTATCAGGGCAAAAGAACGGTGGAGAGTGCCCTCAAAGCTTGGGAGAAGCAAGGGAATACCATGCTGGGTACGCTCGAAAAAGATCCCACATATTATTTCGACTCTATAGGGGATTAAGTTTTGGAATATGTAGCGGCCACCGGATTTCCGGTGGCTTATTTTGTGGAACTTGGGCATGATAAGTTCAGAGCAGCGTGAGATTAATTTGCAAAAAGGAGAAGAGGGCATCATGAATTGGATATACTTCGCGAAACTGTTCAGAACGAGATTTCAAGCAGGTTGTTTAGCAAAAAGGTTGGAGCAAGATGGCTGGATTTATGGCTACCATGACCCAAGTTTTGTGGAAATTTATCGATCCCGCAAAGGAAGATATGGGGTTAGATTTTTGCCTTGAGAACTTTTACAAATTCATCCTTGACGTAGACCCATTTTGTACTGTATATTATTTATTGTCGCTGTTTGAATATTATTTCTGACGCGGGGTGGAGCAGCCCGGTAGCTCGTCGGGCTCATAACCCGAAGGTCGCAGGTTCAAATCCTGCCCCCGCAACCAATTTTATTACAACAGCAATTGTACATTCGGATATTTTTAGATCCGGGCCCTTAGCTCAGTTGGTTAGAGCGGTCGGCTCATAACCGATTGGTCGGGGGTTCGAGTCCCTCAGGGCCCACTTATCAAAAACCCTTACTTTGTAAGGGTTTTTTGCTGTCTATAAGCTTAGCAATATAAGAAAGTAGAATGGATAAAGAACAGAATTTTGAGTTTGCTAACGGATTTGCTAACGGGAATTATTTTTCTGCAGTTTCGAGCTGTTTTTCAGCGTATTTATTCAGTTCTGCTTCAATTTTATCAACGGCCTCTTCTTGCATGATTGGGAGTAGGTGTGAGTATTATTCGTTGAACATCGCTGGAGTCATACCCAGTCGTTCAGCAGCTACCTTTAGCTTTATATAGTTCCGACCAGAGTAGCAACATACTAAGTCAATTTCCTTGTATGAGTCCTCGTATTCTTTTTTTTAGCCCCGATTTGCGTATAGCGTTCCTTAAGACCATCAATAATATTCTGAAAAACCTTGCAAAGTACCACTGGTTATCATTGTAGCCAATCTAGAATATTTCTAGTGTCATTTGTAGAGTACGGCAGTTTACTTCTCTGCCACTGCCGCTCTTGTTAAGGCGCATGCAGGTAGCTGTTCTTTGTTAGTAGGGGGATTTAATAAATTTTAGTAGAAGTTCTGACATTCATTTTAAATAAATGTTATAATTATTAAATCAGTGTGTAGAGATATTGGTCTTTTTTGTTGGGCCAAAAATATATGTCTCATGATACGTCTGCCATCTGAAATATTATTCACGGAGATGACAAACATGCATGGAGACAAAAGACTGCCCAGAAACGGAAAAGAAGGTATACTATTTTTACTCATTATTTCAATCATTTCAGTAAACACTATTGCCCCTATTATTGTGGGGTTGGAACGTGGCTTCAGTAAGGAAGTGTATATAGATACACTAAAGGTTATTCCGTTTATGTGGATGATCGTAGTTTTATCTGTAAGATTAGTTGCAGGACCGATTGTCGGGAAAGTGATGCCGAAATTCATGGGACAAACAGATGGATTTAATGCAAGGATTCTGTTGAATACTTTATTGAATGTCACGGTGTTATCTATTTTACTATCAATTATTGGCACATGGGTTGGGACGAAACAAATAAGCCTGGATCCACTTAAAAACTTCCTTCACATCTGGCCAAGAAACTTTGGTATAGCATTTTGGATTGAACTGTTGGTTGCGCAGCCGATAGCAAGATTTGCGATGAAAACATTACACGCAAGACAGGATCGAAAAACGGAAAGTGTAAATGCGTAACTAGCTAGAATTTTGTAGACGAATAAGAAAAAAAGGAGCGTCCATGGTGGGCGTTCCTTTTTTATGTCGTAGTAGTCGGATTATAATGCTCAACAGGAGATGCTCGCGAATGACTGAACGCACAATGTAGAAGCATGCTCTAAATACTGCGTACTTTTGATTTGCCTTTGGGGCGAATTGCTTCCTAAAGAATTAATCCAGCAATAACTCTAGCCCCCGGTCACCGCGGTTGAGTTTACAAGTACCCACTAAGGAGAAGTAACCGATGAAAACGAAAATACTCTTTTACTATCTGTGATAATTGCATTTACATGCACCGCAGTCACACTGGAGCCAACCACAAGAATAATGAATAGGGTGTGTCTCAGTGCCTAAAGGAGCATGACATCTCCAGCATTTAGTGTGACGTATTCCATATTTCATAATTTGTTTTTCTTTGATATGCGTTTGGAAGTATTCTTTTTGTGATTTTTTTCGTTTTTCTTCCTCTTCTTTCCTAAGTTGTTCATTTTGTTGAATTATGAATTTTCTTTCAGCTTCATTCTTTTTAATAGCGAGCGCTTCTTGAACGTACCCTTGAATTAAGGAAATATCATTTTTCAAGCAACATACTATCTCTGTTACATTCTGTCGTTCATCGGAAATCATTCCATATAGGTTAACGCCATTGTTAAAGTCATCTTGCGATAAATTAAGCATATCAAGATTTCCTGACACTAATGAACGACTTATCATAACGTTTCCAATGGATAAAAATCCTGAACTCAATTTCATGCTCAATATGCTATCTTTATGCAGATAATTATTACCTTTAATTTCAATGATGGCGAATTGTCTGTTTACTGTTGGAGTATAAGTTAATTTATTATCGATTTTTATAGTATTTGATTCCGAAAGTTTCTGATATTCTCTATCTTCTATTATTGTAAGAAGACCCTGTAATACTCCTTTGAAAAATCCCATATTATGTACTCTCCTTTTATTTAAATCAGGTTTATTTTACCATGTGAAATAGTTTAATAGTGAGGAAATTTGAATTGTATTTGACTGAGGATTAGTAACATAAGGACTCTGGAGTATGAAAGATTTGTTATGGACAGAAAAAAAGAAAGAGTTATCCAGTATCCGATAAAATAGCTGTTGGGGCACTTTTTCTTGCTGCAAACTTACTTATACTAAACACCAAACTTCGTTTGATTAGGGAGCATTTTTGGTATGAGGCTCCTATCGGACCCAGCTGACCCTTAAAGAGGTTTTTCTCCACATTTGCAATTCTAACGGACTCCATAGTCGCTATTGGCATAAAAAGTACCGCATTTGAGTCTCTTTCTAGGCATTAGCGACCATGGGGTCCGAAACCATGCTCCAAAGGCTGAAAATCAGCAAATAGCGGCATCTGGGTCCGATAGCTCGAGGTGGAGGATGTTAGTTCGTTAGTTCGTTAGCTCGTTAGTGCCATGCTCCTCGCAGATGTAGTTGCAGAAATTACAATGAGAAGTAGCCTATAAAGGAACAGTCAGTAGTTTCACCTCTACAACCAGCATATCTAGTATGCGGGCTCATAAACCATACAGTAAAGCACAAAACGGCACTGCTCCAAACCATGAAATGGTTTGGAAGCAGCGCCGTTTTTGTTAGCAGTCAGCTAAATTCCTCCAATGGAGAGCAAGGCGATCGAAACGATGTACCCAATTGCTTCCGACCGCAGTCCCAATCTCAATCTCGATCGCAGTCCCGATCGCAGTCCCGATCGCAATCGCGATCCCAACCGCAGTTGCAGCCCCGATCGCAATCGCGATCCCAACCGCAGCCCTAGTCGCAATCCCGATCGCAGTCCCGATCACAGTCCTAATCTCAGTCGCAATCCCGATCCCAACCGCAGTCCCAACCACAGGCCCTGGGTATCCACCAACATCCCTAAAGTTTCATGCTGTCCCACAGCTGCTGGAATGCCCCGGATTCGACATCGAAGAATACCGGTGCTAGACCGTAGCGTACAAGGCCTTGACCGAACAGCGTCAACTCTACTCGGGCATTGTCTTCCAGCTGCAAATAGATGATCTTGCGGTCCTCGCTGTCGTAGATGCCTTGTTCGATCAGCGGCTCTGCTGCCAGTGGTTTAGCCGCTTGAAGTGTTGTAAGAAAACCTTCAAGCGCCTCGCCATTGGCGATTGGCGCCTGCTGCTGGAGGCCGTTGTTCCAGCTGTTGAAGCTTTCCCACTGAGCTGAAGTAACTCGGCCTTCAAGATTCAGCTTGCCGAATAGGTCGGCGCCGCTGTTTATGGTGATGCCGTTCGTGTGCTCATACAGTTCAGCGAATACCTCGCCGTTGATTTCCGAATAGGACATAATCAGGAAGCTGGAATCATAGCCCTTCACGGAATAGAGATCCGTTTCGCCGATGTTCGAGGCTAACTCAATATATTCGTCGTTACCGCTCCATTCGTTGATGCCGCCTGTAGTGCGTCCTAACTTGTCACCGCGCAGAGCGGCAGCATCGGCAGCGTCGATGCGAGTCGCTGACTGTGTGTAAATATTATTTTTATACACGACCAAGGCGATCATATCTGCCTTCACGCCAGATTCCTTATCTGGCAGTTTCAGCTTGGGAATGACAATGCTGCCCGATGTAGCTGTGCCCGAATTGCCAGCATTGCTTACACCCGGAGTTACCTGGGCAACCTGCCCCGGGGAGCTCTGACTGTTCAACTGCTGCCATATACTAGGCCCAGCCAGACCGATTCCTGCGGCGAGCACGACACTTGCCGCGATATAAACCGTCTTGCGCGGACGTTTCCGCTCCTGCCGCTGCTCCATTTTGTCGAACAATTCTTTTTTCATTTCTTCACCTGGTTTCATCGAATCCACCGCTTTCTTATATGTTGTTCGAAACTGATCTTCCTTCACTGTGGTTCCGCTCCTTCCAGCTCCAGTTTTAACAGTTGCCGTCCCCGCTGAAGTCTCATCTTCACGGCAGACTGGCTAATCTGCAGAATCTTGCTGATCTCCTGGATGGGATAGTCCTCGTAATAATAAAGATGGATTACGGTTTTATACTTCATGGGCATCGCCATAACTAACTGCAGCAGAGCCCAATCCTCGGGGCTGTCTGCCGCAATTGGCTCAGCGCTCTCCAGCTTAACCTCGCGCTTGCGCCAGCCTCTGCCCAGTAGTGTTTTACAATGATTGGTGATTACCCGGATCAGCCATGCCTTCTGATGTTCGGCATCTTTGAACTTTGGCGCTTTTTCTATTAGCTTGATGAAGGTATCCTGAGTGGCTTCTTCGGCATCTTGCCGGCTGCCTAGATGGACCAAAGCGATCCGGAACAGCATATCTGCGTAGATTTCGTAACTCTTCATCACATGATTTCCCGGCCGGGTCATGGATCGCTGCATGATACTGTGCCCCCCTTTACCTATAACACCATTTAGGACGGCATTAGGTCACATTTTGTTCCTGAGAAAATTTCTTTGTGTTTGAGAGTAGAGGATGCCTATTCATAAATTATCGCCAGAGGGTTATGGACTCAGAAGTCGTTATTTGCATATAAATAGACTTTTGAGCAAGTTCGCGGACCCCAGTGACGCTATTCCTTAAAAAGTGGGCCTTGTAAGGTGTTGCTCATGCCAATAAAGGCGATGGGGTCCGTTACACTTCGAAATGGAGGGTTATGCTACGCATAAGATCAACTGTGTCCGATAGCTGCTAAGCAGCACGCCAATATTGTCTACGCAAACGATGGTTACTTATTTAGAACAGAGGAGATCAAAAAAAACGCATTTGCCCAAGCACCAAGTGCTGACTGCTGGACAAACGCGTCTTTTTAATAGAGTGACTCCTTCACTGGAGATCCTCTTCGATATGTTTATATGTATAGCTAGGATCATTACCTTTAACAGGAGCCCTGCTGTATTGATAGATCCTTCCATTTTCTTTTCGATAAAAGTATCTTGCGTAGGGTTCGTCTGCAAAAATCACCGTGGTACTTACGAGGGGAGCTTTGGCAATCTGGGTGTATACTTTATAAAAATCTTCCTTCTTATAATTTCTTGTCTCTATTAGATAATGAATGACTTCTCTGTTCATATGATTTCGGAAGGAGTGGAGGGCTAAGGATGTTATTCCACAGATTAACAGGATTAGAACGATGAAGATTAATTTTGTATTTTTCTTCATTAATTCCCTCCATATAGATAATTTGTATATAGTATAAGATAATATACAGAGACTATTATGTCATTCATAGATATCTTGTAAATGTACAAATAAGAAAGGAGGTAAGAATATGACGCAGGAAGAAGAGAAAATACTGGAGCTGGAGCAGCGAATTAAGGTGCTGGAAAACCAGGCAAGTCCGAGGCTGCCGGGGATGAAAATCTTATGGTTTTTAATTTGGGGTTGTGTAATACAAAAAGGCAGCAAATACCGATAGTAATCCAGGCGTAGGCGAACGAAGAATTGCCGGGACATACTATATTTGCTGCCTTTTAACTTATGAAGAATAATGATTCTCTTTTAGTCTTCTTTGGGTTCTTGCAATAAAATGGAGAAGGTCCCCGTTTCGTGATCCACCTCAATCGTCTCAATGCCCACAAAATCCGGGATTTCGGGGTGTACTGCATCTACATTATAATCCGGATGAGTCAGTAATAATTCAATTACTTTAATGGCTTCCATGTCGTTCCCCCTCACGAGAAATTCCACCATAAATGAATATGCAGAGAACTACTGCAACTAAGCTTATTATCTCCGTGATCCGTTGCGAATATGTGTCTGTCGTTCTTCGTTTCTTCCCATCACGGCCAATAATTGCCCTTGGAACACACGTCTTTGGATCTGATCAATCCGCTGTAAGGCCAGCTCGGCAGGTACTTGGAATTCTGCTGCAAGATAGGAGATGGCATCTTCCCGTTGCTCAGGCAATGTCATGCGGGAGATCATGGAGTAAGGCATCGCCGCATACAAGATAAAACGCTCGGATTCGTCCTCCTGTGCCCGCGTGAAATGCTCTGGCATCAAGGTCTGATTATCGCTGCCATGGCGAAGTAGATGACACAGTTCATGAAGAAACTCTAGCCGTTGAAGATTGGCTGGAAGGCGGTTGTCGATAAACAGGCTGTACATCCCTGCAGACGCTTCAATGCTCTTGCTTCTCACATCCAAATAATGAACCCAGATATTAAGCCGCTCTGCAATATACGATATTGAAATTTGCGAAGGCTGATGAAGATTTAATCGCTTGTATAAATCCTCCGTCCATTTCTCAAGCACAGTCATTTGATAATATGATTTCATGTTCTCCAACTTATTCACCTCGTTTAAAATCACTAATAAATCACTAATGGGATCGTATGTTCGCATAAATGTGCAAAAGAAAAGCCCGAAGGGCTATGTAGAGTAAAAAAAAGTCTAAGGATACATAGGAACGTTCGTTCTCATGTATCCTTAGCATAAAGCAATTACACACTAATATCAAGTGTTTTTCCCAAATTCGGAGCAACGCTTTTGCCCAGCATTTCCACCATAGTTTGGCTCTGGGTTTCAGCCTGATTCTTGGCAATATTCATGACCTGTATCCCAACATTTTGAGCTAAGGATGCTTGGCTCATTGCCATTGATAATGCAGCTATATCCATATTGCACCTCCTTTGTGTATATCCTGTTTATCGACTGTCCGCCTTCAATTCATTAGGTGATTGGCATTTGTTTGCCAATTCGCCCAAACGGCTTATCTCCTTTTTACATATCTTGTGCTGTAGTCATTAATCATTAGGAGGAATTGAAAATGGGTATGGAACATGGTTGTGGTTGTAACGTAGGTCCGGTAGTAAGTCCAGCATCAGTAGGTCCGGTGTGTAGTCCTTGGACTTCTACAGGAGCAATCCTGGTACTTTTCATCTTGCTGGTTATCATCACTAAAGCTTGCTTATTCTAAGTTAGCTGATGTGAAGTATAGCCCCGTCTGGCGAATGCCAGGTGGGGCTATTCTGTTGCCTGGGGATGGTCAGACAGATCGTTATTTAAACATAAATTCTACCCGGGTTCCGTCTGCATAATCCTCCAGCTGATTGCCAACCCAGCTTCCTGCCCCGCGGTTATCGCTTGGCGTTATGTATTCAATGTCGGCACCAACGCCGCCTTCCTCACACATAGCCATTGGCCATTCATCCCGGTCATATCCCTTTTTAGTAGGGATCCCTTTTAAGGACTCTTTGCGGTTCTCTTCAGCCTGCTCTCGGTTAATCGTACATGTGGCGGATTCACCTTTCGCAATGGCATCCTGAATATGCTTGGCGGTCTCAGGATAGCGGTCTGATGGGAAGGTTAGCTGAACAACACTCGAATTGGATGGAGACGAGGGGTCTGTAGGCTCTCCGTTTTGTTCAAACCAGTAACTAGCCAAAGCAAGTAATGCAACAATGATGAGACTGGAGATCCATTTTTTCACTTTCAATTCTGCTCCTCCTTTTTTGGCACTTAAAATAGTATATCTTATATCATAATTCAGTGCGATTTAATATAATTAGGGAAAATAAAGGAGGACGGAACTGGATATGGAGTACATAATTACCATTGAGGATCAGACGCTTATTACGGCTGCCGAAGATATAATTACCAGACGTTATGAATGGGGGCGTCATCATGTGGGTGCAGCGCTTCGTACTAAAACAGGAGAGATTTTTACAGCGGTACATGTGGAAGCCAGCATGGGGAGGATTACAGTCTGTGCAGAAGCGATGGTGATTGGCAAAGCGATATCCGAAGGTTATAAGGAATTTGATACGATTGTTGCGGTAAGGCATTCTGATCCAGACAGCGAGGAAAAAGAGATTAAAGTAGTCTCTCCCTGCGGCATGTGCCGAGAGTTAATTGCGGATTACGGAATAGACTGCAAGATAATTGTATCGGAGGATGACCGATTAGCTAAATATGAAATCACTGAGCTATTGCCTTTAAGGTACACGAGATAAGAAAAAAAGTAATGAGGAGCCGCTGAGCTCCTTTTTTTGTTGAGCCGTGAAATTATTCAGCAGTTCCTTATATCGTCCCAACTTATTTTACAACTTCATGTCCATTCGCTGAGTTCATGTCACTATTGTCCCCATACTATAACTTAAAAAGATTTAAAAGGATGGTGAGAATAGATGGAGCAGCGGATTATTCGTCAGATGGTTGATTCAGCATCAAGGTTCGTGGGCGATGTGCAGTGGCAGATGGCTTTTCGCAGATTACAAATGGCTCCGGCGGATTCGGGACTGTCGTCCTCGGCTCAGCTATTGCTGAATACCCTCTATTACTTGCAGGGAAAGGGTGTGATAAGCGGCCAACATGATTATTTGGAAAGTGCAGACGAGCTTATGGAGAAGCTTAAAAATACCAGTGGGCAATATGCTGCGCTTCATGGCTACGAGCTGGGCGCAATCAATAATCAGTCCCAGGCTCTAATTGACAATCAGCGGAATTGGGTCGTCAACAGTGCGATACGCTGGTCTAGGTCCGGCGGGATCGTAACGATGTGTTATCACGCTGCATTACCGGGGACAGCGCCAACTTGGGGGAATGTAAATACGAGCCTAAGCAATGCTGATTTTGATAAATATATAACCCCAGGTACCACCCAGTATAATGCGCTGTTAGCTGATCTGGATAAGATAGCCTTGTCGCTGAAAAAGCTTAATGACGCAGGGATTCCTGTACTTTGGCGGCCGTATCATGAAATGAATGGTGGATGGTTTTGGTGGGGGCAAAAGAGCAATTACGTTGCATTGTGGAACCTTATGTTCGATCGTTTTACCAATTATCATAAGCTGCATAATTTATTGTGGGTTTGGAGTCCAAATGCAAAAAATCAGTGGTGTGATGAGCCGGCAGAATACTATCCGGGCAGTGATAAGGTAGATGTGCTGGCGCTCGACATTTATGACGCGGATTTCAAGATTAGCCATTATGATAATTTATGGGATCTGGGTCGTGGCAAGCTGATTGCGATTGGTGAGAATGGAGAGCTTCCGTCTGCTGAACTGTTGTCCAAAACGCAGCCCAAATGGTCTTATCAGCTGACCTGGGGGAAACTCCTCTATGAGAAGAATACCGATGCTGTGATAAAAGCTTTTATGAACGACAAAATGGTATTCACACGAGAGGAGTATGCTGCTGAGGCCGCCGCTTTCGCTGCTATCGGGGATAGTGTGCTGGAGAGTGGACTCTGTGGGCAATACTACAATAACATGACGCTTAGCGGCACACCTGCACTTTTGCGTACGGATGCCAATATTAACTTTTCATGGAGACAAGGTTCGCCTGATCCTGCCATTCGTGTAGATGCGTTTTCTGTGCGGTGGAGTGGGAAGCTGACGGCTGCTTTTAGCGAGATTTATACCATTTATTCCTACTCTGATGATGGGATACGGGTATGGATTGATGGCGGGCTAGTCATTGATAGTTGGGTAAATCAGAGCGGCCAGGAACGAAAAGGAAGCATAAGTCTGATAGCAGGTAAGCCGTATGAAATAAAGGTGGAGTATTATGAGAATGCGGGCGACGCCCGGGTTGTTTTGCAGTGGGAGAGTCCTAGCCAGATCAAGGGGGTTATCCCAGCGGGGGCATTTTATCTTCCTTAAAAAAGAGTACTTCAAGTGTACAAGCGCAAGCAAAAAGCCCCGGTTTTCCGGGGCCTTTTTACGTATGAGCGTCTTAAATTTGTTCGCGGTAGCTAATGTTGTTGGCGATCTTCTCGTCACGAACGGCTTTGCGCAGAACATCTTTGACGGTTTGGGCATCATGGATTTTTCGAAAAAGAAGCTGAGGCGCTGAGGCATCATCAGAAAATACAGTTAATGACCCGATGCCAAGCATCCGGTCCATTATTGACTGTTTCACGGATAAATCGCGTACGCGCAGCAATTCGATTTCTTCAACATTTTTACCGATAAGTCCGGTCTTTAACATAATGCGCTGACTTGTAATGGTATATGAAGTTGTGTTAAGAGCTATAATTCCTTTAAGTCGATCTGAGATGCCGGCAGGTTTGCCTTTCCAGAGCACAACTTCTTGATTGACATGATTATCTTCTGCTGGTCGATGGGCGGTCACTGGAGCGGTACCGTTAAGGCTGGTTCCACATTCTCCACAAAATTTAGCGCCCTGCTTGTATTCCGCTCCGCAGGTGGTGCAATAAGGCATAAATACCCTCCTTTTCTGATCACAATTAAAATAATTATAACATAACAGTCATTTTACATATATTTCATTTGCGCTTTACACAAACCGACATTATCCTGTTAAGTGGAGGGATAAATAATGAAAAAAGCTTTACTAATAGGAATGCTGATGATGACTGTCATCCTTAGCGCCTGCAGCAATAATTCAACTTCATCGGCACCTGCCACGGAAGAAGAAGTGCAGGAGACTGTGCAAAACTTCTACAATGAAATGTCTAAACTTGAAGAGTCGGGAAAATCTTCTTTAGCGGAGTTCAATGAAGCCATTGCGGGTTATTCAGCAGGAGAACTCACGGACAAGCAGTTGGAGAAGAAAATTAAGCAATTCCAGAGTACCGCAACTGATTTATCGAATCAAGCCGAGAAAGTAAAAATTTCCTCCAGCTTGCCTGAAGACATTCGTAAGTTGCTTGAAGAGTCTAAAATTTCCTTTGAAAGTGCTTATTCTTTAAAAAAAGAGGCTTCTCAGGGCGCAGATTCCGCAAATGTTACGGCTGAGCAATTTAATGAATTGAATCAAAAAGCTGATATAGCGATGTTGTTCGGTATCTCCAAGCTTAATGAGGCAAGAGAAGCAACTGGACTTATAGATTCCGAAGGTGAAGCTACCTCAGTATCTGGAGATGTTGTTCAAGAATAAATCAAATCAGGCGCTGCACAGTTTATCTGTCAGCGTCTTTTTGCTGCGAATTTTAGCTTGAATAGATATACATTAATATACATCTTTTGAATAAAGAGTGACCCTTAAAAAGGTATCTTTTTCCTGATTATTGATTAATATGCGAAGATGCGGATATAATACAAACATACGTTCGTGTTGAGAGGAATAGATATATAATTAAGGAGGGGTTACCATGGGCAAAAAGCTGGAGAAAAACGGGCTGTGGGAAAGCAGCCGCATGATGCTGCCGGAGCATAAGATACGAATTATAAGAGATGAACGGGAAACGCTGCGCCGCATCAAGCCTATTCTGGATGAGCAGAAGCTGGAGGAGATTGAATGTACACTGGCTTTGTCGTTGCGGAGTCATATACGAGTGACAGTTGTTCTTTTTGACCCTTTTGAAAATACGATGTTAAGTGGTTTTGTGACTTCCATTCACACCCACTCGCGTGAGTTTAAGCTGCAGTGGGCGGAGGAATGGAAGTGGATCGATGTGGATGATATTGTCGAGGTCTACATCGTTTAATGCTGAGAACCGTTGCCTTCGCTTTTCTCATAAGCGATTAAGGTAACGGTAGGATTACCGGTCAGATGTGCAATGGAAGCTTCAGCATTCCGAATAATTTCCAGTGCTTCTTCCTGTTCACTAAGGGCTGCAACTTTATAGCTATCGCTATGAATATCCATATGTCTCCCACCTTTCGTTAAATATTTTGTCCTTTTTTGTGGAAATCATCCTAAAGGGGACAGGGGTACAGGCAAATAGGGCAGCGGCATCATTGAATATACCAAAGGGGTGATTCTATGCTGACTTTGGAGCAATTGAGGGAAAAATCCGCGGCGCGTCTGGTCGGGCTTCATCCTGTCTTGGCGGCAGGTGCGAATGTTTTGATTCAGCAAAGCCATGCGAGAGGAGTCCCTATCGTTATTACTCAGGGTCTACGGACCATTGCTGAGCAAAATGCTTTGTATGCGCAGGGGAGAAGCAAACCAGGACCGATAGTTACCAACGCTAAAGGCGGTACCAGCTATCATAATTATGGTCTTGCGTTTGATTTTGCGCTTTTGCTGCCGAATGGCACTAGCCTTTCTTGGGATATCAATCGTGATGGTGATAAGGATAAGACAGCGGATTGGCAAGAGGTTGTACAGGAGGCTAAGCGGCTTGGTTTAGAATGGGGCGGGGACTGGACCTCTTTTAAAGATTATTCACATCTGCAAATGACTTTCGGTTTAACTATAGATCAACTTCGGGCAGGTAAACGTCCAACGACGGACCAAGCCAAAGAGGCTTTAAAAAAGATTACCGGAGGGGATGATCAGGTGAACAAAGACGTTACAGTGACCATTAACCTAAACGGCCGCAAGCTTACCGATGGCGTTCTTGATACCGGAATAACCTATGTGCCCATACGTGCGCTGGCTGAGGCGCTTGGAGCAAAGGTTACTTATGATGCTGTGACTAAGACAGTTAATGTAGTAAAAGAGTAAAACCACCATGCATAGACAGTGCCGTCCAAGGGGAAATTATCAGTGATAACTAACCTTAAAGGGAGGCATAACACTGTGAACAAGCTGATAACAAGCCTTGCATGCGGTACTGTATTATCAATGAGTCTAATGGGAGCTAGCTATGCATCAAATGCCGTGGGATCAGCAGCATTGGGCGGTATCCCAGCCGCGAATACCGGGATGGATGGGACTGCGGAACACACTCGGATGATGAATACGGAAGGCAATTTAATGAACGGCACCACGGGAACAATGAATCAGCATGAGAGCATTATGAAAGATAAGATCCGCATCGATGATAATTACAGACCTAACAACTACAGAACCAACAGCACTGTCAACCCGGCAACCAACACCACACAGACCGGCAAATACCGTGCAACTAGTACAACAACGAATGCTGCAACTAACAAAGGATCTAACTGGGGCTGGCTCGGTCTGCTTGGACTTTTGGGTCTTGCCGGAATGAGAAGCAGAAGTGACGAGCGTAGATAATCCGCGTCTATAATAACCCGTGTCGGTTCTGGCTGAACGGGTTATTTTTATTGTGAATAATTTTTTTTCGAAAAAGGATTGCGCGTTATCGATATTCATGATATTATATTTCTTGTCGCGTTATATGTGAACAACGTATGAAGCTTCAACACATAATATGCCGGGGTGGCGGAACAGGCAGACGCACAGGACTTAAAATCCTGCGGTACGTGAGTACCGTACGGGTTCGACCCCCGTCCTCGGCACTAGAAGAACAAGGGTTTCAGCTCATTAGAGCTGGAACCCTTGTTTGTTTTTAAAGTGATTTGCTAACATTTTGCTAACGGCGTCTCTTTTTTTGTGTAGATTCGAGGTTTCCGCTACGCTCAGAGTGGTGTTCGTACTGACTCCACGACGAGTCGTTTTTGTTCAAACTCTGCGTTCGAGAATTCGGTCACGCTCCATTCTCAGCCGCAGGATTTCTGCTCTAATAACTTCTTTACGACAAGGTAAAGTATTCTTGTTGCTATGCTCCAATGCAAGCTTTACGTGGAGTATGGCAATGCCCAGCAGCGCAGATTGGAGTGCCGCATCATCTAATACTCCCCAAGCGGTGTGCTTCATTGAGCGGCCCCCTTTGTTTTCTTAGAGAATATATCGTTGATCTTTTGCGCGGTATCCTTTTTCGTTTCCATATCAATGTGAGTATAAGTATTGGCTGTTATGCTGATAGTTGAATGTCCCAGCCATACTTGGATTTCTTTCAGGCTTACACCATTTTTAATCAAGTAGCTGGCTGTTGAGTGTCTGAGATCATGAAACCGGATATGCGGCAATTCGTTCTTTGCGAGAATGTCCTTGAATTTATGATTCAAGTATTCTGTCTTTATGGGATTGCCATCAGGCAAGCAGCACACAAGACCGCTATCGACGTATTCTTTCCTATACAGCAGCTTGTTTTTCTTTTGCTGTCTCTTTAGATGTAATAAGTAATCCGCGATATCATCCATTAAAGGCAGAATGCGCTGGCTGCTTTCACTCTTAGGTTTCTTTATGACTACTTCTTTACCGTACTTCACGCGAACTTCTCTAATTGATATAGTCTTTTCTTTGAAATTGATGCAATCCCACTTTAGCCCAAGTACCTCGGAACGCCGAAGCCCATAATGAGCCGCGAGATATACAGCCGATTCGATCAGTGTACCCAAACATACCTCAAATAGCTTTTCGAGCTGTTCGACAGTGTAGTAGTTGGCATAGAACTTCTCCTGCTTTGGAAGTACGATTCGATCAGCAGGATTAAATGGAATCAAGTTCATTCGTAATCCGAATTTCAATGCACTCCTGATATTGGCATGGTGTCTTCGTAGAGTTTGAGCGGATAAGCCTTTTACGCCTGTTGTTGGATCGTCTTGATGCTTTGTCTCGTAATATTTTTGCAGATGCATAGGCTGTAATTCTTGTAGCAGTATATCATTCCTACTCTTGAAGTAGGGGATGATATGCTTTGTTACAATCATCTCATAACCTTCCCAAGTAGTTCCCTCAACCTCACTTTTAATAACGTTGTTAAGCCAATCCAGCATAAAGTCAGTGAATTTGAGTTTTCGCTGTGGCTGAACGAAACTGTTGTTGTCCATCTTCGTAAGTGTTTCTCGCAGAATTTTTTCCGCATCTGATTTCTTCTCGCATTTGGTATTTATCCATTTCTGCTTCCGCTTCCCCGACTCGTCCTTTGTTTCGACAATGATATACCAGTATTTATTGCGTTTTTGTAAGCTGCCTTTCATGTGCTTCGACCCCCAGTGATTTTTTTTGGATATGAAAAAGACAGGAGCGTAATTGCCCCTGCCAGAAAACCATGTATAAATTTAGTGAACTGATATTTCCTAGATGATTAGAATTAAATAGTTGTTAGTAGAGGAATTAAAATATATAGGAAATAATATGAAAATGTGATACATTTCAAATTAATAATCACATTTTCGTATTATTTTGGAGGAGACTATGAATAATCCGTACCAAGAAACGGTTGAATCTCTTTTATCTTTCTTTAATGAAAGATATGCTGATGACTTATTCTGTGTTGATAATAACGGAGATTTTAAAGTAACCATGAAAGGTAAAGCGAAGCAAACCATCCAATTTGTTTTGATTCCGGTGGAAAGAATTAAAACGTTCGGTAAACAGGGAGATATGTACTACAAGTTTTATGCTTTAAGGGAAGGTGCGACAGTTTTTCTAGAAACTGTAACTGTTTCTAAAAAGGTCCTTCATAATATGACGTGGATAAAACATTGGAATCAATATGCTGGAATAGACTCTATAACTACTAAATCTTATCCGTTGATACTACGATTTTTAAGTCACATTGATCAGAAAATTCCAATAATCAACGAACTTGATCAAATTGGCTGGTATAAAGATGAGCAGGGGTGGTTTTTCTTACACTCTGAGGGGAAGATTGGTGTCTCAAAGCAGGATTATAGAACAACGTTTACAGAATTTAAGTTCCTGAAAGAAGACACTCTGAGCGAGGGACAGGCATTCAAAGAGACTATAGAAATGTTAAATATTTGTGATCACAGAGTTACGTATTCATTGTTAAGTCACGTACTTCTCTCACTAATTGTCACCCCTCTTGTAGAAACGAAAGATTTGTCACCTAATTTCGCCATGTGGATTTATGGAAAGTCAGGGCTAGGAAAAACAAGATTGTCAAGTTTGTTTACAAAAATCTACGATGCAGAAAACATAGTACGTGTTGACGCATATAAGAAAGATTTGAAATCAGCATACATCAAATATAAAGACAGCGTTGTTGTGGTTGATGACTACGGAACGTCAAAGACTTCGGAGAATGAATATCGTACAGACGACAAAGTTGAGAATATCATTCGGTGGTTGGGAGATAGACAGCTTTCGTCCGTCGATGATGCTTTACCAACAGGAATGGCGTTATTCACTGGAGAGAGGTTTCTTAATAATAATGAGAAAAACAGTTCAACAATTGCTCGTACAATTAGAGTTGCAATGGATAATATTTTTAATCGTGATGAGCCTGATTTTGATTTAGAGAAGATGAGGGAATTTGAGAAGTACGAACATTCAAATCCGTTGCCAACAAGTATTTTTTATTATCTGAATTGGTTATCTGACAAGTTAAACTCACAAATGATTGACCACTATAGAAGAGATTTCCAAAAACTAAGGATTAAATTTGGTTCCAAACTTCATTCCAGAATAATAGATAGTGTCAGTCACTTATTCAACGCCTTTAATTTTTATATCTTATACGCAACAGAAAAAGAGTTTTTGACACCACTGGAATCTAAAGTAATAAGCCAAAAAGCACTGCAAATATTTGAGAGTTTACTTGAAGATCAATCAAAACCAATCATAGATTCCCAAGTTGTTCTCTTTTTGAAGTTGCTCACTGAGGCAATAAATGAAGGGGATATCAGAATTGCGATGCATGATGAACTTACTCACTCAAAAGGACGTATCAATCCATCTACTGGTACGAGAGGAATCTATAATTTTGAGACAGAAGAATTAAAACTAATATGGGAAAGTTCTCATGAAGTTCTTTTTAGAAAATCTCGGCAACAGAATAAGCCTCTGCTAGGAGTTAAAAAACTGGGGAAATTATTAGAAGAAGCTGACTTGATAATTAAATCTTCAAACTCAATAACATCACCTATGCCGATTTGGGGAGAAGATTATAGGCCAGCAGCTTCTAGAGCCATCACGTTTGATGCTCGTAAAATAGGAAGTATAACTGAGTTAATAAAAGATATAAATGGAAAGTTTAAACAAAATGCATCACTGTCACTACCCCCTGAAGAGTATGGACCAGACAATGATGACTACGACAATGACTACGATGATGAAGAAAATGAGGGTAACGATCCTGATATTGATTTTATTGGGATGGATGATGACGATGAATAAATAGAAAGAAAGGATACTGTGTAGATACTGCACTGTATCCTTTTATTTCGTTCATTAATAGTGTCTTTATTGGAACGGTGTGAATTAAACTTTCAAAAAATAAATTTAGCTCATAGCATATACGTATATATTATCTTTTCTTTTACGACTACTATTATTCATGCATACATTAACGAATTTGTATTATATGAGTGCTTAAGTAAAAAACAAAAATGCGCATAACAAAGTTCTAACCAACATATATTGGAGGGCTTTGTTATGCATCATACAGTTCATATGTTCTATAAATTTGACTTTCACTATTTTTCGGCAATCTATGAAGTATTACGTGAACTCTCTAAAACGAATAAGTGCAGGTATTTTGAGAAACCAAAGGGCTATTACCAATTTCAGCTTCTTCAAAATCAAGGAATAAAAATAATTCTTAGACACTCTAAGCTTGATGGTGAAATTACTTACAGTGCAATTGAAATCATTTTGAACCCTATGCGATTATTGGATGGAAACGATTATTATCAATTAGCTGACGAAGCACATTTGAATCAAATTAAAGCTTCGTTTAAAAAAGCATTTAAAGAGATTGGAAAGAAATTTCAGAGCAATAAACGTAATAAAGGTCTGATTTTTAGATTTGATCAGTTAGATATTTACAGTTTCAAAAGAGTAGATTTTGCAATAAATATAAGCACTGAGCACGTGGACTTATATATGAAACTTATCAAACGTGCCAATATACCAAAAGGGTTCAGACTCTACACGATATACAATAGTATTAGCAAACGTTACGAACCGCCTAAGGATAGTTTTTATATTTATAAAAAACGACATTTGAATGGCAAAGCTTCTTTTGTGGATTTAACTGTTAATTGCTATATTAAAGGAATTCAGTTGCTGGAGAATGAGCTGCCTTACGATGAAAGAGCAATGACTACAATTAGATTTGAAATCCAATGCGGTTATAATAAGATATACCGCATTATCAGAAGTAAAAACCTTAATAAGCAAGGATATTCACAATTTTTACGTGAAGATATATCTGCTGAAGTGCTAGATACTTACTTTAAAAAGACTATTGGATACGGTGATTACTATACATTTTCGAAAGCAAAAGAACTTATCATGGATTCAAGAATGAAAAGTGACACCAAGTATGAACTGGTGAATACTTTAAAAATTGTAAATGATAAGAGGGGGATATGGAAAGCAAGGGAAACTGTAGATAACAAGAAAAGATTTGATAACCATATCAAAAAGCTTCATGAAATTGGGATCAACCCCGTTACGATTCCAATATCCGGAAAAATAGATTATCTACCTTGTCTTTTTGGCATTACCAATCAAATTTGAAGTATAGGGAAGACTCTTAAGGAGCCTTCCCTATTTTCTATTCTTCTTTATATTTATCGTACAAATCCTTAGTGGTTTCCACCACATCAAATTTGTTTTCAATTGTTTGGCTTATTGCATCTACAGCAGACTCTACTATACGTTCCCAAAAATCACTCATCGTTGTATTCCTCCAATAATTTATTTTGATTAATGTTTCCAAGCTTTAAGACCGCTGAGTGTTCCGTATCCAACACCAAATAAATAACCAACGGCTGTTCCAGCACCGGGGAATATTGCAGTGCCAAGTGCTGCTCCTGCTCCTCCTCCGATTAGTGCGCCCGCTGCGGTCAGCGCTGTCTTCCCGGCGGTTTCAATTACTTTATCCATGTTTCTCACCTCCCTTCAAAATAGAAAAGAGAAGCGAATCGACGCTCCTCTTTTCTATATTCATATTAAGTTTTAGCTTCAAGACTTAAGATTCTACAGTCAATGTACTGGCATTCACCCAACTACTTGACAGATATCTAACTCCAGAAAGCATTGCCCAGTAGTCGGTATCAGCATCGCTAATATAAAGATCGTTCTTGCTGTCCCAATAAACAAGAATTCTCCCTCCATCTACTTTTTGAACCTCACCGTAGAAGAAACCGTTTGATATACGGTCACCTACGCTAATTTGGACTCCATGTTGATCAATTGGCTTAGTGTTAGGAGTGCTGTCAGGCGTACTGTTGTTGTTATTGCTACTAGAGTCAGACATTGAAATGAAGTAATTACTGTAGTCATTTGGATAAGCGTCAAATGCACCACGATATAACGCAATGACTTGATTCTTGCTATCCCATATAAGTGTAATTCCGAGATTGTCACTTACAAATTTCAATGGAACCAATGTGCGTCCCTCACTAGAAGTAATAGGAGCTGAATCCAATGTCTTCAAAACTCCGTTCACATAGGCTTTGGTATTATTTAAGTAAAGAGCGACATTGTTATTACCTAGTGTCAGCGAGACTTTTTTCTCTTTTGCTGACCAGCTTGATGATCCACCAAATTCTTGAATAACACTAGCGATAGGAATCATAACTCGGTTATTTTTGATTTCAGGGGTTGCGTACAATTGTGGATCAAGAAGTGTAGAGGTGGTGGCTTCATCTACAAACATTCCGGTGTTATTGACTTTTAAGATAACCTTCTTGGGAGTTATGGCTGATTCCGCTGAAGCAACGTTTCCATAAGTCATAATTATAGAAGCGGCGGTTATTGCTAAGACCCATTTTCGCATTCATTTATCATCCTTTGTTCTGGAGTATACGGCTTTTATAAGCTATGTAACTGCTGGGTACTCTTGAAATCAATCTTCGAAGTGTCGATAGGACTTCAGAACGTTCATTGTCACCAAATCTGTGTGCTCAATTAGAACTTCCAGCAGGCATTGCTTGATTCTGGCGGGGGTAAGAATTTGTATGGATTGGTTACTTACTCCTTTCTTCGGATTTGAGTGTAAAAGTAAATCAAGTAAGGTTACTTCGAGAGCTACCGCTATTTTCTCCAAAGTTTTTATCGTTGGATTTTTCTCTCCACGTTCAATCTGGCCGATGTAGGAAGTATTTACTCCTGCATTCAGTGCTAGCTGTTCCTGGCTCAGCCCCTTACCCGTTCGCAGAATTCGGATGCTTTCTCCGATAAATTCAATGTTGTTCAATTCCCCTCACCCCTAACAAAACGATAGAATTTTTTGGAAGGATGCTCAACAGGATATAGTGAGGATTTAAGTGGTTATAACCACGAATTAATACAGGGTGTGGCAATTCAGATGCCAGAGGTATTTATGGAGAGGTTTTTAGTAAGAGGAACATACATTAACAAGGTTAAAGTAAGCTTATATCAAGCCGCGCTCCTTCAAACTGTAAAAGCGATTACCACCAATGATTACATGATCAAGGACTTCTATTCCTATGATTTCCCCAGCGGCTAAGAGTCGTTTTGTTAAATTGACGTCCTCAATGGATGGCTCCGGGTCTCCGCTCGGATGGTTGTGAGCGCAAATGAGCGAGGCGCTACAGCGTCTGATTGCTGCATGGAATACTTCCCTTGGATGGACGATAGCAGCGTTTAGAGAGCCGATAGAAATGACTTCCTTAAAGATTAGACGGTTCTTAGTATTCAGAAAAAGGCAGATGAAGTGTTCTTTCTGTTCAAAACGGAGTTCGGGTTCTAGTAGATTATAAACGTCTTTGGGACTTCGGATAGCATTGTTAGACTGCTCCGGGTATGTGAGTGCCTTAGCAAGCTTTAGCATAGCTGTAATTTGCCGGGCTTTTCCTTTGCCGATTCCTTTTATAGATACTAACTGTTGCTCGGATACATCCATTAGTTCTGAAGCCGTAGGGAAGCGCTCGAAAAGCTCTTGAATTGTGTAGCTGTCATTACTTTCCCTTAATGATTCTGATACTAATCTTCTTACTTCATCTGCCTGAGTTTGCTCCATAAATTATTCCCCTCTCTAATTTTACCTTTCATCAATTAAGCTAATTGAACTGATCATCTTTTTTATAATATAGATTTCAAACCTTCTAAATTACGACACAAAGATATGAATTTCTTGTAGTAGAACGCACGTTTGGAAGGGGATGTAAACATTATGGCGAAATATGTATTTTAGTTATTGAAGCACTTTAATAATTTGGTACTTAGTCAATCCACGAATGGTTCAACTAATTTTTATCGGACAGAAATTTCTGGAAATATATATTTGGACTCTGGGGGATTATATGATTAGAGATTGGCTTATACATACCACTAGGAATACTCATGGTTATCAATATAATGTTATTGACGTTTCAGAAACCGATATACGAGCAGAAGTTGCATTTCCGTCATGGCTAGCTGGGGAACTGCTTGTTGCATATAAAAACCCAGAACATTTAAAAAGACGTTATTCCAAAAGGGATAAAAAGGAGTTGCAAGATTATTTAGTCAATGAAGTATTTCCACCAGTTACTGAGACATTAGATAAAAATGTGCGCCGTGGCGATTGGGGTGAAATAGTAACCAGTTTGATTCTGAGAGATGTCAAACAATTAGAAACAGCACTAATTAAGCTGCGGTATAAACTTAATAGAAAGAAATCCACTTTTGGAATAGATGTGTTTGGTGTTCAACTTGATGCATTTGGAAAAGTAAGCAGCCTTTGTGTTTGTGAGACAAAAACGAAAATAACCTATGATAAAAAAATAGGCATAGAAGCATATAACTCACTATTTTCAAATGATACGTCAGCAATTGTCACTATAGCAGACTTTATGTCGACATTATATTATAGTGAAAAAAGATATGATCTTTCTGATCAGTTTGATGAAATTGTTTTAAAAAAAGCGAATTTCCCAACTAATCATCATATTTTTTTGGTGCATGAAAAGAAGCTTTGGAAAGAAGATATACTAATGGAATTAAACAACACTAAGGATCTTATGAAGGGTTTTAGCGTTAATATTTTACTTATAAATAATTTAGATGATTTGGCTAAGCAATCCTTTTCCCAAATCCCAAAAATTGGGGAGGGAATTGTTTATGGAACTTCATGAATACATTTTGAAAAAAGAGCAAGCAATAAACCAATTAATTAATTCTTCTTTATTTAAAAATCAATTTGGTCAGATATTTGCTCAAAAGATGGGAGCCGAATTCAACGCTACTTATGACGAAACAACTATTTGGGGACAAGCTCTTTTTCTAAGTTCGACTAGTGTTAGAGTTCTTAAGAATAAGACAAGTCAAGTGTGTGTTCAAGCTCTTAAAGTTGCAGCTGAGTTATTTGAAACAATGTCGATAATGTCTAAAGAATATGACAAAGACTATGCTAAGGTTTTGTCAGCTCTATGTTACGATTTATCAGGTTATCAGGCTAATTCCGTATGTATGTTAAGATCATTAAATTACGAAATTGAACAGATCGGATTACTAGATGGTAGTTTAAATCAATTATTTACATTTGTCACATTATTAATGAAAAGACAGCTTCAGGCTGTTGAGAAAATGATATCTCAAGATGTAGGGATTTCTGATAAAGAAGAAATTGAATTTCATTGGAAGGCTGCTATTGACGGATTCATTCAGTACCAGTTAACTGGAGAGAAAAATGATTTTGAGTATGAGATATCTGAAGCAAAGGATCAAGCAATACATCTAAGAGATGCCACTTTGACGACTATTTTATCACTACTAGATTTAAAATTCGCACTTTCTTATCAGCGCACAACTTGGACTATCCTATCAGATGAATTAAAATATAATCCAGATACATGGATCCCTTATCTAAGATTGTTAGCATCAAATCCATACTCTGATGAAAAGTTACTACCACAAGAAATAAGAGTTTCTAACTCCGAATTATGGCAATCACAAATTGAAGCAATTGATAAAGGTCTCCTTAAAGACAATAAAGGATTTATTATTCAAATGCCCACTAGCGCTGGGAAAACACTAATCGCTGAGATGGCAATATTACAACAGATTAGCCTAAATAAGAAATGCCTTTATATCGCTCCTTTTCGTTCTTTAGTCACCGAAGTTGAAAATACTCTGAGTAGTCACCTATCCAGACTCGGGTATTCAGTTTCAAGTTTAACTGGTGGTTTTGAGTTTGATGATCTCGATCAATTTTGGATAACAGAATCAGACGTATTAATCGCTACTCCGGAAAAGGTGGATTTCTTACTTAGAGTTAAGCCTGAGATGTTCAATGATTTTTCATTAATAGTTGTTGATGAAGGACATGTATTGGGTAATTTAGATAGTCGTTCAGCGCAATTCGAGCTGCTTTTAACAAGATTAAAAAGGTGGTTCATACCTAAAGGGTGCAGGTTTTTATTTATATCTGCAGTAATGCCAGATAAAGACAGTAATGATTTTGCAAAGTGGCTAATATCAGATGAAAGAGCAAAAATACAATCTCCATTACTATTTGACGGTAGTAATTGGCAACCTACTAGAAGATTATTAGGGTATTTTTCATGGGTTGGAGAAAATGGTCGAGTTGATTTTAAAAATTATGTACAAAATACAGAACGATCATTTGATAAATTCTTTATTCCTAATATCATTGGCAAGATTAATTGGAATACAATTCAAGGGAAAAAAGTAAAAAAGATAAAACAGAATTCATATCCTAACAATAAATCTGAAACAACTGCTCTACTGGCTCTTAAATATCTTGATGAAGGATCTGTTCTCATTTTTTGTGCTACAGTTGGGCGTAAAAGTGGGGGTGCCGGTGTTTTTAGTGTTTTAAAAGCATTCTTCAAACTAATTAAAATTCTTGATGAAAATTTCGATGATACTCATCAATTTCCCAGAATAGATGAAAGTGAAGCTTTAGAAGCTGCGATTCGTTGGTACGGTGAAGACCATATTATTACAGAATGTATAAAAAGAGGCGTAGCCCCCCATTTCGGTGATTTAGCGGATGAAGTACGTAAAGCAGTTGAGAGAGAATATGTACAAAAAAAAATAAGGGTTTTAATTGCAACTAGTACCCTTGGCCAAGGGGTTAACTTACCCGTAAAAACTCTACTTGTTTACTCCTTGGACATCAACCCAAATCCTCAAGAAAGAATATCGGTAAAAATTAGGGATTTTTGGAATATAGTAGGGCGAGCAGGGCGAGCTGGACGTGAAACAGAAGGCCAAATTATATTTATAATCAATTCTGCTAGAGATCGACAGTTATTTGACTTATATTCTGATCCAAACAATTCAGAACGTGTCCGTAGTATTTTTACTGTTGCAATGGAACTATTTAGGAATGGTAGATTATCTTATGAAACATTAGATGAAATCATTTCTGATGTAACTGAACCTTCACTAATGAATTTCTTAGTTGAAGAAGTTGTCAATACACCTGATCAGAGATTAATGGAATCATTTATTGGAGATACTTTATTTAAAATACAGTCTATTGAAGGCGACTCTGAATATGTAAATGATATTCTTTTGAAAAACGCTACACGTTTTTGGGATATTGAATCAAGAGAAAGAAAAGTGTTGTTTTCGAGAACAGGTCTGTCTATTGATTCTTGTCTAGAGATTGAAAAGACTTTAACTGAATCTCTTCTCGATCTTCAAGAAGCATTTATAAATAATAATCAAGAAGTATTTTTAAGACTTGCGCTAAAGTGTATATTGAAACTTGAGGAAATGCATCCAAAAGATACGTTTAAAAATGTTAATATATCAGGAAACCCTGAACTTGAACCATTTCTCTTATCATGGATTCAAGGTGCTAGTATTGATGATCTTAGACCTCTTTGGATTAATGCAGTAGGTGATGATTTTTCTGACCTAATCAATGTTTATATTGAAGATTGTCTTTCTTTTAAATATCCGTGGGGAATTACTGCAGTTATTTTTATCGCTTCTTTAGTTTTAAATAGGGACTGGAAAGATTTCGATTCAACAATAACTAGCTTCCCTTCAAAAATAAAATATGGATTAAATAATAAGTACTCGTTATGGTTACGTAGTATCGGCATAACATCAAGAGAATCGTGCTTAACTTTGTCAAGTGTATACAAAGGACCATCGGAAATACTAGCTTTTGCAAAGTGGTTATTAAACCTGAATATAGATGAGTTAACTAGTTTTGGAATAGTATCTAAGTATAGCTTAAGGAATATTTTTAGTGTTACAACAAAACTCACTTTGAAAACAGACGTTAAAAAGGCACAAGTACTTCAAACGTTTGTTGTTAAAGGTATTCCCTATGAGTCAGAAAGAGTAGAAACAGCAAAGCTGGTAAAGGTCGGTGACTTATTAACTTTAAAAAGACAACCTGATAATGAATTTGATCAATTCGCTATACAAGTTTGGTCTGGTGATAATCAATTAGGGTTCGTTCCAAGAGAACTAGCTAAATCTCTATCATTCCAAATGGATATTATGACAGTTAATATCGAGTGCAAAGTAGAAAGCAAAGTTGGAACTAGAATACTTGCAACTGCGCGAATATAAAATCGAGTCAATTCGAACTTTGGTCAAGATTCCCTCTGTTTCTGCTGCTTGAATTTCCGAACGATTAGCACATTTTATCGCTAAAACTCTTGCCCTACTTGACTTATAACAGTAGTTTCCTAAACCAACAAAGCCCCCCTTTCATCTTGACAGGTTAGGGGTCTAAGTGTATGCAAATGGACAAATCTCGAAAAGTAAAAGTGATAATTGGACGTAAAAAAGCAGAGGCGTAAGGCACCTGTTCAAATCCTATTGCTAACATTGCTGCATATATAAATTCCAGAACATAGAAAGTATAGTACACAAAAAAGTATCTTTAGCCCGCATGGTTAAAGGCTTTATGCTCGATCTTCCCGTAGTGTAGAAAAGGGTATACGAAGACTATTTCAAGACTTTAAATCCTACGGTACGTGAATACCGTACGGATTCGACCCCCGTCCTCGGTAGTATGCAGTGAACCACGGTTGCATCAACGCTAAATGAACGTCAGGTACACGCTAATCCTGTGTACTTGCGCGAACATGTTTAGTTGACGCACAGAATCGAACGCTTTCCGTTCATTACGAATGGGAGGCGTTTTTGTTTGGTGAGAATTAAGGCGGTTAGGACGGATCATTCGTGGGAGTCAGTGCTAGGACGGTTCCTCGAATATAAGCGCGCGGAGGGCTTAAGGAGCAGACACAGCGCGACTATACGCAGCATGTTACCCGGTTTATGCGGCGGTATCCTGGCGCGGGGGCTAAATCGGACAGGTTAGCGGAGGCGGCTTTTGAGTGCTTAGCGGAGGACGTTGCACCGTCTACGTATAACAACCGTTTGATCTATCTGAGGACGTTCTTTAGCTGGTGTGTGGAGCGCGGGATTATTGGATCAAATCCGATCACGAATATTAAGAAACGAAAGGCTGAGCCGCGCGTTGTAAGCATTGACTAAAAGATATTACGCGAGCTTTTGAAGCTGCCGGATCAAGACAAGTACACAGGACTGCGTGACTATTATCTCATCCTTATAATGCTAGGTAGCGGCATTAGACCGTCGGAAGCTTTCCGCTTATTGCCCGTTGATTTTATGGAGAAAGCAGCGGAAATATACATACCCGCGAAGATTGCGAAGGCCCGCAAGAGCCGGACGCTGCATCTTTCGGATATGACCGTGCGCGCTATACATAAGCTGCTGCTCGCAAGGACTGACGATTGGAGTCCGGATACGCCGATCTTTTGTTCGTATGAAGGACGACAGATGAATCGCCATACCGTGGGGCGACCGGATGGAATTGTACAGCGATCAGCTCGGCGTGCACATACGGCCGTATGATCTGAGGCACGCGTTCAGCCTCGAATACATCCTGAACGGTGCAAATGCCTTTGCGCTGCAGAAGACGCTAGGCCACGGAGGTATGGAGATGACGCGGCGGTATGTCGCGCTAGCTAACGAAGATTTGAAGTCTGAGGACGCAAAGTCGAGTCCGTTTAATAAGCTGACAGCAACGACGAAGAGAAATACGGTAATAAATAAACGCAAATAAACAGCGCTAGTCTTAGCGGAATCAATCCGTTAGGGCTGGCGTTTTTTTGCTTAATCCGAACGTTTTTCCTTGAATGAATGTTGACACATACGAGGAGGAGACCATGGATAAACGTATTGGAAGGCATTACAAATCGAGACGGACTAATGGAGATGATAAAAAATCAGAAGACTTATTTGAGAAATCTCACCTTGCTAAAAAGGCGGAAGGACGCTCAGAAAATACATTACTAAGTTATGAGAGCAGTTTGCGATTACATGGACAGCCAGGGATTTGAACGTGTTTTTAGTGCTGTTACGCCGGAGTTAGTGCGTTCTTACATGAGTTGGATGTTACATGAGAAAAAAGTGGGAGGGACATAGCCATAAAGGAGAGCATAACAAAACAATTGGGCTTTCGCCTGTAACTGTTAATACAATAATTAAAGGAATCAAAACCATGTTTAAATTCATGAACGAAGAGGGATATATTCCCACAAATCCTTTAGCCGATATAAAAAAAGTAGCCGAGCCAGTAAAAGAAATACAAATCCTTTCTGTGCAAGAAATGCATAAGCTTCTTTCCGTAATCGATAAAAGTACATACGCGGGGTTCCGAGATTATGTTCTTATAACAGTACTAATTGACAGTTCGGCAAGAATAGGAGAGGTTGTTTTTCTGATTGAACCGGATGTGGATTTTAAGAGAGGACTGCTGTTCTTTAATGATAATACGGTTAAGACACGCAGGGCACGGAGAGTTCCAATAACAAAAAGAACAGTTCGGTTACTAAAAGAGTTGATTTCCGAAAATGAGGAATTTGAAACCGATCATATTTTTCTTGCTAACTACGGGTTACCTCTTACTATCAATCGGTTTCGTCATCGTCTTAAAATACGCTAAAAATGCCGGCATAAAATTAAATGTTCATCCATACCTTTTTTGCCATACGTCTGCTACGCTATTCTTAAAGAACGGAGGAAACGTACACCATCTGGCGCATACATTGGGTTATGTCGATATTCGAATGACTTCTCGCTACTTACACCTCTCGGAAAAGTCCGTTAAAGAACAGCACGATAAATATTCGCCTATTAACGATGTTGTCGGAAAGCTCGGGAAAGATCGTAAAATTAAGCGTACGACATAGTGGAATCAAGCTGGGAAGCCTAAACAGGCCGACCGGCTTTTCTTCATTTATAAGCCCGTTCACCGGCGTTTGCACACGACCGGACGGCCGTTTGATGACGTGGTAATGACACGTTCATAGCGGAGTGCTTGCGGGTGGGCGCGCCGTTATCGATGGGCCGATGTGACGGCTTACCGGCTGTACCCGCACAGAAATGGATTATACGAGGTGGCAGCGTAATTGAACTGGTATTTATACGCGCAGGTGATTACGTGGGCCGTCGCGGTGATCTCTAGAATTACGGTACATTCTCGAAGCTGATAACACTAGGAGCGCGTTGGCCGTATTCGCTTTAAGCTTAATGACAGGCATATTGTCTGTGCCGACACGGGTATGTACTCGTGATCGAGCGGCCGTACTCTGACACGATTGGTGTGCGGAGTGTCGTCTGGAGATGAAATGAAAACGTAAGAACGGCGGAGTATGCGGGAGGAAATAGAGGATCGTTAGAAATTACGCCGTTTTACAGCGGTTAACACAGTTTATCATACTGTATCGTATACAATACTTTTTTACTGAAAAAGATAAAATGAGCTTTAATAGCTTATCATAACTTATCATTTTGTAACTTGAGCTTTTCACGACTGAAAAAGGTTAATCGCCGAATTTGACGTTTTACGAATCTACAGCGTTATTAATATAATCGGAGGTGACAGTCGGAGTGGAGATGACAAACGAAGAAATCCACGAGTTTAATCTGTAGCTGTACTATAACCCACGCTATCAGACGCTGAGCTGGCGCGAGCAGGTCGCGATGTTCTATATGGAGAAGTTCCGGAATAAGGCGGGTTAAAATGAAAACGTAAGAATGGAGGGGTATGAGAGAGATATGGGGAGTTCGCGTGTTCAACCTGCTGGAAAAAGCTCTGTACTACCGTGTACTATGGTTATCTACGATTACTTAGGATTACTTAGAATTCCTTATGTTACAACAGATAATTACCAATTTTTGCACATGAACAATCAAGCGAAATCGCTGAATTTGGCGGGTGCACTGCGCGATCATCAAATATATAATCGGAGGTGTCAAAGGATGACGACGAGTGAGACGGCGAAAACACAACGTGATTTCCGCGCAAGCTTAGCTATTTGGAGTAATCGTGTGTTTAATTGAGGTTTTAAGAGTTTGTCTATTTCAGATAGTTATTATCACATCTTATTCGACGTATACGTTAGTTAACAGAATTATGGAAAAATATGCTTATGACTGTGCTCAATATGAATTAGTGATGAAAATACAAAAAAGAGAGGAATCGTAATAGGCGTTTCTTATCCCTGAAAGTTTGAATTGTTAACAGGCATTCTTTAATGTATACAATTCATAGTCTAATCTTACTTGCTGTTAACAAGCTGTATACGGATGAGAAGGGATAGTTTTCGGTTGATAAATTTCGAAATCCGAATATTTAACGTTTTAGGAGATTTTACTAGTTGGATGCGGAGTAGCTATAATAAAAGAGCTAAGGATAAATTACTGCCATAAGGAGGTGCTCTTAATGATGACAGTGTACGAATCGTTAACGCTGATGCTGGCGTTTGGATCGTTAGTAATCGCGATTCTAGACAGAAAAAAGCGGATCTAAAATAACCGGCCATCCTCCAAGATAACGGTTATCACTCCGCTGAACTTATTCAACGCTATTGTACGCCTATTCCACGTAAGACACAACAGAGGCGCCAAGAAACGGATTAAAGCCGTGGACTGGCGCTTTTTCTTGATCTCCGCTAGTCTTGCGAGATTTCGGACACAACAGCGGAAGCACGTGGGATAGACGCTGTAACCCTCGACTAAAAGCAGGCAGTCTAAAATTTTATCCGGTTTCAGAGATTAATATAAGTTCGTATAGTAAAAGGCGAGAAAATGCATTATGGTAATTTTATCAAATGGTATATACAATAAAAGTATGAAGATTTTTACGGGGGTTGTATGTTGAATACATTTAACGATCTATTGACTACTCAAAAAATAATTAAAGCCTTAATTATTATGTTTATTTCACCAATTGTTGTAGCAGCAATCATTACTGGACTTATGAATTACTTCACTAAGCGGAAGACTGAAAAGAAAATTGAACAAGAAAAAGCAGAATTAGCAACTAAAATGCTGTCTCAAATAGAAAAGGAAAAAGCGAGCCTTCAAGAAGTGTTATTAAAGGAAGTTGAGAATACTAAGGGTGAAATACAAATGAAACTTGAACAAACGAAAGCTAATTATCAAAAAGAATTCGATATACATAGAGCAGAAATAGAGAAGCAAAAAGCCCATGCTTTTAGATATTCTGAACATCAATTTAAACTTTACAATACTTTATGGGGAACCTTGATCGATCTGAAAGTTAAAGCGGATGATCTCTGGAATAGTGCAGATGCAAGAAGGTTTAATCAATTTGTAAAACAACTTATTGTTACGAAAAAAGAAATCGAAAAAAGCAGGCTTATTATCGAAGAAGATCATTATATTCAATTACAAATATTGATCGAAGAGTTTGCTGAATTCAGGAATGGAAAGGAAAGTTTACTAACAGTTAGAAATAGCGAAGTTACTGATATTCAACTAAATGAAATATATGAAATTATAAACAGAAATGAGAGAATAAGATTCAAATACCTTGAATTTTTAGAACACATAGGACTTTATTTTAGAGGTCAAATCAAAGGGGAATAAAGATTCTCTTGCAATTCATTTAAGTGGTAAGGAGTCTCTATTTTACGCCCTAATTCAGTTGCGATCAATCAATTCAAGAGATCTTCTAAGATATCTGCAATTTGGTAGCTTCTGTCCACAAACGTAGACGAACAGCTAGATATCTTTCATATATACTAGTACTTTCCGCTTCTTCAGTTCATATATCATCTTGATCTGCGTCCCTTATGATTATTATCATTTCTCAACTGATTGTAATTTTTTTGATTCCAGTTCCGAATAGGAGTAATGGTTATGCATGCAAATACTGATATTAAAAGGCTTATTATAGATATAATCGCATGTTTAGTATACAAAAAGACTCAAATGTACGAACTTATACTTAGACCAGCTGGAATAAGTGAAAAGTTCTTTGCGGGTCTTATGAAAAAACGTAGTGTAGATGGGAAACCACTCACTAAACGAGATATGGGGAGCATAATAGTTCAGGAACTGGAAAAGAAACTAGAATATAAGAACAATATTAATTCGATTATAGAAATTGCAGCTAACTGGAATCAATTTCATTTAACTGATAATGAAATGCTTGCAAGAGCTACTGTTCAGAAAGCGAGAGAAGTTCTGAATATAATAGAGATAATGGAAGAAAAAGAGAAGCAAATTCTAAGAGAAGAGAAGGAAAAGGAACGAAAGAGATTGGAGGAAGAAAGACGGGGAGCAACTTTGGAAATGGAACATGAAATCAATAATCAATCAAAACTTCTGTTAATGATGTATGACGAACTTGTTATGATGAAAGATAATCCTCAAAAGCGAGGTTTAATGTTAGAACAATTAATGAATATGCTCTTTAATGTATATGACATTGCGCTAATGCAAAGCTTTCGACGTAATGAAGGGGGAGAACAAATCGACGGAGCATTTAAACTGGATGGATGGCATTACCTCGTGGAAATGAAATGGACAAGTCAGCTAACAGATATGAAACAATTAGATTCATTATACGGAAAGGTTGCTCGCTCAGGCAAACAAACTATGGGATTGTTTCTTTCAATTGGTGGATGGTCTCCACATGTAGTTCCTTTAATGAAGCAACACCCGGACAAATCAATTTTTCTTATGGATGGTTATGATTTGAGAATGGTTTTAACTCGGAATATTTCTCTAATTGACTTATTACAAAAGAAAATTGCTAAATTTAATATTGAGTCAGAGCCGTTTGTAAGCGTAAGTATGCTGTTAAATGGATAAATGGGTTGAGCTTTTTCAAAACTTGAATTGCTAATAACCAAATACATTTATTAAGGGGTGAATAAGATTCCTATAAATAAAGATGTTGATATAATTGCACAGTTTGCAGATCAAGCTTTTGATCAACATGATACTCAAACTTTAAAAAGCATAGCGGAAGATATTCTTGAGAAATTCAACTCCTCTGAATATTCTGAATTAGATAAAGCAATTTTTGGGTATCATGGTGCAACTTCTTATGCTAATTATATTTCATTAGTTCATAATGGTGTAATGCAATATTCTGAAGAAAGTAATAATGAATCTGACTTTGAGTTCTGTATATATTTATACAGAAAAAGCCTAGAGTTTTTTAGAACTTTTAGAGAAAATAATGATTCATGGAATAAGGCTGATGCTGTAGAAAAACAATATTATTCGAACTATTTGCAAATGCTATATGTTAATTATGCAAATGATCTAAATCAGTGTGGTAGATTATTACAATCTATTTCGCAATTACAGCATGGAGTTTCTAGTCACTTTTCGATGGCAGTAGGAAATATGGCAGCTAAATTGATTACTTATGGACAATATGACTATGACATTGGGCATAGTCATATCTTTTTTAACGAGGCGTACCAATTATTATTAGAGGCGTTAGAAGGGGATTTACATGAAGATGCGAGGCACAGTTTTTTAAGACAAAAAGAATGGCTAGAGAGGTACTTTTCTGAAGATTTATTAGAGGAACCATATAGTTTTGAAGACATGCCTATGGGGGAGACAAGTGAAGAGAAGAATTATAGAATGTGGTGTTTAGAGAACACATTGTTTCTAAACACGCTTAATGATGCTTTTTACTACCCATTGGTTGCGCATGATTGTATTCATCTTCCCGACATTGTTACAGATATTCATGTAGGCTTCAAATTTCATGGATTGGTCAATCAGTTGAAGCAAGAATATGTTTCCGCTAGGTTTATGATTTATGATGGGTTACATAACCGGGGTGAACATTACTCAGACAAAGAGGTTCTTATGTACAATACGCTTGACTATCCTATATACGGATTAAGTATTGAGATGGTTAAGTGTGCATTCAGGAGTTTATATTCCTTATTCGACCGTATAGCATTTTTCATTAACGACTATTTTGAACTTGGAATTAAGGAGCGAGATGTATCTTATAAAAGTATATGGGAAGGAAGAAAAGGTGGAAAAGGCGGATATGAGTATAATTTTGATTTGAAGAAAGCAATGACAGGGGCAGATACGTATAACCTTCCGCTCATAGGATTATATTGGCTGTTTAAAGATATAGGAAAGAAAGAGATTAAACACGATTACCTAGAACCTGCTATCAAGCAGATTGCAGATATAAGGCATTCACTCGAACATCGTTATTTTAAATTACATGATTCTCTATTTGTTCTTCATGAAGAACCAGCATTAAGTGATACATTGGCTAAATCTATAAAAATTGATGTTTTCAAAAGTACTTGTATGCAATTGTTACGGTACTCAAGGGAAGCAATTATACTTTTAGTCTTGGCAGTTCATCGAGAGGAACAGCTAAGAAATGAGCAAAGAGATGTAAACGGATTGGTAGCACCTATGTATTTAGATAAGTTTGAAGATACATGGAAGCAGATATTTTAGCAATAAAAAATAGCGGACATTAATGCTGCTGGGGCGCTTCTTTTAAAGGTGATCACATAATACCGTAATTGTATTTCTAAGGACTAGGGTGATAGCTATGAGCTTTTTAGTAATGGATGATGAAGAGTACAGTTTCATTTGGGAAACGTTATGCGAATTACAACTAATATTTCATCCGAAGTATTCTCGTGAAGGGAAAATAGATCACAAGGAGTTATTAGGTTTAAAAAATACAAAAAAAGTCTCTGTTATGCTTGACAGAAACCTCTTAAGTAGTTTACTAAAGCTTACTCGTGATGGTTATCTAAAAGATAAACAAGAGATGCGAAGAATTGCATTGTTAATGACATGGATGATTATGAATAATTACCCTGCAAGCGCAGGGCTAGCATTGAAGGAGTATGCTACTAAAATAAATGACATAATGGAACCCAAAAGGGAACTTCGAGAATTTAACAATATTTTTGATTATTACCCTAGTATGATGTGGCTGCGTTTGGCCGAAGCGGCTATAGATAGTATTCCTGTGTGTCCACTGTCAACGGAACCTTTTATTACAGAAATTGAATATAATGAAGATGATGATCACCTACTAATGCACATTGCAGAAATGCTTCATGTAGTATATTTATGTAGAAGACGAGAACTATCGCCAGTTGAAAAGATGTTGGATTTTTTGATATGGAACTATAAATATTTGTTAATTTGTGAGAGCACTTTGGTTTATACAGCAATGCTATTTACAAGTCAATCTGGAATCAAAGCACCTAAAAATTCAGGGAGTAATGACATAGAAAAAATACTGGTCGGTTGCAGAAATCAAGCGTGGGATCTGAATTATTTATCGAATTGGAGCAGCCTTCATTATTACGAAAAAACTATGGATGAGATTTTTATGTTCGCAACTAATGATATTCTACTGAAGAGAATATTTATAAATACGTATACTAGTGGTGGCGTAGGTGCGCTGATTGAAGCCGTATTTTCCAAGAGTGATTCCCAGAAAATATTCGAAGTAGTAAATTTCAATCAAAGAAACAGGATAATACCGGACTTCGGCGCAGACCCAAAAATATACTTGCGCCAACTAATTGAACAAGAAAAACATAGGTTATTGGAAATTATAGCTGATAAAGGGCATTTAAATTATCAAGATAACCAATAATAAGGTTCTGCATAGAGTTCATTGTCTTTTTCCTTGATTATGTCAAACCTAAGGATTTGTAGGAGGAATACATGGGATTACTATATTCCATTAGCTTTTTAATAGGTAATTTTTCGGGAATCGGTCGTCTAGTTCATTTTTTAATTGGAATTAATAATAGGAAAAAACAAGATAAGATAATTGATTGGTTAGGAATTGTTCCATTAGTTTGGCTTCAGTTATCACCTGCTGTCATACTATTCTTTATTTTTCAGTCTCAATATGGCTGGGTTCAGCATGCACTGATAATAATCGCTTCCTTCGCCGTGGGCTTTAAATGGTCTGATTCTTGGGTCCAGACAACAGATGAGTTTGAAAAAGTGGCTTTAAGGGAACAGGAGATAAAAACAATTGAAAAAACAAGTGTAGAACAGTTTTGGAGAAAATCTTTAGTAAGCTTCTTAAAGTATCTTCAACAAGTTTATGAAAAAATGTTTCTTTATAAAGCGTGGTTAAAGAATTTTAAGCGTTTTCTTCCGAGCGAACAAGATGATAGAGCTGTGCAGATATTAAATGAACTAAGGCAAGAAATTGGTGTTTCAAATGTAATTCTTTGCGTATATCCCAGTGATAATACAGGAGGATACGCTATACTAAAACCACGATTTAGAAAAGGGTTGTCCTTTGTACTCATCTCATCATATTCGTCTGAAAAATTATCATTTGATGAGCTTCGTGCATTGATAGCTCATGAACTAATGCATATTCGTAATAAGGACTATCGTTCTAACAATTCTCTATTTTCTTTAGGAACAATCTATGGATTCTTATTTGGAACTATGCTTTATGCTTATTTAATTGATCTTTTCCGCAAGCTTATTCCGTTATTTGCATTAGTTTTAATAATTGCTCTCCCTCTTTTACTAATCACGATTATCATTATTTTTTTGTATTTTCTTTGCAGCAAACATGGATATTGGTTTCAGATCAGAGAATTACGTGCAGATAGAAAAAGTTGTAAGCTATCAGGCAACATGAGAGAGGGTATGCTTAAGTTGTTAGAGAGGTTAAAGGTTGAAGAAGCGGCTGAAAACTCAAATATGTTGTGGTTTCAAAAATATTATTCAAGATATAATAGTTGGCACTCCCACCCAAGTATTGAATACCGAATAAAAATGATACAAGATTATACAGAATGGTCTTACAGAGATTATTTTAAACATTTCTTTCAAACAATTAAGTGGGCTATAATAGGTAAGGGATGGAGCGGTTCTTAATTGAGTTAGTTAAGTATGCTGCTCACCTTCATTTTGCTAACAGATTTGCTAACATGGCTCCATATCCAAATCTCTGAACGCAGAGAGTATAGAACATAAAAAAGTGCCTTTAACCCGCATGGCTAAAGGCTTTATGCTCGATCTTCCCGTAGTGTAGAAAAGGTACTAAGAAGACCATTTCAGGACTTAAAATCCTGCGGTACGTGAGTACCGTACGGGTTCGACCCCCGTCCTCGGCATCACAGTGAAAACCTTGAGAAATCAAGGTTTTTTTTTGTTTTTCTTGAGTAAAACTTCCGTCAAAAACTAAAGGTTCTGTGTGTCTTGGAATCACATCCGAGCTCACAGAATCAGGTTGATAACACTCCTTTTCAGTGCTTGTTTAATCACAAGCTCTGGAGGGAGTTTTTTAATATGTAAGATTTCATGAACCGCCGTATATCAAACGGTAAGCAGAGTGGTATGAGAGATCCGAGCCTTTTGATTACTGTCGAATAACATCTTAATTTGTTGTATTATTAATTAATCTAGTTTTCAAGAACCAAGGAGGGTTAAGGTTTGCTTACACTGAGAAGAGCTGAGCCGTGTCAAAGTAAAAAGCTCAGTCTCACATCGCTGCTTACGGGCTTGGTTACGCTGGTGGTTCTACTAACCTCAAGCATTCTTCTGATTGGCTCTTACGAGTCCAAAAAACAGTCCTTGATGGAGACTACACTCCATCTGAATTACTACAACGCTGACCGAATGACCAAAACAATGGATTCCTTATTTCAGTCCATGCGCAGCAGTTTGGAATACAGTGCTGACACACTCTCCGATGACGAAACCTCAACGCCGAAGCAAGTGGATGATAATTTGGAACTGATGCGCAATAGTAGCAATTACTTCAATTCTATCGCCGTGCTCGATGCCGACGGGCTGATCCGCAATGTAGTACCGGCTAGTTTGGGGTCAGTAGGAAACCATATTACTTCTAAGGTCGGTTTGGAAGCTCTGGCGTTAAAAAAACCTTACATATCCTCCCCCTACATGACCCAAACCACCAATAGACTAATCGTTTTTATGAGTCAGCCGATTTTTAGCAAGAATGGTACATATCGCGGTATTTTGAGCGGCACATTTTATCTGCAGGAGAACAATATTTTGTCTATGATTTTTGGCGACAATAACGTGGACGATTCTGGCTCCTATTATTATATTGTGGATTCCAGCGGGCATCTGTTGTACCACCCGGATAAGCAGCTCATTGGGGAGGATGTCAGCAATAACAAGGTTGTGCAGAAACTCATGAATGGGGAGAGTGGGGAACAGCAAGTGCGTAACACCCGTGACGTTGAAATGCTTGCCGGATACTCCAGCGTTCCAGCCAACGGATGGGGAATTGTGGTCGTTTCGCCGATTAGTGTCATCCATCATCAACTGATGGGGCACCTTCGGACCATTCTCTGGTATTCGTTGTTTCCGTTCATTATCCTCCTGATGGGCGTCATTCTCGTAGCACGCAAGCTGGCCCGGCCTTTTGTGTACCTGGCAAATCTGGTGAGCAGGATGGGCAAGGAGAAGATTGAATTGCCAGAAGCGAAGCCGCAATGGAGCCGAGAGGCAGATCTGCTGACCAAGGCTGTGTTGCTTGCCGTGACGGATATTCAGAAGCAGACGGATCAACTGACCCAAGAGGCTACGACGGATGCTCTGACCGGTTTAATGAACCGGAGATCGTTAGAGTATACGATGAGTCAGTGGATTGACTCAGGACAACCGTTTTCGCTCATTGTACTGGATGTAGACAAATTCAAACTCGTGAACGACACTTACGGTCATCTCATCGGCGACGAAGTGCTGAAACATGTAGCCAAAGTTATAGTTACCTCGGTTCGTCCAGACGATGTTTGCTACCGCTACGGCGGTGAAGAGTTCATCATCTTGCTAGCCCACACAAGACCTGAGGAAGCTTTCATCATAGCTGAAAGAGTCCGGCGGGCAATGGAACAAAGCAGGGGGCCAATCGAGACACAGGTTACAATCTCTCTAGGAATCGCCCATTATCCTTTTCATACATTGGAGCGGGAGGGGCTGCTGGAGAAGGCGGATCAGGCGTTATACTTGGCCAAGAGCAGGGGAAGAAACCAGACTATGGTCGCTGATGTTTGAAACAATGGCTCGAAATATAGAAGCATATAAACCTCCTTTGCTATATCTGACTAAATCAGATGAAGTAGAAGGAGGTTTTGTCAATGGCTATACGTTTAACAAAAGTTAAAAAGGCAGCAATAGCAATAATGGAAGAAGCATTAAACAGTCTATCAATTAGAAGAAAGCGAATAACCTCAATGAACAAGCAGTCCTTGATTACCCATACATATCAATCTACGTTTCAAACATCTACCCGACACTACAGAATCAGATGATGAGTTTAGCCGTCAACTACGCTCATTTGCGCATATCCTGTTGTGCTGTACGTGCTAGCCCGAGCCCCATATGCAGTGTTTGAATTCAGTTTAGTGAGATATAGTTTTCCACCTTGCGGTAAGTTATTTGCATAACCTACATCCGAACCAGTGTTAAGATTTGTGAAACCGGCATTATAGCTTGTCCCTGGTAAAGAATCACCTATCATTGTGACTCTATTAGCGCTGGAATAAAAGGTGTAAAACGGTAGTGACGCTCCAGAATTTGAGGGTTCAAATAAGTAGACAAACCCAACATAATTCGCGGCTAGGGTATGAAAATCATAAGTTTGAGGCTTAGTTAACTGTTCTTTTCGTACATCTTCTTTCAATTTAGGAACATCCCAACCTGGAAAAAGGTCCGAAAATTCTGGAAGTTCTACTAACATTCCATCGGGCAACTCATAGCCAACCTGACCATCAACAGTCCAAGAAGTACTGTATATTATAGAATTCCTTGCATTCAAGATGTCGTCTTTCCATTCCGTAGGAGCTGCGTCAACATCCTGATAAGCGAGCTTCTCTTCCGACAGGGAAGCGAAGTAGTTCTGCTGATTACTTGCAAGCGCAAAGCTTGGAGTGAGGAGGAGGAGGAGAGCCAGGGCCGAGAAAACAAAGAGAGATTTCTTTTTCATTAATTAGTAGCCTCCATTCTAAAATTGGGAATTTGGTTTTTCGTTCAACGTGAAAGTATTCGTTAATTGTTCATCGGAATTGCCTCCGTTTCATTAGTGTTAAACTATGAAAATGCTTCTTCATAATATATATGTCTTAATGTATCGAATTGGGGACAAAGATTTTCAAAAATATCCCAATATTGTTTTTGTGTGTGATAAATAGGATAAAATATTTCTATTTTATAGATTTGACATGAATTCAAGACAAATGTAGAATATCATTGTAGACAGTTGTCTTAAAGGAGTTGATTAATAGAAATAATGAGAAAATTGCCAGATGCAGAGTTTGATATCATGAAAGTTGTGTGGGCCAATGATTCATCTATAACGACTAATGTTATTATGCAACAGCTTGGAAATGATAGGAAATGGAAAGCGCAAACGGTCATTTCTCTTATGTTACGGTTGGTTGAGCGTGGCTTTATTCGAACTGAAAAAAAGGGAAAAGAGCGCACTTATTTCCCTTTAATTAACAAAGAGGAGTACCTGAAATTTGAAACAGGCGACTTTATGGAGCGTTTTCATGCGAATTCATTCGTTAGCTTGGTTGCTACGCTATATGCTAGTAACAAAGTAAAGGACAGTGACCTCGATCAATTGGAAAATTGGCTGAAAGATAAGAGGGAGTGATATGCAGGGATTTTTAGTTACCGTGCTCCAATGCTCTGTATCTATGTCATTGCTGACGCTTGTGTACGCGGCAATACAGCCCTTTATATCCAAACGATATGTCGCAAAGTGGAATTATAGGGTTTGGCTGCTGCTTGCGGTAGGCTGGATATTCCCCTTTCGTCCACAGATTGACCTATTAGTTCTCCCTGTGACCATGCCGGATCTTCCTGCAACGCTTGTTCCATCCATAATCCGTACTGTCCCCTTAATGGACTTTGGGGATAGGGGGGATGCTTGGGCAACAATCTCTTTATGGTGGGTGCTTACAGCGATTTGGGGGTGCGGTATTGTAATCATAATACTGTATCATGCTCTACGGCATAGTCGTTTTATGAAGACGGTACGTCGTTGGAGTGATCCTGTAACCGATGCGAAGGTTCAAGGGATTTTAGACAGTGTAAGGTCGGAACTCGGGATTAAAAAGCATATAGGTTTATGCGTATGTGAAAGCGTTACAAGTCCTATGTTCATTGGCTTTATACAGCCTGTCATTTTACTGCCGCGAGTGAAACTATCAGATGATGAAGTGTATCTAATTCTAAAGCATGAGTTGATTCATCTTAAACGGCATGACCTCTGGTGCAAGGCCATGATCTTGATTGCAACCTCGTTTCATTGGTTCAATCCAGTTGTCTATCTTATGGCAAAAGCGGCAGCGGAACAATGTGAAATCTCTTGTGACGCATTGGTTTTACAAAACGCAGATCATCAACGGCGAATACAATATGGGGAAATCATTATTACTGTTGCGAGGAATGGGGCGAAGCTCCAAACAGCATTATCAAGTAATTTTTATGGAGGGAAAAAAGGTTTGAAAAATCGCATTTCTTCAATCATGGACCTAAAAGAGAAGAAAAATGGTGTTCTATTCCTTTGTGTGGCGCTGATAGGAATTATATGGATAGGGTCCGCGTTAACCGTTTCAGCTAACGCAGATGAACCTCAAGCATCTACTACTACCGAAGTTGTTACTTCGTCGTATGACAGAAATGACAATATTGATAGCGATAGTGAAATTGTTAATGAGGTAACACGCCTCAAAGAGCTATTGCGCCGCTATGCAAATAACCTAGGATATAAATGATGAATAGGAAGAAGGCAACCTTTTAGAGGGTTGCTTTTTTATTTTTAATTTTTTTTGAAAAAGTGTTCCTATTATCTGTTTATAGGGTAGTATTGAAATACCAATATTTATATGTTTATATAAAATTATAACTAAAGTAGATTGTATTTCATAAAAAGGAAATGGTGGTGAGAAGGCGGTGCTAAATGATAATCAACGTCGCACCATAAAAGTATTATATACGGAAATGTATAGTTCATTGTTGGCATATGCACAAAGCAAGTTGAATGACCGCACACTGGCCGAAGAAGCCGTTCAGGACACATTTAGAATCGCATGTGCTAAAGCCGACAAATTTCTATTTTGTTCCAATCCGAAAGGCTGGCTATTTAATACATTAAAGAATGTTATTAAAAACAAAGTTCGCAGTCGGGCATACCTTAAAAATATAGTAGTAACTTCATTCGAAATAGATGAAAACGTTATCTTTGAGGATAGTGACGTACTTGATGTTGACTTTATATTTTCTGACTTAACCAATATTGAAGACTATAAATTACTTAAAAAAATTACTCTGGAGAAGTATTCAATGATGGAGGCGGCTAATGAAATTGGGATTTCTGTAGAGGCCTGTAAAAAACGGGTTCAGCGAGTAAAGAAGAAGTTAAAAAAAGTTTTGAAAAACATAGTTTAACCAGCCAGCAATCATGAAAATAATATAAGTGTTCTGGCGCAAAAAAACAGTGGCGCAGCAAGTATTGTATTCAACCTTGTTATGCAGGAGAGGTTACGGCTATCGTGGAGCTGCTTAATAAGCAGAGAAATGGATAGGACCGGCAACATTTGTTCATCATCTGAAGGATGCGTTCATTATGCCTGGTGTACATGATAACCATGTATTTTTTACCGGTTACATGTCCATGCACCGTGGAGTGGATCTGACGAATGTCGCTACAATCCAAGAGGCTTTAGAGTTGCTAAAACAAGAGGCAAAAAAAACCTTATAGCAAAATGTATACGCTTACGGGTGGAGTGAAGAGTGTTGGGGCGAGCTTCCGGGGCAAAGCTTATTAGACGAAGCTTTTACTGACAGGGCTGTAATCGCCATTAATTTGACGAAAAGCTATTGTTGGATGAACAAGCTTGCCCAGGATAAGTATCAGTTTCTCCCTAACCAATGCAGCGCGGAATCACGCGCCCGTCTCCTTCATGACATGATGCAGGATCAGGAATTAGTCAGACAAGAGTTTTTGGACTTTGCCCGAATGCTTGCTAAGCGGGGTGTAACTTCGATAAAAGATATAGGCTTTGACAGGCATAGCGGTTTGCTGCCGGTCCTTGAAGAGCTGGAAGCAGCGGGAGAGCTGCCGTTGCAGGTCCATTTCGCGCTTGGATGCTTATATGGCTGCTGTGGCCGGAAAAGAAAATGAAAGCCGGTTTTATAATTACAAGTCCATGCTTGAGGCCAATGTTCCGATTACGATGGGTAGAAATGGAAACGGTTAAACTTAAAATAAAATGGTCCCTTCCTCATAGTTATACATTGATTTTTCTGATTATCGTGGCTATTGCCGGATTAACCTGGATTGTCCCGAGCGGCCAATTTGACCGCCAGGAAGTGCTGGTGGATGGTTCCTCCAGAACAGCCATCATCCCGGGAACCTATCATACCGTTCCTAAAATCAGTGAGCAAGGGGATTTGAGACAAGGATTTGCCCAAATTGCCAGTGCGCCGTTGGAGGGAATCATCAATGGTGCTGATGTCGTCGCCTTCGTCCTGATTGTAGGGGGAGCTTTTAGAATTATTCTGCAGACGGGGGCGATTGACCGGGCACTGATAGCTTTAGCCGGAAGACTCAAAAGTAAAGGGATATTACTGATTCCGATAGCCATGGTGATTTTCAGCGGTATTCCAAAATGATATTCTAAACCGCCAACGCTTCATCAAGGAGAACGATGGGATAGAAGTAAGTTTCTCGAATCGGGATAAATTAATTATTGGCGGCTTCATCTTTACCTTGGGACTTATTGTCTGGGGAATACTGAGCAAAGGCTGGTATATGACTGAGATCGGAGCGCTTTTCTTTGCACTTGGTATTTTTTCAGGGATTGTCACCCGGATGAGTCAAAAGGAAATTGCCGAGAATTTTGTTAAAGGTTGCGGAGAATTTATCTACGTGTGAGTTGTAATTTATCTTGTTGCGTTTGTAACGATTTTTGGTACAAGTATCTTAGTCCTGATGGTCAAGAAACCCTTGATTTATCAGGGCTTTTTTAATGGTTTTCCTTGAGTATTATTAAAGATACTCTAAATGGCTAAAACTGATTTTAGGTTCAAAAGCTCGTGGATCAATTGTTGGCACAAATCGTAGTGTGGAGGCGGTTAAATGAACACTATTGGGGCAAATATTAAACAACTACGAAAAATACATAATCTTAATCAAACGGATTTAGCTAATAAAATCGGTGTTTCTCAAGGCAGCCTTAGTGATTTGGAATCTGGAAAAGGTAAGCCGGCAATAGAGACGGTTTTCTCAATTTGCTCTGAGTTCGGTTGTTCTTATGAATGGCTTTTAACCGGGAAGGAGCATTCAACTATTGGTGAATTAAGTGGTACAGTAGTGGAGTTATTGCAGACTGTTAAGGGGCTTAACAATAGAGAACAGCTAGAACTGTGACAGATCGCAAAAATTAAGCGTGATTTACTGTAAAGATGATCAAGCGGAAATAAAAACGTAAAATTGAAATTTTGACGTAGTTTTACATCTTCACATCCAGATGTCGAAGCAGCAAATGGAAGCAGTACATTGTTACCAGACCTATACATGGAATACCACATGAAGCAGACCAGATTGCCCGCCGCCATAATAAGTGAACACTGCGTTGCCGCCAGTATTCAGTTGGGGCAGGACTTCGCTCAACGTTCCCCCCATCTCTGTTTCATGCTTCATAGAATCGCCCTTGAAACCGTCAGTTTGGCTAATTGTATTATTTTTTACGTATGAGGCAACAAAATCAGTGAGCTCTGCTACTGTTGGATCGTTCAACATTTGCCGCAGAAAGGCATCAAACGGAATGGACTGACCGTCACAAGCATAATTACTCAATCGCGCAGCTTCCCGTCAACTTGAGCCATGATTAGTGAATCCGCACCATGTTATGCGGAGGGCCCCCTGCCTATTGATAATAAGGGACGGAATCCGCTAAATAATCATGCCCTGTCTTGACACCGGACTGGAGCAGCCATATGGTACAAGTGACAAGAACATACAAACATAGGGAGATACATGCTCAAGAAGGGGGAACTATGAATACATTCACAGCCTATGGCCGTAAGATCCGGCAGCAGATCGCCGGCAGGTATTACCGGATATCCATCAAACAGAGGATTCTGTTCTCGTTCATCGTGCTGATTACGCTGTCCATCGGTGCAATGGGCAGCTTCTCGTATTGGATTGCCGCGCAGGAGATCGAGGATAATGCCTACGCCGGCAGCCGGGAGACCGTAAGCAAGACGGCACAGCTGCTGGATTCCCGCCTGAATGATGTGGCGCTGTCTGTGCAGTCCCTGATGCTGAGCGATGCGTACCGCAAGATGATGCTCGATGTGTTCAGCCATGATGTGTCGAATTACTATGTCCATCTGTCGGATCTGCAATATGTGCTCTCCCAGGTAACGTTCAATCAGCCGATCATCGAAAACGTGCTGATCGTTACCCCGATTGGCGATTTCTATTCCACTACGCAGATCCGGGCGCAGGACAACTCGTTCTACGGCTCGGAATTATATGATCTGAGCAAGGAGCGGCCAGGCGGCTACTGGGCCAAAGGACATTATGACCGGTTGTTCACGGGCAGCCAGCGGGTGGTCTCCTTCGTAGTCCGGGGGATTTATGAATACCCTTACACGCCGATCAGCAATGTATTTATTGTGGTCAATATCAGGGAGAGCCGGATAGATGAGCTGCTGAATACAGGCGGAGAACAAGCAGGGAGAAATTATTATCTGGTGAGCGGGGAAGGAGAGGCGGTGGTGGAGTCCCGCTGGCCGTTCCGGGGCAGGTTCCCCTGGAAGCCGGTGCTTGCCGAAGCCGGGAAAGCGGCCGATCCGCAGGACCACTACTACAGCTATGGCGGCAAGAAGTATCTGGTTAATTATACAAGCTCAGCGGTATCACCCGACTGGATCATCTCCGGCATGCAGTCGCGGGACCAGCTGCTGGGCAAGCTGCAGCGGGTGCAGCGCATTACCCTCTATGTCATCGTTGTTTTCCTGCTGGCCACCTGGCTGATCTCCAACCAGCTGACATCTGTGCTGCTGAAGCCCCTGTTCAAGCTGCGGCGGCTGATGCGCAGAGTCGAAGAGAACCAGCTCAGCGTGGTGTATGAGAGCCGTTATGAGGACGAGGTTGCCCAGGTCGGCTTTCAGTTCAACCGGATGATGTCAGAGATTAAGACGCTGATCGCGGATGTGAAGACCAAGGAGGAGGACAAGCGGCATGCAGAGATCCGCGCGCTTACGGCCCAGATGGAGCCGCACTTTCTGTACAATACACTCAATACCATCTATTGCAAATCGGTCATGGGGGAGAATGACGATGTAAATGAGATGATCCTGTCGTTGTCGCAGATGTTCCAGATCGGGCTCAGCGGCGGCAAGGATCTGATTACCCTTGCGGATGAGCTGTCCCACGTGCGGCAGTATTTCGCTATTCAGCAGAAATGCTATGAAGGTCTGTTCGAATACACGGTGACGGTAGAGGATGAGGCACTGCTTACCTGTCTGATGCCCAAGATTATCCTGCAGCCGGTGGTGGAGAACAGCATCCAGCATGGATTCAGCGACCGGACTTTAGGAGGCAGGATAGACATCACGGTCAGCCGGGAGCAGGGGCTGCTGCATATTTGCATTACCGACAATGGACGGGGACTTGATGCTGTACGGGTCAAGCAGGGGATGCTCAGTGCTCCGCAGTCGAGGAAAGGTTATGCCCTGTTCAACATCAGGCACCGGCTGGCGCTGTATTACGGGGACGAAGCCCGTATGGATGTGGGCGGCGAACCAAGTAAGGGATCACGGACGGATCTGTGGATTCCCTCAGAAGAGGAGAGATGAAGGATGGACCGGAAGCTGGAGCTGGAAAGGTTCAAATTATGTGTAATCGACGATATTAAAAGTGTGGTGGAGATGGTCTCGAGCAAGCCGCCATGGCAGGAGCACGGTATTGAGGTAGTCGGTACAGCGCTGGACGGTGAAGCGGGGCTGCAGATTATCCGCGAGACCCGGCCGGACATTGTGCTGACTGATATCCGGATGCCAAGAATGGACGGCCTGCAGATGACCCGGGCGATTCTGGAGGAACTGCCGGACTGCAAGATTATTATCCTCAGCGCCTACTCGGAGTTCTCTTATGCCCAGGAAGCCATCCGACTAGGGGCGCTTGATTTCGTCAAGAAGCCCTTTTCCCTGAACGAGATTGTGCAGGCTGTGCTGAAGGCCAGGGAGTTGTGCCGGGAGGAGCGTCAGGAGACCACCAGACTTGCTGTGATGGAGGCCAAAATTAGAGAAAGTCTGCCTATTCTCCGCCAAGAATATCTCATCTTCCTGCTGCACCACCAGACGACAGAATCGGATGCACGTTCCCGCTGGGCCTATCTCGATATCCCTCTGGACCAGCATGATTTCTTCGTGTTTGTCGCCGAAATCGATCATTTCACGGAGAAGCTGAGCGGCCAGCCTGTGCAGGAGGTCGAGCTGCTGCGGTTCAGCCTGCATAATATTCTCGAAGAGACGATTTCCGCCTGGACCCGCGGCGTTATCATCCGGGAGGCGACAGACCGGTACGTCTGCATCATGAACGGCTCGGACCCGGATACGGCCGCGCTGGTTACGGAGGCCTGCTGCACGAATGTAAGCCGATTCTCCCGGCATACACTTTCCATTGGCGTGGGGCTGGGCGCAGCGGCGATTCAGGAGCTGGGCACAGCGTACAGGCAGGCGATTAGCGCGCTGGGTTATCATTTCTACACCGGAGGAAACGGGGTCTACATTTACAGCAATGTCGAGAATAAACCGCTCGCACTTCACAGCTACTCCGCCGCCGTCGAGCAGGAGCTGCTGTTCGCCCTGCGTTCCGGCAATTCTGCCAAAAGCCTGCAGATGCTCGATCAGCTATTCGCGGAGCTGCTGGACAGCGGGCTTTTGCCTGAGCCGCGTTATGTGGAAAGCGTCGGCTATGAGCTGGGCTACAGGATCTGCCGGGTCCTGCTGGAGCAGTTCCCCTACGGGCAGGTGGAGCCGCTGGAGCGCAGGATTGCCGTCATGAAGAACCGGGTGCATCCTTCCCTGCAGGATATCCGGGACCTGCTGTCCGGGCTGTGCCGGGAGGCCTGTGCGCTGGTTACGGAGGTCCGTTCCCTGGAGTCCACACGGATTATCCGCCAGGCCGCCGCTTATATCGATAGCCATCTGGATACGGGGCTGTCGCTGGAGCAGGTGGCGAAGCAGATTAACCTCAGCCAGGGGTATTTCTCCAACCTGTTCAAGAAGGTGCAGGGGATTTCGTTTCAGCAGTATGTGATGCACGAGAAGATGGAGAAGGCTAAGGCGATGCTGATCAGCGGCCGGCAGGTTCAGGAGATCGCCCAGGATCTCGGGTATGAGCACAGGCGCTATTTCAGCGAGGTGTTCAAGAAATATACCGGAATGACCCCGTCCGAGTTCAAACTGCATTATCTTGGAAAAGAATAAAAATGCGCAGGGGAGGCATGTCCGCAGGGCGGAGGTGGCCTCCCTTCACTGTATAAAGCTCCTGCAGAAATCTGCCCTTAAAGTGGGCTTACCCGCCTTATCCGGATGCGCCAATCCGTCTATAATCAGGTTGTAAGCGAATACAACAGGGATATATAAGGGGGAACTACCAATGATGAAGCGTATGCTAATAACATCTCTGAGCCTGGTCCTGGCACTTGGCCTGACAGCCTGCGGCAACGGTAACGGTGGCAATGCTGCAGAAGGTAAGGGAGACGGGAAGACAGGCGGCTCGGGGGACAAGACCAAAATCAGCTACTGGACCGGCGACCGTCATGATGCGGATTTCGTGAAGGACAAGGTAGCCGAGTTCAACGCAACCAATACTGACGGGATTGAGGTGGAGCTGGTCGTCAAGGGCGACGACTTCGATACCGCACTCGATCTGTCCTTCCAGACCTCCGATGCGCCGGATGTAATCCGGGTGAAGGAGAATACCATCCAGACCTTCTACAAAAAAGGCTTTCTCGCTCCCATTGACGAGTTCCTCACCGATGAGCTGAAGACGAAATTCCCGGTCATGCCGGATCTGAATGAATTTGACGGCAAGCGTTACAGTCTGCCGAATTATGGAACAACCATGCGTCTAGTATACAACAAGGATCTGTTCGCCAAAGCAGGCGTTGAGCATCCGCCAGCTACCCTGCAGGAGCTGGTGGATACCGCCAAAAAATTGACGGAAGCCGGTAAAGCGGACGGCGCTTACGGCTTCGCCCAGAACTTCAAAAGCCCCGGAAGCGCGTTTGCGCGTTCGGCGCGGGTGATTGCGGAGATGAGCGGCTACGGCGGTTTCGGGTATGATTTCAAGACGGCCCGCTACGATTTCAGCGGCTTCGAATCGATCATCAATGCCTTTAAGCAGATCCGGGACAACGGCAGCATGCTGCCGGGTGTGGAATCGCTGGATATTGATCCGCTGCGGGCGCAGTTTGCAGAGGGCAAAATCGGAATGTATATGTCCTACTCCTCGGAGCCGGGCGTCTACAAGAATCAGTTCCCGGCCAAGATTGACTGGGCAGCCGCTCCGGTTCCGACCATCGACGGCACCGTGAAGGGGGCTTCGGGCTTCCTCGGGGGCCAGTGGCTGGCGCTGAGCTCGAAGTCGGAGCACAAAGGAGCAGCCTGGAAGTTCATGGAGTTCATGTACGGCGATCAGGTGCTGACGGATTATCAGGAAAAAGGCTTTGGCATCTCCATGGTACCATCCGTCAGCGCAGTAGCCAAGACACCGGATGTGAACGGCATTGAAGGCTTCCTGCCGAACAAGCACGATGGAGTGTGGCCGGTCTATCCGTCTGTAGCACCGGAAGGGATGAAATCGGATGACGCCTTCTTCAAGTATATGCTGAACGGCGGCGATCTGAAGGCAATTATCGCCGATCTGAACAAACGCTATAACACTGCACTGGACAGCGTGATTGCGAATGATGGCGTGAAGGCCGAGCCGGATGCCGGCTTTGACCCCGCCGCATTGGGCGGCAAGTTCGCCAAGTAGATGGAAGGTCAGGGATAGAGATATAGGCCAAAGCAGAGGGATGAGGAAGCAGCTTTCCCATCCCTCTGCTCTGGCCGCAAGGGAGAGGAGCCGGAAGAAACCAGATGAACAAAACAAAACAAGCCTTATTTTCATACAGCTTTATCTTTCCAAGTGCCTTGCTCACGTTGGTCCTCGGGATTTATCCGATTGCCTGGGCGTTCCGCTATATGTTCTATGATTACAAAGGGTTCGGAACGGCCCGGTTTACCGGGCTGGCCAATTTCAGCCGCATCCTGAAGGATACCCAGTTCTGGGATTCGGTGGTGAACACGTTTGTCTATGCAGGCGGCAAGCTGCTGATCACTATTCCGCTGGCTCTGCTGCTGGCCTCCATATTGAATCGGGGGCTGCGGGGCAGACAGCTGCTGCGGGGGATTTTCTTCATGCCGACCGTCATCAGTACCGCCGTAATGGCCGTAGTCTTCTTCACGATCTTTAACTCGTATAACGGGATTCTCAACCAGTTCCTGATCCGTTCGGGCCTTTCCGATTCCGGTGTGGACTGGCTGGGGCCGAAATATGCCATGCTCACCGTCATTTTGGTTGCGGCTTGGGGGGCGGTCGGCAATTACATGCTGCTCTTCCTCGCCGGTCTGCAGAATATCCCGGAGGATGTTTATGAAGCCTCTTCCCTGGACGGAGCAGGCAGACTCCAGCAGTTCCGCTATGTCACCCTGCCGATGCTCGGGCCTGTCATGCAGATGGTCATTATGCTGGCGATCATTACAGCTTTGAAGGGATACGAGAGCATTATGGTGCTGACCGAAGGCGGTCCTGTAGGCAAGACAGAGGTGATGTTCCTGTATTTGTACAAATTATTTTTCCCTGTCGGCGGAGGCAGCGCGGCGGTCCAGGTCCAAGAGTTCGGATACGGCAGTGCGGTCGCCTTCGTGTCTGCGGTCATCGTCGGGATCATATCGCTCATTTATTTCTACGCATCCAGACGTATGAATCAGACCGATTGAGGAGAGAGGCTATTATGAGAATAAGAACCATACTGGGCAATATCATCCTGTGGATTTTTTTGCTGGCATTTGCTTTTATCACCCTGATTCCGGTTGTTATCACCATTCTCGGCTCCTTCAAGACAAATGCCGAACTGACTGCGGGAGCCACCTTCCTGCCGGATAGCTGGCATTTCTCGAACTATGCCGAAGCCTGGGCACAGGCGAATTTCTCCAGATATACGCTGAACAGCCTGATTGTCTCTCTGGCGGCGGTGGTTGGCACGCTGCTGGTATCATCCATGGCGGCTTATGTGGTGGACCGGATGGATTTTGCAGGCAAGAAACTGTATATCGGCCTGCAATCCTTTACTATGTTCGTGGCAGTAGGGGCGGTCGTGCTGCGTCCGCAGTTTGATCTGATGGTCAAGCTTCATCTGCACAGCAGCCTGTGGGGGGTCATATTGATTCTGATCTCCGCCCATGCTTCGATCTTCTTCATTCTGTCCAGCTTCATGAAGGGGATTCCCCGTGAGCTGGATGAGGCGGCGCTGATGGACGGCAGCTCCCCCGGCCGCACCTTCTGGCGGATTATTCTGCCGCTGCTCGGACCTGGACTCGGCGTAGGTGCGCTGTTCACCTTCCGCGGCGCGTGGAATGAATATCTGCTGCCACTCGTGTTCACGATGACGAAGCCGGAGCTGCAGACGCTGACTGTCGGGCTGGCGAACCTGAAATACGGGATTTCGGCCGCTTCCCAGACCCACTATATGATGGCAGGCGCCTGCTTGTCCATTCTGCCGATTCTCGTAGCCTATCTGTTCGCCAACAAATCCTTCATGCAGATGACAGCCGGTTCCCTCAAAGGGTAGCGGTCCGGCCCTGCGCAACCCATATTCCATATTTAAAATTCAAGGAGGTACATCCCATGACTCAACACGCTCCGGCAATTCTGCAATCTGCCCCGTTCATCCGGCGGTATCCGGGCAATCCTGTGCTGGATGCAACGAAGGTTCCTTACCCCACCGCACTGGTATTCAATGCCGGTGTAACGAAATTTAACGGCAAGTATGTGATGATCTTCCGTAATGATTACGGCTCACTGGTAGATCAGACGCTTGAGCCGCACCACACCACGGATCTCGGCATTGCTTACAGTGACGACGGGCTGAGCTGGACCGCCGGCCCGAAGCCAGTGTTCAAAATTCATGACGAGGAAATTATCCGCGCCTACGACCCGCGCCTGACCGTGATCGGCGGCCGTTGTTATATGTGTTTTGCCGTGGATACGCACCATGGCATCCGCGGCGGAATTGCCGTTACCGATGATCTGGAACACTTCGAGGTGCTCAGCCTGTCTACACCGGACCTGCGCAATATGGTACTGTTTCCCGAGTTGATCGGCGGCAAGTATGTCCGGCTGGAGCGTCCCTTCACGGTATACAGCCGCGGCGGCCGGGACCGCTTCGATGCCTGGATCTCCGAGTCGCCGGACCTGAAGCATTGGGGCAACTCCAGCCTACTGCTCGCCGTCGAGCAGGTGCCGTTTGCCAATGACAAGGTTGGCCCGGCCGCACCTCCGGTCCGGACGGATAAGGGCTGGCTGACCACCTTCCATGCGGTGGATGTGGACCCGGCCAGAGGCAAGCAAGGTTGGGAGGACACCTGGAAGAAGCGCTATACCGCCGGAATTATGCTGCTGGATCTGGAGGACCCCCGCAAGGTGATCGGCATGAGCAGGCAGCCCCTGCTGGTACCGGAGACAGACTATGAGATTGGCGGGGGATTCCGCAATCATGTGATTTTTCCGGGAGGGATGATTCTGGAGGAAGACGGCGAGGTCAAGATCTATTACGGCTCTGCGGATACGGTGGAATGTCTGGCAACGGCCCATGTGGACGATCTGCTCCGGCTCTGTCTGGAGCCGGAGCATAGATAAGATTGGAAGCAGGCTGAGGGCGGAAATGCGGAGTAACAGTAGGGCCATGTGCCATGATTGGAGCGGCTTGCGCGGAGATTGTGCATAAAATGCAACAATACAGCTCAGTAGTAGCGACCAACGCAGAAATCCTGCACAAGGTGAACAAAACCGGGGCCGTATTTTAAAAGGAAACTTTGCTGATGCAGAAAAGGTTAGTATTACTCTGCCACTTCCGAAGCTGAACAGGAATATGTCGACTTTATGAAAAGAGTAATAGAGCATCACTGGTGAAATCATTATTCACTGATGACAGAGTATTTTCTGAAGATATGAAAGAGGTGTTTATTTATGCTAAAAAGGTTAAAACTATTAAGTTTAATTGTTTGTATGCTCGCCAGTCTTTTAGCTGTCGTTCCTTTGACAGCAAGAGCGGCGGGCACAATTGTAAGCTATCCATTACCGTCGATCTATACCACGACCAGTCAATACACGGTAACAGCAGACTCTACAAATATACCGGTAATCGACACTTCGGCGGTATTTGTAAACTATAATTATTGTAATTTCTCTTTTTCAGGAACTACTACAATCACAATAACAGCAAGCGAGACAATCAATACCTATAATATTTCTCCCAAAGCTTTGGGAATCACTGCAACAAAGAGCGGAAATACACTTACATTTACACTTTCATCACCAACATATCTTATAGTTAAAATCAACAACCTGAAAGATCTGGTTATTGCGGCAGATGCTCTTGAAACCAATGTTCCGGCTTCATCCGGTACAGGTATATACAATGTTAAAACTCAATACGGTGCCGACAGTACCGGTGCCGCTATGGCTACAACTGCAATACAAAACGCCATAAATGCGGCTAACGCAGCAGGTGGCGGTATAGTATACGTTCCAGCCGGTGTTTATAAGTGCGGAAACCTTGTTTTAAAAAGCAATGTTTCGGTTTATCTGGAGGGTGGTTCTGTTATAAGGGGTTCAGGAAATCCAAGCGATTACACTACCCATTTTCATAAGAATTCTCTGGGTAAGGATGGAACATGGTTTATTTATACTGAAACAAATGCAAACAATATTAAGATATACGGCAGGGGGACTATTGACGGCAATGGCCATTATATGAGAAATACAAACAATTATTTGAACAATATTCTTGTACCCTTGCAGTGCAGCAACTTCACGGTTGACGGCATAACAATAAGAGACAGCGGTGGCTGGGCTACAATAGTTACAAGATCTAATAACGTAACATTCCAGAATACAAAGCACTTCAACAACAATGAACTTGATTATGAAAATGATGCAATCGACATTCAAGAGAGCCAGAATGTACTCATAAAGCACACTGTAGCAGTATCGGAGGATGACACATACTCATTTAAGACATGGGATGTAGAAACTACGGATATAGCTGCAAACTGGCCTGGAAGTCCTGAAAGCCAGTCAAATGTAGTTGTGGATGATGCTTTGGCTTGGAGCAGATGTGGAGCATTTAAGGTTGGAGATGGAGTGAAACAGCTTCAGGATGGCATAGTTGTTAAAAACTCTTATGTATACCGGTGCTGGCGTGCTTTAGCAGTAGGTCATCTTTATGGAACTCCAGCAGCACAAAACATCATATTTGACAATATAGATGTAGAAGGCTTCTGGCCAAGATCCGGTGTTCACTCCAGATGGTTTGATCTTTCTGCGAAAACCGGTCCGATAAAAAATGTGGTCTATAATAATATAAATTTACGCGCTTTAGGTGAAGTTTCAATAATGAAGGGTTGGAGTGACACATCTACTGTCTCCGGAGTTACATTAAACAATGTTCGCGTCGGTGGAGTTGCGGCAACTACATTGGCAGAATTGAAAATAACAGATACTAACAGCTATGCTGCAGCTCCAAAATTCAACACATTGAAATTTGAAGCGGAAGGCTATAACCTTAGTTCAGGTGTTATTTCCTATGAGGCAAGCACTGATGGTGGGCTGGATGTTGGTGGAGGGAGTAATGGCGACTATATAGCATTTAAAAATGTAGATTTTGGTAGTACAGCTAAAACAAGTATTGATTTGAAGGTTGCATCCGCTAATTCCGGCGGAAGAATAGAATTCCACTTGGACAGTCCTACGGGCACTATGCTGGGTTATTGGACAGCAGAAAGCACAGGCGGATGGCAGACATGGTCAGTCAAGAATATCCCGCTTAATGCCGGGACCGCCGTAGGGACCCATACCGTATATGTAACTTTTGTTAAGTCAGATTCAACCACAGTTGCAAATTTAACCTGGTTCCAGTTCAAATAGAATGGAAACGGTTTGATTTAATTGCAATAAGATGGATCTAGCTATTGTTGTGGCAGAATCGCCGAATTGAGGCCTTTTTAATGCCAAGATGAAATATAACTCACACTACGCTGCTGTGATCATCGGTTTGGCCCGGGGGATCCTCGTCGTTGCAGAGAACGGGATGATTATCGATACCATTTTGAATGGCCTGGCTACTATGCTTAAGGGTTTGCCGAATTACTTGTTCACCACCATCATGCTGGTCGTGCATAATATTATTACGTTCTTGGTTCCTTCTTCATCCGGAGAGGCGGCCTTGACGATGCCTGTGCTTGCACCATTAGGCGATCTTGTGGATGTTAACCGCGAAGCGGTAGTAACCGCATACCAATTTGGAAATGGATTAACGAATCTCATTTCGCCAACAGGCGGTGTGCTGCTGGCAGGTTTGGCCATCGCCCGGATCAATTTTGGACAATGGTTAAAGGTAATACTCAAGCTGTTTCCGATTCTTTGGCTGGTGGCGGCAATCTTTGCTGCAGTTTCCTCAGCTGTGGGCATGTAGTGGATAACATATTGCAAAGCCATGCGGGATTCCCCGCAGAAGATAATCAAAATCCCAAGGTCATACTGACCTTGGGATTTTTGACTCTATATATTAATCCTATTCCCCTCACATCCCATCTGTAGAAAATGAATCGTCCTCCTAACTAATTTATTTTTGTTTATTTTAACAATTAATCGGCACTCTCCCCTTTGTTGTATATTTCCTCCTGATTTGTGGCCACAAATAATGTATGCTAAGAATTTAATCCGTTATTTACCTATCCGTCAGTTTCTGCCGTTCCAAACAGCAGAATACAAACTGTTCAGAAGATAACGCTTCCACGTATGATGTATTCATAACCAGCTGAGTGCTTCATCCGATACTAGTATCACAAATGAGGGAATTTAAGGTGAGAGAATATACGATTGTTAATATTTTATATACCCGCAAGAGTCCTGTGCGCATGAGTGAGCTGATTGCCGAAGTGGGGTTGTCCGAACGGACTCTCCGTGACGTGATCCGTGGACTCGACAAAACAGGAGAGGCGAATGGTTTCGGTATCCGTATGATCCGCGGCCAGGGTTATCTGCTGGAGATTGGTGATGAAGCCAAATTCAGTAGCTACCAAGAAAAAGGCATGCTGCAGCTGGATCAGGTGGATCTCGATAATAAGCAGTCACGCCAGCAGTATTTGCTATTTTATCTCTTGCAGAACGATGGCTATCAGTCTATGGATAACATGGCGGAAGAAATCGGCGTCAGCCGTTCTACCATTATTTCCGATCTGAAGGAAGTAGAGCAGCGACTGGCCGCTTTCCGGCTTAGCTTGAAACGTCGGGCTCATTATGGCATGAAAATCGAGGGGGAAGAGCAAGACTTCCGCAAAGCCTTTTCTTACTTTATCTTGCAATCGGGTCATACACTGCAGCATACGGAGGATTTTCATGCCTTCAGTCAGGACTTTGATGCTGAGCAGCTTAAGGGATTTCTACTGCAAATCCTCAAGGAAAAAGAACTGAAGATCTCAGATGTGTTTCTGGATAATATCTTGACCCATCTGTTCATTCTTCTATACCGGGTTTCCAAGCACAATTTCATTGTGGCTGGTCAAGCCTTGCAGGGAACACCTGAGCCGCTGTATCAGGATATTGCTAGGAGCATCGCAGATTTTATCTCCTCTCACTACCGGATTAAGCTTCCGGCGGATGAGATTGATTATTTGGCGCTGCACATTTCTGGTAAGACCATTATGGAGCGGATGTCGGAAGAGACCAAATCGCATCTGCGGGAGGGAATTACGGCTATTCTGGAGCGCTTGGACCGCGAGTTCCTCACTGGATTCACTCAAGATCACGAGCTGCGCGAAGCGCTTCTATTGCATATGTTCCCGCTGCTGAACCGGTTGTATTACAATCTTCAGCTCGGCAACCCATTGGTGGAGGATGTTTACAGCCAGTATGCCAATGTGTTCGTCATTTCCTTCCGCTTCGCTGAGATTGTAGAGGAGCAGTACGGGTTTCGGATGTCGCGCGATGAGGCAGGGTATGTCGCGTTGCATTTTGCCACCCATCTGGAACGGATGCAGCAGCGCAATCTGGAGAAGTTCAAGCGGATTGCCGTGATCTGCTCGACGGGAGGGGGGAGTGCCCAGTTAATCCGGCTGAAGCTGGAAGCGGTATTCCCCAAAGCATCGGTGATCACAGCCTCCATTACGGAGGTGGAGGAGATCAGCAGCAAGCCTGTGGATCTGATTCTCTCTACTGTACCGCTGGCAACAGAGATTAAGGAAAAACCGGTGATCCATATCAAACAGCTGCTGGATGATCAAGAGATTCAGCGGATCAAAGAAATATTGTCTTTGCAGATTAATCGTACAGAACCGTCCTACAAGCTGATGGATTTCAAGGATTTGTTCCGCAGGGAGCTGTTCCATCTGTCTGGTTCGGACGAAGATTACATGGAGCTGTTAAAGCAGCGCTGCCGGGAGATCGTGGGCAATCATTATGCAGCTGACGATTTCCCTGAACAAGTGCTGCTCAGAGAGCAGAAATTCACCACCATTTACAAAAATGGGGTGGCCGGCCCGCATCCGATGCGGATGAGCGCGATCCGCGACTGTATCAGTGTAACCGTGTTGAAGAAACCGCTGATCTATGAGGGTAAGCCGGTCCAGTTGATTTTTCTGATCAATCTGGGTCCGGGGCAGTTGTTCCTGCACAAAGAGATCAGCAAGCTGCTACTGGTTCTAATGGAGAAGGAAGACAGCCGTAACCGGCTGCTAAACACGAATAGTTATGAGCAATTTATGAATGAGATAGAGAACCTACTATAAATAAAATGACGATACGGAGTGGAGAACCCATGGATTATGAACAAACGATTATGCAGATTATTGCCAGCAGCGGAGAGGCTAGAAGCCTTAGCCTAAAAGCGGTAAGAACCGCGCGCGCCGGAAACCTGGAAGAAGCGGGCGAGATGATTAAGAACGCCAAGACCAGCCTGACCAAAGCACACAAAGTGCAAACGGGGCTGATCCAGGCTGAAGGCCGGGGCGAAAAGACAGAAATTACGCTGCTGATGATTCACGCGCAGGATCATTTGATGAATGCCCTGACGGTTAGAGAACTGGCTGTGGAATTGATCGAAGAAATCAAAGAACGCAAAGCACTCGAACTAGAATTGAAAGGATCGGTGAACTAAGATGAAAAAAATATTGCTCGCCTGTGCAGGCGGATTCTCGACAAGTATGCTGGTGGAACGGATGAAAGAATCGGCACGGACACAAGGGGTTGAAGTGGTTATTGATGCAGTGGCGGAGAGTGATATCGCCGATCAAAAGCCTTTTGACATCATTATGCTTGGACCACAAATGGGACACGCCGAAGGCGATCTGGCCGCAGAATATCCGAACATTCCAGTAACTACGATCGATATGATGGACTATGGCATGATGGATGGGGACAAGGTGCTGGCTACAGCACTTGAACTGATGGAGAAGGGGGCTTAAGTCATGGCAGGCGGCGCAGAATGGAGAGCCAAGATCCAGAAAGTCAGCACGAAAATCCAAAAAAACACCTATATCAGCGCTATTTCCAACGGTCTGATGGCCTTGATGCCAATATTGATTCTGGGCGCTATTTTTTCCCTGATTAATGCACTCAAGCTTGATCCTTATCAGAATTTCCTGGAAAGCACTGGACTCAAAACTTATACTTCGATTCCGGCAACAGTAACCACTGATTTGATCGCACTCTACGCGGTGTTCTCCATCGCTTACAATTTTGCTACCCAACATAAGCAGCAAGGCTTCTCGGCAGGGATTTTGGCGCTGATGAGTTTCTTGCTAGTTACACCAAAAGGACTGCTGGATGACGGTGTGACCAAAGCATTTGGTTACTCCTGGTTGGGCGCCAAGGGATTGTTTGTGGCAATCATCCTGGCACTGCTGGTAGGTAAGATCTATACCTTTGTATTGGAAAAGAAATTCTATATCAAAATGCCGAAGGGTGTTCCGCCCACGGTCGAGAAATCTTTTGCCGCGCTTACGCCTGGTTTTATCGTAGCGGTTCTGATGCTAGTGCTGACGGCGATTTTCGCCGCAACGAAATATGGCAATATGCACGAGTTTGTCTTCTCGATCATCCAGCTGCCATTGACTAGTCTGGGTGGTACCTGGTGGGCGATGCTGATCTGCATCTTCGTAATTCACCTGCTGTGGTTCTTTGGAGTTCACGGCACCTTGGTAGTCTATTCCGTTGTCGGCCCGATTTGGGTGGCTTTGGGACTTGAGAATCTGGACGCTTACCAAAGAGGTGTGGAAGGTACGCATATCATTGGTTCACCGTTCTTCCCGGTTTATGTACTGATCGGTGGTGCGGGGGCAACGTTAGGTCTCATTATTGCGATGTTGTTTGCCAAATCCACACGTTATAAGACACTTGGCAAGCTGGCAATTATCCCAAGTCTGATCGGTGTCAATGAGCCGGTGATTTTCGGGATGCCATTGGTGCTGAATGTTCGGTTTATGATTCCGTTTATCCTGACTCCGCTGGTGAGTAGTGGTCTGGCGATTCTTCTGACGACGCTGGGTATCCTTCCTGTGCTGCACGGGATTCAGGTACCGCTGGGCATTCCGGTGCTGGTTAATGGCTGGATGAACGGGGGCTGGCGCGTAAGTGCGTTCCAGCTGGTTATGATTGGTGCAAGCTTCATGATCTACTATCCATTCTTCAAAAAAGCCGATGCCGAAGCGCTGGAGCAAGAGCAGCAGGCTGAAGCTAAAGCGGCAGCAACCGCTGCCGCCAATTAATAAAAGGAGGCTCAACCGATGACTTATCCATTTCCGGAAAACTTCCTGTGGGGCGGTGCGGTAGCCGCCAATCAGGTCGAAGGCGCGTATAATGAGGGCGGCAAGGGTTTGTCCACTGCTGATGTAGTCAAATATTGTCCTCCTAAGGAACGGCAGAGCCTGGAACAGCTATTGTCCATGTCCGGCCCACAGCTAGAAGAGGCCATACAGGATGATAATCAGGGGAATTACCCCAAACGCAGAGGGATTGATTTCTACCACCGCTACAAAGAAGATATCGCCTTGTTCGCTGAGATGGGTTTTAAGGTATTCCGTATGTCCATCTCCTGGCCACGTATTTATCCGAATGGCGATGAGCAGGTACCTAACGAGGCAGGACTGCGTTTCTACGACGATGTTTTTGATGAGTTGCGCAAATATAATATCGAGCCGCTGGTCACCATTTCCCATTATGAAATGCCTGTGCATTTGGTCACCAAATACAACGGCTGGGAATCCAGAGAACTGGTTGAACTGTTCGTCCGTTATGCGGAAACTGTGTTCACCCGTTACCGGGATAAGGTGAAGTATTGGCTGACTTTCAACGAAATCAACTGTACGCTCAAAGCGCCGTTTCTGGGCGCAGGGATTATTCTGGATGGCAAGTCAAATGAGAAGCAGGTTGCTTTTCAGGCTTTGCATCACCAGTTCGTAGCCAGTGCGCTTGCGATTAAGCGGGGCCGGGAGATCAATCCGCAGTTCCAGATCGGCTGCATGCTGGCCCGCAAGCTGCTCTACCCATATTCCTGTCATCCCGGTGATGTACTGAAAGCGCAAGCGGAGAACCAAATGGCAATGTTCTGCTCCGATGTTCAGGTTAGAGGTTATTATCCTTCTTATATCCGCCGGCATTTGGAGCAGCATGGAGTGACAATAACCATGTTGCCGGGGGACGAAGCTTTGCTGCGGGACAATCTTGTGGATTTTCTTTCCTTTAGTTACTACATGTCCTCAGTAGTCAGTGTGGATGAGAGCATCACGGCCACCACGGAAGGTAACCTGTCCTCAGGGCTGAAGAATCCCTTCCTGAAAACTTCCGACTGGGGCTGGCAGATCGATCCAAAGGGGCTGCGGTTTGTGCTCAAGGAGATGCATGACCGCTACCAGCTTCCTTTGTTTGTAGTAGAGAATGGTCTGGGTGCTGCAGATGTACTCGAACTGGATGGCACTATCCGTGATCCATACCGGATAGAGTATCTGGCACAGCATATTGAGCAGATGGCGGAAGCCATTGCCGATGGCGTGGAGCTGATGGGCTACACCAGCTGGGGCTGTATTGATCTGATCTCGGCTTCCACCTCGGAGATGCGCAAGCGGTACGGCTTCATTTATGTTGATCAGGATGATGCAGGCAATGGAACGCTGCTGCGTCTGCGTAAGGACAGCTTTTTCTGGTACAAAAAGGTCATAACCTCTAACGGAGCAAATTTAAGCTATTAGTGCGGCGTTATAGTCCTTGTTCATTTTTTACGAAAACCTTGAGAAATCAAGGTTTTTTTGTTTTTTTAATAGGGAATAGAAATTTTATGTGTTTCTTCTTATCACGAAGTTTTATCCGGGAAGGCACTTAACTTATGGGCAAGCCGCTTTTTGGCACTATTTTTTTAGGTATTCCGAGAAGTTCTCCTGAAAGTCCAGTGAATGAATATCTTCCCGAAGATGGTGGTGGATTAGCGGACCGATATTGGTGGTTTCCTTTTGCACCATAAGCTCAAGAATGGATTGGTGTTCGCTCCAGATTTCTTCCAGCTTGTCGGTCTTGAGCATGTGCAGTCTGCGGTACCTGAGATAATGTACATTCGACTGCTGGATCAGAGTCCACAGATACTCACGTCCAGCAAGCCTGTACAAGGCCCGGTGAAACTCGTCGTCTAAATTAAGGAAAGAATCTACAGCATTCTCCTGCCCGATGACCTCTTTTTGTTTCTTAAGAATCTCCTTCAGTTCGTGCACCCCGGGTAGTAAAAGCTGTGCAGAAAGATCCTTGAGGATCTCCTTTTCCAGTGTGCAACGCAAGTATGTGATTTGTTCAACAGATTCAAGATCAATAAAGGACACAATATTACCTTTTTTCGGGTAGATATCGGTATAAGATTCCAGTGCAAGCTGTTTGAGAACATCACGCAACGGCGTACGTGAAATCTGAAACCGCTCAGACAAGGCTGTTTCACTTAGAATGGTACCTGGCTTTAACGCCAGCGTGAGGATTTCTTGCTTCAGTGTGTTTAGAATTTCAGCTTTGATTGACATTTCTGTTCCTGCTTTCAATTGTTGATGACAGATACAGTACTAGTATACATGATAAGTTCGTTCATTAAAATCATCGAGATGAAAATAGGGTGGAAATTCCTTGTTTTTATGATAAAATTCCTGATGAATTTGTGATTGACAAAGAATTGTTCTTATTCTATGATCAAGTAAATCTTGTATACAAGATAGATGAAAACGAATTCACAGGAGGGTTTATCAATGAACATGACGTGGAGATGGTACGGCGAGGGCAATGACAATATCACGCTGGATCATATTCGGCAGATTCCGGGTGTAATGGGGATTGTCTGGTCTTTGCACGAGAAAGTAGCCGGAGAAGTGTGGGAAATGGAACGGATCCAAGAAGTGGCGGATCAAATCACCAGCAAGGGTTTCAGCACGGCTGTAGTAGAAAGCGTCAACGTTCATGATGATATCAAAATCGGCTTGCCGACCCGTGATAAATATATCGATATTTATATCGACACCATTCGTAAACTCGCCAAGGTTGGCGTTAAGGTGATCTGCTATAATTTTATGCCTGTTTTCGATTGGACCCGCACAGAGCTGTATAAAGAGTTGCCTGATGGCTCGAATGCCCTCTTTTATGAAAAGGCTGCCATTACCGATAATCCGCGTGAGATGGTGGACCGGATTCTGAAGGGAGCTGGACAGTTCACGATGCCGGGCTGGGAGCCGGAGCGGCTGGCGAAGCTAGATGAGCTGTTTGCGGCTTATGCGGATGTGACAGAAGATAAACTGTTCGACAACCTCCAGTATTTCCTGGAACGCATTATTCCAGTATGCGAGGAAGTGGACATCAAGATGGCTATTCATCCGGATGATCCGGCTTGGCCGATCTTTGGACTGCCGCGTATTATCCGCAATCGGGATATGATCCGCCGCTTTCTGGATTTGGTGGACAGCCCGTACAACGGTTTGACGTTCTGCACAGGGTCACTCGGCACGAATCCGGATAACGATCTGCCAGCGATGATCCGCGAGTTCCATGACCGTATTCATTTTGCACATATCCGCAATGTGAAGGTATTTGAGAACGGTGATTTCATTGAGGTGTCGCACCGTGGGCGTGACGGAAGCGTTGATGTGGCCGAGGTGGTCAACGCCTATCATGAGAACGGATACATTGGTTATGTACGTCCGGATCACGGGCGTCATCTGTGGGGGGAAGAGAAGAACTGCCGACCGGGTTATGGCTTGTATGATAGAGCTATGGGCATCATGTATTTGCTTGGTGTCTGGGATAGCTTGGACAACGTCAAGGAGGCAAAATAAATGCTGCATCTGACCAGAAGCAGTATCCAAGGGGAAAAAGCAGCTTGGAAAGCTGCTGGAGTGGAGCTTCCACAGTTCGACTATGAGCAGGTAGCAAACAATACACAGCTTAAACCGGAATGGATTCATTTCGGTGCAGGTAATATTTTCAGGGGATTCGTGGCAAATGCTCATCAGAAGCTGCTGGATAGCAGGAAGTCGGATACAGGTATTATTGCGGTGGAGACCTTTGATTTCGAAATGATTGATAAAGTCTACAAGCCCTACGACAATCTGACCCTTTTAGTGCTGATGAATGCTCACGGTGATTTTCAGAAAAGAGTAGTCAGCAGTATTGTGGAGGGAATCGCAGCGGACAAAAACCGTGAAGCGGAGTACCGCCGATTGATCGAGGTGTTCGAGAATCCGAGCCTGCAAATGGCCAGCTTCACCATCACGGAGAAGGGATACTCGTTGACGGATCCGCACGATAAATATCTTGGCATTGTGAAAAAGGATATCGAGAGCGGACCGGAGCATCCTGTTCATGTCATGAGCATTGTAGCTTCGCTTGCTTATCGAAGATATCTGAAAGGCCAATATCCGATGACCTTTGTCAGCATGGATAACTGCTCACACAATGGCGACAAGCTGAAAAACGGTGTCGTGTCCATCGCTAAGGAATGGGCCCAAAGAGGACTTGTTGTGGAAGACTTTGTGCGCTATCTGGAAGATGAACGATTAATAACCTTTCCATTGTCCATGATCGATAAAATCACACCACGTCCTTCGGAGAGTGTACAGGCCGCGCTTCTGGAACAGGGAATTGGTGATATGGATGTAATCATTACCTCCAAAAACACATATACCGCTCCTTTCGTAAATGCCGAGATTAGCGAATACCTTGTAGTGGAGGACAACTTTACGAACGGACGTCCACCACTAGAGGAAGCCGGAATTATTTTTACGGACCGGGAGACAGTCAACCAGGTGGAGACGATGAAAGTAACGACCTGCCTTAATCCGCTGCATACGGCGCTTGCTGTTTCCGGTTGTCTGCTTGGCTACACCTTGATCGCGGATGAGATGAAGGATGATACTTTGCGGAGGTTTGTGGAGATAATCGGTTACAAAGAAGGTCTGCCCGTCGTAGTGGACCCGGGGATTCTCAGTCCAAAGCAGTTCCTGGACGAAGTCCTTACGGAGCGTTTTGCCAATCCATTTATCCCCGATACTCCACAGCGGATTGCTACAGACACTTCGCAGAAGGTGGGTATACGGTTCGGTGAAACTATTAAATCCTATATTCGACGGGAGGAGCTCGATCCAGCGCAGCTAACAGCGATTCCACTGGCTATCGCGGTGTGGTGTCGTTACTTACTTGGAGTGAATGATGCTGGAGAGGTCTTCACATTGAGTTCAGATCCGTTACTAGAAACACTGCAAGGTTACCTGCAAGGAGTTTCGCTTGGAGACCAAACCGCAAGTGTGCGCCCCATTCTTGATGATGAGCGACTTTTTGGGGTTCCGTTGTACGCAATTGGTCTAGGCGATAAGATTGAGGTTATGTTCCAGGAAATGATGGCAGGCCCAGGAGCGGTACGGAGAACATTAGAGAACTATTTGAAGTGAAAGCTAGGCAGTTAAGTAGATTTGATTTAATATAGGAGAAAATAAAGCAAAAAAAGTCCCGAGGCAATCAATCGGGGCTTTTTTTGTATGATTTTAAAAAATCCAAACAAAGGGTGAAAAGAATCTTATGTAAAATGAGAAGAACGAAAGTTAAACTAAAAACATGGCGAATAACCGGTGTTCGTCAACTGAGCGACGAATTTTGAGGGGGTTCAACACCATGTTGTGGAGCGGGCAGAAAGGCCGGCTGGAGTAGAAGCGGCGAAAAGGAAGCGGGATTTATACCGTAGAATGAGGCGGATGGAGTGGTTGCGGAGACAATAGAGGCATTAATGCCCTAAAATGTTGCGGATCGAGCGGATGTGGCGAAAGGAACGGGATAAATCCCGTAGAATGCAGCTGATCGGGCGAATACGGAGAAATCTACGGGATAATTGCTTTAGAATGCAGCGGATCGAGCATATACGGAGAATTCTACGGGATAAATCCCGCAGAATGTACCGGATCGGGCGAATACGGTGAAATGAGCGGTATAAATCCCGCAGAATGTACCGGATCGAGCATATACGGAGAATTCTACGGGATAAATCCCGCAGAATGTACCGGATCGGGCGAATACGGGGAAATGAACGGGATAAATCCCGCAGAATATATCGGATCGAGCGAATACGGTGAAATCTACGGTATAAATCCCGCAGAATGTACCGGATCGGGCGAATACGGGGAAATGAACGGGATAAATCCCGCAGAATATATCGGATCGAGCGAATACGGTGAAATCTACGGTATAAATCCCGCAGAATGTACCGGATCGAGCGAATACGGGGAAATGAACGGGATAAATCCCGCAGAATGCGGCTGATCGAGCGAATGTGGCGAAATGAGCGGTATAAATCCCGTAGAATGCAACGGATCGGGCGAATACGGGGAAATGAGCGGTATAAATCCCGCAGAATGTACCGGATCGAGCGAATGTGGCGAAATGAACGGGATAAATAACGCAGAATGTACCGGATCGAGCGAATACGGAGAAATCTACGGTATAAATCCCGCAGAATGTACCGGATCGAGCGAATGTAGCGAAATGAACGGTATAAATCCCGCAGAAAGCAGCGTATGGAGCGGATGCGGAGAAATGAGTGGTATAAATCCCGTAGAATGCAACGGATCGAGCGAATATGGTGAAATGAACGGGATAAATCCCGCAGAAAGCAGCTGATCGGGCGAATACGGTGAAATGAGCGGTATAAATCCCGCAGAATGTACCGGATCGAGCGAATGTGGCGAAATAAACGGCATAAATCCCGCAGAAAGCAAAGGATCGAGCGGACCGGTCCGGATCAATACACCTTAAAGGAGTGATTCCGCCCATTAACCGGAGAACCACTCCTTTTTTATAGCCAACTTTATAATCCAATCAACGACGACCTCCGTGATCGTTAACTGTGTAAATTGCTGAACTCGATTCGCGAGCTGAAGAACCTAGTAAACTCTTTTTCGATTATTGTTTTCATGATGTTGTGATGCACTTTGAGTTGTGATTGATCGGCGTGGTCTCTAAGGAGTTCAAAGAGCGCTGCTGATTTTTTGAAGCCGGTATCATCGTCTAGCTTGATGCTTAATAATAAGATTTCGAGAATAGTGTTGATTGTATCGTACATATTCTCTTGTTTATAGTAATACATCGCCAGCAGATAAATGTAATCCTCATGGTATCTGATATTCACAATAGTCTCATGTTCTCCTATGTCATCAACATTGATTTTGAATTCCTTCAGAATCCAATCAACGGAATAATCATGTATTATCGAAGATTCTAAGATTGTAATGAGTCCCGGCAATAACTCTTCATCATCACTTTTTCTAATAAACTCAACGTATTTATGTAGGACTCCCATTTTGCCTTCCAACAGATCGATAACGTATGAATTGGCTTTTGCTATATTGCGGTAATATTCGACTTCATTAATACCCTCTTCATCTAAACCTACTATCCAGCCCAGGTCAGCATACTTCTGAATACATATTTTTGCCTCGTCAAACTTACCGGATTTTTGTAGTGCTATACCTTTTGCGCATGAGCTATATCCAAAATAATAGGGGATACTCCGTTTCAGTTTAGGACCTCTTATGAGGTTACTATTGTTTTCATATATGACGGAAATTTGTTCGTGTAGCTTGTCTGCAATTTCAATCATGGCATCCCAATTCTCAAATGAAAATGATGCCTTAAGCATCTGAATCAAGGAATCCACATTCAACCCTTCCAAATCCAACTTCAATCCTATCTCCCTTTCTAGAGCATATCATGCATCGATTAAGATAATTGTATTTCATTTCTAAATTATTCATTTATTTTACATTAAATCATGTGATTTCCATCACGTTACATAAGGTCAAAAGGGTCTTTATTAATAATTTTCAAAATAGATCCAGTCCATATTATCTTCCTTAAGTTTCTATTGTTGGAGGAATAATGTTTGTTCTGTTGTTCATTTGTCCCCTTGTTTTTGGGTTATTTGTACGTAAAATGCGGAAATGTACCTATCGTGGAACTCGTTCTTCCTTTATGATCATCCCGTAAAGAAAGCGCTATCAAAGAAATTTTAACCACATTTTATGAGGGGGTAAGGATGATTTGAAGCGAATGGGAAAAAAACTGGGAATGAGTCTGTTGGTATTTATAATTGCAGCAGCGCAGTTCGGTTTCACAGGAACACAGGGCAATGTGGCACTAGCAGCTGAGAAGAGTATGGCGCAAAAGCCCTATATGGGCTGGAGCAGTTACAGCATGCAGGTGTACGACGGTGCAGGTAACTGGACCTCGGCCGAAAGCATCAAAAAACAATCGGATGTTATGCATGAGAAGTTGCAAGCCCATGGCTATGAATACATCAATATTGATGCGGGCTGGAATGGCAGCATGGATGAATACGGCAGACCGATTCCAAGTGAGACCTTATATCCTAACGGATTTCAAGAGGTCATCGACTATGTTCATAATAATGGACAGAAAATTGGAATCTATATGATTCCGGGGGTATCCATCGATGCCTATAATCAGAATCTAGAGATTTACGGAACGGGTGGCCAATGCCGTATACAGGACATTACAGCCAAACCGCTTACCATTATGGATTATTGGAATTCCTACACTTATAAAATTGATTTCACGAATCCATGTGCCCAGAAGTATGTGGATTCTATTGCGGATATGATTGGCGAGTGGGGCATTGATTTCGTCAAATTTGACAGCGTGACTCCTGGCTCGGGGATTGATAACTTGAGCCGTGATGCGCGCGGCGATGTTGAGGCATGGTCTAAGGCTTTTGACAGAAATAACATCTGGTTTGAGCTGTCCTGGGCGCTCGATCACAATTACGTGGATTTCTGGAAAAAGTATGCCAACGGTTGGCGAATTGACTGGGATGTGGAAGCTTACGATGGCAGTGGGCTGACAGCCTGGCCGAGTATTTCCCGCTTGTTCCCCAAAGCAGCACTTTGGTGGAGGGATGCAGGTCCTGGGGGTTGGAATGATTTTGATTCGCTGAACGTTGGTAACGGATCTATGGATGGTCTAACCAAAGACGAGCGGAAATCCGCGATGACATTCTGGTCAATCTCTTCCGTGCCACTGTATACAGGGAATGACATGACTAGGCTAGACAGCTATGGTTTAGAACTGCTTACCAATGATGAGGTAATTGCCGTAAATCAGGCAGGACGTCCAGGCCATCCGGTATCTATGGATACCCAGCAGCAGGTTTGGTATGCCAATAATGGAGATGGCACTTACAGCGTAGCTCTGTTCAATCTGGGCAGTCGGAGTGCGGAGGTGAAAGTCAAATGGAGTGATCTCGGCCTTGAAGGCCCGGCATCTGTTCGCGATTTATGGAGTCACACTGAGCTGGGAGACTTTGAGAAGGAATTTAGCGGAGGCATACTTGAACCTCATGCGTCACGGATGCTTAAAGTTACAGCATTAGGTGGCACCTCTACAGTCAATGATGATGATACAGGTATGCGCTACAGCGGGGATTGGAAGCGTAATGGCGGCAAAGAGCTGCTAGAAGGAAAGCAGGATTTGAGCATTACGATCAAGGATTCCTCGTCTGCTCCGTCGATGGCTTCACAATCGGATATTACGAACTATGGGACTGACCCGTCTGAGAATTCGTCTGCTGCGAACAAGGCAACGGTCACTAATGTAGTTTACATTAATGATAATGACAGCGGCATTAAATATAATGGCGCATGGCAGGTAAGCTCATCTCGAGGATTGGGTGATTATAAAGACGATGTGCATTATTCCGAGAAGAACGGGGATTCCTTTGAGTACACCTTTACGGGCACTGGCATTGACCTGCTGACCGAAAAGCATGAATCTCAGGGAGATGTGATTATTACACTGGACAATGAGGCTGCACAGACCGTTAGTGCTTATAAAACAGGATCAAGAGAGGTACAGCAAAATCTGTACAGTGTCTCAGGACTGGCTAACGGCTCTCACAGGCTTAAAGTGGTCAAAAGCTCAGGTGATTTTATGCTGCTTGACGCATTTAAGGTGACTACAGAAACTCCAGCAGGAGAACAGAATAGTACCATTACTCCGACATCTGCTCGATTCGACCAAGCAATAGAACAACAAGAGGATGTTACTGTCACTCTGAATTTGAATGGTAATACACTGAGCGGTATTGAAAATAATGGCGAGGCACTATCGGAAGACGATTTTACGGTGACGAATGATAAATTGACCATTCATAAGCAATACCTTGCGCAGCAGCCGGCAGGCACAACCGACTTGATTTTCATTTTTAACACTGGTGATCCACAGACCCTGTCGATACAAATTAGTGATTCTACAGGCATTCGTTATGTGATGATTAATAACGATGATTCAACAGTTAAGTACAATGGCACTTGGAACCGCAGCAGTGGCAGAGGATTGGGTGACTATAAAGACGATGTGCAATATACGGAGCAGAATGGTGATTCTTTTGAATATACCTTCAGAGGAACGGGGATTCAGCTGTTCACAGAGGTAGATGAGTCACAGGGTGATATGGATATATATGTTGACGATCAATTTAAGGAAACCGTCAGTGCCTATCATCATGGACAAATGTCACTTCAGAACCTTTACAGCATTTCTGGCTTACCGGATGGAATGCACACGCTCAAGGTTGTGAAGAAATCAGGCAGATTTATGCTCCTTGATATGCTTAAGGTAGAAATTCCGAATATGATTAATCCGATCGCTGCCAGCTTTGATAAAGCTGCTTCCGCTCAGGAAGATATTGAGGTGACATTGCTGCAGCAAGCGGAAAGCTTTGCCGGTATTACTAACGGATTATATGATCTGGTTCTCGGGACTGATTATTCAGTAGCAGGTAACCGTGTTACACTGAATAAATCTTATCTTGCTGCACAGCCAGTGGGGACGCTGAACCTTAAGTTTACTGTGGAGGGAGATTATCTTAACGATGTTCACTCCACATCAGTGGACGGTGATTTCTTTGAATATACCTTCAAGGGTACCGGAATCAGCCTGATCACACCTATGGGTCCAGAGCAAGGTGATATGGATATTTATGTGGATGGACAACGGGTCCAAACCGTAAATGCGTATAGTCAGAGCCGCCTGACCCGTCAGGGAATTTATAGTATTTCGGGATTGGAAGGCGGGATACACACGCTTAAAGCTGTGAAGAAATCTGGTGATTTCATGCTGACGGATCAAATGAAATTCACAGTTTCAACGAGTCCTGCTGTATCTCCGACACCAACGCCAAGTCCAACACCAACGCCAAGTCCGACACCGACACCAACACCAACATCAACGGACTCAGGTGGCTCGTACATTCCAGCTCAGCCATCTTCTACACCACCTGCCCTGACACCGACGCCAACTCCGGCAACTGGAAACGAGGATGGATCTGCAGGGAATGGCGAGTCTAATCCGATCCGTCATACCGCATATATCAAAGGTTATCCGGGTGGGTTCTTCCAGCCGGAGCACGAAATTACGCGTGCTGAGATGGCAACGATTCTTGCCAATGTTGCTGAGAAGGGAGCTACTGGAGCAGGGGTTGTGTTCAGTGATGTGCCTTCTGGTTACTGGGGTGCTGATGCCATAACTAAAGCAGCGAAGATGGGACTAATGAAGGGTTACAGCGATGGCACCTTTAAACCTAATCAACCATTGACGCGTGCAGAAATGGCCAGTCTGGTGACCCTGCTTAGAACGGATTCGACGCAGAAGGGCTCCGGTTTCTCTGACATCATTGGACATTGGGCACAGGTGGCGATTTTGCAAGCCCAAGGTACTGGCATTTTCACTGGTTATAATGACGGGACTTTCCGTCCTAATGCCAAGCTTACTCGTGCCGAAGCTGTTGTGGCTATGAATAGGGCTTTGGGCAGAGGTCCTCTAACCAATGTAACAAATCCACAGTGGGCAGATGTTCCGGCAACGCATTGGGCCTTCGGCGACATTGAAGAAGCTTCGACGGATCATGTCTTTACATCTGGATCAGAGGCCAGAGATCAGAAGAAGAACTGATTGTCTAGCCAAAGTAATGATGAAGGGGGCCGTTACTGGCCCCTTTTTTCTAAACAGGAGGGCCATGTAAGGGTCACACATCGAAACAGCTGACACACTATAGATAAAATATCGGAATTGCCGATAAAAGGCAGTGATAACGGCGTAGATCGCTGTTTTTTTCCATTTCTGAAGAGGTGCAGGAGGGTGAAGTGAGTTCGAACCCTTGACTATGAAGCAAAATGTTTTAATCTATGGTAATGATAGCGCTATCGAAATGTCATATTGAGGGAGGCTAACTACGCTGAAATATTCCAATATCTTTCGTAAATTTCTAATCTCTTATGTGGTCATTTTGGCCATACCCAGCATTGGCGGGTACATGTCCTATCTAACCTCAATCTCCGTGACACAGTCCATCTCGATTGAGAATGGAGTCACTCAGCTTCAGAAAAGTCAGGAGATATTGGAGCGCCGTATGGCGGAGGTTGAAGGCTTTACCAGGCAATTGGCGGTCAACCAGGAGCTAAATGTTCTTATGAATGAAAGTGAAAATGAGACGAATGTGTATGGGATTTGGAAAACGATGCGGAATGTTTTGACTTTCGGCCAGACTAATGATTTTTTGCAAAACTATTATATTTACCTCGCCAACTATAATCTTATCCTAACCCCAGGTTCGACCTATCGTCCGGAGCATTACTACTCTAATTTCAACTATAAGGATCTTTCGTTACAGGATTGGAGAAAAGAAGTGCTTGAGACAACCCACCGCAGCGAGATCAAGCCACTTAGTGATTTTGTCAGCAGGGGGATGCAAACCTCGGTCATTACCTATATGCAGTCACTCCCCTTGGATAGCTTTAATGATTCCTCGCCGGCTGTTGCAGTCGTGATTATTGATGAAAAAAATATTTCCAGCTTGCTCTCAGGCCTGACCGAGCGATACGGGGGCTGGGTGCATATTAGTGACGCTAAAGGGAATACGATTGTTCTGCAAGGAAGCGATGAGCAGAAAATGGCCAAAATGCTCGACGATCCAGCTTTTGATAAGAATAAGGTCAGTCAGTTCTACAAGGATGATCTGGTGGTTACTACCCGTTCCGATTCCAATGGCTGGGTGTATCAGACCGGGATTCCTCAAGATATTTTGATGGAGAATGCTAACAAGATCAAAAGAATCTCCATACAAATTACGGGAGGCACTCTAATTATCGGTTTGATTGCCGGACTGGTATTAGCTTACCGTAACAGCGCGCCAATCAATCGTATGCTCAGCGTCATGAAGGAGCAATTCGGTAAAGAAGAAGCCTCGGAGAGGAATGAATTTGACTTTTTGAGCGGAAATATTGCCGATATGATTACCAAAAATAAGCTGCTCGAGTCCGAGCTTAACCGCCAGCTTCCTCTGGTCCGAGATGCCTTCCTGAAACGGCTGATTGCCGGTGAATTCAAGACGCGGGATGAAATTATCTCTGCAGCCAAGCAGGCGGATATCAGCATGAATCAGGATACTGGCTACGTAGGAATTGTTCAAATTAACGGATATGCGGGTATGGACAGTGTTGAAATTCTGAACGAGCTGAGCGCTTCCCGGCTGCTGCTGAAACAGACCTTGGCTGATCTTGGCGTGGATGTCTTGATGACGGATATGGGCTCTGATAAAGTTGTAACGCTGTTCTTTTCTAGGGAAAAAGGAGCTGACAAGGAACAGGAAGCAGCGAATATCACCCAGACGATGGAGGAGCTCGCTCAAAATGTCTTTAATGAGTACCGCATTACCATTCTGGCGGGCTTCGGGGATCTATTCACAGAGGTAACGGAGGTTAGCCTTTCGTATGATCAAGCGAAGCAGGCGCTGGAATATGCAGTTTACATGAATAAGAAAGGAATTATCTGGAGTAGCGAAGCTCAGATCGAGAATACAACTTATTATTATCCGCTGGATTCGGAGCAACGGTTAATCAGCACGATTCGAGCCGGAGAGCTAGAAGAAGCCGAACGGATTGTGCGTGCGATTATCGCCCAGAATATGGAGCAGCGAGAATTATCCATCGAAATGAAGCACCAGCTTGTCGGGGAAATGAAGGGGACTTTTCTCAAGCTATTGGATCAAAAGGCATTTACCGAATATTCAGATATCGAGAGTGTCAAACGGCGGGTCATAGACATTGGCTCATCAGAGTCGCTTGAGACGATCCAGAACGAATTTTTTGACATTATGGAAGAGCTGTGCGGACTCATTGCGAATAAAAAGAAAGATATTCATATTCAAATCATCAAGCAGATTAAGGACTACACAGCAAAAAACTATTCGGATACGGAACTGACCCTCTACCGGGTGGCGGAACAGGTGGAGCGGCCGGAAAAATACATTTCCCAGCTGTTTAAAGAGGTAACGGGTGTCAACTTCTCCGACCATTTGATAAAAGTCAGAATGGATCAAGCCATTATCCTGCTCAAAGAGAATGGATTAACGGTGGATGAGATTGCCGTGCGGGTGGGCTACAACAGTTCACATTCCTTCAGACGCGCATTTAAAAGGTTGATGGGTGTCTCCCCGAGTACCTATAGACAATCTGTGGATGAATAAAAAAATATGCCATAACATACGGCTGCACTGTCCACTTTGGACGATGCAGTCTTTTTTCTGATTTCAACCCTGCAATTCGGAAAAATGGCTGTTCTACTGCTATTTTGTGCTCCTCAGATAAGGCGATTTGTACGCTGAAGTCCCCAAGTGTACCTTTCTTTTGGAGATAAAAGTCATCTATGATCAATCCGTAGAAAGCGCTATCAAAAATCACAGACATCTGCTTAGGGGGAATTGTTCTGGAGAAAGAAATAGTATTACATCGCAAGTCGTTGCCGAAAAGCAAAGGCCCCGCATTCTTACAAAATGCTCGCAAAAGCATAAAAAAGCACTGGCAGTTACATCTGCTTGTGATTCCGCCTTTGCTGTTTTTTATCATCTTCAAGTATTATCCGATGCTGAACACTGTCCTAGCCTTTAAGGACTATAACGTCATAAAAGGGATATGGGGAAGTCCATGGGTCGGATTTAAAAACTTCCAGCTCTTCTTTGAGAATCCGCAGTTTTGGACGCTGCTCAAGAATACTATTATGCTTAGTGGCTATCAGTTGCTGGCGGGTTTTCCAATCCCGATTATTCTTGCGCTCATGATTAATGAGGTACGGGGAGGAAGGTTTAAGAAATTCGTTCAGCTTGTATCGTTTGCTCCTTATTTCATCTCGACGGTTGTCATGGTGTCAATCGTTATGCTATTTCTGGCCCCACGGCTCGGTTTTGCCAACATTGCACTCAACTTCTTCGGACTGGATTCTATTAACTTCCTAGGTGAACCCGGCATGTTCCGTTCGATTTATGTGTGGTCTGATATTTGGCAGACAGCGGGCTACAGTGCAGTCGTATATTTGGCAGCGCTTGCAGGGATAGATCCAACACTTTATGAAGCTGCCAAAGTTGATGGAGCCTCGCGGTTTCAAAAAATCCGTCACGTCGATTTGCCAGGGATTGTGCCAACTATTGTTATCATTTTGATTCTGAATGTAGGGAATGTAATGGCGATCGGCTTTGAAAAAGTCTACCTGCTACAGAACCCGCTTAACCTCGTTAATTCTGAGATCATTGCCACTTATGTCTACCGGGTCGGTCTGTTGAATGCCAATTACAGCTTTGCAACTGCGGTGGGCCTGTTCAACTCCATCATCAACCTGGTTCTCTTATTTACAGTAAACGGTCTGGCGAAAAGAATCACGAAGAACAGCATCTGGTAGGAAAGGAGCTCATCTATGGCAGCAGCAGTTCAAAAAAAGATTAAAGAATCCGTCGGCGACAAAGCGTTCCTGATCACAATCTATATTGTGCTCACTCTTGTGGTAATCGCTGTACTTTATCCGCTTATTTTTATCATCAGCAGCTCAATCAGTAGTCCGGCAGCCGTAACCTCTGGTCGTGTCTGGCTCTGGCCTGTAGATATATCCTTCAAAGGTTTTAAAGTGTTGCTGAATACGCCTGAGATTATCACCGGTTATGGAAACTCAATTTTCTACACCGCAGCGGGAACGCTGATTAGTATAACTTTAACGGTTATGATTGCTTATCCACTGTCTCGAAAAGGTTTTTTCGGACGAAATACACTGATGATGATCATTACCTTCACCATGATCTTCAGTGGGGGGCTAATTCCCACCTATTTGGTAGTGAAGGAGATGCATCTGATCGACACTCGGTGGGCGCTGCTGATTCCGAACGCCATTTGGGTCTGGCAGGTCATTATTGCCCGCTCCTTCTTTCAATCCTCGATTCCGGAGGAGCTTTTGGAAGCTAGTGAAATCGACGGCTGTAGTGATATGAGATTCATCTGGAGCGTGGTGCTCCCGTTATCCAAGCCGATTCTCGCAGTGTTGGTGCTTATGTACGCGGTAGGTCAATGGAATGCCTATTTCGATGCGTTGATTTATCTGAAATCAGCAGATTTGTTCCCCTTACAGCTTGTCTTGCGAAGCATCATCATTCAGAACAACAGCGCTGGTGGGGCTATGGACGTGGGGAAACTGGTCGAGAAACAACAGCTTTCCGAGCTGCTGAAGTATTCCTTAATTGTGATTGCCACCTTGCCGGTACTTGTTATCTATCCTTTCGTACAGCGTTATTTTGTACAGGGGATGCTTGTTGGTTCCGTCAAGGGTTGATCTTAGGAATCTCTTTTTTTGGAAAGGAGGTATGCCCGGAGTACACACTTAAGGTATCATCGTATCACCTGCTAAATTACAAAAGGGAGTGATAATATTTGAAGAAGCAAAGCTTGATAACTTTACTAATTCTGGTCATGGCATTTACGGTTGTAATTAGCGGATGTGCAAATAAAAATACAGGTAACGCATCCAGCACGCAGCAGGGCTCTGGTTCGGGGTCGTCTGGCAAGCCGGTTGAGATCAGCGTGTTCTCAGTTCAGGAATCCGGCATCGACCTTTCGACCAATAAATTCACAAAACATGTAGAAGAGAAATTTAATTTCAAATTCAACTGGCAGATCAATCCATCGGATGGTGCTCAGGAAAAACGCCAGATCTCACTGGCGAGTGGCGACTATCCAGATGCCTACCTGCTTACTCACTATATTGATCAATTCTCACAGGCCGATCTACTGAAATACGGCAAGCAAGGTGTACTCATTCCGCTAAATGATCTGATTGATAAATATGCTCCTAATATTAAAGCAGCCATGGAAAAGAACTCTGACCTAAGAACGTTTAATACTGCACCTGATGGCAACATTTACGGACTTGTAGCTTATACAGAATGTTTCCACTGTTCCTATCCTAGCAAAATGTGGCTGAATACTGAGTGGATGAAAAAGCTTAACTTGGAGATGCCGAAGACCACTGAGGAATTCAAAAATGTATTGAAAGCCTTTAAAACGCAAGACCCGAACGGCAATGGCAAAGCGGATGAAGTGCCGCTAAGCGGTTCCATCGAGGAGTTCGGCGTACGCATCGTTCCTTTCTTGATGAACGCATTTGTTTATGATGATGATCGCAATTACCTGAACATGAAGGATGGAAAGGTCCAATCTGCTGCCATTACCCCGGAGTGGAAAGAAGGATTGACCTATATTAAATCTCTGTTTGACGAAGGTTTGATTGATCCGGGTGCCTTTACACAAAACGCGGAAGCTTTTAAGAAAATCGGTGAAAATGCTGATGTAGAAATTCTAGGCGCAGGTGCAGGTATGCACCCAGCGATCTTCGTAAACATCGACCCGGGGAATACCCGCTCAGCACATTACAACCCGCTTCCTCCGATTTCGGGACCTTCAGGAATTTCTTATGCGACTCATGATGGAGGCGGCGTAGTCCCGGGTGCAAAATTCGTGATCACAAACAAAGCAAGTGAAGAAGCGCAAATTACACTGATCAAGATGGTGGATTATATGTTCACACCAGAAGGCCAAACGAATGGCGCAGCTGGCCTGAAGGGAACCGATTGGACCGATCCGGTTGAAGGCGATGTGGCGTTGGGTAAAGATGTTAAACCGATGATCAAATTAATTCCAGGTGAAGAAGGCGCAGCACCACGTAATGCGGGCTGGAGTGGTATGGCTCACTTCTATGAGCCTAAAGAATACCGTGATACTTACGTTCAAGGTACCGACATCTTTGCTTCTGATGGTTACGAACGTAGATTGTATGATGCGACTCTGCTATACGAAGGTCATGAGCCTAAAGAGTTGTTCCCTATCTGGTCGATCTGGATTGATCCAAGTGAGATTGATGAAGCCAGCTTGCTGCAGACAAATTTGAAAAATTACATCGAACAAAATGAGCTGCAATTCATCACAGGCAACAAGGATCTGAACAAGGACTGGGACGCTTATGTAAAGGGATTGCAGAACTTGAAGCTTGACCGTTATCTCGAAATTTTACAAAAGGCTTATGATACTTCAAAAAAATAAATATTGAAATCAGAATCAGGTGCTGTATGATAGACCCCGCACCTGATTTCTTGATTTCAAGGAGAAATATGGTTTTTTATGGATGGAGGTTGAGTTATGACAGACGAGAAACATTGCAATCATTCATTTGTAGTTCCGCGCCGTGGACTACCTCAAATTAAAGGCAGGCTTACGGAAAAAGGGACTGTGACCGTTGCCTTTTTAGGCGGCTCAATTACGGAGGGGGCAGGTGCTTCCGAAGCAGACACATATAGCTGGAGAGCGCTCACCGGTAAGTATCTTCAGGAACGGTTTGCGGATCAGGAGTTCCGCTTCATCAACGCAGGAGTGGGAGGAACGAACTCAACTTTAGGTGCTCATCGATTACAGGAGCATGTCCTGCAGCAGGGCACAATTGATTTGTTATTCGTTGAATTTAGCGTCAATGACGGCAGTGACCGGGAAGAATCCATTAGAGGGATGGAGGGCATTGTCCGCCAATGCAGACGGTTGTCACCGGGCACTGATATTTGCTTTTTGTATACGGCAGCAGAGAAGAATCTCTCCGGGAGCAATCCCTTTAATATCGCTGTCCATGAAGAAGTAGCTGAGCATTATAAGCTTCCCTCTGTTAATTTTGCAGCTAGAGTCTATGCGCAGCTAGAGGCGGGACAAATGGAGTGGACTAAGCTGGCACCGGATGGATATCATCCCAATGATGACGGTCATGCGCTGTATGCTTCTTTTTTGCGAGAGTATCTGGAGACAGCGCTTGTTCCTGGCAAGACGAATTTGAGCAGCGAAAGCTCTTTAGATATTCCACCCTTGGCGGTGCAAAATTATGAATATGGCAGTTTGCTTGATTTCCGCGCGGCTGATCATGTGAACGGTTACGAACTTCGCGAACTGTCTGCAGGAGATCCGCTGATGAACTGGCGTTTTGGAACAGAGCATCTGTATACCCATAGCAAGGAGGCTATGTTTTCTTTTACCGTAACCGGGCAAAGCGCAGGCTTGATGCTGCTCTACGGACCGGACAGCGGGATTTTTGAATATTCGCTTAATGGCAGTTCTTATAAAGCTGTGAACTTATTCGATGAATGGTGTCCGCTTGCCTTTCGGCCTATTATCGCCATGTTTCCGATCCAGGAACAACGTCAAGAACTGCGGGTTACAGTACGCATTACGGGGCTGAAGGACGAACAGAGTAAAGGTACCAGCCTGCGTATTCTGAAACTGCTGCACAATTGATTATTTTAAGCGGAGATATTATACTGCCAAATATTAAGCGTTTACAAAAAAGAAAGGCGGTGCCGATGATCACTTCTGCCGAGAATAATGCCTTAATTACTCCTAGTGTAATCCGCCTGACGGATTATGGAGTACTGCCGGATTCTGGTTTAGACGCGCAGCCAGCCATGGTTCGGGCTATTCAGATTGTCGCTGAAATTCCCGGCCCGGGACTACTGGATTGCCGAAGGGCTGCTATCATTTCTATCCGGACGAGGCCATCCGGAAACCTTATTTTATCTCGAATACTGCCAGCGAGGAAGAGAACCGGGATGTCACTAATCCAAGTTTGAGAGTATTGATGCGTTGGCCCTTAGTACCAAGAGCACCTGCGGACTGGTCTTTAAGTGCAATGGAATTCCGGCAGGCAGTGGTGAGGCGAGTCTTTCGAATCTTGATGATGCGATTGAATTAAATGCCTGCAATGAGGTTGAAATTGCTGATAATTTATTAAATGACAGATGGTGAGGAGAGCGCGTATGAAACTTCAATATGACAAGCCAGCATATGTATGGACGGAAGGTCTTCCAATTGGGAATGGACGTCTGGGCGGTATGATCTTCGGTGGTGTGGAACAGGAGAAAATTAGTCTGAACGAGGATACGCTTTGGTCAGGATACCCAAAAGAGGGTAACAATCCCGGTGCTAAAAACGTTCTGCCAAAGGTGCGACAGCTGATTCAAGAAGGCCGCTATGTTGAGGCGGACACGCTGACCAGAGAAATGATGGGGCCGTATACTCAATCTTATTTACCTTTTGGTGATCTATTGCTTCGTTTTGAGCATGGCAACGTCTATCATTCTTATCAGCGTACACTGGATGTGGAAAATGCGCTGCATCGCATTGAATATCAGATTGGCAATGTTACTTATACCCGTGAGATGTTCGCTTCTTATCCTGATCAGTTGCTTGTACTTCGTTTGACCGCGAGTGTGCCAGGCGCATTGAATGTGCATGCCACGCTGGAAAGTCCACTTCGTCACAACCTTTATTCGCAAGGTGAGAGCTATGTTCTATCGGGAACGGCACCGGAGCATGTAGATCCAAGCTATTTCGGGAGCGACAATCCCATCCGATACGGTGAATCAGGCAGCAGCAAGGGAATGGCTTTCGAAGGACAACTCTCCGTGACGGCGGATGACGGCCAAGTAACGGTTGATGGCAGTGGGATTCATTTGCTGGGTGCGACAGCGGCAACCTTTTATTTCAGTGCGGCTACAGGTTTTAAAGGGTATGACCTAATCCCGGGAATTGAAGGAAAAGATGCCTCCACCATTGCAGCTTCTTTCTTGGCAAGTGCTCAAGGCAAGTCTTACACCAGCCTGCTTCAAGCCCATATCACTGATTACCGGGCACTTTTCGATCGGGTGAAGCTTCGGCTGGGCAAGCCGCTGGCGCCGGAAGGAATGTCAACCGAGCAGCGGATTACGACTTACTCCGCGCAAGATCCGGGTCTAGTTGAGCTGCTGTTCCATTTCGGACGTTATTTGCTGATCGCAAGCTCGCGCCCCGGAACGCAGGCTGCCAATCTTCAGGGAATATGGAATGCCTCTACTCGTCCGCCTTGGAGCAGTAACTATACACTGAATATCAATACAGAAATGAACTATTGGCCCGCTGAGATTTGCAATCTGGCAGAATGTCATGAGCCACTTTTGGATTTCGTCGGCAATCTGGCGAAGAGAGGGGCGGATACCGCTCGGACCAACTATGGCACCCGGGGCTGGGTAGCTCATCATAACTCGGATCTTTGGGCACACACTGCACCGGTAGGTGATTATGGCGATGGAGATCCAAGCTGGGCTTATTGGCCAATGGGGGGTATCTGGCTGACTCAGCATCTTTGGGAACATTATGCTTTTGGCGGAGACACTGAATACTTGCGGGCTTCGGCTTATCCTGTCATGAAAGAGGCGGCTCTGTTCGCATTGGATTGGCTAATTGACGATGGCAAAGGCAATCTTGTGACCTCCCCGTCCACTTCACCAGAGCATAAATTCCGGACAGCGGAAGGTGTGGCTGCGGTCAGCCCGGGTGCCACAATGGATATATCGCTGATCTGGGAGTTGTTCACGAACTGTATCGAGGCATCTGTGATTCTTGGAACGGATGAAGCTTTGCGTGAAGAGCTGAAAAGTACCCGTGAGCGTCTATTGCCACTGCAGGTTGGCAAGTACGGGCAACTGCAGGAATGGTCCTCTGATTTTGAGGATGAGGACATGTATCACAGACATACCTCGCATCTGGTTGGTATTTATCCGGGCCGCCAGTTGTCAGAAGAAGAGACCCCTGAGCTATTTGCTGCGGCAAGAACCTCGCTGGAGCGGCGCGGGGATGAAAGCACAGGCTGGAGTCTGGGCTGGAGAGTAGCTTTATGGAGCCGCTTCCGGGATGGAAACCGTTCCCTGCGTCTGCTCTCCAACATGCTGCGGCTGGTGAAGGACGGGGAGTCGGAGCAGTATAATCACGGCGGAGTTTATGCCAATCTGCTCGGCGCACATCCGCCGTTCCAGATTGATGGCAACTTTGCAGCCTCCGCCGGGATTGCCGAAATGCTGCTGCAATCTCACCGCGGCTATCTCGAACTACTGCCTGCATTGCCGAATGAATGGCAGGAGGGAAGCGTTGCAGGCTTACGTGCCCGCGGTGGCTTTGAAGTCAGCATTCAGTGGGACAACGGCAAGCTAGTGGAAGCGCAGATCACTTCCCTGCTGGGCACAGAATGTGTGATCCGCATGGATACTTCACTTAAGGTAACCTGTGGCAGCCACGATATACAATGTGAACGTTCCGCCGAAGGAAGGGTAAGCTTCGCTACAACCGCGGGGCAATCCTACAAGCTTATCATTGATGACCAGCAATAATCCGTTTAATAAGCGTATGAACAGCAGTAGGACCTGAACGTCTGGTCCTGCTGCTGTTTTTTGTATTGCTGCATGAATCTTCAGGACCAGCAGTGTTTAGGTAAGATGTGTTAGATCGCGGTATGGATCGGAAGATCGTTGTATAGAAAACGCTTTATCCGCTCTTTATAATGAGGTCATACTTGGGGGATACAGCTACTGAGACTACCGCCTTCAAGGTCCAAAATGCAGCAACAAGGAGGCAAATTATGCTAACTGACAGTAATACAACCGTAAACGTGAATACAGACACAACGTCTCTTATCCGTGTAACCAATGGCCTGGTGAATCTGGAGATTGATCTCGGAACAGGTGAGTCATCCGTTGTCGGCGGGACTTTTGCACATGTAAAGGGGATTCGCAGCGCCTTTCGCTGGCAGGGCCGGGAATATAATACTGAGCACTATCAGAGCCACGTGCTGAAGTTGCAGGAAGAGGTTGTTCGTGAAGGTTTTGGCAAAGGTGTTCATCTAGTGATTGTGCATGAAACATCCCTGCTGCCACAGCTGGAGCAGCATTTTTATATTTATGAGTCGTCCTCATATGTGCTGATGCAAAGTGCGATCGCAAGCGATGAGGATATCAAAGCGAACCGCATGGCGGTCATTCAGAGCAAATCGGTATCACTCGGCGGCGAGTCAGGTCAACCGGATGAACCAAGCATCCTGCGTGTGCCTTACGACAACGATAAATGGGTCAGATATACAGTGGTGAAGCCACCTATGGATACAGAGAGCTACGAGGTAACAGCAGTGTTCGCGCCGGATAGCCGGCGAGGGATTATCATGGGTTCCATAACTCATAAGGTGTGGAAAACGGGTATCCGTATCAAAAGCGAGCGAAGCGGCCAGATCGAGGAGCTGGATCTTTACGGTGGGGCTGTGAGTGAATTAACCCGCGACTTTCAGCCGCACGGTTATGTAAAAGGCAAAAGAGTGGAGTCACCGCTCGTATTCGTAGGTTTTTATGACGATTACAGAGAAGGTCTTGAAGCTTACGGCCGGGCCAATACATGGATTGAAGCTCCGCTGGCTTGGGAGGGTGGCGTTCCTGTTGGCTGGAATAGCTGGTCTGCCGCAATGGCTGAACTCGATTATGATTTGTATACGTCGACCAGTGAGTTTTTGAAAAAAGAAGTGCAGCCGTTAGGATTCCAGAATGAGGATACGCTGTACATCAACTTTGACGCTTTTTGGGATAATTTAACAGCAGAAGAGATGAAAAATGCACTTGAGCTAGTGCGGAAGAATGGTCATAGACCGGGAACCTACTGGACCCCTTTCGCTTTCTGGGGAAGTCCTTCTCAGTTCGGAGATGTCGTGGAGGGTACGAACGGTAAATACACCTATGGCGATATCCTGCTTCGGGACAGCGAAGGAGAGATTCTGCCGGATGTTGATGGAGGGCTAGCCATTGACCCCACACATCCGGGGAACCTGCAAAGAATGGATTGGTATACAAATAAATTCATCTCGGAAGGATTCGAGTATATCAAGCTGGATTTCTTAGCACATGGCGCACTGGAAGGGCAGCATCACAATCCGGAGATTACGACGGGCATTGCGGCGTATCACTACGGTATGTCCTACTTGCAGAACAAGCTATCTCCAGAGGAAATTGGTCGACCGTTCTTTATTAATCTGTCCATCGCACCGTTGTTCCCTTATGCATTTGCACATAGCCGGCGTGTCTCTTGTGATGTTTTTGGCACGCTGCAGGATACAGAATACATGCTCAACTCTTTAACCCATGGCTGGTGGATGAGCGATTCATTGTACCGTTACAATGATCCTGACCATTCCGTACTGTACAAGAGCCATAACCAGGAAGCCACGGGCTGGCATGAAGGTCGGAGCCGGCTAACCGCTTCGGTGATCGCGGGAACGGTGCTGCTGCTAGGGGATGACTTCCGAAAAGAGGAAGCCGCCGCCCGGGCCAAAGCTTGGCTGAGCAATAAGGACATTATGGATGTTGCTCGTCTTGGCAAAACCTTCAGACCGATAGAAGGGGACCTCGGCAAGCAATCCTGTGATACTTTTGTGCTCGAATCTGCAGAAGAAAATGCTTTTTATATAGCCGTCTTCAATTACGATGCCATGAAATCCGCTCCTAAATCTATCTCATTAGAACGTGCAGGGCTGAATGCTCAAGGTGCTTACCAGCTGCTGGATCTATGGGAAGGTGTAGAAGGGGAAACCTCAGGAGAGCTGGAAGTTACGCTTGAACCCGCAGAATCTAAAATCTTCAAATTGACAGCAAAATAAAAAAGAATACGCGCCCTCTGCTTCTTGCGGATAGCGCGTATTTTTTTTATAACCTATATTTGTATTCGGCTTAGCGGATTAAGGCGGTATTGTGTGGGATTTATGCCGTAACAGGCACTGAAATGTCTGGAAAAGGGATGGATCGAAGGATAGCCTAATTTCTCAGCAATGGCAGTAACACTTAGCTCGCTCTCCAGAAGCAGACCTGCCGCCCGCCGCATAACGAGATTATGATGATAAGCGCGCGGCGTCATCCCGGTTTCTCGCAGAAACAGCTCATGAAAATAGGTTCGCTTGAGTCCGCAGAGATGTGCCCAGTCTTCGATAGATTTACCACGTTCGGGATGAGTGTTCGAATACTCCAACAGGCGGACAATCCGATAATCGCTTGGCTGATGCTGATGGAGGGCATTATACCAGCTTAATATCCAACCGTATAACAAGCTATGGACCGCTTCATTCCGGTAGAATATCGCTTCATTGTATATTTTGGCAATCATCACAAGACTATCGTATAGCTGTGGATATTTAGCTAGCGGGAAAACGCAAGGCAATTCGTTCAGCTCGGCACAGGGGGCTTCGGTGGCCTTTTTCTCAAGCCTAAAGGGTTCAGGCGCATGGATAAAAGAAAGATTAGTAGACATAGGCGACTGCTTGTCCCACAAATCAAAATAGACATTGTAGGACGAGAGTGGATGAGAAGGGGAAATATGAAAGGCATGTGGCTGGCCGGGACGGAGAAACACCAGTGTTCTACGCTCAATCGGATAACGAATTCCGTCGATTTCCATCTCACCGGGGCCATCGGTAAACAGATGAAAAGCGTAGGCATTGCCGACGCGCAGATGCTCATTGCTGCTGCCGTCGTACAGATAAGGCATGATTGCTCCAACATACGGTGTGATTTCAGATAGTTTGTTCATACTATACCCCTTTTCTAGCAGCATTTCTTAATTCTGGCCTGTAGTTAAATGTTTGGGATAACGGATAAATTGTCAAATGAATGAACGAGTCAACAAAGACTATTAATACCGACAATGTTACGATAAATGCGATAAATAGACAATGCTAATAAAGAAATAAGCGAATTAATTAACAACACTTTGAGGTCTATTACAGACAGGAGACGATCTAATGAGCGATTTTAAATTGTGGTATTCAACCCCTGCAACAAGCTGGTCGCAAGGTTTGCCATTGGGCAACGGAAGAATAGGTGCTGTTATAATGGCGGCGCCGCATCGTGAGGTTTGGAGCATGAGCGACGTGACCTATTGGTCTGGGCAAAAGGATCCCGACCCTGCTCCTGCCGGAGGTAGAACTGCGCTTGAAGAGGCGCGAAGTCACTTTTTTGCCGGCGATTATGACAGCGGTGATCGTTTAGCCAAACAGTATTTACAGCCTAAAAAACAAAATTTCGGTACGAACCTGGGATTATGCGAGGTTGTTATTGATTTTGCCCAGGATGCGGATGTTAAATCAGGCGGTGTGTTTCGGCGGGAGCTGGAATTGACAAGTGCAGTGGCTGGGGCGGTCTATGAGAGCGGCGAAACAACCATCCATCGAGAGATCTTCGCTTCACATGCCGATGATTTGGTAGTTTCAAGAATTTGGAGCGATAAGCCTGGAGGGGTATCCTTTACGCTTGCCATCGAAGGTGGGACAGAATCGTTTACGACTGAGGTTGTGGATGGCGACACTATTGAATTCAAGGGGCAAGCTACAGAAAAGGTGCATAGTAATGGTAAATGCGGGGTATGGGCAAAAGGGCAGCTTAAAGTAAGTCTATCCGGCGGTACGATCTACAGGGGGGATGGCCGATTAAGAGTTTCCGGAGCAAATGAGGCCCGGATTTATTTTGGGGTCAGTACCGATTATCGCCGGAGCAATCAGGATTGGGAGACGGAGAGCTACAGCAACCTACGGCAGGCTTTAACCAAAGGTTATGCACAGTTAAAAGAAGATCATATTCAAGATTACCGCCAGGAATATGCAAAGGTGGATATTCAATTGGGTAGCTCCGAGAAAGAAAGTCTGCCTACCGATCAGCGGATTAGGTTGCTGGCACAGGATCAGGTGGAGGACCCTCAGTTGTTCGCATTGTTCCTCCAGTATGGCCGCTACCTAACCATTGCCGGATCACGGGAAGATTCACCTCTTCCACTGCACTTGCAGGGAATCTGGAATGACGGTGAGGCTTGCCGTATGGGCTGGAGCTGCGACTATCATCTCGATATTAATACACAGATGAATTATTATCCGACAGAAGTTGTGAACCTTGCAGACAGCCACCTTCCATTGATGCGATATATTGAAGATTTATCTCAGGCGGGAAAATCAACTGCACGCGATTTATATGGCAGCAAAGGATGGGTAGCGCATGTATTCTCTAACGTCTGGGGGTTTACAGCTCCGGGCTGGGAAACCTCATGGGGGCTCAATGTCACAGGCGGATTATGGATTGCAATCCATCTGATGGAGCATTATGAATATAGTCAGGATCGTGTATTTCTAGAGCGCCAGGCATATCCTGTGCTAAAAGAAGCCGCAGAATTCTTCCTCGACTATATGACGATTCATCCGAAATATGGCTGGCTGGTGACGGGTCCTTCTAACTCGCCAGAGAACAGCTTCTATCCCGCAGATAGCAGCGAGGGTGCACAGCAGCTGTCTATGGGCTCGACCATGGATCAAGTGCTCGTGCAAGATCTTTTCGAGTTCTGCCTGAAGTCTGCGGTGTTGCTCGATACAGATGTGGAGCTTCAGCTGAAGCTAAAGGAAGCTATGGCTAAGTTACCCCCGCTACAGATTGGTAAAAGAGGTCAGCTGCAGGAGTGGCTTGAAGATTATGAAGAAGCGCAACCTGAGCATCGACACTTGGCTCATTTGTTCGCTTTGTATCCAAGCAACCAGATTACACCGGACAGAACACCGGAGTTAAGCGCGGCAGCAAGGGTAACGCTGGAGAACCGGATGGCTCAGGAAGAACTGGAGGATGTAGAGTTCACCGCCGCCTTATTCGGTCTTAGTTTTGCCAGACTATATGACGGGGAGAAGGCGTATAAGCATATCTCTCATTTAATTAGCGGTCTGTGCTTCGATAATCTGTTCAGTTTCTCCAAATCAGGGATTGGTGGGGCAGAGTGCAATATCTTTGTCGTGGATGGCAACTTTGGCGGGACGGCTACCATTGCAGAGATGCTGCTGCAAAGCCACGCGGATGAAATTCATCTGTTGCCAGCGCTTCCGCAAGCCTGGAATACAGGATCGGTGTCTGGATTACGAGCCAAAGGAAAGGTAGAGGTAGACGTAGTTTGGGAGAAGGGGCAGTTGACGGAAGCTACGCTTCGCACCTACGCACCGGGAACGGTGACCCTTCGATGGGGAGATCAGAGAACTACCTTCCAAGCAGAAACAGGAGGAAGCTACTATTTCAACAGCCAATTGGAGCTGTTATAATGATTCGGCGGGGGCGATGAGCCTCCGTTTTCATTATGCGTCCGAATAATGATGAGTAGGTATCGAAGGGCTATCTGGTCTGCTTAGGACCCGATAGCCTTTTTACGAGCACGTTGGGATTAGATCTTACAAAGTAACGATTCATGCCTGAAAATGACTTACATTTATTTGGTCGATGATCGACTAAGGGGAAAAGAATATAATAGGAGCAAATACAGACAACAAGAAGGAGGGAACCTCAGGTGTATAGTATTTTTTTGGTAGATGATGAAGAAATGGGTCTTGAGATGATGAGAGATTATATCCGCTGGGAAGAGATGGGCATCTATGTAGTCGGAACAGCGAGCAATGGTAGAGAAGCTTTGGAGAAAATAGAGGCTTTTCAACCGGATATTATTCTTACAGATGTTCAGATGCCGATAATGAATGGAATTGAGTTGGCTAAAAAAATACATGAATGTTATGACCAGATGCAAATTATGTTCCTCACCGGACATGATGAATTCCACTATGTTAAATCGGCCCTTAATGTAGGAGCTGTTGGATATTTACTGAAGCCGCTAGATTTGACTGAAATTGAAAGCGTTATCGAAAAGGTTAAAGCACGCTGCGAAGAGGTTCAGATGAAACAACGTTCTATGGAGGCTGCTAAAACTAAGATTCTTAAGGAGCTTTCTTTTGAAAAAAATGCGGAGCAAGCCGCAGAGCTGGCAAATAACTTCAATAGGCTGACACGTCTCCCAGAGAGTAATCATTATACCATGGCACTGTTCAGCATCGATCCCAAAGAGGCGGAGGGTGAGCAGCAGAGTCTGGAAGAGTGTATGAGCCGGTTGATTTCTTATCTGGATCACTTTTTTAAGGCGAAAAATATAGAGGTTGTTTTTGTTCCTTACAAGGATGGCGAGACAGGTGTATTCATGGAAGCGACTCAACAGCCTGGCTATTATGCTTGGGAGGATTTAGCTGTGGCTATTCGTAGTGCGCTGGATTTTACGGTGACGGCAGCAGTCGGAGCGCAGGCCGCAGAATTAGCGTTGGTCCATAATCTGTATAAGCAGACGCGTGTGATTTTAAATGAACGTTTTTATAAAGGCACGGGCTTAATTATTCATGCCGCGGCTATTTCGAATCAGTTCGACAGTGAACATATGCCACCTTTTGAGAGAAAAGAGTGGTTTGAAGCTATCCATCAGCTGGACTTCGAGCAGGCCGCACAAAAGCTGCATCAATATTTCGTGGGATTGGCCACACTGAGAATCAAGAAAAAAATCATCTGTGATTGGGCGATTGATCTTGTTGATGAACTGCTAGAGCAGCTGCATCAGTCTGTTCCCGAGGGTTTTAAGCGGGCGGAGCTCTATCATTCCATCTATAATGCGCTGACTTTACATGAGATCGAGGATTTAATCCTGGGCACTGCGGGTGATGCCGTGAGCATGCTAGGTGAGCGACTTATGGATAAAAATACAAAGCTCGTCCACAAGGTTCGCACCGTGATTGAACAAAATTACGATCAGCCGATTACGATTAATAGTCTGTCTGATCAGGTTTATCTGTCACCGAACTACTTAAGATCTATTTTTAAGGATAAAACAGGCATCACGATCCACGATTATTTAACCCGTATTCGGCTTGATAAGGCCAAGGAGCTGCTCGCAGACGGGTCACTGAAGATTCAAGATATTGCCCAGAGAGTGGGGTACGAAAGCACGTCTTATTTTATTTCTCTATTTCTGAAGAACCTTGGGGTCACACCTAACGAGTACAGGAAAAATATTTAACCTTCCGCACTTCTGCTTACTGAATAGAAAGAAAAGTCGCTTTCCTTTATGAATTGTAAACTTGCGATATGGAAAGATGCCCCTTTGCTTTTTACAATAAGCATGTATTACAACTCAGCACATGTGAGGGGCTTGATTCATTATTGCGATTAAAGGAAGCTTTTTTACACATCTAATTGCGATAGCGCTTTCAAGAAATCCAGACGGCAATAGTTGGATACAGCATTCTTGAGAGAGTAATCGGTACGGGCCGTACATTCCTTACATGACGTTACTTACAACAAGGAGAGGAGTTCTGAAGACGTTATTTGGAAAGAGGAACAACTGATGAATTGCAACCGGAAGGCTTTTCTTATATCAGAAAGTTAAATGGAGGGATTAAATGTTTGGACGTGTAATGAAAAGAGGGTTCTTGTTCTTTCTTATGATCAGCTTAGTGTTAGGCAGCGGTGGTCAGTTTGCCGGCAAGGTCTACGCCGAGGATACAAATAGCTATGAAGCTGAAGCGGATGGGAATATTCTGACGGGTAATGCGTCAATTTCTGACCACCCAGCGGCTTCCGGAGGGAAAAAAGTTGGCGGCATGTATCAAGGCAGCTCCTTGTTGTTCAATAATGTGACCGTGAGCGAGCCGGGGAATTATAAAATTACAGTGTATTATATTTCTGGCGATTCACGCCCGTTTAATATCAGTGCCAATGGCGGTGACAAGCAATTTGAAGAACCGTCCAAGACTGTGGACTGGGATACGGTAGGCACTTATGATGTGACGCTTCCGCTGAACGCGGGTGCTAATACCATCTTGATCGATGACAACAACTGGTATTCTCCGGACATCGATAAGATCGTAATCCGTGGACTGGACGACAGCGATCCAGGTGAAGGACCCGGGGGTGACTGGAAGGAGAAGCTGCATGGTGTGATCATGGAAGCCGAGGCTACTGAGAATATGCTTACAGGCAACGCCAAAGTGGCGGACAGCAGTGTGGGCTCTGGCGGTAAAATCGTAACGGATCTGAACAAAAACAGTTCCTTACAGTTCACAAATGTTGCAGTACCAGCAGCGGGAACGTATTTAATCCGCATCTCCTATATTTCCGGCGATCAACGTCCTGTCTATATGCAGGTTAACGATGGACTGGATGAAATGATTGACCTGCCAAAGACGGCAAGCTGGAGCACCGTGGGATTCTATGATGTGGAGGCCTCTTTGGTAGAGGGTTTGAATACTATCACCTTCTCAGATCATGATTGGTATTCTCCAGATTTCGACCGGATAGAAATTATTCCTTATACCCTCAGCTATGAAGCAGAATCTCCACTCAATGATTTGACAGGCGAGGCCCAAGTTTCCGCTAGCCCGAATGCTTCGGGTGGTCAGAAGGTAGGGTACTTGAATAACGGCAGTTCCATAACCTTCAACAAGATTACAGCCCCTATGACTGGTGATTACCGAATCACAGTCGCCTATATTTCAGGTGACCCACGCAGCTTCTACGTTAGTGCGAATGGTGGAGCAGTGCAGTATTATGAGCTGCCCAAGACACCGGACTGGGATACGGTTGGAATGTATGAACTTACACTGCCACTGAACGAAGGCGAGAATACAATCAAATTTACAGATGGCAACGGGTATGCGCCAGATCTGGACCGGATTATAGTTGAGCCAGCTATGGGTGTGGATCCTAATCCCCCAGTAGAGGAGGACGGTGATTTAGGAACACCGGGCGCTTCGAAGAACTACGGAGCTATCACAGTTACCGAATATACTTACGGACTGCTTGTATCAAATGGCCAATATGAAGTGTCCTATAATACCAAGTCAGGATATGTAAGCTATAACTGGGCTGACGGACAGAAGCTGCATGGGATCTATAGCAGTATCAAAATCGGCGATACGCTCGTTGAGACTACAAGCTATGAGAGTCATACAAGTGTTGGTGCTCCGGTAGACATTCAGGATGGTTTCGGCAAAGGCGTGGAGCTAACTTTTGTCCACACTTCCACAGGAAAACCGACGTTAAAGCAGGTCTACAAGTTTTATGACGATCAAAAGTATTTTCTGACCCGTCTGGATGCGGCCAGCGATACAGCGGTCAAGACCAACTATATGTCACCTATTACCGTAAAACGTACAGGTGGTGTGGATATCGGAGCTAGTGCGGATAATCGTGTGCTTACGGTTCCTTTTGACAACGATGCTTGGATTCGTTATAAATCTCAATCTATGAATCGTGCAGATACCAGCTATGAGATGACGACTGTGTTTAACAACTCGACACGCAGCGGCCTTGTGCTTGGCTCTGTAACTCATGATACCTGGAAGACAGGCATCGACTGGAAAGGTTCCTCCAATCGGCTGAATGAGCTGGTCGTATATGGCGGTGCAGCTAGTGATGTTACCCGGGATACCCAGCCTCATGGCAGCTTAAGTGGAACAAACTTGTCCTCACCTATGATCATGGTAGGGGCCTTCAGTGATTACCGTACAGGGCTTGAGGAGTATGGCAAAGCTAATGCGATCATTACACCTGCACTTGCGCTAAACCCCGAGCTGCCACAAGGCGTACCGGTTGGTTTTAATAGCTGGGGAGCTTACGAGGGTACGCTTTCATATCAGGATGTAGTGGATGTCTCCAATTACTATAAAGAGAATCTGCAAAATTTCAATAATAACGGCAATGTATTTATTAACATGGATTCTTATTGGGATAATCTGAATGATAAGCAGCTGACTGACGCCGTATCGGTTATTAAAGGGAATGGCCAGCATGCGGGTATTTATTGGGCACCGTTTGTATACTGGGGCAACAATATGGACCAGATTGTAGAAGGAACTGACAATAAATATACTTACGGCGATATTGTCCTTAAGGATGCCGCGGGTCAACCGCTGCCGACTCTGGACGGGGCTTTTCCTTTGGATGTAACACATCCTGGTGCCCAATTACGCATGAACTATTTTTTGGACAAATTTAAAGCGCTGGGCTTCACCTTCATCAAATTGGATTTCTTAACGCATGGTTCGCTTGAGGGGCAACATTTCGATTCAACTATAACGACAGGAATCCAAGCTTATAATGAAGGAATGCGTTATGTGAAAGAACGTCTGGATGGAAAAATGTTCATTAGCGCATCAATTGCGCCAATTTTCCCGAGTCAATATGCGCATAGCCGGCGAATTTCCTGCGACACCTACGGCAAGATCAATGAAACCGAATATATGCTGAATTCATTAACCTATGGCTTTTGGCAAAATGGCACGATCTATACCTACACCGATCCTGATCATTTGGCATTGGCCCGTGCTACCAGCTTGACTGAAGCGCGTAGCCGTATGAACTCTGGCGTTATCGCTGGAACAGTACTGCTTGGCTCTGACAATGTTAACGATCCAAAAGCACAGGAGTACATGACCGCTTTGTTCAACAACAAAGATGTTCTCGATTTAGCTTTAAAAGGAAAAGTGTTCAAGCCACTTGAAGGAAATACAAACGCCAATGCCGCCGATACTTTTGTTATGAAGGATGGCAATGATTATTATCTGGCTGTATTCAATTACAGTGCATCTGCTTCGGCAGATAAGCAAGTTGATCTTGGCCGCGCTGGACTGGATGCTGCAGAGATTTATACTACGCAAGATCTCTGGACAGGAGAGGTTTCCTCTGCCACAGGAACTATGAAATTGTCCTTGCAGCCGACAGAGTCGAAATTGGTAAAATTGACGGCTGCACCTAAGACAGTAACCGGTATAACACTGGATAAGACAGAGCTTGCGTTGACCGCTGGTGAAACCGGCAAGTTGACGGCTACAGTATCCCCGGAAGATGCGACGGATAAAGCAGTACTTTGGACTTCGAGCGATACCTCTGTAGCTACCGTAGTGTACGGAACAGTAACCGCTGTAGAAGCTGGAAAGGCCACCATTACTGTGGAGACGGTAGATGGTGGGTTCAAAGCATCGGCAGAAATCACAGTCAAAGAGGCCTCTACAGGAGAGCCGAGCAATCCAGGAAATCCGGGAGAGCCAGGAAATCCAGGAGAGCCTAGTAATCCAGGAGAACCGAGCAGTCCGGGAGAACCGAGTAATCCAGGAGAGCCTAGTAATCCTGGGAATCCAGGAAATTCGGGAGAACCGAGCAATCCTGGGAATCCAGGAAACAATGGCGGTACCTCTGGTAGTACCTCTGGCAGTACTTCGGGTCAAGAGAATGTTGCGGGCACTTTGATTCTCATGCCAGATATGCTGGAATTGGACAGTTCTACTGGCCAGGTAGTGGTTGAGATTAAAGGGGACATCCAACAATTTCAGTTATCCTCTGCTGTAGTCCGACAGTTGGCGAACCACACCCTAGTTTTGAATGCGGGTAAGCTCTCCTTGCAGGTACCAGCGGAGCTAATTCACCAGCTACAAAACAAGCTGCCAGAGGGACAGCGGGAAGATAGCACGATTGCCCTGAAGATGGTGAACCTCAGCAGCAAGGCCGATGAGTTAGTTGCTACAGTGGCTAGTTCTACTAATGCGGCTGTTGTACTCAAGGGAGACATCTATGAATTTAGTCTTTCTATTACCACCAAGTCAGGCATTACAGACACACTCGCTACATTTGATAAGCCAATAACACTCATCATGCCAGTGGCAGAAGGCTTCAATGCTAAACGAGGCGGTGTTTATTATATCGCGGACAATGGCAGGCTGGAATATATCCAAGCTGATTATGCTAACGGTGTATTAAAAGCTGAGGTCAGCCACTTCAGCAAATATGCTGTGCTGGAGTTGAACCGCATCTTTGTCGATGTGCCGGCCAATCACTGGGCTAACCCAGTAATCCAAGAGCTGGCGTCCAAGCTATATGTGCAGGGCACAAGCAAAGAAAAGTTTGAACCAAGCCGGGCAGTTACACGTGCCGAGTTCACCTCGATGCTTGTTCATGCCCTTGGACTGACCGCGACAGGAAAAGAAAGCTTTGCTGATGTTGCTCCATCCGCCTGGTATGCGGAGCCTATCTCAATCGCTTACAAGGCGGGAATCGTGAGTGGCAGAAGTGCGTCCAAGTTTGAGCCGGGCGCACAGATCACCCGTGAAGAAATCACGGTGATGCTAATGAAGGCTTACGAGCTGAACAACGGCGTAACAGCCAATGGTGCAACAACCAACGGCGCAACAACCAATGGTGAAACAACCAATGGTGAAACAACCAACGGTGCAACAACTAACGGCGCAACAACAAACGGCGCAACTGCCGCAGCGTTCACCGACATGAATCAGGTGTCTGCTTGGGCCACTGCTTCTGTTAATGAAGCGGCCAATCTAGGACTGATTCAAGGTCAAAGTCATGAACGGTTTGCACCAAAAGGAATCACTTCGCGCGCAGAAGCAGCTCAAGTGATCTATAATTTGATTTTGAAGTAAGCTGAAATCACTACAAAAAAGCGACTCTCCATTAACCGGAGAGTCGCTTTTTTTGATAGATCACTTGATGAAATTAGCTACTTTATCGAACTTTACTAATAGGTACTACATTATTATTAGGTACATTACTGTTCGGCAGTTATTAGTACCGCACTTTACTATCTATCGGACCTTACTCCAGCGAAGTAGAATCCCGTGCAAAAGTCGAACACACCCCAGCAAAGTAGAATCCCGTGCAAAAGTCGAACACACTCCGGCAATGTAGAATTCCGCGCAAAAGTCGAACATTCCCCAGCAAAGTAGAACCCCGCGCAAAAGTCGAACACACCCCAGCAATGTAGAATCCCGCGCAAAAGTAGAACACATCGGACCGTATCGCAGCTATTTCGGAAATTTGAGTCATTTTACAAAGATTTCGGACTGTATAGCTCTTATTGTTATTAAATTGTCCAGAATTACTACGTAAATGAGTCAATAGCTGCATCTGAGTCCGATAGTCGAGCAAAATGCCCTGAATCATCGAAATAAGGTCTCCTCGGTCCGATGCGTATGAGGAAGGAATATAAGTTGGAACACACTAAGACACTCTGGCAAAGTAGAATCCCGCACAAAAGTCTAGCACACCCCAGCAAAGTAGAATCCCGCGCGAAGTAAAACACATCGGACTGTATTGCAGCTATTTTGGATATTTGAGTCTTTTTACAAAGATTTCGGACTGTATAGCTCTTATTGCTATAAAAATGTCCAGAATTACTGTGCAAATGAGTCAATAGCTGCATCTGAGTCCGATAGCCGAGCAAAATGCCCCGACTCATCGAAATAAGGTCTCCTCGGTCCGATGCGTAAGAGGAAGGAGTATAAGTAGAACACACCCCAGCAAAGTAGAATTCCGCGCAAAAGTCGAACACACCCCAGCAATGTAGAATCCCGCGCAAAAGTAGAACACATCGGACCGTATCGCAGCTATTTCGGAAATTTGAGTCATTTTACAAAGATTTCGGACTGTATAGCTCTTATTGCTATAAAATTGTCCGGAATTACTGTGTAAATGAGTCAATAGCTGCATCTGAGACCGATAGCTGAGCAAAATGCCCCGACTCATCGAAATAAGGTCTCCTCGGTCCGATGCGTAAGAGGAAGGAGTATAAGTAGAACAAACCCCAGCAAAGTAGAATTCCGCGCAAAAGTCGAACATTCCCCAGCAAAGTAGAATCCCGTGCAAAAGTCGAACACACCTCAGCAAATTAGAATCCCGCGCAAAAGTCGAACACATCGGACCGTATTGCAGCTATTTCGGGTATTTGAGGCATTTTACAAAGATTTCGGACTGTATAGCTCTTATTGCTATAAAATTGTCCAGAATTAGTGTACAAACGGTCAATTGCTGCATCTGAGTCCGATAGTCGAGCAAAATGCCCCGAATCATCGAAATAAGGTCTCCTCGGTCCGATACGAATGAGGAGGGAGCAAATAGTGCCGAACGATCCAAACGATCCCTTCGATCCAAACGATCCCTTCGATCTAAACGATCCCATCGATCCCATCAAATCCAAGGAGAAGCAAGCCAAAGGATTCTCGCAATGGAGAATCCCCTCGTCACCGCTCCTACACCTCTTTTTGCGGTAAACGAATCTGCACGGTGGTGCCTATTCCTAGTCTGCTAAACACTTTAACGCCGTAGTGCTCACCATATTTTAGTTTGATGCGGCGATCAACGTTAGTGATTCCGTACCCTCGTCCAGGCTTATCCTCAAGCAAAGAGCTGAGGGTCTCGCGGCTCATCCCCATGCCATCATCGATTACCGACAAGATAATATCGTTTGCTTCCATGACACCTTTGATATGAATGTTCAGCGGACTTTCTTGGCTCCACACGGCATGCAGCACTGCATTCTCCACAAAAGGCTGTAAGGCAAGCTTGACAGTAGAGTAGGGCAGGATCGCTTCATCTACTGTGTAGGTAATGTTCAGTTGGCCTTTAAAGCGGATTAGCTGAATGGCGTTGTAGCTCTGGGTCAGCTTTAATTCCTCGTGGATGGTCAATATACTTTTCCCTTTATTCAAGGAGATTCGATAAAACTTGGCTAGATGAAGCACCAAATCTTGTATACGCGTATCTTGATGTTTTAGGGCAAGCGACGAGATGGAGCCCAGTGTGTTGTACAGAAAATGAGGGTTGATTTGCGCTTGCAGCAGGTCAAGCTCGGCCTCCTTACTCTGCAGCTCCTTCTGATACACCTCGGTAATGAGACTTTTGAGCCGGGTGGTCATTTGCTTGAAGGCAAAATGCAGCTGGCCAATCTCATCATTTCCCAAGTGTTCTTCTGTACTATGATTGAAATCGCCCCGTTCCAGGCGGCGGATCATCCGGATTAAAGTACGGATACGCTTGCTGAACAGCGACGCCGTAATGTAAATCAGCAGGAGGGCCACGCCAATAAAGCCCAGTGAGATTTTGATAATCAGATCTGAGAGTGATTTAGCATCCTGAATAATGCTGTCATAAGGGAAGATAGATACGGTTTTCCATCCATTTTTGAGCGTGTTATAGACGGCGAAAGCCTTTACCCCTTTGTAAGTTGTGTCAAATCTGCCCGAAGGCGATTCATCGAATTTCTGATCAAGCAATTCCGGCAGGCTCGTATTTAATAAGTGCTTGTCTGCTGCTGAGAGAATAAGCCCTTTATCATTAATAATAAAAATATCTTTCCCGCCCGCTTCTTCCTCCATTAAAGAATAGATTACCGATTCGGAGATTCTGAAGACCAGAATACCGTAGGGATATTGATTGCGGTTATTGTTTAAAAATCTTGCTAAGGTAAACATGGCCGGACTATCTTCGGTCTGCGGTGAGGACAGATGAATGATATTCCCGTGTGACTGCTGAAGCTGCTTGAACAGTTCGGTCTCTTTAACCTCAGCTGTCACCGGCTTGATATAGTAATCATCTTTGGGAAGTGATTCATTGTCCGAATAAATGAAAACGCTATCAAAATCGGGATAGGCAGTCATTATCGTGTCCATGCGGTTGCCTATATATTGATAGACATCCAGATAAGAAGGATCATCCTGGTATTCACTCGTGAGGTAGCTGGCAAGTCTGTTATCCAGGTAGATGGAAGCTGAAATATGTTCATAGCTGTCCAGCTTGTTTTCCAAATTTTTATTAATCTGAGCTGTTGAATTCATCATATTGCTGTAAATCTGATCCGTTAATTTTGATTTTGTTAATTCGTAGGAAAGGTAGGCGAAAAGCATCATCGGAACAATGGTCACTAGCACAAATACGCTGAATAGCTTGGAACGAAAGCTCAAATCAATAAAAGGCCTATAAATATATTTCCTATATATATGGCGCATAGAAGAAGTCCCTTCTTTACTGTGAATTCGCTGTTTGCCATGTTCATCATAGCAGACTGAATATCGAAATCCAATGCTCGAATCTGCCGAAACTCCTTTAAAAAGCGCTATCATTCGGAGGATTGAAGTATAGAAAGCCACCTGTTGCGGACTTAAGATGAATAGGAGAGAAGTTTGAATCGAGATGTGGCTCGACATGCTGCACTAAATAAAAAGGGAGGGTATTTGATGCATAAAGCAAGCGCTATCAAAACAGTCAGAGGCAATAATCTGTGGTACAGATTAAAAGAGCAGAAATGGTTATTTTTGCTGATGCTGCCTGCCTTAATTGCGACATTGCTATTTTCTTATGGTCCTATGTTTGGGATGTATATGGCGTTTACGAATTATCAGCCGGGCGGAGGAACATTTTTTCAACAATTTTTCCATGCAGAGTTTGTAGGATTCAAGTGGTTTGAGTATTTCTTTACTACCGGAGACTTCTACCGTGTAATGCGTAATACGCTCGCTACAAGCTTGCTGACCTTGTTATTCGGATTTCCAGCACCGATCATCCTCGCACTTGTACTGAATGAAGCTAGACAGGGATTTTTCAAAAGATTTGTACAGACGGTTTCTTATCTGCCGCATTTTATCTCATGGGTTATCGCTGCAAACATCGTGATTACACTGCTGGCTTCCGATGGGATGTTTAACAATTTACTGGTGACGTTGGGCATTGTTCAGGAACCGGTTGCTTTTCTACAAAATGGACCGCTATTCTGGTGGATCATCGCTTTGTCCAACATGTGGAAGGAAATGGGCTTCAGCGCCATTATGTATCTTGCTGCAATTTCCGCTATTAATCCAGAGCTCTACGAAGCAGCTAGAGTGGATGGAGCCAGTCGCTTCCGGCAAATGTGGCATATTACGTTGCCAGCCTTGCGTCCAACCATTGTTATTTTAGGGATTCTTGCCGTCGGAGGCATTTTGAATGCGGGCTTTGAACAACAATACCTGCTGCAAAATAATACCGTGCTTGAGTATTCAGAGGTTATCGATATTTATGCATATAAATACGGGCTACAAAACAGCATGTTCTCCTACGGGGCGGCCGTTGGGGTATTTAAATCCGTGATTGCCTTCATACTTGTTGTAATTGTGAATCGAATTTCTAGAAAAGTGAACGACCAAGCGTTGTTCTAAACCCGAAAAAGAGAGGAGCGCTTGTGATGATTTCGAATAGATACGGGGATCATATTTTTAAATTTGTAGTTTATTTCATTCTTATACTTGTGTTGCTAGTTACCTTTCTCCCTTTTTGGAATATTCTCGTTCTTTCATTAAATGCTGCTGAGGATACCGTACGTGGTGGCGTCTATTTATGGCCCAGAGTCCTCACCTTTGATAGCTACAGTCAAATCTTAAAAGATAGCGAGATTTTGAATGGCTTATGGGTTACTGTCAAACGTACCGTAATTGGCGCGCCGCTATCTGTCCTTGTCATTACGATGCTTGCTTATCCGCTAAGCCGCCGGAATTTGATGGGACGTAAAGGATGGAATCTATATTTTGTCTTCACAATGTATTTTGGAGGCGGACTGATTCCTTATTACATGGTGCTTAAAGCGCTGAATATGATTGACACGTTTTCCGTATTTATTTTGCCAGGGCTGATGAATGTCTTCTATATGATTATTGTCCGTACCTTTATGGAGGGGCTGCCTGGTGAGATCGAGGAGTCGGCGAAGGTAGACGGGGCGAATGACCTGATGATTTTCTTCCGGATTGTTCTACCGTTGACCACACCCGTGCTTGCGACTGTAGGACTTTTTCAGGCAATCTCACATTGGAATTCGTGGTTTGACTCCTATGCGTTTACCTATAGTTCTGACTTAAAGACCTTGCAAGCCGTACTCGTGAAAATATTAAGCCAATTCCAGACCGGAGGCATGGTATCGCAATCGCAAATGCTAGCTAACTCGGCTAAGCGGAATGCGGTTTCAAGTGATACTATCCGGATGGCAGCGACGATGGTGGCAACATTGCCTATCGTACTGGTATACCCATTCCTGCAAAAGTACTTTGTTAAGGGTATGACTTTGGGAGCGGTTAAGAGTTAATATGATTAAATAAATAGCGGCCCTGAAGGGGGGTGAACGGGCAGACTTGCTTGGTTGCTTGATAGACTTATGAAGTAACTTACTTAATGGGAGGAATTAGGGTGTCTATGATAAAGAAAAACAAATGGTTGAACGTGAGTATTACTGCCGCATTAGCCGTTGGTGTATTAGCGGGTTGTGCTTCAAATGATGGAAAAAACAATACAAACCAAACGGCCGGAGACGATAAAAAACAAGAGCCGATTACATTGACCTGGTTTGATTCAAATACCAAGGGAGAACCTTTCACTGATGCTATTGCGCAGGAAATCACCAAAAAAACAGGCATTTCGATCTCAATCCAGCAGCCAACGGGTAATCCTACGGAAAAGCTGAGCTTGATGCTTGCCAGTGGTGACTATCCAGATGTGGTTGTAATGAGCCGGGGCGATGCTTCCCTCGATAAATACATTACAAGTGGTGCATTTATAGCGCTCGATGAGTTAATTGAGAAAAGTGGACCAGACATTAAAGAAATGTACGGCGACACATTGATCAAAACACGTTATAAAGATGGAAAAAACTATTACCTAGCTAACTGGTATGGCTTGGATAGTGATCCTGTTTTCGGTATGTTGATGAGAAAAAATCTGGTTGCGGACCTAGCTCCAGATAAGGCAGATGGCTCCACCCCACTCACAACGGATGAGTTTGAAGCACTTTTAAAGAATTTTAAAGAGAAAAACAAGACAATTGATGGAAAAGAAACTGTTCCAATGACGATGAACGGTGAGAATATGGGCGCCAACCTCGGTACATTTAAAGGGATGTGGGGTCTGAGAACCTACTATGATAATAATGGAACATTACAATATGATGTTAAGGATCCAAAGTATCGCGAGATGCTGCTTTATGTGAACAGTCTGTATAGAGAAGGTCTAATCGAAAAAGAGTTTGCCATCAGCAAAACACAAACCTGGATTCAAAAGCTGGCTACCGGCGCAGTGTTCTCCACACCAGGCGCATACTGGGACCCAGGTAATGCAAATGGTACTCTGAAGAAGGATGGCGGAGATGATAATCAGTTCTTCCCCTACAAGGTTGTAGCTCCAGGCACTGAGACCTCCCAAACAACATTCGGACCAAGAAGCTCACTTGGATGGGATGCTATTGCCATTACGAAAAATAACAAACACCCTGAAGAAACTATCAAGCTGTTCAACTACCTAGCGAGTGACGAAGGACAACATTTGCTGCTATGGGGTAAGGAAGGCGAGCAGTACACCATGGTGGATGGAAAGAGACAACCAGACCCTGCATTCCTGCAAAGCTTCAAGGATAACTGGGACGATGCTGTGAAGAAGAGCGGTGTTCGTAAATGGTTGTGGTTTGTTAAAAATGGTCTGGATGCCAATGAACAGCCATACGATATGGCCGTTAAATACCAACGTAGTGAAATTGACGAAATGGCCATTAAGAGCCTTGGAGATTCCGTATGGGATACAGCAGAATTTGATAACTTAGGCCCTGACGGCGGAACGCCTGAAGCGCTGACAGCGCAAAAAGTAAAAGATATTATGGACCAAAGCATTACGAGAGTAATCATCGCTCCTTCTGAAGCCGAAGCCAATTCTACATTCGACAAGATGCTTGCGGATATGAAAAAAGCTGGGGATGAAAAAGTAGAAGAAATCTTCAATCAGAAGTATAGCGAACGTATGGAATTGTGGAACTCAAAATAATATATTTATCTATGTAAAAGCTTCCTCTCTGCATTTCAGCAGAGGGAAGCTTTTTGTTGTATAAAAAAGCTAAACCAGCCGATTAACATGTGCATTCCTGCGGAAATCAAGCGGGGCTTGATGATAGAATTTTTTGAATTGATGATAGAAATGACTGACATTCTCGAAGCCGGATTCCAAAGCGATATCGACCACACGCAGCTCGGTAGTGAGCAGTAGGTTGCGGGCTACATTGAGCTTTAGCTGGTTGATATATTCCGTAGGCGTCTGGTTCAAGTATTGCCGGAAGGCGCGGTTCACATGGCCGGCGCTTCTCCCTGACAGCTCGTACAAGGCATGAAGTCCACGGTGCAAATTATCCTTTAAATGCATTTTGGTTATGGCATGCTCTAGCCAGAGCGGGAATTCTGGTTGAGCGACTGTCTCTGCGGAGAAAAAATGCTGGGTGAGTGTATCGACGAGCAGGCCTTTTAGAAAAATCCGGGACTTAACCTTGTCTAGGGTTGATAGGATGCGAATGCGTTCCATAGAACGGACGAAACTAGCCATTTCCAGCTGAGATAACATGGCGATTCGGGGGAGAGGCGTGTTCAGCAATCCGTGCAAAAACTCCTCTTCATTCAGATAAGTTAAAGCAGCTTCAATGAGGCTTTTGCGGCAGGGAATGTTCAGGAAACGGCAATCGCTATCACCATCTGCTTCATATCTGTGGGTATCACTGGGCCGAATAAAGACAAGGCAGCCAGTCTGAAGCAGCTGCGCTGTCCCGTTAACAATATGCTGACATCTGCCTTCTGTGAGAATGAAAAATTCATAGAAATCATGCGTATGTTCTGGAGATACCTGACTTAAGGACTCCACCCAGAAAGGGTCTGCTAGTAGTTCAGGATTCATATGGCTTGCCTCGGTGTATTTGAACATGTTCGTCCTCCAGTGTATTAATGATGTTAAAATAGCACATGATTCTCGAGAACACAACACAAGAAATATAAAGATATTATTGATAGACTTGATCTATAAGAAGGCAAAATAGCACATTTTGGAGGCGGGAGAAAATGCATCTTGTAGATCTAAATGGCAAATGGAGAATGAGACGTCTGCATGAGCCGAACTGGCTGGAGGCTAGTGTGCCAGGTTCTGTCTATCACGATTTATTGAATGCCGGAGAAATGCCGGATCCGTTCTATCGTGAGCAGGAATATGAGGTTCTGGAATTATCCAATTACGATTACGAATATCAGCGTTGCTTTCAAGTGGAAGCTGAAGTGTTACAGCATGACCGCGTATTTCTGCTGTGTGAGGGGCTGGATACGTTATGCGAGCTTTTTGTGAATGGAACTAACATTCTGAACAGTGATAATATGCACCGGACGTATGAAGTGGACATTAAGTCAGTGTTGAAGCAAGGCGATAACACCATTCACGCGATTTTTCGTTCCCCAGTGGAATTTGCTCTGCGGAAGCAAGCGGAGCTGCCGCTTAGCAGTTGTGCTGATGCAGTGGAGGGAATATCCCATCTGCGCAAAGCACATTCCATGTTCGGCTGGGACTGGGGTCCGAAGCTGCCCGATCTTGGAATCTGGAGAAGTCTCTCCATTCAGGGGTATGACAGTGCCCGTGTTGACGATGTTTATATTACACAATTTCACGAGCCGGATAAGGTTACTCTGGATGTTCGGGTAAGAACAGAGAGTTGGCAGGAGGTTGAACGGGAAATCGTAGTCAGCGTTCACACTCCAGCAGGTGTGGCCGTTGAACGTCGTGTGTCCGAAACTGCGGGAGAAGATCATCATATTACACTGGAAATTATGGAGCCAGAGCTGTGGTGGCCGAATAATCTGGGTGCACAACCCCTGTATAACGTCGAGGTTGTACTGTTGCAGAAGGGACAGGAGCTGGATCGTCGAGAACTGCGGATTGGATTAAGAACGATTTCTGTGAAGCAGGAAGAAGACCAGTGGGGACAATCATTCGCTTTTGAAATCAACGGTGTACTTATCTTTTCTACAGGTGCCGATTATATTCTGGAAGATAATCTTCTGCCTCGCGTGACTAAGGAGCGCACGGATCGCCTGCTCCAAAGCTGCGTGGCTGCTAACTTTAATACCATTCGTGTATGGGGTGGCGGTTATTATCCTGACGATTATTTTTATGATCTATGCGATGAATATGGGCTTATCGTCTGGCAGGATCATCTGTATGCCTGCGGGATCTATGCACTGACAGAATCTTTTGAGGACAATATCACACATGAGACGATGGACAACATGAAGCGCTTACGCCATCACGCATCGTTAGGCTTGTGGTGCGGTAACAACGAACAGGAGATGGCTTGGGTCGATTGGGATTGGGAGAATCATTATTCGCTCCAGCTAAAGGCCGACTATATCAAGCAATATGAAGTGCTTCTGCCGGCTATCGCTAAGGAAGTTGATCCCAATACCTTCTACTGGCGTGCCTCTCCTTCCTCTAAAGGAAGCTTTGATAAACCGAATGACGAGAACTATGGAGACATGCATTACTGGGGCGTTTGGCATGGCAAGGAGCCTTTTACCGATTACCGGAAGCTCTATCCGCGTTATATGTCTGAGTTTGGCCTGCAATCCTTCCCAAGCTTGAAGACGATTGAATCCTTTACGTTGCCGGAGGATCGCAATATTTTCTCCTATGTCATGGAGTCCCACCAGAAGAACAATACCGGAAATGAGAAAATTCTCTATTATATCGGCGAGACCTACAAATATCCGAAGGATTTTGAATCTATTCTCTATGCGTCCCAGCTTATCCAAGCCGAAGGCATGCGCTGTGGCGTAGAGCATTGGCGTAGACATAGAGGGCGCTGCATGGGCGCATTGTATTGGCAGTTGAACGATTGTTGGCCGGTTGCTTCCTGGTCTAGCATCGATTATTATGGCCGGTGGAAAGCAATGCATTATACAGCTAGACGTTTTTTTGCTCCAGTTCTTGCTTCTGCACATGACGAAGGAACCGTAGTTTCCCTGCATGTCTCTAATGAGAGCAGAGAGAAGGTGAGTGGTGAATTAAGATGGAGACTGCTTACTCCGACATCAGAGGTTCTAATGGAAGGTGCGAAGTCGGTGAAGATTGAGGCTTTAAGCAGTGCCGAGTTCGATCGGCTTGATTTTGGTCATGTCTTGGATACAAAAGAGAAGAAACGTAAAGCTTATCTGGAATATGTATTTGAGGTAGAGGGGGAGACGATAAGCGGGGGAACCGTCTTGTTCGTTAAGCCGAAACATTTCAGCTTTGTTGATCCTGAGCTTGAAGCCGTACTCACTGAGGAAGCAGAACAATTCGTTATTACTGTGAAGTCAAAAGCATATGCCCGTTTCGTCGGGCTTGATTTCAAGGAAAGAGATGCGATCTTCAGTGATAACTATTTCGACCTATCAGCTGGCGTTTCAAGAACCGTTACGATTGCCAAAAAAGATCTCGACAAACCAGCTACGGTTGAGGAATTGCGTTCCCAGCTTACTGTGCGCTCCGTCTTTGATATTTGAGCAAAAGGTTATTTTCCTACTATATCCTAGGCTGTCAATCTCCAAATGACAGTTTGATGATATATATTCTAGTGGTTTAGATCCTGCGTATAGCTAGATCAATATTTTACTATAATAGGTATAGATATTAAGATTGTATACCCTTCCATTTCACTCTAAAATAGACTTCGAAGAAGCATTAATTACAAACTATAAACGTTCTATTGAGCTACCTTAAGGAGAGTGCAAACATATTATGGGTATTTATTATGATGACAACCGCAAGGTGTTTCATTTACAGTCTGAGAAATCCAGCTATATTATTGAATTGATCAAAGGTGTTATTCCAGCGCATGTCTACTGGGGCCCAAAATTGGCAGGGAGAAAATTTCAACACACGTTGAATTTGGTGGAACGTTGCTCTTTTAGTCCAACTTATTTGCAGGAGGATAAAAATATCTCCCTCGACACCTTGCCAAGCGAATTCCCTTCTTATGGAAACGGTGATTTCCGCGAGCCGGCACTTGAGGTTCACCTAGTAGATGGCACGACCGTAACGGATTTCCGTTATAAGAGCCACACCATTAATAAAGGAAAACCTGCACTCAAGGGTCTGCCTGCTACTTATGTTGAAAGTGAAGAAGAAGCAGAGACCCTGAAAATTATACTGCAAGATGATAAAACAGGATTGATCGCTGCCTTGAGCTATACCGTATTTAACGACCAGGATGTTATAACACGTTCCGTGCGGATTGAGAATCTGGGTAAGGACAATCTAGTTTTGAAAAGAGTATTAAGCGCGAATGTTGACTTTCATGATTCTGACTATGACATGCTGCAATTATCCGGTACTTGGACTAGAGAACGCCATATTCACAAAAGACCACTCGTTCCTGGCATCCAGCGGATTGACAGCAAACGCGGCTCCAGCAGCCATCAGCAGAATCCTTTTATGGCCTTGCTTGCAAAAGATGCGACAGAGGACCATGGCGAAGTTTATGGATTCAGCCTTGTGTATAGCGGGAGTTTCCTCGCCCAAGCAGAAGTGGATCAATACGGAATATCCAGAGTTGGGATCGGTATTCAACCTTTCAACTTTCAGTGGCTGCTTGAACCGGGCGAATCCTTTCAGGCTCCAGAAGCCGTATTGGTAAGATCCAGTGAAGGGCTTGGTGGATTATCGAGAACCTATCACCGTCTTTATCGGACCCGGTTATGCAGAGGTGAATTCCGCGATAGCAAGCGTCCTATTCTGATCAACAACTGGGAAGCGACTTATTTTAATTTTAACGCGGATAAAATCAAAGAGATTGCTAAAGCAGGTAAAGAGCTAGGTCTGGAGCTGTTCGTGCTGGATGACGGCTGGTTCGGCAAACGTGATAACGACGACAGCTCCCTGGGAGATTGGGTAGAGGATCGTCGCAAGCTGCCTGAAGGTCTTGGAAAGCTAGGCGAAGATATCACGGCAATGGGCATGGAATTCGGATTATGGTTCGAGCCAGAAATGGTATCGCCTGAAAGTGATCTTTACCGTGAACATCCAGACTGGTGTCTCCATGTACCTGGGCATAAAAGTTCATTAGCCCGCCAGCAGTTAGTACTGGATTTATCCCGCAAGGATGTATGTGATTATATCGTCGAGTCAGTTAGCTCGGTATTATCATCCGCTCCGATTACTTATGTGAAATGGGATATGAACCGGAATATGACGGAGATTGGATCAGCGCTTCTTCCAGCCGAACGTCAACGCGAAACGGCACACCGTTATATCCTTGGACTTTATGATGTGCTGGAACGTATCGTTTCCCGTTTCCCTCATATTTTGTTCGAAAGCTGCTCCGGTGGTGGAGGACGATTTGACCCGGGAATGCTGTATTATATGCCACAGACCTGGACTAGCGATGATACGGATGCCGTGGAAAGATTGAAGATCCAATACGGAACAAGTATGGTGTATCCTGCGAGTTCAATGGGTGCCCATGTGTCGGCTGTTCCTAACCATCAGGTACATCGTATTACACCTTTGGAGACACGTGGTCATGTCGCGATGTCGGGTAATTTCGGCTACGAGCTGGATTTGACCAAGCTTACTGAAGCTGAACGCGAGGATATCCGCAAGCAGGTTTCGGAGTACAAGGAACTGAGAATGCTGATTCAGTACGGTGATTTCTATCGACTGCTTAGTCCTTTTGAAGGAAACGAGACGGCATGGATGTTTGTTTCCGCTGATAAAAAAGAAGCCTTCGCCACCTACTTCCAAGTTCTGGCCGGGCCTAATCCACCGTTGCGCAGATTGCGTCTGAAAGGACTCGACCCTGCGAAATCGTATAAGCTTGAGCTTAACGGTGGAGTATACAGAGGGGATGAGCTGATGCACTTCGGACTCACGCTTCCACAGCTCGAGGGCGATTTCAGAAGCCTACTTTTCGTGCTTAGAGAAGTTTAATCAAAAAAGGAGGGTGCCCCAAAATGATATGCTCCCCATATAGTAGACAGGTGAAATAATAAAAACCTGTCGCTGTATGGGGAGCATTTTTATGGAACAAAAGAAGTATACAGCACTGGAAAAGTTAACGATTCTCCAAGAAATTGAACGGGGCGACATTGGTTTGAAAGCTGCGGCCCGGAAGTATGGAATATCCAAAAACTCTATAGTGAAGTGGCGGCAACGTTATCAATTGTATGGATACGAAGGGCTGGAAGTCCGGAGCTACAATCGTACGTATTCTGCAGAACTTAAACTCTATGCCGTTAAGGATTATCTCGAGGGAGGATTGTCGCAAAACCAAATCATCTGCAAGTATAAGATTGCAAGTGCAACCCAACTCGCCAACTGGATTAGGAAGTATAATGGTCATAGCAACAGCTTAACAGCTCATTCAGGAGGAACTAAAGCTATGACCAAAGGACGCGTAACCACTTGGCAGGAACGGATAAATATCGTGCTGTACTGCCTTTCGAACGGAGAAGACTATGCGAAGGCGGCAAGCCATTTTCACGTGTCTTACCAACAAGTATATAGCTGGGTAAAGAAGTACGAAGCAGGTGGTGAAGAGGCATTACGAGACGGTAGAGGACGCACCAAAGCGCCTGAAGAACTTACGGAAGCAGATCGCCACAAACTCGCGATGCAAAAGCTGGAATACGAGAATGCACGCCTGCGTGCGGAGAATGCTTTTCTAAAAAAGTTAGAGGAACTCGAAAAGAGGAGGCGTTAAGAACCATTCGCCAGGTGAATATCTACCTGGCCATTCAGGCTGTTCAGCAGGAACAGTCTTGCTCCATTCGGCTTTTGTGTGACATCGCAGGGATTTCACGGTCAAGTTATTACAAATGGTTGAATCGCAAACCCAGTTTTCGAGAGGCTGACAACGAGAAACTGACAGAGGCCATGCTCCTCTTGTATGAGAAGGTGGAACGAACCTTTGGGTATCGCCAATTGACCCTGCATTTGCGCAGACAAATGGATAAATCTATTAACGCAAAGCGAGTGTACCGGCTGATGAGATGCCAAGGTATCCAGTCAGTCATCCGCAGAAAGAGAAAGAAGTATGTAGGCTCCACGCCTCAGCAGGTTGCAGAGAATGTGCTGAACCGTAATTTTGAGGCTGAAGCTCCAAACCAAAAATGGGTAACGGATGTAACGGAATTCAAATACGGCAACGGCAAGAAGGCGTATTTAAGTGCAATAAAAGATCTGTATGACAAGTCCATTGTTGCTTACGTTCTGGGTCATTCCAATAATAATTCGCTAGTTTTTAACACACTGGAATTAGCTTTGCAGGCAGCACCGGAGAGCCGAACCTTACTCCATAGCGACCGTGGTTTCCAGTATACCTCTCTGCATTTTAAGAAGATGCTGGACGATGCAGAACTGAAGCAAAGCATGTCCCGAGTAGGCTGCTGCATTGACAATTCGCCGATGGAATCCTTCTGGGGAACATTGAAATGTGAGAAGTACTACTTACATACCTACCAGACCTTTGAAGAACTCCAAACAGATATTGATACCTACATTCACTTTTATAATAACGAACGGTTACAGGCAAAACTAAACGGCCTCAGTCCCATTGAATTTAGGACTAAGGCCGCTTAAACTACTTTTATTTTTTGTGCTGTCTACTTGACGGGGTGCAGTTCAAAAGCCATTGGATGCTGGGCACCTTCCTTTTTTTTCTCCTTTTTTGAGTTCTTTTGTGACTAGCTGCGCGCCCGAAGCTGTTATTGGATGGGGCGCTTTGCGAGATATGCTTACTTGGCCGGGGACTACCAGACGTGAATTAGTGCTACTTGCAAGTAGCTTGGCGCCACTGGAGCTGATTGTTTATACTGAAGCCGGCGGGCTCAAATTGGTGGACCATGTAAGTTGCTTACCCAGCCAACACAGTGCTATCGGACTCAAATGCCGCTAACCGCTCTCTTTCCACACATTTGGAGTTTTATCGGACCGCATAGTCGCTATTGGCTCGAAAAGTACCTAACATGCACAACTTTCGAAGGAATAGCTGCACTGGAGTCCGAAACTATGCTCAAAAGGCGGGAAATTGGCAAATAGCGTCATTGGGGTCCGAAAGTGGCGGTGGAGGGGGGACTCGGTGCTTTCGGACGCGAATTAGGGTGTTTAACAAGATGCTTACCTAGCCGGGGACTGCTGCACGCGAACTAGTACGACATGCAAGTTGCTTACCCGTCCAACACAGTGCTATCGGACTCATATGCCGCTAACCGCAGCCTTTTCACACATTTGGTGTTTTATCGGACCGCATAGTCGCTATTGGCCCGAAAAGTACCTAATATGCACCTCTTTCGAAGGAATAGCTGCACTGGAGTCCGAAACTGTGCTCAAAAGACGAAAAATTGGCAAATAGCGTCATTGAGGTCCGAAAGCGTCGGGGGATGGTTGTGACTCGGTGCTGCCGTACGCGAATTAGGGTGTTTAACAAGATGCTTCCCTAGCCGTGGGCTAGCGTACGCGAATTGGTGCAACATGCAAGTTGCTTACCCAACCAACACAGTGCTATAGGACTCAAATGCCGCTAACCGCAGCCTTTTCACACATTTGGAGTTTAATCGGACCGCATAGTCGCTATTGACTCGAAAAGTACCTAATATGTACCTCTTTCGAAGGAATAGCTGCACTGGAGTCCGAAACTGTGCTTAAAAGGCGAAAAATTGGCAAATAGCGTCATCTGGGTCCGAAAGCGGCGGGGGATGGTTTTGAGTTGGCGCCACCAAATCTGAATGGTTACTACTTGCATCCACCGGCCCCGAATTAGCACGCCACGCATGCCACTCAGCTCTATCAAAGCCGAATGGTTATGCCGAGCAACATCAATTTTCAAAAAACACATGTTTGGACAGGAACTCCAGATCCTGCTCGCGGTAAGTGGAGGGGCTGACTCCAAAATAGGAACGAAAGACTTTGCCGAAATAGCTGGCATTGTCAAACCCGGTGTCCACAGCGATCTGGTAGATCGTCTGATCTGTTGTTTTCAGCATAGATGCTGCCAGCTCGATCCGTCTCCTTCTTAAATACTCAAAAGGCGAGAGATTGATGTTTTTTTGAAATAGCCTGCAAAGATGATGTTTGGAAATTCCAACATGTGCGGCGACATCGTCTAAGCTAAGGTTATTATTGTGCAGATCATTTTTCATAAATTGTATAGCAGCATGAAGTTTGTCATTTTTTATATAGGTGGTTAACAAATTCGGTTTCTTGAGGTATTTCTCCATGGACAATATCCACTGAAAGGTTTTCCCCGTTAGAAAATGCAAATCTCTTTCCTCATCAACCTGTATGTCCTTGAACATACTCCACAATAAATCCATCGGAACCGATTCCTGAGGGAGTTCTATAATGGGACCGCCATGTGCGATCAGCTGGTTCCAGAGTGAAATAGCTAGAGGTCCTCGTACATTCAGCCAAATGAATTCCCAGGGCTCTGTACCTTCCTCCGGATAATAATATCTGTGTATACTGGGGACAGTCACTAGGAAAGCTTTGCCCTTTGTTAATGGGTGAACAACCCCGTCTATTTCAATTCTACCCTCTCCAGATAAGGTGTACTGAAAAATAACACAACTTCTCTCCGTCCGGTTCTGGCCGTTGAATGAATATGCCGGAGTCTCTGCTTGTTCCCAGCCAATGGAATCAAACAGAAGCATAGAAGCTTGTTCTTCCGAGCGAATGGTGTAGGAGGAGCGCAACATTAGCAGGTTTCCTTTCCATGGTTCGTTACTTCATTCAAAGTGTAAACTTTTTTGTGGATCTGTTCAATTTTTGTTTCATTTAATCTGCTGTCTTCGATATTGATAAGGCGTAATGCCATACTGATCTTTGAACAGCTTAATGAAATATTGTGGCTTTTTGTAGCCGACTAGATGTGAAATATCGAGCACATGTAAGTTGGAATCGATCAATAACTTGGAGGCCTTTTCCAAGCGTTTAGAAGAAATGTAGCTCGATAAATTTTCGCCCGTCTCCTGCTTATAAAATTTGGACAGGTAAACAGGATGGAGGTGAACAATTTTCCCTAAGTCCTCCAGGCTCAAGCATTCACTAATATGATTGGCGATATAGGCTTGAATGGTATGAACAATATTTTGATTGGAAAATTTAGCGCTTCTATCTAATTGGGTGAGGCTCTGCAAGATGGATTGAAGAGCCGTATTTGGCTCTGATAATTGATTGAAAATCCAGTCTGCGGCCTCAGCTGATTGGATTTTATCGGTTGTGGAATACAGCAAATTAATGAATTCGAGCAGGTAGAGACGCTTTTGTTTTTTGACAGTGAGCTTGGCAAAGTTTTTTAAAATATCTTTTCTGGTTTGTTCCCATTCTCCGAGCTCTAATTTAGGGAGAGCACTAGAGGCACTCAGCATAGTAAAGTCATTGGTCCCAATATTTTCATTAAAAAAGAAATGATAAAAAATATGCCGAACAGCATGCTTTTGAGAAAATTCAAACGGCTCGGAAAAAGAAATGGAATCGACGCTGTTTGCCACAGTTTCGGTATTGGGTTCTGGAATAATTCCAGTAATGGCTGATGGAGTGATCCAAATAAAGTCTCGTCCACCAGTATGATCTTTTAACAACATTTCATCTTTCCCACTAGCCCCTGAGACGTGAAAAAAGCAAAAGTGCTCATTCCGTAAAGCAGTATCGAGTGTGCTGTGATCATAACGTAGTGGGGAAGGTTCGCTAATAACAGAAAGCAAGTAACCTAGCCCATCTATCTTTTTCTCTGCCACTGGTTTTTTTGGGGGGGTCTCAGCGATACTCTTAATAACTTGACTCATGGCTTTTTCCATATCCTCTTTATCTACCGGCTTGAGTAAATAATCGAGTGCACCCAGACGAATGGCTTGTTGTGCATAATCAAATTGAGAATAACCGGAGAGGAAAATTACCTTGGTATTGAGCTTTTTCTCATGAACATGATGCAGTAAATCAATGCCGGATACCTCGGGCATACGAATATCTGTAATAAGAATATCTATATGATTCTGATTCAATAGCTCCTTGGCTTCAATCGAATTTGTTGTCGTCTCAATATGCTCAATTCCAAATTTGTTCCAATCCAGCAGGTGTTTTAAATATTCAACGATGTAATGCCCGTCATCAACTATCAGTAATCGCATATTGTCCTCCTTCATCCAGCGAGAAATCTATGAATGCCAGCACGGATAAACCGCCCCATTCATTAATGAAGAACCGCAGTCCGCTTAATTCACCATACGCATTTTTGAGGCGATGATGAATGTTCCAAAGACCAATTCCTCTTGATCCTTCAGGGGGGGATTCATTCTCAAGTCTGGCCATTAGCTGGTGTATTTCCTCAGCAGTAAGCCCCTTACCGTCATCGGCTACAATAATTATCGCTCCAGTATCAAGTTCTTTTACATCTATAGTAACGCGGTAAGCCCCTTGCTGTTCTTCAATCCCATGCTGAATTGCGTTCTCGACCATAGGCTGGATAATGAGTGGCATAATCAGATGCTCTCCCAGTTCAGGAGGCAGGTTGATTTCATAATTTATTTTTTTAGAAAGTGACATGATGGATAAAAAATGATCGGCAAGCTGCAATTCAGAAGCCAACGTAACATTATCTGAATTCATTTTTGTTAAATAACGATAGTACTCTGCTAAATGTTTGCTCATCTGCATTACGGCTTCCGGTGAAGTTTTTGCCACTGCCATAATAAAAAACAGATTATTGTAAAGAAAATGTGGATTGATCTGAGCCTGTAGCTGTTTCACTTCGGCGTTTCTGCGCAGCTCAGTTTCTATTTTTAATGAAGCGAATAAAGCCTGTATTTTGGCGACCATGTGGTTAAAGCTTTTAAATAGACTATAAAATTGATTGTCCGGGTTCTCACTAATTCTGGTGCTGTAATTCCCTTGTTCCACTTGGTAGAATTTCTTGTCGAGCAGATATACATTGCGATAATAGTTTCGATAGAACATAAAAATCACGATAAGGCCAATGATCAAGATTATTAAGATGCTGACAAAAAACACCTGTTTATTCCGGTTAAGCGGATTCAAAAAATCACTCATTCGCGTATAGGTAACAAGATACGTATCAATCGGCTCAATATACTTCGATAAAACATAATAATCGTCATCGTTGATATGATAGTCAAACTTTAGAATTTCATGTGCATTGGGTGTTATCGTCTCCTTGGCTTTTTCCTCGATTCGAATATCCACCGCTTTATTGCTAATCATCAAACTCTTGTTCACAAGCAAAAAGGCATTGGAGCTCTCACCGCCACTCACTGCTTTTTCTAAAAGACTTGTTAAATACTCCTTTTTCAGCTTAACGCCCACAATGTATTGAATATTGGCAGGATTCTTAGGCTCATGAATATAAGGGTAGATTGAAAAATAATACAAATTATTATTAACAATCTGCCAGCCTCGCTGCGTGACCTTCTGAAAGGGCTGTTTGGCAAGCGAATCATGACCCGTGAAAATAAAAGTGCCGTCCGTTTTCCAGTAGATACCGATAGATTCAATGGCCTGACTGGAGAGGAGTGGTGCTGATATGCGGTCATAGATATCGTTTTTTTTCATCTGGGCATCGTAATTGTTCATCTCTTGTATTTTGCTTTGATAGAAACGTACGGAGGTGTCGGCTGTATATTGGATGCCATACAAACTTGCCTCAGAGATGATGCCATCCAGTATGCTTTCCGTATAAGCTAGCTGATTTTTGGAGGAGTTAACCAAGCTCTCTTGAATGGTTTTGGAACCTAGGGAGTTCATTATGAAAAACAAACTTAAGGTAAGTAAAAGGAAAAAAACGAAAAAATATATGAATCGTTTCATATTTACTTTTTTAATCATAAGCATTACTCCTGTCGCTAGGACTCGTGTGAATTCATCATAAGCCATATATTCCAAAAGAAAAAGGGAAGAGCTCTCGCAAAATGAAAGCGTTTATAAAGATGTTTAGCGAGTGGTTATGATATTTAATTTGAGACATTTTCGAATGAAAGCGCTTTTGTTAACATTAAATCAGAAAGAAATTAGCAGCCAAGAATGTAAAAGGGGGTAAGCACAATAGCACAGATAATGAATACCCAGCTCAAATGGAGTGAGAAAGCCAACGTTAAAAAAAACAGGAAAAATCCTTGGAAAAAGGAAATTAAAAAAAATTGGCCATTGTATGTTTTATGTATCCCAGCTTTGGTATTCGTTCTAATTTTTGCCTACGGTCCTATGGTCGGATTAGTGATGGCCTTTCAGGATTACAAGCCCTGGCTTGGAATTACAGGTTCAACTTGGATTGGTTGGGATAACTTCGCAAGAATCTTTCAATATAAAGAGGCGACACAATCTATTATCAACACCCTCATTATTGCTGTAATCAAAATTATAGTCGGAATTATCGTTCCTATCTTTATGGCGATTCTGCTAAGCGAGATTAGAAACATGGGGATTAAAAAGAGTATTCAAACCTTGGTCTATTTACCGCATTTCCTCTCTTGGGTAACCGTTGCCGGAATCATGATTGATATCCTGGGTCTTGACGGGGGCATAAATCATTTTCTTACGAATTTCCTCGGACTAAAACCAATTTTCTTTTTGGGTGATCCTACGCTGTTCAGACCGACGATCATCATCAGTGATTTATGGAAAAACTTCGGATTTGGCATGATTGTTTACTTAGCGGTGATCACAGGGATCGACCCTTCTTATTATGAGGCCGCCGAGATCGACGGCGCGTCACGCCGCCAACAAATACGCCATGTTACCTTACCGAGTATGATGCCGATGATCATCGTAATTGCGACGTTAAGCCTTGGAAATATTTTGGATGCAGGATTTGACCAAATCTTTAACTTATACAATCCACTCGTATATAGTACGGGAGATATCATCGATACTTATGTTTACCGGTCATCCTTATTGAATGGCCAATACGGTTTTGGTACCGCTGTTGGGTTGTTTAAATCTGGCATCAGCTTCATTTTAATCGTAATTTCCTATCGAATTGCTTACAAGGTAGCTAACTACAAAATATTTTAAGTCGAAGTTGTTAAGCTTTCAAAACAGTTAGGAGGAATGGGAGTGTATTATAAATCCAAGGGATATAGGATATTTTCGATTTTCAATCATATCCTCCTGATTCTAGTAGCCTTATCGTGTTTATTGCCTATGCTTCATTTGCTAGCACAATCATTTAGCAGTAAGACAGCGGTAAATGGGAATTTGGTATCCTTTTGGCCGGTGGACTTTAATATCGAAGCCTATGTGAAAACTTTTAAAAACACGAATTTTACAGGCTCCATGAGAATCTCAGTGGTCCGGACGGTGCTGGGGACGTTAATCAGTATGTTTATTATTACAACGTCAGGGTATGCCTTGTCCAAAGATTTCCGGGGGCGTAATGCTTTAATGTGGATTTTTATTTTCACGATGTTGTTTTCCGGTGGATTGATTCCTTCTTATATATTGGTTACGAAACTTGGGCTCAAGGATACAATCTGGTCGCTCGTGCTTCCCGGTGCCTTCGGAGCTTACAATTTGATTCTGATTATGAATTTCTTTAAAACAATCCCTAAGGCGCTTGAAGAGGCGGCATTTATCGATGGGGCTTCGTTCTTCGTCATTTTCCGGAAAATCTATCTTCCGCTTTCCCTTCCCGGTCTGGCAACCGTCGGATTGTTTATCATGGTGGGGAGCTGGAACGCATGGTTTGATGGGATTTTGTATATGTCGAATACAACGGACTATCCGTTAGCTTCATTCTTACAGACTGTAGTTGTACAAGGTTCAGCGCAGAGTATGGCACTTAGTCAATCAGAAGCAGCCGCGTTGTCAGAACAGAGTATCAAAGCTGCGCAAATTTTTATTAGCACACTGCCCATTATCCTTGTGTACCCATTTCTACAGAAGTACTTTGTCAAAGGCATCGTTCTGGGTGCTGTAAAAGAATAACGTGACCAACATATAAAACTTAAATTCAAAGGAGCTTATTGATGAAAAAAACAGGGGCCTTAATAACGACTACTGTATTGATGGCAGGATTGCTAGCGGGCTGCGGCTCAAACGGTAAAGAATCTAATGCGGCAGAAGCGGTTCTCAAAGACGGCAAATACGATCCTCCTATTACTATCAACATCGCCAAGCAACAAGATGAGAATGCCGGTAAATATATCAACGGGGAGAGCTTAAATGATAATGTGTTGACCCGCTGGGGTGTCGAGAATCTAGGGATTAACATCCAAACTACTCTTTTGGGCGGTGATGCCTCCCAATATAATACGAAACTTCGTTTAGCGCTCACTGGTTCCGAGAAGCTTCCGGATGTTTTGCCAGTGTATGACACCTCCTTAGAAAATGATCTGATTCAATCTGGACTTGTAAAAGATATTGCGGAAGACATTAACAAATATATGCCTGAGCGTCTGAAAGAAATATATAAACAATATCCAACAACGTTCAACCCGGTTATCCAGGACGGCAAGGTTTATGGGATGGCGATCTCGCCCAATCTCACTGAAGGTGAAGTCATGCTTATCCGTCAAGATTGGTTAGATAAATTAAATTTAAAAGCGCCAACAAATATAGATGAATTTGAACAGGTTATCGCTGCCTTTACGAATGATGATCCGGACGGTAACGGAAAAAATGATACTTATGGATTTGATTTCTCGGGAAAAGATTCTTACAACACGGGCTGGGTGAGTGACTCTGTAATGATTTTTAGTGCTTATACAGGCAAGAGTCTCCCCGGCCAATGGTATAACGACAATGGTAAACTCACTTACGGTTCTGTCGCTGATGGGACAAAAGATGCGTTAGCTAAACTTCGCGATTGGTACTCCAAAGGGTATTTAAATAAGGAATTGGCTACACAGGGTGCATGGGATGCACTTGCGGATTTCACTGAAGGTAAAGCAGGGATTATTATTGGCCGTCCTTGGCTGTACGGCAGTGTTAAAGATGTGGAAACTAACGTAAAAGGGGCTAAAATCAAAGCTTACCCAACAATCAACGGTGTAAGTGGGGATCGAACCTACCAATCCGGTCAACAGAACGATGGTGTCTTTATGTTTAATAAAGACTTCAACAATATGGAAGCTTTCTTCTTGTATTATGACAAGCTTTACGATGCAGCATTTGGTACCGGAGATTTCAAATATGGTTATGCTCAGGGATATGATTATGACATTGTTGGCGATGAAGTGGTATTCGATTCCAAAAAATTCAATACTCCTTTGGATGCCGCTCAAGGTGTAGGCAAAATGGCTTTTACCAAAAATACACCAAGTGTTGATGGCCCAGGTAAATCTTTTTATGATCTTTCCAAAGGTGCAAAAGCAGAGAATGGGGTCTTGATCAGATCGGCATCAAATGATGAAACAGCCAAAGAGGGATATGTGATTTCCTATGAGAATAGAGAGTCGCTGCTTCCAAATGCATTTAACGGTCCTCCTACCAAGACTATGCAGACAACCTGGGAACAACTGAATACGATGGAAAAGGAAACCTTCACCAAAATTATTTACAGTAAAGAGCCGCTAACTGCGTACGATGACTTCGTGAAGCAATGGCATGACAAAGGCGGTACGAAAATTTCCGAAGAAATCAACGAATGGTATAACAATGCTAGCAAGGTGGATGTGATGTCTCAGATGGGATTGAAATAAGTTCGCAAGAACAGCAGGTTCAGTTAAGGTCATCCTTGGCCGGACCTGCTTTTTTGTATAAAAATCTGATCCTCTGGAGGATAATCATGGACGAAAACGCGAATACAGTCACCCTACTAAATAGCGCTCCACTTCTGGATATGAGCGGAAATCCTGTACATGCACATGGTGGACATATGCTCTATACGGATGGATATTATTACTGGTTTGGTGAGAAGCGGATGGATCGGCGGAGAGTGAGCTGCTACCGATCCGTGGATCTAGTGAGTTCGGAATGGCGCAATGATGTGCTCACACTCGATTCACCGGTACAGCCGATTTATCACCGCACCACATTAGAGCTTGAACCCTTGGACAGGGAGGGGCGCCCAACGGGTGCGGTAATTGAGCGCCCAAAAGTACTCTACAACGAACCTACAGGGAGATTTGTTATGTGGATGCATTGGGAAAATGGACGCGACTACTCTGATGCGCGCTGCGCGATCGCTGATTGCGGGACGGTAGATGGGGATTATGTTTACCGGGGCAGCTTTAATCCGATAGGTAACATGTCTCGTGACTGCACCTTGTTCCAGGATGACGATGGGACGGCTTATTTTATCTCCGCGGCAAGGGAAAATGCTGATCTTATTATGTATCGTCTGTCACCTGATTACCTCAGCATAGAAGAACAGGTCAAGACCTTGTGGCCCGGACAAGCGCGTGAAGCACCTGCATTAATGAAACGTCAGGGTGTATACTTCCTCATCTCGTCCGCCTGTACGGGCTGGTTGCCTAACCAAGGAACCTATGCCTGGTCCGAGGAATTATTTGGTCGTTGGTCACCCTTGCTGCCTTTGGGCGACATCACTACATACGACAGCCAGCCTGCTTTTATAGTTCCTATTGTAGGAACAGACAATGACCAGTGCTCTTACCTGTATGTTGGGGATCGCTGGGACCCTGCGGATTATTATGCCTCTTCCTATGTATTTCTGCCGCTCAGCTTTCCTTCTGACCGGGAAATGAAGCTTGACTGGGCAGAGCGAACCGTGATTGACCTTAGGAAGGGAATCGTAGCTGTGGAATGCGGCTCTGGTAGTGGTCTGTTCAGATTGAAAAGCTTAGGAATGGGGCTTTATCTGGCGGCGGGAAATCAATCTATTGAACATGAGGAGACCCTGAACGTCGAAGTCCGTACGCTTTCGTATGAAGATCAGCAGCAGAGATGGACGGTTGAATACGGAGAGAAGGGTAGGGCGAGAATTCGAAACAGTGAAAAGGCCTTATCTATTGGCCCGTTGAATTCCTTGCTGCTGGAGCCTATTCGTGACAACGAAGATCAGTTTATATGGTTGCTTACAGAGACAGAAGCAGGTTCACTGACTATTGGGAGCAATGACGGAAGAGTTCTTACCGTAGCAGGAGAACAGCGTGGGGGCTGGGGTTGTGTGTTTCTTGAATCCAAACGCTGCCATGATCCCCGTCTAGGTGCAGACCCGCAGCTTTTTCAACTGATTTCAGTAAGGTAAACAGTTTAGAGAAAAGAGGTATACCGATGAGTTTATCTGTCTCCTTCCCTATGGAATGGTTTAAAAGTGACCCCCATACACAACTTACTGCGACTTCCTCTGAGGCTTTTCAGTTAATCACTACACCAGAAGGTGGTGGAATTGAGCTTCAGCCAGGGCAGCTGGAATCCGCCGCTTGGTGCGATTATGGTTTCGTTAATGCTGAGGTTTACCATGAAAGCCATGACGTTCTGGTGCTGTTATTCAGTTTTTATGATCGGGATCATCGCGTCATTACTTATCATGTAGGAATTTTACCTGGTGTGCGCACGAAAATTTGTTTACCTTTGATTCATTTAAATGGAGAAAAGTTGTTCCTCCCCCGTTATCCGGGTGTGATGCAGACAGTACTGAGGGGAGATGCAGGCATCGATCGCAAGCATATCACCCGATTCTCTATCGCTACTCTCCCTTCAACAACAAGTAGAGCCGTGCAAATTAGTGGCTTGGCTCTAAGTCTAACTGAGCCCGTCTTTGAGTATGAACAGCAACCATATATAGATGATCTGGGCCAATTAAAGGGAAGGGGTTGGCCAGGGAAAACGGTTGATGCAGAAGCATTGACGGATCGGCTGCGCGAAGAGCGGCAACTTGCGGCACAAGTTGATCACAGTGGAGGTGACCTCAGCAGGTACGGGGGTTGGAAGGCGCTGAGATTCGCGCCAACTGGATATTTCCGCACGGAATTTGACGGCAGCCGCTGGTGGTTCGTTGATCCAGAGGGTTATGCTCTGTTCAGTACGGGGATGGACTGTGTGGGTCCGGCTTGTTCTATGCATGTAACTGGTATGGAACACTTGATACCCTCGTTGCCGGAGCGGGAAGGAATCTATCAAGAAGCTTGGTCACAGGATGGCGAGGAATTCAGCTTCGAGATTGCTAATCTGATCACTGCTTTTGGGGCGGAGTGGCGCTCTAACTGGGTGGCTATGACGGATTTCCGCTTACAACAATGGGGATTCAACACCATCGGTAACTGGTCCAATGATCTTTTTATTAAGGAATCTCAGCTTCCGTATGTTTATCCTCTAGTGGACTTTCCTATGACGGAGCAATCTATTTTCCGGGATTTCCCGGATGTGTTTAGCCCGGAGTATGAGCGGAATGCCGGGAGCTTTGCGGAGCAGCTTCTTCCATTAAGGGAAGATCAGAGAATGGTTGGCTATTTCATGCGTAATGAGCCGCATTGGGCATTCGTGGATGGGTTGAATTTGACCGGGCAGATGCTGAAATCTCCGGTCCGTTATGCCAGCAAGAAGGAATTCATTCGCTGGCTTGCAGAAAAGTACAAAACAGTGGAGCAATTAAACATGGCGTGGGATAGTGTTTTTGAAGAATTCGAGGATTTATACGATGTATCGAATGTGAATGTAACCGGGGATAATCTCACTTCTGCCCGAGAAGTGGATTATAACCAGTTCAACCGGATCATGATCCGGCGGTATGTAGAAGTGCCAGCCTGTCTTTGCAAGCAGACGGATCCGAATCATCTGAATTTGGGAATGCGTTATGCCTGGGTTGGCAGTGATGAGGTGCTGGAGGGCTGCGAATGGTTTGATGTATTCTCTATGAACTGCTATCAGTTCAGTCCTGACAAGGAACAGATCGCCCAGATCAGCGGACGACTGAACAAACCAGTCATGATTGGGGAATATCATTTTGGTGCGGCTGAAGGCGGCATGTTGGCTTATGGGATCCGTGCGGTGGCAACTCAGAAGGAGCGCGGTGAAGCTTACCGTTATTATGTAGAGCAGGGGGCAGCCATCCCGCAGCTGATCGGAGTTCATTATTTTCAATGGAATGATCAGCCTGTGCTTGGACGTTATGACGGAGAAAACTATCAAATCGGCGTAGTGGATGTCTGCAACCGTCCATATGAACCTTTCGTGCAAGCAGCGAAAAAGGCCCATGACCAGATGTATCAGGTGCGGACGGGGAGGACAGCACCCTATAATATTGTGCCAATAGAGATTCCGAAAACGGGATTCTGATTGCAAATCTTTACAACAAAAAGGCCCCCAGCCAATGGTGGCCTTTTTTGTCCTCTCCTCTGCAATGTAGCCCCTTTATAAGCCAAGGCCGGAGGAGGGGAGTGAATCATCACGGGAATAGCGCTTGCGGTATTCCCCCGGAGTTATTCCGGCACAACGTTTGAACATACGGATGAAGGAATTTACGTTCTGATAACCGACCTGAAGCGCGATATCCTGAATCCGCAGTTCCAGATTCATTAGCAGCTCTTTGGCCCGCTCAATTCGCAGATTGTTCAGATATTCACTGAAGTTGATGTTTGTTTTCTCTTTAAAAATGCTGGACAGGTAACCTGGAGTTAAATTCAACTTGTCTGCTACTAGGTTGAGGTTGATGTCCTCGCCGTAATGTTTGTCTAAGTAATCCAGCACAAAGCTGATAATAGGGTCGCGCGGCTCCGAGCGGTTACTGATGACCACGAGCACACGACGAACCAGATCACGCAGCCATTCCTTGTATTGATCCATTGAGTGGAAAGCGTTAAATGGCTCTAGACGGGGTGGTAAGAGACGCTCCGCTTCCGCTTGGGGCAGATTCAGCTTCGTCACCGTTTTGCTCGTCTGTTCCGCTGCTCCCAAGGCAAATGCCCGAAAATCCGCCGCCGCCGCGTCCTTGTGCTGCAGTTGCTCCAGCTGACGATCCAGCCAAGCGAATACAGCCTCCTCATTGCCAGACTGCAGCAGATTGTGCAGCTCCTCTCCGTGTGTCACCTTTAAATGAAAGGATTTGGCGGACGAGGCTCTAGGTTCTACGATAATTTGTGTTTCCCCGTTCAATCTACGCTCATTTAACAACATCGATAGATTATTGTAGGCATCGGTAAATGAGGTTTCGCCTGAATATACCGGACTTACAGCAATAGTCAGGTATAAGGATATCTCCGAATCCAGCAGTTCTTTCAGTGTATCAAGAGCCTGCAGAAAACTGCTCTGCGGTCCGGGGTTGAACAGGAGCAGCAAGAGCTGATCCTGCTCCGGCTGGAGTGCGACGCTGTCGCTTTCACCTCCGGTGATCAAGGTTTGGATTAGCTTCCATAACATCAGTGTGTGTTTCTCAAATTCGTCCGGCAAGGTTTTGAAGCTGACCTTGAACAGAATGGAGGCATAGGGTAGTTCGGATTGCCGGACATCTTCAAGCTCCGCAAGACTTTTACTCAGCGGGATATTTTTCACTTTATGAGTGTAGGCATATTGGCGTACCAGTGAGTTCTTATGATCAAGATCGGTCTGGATGAATCGGTTATTCTCCAAAATGGAGCTCAGGCGGTCGCCGATAATGGCGAATTCCTTCACACTGCTCAATTTTTCTGGCCGGCTGCCCGCTTTACGGTCCAAGGCAGCAATCAGGCGCTGGAGCGGCTGGTTAAGCCGATGGCTGAAGATCAGGGATGAGAGAACACTGATCAGTACTGCCGCAGAGAGTAACACAGCCAGCAATAGCTGCATACCACGCATTTCTGCGGCAATAGCCGCTACCTCGGTCACTCGGATATAGGTGAATCCGGTTTGTTTACCTTTTTCATAGAAGTAATATTGATCTCCGACCCGCTCATGGGCATTGCTACTTTCCGGAAGCTGGCTTGTTTGCAGTTTAACATCTGATGTAGAGAACAATAAATTTTCTTGTGCATCCAGAATATAGAATGGGGTATTGCCGGCATCACCGTAGGTATCCTGCATCAGCTGCGGATTCAGCATGACAATCCCATACACTTCCTCATAAGGAATCGCTTTGACCAGCACTGGCATTAACCTTCCGAGCGTACGGGTGGAATGTATAGTTTTCTCGGTAAAGGTTACGGCGGGCATGACTTTTAAAAATTGATTGCCCATCGTTTGCCGGCTCCAGTACTCCGGAGGGTATTCTGCACTGAAGTAGTATTTACCGAACATATCTGCGGCGCTGCTTAGGCCCTCCCTCTCCAGTACATAATCTTCCTTTTTAAAATAAAGAATGAAATTTTCGATATGCAGAAAAGGATTAGCATACAAAGTTGAGAGATCCGATGTCACTTCTGCCGGGATATCATATCGACGGTTCTCTTTGAGGTGGCTTAAAATGCCCAGATTGGCAGTCCATGAATCGGATTGGGTGAGGGCAAGAATCATGTTCTGGGTCAACCGGAAATGATTTTCGTAGCCTTCGACCGTTTGTGCGAGTCCAAGCTCATTTTGACGGATCATCTCCTTATAGATTTTGCCGCTTAAATACAGATGGGAGAACAGATTAAATGATGCCAAAATCAAGATGACACTGAGGAAGCTTAGCATCAGCTTAACGAACAGGGCATTCAGCGCAAATTTGCCTGTAACGGATCCCTTCATATGTATCCCCCTTTGGATGCACCCGTAAATGAATTGGATTAATTCTATCATAGCGGCAAAAAGCTAACACCAACAATATGCAATTTTGCTGATTTGTACGCTATTCTATGGAAATCCGCAGTTAAGGCGAAATGTTATATAACATGTAGATAGCGCTTTCCAAAGAAATGCAGCTATAATTCGGAGACAAATCCCAGAAAAAAGGGGGAAGTAATCTGACATCTATATGATTTATGATCATTTTAACAAGAGGAGACATGCATATGGCTCAAGCTAGCGTAGTGCAGGACAAAATGCGAAAGAAAGTGCACCGGCGACCCCAACGCCACAAAACGGGAATCCTTAGAACTTGGAATAAAAACAAGGCGCTCTGGCTGCTGTTCCTGCCGTGCCTGTTGTATTATTTGATCTTCCGCTATGCGCCGATGTTTGGATTAGTTATCACTTTCAAGGATTACAATCTCTTTAAAGGAATTTGGGCCAGCGATTGGGTGGGACTCAAATATTACAGGATGTTTATTGAGAATCCCGATTTTTGGCCGCTGATGAAAAATACTTTTCTGCTTGGTTTATATAAGCTGTTTTTCGGCTTCCCGGCACCAATTCTACTGGCGATTTTGCTTAATGAGGTGCGCAAGGCTGCTTTCAAACGTGTTGTGCAGACCGTCAGCTATCTTCCACATTTTATCTCAAATGTCATTGTTGCCAGTATGGTGATCATGTTTTTATCCCCAACCGGAGGGCTGATTAATAATCTGCTTGGTGCCATAGGGATTGGACCGATCAATTTCATGAACGAACCTGGATTGTTCCGCGGTATTTATGTCCTGTCGGAGATCTGGCAGCATATCGGCTGGGAGACCATTATCTACTTGGCCGCGTTGACCGCTATCGACCCGCAGTTGTATGAAGCTGCTGATATGGACGGAGCCAGCCGCATGCGTAAAATATGGCATGTCACCTTGCCCGGCATTTCACCCGCCATCGTGATCACCTTGATTCTTAATATCGGTAAAGTGCTCGAGATTGGCTTCGAGAAGGTGTTCCTGATGCAGAACCCGGCGATCTACGACACAGCGGATATTATCAGTACTTATGTCTATAGGGTGGGTATGGTGCAGGGGAACTTCAGCTATGGCGCTTCTATTGATCTCTTCATGGGCGTGATTAGCTTGATCTTCATCTATACAGCAAATTACATCAGCCGTCGTGTAAGCGAGACAAGTTTATGGTAGAAAAGAGGTGTGGTGATGAGATCACCCCGTTTATCCTGGTTTAATGTCGTGAGCACTTTTATCCTTCTCGTGGTTGTGGTGGTCACGCTTTATCCGTTCCTGCATATGCTCGCTGTCTCTCTCAGTAGTGATGTGCATGTCATGAAGAATACAGTTTCTTTCTGGCCTAAGGGTTTTAACCTGAATATGTATAAGCTTGTACTCGGAGATTCGCAAATCTGGGTGGCTTACAAAAATACACTCATTTACACCGTGCTTGGCACCTTTATCTCGTTGGTGGTCACCTCCACGGGTGCCTATGCACTCTCACGCAGTGATATGGCGCTGCGCAAGAGCTTCACCCTGTTGATTGTGGTGACGATGTTTTTCAGCGGAGGGATGATTCCTACGTTCCTCGTGGTTCGCTCCCTGGATCTGGTCGATACCGTATGGGGCATGGTGCTGCCGGGGGCGGTTAGCACTTGGAATCTGATTCTGATGCGGACCTTTTTCTCCGGCATTCCTAAAGAGCTGGAGGAGTCAGGCCGCATCGACGGACTGAATGATATCGGCATATTTATCCGTATTATTGTTCCGCTTTCCAAGGCTTCCTTCGCCACCATAGCACTCTTTTACGCGGTTGGCATGTGGAATAACTTTATTTACCCGCTGCTCTACCTGCGCTCACCGGATTTGTTCCCGCTGCAAGTGCTGCTGCGCAATTTGGTGCTGGCTGGCAGTGCTAGCTCGGGAGATGTTACTAGCATTGGAGGTGACAACATGGTGATAGAAGAATCGCTGAAGTACGCGACGATTATGGTCTCGACGCTTCCGATTCTGATTGTGTATCCATTTGTGCAGAAGTATTTCGTTAAGGGGGCCATGATTGGCGCGGTTAAAGGCTGAGGTGGGTGGAACCGTCACAAATTCAGAATAAGGGAGAGATCGTAATGAACAAATGGAAATCTGTACTGCTGCCACTGGTAATTGCAGCAACCGTAGTAACTGGCTGCAGCGGAGGGGGCAATGACACCTCGCCGCAGAGTAATACTCAGGGCAGTAGTACCGCTTCACCTACTGATTCGTCCAAAACCGAAAAAACCTTCACTGCGCTCTTAGACAACAATGCTACGTTCCCTTATTCGAAAAGCTGGCCCATTTGGAGCTGGCTGAAGGAGAAAACCGGTGTCACACTCGAGGTGCAGACCCCTTCAGGGAAGCTTGAAGAGAGCTTGAACCTGGCGATTGCCTCGAAGGCAATGCCGGATCTGATGTATATGCCTAACCGCAAAGAATCGAATAAATTCGGGCAACAGGGTGCGTTGGTGGATTTGATGGAGTATATGGACAAAATGCCGAATCTGACCGCCTGGGTAAAGCAGTATCCAGAGGAAGCGAAGGCTGCACTGTCTGCTGATGGCAAAATGTATATGTTCCCGAATCAGGGCTTTGGCGAGACGAATCGCATGATCTGGTTATACCGTAAAGACATTTTTGACAAAGAAGGAATCCAGGCACCAGCCACATATGAGGAGCTGCATACAGCTCTAAAAACCTTGAAGGCGAAATATCCGGACAGCTATCCGCTCTCGATCCGTTACGGTCAAATTCCTGATGAAATGAATGCCAATATGACTGTGAATTACGGGACAGGTGAAGGGGCTTATTATGATTTTGATAAAAAAGAGTGGCTTTTTGGGCCTACGGAAGATAGTTACAAGGAAATGGTTGGCATGTGGAAAATATTTTATGACGAAGGGCTGATTCCGCCTGACTTTCTATCTCTGCAAACTAAGCAATGGCAGGACATGGTGTCCACGGGCAAATCGTTTGTGACCATTGATTACATCAGCCGGATCGATTTTTTTAACAATGCGATGCAGCAGGAAAATCCGGAGTTCAACATGCAGTTCATGGCTCCTCCAGCGGGCATTGCCGGCGGCAAGCAACTGAACCCGTATTTTCATTATATGGAAGGTGGCCTAACCGTGGCATCAACCTCAAAGAACATCGATGATGTGATGAGCTATATGGACTTTTTCTATTCCGAAGAGGGACGTACGCTCAGCAGCTGGGGCGTGGAGGGCGAGACGTATGTGAAGGAAGGCGACACGATTAAGTTCAAACCAGAGTACAACGATGTGATCGAAATGCGGAAGCAGACAGGACTTCAGACTAGCGGAACGTACACGTGGATCGACTTTGGCTCACATCTGTCGTTGTTCTCAGACAATTTAAAGTATGCCTTTGAAGAAGCGACGAAATATGATCCGTCCATGATGCAGCCGCGTCCTGCATTTACGGAGAAAGAGAATGAAATTATCGCGATTACCGGCCAGGCGATCCAAAAACACCGCGATGAAAGCTTTGCCAAGTTTGTTACCGGCTCCCGAAAGCTGGCCGACTGGGACAAATATGTGGAGGAGATGAACAATCTCGGCGTGGATAAGTTGTTGAGCACTTATAAGGAAGCTTACGAGCGTGTTCAGAACATTCAGTTAAACGGGAATTAATCTGTCTGGTGCCAAGGACAATAGTTGCCCGGAAAGGATGAACGGGATGAATGACATCATTAAACCGTTAGAGACACACAAAGTAGAGCAGATGTCCGTTCAGGTTTATGAAGATCGTAGCCTAATGGGCACTGCGGCGGCATCGCAGGTTGCGCAGAAAATTAGAGCTTTGCTTCAAGATTCCGCGCGTCAGGTCCGAATCGTGTTTGCAGCCGCACCTTCGCAAAATGAACTGTACGAGGGGCTGGTGCGGGAGCAGGGGATTGATTGGTCCCGGGTCAATGCTTTTCATATGGATGAATACATTGGCCTTGCGGCTTCGGCTCCCCAGCGTTTCGGCCGTTTTTTGACAGATCGGCTATATAGTCGGGTTAACCCTGGCCGGGTAGAACTGCTGGATGGTCTCGCTGATGTGGTGCAGGAATGCCAGAGATATTCGGCCCTGTTGAGCGAGGCTCCTATTGATATCGTTTGCCTCGGGATCGGGGAAAACGGGCATATCGCGTTTAATGATCCGCCAGTTGCTAATTTTACCGACCCGCAGTTGGTCAAAGCAGTCGAACTGGAGGAAGCCTGCCGCCGCCAGCAGGTGAATGACGGTTGTTTTACCAGGCTGGACGAGGTGCCAACCCATGCGCTGACGCTTACGGTACCAGCCTTGCTGGCTGGCCGTCACCTGTACGGAATTGTACCTGGGGTGTCCAAACGCAATGCTTTACAGGCGGCGCTCCATGATTCGATCGGCACGGCATGTCCAGCTACTATTCTGCGAACCCATCCGGAGATCACGATGTTCACGGATCGGGCTGCCTTCGGCCTATGAACGTGTCAATTAAAGGAAAGCACTACAAGACTGGGCTGCCGGTTGAGGTAAGTGTCGAGCAGGGGCGAATCACTTCGGTCACCGAACTTGCGGAGAGTCCAGCCATGGCCGATTGGCCCTGGCTGGCACCCGGGTTGGTGGATCTGCAAGTGAACGGGGGCTGGGGGCTGGATCTCAACACGCTGCCTTTGCAGCCTGCCACGGTATTGGAACTGTCCCGACTTCTGCTAGGAAACGGGGTTACCAGCTATTGTCCAACTCTGATTACCAATGGCAAAGAAGCGCTGGCTCAAGCGATCTCAGCCATTGCGGAAGCCGCTTCGCTGTATCCGGAAGATGCTGGGGGGATTGTAGGTATTCATCTGGAAGGACCTTTTCTGTCACCAGAAGAGGGTCCACGCGGCGCTCATCCAAGGGAACATATTGGCCCGCCGGATTGGGATATGTTGTGCCGCTGGCAGGAAGCGGCTGAAGGGCTTATCCGTATCCTCACCGTCTCCCCGGAATGGCCAAACGCCGCTGCATTTATCGCCCGGTGCAGTGAATCAGGCATCCTTGTTTCCATAGGGCATACAGCAGCTTCCCCCGAGCAGATTAGGGAGGCGGTTGCCGCAGGAGCGGTGATGTCTACGCATCTCGGCAATGGCACACATCTGACGCTGCCCCGTCATCCCAACTATTTGTGGGAGCAGCTGGTGGCGGATGAACTATACGGCTGTATGATTGCAGATGGCCAACATTTGCCGCCTGCTCTGTTGAAAGTAATTCTGCGGATGAAGCGCAGCCGCACCATCTTGGTCAGCGATGCTGTATCACTGAGCGGAATGCTGCCGGGAACTTACCACCTGCACATCGGTGGAGAGGTTGTATTAACAGCAGAAGGACGGCTGCATCTGGCCGGTAATCCGCAGCTGCTGGCAGGCTCCGCCATGATGCTTCCAGATCAGGTAGCCTATCTTGCGGAGGCTGGATTAGCCCGGCTGGATGAAGCCTGGGATTGTGCTTCTGTTCATCCGGCTACTTTGCTGGGGCTGGAGCAGGCGGCAGGGCTTAGGGCTGGAGCACCTGCCGATCTCGTGAGCTTCTGCTATGAAGACAGGACACTTACCGTGCTGGAATGCTGGAAGAATGGTCACAGCAGGGCTTGCAGTAAATAATTACAGCAAAGATTAGGAGGAGAACGATGCAGAGCTTGATACCGCAACCGAAGCAGATCCAAGCGAAAGAGGGAGAAGCTTTTCTGTTCAGCGAGGGTGTAAGTCTGAGCCTCTACATGGAGCGGCATGATCAGAGGCTGGTGGTTCATTGCCGCCGGGCGTTTCCGGAGCTGGAATGTACACATGTTATCTCGGGAAAAGGATATTCACTTATTCTTCAGAGTCTCTCGCAGCCAGAAACGAAAGGAGCACAGCCAGATGAAGTGGATCTGAAATTGCTTAACGGCCGGGCGGAAGGGTACAGGCTGGAGGTGTCGGAGCGCCGGATGGTAATCCAAGCACTGGACGCGCCGGGGCTGTTTTACGGGTTACAAACGTTACTACAGCTGCGTAAGTCAGCAGGGGAAGTTCCTGCCGTGACCATCACAGACTGGCCGGACACTTCTGTGCGGGCGATGAACTTTGATCTTCGCCAGACATTTTCCAAGCCAGAGCTGCTGCTATCGTATTTGGCGGATTTTGCCCGGTATAAAACGAATGCGGTTCTGATTGAATACGAAGATAAATTCCCATTTCAAAAATACCCGGAATTCGTGCATCCACAGCATTCGTTAAGCCTCACACAGCTAGAGGAGCTGAAACGCACAGCCCATGAATATTTTATTGAGATCATTCCGCTGCAGCAGAGTTTTGGACATCTGGAGTATGTGCTCCGCCACGACACCTGGCGGCACTTGCGCGAAACGGAGTTATCCCTCGGGGAGATCTGCCCGTCGCATCCGGAATCCTTCGAGCTGATTACCGATCTGTTACAGGGGATGATGGATGCCCATCCTGATTCCCGTTATATTCACCTCGGCTGCGACGAGGTGTACAGCTTATGTGAATGCGAACGCTGTAAAACGTTGTTCGGAGGGGTACGGGAGCGGGCGTTTATCGCTTTTTTGAACACTTTGATTGAATTTACAGCCAGCCGTGGTAAAAAAGCGATTTTCTGGCATGACATGCTGGACAAATGCCCGCCGGAAGAACTGGCAAAGCTGGATAAGCGGAGTGTGGCGATGATCTGGATATACAACGGACGTAATATCGAAGCTGAGGTTTCCTCTCTTGCGGATAAATTCAGGTCACTAGGTATCGAGGTTATGGGAGCACCGGCGGTTCGCAGCTTTGACTGGGCTGAACATCAGAATTATCCGGTACTATTGAACCGGACGGATAATCTGCTCCAATGGGCGGAGACGGCGGAGAAGCTGGACCTCGGTTGCATCGTCGCCACGAACTGGACGGGACCGTTCAGCCTTGGCGTTCCTTATGGTATCTTCGAGACAACGTGGTATCCGATGCTGCTGCACGCCGATTTGGCCTGGAACCGCAAAGCGGACGCCTCAACATTTATCGATCGATTCATGGAGCGGTTTCATGGCATTGATCCTAGAACAGGTCATGCTCAGCTCGGGAATTATCAGCTGGAAGATTATTATGATGTTATCTGGAAGCTGCTGGACAAGGTGAAGGATCATAAGGATGAAGCAGAGCTGATTGCCATTATGCATGATTTTGAAGCGGCGACGGACCGTTCGCGGGCGATCCACAAATATGTCTACCGCTGGGAGCTCTATCCGGGAGACGATGCGGAATGGCATTCGCTGCTGAACAATTACATGAGAAATCGCCGTGGACGTGAGAACGTTTTGCCTCGCATGAAAGCGGTTTTGGAGCGTTACCAGCCATCCGATATGGCGGAGCATTTTGTGAAATCCCGGTTCTATCTTCACGATTATCTGGAACAGACATTATACCGTGAGCTGGGGTTTGGTCAGGCTGAATAAAGGTTTTGAAAAGATCGTACGGCTACCGTGTAAGCGGGTAGCTGTGCGGTCTTTTGTTATTCTTATCTGGATAAAAATGTATATTGAAACATAGTCAGGAACAAAATCCCATTTCGCTGCGTCTAACCTTATAAAGTTCTAGCAAACTACATTGGAGGAGAATGAATATGAGAGCAACACCCATAAACAGGACGATAAGGAAGGTTACACTTACCGCATTATGTATTTTGCTTGTATTGCTGAGTGGCACGGTAATGGCGGAGCCGTCTCCGGCACAAAAGACAACCGCGGTATTCACAGCGGAGATGCAGAGTACCTTGGAAGGGGCGCAGAATGTGCTGCTTACGATACAGCCATTCCCGGACGAAGCAGCCGTAGGTTTCTTCAAGAATGGGCGCAGTCTGCCCAAGGGATATCTGGAGCAGACTGCCGATAAGATTCTGGAACAGCGGGGCAAGTTCACCAAGGTGGCAGAGCTAACTCGAACAACGTTGGCTTACAGTGCTGCGGGGGGCAACATCAACAACATCGCGGGTATTGATCTTTATCCATTCCTGATGAATCATGACGGAATTGATTCGGAAGGGGCAGCAGCGGTAGCAGCCGCCTATATTACCTCGAAGAACTCCATTTCAAATTCATTGGAGCGGACAAACCGTTACCCCGATTTGCTGTTTTATCAGCTGCTTGATATGCAGCTAGCGGATGGCAGCTGGCCGCTGGCCGGGCAGAAGCAAGGAGATCTGGTAGCTACTGCCTGGGTACTGACGGCACTTGCTTCGGAAGTGAGTTCAGAACAAACTGCGCAGCCGATTGAGAAGGCTTTGCAGTGGCTTAAGAGCAAGCAGCAGCTAGACGGAGGATTCGATGGTAAAACTACGACGACAGCGCAGGTGATTGTTGCTTTATCCTCGCAGGGAGTTGATGCAGCAGATTTCACCAAGGAAGGCGGAGCCTCGTTGCTGGACCATTTGCTGGCGCAGAAGCTTCCGGGTGGCGGCTTTGCGCAGACAGCAGACGGCGGAAACGATAGTCCCGCTACTGTGCAAGCCTACCTTGCCCTGACTTCCTATAAGCTGCTGTCCAAGCAGGCTGGCATGCTGTATAGCGGACTACATCATGCTGGACTTGACCGGGCAACGATTCAGGTCGAAGGACCCGGTGGCACCCTTGCCGGGGGGCATATTGTTGGCGGAGATGCTGTGAAGGCAGCGGCAGCTTTTTTACAGGCGAAGGGTCTGGCGTATAAGCTGAATGCGGATGCAGCTAAACCGGCCTTCACAGCTATAGAAGGGATTCAGAACGGGCGATACAATGGACGCGGAGAATGGAAGATTGCTGTATTCAGCGGGGGTAGTGCATGGATGTATCCTGAGAATAGCCCGTACAGACTGACAATAGGCAATGGGGATCAGCTGCTTGTTTACTACGCGGATGATACAGAACTGCTTGACCGGATGGAAGTGAAATGGAAAGATAAAAACGGCCAGGAAATGGGTGGATACGCAAGCGCCAATATGCCGTTTTCCCTCCATATCACCAAGTCAAACGGTCAGCTGGGCGGTCTTCCGGCTTTCGGTGCTACTGTGACACTTCAAGGAAAAAGCGTAGTGGCAGACAGCACGGGAAAGGTGTCTTTTGCCGGCATGAAGCCCGGTGTCTATCCTGTGCAAGTCACCAAATACCGTAAAGATGCCGCTCCAGCACTTTCCAAACGGACGTTTGCGCTGCATGTCTCTTCACCGGAATTGGCGAGCTTTACGGATGCCAATAAAGTCGCAGCTTGGGCACGTTTGGATATCGCAACAGCGCTCAGCAGCGGATATATTCAGGGCGTGAGTGCCAGCGGAAATGTGCTGGCTCCTAAGCAGAAGCTGACCCGGGCTGAATTTCTGACCCTGCTGCTGCGGCTATTGCATGAGTTCCCCGATGCCAAGGCCACTTCTAGCTTTAAGGATGTTCCGGCGGACAAATGGTACAGCGGTACCATCGCCAAGGCTGAGGAGCTGGGCATTATCAGCTCTTCAGCCGGCAAGTTCGAACCGGACCGCGGTATTACGCGGGAAGAAGCGGCGGATATGGTAACCAAAGCTGCCCGGTTGTCTACGTACGGCAGCCCGGACCGTGTGAAGTTTGCCGATACTTCCAGTTTGTCAGAGGCGAGCCGCCAGGCGATTCAGGCCGTGAATGAACATGAAGTAATGACCGGCAGCGGGAGCCGTTTCGATCCTAAGCAGATTCTGGTGCGTGAGCAGGCAGCGGCAATTTTAGTCAGACTGCAGAAATTAATCCCGGAAGCCTTCTATTAATGGAATAAACGTCCAGGGATATGATAAGCTTCAGATAGAGTTATCACATCCAGTGCAGAGGAGGCAAATCTATGAGCCGCTTGATCACAGGCAACATATATTATGGATTTCAGGTCGTTAATGAGGAATTTATCCGGGAGATCGATTCCGCCGTATTCACGATGGAACATCTGAAGAGCGGCGCCAGGCTGCTTTTCGTGCAGAATCAGGATGACAACAAGGTATTCAGCGTGAGCTTCAGGACCCCTCCTGAAGATAGTACAGGGGTCTTTCATATTTTGGAGCATTCTGTATTATGTGGTTCGGAGAAATATCCGGTGAAGGAACCTTTTGTAGAATTGCTAAAGGGCTCGATGCAGACATTCCTGAACGCATTTACGTTTGGGGATAAGACGATGTATCCGGTGGCGAGCCGGAATGAGCAGGATTTCTCCAATCTGATGGAGGTCTACCTGGATAGTGTCTTTCAGCCGAATATTTATAAGCAAAAGGAGATTTTTGAGCAAGAGGGCTGGCATTACGAGCTTCAGCAAACAGAAGACGAGTTGATCTATAAAGGCGTGGTTTACAACGAGATGAAGGGTTCCTATTCCTCGCCGTTTACGGTACTGATGGACAGGATCAAAAAGTCGTTGTATCCAGACACGATTTACCGCCATTCTTCAGGTGGAGATCCGCAGGAGATTCCTGCGCTTACGTATGAGCAATTCCTTAAGGCGCACAGCAACTATTATCATCCGTCCAACAGTTATTTTTATCTGTACGGAGACGTCTCTATTGAAGAGAAGCTGCAATTTATAGACCAGGAATACCTTAGCCGTTATGAAAAGAACAGCTTTGATACCACCATTCCCCTACAACAGCCTACCGGAATGACGGAGCTGGTAGCGGATTATCCGATTCTGGAAGCAGAAACGGCCGACGACAAAACTTATTTGAGTCTGAACTATGTAATTGGAACCTCTACGGATCGGGAACTGAATCTGGCTTTTGATATTTTGAAAAGCATGCTAATGGACAGCAATGCAGCTCCGCTTAAGCAAGCCCTGCTGGAAAGCGGTCTGGGTAAAGATGCCTTTGCTTTTTATTCCGACAGTATGGTTCAGCCGCTGCTTGGTATTACCCTGACACATTCGAACGCCTCCGCCAAAGATGCCTTCGTGGAGCTGGTGAAGACCACATTAAGCAGCTTGGTTAAGAACGGGCTGGATGAGAAGCTGGTGCTGGCGGCGGTCAACAGCAAGGAATTTGAGCTGCGGGAAGCGGACTTTAGCCGATATCCAAAGGGACTTACTTACAATATCGAAGTGATGAAGTCCTGGCTCTATGACGGTCAGCCGTCTACTCATATGCTTTATGAAGAGGTATTCACTACCATTCGGGAAAAAATAACGGATCGTTATTTTGAGAAGCTGATTGAGGTCTACTTACTGAATAGTGATCATTGCAGTCTGGTGGTGCTGAACCCGTCCAAGACGATTGCAGCCGACAAGGAAGCGAGCACCCAGCGTCAATTAAGTGAATACAAATCATCACAGCAACCAGACCAGCTGGAGCAGCTTGTGCAGAGTACACAACATCTTCTGGCGCGGCAAGGTCGTGCAGATGCAGCCGAGGATTTGCAGAAGCTGCCGAGTTTATCTCTACAGGACATTAACCGCAGTGCTGAACCTCAGGTGCCATCCCATGAATATAACCTTGAGGGTCTAAAGCTGATCCACCATGACGTATCTACTCAAAAGATTGCGTACTGCAAGTTTTATTGGGATACGAGTGTTGTGGCTCCTGAGCAAATTCCTTATCTTGTACTGCTGGCAGAGGTATTGGGCCAAATGGAGACAGCTTCTTACAGCATTGAAGAGCTCACTAGTGAAATTGGGATCAAAACCGGAGGCATTCATTTCAAAAATGAGATCTTTGGCGCTGCAAAAGATACTGGAGCCAGTTATCAGCCTAAATTCACTGCGCAGGTTAAGGTGATGGCGGGGCATATTGGCGAATCGCTGGATCTGCTGCGCGAGCTGCTCTATACCAGCGCGCTCGATAACCTGACGAAGCTACAGGAAATCGTGCGCCGGGAAGCTTCGCAGATGGAATCGGTTCTGAACCAAAAAGGCAATGAAATCGCGGCCAGCCGCCTGATGTCTTATTTTTCGGACATGGGAGCGTATCAGGAACAACAGGGTGGCGTGGCCTATTACCGCTTTATCCGTGAGCTTGCCGAGAAGATCGATCAGCAGGGAGCTGAGGTGGCAGACACGCTGAAGGATATCTGTACGGTTTTATTCAATAAACAGAATTTGGTCATCAGCGTGACGGGTACCCCTGATTTGTATGAAGAATTCGCCGCTAATGTAGCGAAGCTGGAAATTCAGGATCGGCCAGGGGTGAATAAACCTAAGATTACAGCGCAGGGCCATGCGGATAATGAAGGTTTTATGTCTTCCAGCCAGGTGCAATATGTGGTTAAAGGCTACGACTTCAACAAGCTAGGATTTACGTATTCCGGCAAAATGCAGGTGCTCAAAAAAATCATGAGCCTCACCTATCTGTGGAATGCCGTGCGCGTGAAGGGCGGAGCTTATGGCGGAAGCCTGATGCTGCGCAGAGATGGGATATTGATGTTCACTTCCTACCGTGATCCCAATTTGCAGGAGACGCTGGAGGTTTATGATCAGGCGTACCGATTCACCGAAGGATATGAAGCGGATGCCGACGAGATGACCAAAGCAATTATCGGCACCCTGTCCATGCTGGACCAGCCGCTGAGCCCAAGCGCTCAGGGACGGCGGGCGGACCGGCATTATTTTGAGCAGGTAACCGGGGCCGAGCTGCAGCAGGAACGGGATGAAATCTTGTCGACCACACCGGAAGACATCAGACAGTACACCGATTTGCTTAAGGCTGTGACGGAACAAAATTATTTCACTGTTGTCGGCAATGAATCCAAGCTGAAATCAACAAAAGGCTTATTCGGAAACCTAGAAGAACTAGTAATGTAATTTTCTCTATAAACGCCTCTTCAGTACCTGTCTGCCGACAAGTGCTGGAGAGGAGTTTTTTTTGTATTTAGTTAGAACCTTGACAGTTAGAGCTCTAACTATTATGATAATGATGTTACTTAGAGTTCTAACTAATTCAAAAGAGGAGGGAATAACAATGAACAAACCCGTTGTAGACACACCATTTTCTAATTTAATACGAGAGATTGGGATGAAAATAAAAGGTACAGCTGACACCAGGTTAAATGAGTTAGGTCTGAATTCACAACAAGGCCGCATGATCGGCTATATTTTTGAGAATCAAGCAGAAGGGGTTATTCAGAAGGATTTAGCGGAGGTCTTTAACAGGAAGGGGGCGAGCATCACCAGTATGCTTCAGGGGTTGGAGAAGAAAGGGTATATCCAGCGTGTCACTCCTGAAAATGATGAACGTCAAAAGAGTATTTTTGTATTGGAAAAAGGTGCTCTTTTAGTGGAAGAGTTCAATGAGATTTTCTCTGAGGTAGAAGCAAGCATTACTAAGGCGCTTAGTCCGGAAGAAACTGCAACCCTAAAGTCTTTACTTCAAAAAGTTAGTTCAAGTTTATAAACGTTCGGAGGTTCACTTATGACAAATGAGTTCTCAAATCAATATTATTTAGAGTCGGCGCCCATGAAAAAAGCGATCGCTCATTTATCGATTCCCATGATGATTGGGATGTCTGTGGGTACTATTTATAATGTGATCAATGCTTACTTCATCGGCTTATTGCACAATACAAGTATGCTGACCGCAATCACGCTGGGCCTGCCTATTTTTACCGTTTTAATGGCTTTTGGAAATGTATTGGGGGTAGGCGGAGGAACATTTGTAACCCGCTTGGCGGGGCAAAAAGAGACGGAAAAAGGGAAAAAGGTTGCCGGATATACTTTTTACGGGAGTATTGTAGTGGGGCTTCTTATCGCGCTCATCGCTTGGTTAGCTATTAATCCGATCACGCGCATGCTTGGTGCAGATGCTGCTACCTTAGACTTTACGAAGTCTTACGCGCTCACTCTTTTTGCAGGCGGATTTGCTGTTGTGCTTAATTTTGCATTGGAACAACTGGTCCGTTCGGAAGGGGCCTCGAAGGAATCAATGTATGGTATTTTTATCAGTACGGCTTTAAGTTTGATTTTTGATCCTATATTTATTCTCGTGCTGAATTGGCATGTTGCCGGGGCTGCTTTGGCTATGGTTTTAGCAAATTTGGGCTCTGCTATTTATTATATTTACTTTTTGGAAACGAAAAGTGAGCATTTAAGAGGATTTTTGAAGCATTTTAAGATATCTGTACGAGATCAGCTTGAGGTTTATAAAATAGGTACAGCCGAGCTATTGCAAGCCAGTTTTTTAATTGTCAGCACGCTTTTGTTAAATAACTATTCCATTCAATATGGGGAGAGTGTGGTCGCCGGATTTGGTGTGGCTTTAAGAATTGTGCAGATTCCAGAATTTTTATCGATGGGTTTATTTTTGGGATTGATTCCGCTATTTGCTTTTAACTTTGCTAGTAAAAATACGGAGAGACTTAAATCCAGCATCAAATACGCTTTTGCATATATAGGCGGCATTGCAGTTGTTTTTGTGAGTCTAGTATATGTGTTTAGAGGAACGATTCTTCATTGGTTCTCAGGCGATCCTTCTGTGTTAAGCATGGGAACTTATATTTTGGCAGCTATGCTGATTTCGGCTTTATTTAATGGATTTACCGGATTATTTATGAGCATTTTTCAAGCAACGGGGCAAGGCACACCCACTACTATTATGGCAATAAGCCAAGGTGTATTATTTATACCGATGATTATCGTATTGCATTCTATTTTTGGCCTGCATGGTGTGATTTGGTCGATGACTGTGACTGAGGTAATAACGAGTGTGATGGGTGTGGTTTTGTTTATGATTTTTCGGAAAAAGCTGAATAGTGCGGGCGTTGATGGAAAAGGGGCTGTAGAGGTTACGTCGGTATAACGCGATTGTTTTATGTAAAACTCAATATGGATTTTGTTTACTGCGGGAGCTTGGCTCGCGCTTTTTTTGCGTTGTGCAAAAGGAATATAAAACTGCTGGATCGGTAAAATTCGTTCCAAAATGAACAATTCTAGTTCTTATGAAGACTGCTTACTTTTTCTACAATTATGGATAAGTAAAGGAGGAGAACTATGATACGCAAAAAAAGGTTTCATCTTAACATGGACACACGCGAAGCGATGGCGGGATATCTATTCGTTGCTCCGCTTATGCTTGGGCTGATCATCTTGACGTTGATCCCGGTGCTGGGCTCACTGCTGTTAAGCTTCACGGACTGGAACTTTGTGGCTGGGTTAGGGGGGATTAAGTTCGCGGGCGTAGATAATTTCATCAGACTGTTTCATGATGATGCTTTTATGAAAAGCTTGCTGAACAATTTGCTCTTTATTATCACAGTACCGGTTACGATCATCGTTGCCCTGCTGCTGGCTATCCTGATTGATAAACAGGTTTTTCTGAAGGATTTGTTTAAAGTGATTTATTTCCTTCCTTATATCTCCAGTGTAGTAGCCATCGCTATGGTTTGGCAGGTTATGTTTCACCCTTCTCTGGGACCCGTCAATCAATTCCTGATGTCACTGGGGTGGAACAACCCACCCAAATGGTTAGCTGATATCCATTATGCTCTGCCGTCGCTGATGTTGATTCAAGTCTGGATTCAGCTCGGTTACAACATTATTATTTTTATCGCAGGTTTACAGAGTATTCCAAAGGATCTTTATGAAGCGGCTGATATTGATGGTGCCAACGTCTGGCGCAAATTCCGCAACATCACGGTTCCCTGCATTTCGCCAACTACCTTTTTCCTGCTGGTAACAGGGGTTATCGGCTCATTTAAAATCTTTGATCTGATACAAGTATTGACCCAGGGTGGACCGGCTAACTCCACGACCGTTATCGTCTACGAGTTATATGATACAGCCTTCAATCAGCTGAAGACAGGTTACGCCTCTAGCATGGCACTCGTTCTGTTCCTTATTTGCCTGATCATTACAGCCTTGCAGATGTTGACGCAAAAAAAATGGGTCAACTATTAAAGGCGGAAAGGAGAAATTACAGTGAAAAAAGAGCTTCTATCCAGAACCTTCTGGACCATCGCCATGGGACTGCTAGGTATCGCATTTCTTTTACCGTTCCTATGGATGTTATCCACTTCCTTTAAGCTGGAGAAAGATGTGTTTAACTTTCCGATTCAATGGTTGCCACAGCAGTGGAACCTCATTGAAAATTATAAACAGGTATGGTCGGGTGACTTCGCTCGCTATTATGGAAATTCCATTTATATTACGCTGGCTACGACTATAATTAATGTGCTGATATGCGCACTTGCTGCTTATGGGTTCTCCAAGCTGCGTTTTCCGGGCAGGGATGCTATGTTTATAGTTGTATTGGCACTTTATATGGTTCCTCCGCAGGCTTCGTTGGTTCCACAGTTTCTACTGTTTAACTGGCTGAATTTAATTGACACACATTTGGGATTGATCCTGATTAACAGCTTTAGTATTATTGGAGCGTTTATGCTCAAGCAATTTTTTATGGGGGTAAACAACGAGTATCTTGAATCGGCGCGGATGGATGGAGCAGGGCATTTTCGCTCTTTTCTACAGATTGCCTTTCCGCTGATCCGTCCCGCTGTAGCTACTTATGCTATTTTGCGCTTTATTTGGACCTGGAACGACTATCAATATCCACTCATTTTTTTGAAATCTAAAGAGTTGTTTACGATTCAGCTGGGGATCCGGTTGTTCGGGGATCAATACGGGGATGTCTATTCACTCATGATGGCTGGTGCGGTATCTGCAATTCTGCCGTTGCTCATCATTTTTGCACTCGGACAGAAGCAGGTTATTGAGGGAATTGCCCTCGGAGGTGTGAAAGGATAATAAAAGTCAAAATAGTTTCTCTTCGGTAGAATATGAGAACTTTCCTCGTCAATCCTGCATGTTAGGATGTTCTTGTAAGCAGTTACATAGTCACTGGTTATTAAGCGAGTGATGCCCAACACATTTATAGGAGGGTCTAAATGAAAAAGAAATTATTATCTGCATTCATCATCACATCGATGGCGTTATCATTGGCCGCTTGCGGCGGAAATTCGAAAACAAATAATGCAGGAGCGACTAATGCACCCGATGCTGGTGGAAATTCAAAGCCTGCAGCAGAGAAGGTTACCCTGAAGCTGAGCACCTGGCAGACAGAAGCCAAAGCGAAATGGAGCACGATTATCGCGGAGTTTGAGAAGACGCATCCCGATATTCATGTGGAAGTAGATTTGCTGAATGAAAAAGGTGATTCGGTAGCCTCTATGCAGAAGCTGGATTTGATGGCGGCTGCAAGCGATCCGCTGGATATTGTCGAACTGCCTTATACCAACTATTCACAGCGTGCAGATATCGGGTTATTGGAACCGATGGATGACTATATTCAGAAGGAAGGTTATAAGCTCGCAGATGAATATCTGGTGGACACTACGGTCAATGGCAAAATCTATGCGTTACCGTCTTCCATGCAGCGCTGGTTCGTGCTCCTTAACAAAGAAATGTTAGATGAAGCAGGCCTTCCGGTTCCGACAGATTGGACATGGGCGGATTTCGAAGAGTATGCGAAGAAATTGACCAAGGGCGAGGGCGCAACGAAACGTTTTGGCGCGTATCTGCATAATTGGCCGGATTATTTCCAGCTCCAGCTGATGAGCAAGTCTACGGATAATACTTTTCTAAAAGCTGATGGAACCTCCAATGCACTTGACCCGCAATTTAAGGCTAATCTGCAGATGATGAAGAAAATGATGTACGAAGATAAGAGTGCCACTCCTTATGAGGATATTATTTCGCAAAAACTAGCTTACCGGAATCAGTATTTTAACGGTTTAGCAGCGATGCTTCCGATGGGCGACTGGATGGTTGCGGAATCGGGTGGAACGGATGCCATTCCGGCAACCTTTGTTACCGCGTTTGCGCCGATTCCCCGACTTGAGAGTGAGAGCAAACACTACTCACCCGTACAGCCGACCTACATGGGAATAGCCGCTAAATCCAAGCATAAGGAGGCTGCCTATACCTTTGTGCGCTGGTATACCTCAGAAGGACTTGAAATCGGTGGACGCGTTTTCTCTGGCTGGGCCAAATCGGATACGAACAAATTAGTGGATACAATTGTGAGTGGTTCTAAGGATGCCTCTAAGATTGATGTCGATTCTCTGAAATATACGATGGAGAACTCGACACCTGGTGCAACGCAAGTTCCGGCTAAATATGCGGATGAAGCTAAGAACAACGTTATTCCAGAAGCGGAGATGTATCTCCTTGGCCAACAGGATCTGGATGTCACGGTTGCCAATATCGATAAAAAAATAACGGAAGTTGTTCAGAACAATAGCGGAAAGTAAGCGGAGGCTGATTGTACGCTTTTCAAAGGGGGCTTATAATGTGGGGGCAGGAAAGCATTTCTGCCTCCTGCTCCAAATTCAAACAGATGTGGGGCCTGTAATCCGTGTTTAGAAAGCATCAATCCCTCCGTAAGAAACTTGTCTGGTCATCGCTGATCTGCGTCCTGATCCCGCTTATCTGCATTTACATGGTTACTGATTATTTGACCCGGGATCTCATTCTGGAGAAAGCGGTTGGTAGCGCAAGAGAATCTTTAAATGCAGCCAGCGCCAATATGAATGCCATATTTGAACAGACACTGGAACAGTCCAATTTTGTGCTCCAGAACAGCGAGATCAGGCAGATGATGTCTGCCGATTCTGAGTCGCTCCGTGCACCAAAGCAGATCATTCAGTATAACCGTATGTCGCGGATGCTGGATGATATGTTTGTTTTAACAGAATATTTGAAAGTGACGTTAATCGGAAAGAATGGTTTTATTTATACCAGCTATCCTTACAGTGACTTTAATCCGAGTAATTTCTACAACAAGAATTGGACATCGTTGCTGAAACAAATTCAACCCATCTCGACTTATTGGAGAGCGGAGCACGATACGTACTACAATTATTCTGATAAAGGCTCAGCTGATTGGGTAACCATTGCAAGGCCGATTCAATCGACCTCTAGCAGTACCATCGGATATTTAATTATTAATATCAATGAGCGCAAGCTCCGTCCTTATCTAAATAACGATAATGATAAAGAGATGATGCTTTTGGATGACAAGGGAACTGTAGTTTCCCATGCTGATAAGGCCCGAATCGGAGAGACGATGACGTGGTTGAAAAAGGATGGCGAGCTCGACACTGTGGAAATCGACGGAGAGAAGTTTTTATATGTTGATCAGGAGCTGAGCAGCAACAAATGGCGGATGGTCAGCATTATCCCGCTGAAGGCAGCCTTGTCAAAAAATAAGCAGATTTTATTTATCAGCCTGGCGGTGCAGATTCTTTTCTTTACCTTGTTTTCCGTTCTCTTAACCGTTCTAATCTCAAAGCTGACTCAGCCTATCGTAAAATTAAGCGCTTTTGTAAAGCGAATAGGTCGTGGTCAGTTAGATGAACGTTCGTTCATTCGAGGGAATAATGAGGCAGCACAGCTCGCCCGCACCATTGATCAGATGCTGGATCGGATCGAGTCTATGATTGAACAAATCACTTATGAACAGACGGGAAAAAGAAAAGCCGAACTAGAGATGCTACAAGCGCAGATCAATCCACATTTTATGTTTAATCTGCTGAATTCGATTCGCTTAAATATTCTGATGCAAGGCGATCGGGAGAATGCTGAGTTGATTGGTTCGCTGTCGTCTTTGCTCCGTATGACCTTTAACAGGGACAATGAGTTTATCCCGCTTCGTGAGGAGACAGATACGATATCGCATTATGTCACTTTAATGAATTTTCGCCATGCCAATCAGGTCAGGTTGGAAATGAATTTAGCGGACGGGAGCGCTGAAGCACTGGTGCCTCGATTTATGATTCAGCCCATGATCGAGAATGCCATCATCCATGGCTTCGAGCAGTTTGGTGGCGAAATTTTTATTGAAGCTCGTATTGTTGCAACTACGGGAAGCTTGGTTATCACCATTAAGGATAATGGGATCGGGATGTCACCGGAAACTTTAACAAGACTTCGTGAAACCGCATACAGCAGCGAACAAATTACAGAGGAGGACAGAAAAGGGTTCTCCGGCATAGGTTTACGCAATGTGGCCCAACGCCTCAGTATGATTTATGGCGCTTCTTTTAAGCTGAATATTCAAAGTGAACCTGATGTGGGCACGGAGATTTGTCTGGAGTTTCCTCTGAATTACGGAAAGGTGGGTGTGGAGAATGCTGACGGCAATATTGGTGGATGATGACTATCCGGTTATCCGTTATTTGTCGCAGGCCGTACCTTGGAGCGAGCTCGGTATTGAACTCACCGGATGTTATTATAGCGGTCTCGAGGCTTGGGAAAAAGCACAGCAGAGTCCACCAGATCTCATTATTACCGATATTGGCATGCCCAAGATGAACGGGCTGGAGATGCTGGAGCTATTCAGAGCTGTGCAGCCCGGAATCCGTGCGATTATTCTCTCCTGCCACAACGAATTCAAATACGCCCAGCAAGCGCTGAAATTAAACGTAGGAGAATATATTTTAAAGGAATCACTGGATATTGAGCAGTTACAGCAAGCGATTAGAACCCTTGTGGCGGAAGTGGGACTGAATAGGCAGCAGCATACGGAGATGCTGGTTTATAAGCAAAAGCAGTCTCAAAATCGCGCCGCGCTGAAGGAAAAGTTTCTAAAAGATACCTTGTATCAATCCTGGGACAAGGGGGCTTGGATCGAGCAGGCCCGATCAAACGGAATTATGATCCATGCCAAAAACTATATCCCGCTGGTTATTGTAATTGACCGTCCAGAGGAAGCTTCAAGGGTGCGCCGGATGAGTGAATATACGATTTCTTTTGCGGTTGAGAATATTATGCAGGAAGTGCTTGAGGCTGATCACAGTCTGTTTATTTCGAGATACAGCCATAAGGAGATAGTCATTCTCTTTTGTAGCGACCAGCCTTCCAAAGATCACCAGGCAATCTATCACTCCATTCAAAATGCAGCCTCTGCGGTTCAGAAATATCTTAAACTTTCTGTCTCTTGCTTATTTGGCGCTGAGGCGCGCAGTCCTGAGGAAATTCGCGGAACATTGCAGCGGATGCTGAAGGAGAAAATACAGCGCTTTTATCTCCCTGCGGCGGGAATTCACCGTTTTGAAGAAGTCTGCTTTTCCGGAGAAGATATTTATGCTGAATATGGAACCTTGTACGCTGTTATCAATGATGATATTGCCTTGAACAGGAACACGGAGCTTCGCGTTCATGTAAAGGAATGGAGGGAATGGGTGGCCTCGCAAAAATTCCATCCGAATGAAGTCAAGGAATGTGTGCTTCGCTTGCTGATGGACTTGCAGATGAAGACGAAACAGCTTCTGCAATCTCCATTGCCTATAACCGAAGAAAAGCTATTTAGCGTGGTTGGTGACATTGAAACTCTGGAGCATTTGGAACAATGGCTGGTGCAGTACTTGGAGGAATTAGCGCGGAAAATAAGTATGTTCTCCATCAAGTCTAAACGGAGTGAAGTCATCAAAGCCCAGCAGTTCGTGATTAGTCATGTGACGGAGAAAATAACGCTGGAGGACATGGCAGGCCGCCTTAACTTAAATGCCAGTTATTTCAGCCGCTTATTCAAACGGGAAACAAACCAGAACTTCATTGAATATGTAAATATGCTAAAGCTTCAGAAGGCAAAGGAGCTGCTTAACCAATCTGAAAAGACAGTGGAAGAGATCTCCGAGTATTTGGGATATGCCAACAAAAGTTATTTCATCAAGCTGTTTAAACGGGAAATGGGCATGAGACCTAGCGAATATGCGGCTTGGCATTAAGTGTGGACAGGAGGAAACATTGCTGTGGAAATAAAGGCCACTAAAAATGAATTACAGATGTTCCTAAATGAACTATATACTCCACTGGAGAGCAGATTTACTTCTGGTTGTGCAGGAATTAATATGGGCGCTACAGGATCGATTTACAATGAAGCTACAGCGCTTATGGAAGCTTTCGCCCGTCCTTTATGGGGCCTTGTTCCTCATGCCAGCGGTGGAGGGGAAAGTGCACTCTGGCCGATGTTTCTGGAAGGGATCATCAACGGAACAGACCCGGAGCATGAAGAATATTGGGGGCAATTTACTACCAAAGATCAGCGTATGGTAGAGCAGGCCGTGTTGGGATTGGGGCTTGCTCTTGCACCACATAAAATGTGGGAGCCACTGAGCGACACGCAGAAAATGAATGTATATAACTGGCTAAATCAGATTAATCATGTGGATCGTTCCAATCCGAATAACTGGCTGATGTTCACGGTTCTTGTGAATGTGGGCTTCAAGAAAGTCGGATTGCCTTATGATCAGAGCATAATGGATGATTATCTAGCGAAGATCGATACTTACTATCTTGGTGATGGTTGGTATTCCGATGGATTGACCGATCAGAGGGACTATTATATTGCTTTTGCTATGCATTATTATACGCTGATATACGCTAAGCTGATGGCGGATGATGATCCTCAGAGAGCTGCTGTTTATCGGGAAAGATCCGCACGATTTGCCGAGGATTTCATTTATTGGTTCGCTGAGGACGGAAGCGCACTTCCTTTTGGTCGTAGCCTGACCTATCGTTTTGCACAGGTTTCTTTCTGGAGCGCGCTGGTGTATGCAGAAGTGGTTCCTTTTTCATATGGCGTTCTTAAGGGAATCATTATGCGCCATTTTCGTTGGTGGTTTGAACAACCTATTATGGGATTAGACGGACTGCTTAGCATCGGATATGCTTATCCGAATCTAGTTATGACAGAGAGCTACAACGCCCCCGGATCTCCGTATTGGGCCTTTAAAGCTATGCTTATTCTTGCCTTGCCAGATGATCATCCTTTTTGGCAGGCGGAGGAAGAGCCGCTGCCTATTTTGAAAGAGGTACGGGCTCTCCAAGAGGCGCGAATGCTTGTGAGTCGTCCGGAAGGAAACAGGCATGTTATTGCCTATACCTCTGGCCAGATGGCTAATTTTGATATGGCCCATAGTGCAGCCAAATATTCTAAATTTGCATACTCCACTCTGTTTGGCTTTAGTGTCCCGAAAGCGGGTTACGGGTTGGTTCAAGGCGCTTACGATTCTACACTCGCACTATGCGAATGTGATGAACACTATCGGGTACGCAGATTCTGCGAGACCTGGGAAATCGGAGACAGCTATGTATATTCCCGCTGGCATCCCTGGAGTGATGTACATGTGGAGACATGGATTATTCCGGCAGGTCTATGGCATGTTCGTGTTCACAGCATTCATACTGCCCGGCGGCTGGATGTAGCGGAGGGTGGATTTGCCATTGGCCAGTCAGCTGGCTTCTCGCACAGTGAACGGGAAACCATTAAGGTATCAAACACTGCTGTTTCGGTGCAGCTGCCCTGGGGAATCAGTGCCATACATAGGCTAAGCGGCTTTGATCGGGGAGAGTGCGTACATCCCGAGCCGAATACCAATCTGCTGAAGCCGCGGACACTTCTTCCGAGCTTGTGCTCCAGACTGGAACCGGGAGATCAAGTATTGATATCTGCTGTCTTCGGAGCGACGAATACTCCGGAGAACCAGGCAAGTCTTGCTTCACCACCGCTTATTCAATGGCACTCGGACGGAAGGGTTGCTGTATACGAACCTAGTAACGATACACTTTTGCATACTGTTGATTTAAGGGAAGGGAGAAACAAAGATGTGGAATAAGGCTATTGAGGATGCGATTCACAAAGTTGGGAGCAATATTGCTAACCATCCGGGCAAACTGCCTCATATCGCTGAGGGGCAACAGTACGAATGGGGAGACAACGACGACTGGATAGAGGGTTTCTATGTTGGGATGATGTGGCTTGCTTATGAATATAGTAAGGATTCATGCTATAAGGAGGCGGCAGCCTCTTGGTTAGGGGACTTCAAGCATCGTCTGGATCAGCACATTGCCCTGGACCATCATGATATTGGTTTCTTGTATACACTGACTGCAGTAGCGGAGTGGAAAATAACGGGCAGCGAAGCGGCGCGAGCTGTCGGCCTGCAAGCTGCGGACACGCTGTGCAAGCGCTGGCGTGAACCAGCAGGGATTCTTCAGGCCTGGGGACTGGAGAGTGACCCGGAGAATGCGGGACGTATCATTATTGACTGCTTGATGAATTTACCTCTATTGTTCTGGGCAGCGGAGGAAACAGGAGATAGGCGCTATTATGAAATAGCGCTCGAACATGCGTTTAAGAGCCGGAAATTTCTTGTGCGTGGGGATGCCTCCTCTTACCATACTTTTTATTTTGATCCGGCTACCGGAAATGCAATTCGTGGGGGAACACATCAAGGTTATGAGGACGGATCGACCTGGACACGGGGTCAAGCTTGGGGAATATACGGTTTTGCTCTGGCGTATCGCTATACGCAGAATGAGGATTTTCTTAAGACCTCTAAGAGCCTAGCGGATTATTTTATCAGCCATCTACCGGAGGACAGTGTGGCTTATTGGGATTTCGATGTGCCAGTGGGAGCGGATACCCCTCGCGACAGCTCGGCTTCGGCGATTGCTGCAGCCGGTCTTTTGGAACTGCTCGATCACCTAGGCGTAGATGATCCGGACCGGGCCATTTATGAAGTTGCTTTACACCGTAGCATGAAATCCCTAGTGGAACATTATGCGACATCTGGAAATCCGGAAGCAGAGGGACTTCTAAAGCATGGTTCTTATCATGTGAGAGGTGGACGTGTGCCTGATGGTCATATGATTTGGGGAGATTATTATTATTTGGAAGCGTTGATCCGCTTGCAGACTGGCATCCGAGGCTATTGGTAGTGAGATGTTAGAATGTGGAAAGGTTTAGCCTATAGAAAAAGGAAACTGCTAAGACTAATCTCTTAGCGGTTTTCTTTTTTTTGTGGACTACTATACAAGAATTTTAAAACGTAGTTATTTACTTGGAATAGTATGAATAAAATCATATCACCACACGTAAGGTTTAATGTAAGATTTTGATAATTATTAGAAATTAAGAAAAGGGGATCGGGTTACTCAGATATGAATTTAGACTGGGAGTTTATCTATGAGAGTTTGCCGCTTTATGGTGGGGCGATGTGGCTGACAGTGAAGCTAGCGTTGTTAGCTATTGTCTTCTCACTCCTTATTGGCTTACTGTTTAGTATCGTCTTGTACTATAAGGTCAAAATCGTAAGTGATGTTATTAAGATCTACATTGAGCTTTCACGGAACACCCCTTTACTTGTGCAGCTCTTTTTTCTTTACTATGGCTTTGGTAAAGAACAATTTATCCATCAAGCCTATAAAGAAACCTTAAATGAAATTTACGGTGAAGGATATACCGATGAGCTTGTTGTTGAAGGTGGGAAAATCCAGTAACAGATTAGGAATAACATTGCGGGGGCATCTGAGAAGATGCCTTTTCTGCTGATAGACTATTGCAATTTCTATAATGCCGAGTATAATACTGGGTATACACAGAATAAGGAGTCGGTGAAAATGTCTGTCGATGATTATCTGGATCTTCTAAACTACGCCAAAGCAATTAACGATGGACAGTGGCAAGCTGACATCATAGACCGTTTGAATAAGCTGAGTAAGGCTTCTCATGCTGAGACAACAGAACAAAGTGTGAACGAGCTGTGGATTCAATTCGACGATATAAATGCAATATTAATGGATTTATTTAATAAGCTGAGGGAAAGTGCGGATCCAGTAGAGCAGTACCGGTGGAAAGAGAAAGTCTGGGAGTTAAAGCAGGAACGGATTAATCTATCGAAGAAGATTCAGAGTAGATATATCAGGATATAATTTAAGCTCACATTGTAATAATAAATAGAAAATAAAAAAAGGCATGCAGTTAGTCTGCTCTGCCAAACTTACGATGGTCTATAGGCTACTTAGACATTTGCATTCCTTCGCGCATCATTGTCATACACATAGTCATCATTTCATCGCAGTCCTGCATTTTTTTCATCATCATATCCATGTTCATATCCATCATGCCCATTTCAGACATTTTTTCCATGCCCATCTTCATACAGTTCATCTTAGACATCATATCATCCATACACATGTTCATCATCATTTCCATACACATCTTGTCCATTTTTAATTCCTCCCTTCTTTTAAATTACCTTTCTTCCATAAAATACTATACAATTTAGGAACAATCAACGCTAGACTTGATATTTTACTAACTTATTTTTCTTATTTGTCTTAATTATGTATATCCTTACCATGCGGATGTTATTAATCAGAATACTTATTTGCGGATCGGTGACTATAGGCTAGATTGCCTCAGGTCAGCGTTTTTTTTTGCGTTCTACAGAGTGAGGAATTAATGAGCCGGATCATCACTCTGGGATAAACGAGAAGACACTGCCATAGGTCCCTGTAAATACGGGCTGACCAAATTTTTGTGTCCATTCCTTGAGTAGTTTATATGAGACCTTTTTGCTCGTAATTACATAATCGGGCTGATCGTAATTAACGATCTCGGGAAGGTATTCAGAGAATCCGTGCATCGAGCGTTCAAAAGCAGTCCAACCCAATACGCCAAGAGAATCTTTTGTCACGAAGGGATCTTGTCTGCCATCACATAACACATCTCCCCCTCGAAACATGACATAGCCGGATGAACCGTAGTGGGCGAGAACTTTGGGACGTGTACCTTCAGATGTATGCTGCAGAATATAGTCCATTTCATCTATAGGATATTTTTTGGCGTCAATAACTGGTGGTACAAGGAATAGATAAGCAATGTTTAGCAGCAGGCCAACTGCCAGTAACCCGCGTAATGTACTTTGTCGGACTAGAATACCTGTTTTGGTGAACTCAGGAAGCGCATCAAAAAATACAGCCGCAAAATAGGGGATGAACAGCCACATAAACAGGTTTTGCTTGAAGTTTGATACACCGAGGTATAGAATCCCAAGCATAAGAAAAAAACGGAACGGTTTACGCTGGAGTGCAAAAGGAAGTGTGCAGGCAAAGAACAAAAGCAATAGTAAGATGGGCAAGTTCTCCAAGCTATTGAACCGAATCGGCTGCCATTCATTGATCAGCAGGTTAAAGTTCTTTTTCGTTACTGTCAAAATAAACAAGAGACTTTTTACGCCGCCTGGATTTAGAATGCCAACGAACCAGACGAGACTGAAGACTATGATTTTACGCCCATTCAGCGTTTTTTGGATCAAGGATTCAAGCAGAGCCATCCCTGTAAATACAGCAATTACAAGCCATACTCCTGCATGGAAATTGGCAATGGCAATAGAAAGAGCAATCATCGCAGCGGCATATTTCTTTTGAGAACTCATTTGATATTCACGTAAATATACGAAAAACCAGACAATCATAAACGAAGAGATCATCTGTGGACGGCCTTTGAAATAATTATAATAAATCCAGCAAGAAATTAGCAGCACAAAAGGGAGCAGGAGAACATGGTCTTCTTGAAGTCCCAGTTCTTTGCGTGAAACCTTACCTAGCCGAAGCAATCCGAGCACTAAAAAGAACAAGCATACAGCGGTCAAAATATACACACCCGGCCATCCAAAAGCTGCATAAAGCGGGGCAACGAGCAGTTGGAATCCGAATTCATGAGGGACGTAGGGCAGCTTATCTCCGTAAAAAGTATGTATGGCATGATGTAGAACTTGTCCGTGCCCGATCATATATTGTCCTAGCTCTATATGCCAGAAGGTATCGGGATCATTGTAAGAAAATTTAGGGAACATCAGCAAGATAGCGGCTATAACGAATATGCCGTACAAAAATTTGTGTATATTGAATTTCACCATTATTTTGTTTCCTTTCTTATATAATAGAAAATTTATGAAGCGGAGTGAACACTCATGCATCAACTATTTACGTGGATATCTGAATCCGCGCTTCACCTTGTTAATTCTATGGGCATTTGGGGCATATGGTTAGGGATGATTCTAGAGAGTGCCTGTATTCCCATTCCCAGCGAAGTGATTATGCTCAGCGGTGGCTGGCTGATTGCGCAAGACTCGCTTACTTTTATGGAAGTTGCTGTTGCTGGGATATTCGGAAACCTACTGGGTTCCATCATTGCCTATTATATTGGTAAGGCTGGTGGACGCCGGTTATTAGAGAAATACGGAAAATATATTCTCCTGAATGAGCATCATTTGGAGCAATCGGAGCGTTGGTTCGAGCGTTATGGCGAGAGTACCGTATTTTTTACTCGTATGTTGCCCTTTATTCGTACTTTTATCTCACTGCCCGCAGGGATTGCTGGAATGAAAGCTTGGAGATTCATAACATTTACAGCACTCGGCTGTATCCCGTGGAACTTAGCTTTGATCTATCTGGGATACCGCTTAGGTGACAACTGGGGTATCGTGGAGCAATTTATTCGCCCAATCAGTTATACCATTTGCGGAATCGTGGTGCTTCTTGTGTTGAGATGGTTAGTACGGAGATTTCGTAACCAGACTTAATGCCAACTCTTCGGGTGTTTTCTGCTCGGTGAGCCTCGCAGCTTATTATGGATAAATTAAGGTTAGGAACGTCGATGCTAGAATTAACTGTTATATGTTGAATGTATTCTATATTCAAGATTAATCTACTTATGTCTGGGAGGTTTGAAATGAAGGTCAAACGAATCGTCGCCAATATAAACACGAAGGATATCACGGCAGCTAAATGCTTCTATGAGGATGTGCTCGGTCTTGATTTAATGATGGATCATGGTTGGATTAGAACTTATGGTTTAGACGAGGAGATGAGCATTCAGATTAGTTTTGCCTCACAGGGTGGCTCAGAAACGCCTACGCCTGATCTATCAATTGAAGTCGATGATGTCGATGCTACATTTGAAAGCATGAAGAAAGCTGGATTTCCGATAGAATATGGGCCTGTTGATGAGCCTTGGGGCGTTCGGCGATTCTATGTCCGCGACCCGTTTGGCAAACTTATTAATATCCTTGCACATAGACATTAGAAGAGTGGTCACGGCGTGCAGAAATCTTGATTGTTAAACTGTCGAATAGCGATAGCTAAATGATGACATAGGGGCAGCCGGTCAGGGGATCGGCTGCCTTTGTTCAACTAACGGGCAGTAGAGCGTAATGTCGCTGATACAAAAAACTAACATTACATAGAGTGTTGCTACGAATTGTATGTCTTGGGTAGAGATAGGGCAACCTAATTAATGGAAAATAAGATAACGGAGGAAAAGAGCGCGTGGATTTTTTTAAGAGCCAAGAGTCATTGTCGGCAATAGGGTGGATTTTACGCTCGATTGTCGGATTTGTATTCCTTATAATTGCTGCCAAAATGATGGGTCAGCGTTCAATATCGCAGCTTAGGTTTCTTGATTTCATCATCGCGCTGACGCTGGGAAATATTATTGCGCATCCACTGTCGGACGAGCAACTTGGCCTGAAGGGTTCCATGATTACGACTCTTTCGCTCGTGATCCTATACATAGTCGCGATCTGGCTCAGTTTAAAGATCCCACTGTTAAAACAATTTTTCGATCCTCCAGCGATTACTCTTATTCAGGAAGGGAAGCTTAATTACCGGAACCTATCGAAGGCAAAGTTACCTATTGATTTTTTGTATGCAGAGCTGAGAAAGTCGAGCGTAGAGGATATCTCGAAGGTTGCCTTTGCTTCATGGGAGCCAGGCGGTACTCTTTCTGTCTTCGTAAATACGGCTTATCAGCCTGTAACTCCGGCTGATCTGAAGTTGGCCACACAACCATTTAACCTGACCAAACCGATTATTGTGGATGGCCACATTGAACATGCACTTTTACGCGAAATCGGCAAAAACCGCGAATGGCTGGAAACGGTAATACAGCCCCACTTATTGAACAATGTCATCTTGGCAACCGTAGATAGTAAGCTTACAGTGCAGGTACATGTGGTTGAGGGTCCATAAACGTATGTTTCCTCCGAAAGTGTAATCGCGTAGCCATGAAATTTGAATATATAATACGGTTCACCGTAATGCTTCCAAATACAAAGTACAGTTTGACCACAAAATGTATATCAGTATATAAAGCAAAAAACACTCCTGACAATGGAGTGTTTTTTGTTATTCAAATTTATTTGAGGTCCATGTAGCAATTCCATTCATTGGACATGCAACAACCAGCCAATTATCAAATTCTACTCCCACCTGCCAACATTCATACTTCTCATGAAAACCATTAACAAATAATAGGCTTCCTGATTCCAAGTTTATAATTAAATGTGGAGTAACGTCTCCCAATTTTATATCTGTAATTTTTTCACGTCTCAGCTTTATTATTTGACTGTACTTTTCTTCCTCTGAGACATCTGCAATTTGACTTTCATTACTAGGGTATTGAGAGGGAACTGAATCAAATATAGTCCACTTTGATTCAATGTTCAGGTACAGTTGACCAGCTAAATCATCGAACTCGTTCAGCGAAGTCCCTATTTTCTTTATTCATTCCGTTCCCAGCTCTTTTCATCAACGTATAAGCAAAATTTTTACACCATATCTTGGATTTGTCGGTGTTGGCTTTTCGCTTCAAATTTCACTCCTAAAAAACTCAATTACGACACAAAGGCAGCCAGTCAATGGAGCGGCTGCCTTTGTTTAGCTAACGGAAGGTTAGTTCAAATATGCAGGTGACCTGCGTTTTTATATTAGCGTTTTGGCATTTTGCTCTCATCCATATACAGCAGATTCCAGCGGTGACCGTCCAGGTCGGCAAATCCTGCGCCGTACATCCAGCCGTCAGTTTCACTTGGCTTGCCAAAGATGTTTCCTCCGGCAGACTCTGCTTTTTGGATAAAGGCATCTACTTCTTCTCTGCTTTCAGCACCAATGGAGAATATTACTTCAGCGCTATGGGAAGTATCTGCGGTCTTTGAACCTGTGAATTTCTCAAACGCCGCATCCGGAAACAGCAGAATTGTTGTTTGGCCTATAACAAGCTTGGCTCTCTCGTTACCAACACTCACCGCTTGGAATCCAATCTCATTGAAAAAGGCAGTTGACCTCTCAACATCTTTGACTGGCAGGTTAATCCAAATCTCCTGTGACATGGCTGTAGCCTCCTAATATATTTTCAACTATTCCTACTATACTCTACTTCTGGCAGCAGAAGCGATCTCTTTCGCAACTCACCTTTAATTGAAATACTCGATAGTTTTCTCAATAAATGCCTTGGCCGATTTTGTCAGAAAACGGTCGGAACGATGAATGATCTCAAAGTGACGATATGGCGGATCGTCTGTAATTCGGATGCAGTGTAGTGTTGGTTCATTCATCGCTTGGATCAGAGGATAAGGCAGCAATGTTCCTCCGACGTTGGCTTTAACCAAGCTAATAATGGAAGTTGCCGAACTGGTCTCCATGATCGTATTCAAGCTGAAGCCATATTTACGGCAATAGCCATCAACCAATTCTCTGCCTGTAAATCCTTCGGGGAACATTACAGTTTGGATATTACGCAGTTCCTGGATTCCAATTGTGCTTCGTTCAGCCCAATCATGTTTCTCGGAAACGACAAGTACATATTCTTCACTGCACAAAGGAATGCGTACAAGCCGGTCATCAGGAGCGGAAATGATCTCGATCCCGATGTCTACTTCATTATCCAGTACTTGATTCAAGACGTAGATCGAAGAGATAACCTTCAGCTGCACCTTAGGGAATCGCGTATGAAAATTCACGAGTAATGGGGTGAGCCGATAGTCCAGATCGGAAGGGAGAACACCAATTACCAACCGCCCTCGTTGATCATTGCGTAATTCAGCTAACGCATCCTGGGTATTCTGTAAATGCCGAATCATCTGTACACAGTGCTCCAGAAAGAGATTTCCGGCCTGAGTCATCACAATCTTTTTGCCGACTCGGTCAAATAAGGGAACTCCGAGTTCATCCTCGAGCGCGCGTATTTGTTGACTCAACGTAGGCTGAGATATGCCAAGCTTCTCAGCTGCTCGTGTAAAATGAAGCTCCTCACACACAGCAATGAAGTTTTCCATCTGACGAATCTCCATATGAATGACCTCTAATCATTGGTTTTTGTAATCATTTTAATAGAAACTATAGTATTGTTCAATCATTCTAATGATTCTATACTTAATCGTGCACCATCCAAAGATCTGTTATTAACAAATAGGATCATGGGTGAATGCATCGATACTACTACCATGAGGTGATTCATAATGAAACTTTTTTATATCGTCTTGGCGCTTATTCTGGCTTCACTGAATTTACGGCCACCCATTACATCCATTTCTCCTCTAATGAGCACCATTCAGAATGATCTGGGTATAAGCGGGATTACCGCCAGTCTGTTAACCACACTTCCGGTATTATGTATGGGTATATTTGCTCCGTTCTCCGTACGATTAAGCAGAAGGTGGGGAAATGAGGGTGCAATTGTTCTGGCTTTAATCCTCATTGGGTTAGGTACGGGATTAAGATGGTTTGTTGGTACAACTCCTTTGATGATGTTCACTTCTTTTCTGTCCGGTGTAGGGATTGCATTGGCAGGGCCGCTGTTGTCCAGCTTCATTAAGCAGTACTTCCCTGACCGAGTGGCATCCATGGTGGGTATTTACTCTACAGCGATGGTGATGGGGGCCAGCATTAGTGTGGGACTATCGGTTCCGCTACAGCATACGCTGGGTGGTTCGTGGAGAGGCTCGTTGGCTGTATGGGCATTACTCGCAGCCATTGCATTGCCGATATGGTTGAGATTAGCCTGGTCTGCGCACGCAGATCGACAATCCGGTAAAATCTCCAGTGTACTTAATGCACCACTTCCGGTGAACAACAAACGTGCCTGGGTGCTGACATTATTCTTCGGGCTGATGGCAGCGATCTTCTATTCATTGACCGCTTGGCTTGCACCAGCAATCCAAAGCCAGGGGTATAGTCAAGAGACGGCCGGCAAAATCCAAACTTTATTTACATTGATATCACTGCCCTCTACGTTGTTCATTCCCATGCTTGTACATCGTTACCAAAGACGTGTATTCTGGCTTGTCGGGTGTGCATTATTGGAGTTGATGGGTGTCCTGATGCTGAACCTAACCGTTAGCCCCTGGCTCGCGGCGATTCCGCTCGGTATTGGAGCGGGTGGGCTGTTCCCGATTGCACTGATGTTGCCCATTGATGAAACAAGCAGTGCTCAAGAAGCCAGTAGCTGGTCCGCAATGACCCAATCTGGTGGCTACATTCTCGGAGCGCTTGGGCCGCTAGCCATTGGCTGGCTGCACGATGCAACAGGCAGCTTCGTTCAAGCATTTTATGGATTGGCTGTAATCATCGTGCTTCAGATTATCGTTCAAATGGCTATAGGAAATAAAAAAAAGTTCTCCAGCGAGTTATGATAAACCGCAACCTGGTGTATAAAGAAATCTATCAATATGATGAAATCTCCTATTTCTGTTCCGTCTCTTTTTCTAGAGCGTGAGCAATGCTAAGCTCCACAAAGTTCAGCGCTTCGTCGGAAACGGGATATAGTCCTGACTCTGATGTAGGGAGCTTCCTCACTTCCCAAAACTTCTCCATCAATTCCTCGTCTCCATTAAAGGTTTCGTGTGATAGCTTTATTAACTCACAGGCAATGGAATAACCTTCATCAGATTCAGGTGGAACAGATTGTTGTATGCACCACTCAATCCGGCGCAGCAAAGAGGCATATTGCTGAGTGGTCTGGTCATTACTGCTGAGATTGGGTAGTGCATTTTGTAGAAAGGTACTTTCGTCATCGTTGAAGTAATCGATCCATTGTTTAGAAATGGGTTGTACGTTCTGGACCAGATGAGAAACCCGATCCCAGGAGAGTGTACCTTCTAGATCAATCATGTTGATCAAAGAAGTAGTATTTGCAATACTGCCCTGAAGAGAAGCAAGCTGCTCCTGAAGATGATTATGATGTGCGATTAGAATATGACGAAAGGATAGCTTGTCCATTACATTTATAATGTCTTCAAGCGGTAGTGATAGTGATTTAAGCAACGTTATCTTTTCGAGAGTGAATAAATCTTCTTCTGAATAATAACGGCGGCCGTTATCTTCCTTATAACTCGGTGTAAGTAGACCGATCTGATCGTAATAACGTAGGGTTCGAACCGAAATGTTCCGCTTTTTGGATATTTGTCCTGTTGTCCATCTATTCATGGTTCTTTTTCCTCCCAAAAATAATGCTTGCAGGTAACGTAACGTCACCTATTATCATTAAATTATATCACAGAGGATTGAGGGATTAAGGATGACCAGCACGGAAATGTGGAAGAAGATGGATCAGTGGACATGGCGTGAGTTTACTGCTTTACTTGCGCTTGAATTTGTATTCGTTATATTCGTTATCAAATATGCGGTACAGTCAATGTATGAGCAATGGTTGGGGAATACTCTTTATTCAGGGACTCTTACAGGGCTTACCATAGCAATTGTACTTTTGTTAGGTTTATATTTTATTGCTTTACGACCGAAGAAAATGCCTTGGACTGAGGTAGGAGTAAAGAGATTTTCTGCGAAAGATTGGTGGAGGATTGCGCTGTGGACACTTATTCTTATCGTATTCAGTGTGGTGACTCTCTATCTCACTAGTTTTCTTGGGAATACGGTGGACAATAGCAAAACAGAGAGTCTGAAGCAAAATGTCACTCTATTTACTATAATTATTGGTATTGTGTCGGCAGGGATCGTGTCACCATTTTATGAGGAGATATTTTACCGTGGATTTGTATATCGTTGGTTACGGACTCGTGTTAGTATGAGCTGGGCGATTGTGATTAGTTCGCTAATCTTTACGCTTGCACATTTTCCCACTATGAATGCCATGCCCGTGAATTTTATTAGTGGAGTTGTCCTTGCATGGACCTATGAACGTACGGGATCGGTCGTGCCTGGTATGATCGTTCACGGTGTGTTTAATACGATTGCCGTGTTGTTAACAGCGATGAGTTAGAGTGATGATTATATTATGTATAAACGATGAGCGCTGATGAGCCTCAGGGTTTCTGCATTAATTGGACGAGAGAGCAACGTATTTAAGACTTCGGTACTGACCAAAGGCCTGGGTGTAATTCAACTAGCGGGTAGGATAATGGAAATGATTTGTAGAAAAAAACCTATAAATGAAAGTGACAAAAGTGGACAATTCTACCGGCAGTTGAATAAAGCGCCTGTGAAAATTCAACCACCGCTTGATAGGATTGCGTTTGAGGAAATGCTATGCTGTTTTCGACAGTGCGCACTGTACATTTTGTTTTATTGGAGGTATACAATGCTCGACTTGCGTAAAATTGGAGCTTATATTTCAAAGCTTCGCAAAGACCAGGATTTGACCCAATTAGAACTTGCCGACCAACTGAATGTAAGTCATCAAGCGGTATCGAAATGGGAACGGGGCGACTCGCTACCGGATATCGGAACGCTTCCGCAGTTTGCGAGGTTATTCGGCAAAACGGTAGACGACATTTTAAATGCAGGAGACAACGCAGAAAATCGGGAGCACCCGCACCTAGGAACGATCGTTGAGGAGATCGCAGAGAACAGGCCGGACCAAGTTGCAGAGATGGTCAATACCGGTGAGGTGGAGGTGGAAGAACTTGTAGAAGTAGCGCCGTTTGTAAAAGCGAGTGCTCTGCATAAGGTTACAGAACGATTAGACAGCAGCGTCCTTAAGTTAGACGTGATCATGCGGCTGGCTCCGTTCCTTGGAACAGATACATTGGATGAACTGGTTCGTCAGGCAGAAGAGGGCGAAATTGTGTGGAATACCATTACTGGACTCGCTCCGTTCGTCAGCAGCGACACATTAAGCCGACTGGTAGATAAATCAATTGACGGTTCCTTAGAAGTGCACAATCTTGTTGGAATTGCCCCATTTCTTGAAAAAGAACATGTAGATCGGTTGGTACAACAAGCAGAAGAGGGTAGCTTGAGCTGGAATTCCGTTCAAGGGTTGGCACCCTTTATTAGCAGAGAAACGTTAAGCCGCTTGGTAGACCGGGTTGCAGATGGCACTATTGATGCGAACCGGATCATTAGCCTCGTACCTTTTCTGGACAGGGAAAATCTCGAGAAGTTAATTAGTGGAGTTGAAGCTGAACATCTTAGCCCAGATCTGCTGGCAAGCCTTGCTCCTTTCGTCGATCAAGGGACATTGAGCAGAATGGTGACAAACTTATTAAATAAAGTAAAGTAGACACGTATATCGGAGATTGGTGATGCATAGGCAATGGCGTTAAGCTCCCTCGAAATGATTCAGTTTCCTCACTCAGACTCATGAATTCGCAGGATTTCATCCTGTAGTTAAAGTGATGAAGAGGATGATGAAGGAGCCGGTGGCTGGGAGATGGGGAATTGGGCATGCGTAAATAAGGGTGAATAAGGATCACCCATATTGTTCCATTATATGCACGTCTCCACTTCGCCCTAGCGATTCTCACTCCCATGTCTCAACGGGTCATAGCCCTTTCATTCCTTCGTCACATCTAACTAAGGGGTGGAGGTCGGTCTTTCTAACGGAACGGGTCCGAGCCCTTTTGCGTAACGTCTCCCGATACTCCGTGCTTCTTGTTATCCTGCGAATGCATGAGTCGATGAGGATTAATTGGTTTTATGCTGCTTGTGGGAATACCTTGATCGGTTCGTAAGCGGTACTGCTTTTAGCCAATGCGACTAGCATTCTCGCTACTTTACCGATTAATTTCATAATGGATTTCATCTTCTTCAGTTTCTTTTCCTCTACATTATAACGATGTGCCGCTCGTATCTCCGGATTTGTCATAACCATACTCATTGTCATGAGATAAAGAAAATGACGTAAACGTGGCCGGCCTCGTTTGCTGAGCACCATCTTTCCTCGCCATTTCCCGGAGCTAGCTTCAGCTAGATTTAACCCAGCATGACGCAGTAAAGCATTTCCGTGCGTATATCCGCTTAGATCACCAGCCTCACCGAGTACACCAGCTAGATTCGTAACATAGATGCCTCGTATTTCAAGGAGCTTCTGTGCATAAGGAATACGCTTAAGAATGAGGCGGAGCTCATGCTCAATTTGTTCAAGCTGGCGCTGGGCCAGGTCATATTCTTCGAGCAATTGCCCAAGATGGAGCTTGTATGCGTGGAGTGCCTGAGTGGCACCCACACTGGATTTCGCAAGTGAAATGAGTAGCTCAGCACGTTTAACTCCAGCATGACGCTTTACATATTGCTTCCAACCGGCAAGGACCTGTTCCGTATTTAACAGACGGATCTCTTTTGGCAAGGGGAAGAGTCGGAGTGTTGCGATTGCACTGGTGCAAGTGAGGATTTTAAAAACCTGACGAAGTTCAGGGAAAACAATGTCTACCCAGCGATGAATCTGATTAACCGCAGCGTTGAGGCGCTTGGTAACCGTCTCTCGGTTCGCCATTAGAATACGTAGTTCCTCGTAATCTTCGGGATGAAAACGAACAGGGGAGTAGTACCCGTTTTTGACCATGTCTGCTATGACAAGCGCATCTTTATGGTCACTTTTAGACGGTGTATTATCTCGGTTTTCCTTGTTCTTTTTGACGAGATGAGGATTAACCAGAACGGGCTCCATGCCTTGATCGAGGAGCCAACGTGCCAGGCTAAACCAGTAGTGGCCAGTGGGTTCCATACCAACTATGACGCTGCTAAGTTTGTAGGATTTGAGTAGATCTTGGATCCAGCGTTCGAACAGATCGAACCCTTCACGATGGTTACCGAATTCGAGCGGAGTTCCCAAAGCAATCCCACGAAAGCTGACCGCGCGGGCCACATGGACTTCTTGGGCGATGTCTACGCCAATGACCAAATGATGAACGGTAATGTTTTCAATGAGTTGATTTTGCTTGTCTTGAGCTTTAAACTTCATAGTAGAGCGACCTCCTAAATGGTGAGATTAAAAGGGCTGTAGACCCGTATCCAACTCCCATGTTACCGAGGCGCTCGTTTTTGTTCAAACTCCAAATTATTCAGTTTACAGGAATTCTAACGGGAAACGTTAATTTAATAAAAACATGTAAGCAGCCGACTCGATTCCAAAAGGAACTGCTAAACCTTTTAAGTCAGATGCAGACTTTACTATTGTATGTGTAAATCCCAAAGATATTGATTACGAAAGATTGTCAAAAATTAAAGACAGGCTTTTGGAAGAATATCCAATAGTAACTAAGATTGATACGATAATTTGCTCGATTGACGATGTATTAAGTAAACCAAATGAGTGGGGTTTTTGGGTAAAGATAATTTGTGTTTGCATATATGGTCATGACGTTGGTGAAAAAGTACCACCGATAATTATTTCTCCAGAGTTCATTTTAGACTTAAATACAGAGACCAAGGAGGAAATAGATCGTATACATAGTTTACTTTCTAATGCTAGTGATAACACAATGAAAACTAGATATATTAAAGGTTACTCTAAGAGATTAATTCGTGCATTATACTCTTTGGTTTTAGAAGATACAGGTGTATGGCAAGATGACATTATTAAGATGAAGAATGCCCTATTAAACTATTGTGAGATTGACTCCGCTTTAGTTGATTATCTGTATGCTTGTTACTTGGATAGTAATGTACTTGTTGAAGAGTTTCTGGGAATTGCAGATGAAGTATGTAGCTATTTTGAGAACGTCTTAAATGCAATGGCTGCTTCCAGAACTTCCTTCGGCTAACACCATATTGACGCTCCGGGTCACTCTGAGAAGCGAGTGACCACATCCAGCCCCCTAAGCCCGTCGGGACGTCACTGCGTTAGGTGTTTGGCAAGCCTCACAACTATAAGCAGCGACTCTAATTAAAACATATGACTATCGAGCTAACGGGAACTTTAGTTGAATACTACACATTAATGAGCAGGCGCTACGGTAGCCTGCTGTTTTTATTGAAGTAACGGGCAGATTTGCACAATAGTCACCGCAGTTTAATGCGACTTCAAAATAAAAAGGAGAGAAAAGACCCATGAATACTACACTTGGCAGATTAACAGGTCGAATCGCAATAGTAACAGGTGCAAGTCGCAGCACAGGAATCGGTGCTGCAGTGTGCAAAGAGTTGGCCTATCTAGGCGCTGATGTATTTTTTACACACTGGGTTAGTTACGATCAACAGATGCCCTGGGGTAGCAATAACGAGGAGCAAAAGCAACTTTGTGAGGAAATACGTTCCATGGGCGTTCGTTGCGAACACCTAATGATGGATCTTTCTGTACCTGAAAGCTTTGTGGATTTATTAAATAACGTTGAGCAGAAGCTGGGAGAACCTTCCATTCTTGTTAACAATGCTTGTTATTCGGTTAACGATGACTTAACCACGATTACCCCAGAGTCTTTGGATGCACACTACGCAATTAATGTTAGGGCGGTAACTATGCTTAGTGTGGAATTCGTTAGACGGTTTACGCAATCGGCAGGTGGTCGAGTTATTAATATGACATCGGGCCAATCACTAGGTCCCATGGCTGGTGAAATCTCTTATGCCACAACGAAAGGGGCAATAGATGCTTTCACACGAACTTTTGCAGCAGAGGTGGGACCGAAAGGCATCACCGTAAATGCGATAAATCCTGGACCCACAGACACCGGCTGGATGACTCCTGACCTACGACAGCAGTTATCTAAGCAATTTGTAACAGGTAGAGTAGGATTGCCTAAGGATGCAGCTCGTCTGGTTGCATTCTTAGCCAGCGATGATGGGGAGTGGATTACCGGCCAAGTTTTACATTCCACGGGTGGATTCAACTAACGGAGAACGATAGTTGAATAATACATTACTTTGATAAGCAGGTGCTTCGGTATCCTGCTCTTTTTATTAAGCTAACAGGCAGGATTGTTTAGAAAGTCCCTGATTGTATTTACCTATGCTTACTGTTAATCTAAACAATAGAGATGCAAACAAAGGAGCATTCATGTGGAATACTCTGTAAAGATTAACAATTTGAAAGGATGCCTGAAATAGTGACTACACTATTTATTAGGTATGCTTTTCTTTAATCTTATAGGGTATGCAGGAAAAGGTGTATCATATACCCATCCTGCGGATACCTGATGGTATCCGCTTTTATTCGTGGGAAACAGCATAACAGCATCTCTATTGATTCCTACCTGTTTATCCTTCTACTAGCGAGTGGAGGAACTTTGTTATGCGATCGAAGTTAGTCTTGATTGAGGGAATGCCAGGATCTGGTAAAACAACAACTGCTCAGCAAGTTCATGAAATTCTTACGGAAGTGAACATTACATCCCAGCTTTTTTTAGAAGGAAATCTGGAACATCCTGCTGATTATGATGGAGTCGCTTTCTTTAAGAAAACCGAATGCGATGAATTATTGAATACCCGTAAAAAGTTTAAAGATTTGTTGAGTAATCTAATGATTAAACAAGGTAACGATTACTTCCTGGAATATCGGAAAATAAAAAATGAAGTCTGGTCAAGTTTTCCAGATGAATTGCATCACGCAGTTTTTAAACATGATATTTATGAATTGCCGCTAGATCAAAATAGGAAACTGATAACAGAAAGATGGAAGAAGTTTGCGGATCGTGTTTTGTATGGCACAGACACCTTTGTTTTTGATTGTTGTTTTATACAAAACCCTGTAACTATAGGCATGATTAAACATGGTGCGAAGAAGGAAGACGTTATAAGTTATGTTATTGAACTGGCAACAATTGTAGAGCGATTGAATCCATTGTTGATATATGTACAGCAGAATGATCTTGATCATTCTTTCAGAAAGGCTGTAAAGGAAAGACCTCAGGAATGGTCAGAGGGATTTATTGAATATTACACGAACCAAGGGTATGGAAAAGAACAAAATTATAAAGGGTTAGATGGAACACTGCAGGTTCTTAAAGCAAGAAGGGAACTGGAAGAAGAAATTTTTAACAGATTAAACATTACAAAGATAAAAGTTGATAACTCTTCTTATAATAAAAATGATTATAAGCAAGTTTTAGAGGGCATTTTATCAGAATATTATAAAACAACAAACTAATGAGAGATTGGATTCTAATGATTGCAGGCTGAAAAAGAGGCAATCTATAAAGCTTACGGGAAACGATAGCTGAGGAGCATTGCCATGACAATGCTCCTCTTTTATTTGTTAAAGTTACGGGCAGGATTGCTTCATCAATTGTCGAATCCTTTGCTTGAATATTTCTATAAAGGGGGGGATGGAAATTAAAATACGAGAAGTTGTAGCAAATGATTATACTGAAGTTGTTTTTTTATGGAATGATGTACTTGGCGTTCGCAATGTTAATATTGAAAACTTTCGAGTTACAATGGAAAACATGAATAAGGCTGGAAATTACAAAACATTCGTTGCATTATTTGAAAATGATGTGGTTGGTTTTGTCACTATAGTTCAGGCGTTATCCGTAGGGTCTTCGAATGGTTATCTACATATTCAAGGGCTTGCTGTTAAAAAGGAATTACAGCATAGTGGGATAGGTACAGAACTACTAAGATACACTGAAAATTACGCTAAAGAAATGGAAATATCAAGTATTATTTTATGTAGCGGATTTAAGCGAACCGACGCCCATGCTTTCTATGTGCATAATGGCTATGACAAAGATTCATACTGCTTTGATAAGATTATTAAACTTGACTAATTTTGAATATGTAATAGCCGAGCAGCCATTTTGTATTAAGTTAACGGATAACGATAACTCAATAACGACACACGGGCAGGTCAGCTTGGGATTTATGTTTTTATTCAGGAGGATTTTTAATTGTGGGTTTTGAACAGGATTTTAAAAAAAGGGTACATGAAGTTATTACACAGAAACAATTATGTTCAGTTATGAATGACACTAAGTGGGGAAACTTACAAAGTGATGTACTAAATAAACTACCTTTTACCCCTCCATATCAAGCTAAGTATGTATTAGACGATATACTTTATCCAGAGAACTTCGAAAACGACGTCTGGTATTTAGGGGATTGGATAGAAGGACTTTCACCTTTTTTTTCTGTAGAATGGATACGGGTTAGACCAAGGTATCAGAAGCACAAGGGGAATCTGCTTCCTCCTGAATTAATTGATATAAGTAAAGAATTTCTTTCGATTTTACATGAATTAAGAATTCCGTATAGAGAAGAAAATAATACATTTTTCATTTATGGATATATATCAAATACAGACTCACTTTTCAAAGGTAATCAATTGAGCTAACGGGACACGTTAGTTCAATAAACCAGCGGCAGTCTAAAACTTTATTTACTCAGACACCAACTTTCATTTAATTTGATCATATTACACGTTCGAAGATGCTTTCGGACACAGTTGGCCTTTAACTAAACACAGAACATTAATCCTATCGTTACTGGAGGTTGATGCACTGTGTTTTTTTCTGCGGATTTCTTCGTTTGCTTCGCTCTATAGAAAATCATGAAGTTAATATTCAGTTGAGGATCTCATCACTATCTGTTTACGATTCAGAGTTAGAGTTAGAGAAGGCCAAGCGAAAAAGGAGCTTTCTCATGAACACAGATCCTAAAGTACTTATTGTAACTTCGGCATTTGGAGACGGGCATATCAAAGTAGCAGAAGCAATTGATCATTCTTTTAGACGTAGAGGGATCAGCCGGATTGTTACCTTGGATCTTTTCGCTGCAGTCTACCCTAGTCTGAATGAGCTGTCCCGCAGATTCTATCTGAACAGCACAGGTTATACTCAAGAATTTTATGGATTAGTGTACAAGTTGACGAGCAAGATTAAACCAGACCAGTTCATGGGTAAATGGATTCATTCTATGGGCAAGCGGAAAGTGCAAAGGATCATCGACGAGATTGGACCGGATATTATCATTCATACCTTTCCCTATTTGGCCGCTGCTGAGCTTGCATCAACAAAGGGAAGACGAATCCCCCTTTTCACTGTCATGACGGATTATGTGGTTCATGGCAGGTGGCTTCATCCACAAACCTCGAAGTATTTTATTGCTACGGAAAGTATGAAAGCAGAACTGATGTCATTAGGTATTGCTGAAGAAAAGCTTGTGGTTAGCGGGATTCCGATTCGTGAAGCTTTTGAACAGACTCAGGAACGTGAAGGCCTTTTACGTAAGCATGGACTAGATGGAAATCGACATTATCTATTACTTGCGGCAGGGGCTTACGGCGTGTTGAGTGATATTAACCATTTAATAATAAGGGCGCTGCAGCAATCAAACTTCGATGTAATGGTATTGTGCGGGAATAATCATAAGCTCCAGATGGCTACGGAAGAGCTTTTTCAAGAGAATCCTCGGGTTCACATACGGGGTTATACAGAAGAAATGCAGGAGCTAATGTGCATATCCTCCTGTCTGTTGACCAAAGCAGGGGGGATTACCTTGACTGAGGCGATGGCTCTAGCACTTCCTGTAATTGTCTATCGTCCGCTCCCAGGTCAGGAGGCAGGCAATGCAGAATGGTTGTCTGAACACAATTTAATAGAGATTGCCCGAAACGAGGAGCAGTTAGTAGAGCAGCTTCAGAGATTGGAGCATCTGGGGTACAGGGATGAAAAGGTGCAGGATATGAAGAACTTTTCCCGGAAATCAGCTGCGGATGCTATCGTTACTGAGGCTTTAGAGGTTATCAAGCTGCGGCAGCCGTCTGTTTCAGCCGTAAAATCTATGGTTGTTGAAGGGCAGGTGAAGACGATTCATGGATATTATTAGCAAGGTAGAAAGACCACGCGTTGTGGGTCCTCTAATTGGAGGCTGGCTCGGAAGCTCGGGAAATGAATTGCTGCCTTTTCAAGTAAGCGACTGTTTATTTGATTATAATTATTTATTACCAGATAAAGGGTCGATAAGATGTTATTATTTGTATGGGTGAATTTATTGAAAATGGTGCTTTATTGTCATTGGGGAGGACAAAATGTACACGAATCAGAAGATAGAGGATATTTTGCATGAAATGCTAATCAAGTTTGTGGAAAATGAAAAGTTTCCGGGATTAGCGGCCGGAATCGTAAAGGACAACCAAGTTCTGTTTACTGGTGAATATGGGACGGCAAATTTATCGACGGGTGATCCTGTAGTTCGTGGCACTTTGTTTCACCAAGCCTCTGTCTCCAAAACCTTCGTAGCAACCGCCATTATGCAATTAGTTGAGCGTGGTAAGGTAGAATTGGATGCCCCCATCACTAAATACCTGTCATATTTTAAGTTAGAGGATGAGCGGTATCAAAATATAACAATAAGACAGCTTATGAATCATACCTCCGGTATGCCTGATGAGGAAGATTACGCGTGGGATCGCCCTGAATACGACGAACAAAGTCTTGAACGATATGTAAAAGGGATAGGTCACCACAAGCTGTTAAGCCAACCGGGAGAGAAATTTGCCTATAGTAATATAGGATATGAGATCTTGGGAGATATGATAGCAAAAGTCAGCGATATGAGCTTCGAGCAGTATATGGAAAAAAATATTCTTGAACCAACAGGAATGCAGTCCAGTTCTTTTCTTAAACAGGAGGTTGAAGCTTATATTGCTGCACCTCATGTGCTTGGAGCTACCCATGAATGTGGTGGCTGCGTTAGTAGTGTTTTTCCATATAACAGGGCCCATGCACCTAGCTCCACTTTATATACCCATGCCGAAGATATGTGCCAATATCTGCTGATTCATCTAAACGGTGGAACAGCCGGGAACGGCAATGAAATCCTCCAGCCAGGTAGCTATGATGAAATGTGGAAACCTCATGCACAAACGGGCTATGATCCGGAAAATGCACAGATAGGATTGGGCTGGTTTCTAGGAGAATATAAAGGTTCTCGTATTCTCTCACATTCCGGCTGGGATACTGGATTCTTAAGCAATCTGTTCCTGCTTCCCGATGAAAAAATCGCTATTTCTGTTATGAGTAATTGTGACTATGTCAACATGGGCAGTGCATGCTTCCCAATCCTTGATCTGTTGCTTGGCTCCAATATTTAGAACGAGTCTGTAACTGATTTTACAACTTCATAACAAGGGGCTTCGTACTTTATAACATTCGTAACTTAAAGTACATGTAAGTCAAGCCCACTTACACTATGGAGGTTATGAGAAATGAAGAGTAAAAATGTGAAATCAGCCCTTGGGGTGATCGCGATATCCGGTGGTCTGCTGGCCCTGACTGCTTTGGCAGTGCCCAAAATCGTCGCTTACACTACAGTGAACCAGAATGTGTCTCAAGCGAACGTTTCCTACACGCAAGAACTCAACCAGAAGCCTGCTGTTCAACTGGCGAGCAGCCAGATCCCGGTACTTAAGGTTGCAACCAAAACACCAGTCTCGACGATCAAGTCGTATTTTGAGCGCACAGTCACCGCTGAAGAAATTAAGCAGATTAATGAGTATGCAGAGAAGGCCAGGCTCACCGGCAAGGATGAACAGCTTACGCGGCAATTTACGGATCAGGAGAATAAGCGGCGGATGTTATTGGATGATCAATACAAGTACGATGGTTTACGGCCCAAGCAGAAGCTACCTTTGAAATCAGGGAGCTCCGAATTTTATCTGGATCAAAGCAAATTTACCTATGTATTTCCTAAGCGCGAACTGACCGATGAAGAAATGCTGCAATTGATCGACTGGAATTACCGTTTTAATTATGTGGTAAGCCTCAATCTTGTCGTGGCACAGCCAGATAAGAAGGACATCAGTCAGGATGAAGCCCTACGCAGAGCAAAAGAGAGCGTAAGCCGTCTATTCGGTGTCGATCTCTCAAAGTTGCAGGCTCAGACCTCATATCATAAGCCTTTTCCTGATTCGAAAGGGCAATGGTTCGTTAATTTTCTACCTTACCGGGCAGAGACACTGCGGGCTCAGGATAAGTCTTATTTCATGTATAATACTTTCGTGGATGCAAAGAGCGGGACCGTACTTGATACCACGATAGTGGATCTGTCCTACAAGAGAACTCCGATTACAGCAGCTATAAATAAAAAGATTAGCCAGGATTCCAGCTGGCTTCAAGCCGCTAAATCCATTGTGGTGGACAAGCAGGGCGAGACCCGTGCGATAACCAGCTCCTCTATCATTAAAGACAGTGCATATGACAAAAGCGGAGTGGTAGCGGTCTTGGTCAAACTGAAAGACGGTAGCACCTACACGGCAGAGCTGCGCTATCCCGAGAAGACGCTGCGCTGCCTGATCTATACACCGGTTTCCAAGTAATGAAGTGAACCAGCGTTATAACCTACTTTAGTATTTACAACCTACAGCAAGCCCCACTCGGGGCTTGCTGCTATGCATTTTGAGAGCTGGTGGATGACTATTGTGAGAGCAGACATGGGTATAGGAATTTCTTTTTACAAGAAGGGATGGTTAGATGCTAGATATTAAATCCTTACAAGAATGTCCTCTTCGTCAAAATGAGCTTATTGAGTATGTCAAAGAACGGTGGCCAAAAGTACAACAAGTTGTGCTCCCCAATATACAAGAAAGTTTAATCTCAAAAGATGAGGAGTTTCCTTTTACATTTTTGCTGTTGAAACATGATGTAATCATCGGGTTTTATCAATTAATTGAGCAGGAATTTATAACTCGAAAAGATTTATCACCTTGGATTGCGCCATTGTTTATTGACGAAAGTGAGAGAGGCAAAGCACTAGGATCCGTTTTGTTGGAGCATGCCAGAAAAATAGCTGGACAACTAGGTTATGCAAAAGTCTACTTGGCGACGGATCATATTCTTTATTATGAGAAATATGGATTTAAGGAGATAGGTCTGGATAACTTCGAGTGGGGACGGCCCACCAAAATATATGAACATGACACTATTACATAAATGACCCAAATGGAAAGCAGGAGTTATCATGGAGCATATCTTCGAATTAGCAAAAATAAAGAGTGAAGAAATAACGATACTCGAACTGCAGGATGCAATGGATAGAGGGGATGTTAGTTCTAGGGAACTTGTTATGTATTACATGTATCGGATAGCAACGTTTGACCAGAGTGGTCCCATGATAAACTCTATTATGGAAATGAATCCAGATGCGATTTTTATTGCCGAGGCATTAGATCAGGAGAGAAAATTAAGCGGAGCACGAAGTCTTTTACATGGTGTGCCTGTATTATTGAAAGGAAATATTGAAACGAATGATAAAATGCATACAACCGCTGGCGCATTAGCTTTGGAAAACCATGTTAGCTCAAACGATGCTTTTCTTGTCCAAAAACTAAGGGATGCTGGGGCAATTATACTTGCAAAAACAAATATGACGGAATGGGCAAATGGGATGTCATCATCCATGTGGGCTGGGTATAGCTCAATAGGAGGACAAACCAAAAATCCATACGGGGATCATTTTCCGGGGGGTTCCAGTACGGGTTCTGCCGCTTCTGTTGCAGCCAATTTTTCAACAGTAGCCGTGGGGACAGAGACGTCTGGCTCTATTTTAAGTCCAGCTGTGCAAAACGCAATTGTTGGTTTAAAGCCAACTGTAGGTCTAATAAGTAGATCAGGCATAATTCCATGGTCATATTCTCAGGATACAGCTGGACCTATGGCAAGGAATGTGACAGATGTTGCGATCTTATTAAATGCACTTACGGGAAAAGATGAAAGTGATCCTGCTACTTGTAAAAATGAATATTCTACTATGGACTACACAGCATTTTTGGATAAAGACGGATTAAATAAAGCGACCATAGGCGTTTTTAGAAATGCTCTACCTAAGAATTATTGTGACATGGGTGAATATGATGAACATTTATTTAATGATGCTGTGGCTAAATTAAAAGATTCTGGAGCCAACATAATAGAAGATATAGATATTCCATCGTTCCATAGAGAGTGGAAATATAACAAAATGAATCTTGAATTTAAGCATTCCGTTGAAAATTACTTATATAACCTTCCGGCTCAACTTCCTGTCCATAACCTAAATGAATTGATTGAATGGAACGAGCGGAATTCGGAAAAGGCTTTGAAATATGGACAAGATATGCTGAACTATCGATCACAGCTAGATAAACCGTTGAATCATTCGGAATATATTGTAGAGTCTATCTCTGACTTATATTATTCGCAAAATATAGGGATCGATCATGCTTTAGAAAAGTATGGATTGGATGCAATCCTGTTTCCTGCTTATGTCGGAGCTGATTTAAGTGCTAGAGCAGGTTATCCAACTATAGCAGTGCCCGCAGGCTTTCAAGAGAATGGAAGAGCCTTTGGGATCACATTTGCAGGAACGGCATTTAGTGAACCGACACTCATTCGGATTGCATTTGCATTCGAACAACAAACGAAACACAGAAAAATGCCGGCTCTAAAGAAATGAAAGATGATTTGAAAATTAGAAAAAGGTGCATTTACAAACGAACGTATGTTTGCTAAAATGTTGATGTGGATAAAAATACCAAAGTGAAGAAAAGAGCGTTTGAGATTAGCAATCCATAAGAAACAACCCAAGTTGAATTCTGCTAAAATGTAGTTAATGTCTAATGTAGATATCCCTCATGAACAAAGGAGAACTGAAAATGAGAAAACTCGTTCTATTTCTTCACGCATCGCTTGACGGTTTTGTAGAAGGGCCGAATGGTGAAATGGACATTGGCTGGGTTTCCTACGATGCTGATTTGGAGAACCATGCGAAAGAAATTCTGAGTACTGCCGACACTGTCATTTGGGGACGTGGGACTTATCAGATGATGCACAGTTACTGGCCATCTGTCCCTTCGAACCCATCAGCTTCGCAGCATGAACGGAATCATGCCGAGTGGATCGAAAAGACAGCTAAGATCGTTTTTTCCACGACGCTGGAGAAAGTCGAATGGAATAATTCCAGACTCGTGAAAGAAGCTGTCGAGGAAGAGATCAATAACCTCAAACAGCAGCCCGGCAAGGATATGGTCATCCTCGGCAGTCCTAGATTCGCACACCACCTTATGCAGCTTGATTTAATTGATGAGTATAAAATTACGGTTTCTCCCGTCCTGATCGGTAAGGGATTGCCATTATTCCAAGGTCTCAAGGAGAAGAGAAATCTTAAGCTAATCGAAAACAAGACCTTTGATTCTGGAGCCATAGGTCTCGTTTACCAGACGGTAAGATGACCTTGTCACTTAAGGTGATTACGCTCACGAGGAACGTTATTGGAACGACAACAGCGGCAGTCTAAGACTTTATTTATCAAGTCTTGGTCCGCCGCTGCTTGTTTTAATGGATCCAGTCTAATACTTTATTTTTACCAAACACTAATCAGATGTTGGTTCTTTCATAAACCATGAAATATGGGTGCATCGCTTACAAATAAGGATGGCAGCGTTTTTGTTCGCCCAGTCAAAGCCTAAAAATGATGCGCCGCTTGTGTTAAGCAGTTTATAATCCAGATCAAAGGTATCGTTTTGACAGCAAGGACAGGTTATTGGTGCGCCTGCAGCACTGTATCTCATTATAAAAACCTCCTGTAGATTTGTATATTACTTTAACGTATTTAAGGTTATTCAGGTTTCGTGCACTTGAAAGGATTACTCACGAGTTCATTTTGCCAAGGGCAAGAGTGTTAGGTTTATTTCAGTTATAATATTTGATATAAGGTATACAGGATTCGTTTTAATGAAGAAGGTGAGGGACTGATTTTGACCCATAATATTATCGAATACTGTTTACAAAAGAATGGAGCAACAAAGGATTTTCCTTTCGGCTTCGATCCAATGGTGATCAAAATTGCCGGTAAAATGTTCGCGCTTATATTTGAGAATAAGGGGAATTATGCTTACATAAATCTAAAATGTGATCCGGTGATTGCAGGGAACTTGCGAGAGCAGCATGAGAGCGTTCGGCCAGGATACCACATGAACAAAAAACACTGGAATACGATTGTTTTGGATGGCTCCTTACCAGAGTCGGATATCTATTTAATGATTGATCATTCTTACGATATGGTTGTCAAAAATCTCCCTAAGAGCCTCCGACAAACGATATATTGAAGGTGGCATTAAGTTGTCGTTAAAATGGCAATGAACTGGTATAATATGGTTTATATTCATGGGAAGGAGTTGTATTTATGTCTGACTTTTTTAATTCAGGACCTAATCCCAATTTGTCGGACCCTGCAGGCCATAAAGCAAACCATGATGTAAATGCGCAAAAATATCATACTGAAGGCGTTCCAGGATTCTGGAGTGAGGTAACCAATCTGTTGATCGTTGTGGCTATAATTGCTATCATTTTTTTAGTTATAAGGTTTGTTTTATGATTACCCTGGTTTAGAGTGAAGACATTGACTTTTAGGAGGCGGTTCCATTGGTAACTATCATTAGGTGGACAGAATTTAGAAGGATAACGCCTACTCGTCCATAAACTGCGTATTTCCTTCTTAATGAGGGTACTAGATGCAAGAATATAAAATTAGTACAATGAAAGACTATTCAAAGCAATCGATTGATCAAATCCGCATATTAGAACATCTTTGCAAGACGTCCGACAGATCAAGTTTGAGGGTGGGTATAGAAAGCCTTAAGGAGATAGACGGAGATGAGGCATTCTTGTGCCAGATCGATAACCAATTAGTCGGATTTCTCAGTTGGTATACTTCGGATGGCATCGAAGCTAATATTAACGGAATGGTTCACCCGGACTTTCGTCGCCAAGGTGTATTCCACGACTTACTGAAAAGTGCCGCATCAGATATGCAAATGCAAGGCATACAAACTTGCCGTTTTAGGATACCTTCTAATTCTGAATCAGGGATGGATTATATACGGTATTTAGGGGCAAGTGCTGCACCGTCTGAATTCCTCATGGTTTTTAATCGGGCACAAATCGCTGGATCAAGCCACTCCGGTTTAGCTGTGCGATTAGAAGAAGATCAGGATTTAGAGTTCATGGTTAAATGTTCATCACAAGCTTTTGGTGATTCAGAGTCCTGGACTAGGAATTATTTAACTCGTACAAGAGAACCGGCACGGATTACTTACATTGCTGTGGACAACATGATTCCGGTTGGGATGATCAGAGTCAATTATTTAGATACAAATACAGCGGTTATACATGATTTTTGTGTGCTTCCTTCGTGTCAAGGCAGAGGATACGGACGTGAAATTCTTTCAGAGGTAGTTAAAATCTTGCGAGATCAGAGGGATTTCCAGATTCGTCTTGGCGTGGTCACTCAAAATAGAAAGGCATTATCCCTCTATCAGTCGATTGGGTTTGAGGTGACTGCGGAGTCTAATTACTATGTAATATCCGTCGATATGATTTATTAAGAAAGAGGCGCTACTCATGCGCCTCTTCTTTTTTTATCATGCCCTTCTAATTATCACGCTGAATCTAGCTATAGTTAATACTTATAACCTGTCATAGCTCATTGGTAGATCGGTTTAGTCAGTCGGTTATGCTATATTTATTCTAATAATTTGTTTACGAGGAGATTAATATATGAGCATTCAAACCGTACCCCAAAAACGAACCGTTACTCCATTTCGATATGATATCGTGGGCAGCTTCCTGCGCCCCCAAGCGTTGAAAGATGCTAGATTAAAATTCAAGAATGGTGAAATTACTGCCGAGCAGTTGAAGGAAGTAGAGAACGACGAAATCGTTAAGCTCGTGCAGAAACAAAAAGAGGTGGGTCTTCAAGCAGTAACCGATGGCGAATTCCGCCGCTCTTGGTGGCACCTCGACTTCTTCTGGGGACTTGACGGTGTAGATCGGACAATTATTGACCAAGGTTACCAATTTAACGGTGCAGAGTCCAGACCAGAAACAGCCCGACTGACCGGGAAAATAAGCTACAGCAGCCATCCTTTTGTTTCGCATTATGAATTTTTAAAAGGTGCTGCTGGTGAGGACGTTGTTGCGCGTCAATCGATTCCTGCGGCTGCACAATTCCTGTTCGAGCTAGATCGGGCGGAAAACAAGGAAAGCACAAATGAATTATACCCGAATCGCGAAGAGCTTATCTCGGATATTGCCAAAGCATACAAAGCATCGATTCTGGCCTTCTATGCAGCGGGCTGCCGCAGTATTCAGATCGACGATTGTACGTGGGGAGCGCTTTGCGACGAACAGTTTATAGCATTTATGAATCAGATTGGCGTGAACGTAGCTGAATATGCAAGCGAACTTGCAAAATTGAATGAGGAAGTTGTAACTGGTCTGCCGGAAGACCTTGTTGTAACGACCCATGTATGCCGGGGCAATTATGTTTCGACTTATGCTGGAGTAGGTGGAGGCTACGAGCCTATCGCGCAAACGCTTCTTAATATCAATAACTACTCGGGTTATTATCTGGAGTTTGATACCGAACGTGCAGGTGACTTCAAGCCATTGCGTTTCTTGAAAGACAATCAGCAGGTTGTGTTAGGTCTGTTCTCATCCAAATTTGGTGAGCTTGAAAGCAAGGAAGATATTCTGAAGCGTATTGAGGAAGCGAAGCAATACGTTGATCTAAACCGGATTTGCCTTAGCCCGCAATGTGGCTTTGCTTCTACGGAAGAAGGCAACCACCTGACAGAAGAGCAGCAATGGCGTAAGCTTGCTTATATTAAAGAAATTGCTGAAGAGATCTGGAACTAACTCTAATTAAAAAGTAGACAGAGACAATACACCTTTAGCCATTCGGATGTTCATCCGTTCGGTTAAAGGTGTATTTTGTTCTACAGTGAGCATACCGATATACTTGGCCAGTTCTATCTATACCGTGACGGAGGATTAGGGAAAACCTCCCTAATAAAAGCCGATAATTGCTCTAAATGAATGAAATTAGGGAATAACTCCCTAAAAAACAGAGCAATATCAAGAATTACCGCCAAATCAGTTAAATTTCAGGGAAGAATTCCCTGATTATTAGTCTGATGACCAGAATCCTCTGGTAATAAGGGAGGAATCCCCTAATTATCTCCAGGGCGAGCATATGATTGAGCTTTACGGAGTTTTTTTGCCACGCTCAGTATAAAAGAAATCACCCCCGTTTAATAAACGAGGGTGATTTAGCCTAAGAAGTAAGAGTGTCAGCTTTTAATTGTCTTTAGAGTGTCTTTCGCCAACCTGGAATTCATCGGCATGTTCAAACATATATTTCACGGTCAGAGGGTCATGACCAGTAAGTTGTTTGAAGTCGTCTGTATAAACATCCATTTTTCCTTCACGAATAGCTTGTCCGAAAGTAACCATACCTTCTGAAGAAAAGGGTGCTTCGGAGCCTTCTTTAAATGCACCGTCGGTGGTTCTAGGCACGCCCATTGCTTCGAATACGGCATAATTTTCTTCATCCGTGTTTTCTTTGTAGGTGATATGATTGCCCGTTACTTCATTACCAATCTTAATGAAATCGGTAATTGTCATCAATTCAAGTCCGTTGATATTTAGAATCGCTTCCTGATAATTATTGGAGGCTAGGGCATACGCAACGGCTTTTGCGCAATCCTTCCGCGAGATATAAGCCATTTTACCGTCACCTTGATTGTTTGTTAATACCCCGTCACCCTTCACATACGTGAAGTAATTGGTAATCATGGCTTCCGCGTATTGGGAATTCCGAAGGAAGATATAATCTAGCCCAACGCTTTGAATATAACGTTCGGTATACACATGGTCGATTTTTTCTACGCTTGGATTGCTTTCATCGGCTGCGTTTACTAGAGAAGTATAAATGATCTGTTTGACTCCAGCTTCTTTGGCAGCATCGATCACATTTTTTTGTGCATTTTGGCGTTTTTCTCCAACAAAAGGCATGGAGATTAGAGCGAGTTTATCGGCATGAGCAAAAGCTTCGGCAAGGCCGTCCTTGTTATTAAAGTTGGTCACATGTGTTTCAATCCCTTGTTCCGCATATTCTTTCAAACATGCTGGATCGTAAGCGCAAAAAATGATTTGGTCTTTATCTACCAGCTCCAACAAATATTCCGCAGCTTGCTTCCCTAGATTTCCATCGACACCAGTCAACAATAATTTACCCATGATCGTTGTCACTCCTTGTTGAAATGAATTATACCCTTATAGTATGTGAAAAAAGTAACATAGTCTAACACATAAAACTTATGGTCGATTGCTAAATCCAATTTGGATTTGTTGCAGGAAGGAAGGCAAGGCCGGGTTTGTATTATTTTTGAGATAACCTGCTTCGATTGCAAAGGTATGGTGTGAATCATCTAAGGGAATTAGCCGGACTTCATCTTGAAGATAAGCGAGCTGATAGTTATCCGGGAAAAAGCCAATCAAATTCTCCGTGATGATATAAAACAATTCTGTCTCCACATCGTCTGCGGTTCGAAGAATGTTCGGCTGATAGCCGTCTTCAATTGCATGCTGGATCATTAGATGATAAGAGTTTCCAATAGCTGTTGGATTCAGCATGACTAGTGGATGTTCATATAACTCCTCTTTGGCGATCGATTCATGATGAAACAGGGGATGGTGGTGACTCACAGCCGCACAATAACGTCCCTTATACAAGGGATAGGTTACAATGTCCTCTTTTCCTTGAAACTCGGAATCAAAGGCAATAGCCACGTCGTAAATCCCTTTTTGCAAGTATTCTGCAATATCTTTTAGCAATACTTTATTCAGTTCCAGCTTAATATTCGGATGATGATCCTGAAACGAGGGAATCAATTTCAACAAACTTTGGATATCCGTCATCGCCGCATATTCGATACTCAAGGATTGCGTATTATACTTTTGAAAGTTTTCCATGCTCATCTTCATATGGTTATATTGCTTCCAGAGGATGAGGGCTTCGCCATAGAAAAGCCATCCGGCTTTGGTTGGCTCAATAGGGATCTGCTTTCTGTCAATCAATTGAATGTTGAATTCCTCTTCAAGCGCGGCGATTTGTTGGCTAATGGTGGTCTGCGATACATAGTTCTTTTTAGCTGTTTCCGTAAAATTTCTGCATTCCACGAGATCTATAAAATATTTAATCCTTCTTATGTTCATAGTATCCTCCGCATGCCGCTGTTTGCTTTTATTATAACCCAGAAAGTAAAAAAGAGAGCCTCGTTTAGAGACTCCCTTTGTTGTACTACTCTTATTTTGTGTAGTTATCGAAATAACCTTGGATATAAATCATTGGTGTTCCTTTATCGCCACTACCAGAAGTCAAATCAGATAATGATCCAATCAGGTCAGTTAATCTACGAGGTGTAGTCCCTTGGGCTTCCATCGCACCAACTAGATCATCATTTTTATTCTGGATGTATTTAGAAATAGCTTGTTTTAACTCTTCACCACGAAGATGAGAGAAGTTGTTATCGGCCAAGTATTTCAATTTTACTTCATTTGGTGTTCCATCAAGTCCGGCGGTGTAAGCAGGGGAGACAACTGGATCTGCCAGCTCCCAGATTTTTCCGACTGGATCTTTGAATGCTCCATCGCCATAAACCATAACTTCTACAGTTTTACCTGTCATTTCTTTGATTTTTGCTTGGATACCATCCACGATAGGCTGGCAGTTATTTGGAAATAGCTTTACACTTTCTTCTGTTGCTTTATTTGATCCTAGCAGACCATAGGCTTCGTTAAAGCCGCTGCCATCGATTGATTGTGTAAGAATATCATCCAAGCCAAATACTTTTTCAGCACCGTTGTTTGTGAGAATACGTTTGGTTCTGAAGCGAGTGTGAATATCGCAAGTTAATACATTTTTTGTATAGTTTAAAATGGTTTTTGGGTTGTTGGAGAAGATGACTTCACAAGCCACACCTTCAGCTTCAATTAAACCTTTATAATATTCAATATAGTCAACCCCTGTGAATGGGTGCTTAATATAGCCGAAAAACTCACGGAACTGAGCTTCTGTTAATACATCCGTCCATGGATTGATACCTTTAGCATCTAGTTCGTCGATGTCTACAAGGTGGTTGCCTACTTCATCAGCTGGATAGCTTAACATTAGGACTACTTTTTGTGCCCCTTTGGCAATACCGCGTAAGCAGTTAGCAAACCGGTTACGGCTAAGGATTGGAAAAATAACACCTACGGTTTCTTCGCCGAATTTCCCCTTTATATCAGCAGCAATATTGTCAATCGTCGCATAGTTTCCTTGTGCCCGAGCAACAATGGATTCAGTTACGGTCACAATGTCACGATCTTCGATCGAAAAACCCTCGACTGTTGCTGCATTCAATACCGTCTGAACTACGATTTCTTCAATGTTATCCCCATTGTTAATGATAGGTCCGCGAAGTCCACGTACAACTGTTCCAACTACTCTTTCCAATATGATCTCTCCTCTAATAAGGGTATACTCTATATTATTAAAATGGTTTTAAAGCCTATATTACTATACCCTTTTAGAGCGATATAAGTAAAATTAATGTTTATAATATCTAATATAAAAATGATTTATAGTTAAGGAGGATTACAATTGGCGCGTGTGTTATTTATTAATGGTGGATCAGAGGGACATATCAATCCCACGATTGGCGTTGTGGAAGAGCTTATTTCGCGTGGCGAAGAGGTAGTGTACTTTTGTATAGAAGCTTACAGAGAGCGTATGGAAATGACGGGGGCTACAGTACGAACATTTGACGATCAGAAATTTATACAAGCTTTTATCTCAGGTGGAAGAAATTATGTACTGGAAAGAATCAACGGCCTTTTACTTACGGCAGATATAGTTATTCCAAGCGTTCTTGAACAGATCAAAGGGGAGCATTTTGATTACATCATCCATGATTCTATGTTTGGTTGTGGACGTTTGCTAGCTCAAATTCTTAAGCTTCCGGCCATTAGCTCCTGTACTTCTTTTGCGCAGACAAAAGCAGCATTCGATGACATGTTAGAACGATTTTATACTACAGTCCCTGCAGAAGTAACTAATCCTATAAAGGATAAATTCCAAAGCTTGACGCAAATGGTGAAGGGCAAATATGATGTGGACATCCAATCCCCTTATGAAGTGTTTTGTAATCCTGCCCCACTTACTATCGTTTATACAACTAGGGAGTTTCAACCTGAGGGAGAAGCTTTTGACCCGTCTTATATCTTTGTAGGACCCTCCATCTCTTCACGATTAGCTCCAGAAAAATTCGATCTCATGGCAATTAAGGGGAAAAGTCTAATTTACATTTCACTCGGCACAGTTTTTAACCAAGCCATTGAATACTATAAACTTTGTTTTGAAGCATTGGGGAACACGGAGCACACTATTGTGATGTCAATTGGAGATAAAGTCCAAATCACTGATTTAGGGGAAATTCCGCAAAACTTTTTCGTGAAAAATTATGTTCCACAAACGGATATACTGCAATACACAAAGTTATTTATTACACATGGTGGAATGAACAGTATCAATGAAGGGCTTTATTACAGGGTTCCGCTAATTGTAATTCCACAAAGTGCGGATCAGCCAATAATTGCGAAGCAAGTCGTCCATGTCGGAGCAGGCATTAAGTTACAAATGCAAAGTTTAACTGCAAATCACCTACGAGAAGCCGTAGATCATGTATTAAGCGATTTATCTTATAAAAAAGCTGTCTCCAATATCAGTGAATCGTTTCGGAACTCGGGTGGGTATCGACGAGCTGTTGATGAGATTGTTCGGGGAGGGGGAGTCGTATGAACAAAATGGACCGGTTGTTAGCTATAGTGCTTGAACTGCAGCGTAACAAAATGTTGCGGGCGGAGGATTTGGCTGCTAGGTTTGAAACGAGCGTAAGAACGATCTATCGGGATATTCAGGCACTGAGTGAAGCGGGCGTATCCATTATAGGAGCGCCAGGGCAGGGTTACTCCTTAATCGAGGGGTATTTCCTGCCACCCGTTAGTTTCACGCTGGATGAAGCAGTGACATTGCTTATCGGAACTGATTTTATCGAGCAGCGGTTTGATGCACACTATGGTAATAAGGCTAGAAGTTCTAAAGCAAAGATAGAAGCTATCCTGCCGGAAGCCATCCGCAGTGAAGCATCACAGATTCGCAAAAGTTTTCGTTTATTTGCATCCGTAGAAGATATAGCACCCATACAAGAGAAGGCATGTTTGGAAGCCATTCGTGGAGCGATATTGGAGGGAAGGAAAATAAGATTTCGTTATTCCAAAAGAATCGCCGAAGCCGATGGGAACCGTCAAAGTGTTCGTACGGTTGCTCCTTATGGACTTGTGCTTCATCACGGGTCATGGGTACTCATCGCCTGGTGTGAATTGCGTCAAGACATCCGTCATTTCCGGTTATCCCGAATGAGGGAGCTTATTAATCTGGAAGATGAATTTATACTGCCAGCAGATTTTCATCTGGAGGTATACCAACCTCCTGATGATCGCAACGTTCATGTGCTTATCTTAGTCCAAGCTGACATAGCCGATAAGGTAAGGGAATCAAATAATTTCTATATGGAAACTATTGAGGAGCATGCGGAGGGGTTACTTGTTACTTTTCGCGTTCGCGAGCCAGGGGAATTGCTGCAATGGGTGCTTGGCTGGGGAGGCGGTATGGTTGTGCTGGAGCCCGAATCTTTCCGTGATCAGGTTAGAAATGAAATAGAAATAATGTTAAAACGCTACTGACATAACGCTGTCAGTAGCGTTTTTGTATACTTGGACCATCAATGACTACAGGAGCTGATATATGATGATTACAACAAAAGAAGCCTTACAACGATTTGAAGAAACTGCGACATACTATATTCAAGAATTGGAGCGATTCAATCTGGAGCAGCTGAAGCAAAAGCCGAGTGAAAACGAGTGGTCCATCGGACAGATGTTTCAGCATCTCATTAACTCGGCGCTGTATATGCAGCTTCGTAATATTGATCAATGCCTTGTGCTCGACCAAGATCCCTTAGTAGCTCATGTGGGGAAAACTGAGGATGGTGCGGCTATATTTGCGCAAGGAAGCTTTCCGCCCATTCGTATTCAGGTTCCGCCTTCCGCCCAATATACGCCGGAGCAGCCGGAGAGCAAAGAACAATTAATTCAAGGGTTACGTACAGTCATCCAAAGAATGAGAGAGATCGAACCCTCTCTTGAGAAAGCATCCAAACAAAATACCGTTTCTCACCCGCGATTCGGTGGATTATGCGCGGAGGAATGGTTCCTACTTATTGAAATGCACTATCGTCATCATCTTCTGCAGCTGGAGCGGTTAAACAAAAGAATTGTTGTTTAATTCCATATTTGCACCTAAAGAAGGGTTCATTCAGGTTGTGAAAGGATCATAAAATCAGGAACCGCATTCCAATAAAAAGAGTTGGAATGGTCTTAATTTCCTGAACCAAGCGTGGCCTGAACGTGATTCTTATATTCACTAGGATTAACACCAAAGTGTTTTTTGAATAACCGGGTGAAATAAAATTGATCGTGTATACCGATTTGCGTGGAAATTTCTTTAATGTATGGATTCCCTTTAAGTATTAAATCTGCGGCTTTTTCCATTTTCACAGTATTAATGTAGTGAATGATGCTTTGCCCCACTTCTTCTTTGAAGATTCTGGACAGATAGTTCTCACTTAAGTTGACATGCTTGGCAATCAGAGATAAGGTCAGCTTCTTCTGATAATGTGTGTTGATATAGTCAATCGCTTGTTTAACATCTCTATTGTGTGTAGTTACGATCTGTTGCTTTTGATGGGAGAATAATTGGAACACAAGCTCCATTATAGATAGAACGTCAGTGGTACGTTTACTGCTGGCGATATTTTCTATATAGTTCTTCAAAAGCTTTGGATCCTCGACAATGAGATGGGCATCGCATAAGGGAAGATAATGCAGACAATTTACAATGAACTTTTTGGTTTCAGCAGGATTAATTTGCTTGGATTTACAGATGTCAAGAAATTGCTGAGTTGCTTGAGTAACGGCTTCAACCCCTGAAAGCTTCCAGTTCTGAATTAATTGCGTTGAGAAATCATGTACATCCTCGAAGTCCAGCGTATCCTTTAAATGGACATCCTTTGGATCTATAATCGTTATTTCGTTGTAAAATTGAATTAGCAAGGATTCTTTACATCGTTCTAGGGTTCGTTTTGCTTCAGCATATCCCCGTACAGGATCAGAAAAAACAATGGTAGGGGTGATAGAAATATACATTTTGATTAACCGAATGACCCTCTGGATAAAGTCTGTGCGGATAATTTGATGATCGTCTAAGGTATCACAGGAGATTAGAAGCAGCAGCCCATTAGATTCAAGCTGAATAATTTCCAACTGATCTACGGTCTCCAAGATATCTAAGATGATGTTTTCAATAAAGGATACGGAGATGTGATTTTGTCTTTCGTTATGGGTGGCGTTATTCTGCTCAAAAGTAATGTAGAATAAATAACAGCTGCTTTCGCTGAAAGCGAACGTTATAGCATCATGCTGCTCAAGCTGCCGCACATCGTAATAAGGATCGGTGAAATAATCTTTTAGAAGCGCATTTTTCACACTTTTTAAATTGTGCTGCAATAACTGAGTTTGGGTCTCCTGCTGCTGCCTAGATTGAAGCTGCTCTTGAATTAGCTTCGTAGATTTCTCCAGCAAATAGATCAGATCCCCCGTTTTCATACTAATCTTCAGCATATAATCTACAGCACCAAGCACTAGGGCTTCACGAACTAACTCATACTCCCCGTGGTTGCTCGCCACCAGAATTTTTCCTGCAAACCCTCTGTTATTCAGTTCTTTTATCAGCTGTAAACCATCCATATTAGGCATTTTGAGATCTGTAATGATGATATGGGGATTAAACTTGTCTACAAGTGTTAAGGCTTCAACTCCGTCAGAGGCAGTAGCACAGATCATGTATCCAAGCTCTTCCCATGGAATCATGGTTCTGAGCGCAACTTTAACAATAGGTTCGTCATCCACTAGCATTACATTATACATAGGATACATAGTATCACCCCTTAAGTTCGTATGTTTGTATAGGGATAATCAGGCGGCAGCAGGTTCCATGACCCATAGAGCTTGTGATGAACAGCCCGTAACTCTCACCGTATTGAAGTTTAATGCGATCGGCCACATTTGAAATTCCGATACCCGACAGATTGTCAGCCTTTTCTGATTTGGTGGTGTCAAACCCTTTTCCGTTATCGATGATTTCAATAATAAGGGTATATTCATTTTTTGCGTATACCTTAATTTGGATTAGAACTTTTCCTCCTATATCTGTAACCCCATGAAGAATCGCGTTCTCTGCGATCGGCTGCAGGATGAGCTTGGGGATCATGCTCTGTAATAAAGACTCATCCAAGTCATATTCAATGTCAAACCTGTCGGCATAACGTATTTTTTGAATGGCAAAATAATGATCCAGATTGTTCAGCTCCTGCTTGATGGTGATTTGCTCATCTTGATCGATAATGGTACTACGCAGCAATTCAGCTAGTGAGGAGATGCCGTCGCTAAGGACGGGAACCTGGTTAATCATCGCCAGCCATCGTAAGGAGTTAAGTGTATTAAAAAGAAAGTGAGGATTAATTTGCGATTGCAGCATTTGCAATTCGAGCGAACGTCTTCTTTTCAGATCTTTCTTTTGATCCTTCATCAGCTGTTCCATTCTACTGACCATGCTGTTAATTCTATTGGCCAACACGCCCATTTCATCGTTGCTGTGATCTTCGATCCGACTCGATAGATCACCATAAAAAATTTGGTTGCAGAAGACGATGATTTGTTTGATTGGTTTCAGGATGCTTTTATACAATACGATAATAATTAGAATACACACGACTACAATGATGCTGACAACAATAAGTAGTCCAGTGGTGATTTTACTTGTCTCTGAATTGATATAAGAGAAGGGGACGGTAGAAATCATGTACCAGCCTAATTGATTATTGTTAATATAAGAGATTTGCTGCATTTTTCCATTGACCATGCCTTGGAAGGAATGGTTTTTCTTTGCCTCTTGTGTCTTGATTTGCTTAAAAAGCTCATCTTTATAATAGGGTTCTCCTAGCGGAGTATCCTTTTGATTCGAGGACATTACTTTTCCCTCCCTATTCATAATAAGGAGACTGGAACCTGTACCTAAATCCACACTGGAAAGAATGACTTTTGAAAATAACTCCCCACCAATAAAAACAAACACATGACCTAAGGGAACGCCAATGTCATCTTGATCAAAAATTTTCCGGCCCAGGACAATGGTATTGTAAGCGCGATAGCTTTTTACGTAGTTAAGACTGTCATAAGGGGCATTCAGCTCTACTTGTTTCATAATTTCTTCATACTTAGGATTGGGGATGCCGTCGTAGCCTAATTCATAGATAGGTTGGTTCTTGGCGTCGATGACCCGAACGTTCTGGACATATCCGGGGTAGATGGTTCTATATAAATTGTCCATGGCATGATTAATGGCAGCATTGCTAGGAGCGGGTTCATTTGGTGCTGCCGATAAACGCTCCTGAATAATACTATTGGTAGAAACAGAGCCTGCAAGATATTGATAGTTGTTAAGTTCACTTAACATCGTTCGATTAAGCAGCGTTAAAGCCTGAAATGTGGATTTACTTAATTTATTGTTAATGGATTTGGAGTAAATGGTGTAGGAGTAGAAACCTATAAAGATGATTGGGATCACAGAAACGATTAAGAAAATGACGGTTAAGCGATTTTGAATTTTAACCTTGCGCATGATTTGCGGAGGATTAGGAAAATGCAGCTTCCCTTTACGTCGACTCAGGTGGATGACCTCCCATTCACTATCTTTTACTTACAAGTTAACATAAAAAGAACAATGGAATATATATGCAGCGGCGAAAAGTGAGAATAATCTATGGAATGGATAATATTATCCATTCCGTTAACGGCTAAGTTTACAGGTTATGTGACCCTGATGAATAAGCTTATACGAGCTCGCATTGGAAGATGGATAAGATAATACATAGGTAGGTTTGTATTGTAAATGTAAATATAGCGTAAATCCTTCTATACTTAGATTATTAAAAAAGCGTTTACAAGAATATCTTAAGGAGGGCGTTTATGAAAAAGACTATGAGTACATTATTAGCAGTAATGCTGCTAGGTGTGGGGTTGCTCGGCTGCGGGAACAGCAATAATAAACCTGCTGCCTCTAATGAATCGGATTCAACGAAAGCTGCGAGCACAGCGCAAGCTACAAGTACAACGAACGCCGAGAATACTAAAGAAGAACCTGCTAAAGATTTTGATAACAAGGAACTTAGTATTGCTGTATTCCAAGGGGGATATGGTGCGGATTATTGGAATGAAATTGTCAGCAAATTCGAAAGTACTTATCCAGGTGTGAAAGTGAACATGACGATTAATCCAAAAGTTGGTGAAGTAATCCGGCCGCAGATTGTTGCGGGTAATCCTCCCGACTTCCTGTCTGTTACAGATACAGAGCAAAGTGGCATCGTGCTTTCATTAATTAAAGAAAAAGGACTGCTAGATATCAGCGATGTATTTGAAAGCAAAGCGCTTGATAAAGAGGAGACACTTAAGGACATGATTCTTCCGGGGATGCTGGACAGTACAAGATTTCAGCCTTATCAAGATGGAAAGACGTATCTCGCACCTTTTAATGCTGGACCGATGGGCTTGATTTACAATAAAACACTGTTCGCAGAAAAAGGCTGGAGTGTTCCTGAGACTTGGGAGGAGTTCTTTGCTTTAGGTGATGAGCTGAACAAAGAGGAGAACTACCTGGTTAATGCAGATGGAACTAAAACGAAGCGGGCTTTATTCACTTATCAAGGCATCTATCCGGATTATTTGGAGGAAATTCTCTACCCGGCCATTGCCAGTGCGGGGGGGAAAGAAACGCTGGATAAAGTCTTTGCATATGAAGAAGGTTCATTTAAGAACGACACGATCAAAAAAGTACTGGATATTTTCTATAAAATCTCTAAAGACGGTTATCTGATGGACGGCACGGTTGCCTTGAACCATACACAGTCGCAGACCGATATGATGATGGGTAAAGCTTTGTTTATCGTAAACGGCAACTGGATGGAAAATGAAATGAAGGATTCACCTAGAGAAAATGGGTTTGAATTTGGGATGACAACAGTACCTGTGTTCAATAAAGGTGATCAGAAGTATGTGCTTTCCAGCTACGAGCAATTCTCCATCCCTGCTAAGGCTAAAAATCCTGAGCTCGCTAAGGAATTCTTGAAGTTCCTATATACCGATGAGTCTGTGAAACTATTCGCGGAAAAAGCGAATGGGGCGTATGCGCTTAACGATGCGAAGGAGCTGTCTAAGCCATTTTTAACTAAAGGTGTCTATGACATGTTTGAGGCTTATAATGGTTCCATTTCTATTCTACAGGGCTGGCAATCGTTACCGAAGGGTTCCAAGGTTAGTGTAGTCACTGAAATGTTCAAGAATACGGTCACACCAGTGATGACAGGCCAGATGACCACGGATCAATGGATGGATAATGTGGAAAAAGCTTTTGCACAGATTCGTAAAGAGAAAGCGGCTAGTAAATAATCTATAGTATCTCATGCAAATGCATCCTGTTAGGAATGGATAAGGTTATCTATGAACGGGATGCATTTTGTATGAAGAGGAGTGAGAAAGATGTCTGAAATGCAGCTGGCAGAAGTAGCTCCTAGACAGAGAAAATCAAAGATTAGGACAGCGAAAACCAGAAATCCTAAGCTATTCATAGCGGTATGCACGATTCCTACGCTCTTGTTAACCCTCGTATTTATGATTATTCCAACCTTTCGGGCATTTTTTATGTCTTTTACGGATGCCACCGGGATGAGTGATGAGAACAAGTTTATCTTTTTGGATAACTATAAATATATGTTTCAAGATGAGATGTTCCTCAAAGCTCTGAGCAATACATTTAAACTGATGCTGGTTGTGCCAGTAATTACATTGATTTTTGGGCTGGTGCTTGCTTTTCTATTAACGCAGACGAAGCTGAAGGAAAGAGGATTTTACCGAACCGTATTCTTTTTCCCTAGTATCATCTCTTTGACGGTAGTCGGAATTATCTGGTCCTTTGTGTTTCATCCCAACATGGGCATTTTGAATAATATTCTGGGGAGCATCGGATTAGATCAACTGAGCAGACCTTGGCTTGGAGATAGCCGAACAGCATTGTGGTGTGTAGCCGTTACACTGATCTGGCAAGCGGTTGGTTATTATATGGTCATGTATATCGCTGCGATTGACGGGATTTCTGCGGATGTGTTTGAATCGGCGACTATTGATGGTGCGGGATATTTCCGGAAGCTTACCAGCATTACGATCCCTCTGCTAAAAGATATTATTGGCATTACGTTTGTGTTGTCCCTGGCAGGTACGATTAATTTAAGTTTTATAGTTGTAACTGTAATGACTGGCGGTGGTCCGGCAGGTGGAACTACTGTTTTACTCCACTACATGTACACGCAAGCTTTCCAAAATGCGAACTTTGGTTATGCCATGGCTATTGCTATTTTTACGCTGGTGTTCGCCTTTGTGCTTTCTTTTCTGTCCAGACTACTTACAAATCGAGCAGAAGGGTAGGGGAGAAGGATGACGAGCAATCAACAGAGTCTTATAAAAATGAATATTGCCAACTGGATCACGCGGCTGTTTCTGATTGTAGCCACCATTGTTTTGTTATATCCGTTTGTATGGAATCTCTTAGCTTCATTTAAAAGCAATACGGAATTTCTAACCGACCCCTTCTCCTTACCACAAGCCTTACACTTTGATAACTATGTACGCGCTTTTCAGAAATCCAAGATGGGGAGTTATTTCCTGAACTCTATCTTTCTTGTAATGTTATCCACGGCGATTCTAGTTATTTTTGTAGTTCCTATGGCTTATGTCTTAACGAGATTTAAGTTTTGGGGCTCCAAACTAATCCTTAACCTTTATATGGCCTGTATCTTTCTGCAAGCCTCCTACATTATGGTTCCTTTATTTCTGCAGGTGAATTCATTCGGGATGTTGGACAATCGCGGGATGCTCAGTTTAATCTATGCTGTTCTGCAGTTTCCCTTTGCCATCTTTGTATTAAGTGGATTTCTGCGGTCCGTCCCTAGAGATTATGAAGAAGCCGCTAAGATTGACGGTTGTGGCAACACAGGAGTGCTCGTCAGAATTGTTGCGCCGCTTGCTAAACCGGGCATTGTGACGGTCTGTATGCTGGCAGCGATGGGCTTTTGGAATGAGTATCCGCTGGCGTTGGTCTTAATTCAAAGTGATAGCAAAAAAACATTGCCAGTAGGTTTAGCCAATCTTTTTGAGGTTCAACGTTATGCTACAGATTGGAGTGCACTTTTTGCCGCGCTGATCCTAGTGCTGATTCCAACAATTCTTTTATATGTGATAGGACAAAAGCAATTGCTCCAAGGAATAAGCGCAGGCGGAATTAAGGGCTGAACAACAAAGACATGGAGGGAAGTTACGTGGACAAAGGAAGATTTACACTGCCTGGTGAAACAGGGATGGAAGAGGTCATAGGTGATCTCGTCGAAAGATGGGGTGTAGATGCCGTACGTGACAGTGATGGCACGAATCTATCGCAGGACATTCTCGACATGGGTCTGCAAATTTATTCAACGCTTTGTCTCGTCCGTGAGGACAACGAGTGGGCGAAGCAGCATCCGCAATATAGACAGCAGATTTATCTGATGTCTGCTCCAGTAATAGTAACTTCAAAGGTGAAGACCATCGATATTATGGCTGATTATTTTGTCGATCAATTTAGTCCTAACACAGATGTGAATATAAAAAAATATTGGCAGGTTGTAAACCGGACTACAGGAGAAGTATTACCTTCTGAATGTTGGAGTTATGCAGAGGGGATTGTCACACTTGAGCAGGCGGTACAATTTCACAAATATACGGTCAGTTTCTTGGCCTACCAGAAATGGGAGCCAGTCTCCATGTACAACCACATCACGAATGATTGGGATGAGGAGCATCGTTTACCGTTGGATGTTCGTTATCCCGAGGCTCAAGAGCATGTTTTGAAGGTGCTGGAGGATTGGCTGAAGAAACATCCCAAGACAGATATCGTACGTTTTACGACCTTCTTTTATAATTTTGATTTGATTTTTAACAAGGAAGGTAATGAGAAACAAGTGAATTGGTTTGGCTATCTCAGTTGTGTAAGTCCACTTGCGTTAGAGCAATTCGAACAAGCTTATGGGTACCGATTGACTGCAGAAGATTTTGTGGATCAGGGGCGATATAACACACCATTTAAGAACCCGACCCAAAGATATCTGGACTGGATGGACTTCAATCAGAAATTCATCGCAGGTTATGCGAAACAATGTGTAGATATGGTGCATGATTTCGGGAAGAAAGCGATTATGTTTTTTGGGGATCACTGGGCGGGCACAGAGCCTTATGGCAAATATTTTCCGGAGATCGGGCTCGACGCAGTGGTTGGGGCAGCAGGAGATGGCGTTACAACCCGTATGATTGCGGATATACCTATTAAGGATACCGAGGCACGTTTCTATCCTTATTTCTTTCCAGATGTCTTTTTTGAAGGGGGAGACCCTGTCGGAGAGTCCATGCCGATCTGGATCAAATGCCGGCGTGCGCTCATGCGCAAACCAGTTGGCAGGATGGGGTATGGCGGATATTTAAGTCTAGCGCATCAATTCCCGGATTTTATAGATCATGTGACAGAGATTGCGACGCAGTTCAAAGGGATTCATGCTAATGCAGAAGGGACACAGCCTTTTAAAGCTCCTTTTAAAGTAGCGGTTCTGAATACCTGGGGTTCCCTTCGAAGCTGGCAGACACATCAAGTGGCTCATTCTTTATGGAATCAAAGATGTTATTCCTACATAGGGGCATTAGAGTCATTGGCGGGCTTGCCGTTCGACATTGAGTTTATAAGCTTTGATGACATCAGGTTAAGTGGGATTGATCCTAGTATCGGTGTGATTATAAACGCGGGTGATGTCCATACCTCTTGGAGCGGTGGAGATCAATGGAGCGATCCGCAAGTTGTGGCAACACTTCGTGAGTGGGTGGATCAAGGGGGCGGTTTTATTGGGATTGGTGATCCATCAGCTTATGAACATCAAGGGGTTCTTTTTCAACTAGCGGATATTCTAGGGGTTCAGAAGGAGATTGGATTTACAGCAAGCATCAATAAGCCCAAGGTAACGCCTGTGCAGGATCATTTCATAACGGAAGATCTGGAAGGTGAGATCGATTATGGTGAAGGGATGACCATGGTTTATCAAGCGGAGGCCGGAGCAGAAATATTGGATGTGCACCAAGGCAGCTGCAATCTTGCCGTGAATTCATTTGGTCAGGGTCGGGGCGTTTATATCGCTGGACTTCCGTACAGTATTCAGAATACCAGACTACTCAGCCGAGCGATCTTTTGGGCTGCACATCAAGAGGAGCAGTTGTATTCATGGTTCTCAGTGAATCCGAATGTTGAATGTCATGCGTATCCTGAGACGGGTCGATATTGTGCCGTAAATAACACTTCCGAGATCCAAAAGACGACGATCCTGATGGACAATGCCGTGATCCAAGAAATAGAGTTGGGTGGGATGGAAAGTGTGTGGTTTCAATTTGAGATCACACATTAGGAGTCAGCCGTAACTACGGCGAATAATTAGACTTCCGGCCGCTGTTATCTCCAACTTTCCTGAATTGTACCGCTTCGATGGAGTGATTGGGGAATTTCTCCCTGAAATTCCGGGATTTTTGGTCATCAGACTAATAATCAGGGAAAATCTCCCTAAAGTTTAGCTGATTTGATAGCAATTATAGAAATTCCTCTTATTATTAGGGAGGAATTCCCTGATTTCGTTCATTTAGAGCGAATATTGATTATTTTCAGGGAGTTTTTCCCTGCTATGAACGAATTAGTCAATTCCCCTGTTTTCCCCTTTAAACTAGAGGGTTTTCAATCCCTTGGGCACAGAGACAAAATGCGAGTCGTCGGCTGGCAATCTGCTATCCGTGGGTTGGTTACCACATATTATGCCTACGTCGAAGGAGCTTCCGTAAACTAATTTCGCACGTTAGATCAGGGATCCTGTGCACAGGGAATTCACGGATTCTCCTCGAACCTTTCTCTTTGTCTCCATGCCCCAAGGATTCAAATCTTTTGGGTATGTTTTTATTTTTTTTCGTTTCACCTACGCCATTTTTCGTTCTGCCTCTACCGCAATCGACCAGATAAATCCAATTAACTCACGACCCACTGCTGCCATGGTTAAATTTCGGTGTTTCCCGCGTCTGACTAATTTTAAATACTTGCTGTGTAACCGTTCTTGGGCTTTCCACGACGTTTCATGGACATGAATACTCTGGCCCTCAAGACGCACTGCTAAATCTCCCTTGACGGCAGGGCGGTGACGGTAACTCCATGCGGACTCCACCAGTGCGCGCCGCACTCCGGAATTTCCGACTTTTGTAAGACTCCCTCTTTTGGTACTTGCTCCCGAGGAATATTCCCGTGGCACGAGTCCCAGGTAACTCATGAGCTGAGCCGGTGAACGAAAACGTTCGAAATTTCCAATCTCGACAACTAAAGTCATAGCTGTCAGCAGGGCGATTCCCCTCAGGCCTTGCAACGCTTGAATGACAGGTGCGTAAGGGCAGATCTGTGCTTCTTCTCGCATTGCGGCTTCAAGTCGCTTGATTCGCTCCTCCACTTCCCGGAGCTGTTGCAGGGATTCGGTAAATACCCGTTCTTGAGCTACATTATTAAACTTCAGCATAGAGAGCCATTCCCGGTACCTTTTGGTCCAGCGTTTTTTCATACCCTCTGGCTTGTGAATTTGGTGGCGCAATAGAAAATGAATGAGCCGTTGCCGAGCCCGATGTAGGTCTTGCCTAGCATCTTCTCGTGCACGAATGAGATCTCGTAAAGCTTCGAGTTCTGGCGTTGGCACATAGATCGCAGTCAATTCTCCAGCCCGGTGTAACTGAGCCAGTTTTTCTGCATCCCGTCGGTCGGTTTTTATGGCATCTCCGGGACGCTGTGGCATACGCGAAGGTGCAATTACCACACAGGAAATTCCCATCTTCGTCAACCAGCGGTATAAGTCGTACCCCGTAGGCCCGGCTTCATAGCAGACCTCCAGTGTAATCCCTGAACCTTTGAGTTTCCGAATCATTCGAGCCACTGCATCTGGGGTATGGGGGATGGCTCCATAATATCGTGCGGGTTCCCGACCCTCATCTGCAATCGCCACCGCAATTTTTTCTTTAGACACATCCAAACCGACGTATTTTATGGTATTCTTCATAGTAACAGCTCCTTTCGCATGTAGCTCTGTAATGGTTGTCCTTTTAACTTCCATTTTAACCTACGGTGTGCGAAACAGGGGCTGCCTTTCGTTCATCATAACTAATTAGTTTTAGAGCCGTCCCCGCATACTGCATTAACGCAGAAAACACGAACGTTCGCCGCCCCGCATATTGCACATCTCACCTTACAATGTATATTGTTTATCGGCCCCCACAGGTATCATACAAAGCAGATGATCCATCCCCCTCAATGTTTTTGGCAGGTTCTTCTAACTTGGATTGAGATATTCTGGGGTTTCCGTATCTAGAGTATCCGGGATAACTTGCGATAAGCCCGCGGAGAAATCCCCTCATTCGCGGTAAATACCCTGCTGAAATAATGGATATCAGGATAACCAACGTTATCACCGACCTGTTCAATCGGCCAATCCGTTTCGCGCAGCAGCTTGCGTGCTTCCCGATGCCGGATGGAACGGAGATATTCACCAGGAGGCATGCCAGCCACCTCACGAAACAGCTTGGAGAAATGGTCTTCATGCATATTCATGGCACCAGCCATGAATTTATTACTCCAGCGGTCTGCTAGCTTTGAATCCATCTCGTCGATTAAAGCTCTGATCCGCCCGGTATGAACGGAAGATTTGGCTGCATTTCGGGAGCTTTGTGTTCGGAGCAGCGAGGTTAGAATGCCGAGCAGTAACCCCCGACAGACCCATTCATAACCGGCAGGCCGCATCGTAAATTCATGCACGAGCTGTTCCATCGCATGAATACATTCGGGTGGCGGGGTATAAATGGGCTCCTGTGACAATGGCATAAAAGGAGCGGTCACAGCTTCCAAGGCAAACTTCTCGGCCATAACCTCCTCCTCATTGACCAGCATGTCTTCATCGCTTGTAATAATCGATTCCCCAAAAAAATCAAAATGGATCCCAATGAGTTTGGTTTCCGAATCTGACACAATCGCATTCTGATGATATACCCCGGAAGAAAGGAATATCAGTTGTCCTGAATTCAGGATATATTCCTCCGTATCCATTTTTGTTGATAATTTCCCCTGGCGAACGTATAGCAGCTCGAAATCATACAATCTTCTTCTTGGAAAGAGGCAAGGTGAGAGGATTTGGAATTGTGCGTAGTGAATGCCAGGTGACCACTCCCGGGAAGGGACCTGTTTTCTCAGGGGATAACGGGGTTCTTTTTCAGCCACGAATAAACCTCCCATACAGTATAAAATGATTTTTTCAAATAGACCGGAATCGTGCAAAAAATCTCTTGTTCACCTAAATAAATCTAACTTACAATCTATTATAATATAAATAAATCAAGGATATAAGGGTATTTAGGGCAGGATCTTAAAAGACGGAAAATAACAAATTTGAGGAGGATTCAGATGAAAAAGGGAATAAACATTTGGTCGTTTCGCGAAGGTACTGAGATCGAAGAATGTGCACGTCTGGCTAAAGCGGCGGGGTTCGATGGAATTGAATTGTCTTTGAATGAATCGGGTGAACTTGGCCTGCAAACCACTGAGAAAGAAGCTATTAAGATCAGAAATTCCATTCAGGAGATGGGGTTAGAAATTGCAGGACTGGCGACAGGACTATATTGGTCATATGCCATGACAAGTGAATCCGCGGCGAACCGGACGAAGGCTATCGATGTATGTAAAAAACAATTGGAGCTGGCCGCAACACTTGGCGTAGATACGATTCTTGTCATTCCTGGTGCGGTTGGTGTCGATTTTATTGAGGGCTGTGAAGTAATCGATTATGAAAAAGCTTATGATCGAGCCTTGAAGGCGATCAGTGATCTAGCTCAGGATGCAAAAATGGCGGGTGTTTCTATTGGGATTGAAAATGTGTGGAATAAATTCCTGCTGTCTCCGCTCGAATTACGTTCTTTTATAGATGCTGTAGGCTCCAATTATGTAGGTTCCTATCTGGATGTAGGGAATATCGTTCATTCTGGTTATCCAGAGCAGTGGATACGGATTCTAGGCCATAGAATCAAGAAGGTGCATTTCAAAGATTACCGCCGGGCAGCCGGAGGACTTCATGGATTTGTTGATCTACTTGCTGGGGATGTGGATTATCCTGCTGTTATGGAAGCACTGCAAGAGATCGGCTACAGCAATTATGTTACTGGTGAAATGATACCGCCATATACGCATTATTCGGAGCAAATTATTTTTAATACATCTGCAGCGATGGATGCTATTTTAGGACGCACTAGTTACTAACTTTAAGAGAGGTGAAGGCTGTGCTCAGAGTGGGGCTGGTGGGCTTTGGATTTATGGGCCGAATGAACTTTGATCAGTATGTTCAATTACAGGAAGACGGCCATCCGATTTCTCTGGTTGCCATTTGTGACCCCCAGATTGAAGTCCTTAAACATACTAAATCCGCGGGGAATATGAACACGGCCCACGAGGTATATGATTTATCCCCTTACAATTTTTATGAGAATTTGGAGCATATGCTCGAAAAAGAAGAACTAGATGCTATTAGCCTTGCGGTACCTACGTACTTGCATGCTGAAATGGCTTGTTCGCTGCTGGAACGAGGGTATCATGTGTTCTGTGAAAAGCCGATGGCGAGACATTCCGCAGAAGCTTGGAAGATGGTAGCGGCGGCGCAAAGCAGCGGAAAAAAATTGCTGATTGGCCATTGTCTTCGCTTCTGGCCGGGATATGAATATTTGAAGGGGATCATAGCTAGCGGTGAGTTCGGTGAAGTGACAGAGGCTTATTTTTACCGGGGTTCCGGTGCTCCTAAAGGGTGGCTGGTCAATGATGAGCTAAGTGGTGGCTGTATGCTGGATATGCATGTACACGATACGGACATCATCCATCACTTATTCGGAAAACCGGATAAAGTGTCAACGCTTGGGCGGAAGGTTTTACCGGGAAGTGGCTATGATATCGTCTCCACTCATTATTTTTATCAGGATGGAAAAGTGGTCAATGCCCAAGCGGACTGGACACTGGAAGGCGACTTTGGTTTTTACATGGGCTATCGGATTAATTTTGAACGGGGGAATGTAGTCTTCGATGGCGCGGAAGTTAAGGTGAATCCTAATTGTCAACCGGGGTTCATTGCGAAGCTTTCTTCGCATACCGGATATTACAGAGAGTTGGTATATTTCTTAAAAGTCATTCAGAACGATGAGCCAGTGACTCTATGTATGCCCGAAAGTGCGGCCCAATCCATAGAAATCATTGAGGCTGAAATCCAATCGGCTGATCAGGAAGGTACCTGGATACGGATACGTTAAGTGCCATATTTTTAGTAAAGGAGACTTCACGATGTTGAAAATAGGTTTGATCGGTTTTGGATTTATGGGCCGGATGCATTTTGATAATTATGTGCGCTTAACGGAAGAGGGGCAGCCCATTGCCCTTAAAGCCATCTGTGATTTGCGAATTGAGGAATTAAAGGATGGAAAAGCAGCCGGGAATATGAGCACTGCCCAGGAAGTCTATGATTTGTCAGCTTACAATCTATACGATGATCTGGAGAAAATGATAGCCAGTGAGGAACTGGATATGATCGACATTGCGGTTCCTACTTATCTGCATGCGGAAATGACTTGTTCGCTGCTGGAACGTGGATATCATGTATTTTGTGAGAAACCGATGGCCAGAACTTCCGCACAAGCGCTGAAAATGGTGGAGACGGCAGTCCGCTGTGGGAAAAAACTGATGATCGGACATTGTCTCCGTTTTTGGCCGGGGTATGAGTATTTAAAAGAAGTGATAGAGAGCGGGCAGTTCGGTCAGGTCACGGAAGGGTATTTTTACAGGGGATCTGGTGCTCCTAAGGATTGGTTTCTTGATGAGACACTAAGCGGTGGAGGCATTATGGATATGCATATTCACGATACGGATATGATTAACTATCTGTTCGGCAGACCGGATAAAGTATCATCCTTAGGACGTAATGTCCTTCCGGGAAGCGGATATGATATCGCATCGACTCACTATTTTTATAAGGATGCAAAAGTAATTAATGCTCAGGTGGATTGGACGCTGGAAGGTGATTTTGGGTTTTACATGGGGTATCGGGTAAATTTTGAACGAGGAAATATAGTGTTTGACGGCAGCGAGGTCAAGGTCAATCCGAACGACGGGGCGGGCTATTTAGCGGAACTTTCGCCGGATGTTGGCTACTATAGGGAGCTTGTATATTTTCTGAATGTCATTATCCAGGATAAGCCTATCATTATTTGTACGCCAGAGAGTACAGCGGAGTCTCTAAGAATCGTGGAAGCAGAAATGAAGTCAGCGGATGCTGAAGGCGAATGGATCGTGCTAGATTAGTTGTGTGCAGAGTGAGTAAGGACGTGAGCTGGAAGAGGATCATTCACAATGACCTTTTTCCAGTTCACGTCCTTTTGTCATCGCTGAAATTTGGTGTTGTCTCTTGCATAATGGGATACTGATCCGTCATATCTTCTCAGCCGTACTTGTTCATCAGAGAACAGTTCAACAATTCCTGAAGCAACCTCTGAATACATTCCATCAGGATCAAGCTGTAGCGCAGAAATATAGGTTTGGGATAAGGCAGCTATAAAAAAATCAATATTTTTCACTAGTGTTTGTGGCATGTTATTCCCTCCGGTGACATCTTGTACATGATGATATATTAAACCATAGGAGTTATTTTACCATGATTTATCGTTGAGTTTTAGGAAGAATTCTTTGGTAAAAGTCGAAAATATGAGAAATTTGGTTGAAATTGTATTTAAGATCATCTTTAATGAAACAAAGAGGGGAATTTTACCACTCTAAATAAATTAAGGGGATTACATAATGAAAGACTATGAAGTGCTGGAAATTAACAAAAAGAGTTTTTTTAAAACGACTATCTATTTTATGATCATTCCTACACTGCTATTGTTTATAGTAGGTTTAGGGATGGTGGTGATCGGGCTTATCATTAAAGAGACGTTTATGGTTGTTATGGGTATCCCTTATTTGATTATGCCGGTTATTTTGATACTCATTTATGGATTGGTGGGTATGCTGGTAGCGCTGGTATATAACAAGCTGGCGAAGAGATTCGGAGGTCTAGAATTGAAAATAGTGGAGAAAAACCCTCCGGTTGAAGCAAACTATTTACCATAACCCGAAGTTATTAAAGGGCAGGTATTGCGATGATTTCGCTACCTGTCCTTTTTTATCTTTTTAATTTGAAAAGAAACCGGGGAATGGATATGATTTGGATAATGAAAGGATGATTGCCAGATGACGGAACAGACACAAAGAGCCAAGGAGCTGTACATTCAGTTTTTGGGTCATTTTTTAAATATGCATAAAGCAGGAGTGCTTAAGGAGTACAAGAGTTTTGAAATTCCAAGAGAAGTGGAGCTGGAATGGCTGCAGGAATGGGCTACGGAGCACGTCAAGCAGTTGTCGATACGGGACTGGGATGCGATTACGATACTAGAATCCATCTCGCGGAATTATCAGGATAGCTGGATTGTGGAAAAAGTGGCTTCTTTTGCTTCGCGGAATATAATGAGCGCCGATAGTTTGGTTAGACTGATTTATGCGGAAAAAATGCTTGAAATCATTCGTTCTCATAATCAAGTGATCACAAAAGAACTGTTATTTCAAGGATGTAAGGTTGCTGTTCAAATCCTCGAGGATGTAATCTCACAGCCGCTGGTCATTGATCCTGGACACGAACTTAAAGAACATAACCTTAAAGATAAACGTGCGTTAAACAGTCGAGCCCAACAAGGGATTGAAGAGGTAAAGGTACTAATTAATTCTTAGTTGCCAAAGTTGACATACTGTTGTCAAATTGGATGTGCTACGATTTCCTGACAGAATCAAGTTTGCTGATCTAAAGAAGAAAATGAGGGATTATCGAATGGCTGAACCTTTAAAAGCAATGTACAATGAACAATTTCTGCGTGAGTTCGGCGAAAAGATTCGTGGCGTACATAATGTCTTCGAGACAGAGGCATTTGTAAGCTCAGCCATGACTGAACCGTGGGAAACGCTTGAGCTGAAGGCAAGAATGCGGCGGATCACCGAGACGTTGGGCAGCCACTTACAGCTTCCTTATGAGGAAGCGCTGGCTATCCTATTCGCCATTGCTGAGGAATGTGTAGGATTTCCGTATTTAATTTTTCCGGATTTCGTTGAGGTATATGGCCAAGGAGACGAACATTGGGCGTTGTCTATGCAGGCGCTGGAAAGATTCACAGCGAAATCATCGGCTGAATTTGCAGTTAGGCCGTTTCTCTTACGGGAACCAGAACGGATGATGGCTCAAATGCTGGTATGGGCGAAGCACCCTGATGAGCATGTACGTAGGCTGGCTAGTGAAGGCTGTCGGCCTCGTCTGCCTTGGGGACAGGCGCTCCCCATGTTCAAGCTTGACCCAGCTCCGGTATTACCTGTACTTGAGCAGCTTAAGGCGGATACATCCCTGTATGTGCGTAAAAGTGTCGCTAATAATTTGAATGATATTGCGAAGGATCATCCGGAAGTGGTGCTCGATACCGCTCGGCGCTGGAAGGGAACACATCCCGATACAGACTGGATTGTGCGGCACGGCTGCCGTTCTTTGATTCGTAAAGCTGAGCCAGAGATTATGGCTTTATTCGGATACGCAGAGCAGACAGACGAAGCTACTCCACTTATAACGAGTGCTTCAATTCTATTGGAACCTTCTATCCTGACCATTGGCGAAAGCTCTGAATTACAGTATAAGCTTCAAGTTCGTGAGGGAGCTCCGGCACGGATTCGGATTGAATACGGAATCTATTTCGTGAAAGCGGCAGGTCGAACCTCTCGTAAATCTTTTTTGTTATCGGATAAGACCGTACCTGGAGGTACAATTCTGTCAGGTAAACGGACACATCGTTGGGCTGATTTAACAACTCGGCGTCATTATCCAGGAGAGCACCGGATTGTGCTGCTGGTAAATGGGCGAGAAGTGGCGGAAGTGGCGTTAGAACTTAAAGGGAGTGCTAATATATGAAAAAAGAAGTTTTGATGTTTCTATCCAATGGCTACGCTGATTGGGAAAGCGGATATATTAGTGCCGAACTAAATAAGCCGGAGAGTGAATTTAAAGTAAGCACAGTTGCTTTAACTAGCGACAATGTCAAATCTATGGGTGGATTTACTGTTGTACCTGACTATACTTTAGACAGTTTACCTGTTCAGTATGAAATGTTAATTTTAATCGGGGGCACAGGCTGGAAAGATAATTCAGCTATTACTCCAGTGATTGAAAAATGTTTGCAGGAGAGTGTACCTATTGCCGCTATATGTGACGCTACAACTTTTTTGGCTGAACATGGCTATTTAGACAACATACCGCATACCGGAAATTCATTGGATTATTTAAAACAAAACGCTCCTAATTATAAAGGAGATGCAAATTATATAGAAAAACAGGCAGTTTCGAGTGAACATATCATTACTGCTAATGGTACGGCTGCTTTAGAATTTGCAAGGGAAGTTATGAAGAAGTTAGAGGGTTTCCCAATCGAAACCGTCGAGGGATGGTACAATTTTTTCAAAGATGGTTTTTATCAAGAATAAAAATGTATATAAAAAAGGTGGTCTCAAGTCTTAACGACTTCAGATCACCTTTCTGGGGTTGAAGCTTATTTTTTCACTTCTGTAACACCAGTTACTTTTCCTTGATCGGATGAATTAAAGGTGGATTTATATTGATCGTTTGCGAAGTAGACATTGCCTTCAACGGTTGCGTTCACCAGGGTAAAACCATCCGCTTCTACGTATACATCTCCAATAAAAGTGCCGCCTTGAATACGGGCGTTTTTACTCTTGATGGTCAATTTTGGAGCAGTCAGTTTGAAGGAGTTGGTGATGTTGTGATCCGCATCTTGTGTGTATAGAGCAATTTTTCTGGCGGGTTCCTCTTTATTCATGAATTCTCCATCCACGACGAGATCTTCGGTGAAGGTTAAGTCTTTAAGTGTGGCAGCAATCCAGGTTCCCTCTGGACTGATGGCGCGTTTGAAGGCTTCTTCATTATCTACTACGGAAGCTGAGGTTACAGCATCTGTGGTGTTATTTTGATTATTAGCGGTGCCTGCATTATTAGTGGTACCCGCGTTATTTGTGTTCTCAGGAGTGCTTGTTGCAGTAGCATTATTAGCATTATCTGTTGCATTTCCACATCCGACCATTAACACAAAAGCAAATACCGCAGCAACACTTGCTATCTTTCTCATCTGTATAACCTCCCTAAGTAATTGTACCGATATCCTTCGAGCTTACTATAGAGTGATTAGTTAGTAATTTACCAATCAATCTACAAATGGTAATATAGGCCTGGACATCTCTGGCGTATAGTATGACCTGAAAAATGTGATTTATCCGATGAATTCACGAGCAATATGGATTACAATAAGTACAGGCAGTAGAAAAGGAGCATTATCCATGGCCAAGCAGAAATATTATGTAGTCTGGGAAGGTAAACAACCGGGAGTCTATAGCACTTGGGCAGAATGCCAGGCACAGACAGATCATTATACCGGTGCAAAATATAAATCCTATGAATCCAAAGCAGCAGCTGATGCGGCATATAAAGCGGGCTGGAAGGGGAATTGGGGAACAGGGGCAGCTGGTGCAGCAAAGTCTAAGGGGACAAGTTCTTTTAAACGCAGTGCTACAGTAGAGACCTCTGAGGAGATTGATTACAACAGTATTTCAGTAGATGTGGGGACTCGGGGTAATCCGGGGCCTGTTGAATATAAGGGTGTAGATACACAAACGGGAGATATCATTTTCTCCTGTGGTCCGATCAAAAAGGGCACTAATAATTTAGGTGAATTTTTAGCGATTGTCCATGCCTTGGCGTTGTTGAAGAAAGAGGGAAGCGATAAAACGGTTTACAGTGATTCTGTAAATGCAATGAAGTGGGTGAAGCAGAAGAAGGTGGCAACAACCTTGCCGCGCGATTCTTCAACAGAGGAAATTTGGGTGCTTATTGATCGGGCAGAGCGTTGGTTGCAAACCAATACATATGACAATAAGGTGCTCAAGTGGCACACAAAAGAGTGGGGCGAGATCAAAGCGGATTATGGTCGGAAATAAAAAACTATATCGCTATGGTTTCGGTTGAAGGAGGAGTTTGGGGATGTTTGGCAACGATTGGGATGAGGTATTGCAGGATGAAATGCAAAAGCCTTATTTTTTAAAATTAATGGATGTACTAACAGAAGAATATAAGGAACATACCGTTTATCCGCCAAAAGAATTATTGTTCACAGCATTAAAACTAACGCCTTATAAGGAGACTCGTGTAGTTATTTTAGGTCAAGATCCTTATCATGGTCCCGGACAAGCTCACGGACTAAGCTTCTCTGTCAATCCGGGGGTACGTATCCCTCCGTCACTGCGCAATATTTATGCAGAGCTGAAGGAGGACGTCGGTGTGCCTGTTCCGAACCACGGCTCTTTATTGCACTTAGCAGAGCAGGGAGTGTTGTTGCTGAACACCGTACTGACGGTACGTGAGGGTGAGGCGGGTTCACATAAAGGTCTGGGCTGGGAGACATTCACAGACACCATAATGCAAAAGCTGAATGAAAGAACTACGCCCATGGTATTTATATTATGGGGGAGTCATGCGCAGAAAAAAGGTGCTTTCATCGACCAAAGCCGGCATAAGGTGCTGCAATCACCTCATCCAAGCCCTCTCTCGTCGCATCGTGGATTCTTTGGCAGTCGTCCGTTCTCGAAGGCCAATCAATTTCTAGAGTCGCAGGGTATGGAAGGAATAGATTGGTTCATTCCGGACTTATAATTTATGGAGTGATGCGAAGGGGAGGTAGCTATGAAGCATTGGGTAGGTAAACCCGTTATAATGTACTGCGGAGAGAAACCTTATACCATTATGAAGGGAATCCTGCGCAAATGGGACCTTTCCGCATCGGTGGCGGTCATTGGCCATCAGGAAATTGCTGTGCCGTTTCGGGATATTGTTGTTATTAAGGCTCTGGCTCCAAAAGAAAGAGCGCTGCCTCCAGTTCTCCATTCCGTGGGTTATGTGATGAGGGATCGGCAGCAATTTGACAATGCAGTGTATTTTAAATCGGCGGTCAGCGTCTGGAAAGAGGATCAGCTTATTGCCTTTAATACGATTATTACCTCACATACGAAAGGTTCAGTTACACTTCAGAACGGCCAAAACCTGATGAAGGGCAATCACATCTTTGTAGTTCGTTCTTTACGAGGGTGATTTCAGGAACCTGTAAAGAATAAAAAAGGGTACGACTCCGAGTGATTGGAGACGTACCCTTTTTTATTTTATAGTTAAGCTCCGCCCGTTCACGAAGTAGATCACAACCGTTATAGCTCCTCTTTTTTGATAGGCTCAGCTTCATCTTTACGGTCTGCAATAATAATCTCATACACGCGCAGGAAAACAATTTTTATAATCATATAAACAGGGAGCGCAATAAGAACTCCGATAATACCGTAGAAGTCTCCACCTATAAGGACAAGGATGACCGTAGTCAGTGGATGAACATCCAATGATTTTCCGTAAATAATCGGTGAGAGTACATTATCCTGGATCTGCTGGGCAATGAAAATTATGACTAGAGACCATATGGCCATCGTCGGTGATTCAATGAAACCTACTATTATTACCGGAATCGCTGCTAAGAATGAACCCACATATGGAATGAAGTTAAGAGGCACTGAAATTACGGCGAGTAACAGGGAGTAAGGCAGTCCGATGATAAGGAATCCTATATATAACATAATACCGAGTACGACATTTAGCACCACACGTGTGACGATGAAGCTGCTTAATGCGCTGTCGATATCTCCAAGCATCTCTTGGCCTTCCTTCCGATATTTTCTCGGAATTAAGCCTTGAAGTTTAGGCGATAGCTTATAGTCATCTTTTAGCATGTAGTACAGAATGATGGGCAAAGTGGCGATTAACACTACAATGCTGGAAACAACGCCAATCAAATTGGACATGGAATTGGTAACCCAGGTAATAGTATCGCTAAGAAATTCTGATAAACGGGCCGCGACGTCAGAATCCCCTTTGAAAAAACGTGACAGTGTCGGATTCTCCCTCAATGCATTGAACTGATCCTGCAAACCTTGCACGAGGTAGGGAGTGTTATCAATAAAGTTCTGAATTTGTTCTTGCAGTGTCGGCCAGACTAGAATCCAGAAGAGAACGAACAAGCCCGCAATCAGAAAATAAATGAGCAGGATGGAGAACGCCCGGTTTAATTTTCTTTTCTCTAGGATTCTTACTAACGGACGCAGCAGGTAGTACATAAACCCTGATAACATCATGGGAACAAGTAATAATTTGAAAATGGCACCTAGTGGCGCGAAGAGAAACATTACTTTGGAGCCTAAGTACAAAATCAGTAAAAAGGCGATAATAGCAAGGCTTGTCCGAAAATACTTCTGTTGTGGCAATAAAAACATCCCCCAAAATTCAAATTTATATCTATGTAGTTTAATAACCCTAATTTACAAGTATTGATTCAAAAGCGGGTAATTCCTTATAGGTAGTTCTTGGCATACCCATATAGAGGTTCTAGTTACAAAGGTTACGCCAAGTAAAAAGATCGCAATATAACAAGGGTATATCACTACTTCGCTGCTTTTTTCGTGGATTATCTTGATTTTCGTTTATGAGATTTTCTAGTGGATAAAGTGAAGATTTCAGGAACTACCTCCTCGCCTCCAGTTTCTTTGGTAACTTGTCTTGCTTTAACAAGAGATAAAAAGGAAAAAATCTCACCTAATGCTACAAGTCCAGCTGCGATGATCTCATAATCCTCAGCGCTAAGTTCTGCGGATTCCACTGGATTAGTGTTATTGGTGGTCCCATTCTTATTAGCATTGCTGTTACCGTTATTTCTCCCACGGTTTCTTCCATTGGCCATTTCTGATCACCCGCTTTTCCCGGTATGTATTATTAATATGTTATAAATGCCGTATATGAGATAGGCAATTGGGATGTAATTTTGCACTGTCTCTTTTTAGCACTTTACATAGGATGAAAACGCTGTTAAAATCATAAACGAGCACAAACGATCAATAACGGTCACATATAATCAATTAACGGTCAAGAAAATTCATAGATGAGCGCAAGGAATTGTACAGGTCGCGCTCTCACATAAAGGAGCGAGCCACGATGATGTTTGAGGAAGAGAGAAAACAAAAAATCGTGCTTTTTGTGGAAAAAAACTCAAGAGCTTCTGTACAGGAGCTAAGTCAGGAAATGGGCGTATCCGAGTCTACTGTGCGCCGTGATCTGAAGGAGCTGGAAGAAGCCAAGCTATTAAAGCGTACTCATGGCGGAGCAGTTTCCTTGCAGAGTGTCAATTTTGAGGCGGCTTATCCTGATAAGGAAGATCATTTATTGGATGAGAAGCAACGGATTGCCCGCAAAGCAGTGGAGATGATTCAGGAGGGTGACGCTATACTGCTTGATGCAGGAACAACAACACTGCAGATTGCCAGAGAGCTGAAGAACTTTTCGAATATCAAAGTCATTACGAACTCGATTATGGCGCTGAATGAGCTGCGGGATTGCCGCAATATCGAAGTCTCAATTACAGGTGGTATGCTTCGCCCGGATACGATGGCTTTTGTTGGACCGATGACAGAACGTTCCTTAGATATGGTGAGAGTGGATAAAACTTTTCTTGCTACTAATGGACTGGATTTGCGGGAAGGCATCACAACCCCGAACATGTTAGAGGCAGCTACAAAACGCAAAATGATCGCAGTCGCCAAGCAAGTTATTCTACTGGCAGATCACAGTAAGCTGGGGCAGGTATCCTTTAGCAAGGTTGCTGATGTGACGGAAATGGATCATTGCATTATAGATTCAGGAGCGTCTGACAAATTCATCCGTGAGATCACGCAATTGGGTGTGGATTTCACGCTGGTATAAATTCTATATAGGATAAGCAATTATGAATTACCGTGTGATCGTTTGGAGAAATTACAGATGCCGTATTTTTGATCGGTAATCTATGGCTTAGAAAACCAACATAATTGAGGGATAATCATGATCTATACTGTAACGCTTAATCCTTCCATTGATTATATCGTGGAAGTGGAAGATTTGAGACTGGGTGACTTGAACCGGATGAAACGTGATTTGAAGCTTCCCGGAGGGAAGGGGATTAACGTATCCCGAGTGCTTAAACAGCTTGGGGTTCAGAATAAGGCTATGGGATTCCTTGGCGGCTTCACCGGCCGATATATTGAGGATTGGTTACACGAAGAATCAATTTCAAGCGATTTCGTGTTTGTTTCTGATGATACGCGGATTAACATCAAGCTCAAGCATGGAGAAGAAACGGAGATTAACGGTGTTGGACCCGCCATTCTTGATCCGGAAGCCGATGCACTATTGCAAAAGCTGGCTGCTCTGAACGCGGAGGATGTAGTGATTTTGTCGGGAAGCGTTCCCCCATCACTGGGTGCAGATTTCTATGACAAGCTTATATCTGTGTGCAAACAGAGTGGAGCGGAATTCGTCATTGACACTACTGGTGCTGCACTTCAAAAAGCGCTGGCTAATCAGCCATTGCTGGTTAAACCGAACCATCATGAGCTTGCAGAGCTATTCGGCGTAACAATAGACACGAGGGAAGAGATTATTACTTATGGACGCAAGCTGCTGGATGCAGGAGCGAAACATGTACTGGTTTCCATGGCGGGTGAAGGGGCTTTGTTCATTACGGAGCAAGGGGTATACCACGCCAACGCACCAAAAGGTAAAGTGAAAAATTCTGTAGGTGCAGGGGATTCCATGATCGCTGGTTTTGTAGGGACACTGTCTTTGACAGGAGACTTGTTGGAGGCGTTCCGTGCAGGCGTTGCCTCGGGCAGTGCAACCGCATTCTCTGATGATTTAGCGGACAGAGAATTCATTGAACAGCTGAGACCGCTGATCCAAATCTCAGAAGTGTAAGCCGACAGCATTCAAAGTACTTAAGGGAGTTGAACATGATGAAAATAACGGATTTAATGATAAAAGAAACTATGATCATGGATCTAAAAGCTACAACTAAGGAAGCTGCAATTGATGAATTGATTGCTAGTCTTGCTGCTAGTGGCCGAATTAATGATCCGATCCTTTTTAAAGAGATGATTCTGAAGCGCGAAGAGCAATCCAGTACTGGGATTGGTGGCGGTATCGCGATGCCGCACGCTAAGACTAAAGCGGTAAATGAAGCGACGGTTGTATTTGCTAAGAGCGCAAAGGGAGTGGAGTTTGAATCCCTTGATGATGAGCCAGCACGTATCTTCTTTATGATTGCCGCTCCAGAAGGAGCAGGCAATGTGCATCTTCGTACACTGGCCTCATTGTCCAGACTACTGATCGATAGCGAGTTCATTGAACAGCTTATGAATACTCAGACTCCGGATGAGGTATCAGCTTTGTTTGATGCCAAGCAGGCGGAAGGCGAAGATAAGGAGAAAGAGAACGAAGCCGCTGAAACTGCCGCAAAGTCAGAGCCTGAACGTGTAATCGTGGGCAACCCGGATTCCCAAGCTTTTGTCGTAGCTGTAACTGCTTGTCCTACAGGCATTGCGCACACTTTTATGGCTGAAGATGCCCTTAAGAAAAAAGCTCTAGAAATGGGAGTTAATATCCGTGTAGAGACGAATGGTTCAGAAGGGGCCAAAAACGTACTCACCCCTGATGAGATTCGGCGTGCAAGCGGTGTAATTGTTGCAGCTGATAAAAAGGTGGAAATGGCCCGTTTTGACGGTAAACCTGTACTGCAAAGACCGGTAAGTGATGGCATCCGTAAGTCGGAAGAGCTTATTCGTAAAGCTATGAATGGGGAAGCGCCGATCTATCACAATGAAGGTCGCGGTGGCAATGACGAAGGGTCTAAAGAGAAATCTGGCAGTATCGGCAGTAAAATATATAAGGACTTAATGAATGGGATCTCCCACATGCTTCCGTTTGTAGTCGGTGGCGGTATACTGCTAGCAATCTCCTTCCTGATTGAACAAGTAGGTGGAGCAGATCACCCGCTGTTCCAGTTACTGCAGACAATCGGTGGCGGAGATGGTGCCTTCCATTTCCTAATCCCAGTCCTTGCTGGATTTATAGCGCTCAGCATTGGTGATCGTCCGGCTCTGATGCCAGGTATGGTTGGGGGTTACATGGCCTTGAATTCCAACGCTGGGTTCCTCGGCGGGCTGGCTGCTGGTTTCTTGGCGGGTTATGTAATTATCGGACTACGTAAAGTATTTGCAGGTCTGCCTAAAACACTTGACGGACTGAAGCCGATCCTGTTATACCCGGTATTCGGGCTTCTAATTACCGGTGGATTGATGTATTACCTGTTCGATCCGGTCTTTAGCTGGATCAATGTAGGACTGATTGATTGGCTTAATGATCTTGGAACTGTTAATGCTGTTATTCTGGGCCTGGTTCTCGGTGGCATGATGGCCATAGATATGGGTGGACCTTTCAATAAAGCTGCTTATACTTTTGCCATCGGTGTATTCACTACCAGTGGTAATACCAACGGCTTCATGATGGCTGCTGTAATGGCCGGGGGGATGGTGCCTCCACTTGCAATAGCACTGGCTTCTACTTTCTTTAAGAATAAATTCACGGAAGAAGAACGTAAATCAGGTTTAACGAACTATGTGCTGGGCTTGTCGTTCATTACGGAAGGGGCCATTCCATTCGCCGCAGCCGATCCGCTTCGTGTCCTAACCTCTTGTATTCTTGGTTCGGCCGTTGCTGGAGGTCTTACACAGCTTTGGAATATCAACGTGCCTGCTCCGCATGGCGGGATCTTTGTAGCTGCCCTTTCAAGCCACGCGCTGTTGTTCCTGTTGGCTGTTCTGATCGGTTCGGTCATCTCCGGATTGATGCTCGGATTATGGAAGAAACCGCTTGAAGCAAAGTAACTTTATAAGTAAATTGAACTGCTGGGTGCCAGAATTTTCATTCTGGTGTCCAGCAGTTTTTGCATGGACTTTAATCTACCCCTTTCCTCGCCCATAGGTAGATTTATCTCCATAAATGAGGTTTAATTTTATATAATTGAAAATATATATAATCAGAAGGAAAAGGAGCGAGCGAGATGATATTACATAAGGGGGAAGTCTTGTTCCGCCAAGGAGACAGCTGTGATTTTTTATTTAAGGTAAAAAGCGGGCTGTTCAAGGTCACAAGACTTCATGAGAATGGGAACATGGTGTTATTTAACATCCTGTATCCTGGTGAGATGGTTCCCCATCATTCACTCATTTCGCCAAAGGAGGCGCATGGAACTGCAGTTGCGATGATGAAGAGCGAGGTGGAGGCAGTTCCATCAGCAGAATGGTATCAACAGCTGCGGGATGATCCTGGTCAAGCGATGGAAATCGCCAGACTGCTTCAGGAGAAGGTACGGTTTATGCAGACACGGCTGGATCATCTTACTGTAGGTACACCTGCAGAACGTATGGAATTGCTAACCCGCTGGTTTAATGACTATTCTCATGGCGCAGCGCTAACAGAGTTATTGACCCAGGAAGAAATAGGGCAATTGATCGGTGTAAGACGTGAAACAATCAACCGTTTGCTGCGGAGTACAGAGTGATTCCTGCTTTTTTCTGGCAAACTGTTTAGAGTAGGGTGGCTCCGTGGTATAATGTAAACAGAACTTATCAAATTAGAGAAAGGATCAGGATACCATGTGTCCCCGAAGGACGATTCCCCAAAGGACGATTTGGAAACGTTATGATCTGTCTTATACTTAGCTTCCCTGTAGAAGGTGCGTAAACCGTTGTTACTTGACGAACCGCCTCTGCGAGGGGAAGGAGTATATATATGCGAAGGAGCAATACCTCCGGTTTTACCCGTCGTAGAGGTTGGTGGGACGTCTAGCCGCCATATACGATAAGGGGAGACCTGTATGAGGAACCACAATTACGGAGTGAATGTACTGCTCCGATTGACAGTCATTTTGTTTGGAACATTTTTGCTTGCATTTACTTATTATCACATCAATTTTCAGAATCATTTGTCAGAGGGCGGATTCGTAGGATTATCGCTGCTTGGCAAATATGTATTAGGAATTTCACCTTCGATTTCAACTCTGCTTCTAGACGTTCCAGTACTCTTGATAGCATGGATGTTCAAAGGGAAAGCGTTCGTGTGCAACACTTTTGTTTCTGTAGGAGCTTTTACAATCTTCTATGGTCTCATGGAACGTTATTCCAGTTTGGTCATCAACTTGCAGGACAATTTGGCATTAGCAGCTCTTTTGTCCGGCGTACTGACAGGTTTAGGAGCGGGAATTATCCTGCGGAGTGGCGGGGCTAGCGGTGGAGACGATATTTTGTCGCTGCTGGTTAGTGAATGGAAGGGAATCAAAGTAGGTACGGTATTCATCATGATGGATGTAATCGTTCTGGCACTATCACTCTTTTATATGCCTGTTAAAGAAACGATGTATACAGTGATGGCTGTAGTCGTAGCTGGCTATGTAATCACTTTTACAACCTCTTTAGGCAAACCAAAGCTAGTGAAGTCGCCAAAGATTCAATCTACTTTGCGTAAACCTCATGATGGTACGGTAATGTGAATAAGGCTGTATAAACAGCTTATTTCGGGGATATACTACATTTAAGGTCAGCCAGAATTTCTGGTTGACTTTTTTTTGTTGGATATGACGTATTTTTAAAGGGTGCAGTCCCTAGGGGCGTTGTTCGGACGTTTCGCTCATAACAAAAGGTGGCGTACAGTGAAAATCCTGTACGCCATCTTTTAGTTAACTTAAGACTCACTTGTGCTCGTCTTTGAATCGTGTAGAGACATTTGCGACCAGCTTGTCTTTTATTTAGCCCACGGTATTCGTGATAGCTTCGCATTCGTCCGAACAATGACCACTGTGCTGTGTTTCACAGTCCTCACAGCAAATATGCTGAAGATGACAAGCATCATTGGCGCAATTGATAAATTGGTCAGCTGGCTGACCGCAGTGATGGCAACGTCCGACAACGATATCCTCGTCGGTATGATTAATCTGTACGGAGATCCGCTCATCGAAGACATAACATTTTCCATCAAACAGTTGGCCCTGTACCTCAGGGTCTTTACCATAAGTCACAATGCCGCCATCCAACTGGTACACCTGCTCAAAGCCTTCCTTCATCATAAACCCGCTTAATTTCTCGCAGCGGATCCCGCCTGTACAGTAGGTCAGGATTGGTTTATCCTTAAGGTCACTCATATTCTCGCGAATCCAGTCCGGGAATTCTTTGAAGCTGTCTACTTCGGGGCGGATGGAGCCGCGGAAATGACCAAGATCGAATTCGTAGCCGGTACGACCATCCAGAATCACCACATCGTCGCGCTGCATCATTTCGTAGAAATCTTTAGGCGCCAGATGCTCTCCGGTAATCACGTTAGGGTCCAGTTCATCCTCGACCCGGAACGTCACGAGTTCCTTTTTATAACGAACGAAGATCTTTTTGAAGGCATGAGCATCAGCCTCATCGATCTTGAAGACGATATCGCTAAACAGAGGGTTTGCGCGCAAATCCTTCATGTATTGCTCGGTTTGGGCAACCGTACCTGATAGTGTTCCGTTAATGCCTTCATCAGAAATAAGAATTCGTCCCTTTACATCAAGCTCTTTGCAGTAAGCCAAATGCTCCTGGGCGAATAGTTCTGCATCCGGCACTTTTACAAATTTATAGTATAGCAGAATTGCATATTCCGATTGTGGATTCATTCATTTCACCTTTATCATTAGAATTAGACTACTAAATAAACATTTAAGTATAAAAAGTATTGTAACATATTATCAAGTATTGACAAGAGATGTGGTACAGTAACCTGAAGAAAGCTGGTATAAATATCATTTTTCAGGGATACCAGGATTAAGGTCAGCCAGAACCTCTGGTTGATTTTTTCTGCAGGATATAGGCGGTTTTCATGGATAGTTATGATTAGCGAAACCGTGAATCGCAACGCACGTATATATTTTCATTCATAAGTCACATGATGACTTTAATTATAAGGAGGAACTGCGGGATGAGTGCTCATGAGATTGATTATGCCATTATGGGTGAGGAAATACAGTGTGTAGAGGTGCAGCTTGACCCAGGAGAGAGTGTAATTGCCGAAGCCGGGAGCTTTATGATGATGGATCAGGAAATAACAATGGAGACGATATTTGGTGACGGCAGCGGAGGCTCGCGTGGAAGTGGCTTGATGGGGAAGCTGATGGGCGCGGGCAAACGTCTGTTGACAGGTGAAAGCTTGTTTATGACTGTCTTCACACACAGTGGTTCTTATGGGCGTAAAAGTGTTACCTTTGCTGCTCCGTACCCAGGCAAAATCATCCCGCTCGACTTGCAGCAATACGGTGGAAAAATCATCTGTCAAAAGGATTCGTTCCTTTGCGCGGCAAAGGGCGTTTCAATCGGTATTGAATTTCAGCGTAAGCTGGGTACTGGCTTTTTTGGTGGGGAAGGTTTTATTATGCAAAAGCTGGAGGGTGATGGACTTTCATTTGTACACTCTGGCGGTTATGTTATGGAACGCACACTTCAACCGGGAGAGACGCTTAAGCTGGACACTGGCTGTCTAGTCGCTATGACGTCTTCGGTGGATTACAATATTGAGTTTGTAAAAGGGGTCAAAACCGCGCTGTTCGGCGGTGAAGGCCTGTTCTTCGCAACGTTGCGCGGACCCGGCAAGGTGTGGGTACAATCGCTGCCATTCAGCCGAATGGCCGATCGCATCCTGTCCGCTGCCGGCAACAGCGGTCGGAAAGAAGAAGGAAGCGTGCTTGGTGGGCTTGGTAATTTGCTGGATGGCAGATAAGTCTGCGTGAGCGCATTGCATAGTGTGGAAGTAGAGGATATATGGAATGTGGAGTGAGCGTGGAATTGCTGAGGATATGAGGCAAAGAGCGAACGAAATGTGGAGTGAGCGTGGAATTGCTGAGCATATGAGGCAAAGAGCGCACGGAATATGGTGAGCGTGGAAAGCATATGAAGCAAAGAGAGTACGAAATATGGAGTGAGCGTGGAAATGCTGAACATATGAAGCAAAGAGCTTACGAAATGTGGAGTGAGCGTGGAAAGCATATGAAGCAAAGAGCGTACGAAATATGGAGTGAGCGTGGAATTGCTGAACATATGTAGCAAAGAGCGTACGAAATGTGGAGTGAGCGTGGAAATGCTGAACATATGTAGCAAAGAGCGTACGAAATATGGAGTGAGCGTGGAAATACTGAGCATATGAGGCAAAGAGCGTACGAAATGTGGAACAAAGAGCGTACGAAATATGGAGCATATGAGGTATACAACATTACAAGAGGACGCATCGTTTCAGCGGTGGTGCTTTTAGGGGGGAACAAGGGCAGAAATGCCCTTGTTTTGCTGTAAAGGTTTAGTATCGCGCGAAAGAAGGGCGAAAGTACCTTTGATTTGCTCGAATGAGCTAGTGTGACGCGAAAGAAGGGTAAAAGTGCCTTTGATTTACTCGATACTGCCAAATGAACGGTATAAATCCCGTAGAATGGAGCCGACGGAGCACATATAGCCAAATGAACGGTATAAATCCCGTAGAATAGAGCCGATCGAGCGTATACGGTCAAATGAACTGCACAAATCCCGTAGAATGGAGCTGACGGAGCACCATAGCCAAATGAACGGTATAAATCCCGTAGAATAGAGCCGATCGAGCGTATACGGTCAGATGAGCGGTATATATCCCGCAGAATAGAGGCGATCGAGCACCTATAGCCAAATGTACGGTATAAAGAATAGAGCCAATCGAGCGTATACAGCCAAATGTACGGTATATATCCCGCAGAATGAAGCGTATGGAGCAGTTGCGACCAAATGAGCGGCACAAATCCCGTAGAATGGAGCTGACGGAGCACCTATAGCCAAATGAACGGTATAAATCCCGTAGAATGGAGCCGATGGAGCGTATACGGTCAGATGTACGGTATAAATCCCGTAGAATGGAGCCGATGGAGCGTATACGGTCAGATGTACGGTATAAATCCCGTAGAATGGAACCGACGGAGCACATTAAGCCAAATGTACGGTATAAATCCCGTAGAATGGAGCCGACGGAGCACATATAGCCAAATGTACGGTATAAATCCCGTAGAATGGAGCCGTTGGAGCACATATAGCCAAATGTACGGTATAAATCCCGTAGAATGGAGCCGACGGAGCACATATAGCCAAATGAACGGTATAAATCCCGTAGAATGGAGCCGACGGAGCACATATAGCCAAATGTACGGTATAAATCCCGTAGAATAGAGCCGATCGAGCGTATACGGTCAAATGTACGGTATAAATCCCGTAGAATGGAGCGGATGGAGTAGTTGCGGCCAAAGGAGCGGTATAATCCCGTAGTATAGAGCCGATCGAGCGTATACATCTCTATAAGCGCTATATATCCACAGATAAGTTACTTCAACAAGCAATAAGTTACTTATGTTCGATGGGATATCACCGTTCGGCGTCTGCAATATCAACTCTAAATTGTCCTCCACTACCGTTATCGCTGCCACCGCTATCTATGCTGCCACCGCTGCCACCACCACTACTGTATTCTTAAACCAATTTATAGTTTGTTAAAGCCGTAATGGGCTATGCTCATTTACGGTTTTTTATGTTTTTGTAAGTAATGGTTGGCCGAAGTAGATGACCACTCAGGTAGGATTGGGATAGTTTAATTAATAACTATATAATACCAGTTCATGAGTAGCTGGTTCAGGTATGATGTGTTCAACACTAAATCGTACTTTGGAGGAATGTATATTGGTAATGGACGTGGAATTTGGCAAGGAAATTGGGAATGCTATTAGTTGGGCTAAAGAGCGGATGGGGTCGCAGGAGTATCCGCTGCGTTGTCTTGCTTTTGTTGAAGATGCATATGAAAGAAGCAATGGGATCGAAATGTGGGGAGGCAGCGATGCACGTGAATCCGCTGAGCTGTACGATGCGCACAAGAACACCGGGGCTCCGCCAGCTGGCGCGTTTGTTTTTTATGCTTGCTCAGGTTTGGTGGACGGTGAGCTTAAGGATTGGGGGCATGTAGCTTTGGCCCTTGGGAATGGCGAGGCCATTCATGCCTGGGATAAAGTAAGGATAGATCACTACATGGAAATTTGCCATCTGCAAGCTGCTCCAGGCTGGAGCCAACCAGAACTTATCGGCTGGGCACCTGTAGAGCGAGTTCTTGCCGGGATTCAGAAGAAACAATGGGACTAGTTGATATCCTCAAACCTAACTTATCCAAGAACCTAGAAGGTGCCGTAAATAGGTGCTTCATGGGTTCTTTTTTCTTCCTTCTGATTTGACTAACCCTATGCACGGTGTATATATTATTTGGCAGACCCCCTTATATTGTTAAGGCTGGACCGGAGGTATGATATGTTTAAAATATTTATTATAGAAGATGACCGTGGACTTGTGGCTTTGCTGCAGGATTATTTACATAAGTTTGGATATGAAACGCAGGCGGTGAGTGATTTTGAGCGGGTCCGCACTCAGTTTGAAGCGTTCACGCCACATCTGGTGCTTCTTGATGTTAATTTACCAAAATACGATGGTTATTATTGGTGCCGCCAAATTCGCGGAATTTCAACCTGCCCTATTCTTTTTATATCTGCCCGCGATGGCAAAATGGACCAAGTAATGGCGCTGGAAAATGGAGCCGACGATTATATCACTAAGCCTTTTGATTACGAAATCGCGATGGCCAAAATCAAAAGTCAGCTGCGGCGCGCCTACGGCACCTATGCCGGAGGGAATAATGAACGCACACTGAACGTTGCGGGAATGACGCTGGATGTAGAGCGGCTAATCCTTACCCGAGGCGAAGCTAAAGTGGACTTAAGCCACACGGAAGCCAAAATACTAGATGAGCTGATGCAAAAGTCCGGAGTCATCGTTACCCGGGACAGGCTGCTCGAAAAAATCTGGGATGATCAAGCCTTCGTGGATGAAAATACATTAAATGTATATGTTACCCGTGTACGCAAAAAACTTGCTGCTCTCGCTATCACAGATGGACTACAAACCGTGCGCGGTCAAGGCTACCGTTTGATTCCGAATTGGGGGGATGAGGAATGAAGTTGTTTTTAAGGGAACAGTTCCCCCTGATCGTGGTTTATCTAGCCCAGCTAGTCCTGATCACATTAGTGTATCGGCTGGATGGAGGCAGCGGTCTGAATGTAAGTTTATATGCCGCGCTGCTCAGCACTTGTCTACTGATTGGCTACCTCGCTTACCGTTATGTCACCAATCGCACGTTCTACGAACGTTTGGAGACAACGCCCTCCTCTCTCGATGAGGCAGGTGGCCCTGCACAGGATTCTCCGCTAGCCGTAAGCTTGCGAGGTTTACTGGGGTCGCAATTCCGCCTCTACAAAAATGATTTGCACAGCTACCGCCACAAATTAGAAGAACATATTCACTTTATTAATCAATGGGTACATGGCATGAAGACGCCGTTGTCTGTCATTCATCTGATCATTCAGGATAAGGATGGCCCTCCTTTTACGGCAATTGGTGATGAACTGGATCGTCTGAAAAAAGGACTGGATACCGTGCTTTATACGGCCCGTCTGGATACTTTTGAACACGATTTCTATGTGGAACGGCTGAATTTGGAGACCATCGTACGTGGTGTGACCTCTGAGCAGAAGCGGCTTTTTATTCGAAAAAGAGTTTTTCCAGCTATACAAATAGATGAGCAGATTACCGTAACTACGGATGAAAAATGGCTCACTTTTGTCCTTACGCAGCTGATTACGAACGCTGTACGTTATACGACTGAAGAGGGCAAACATGTTTTTTTTCAAGGGATGGTCACGGAAGATAAGCAGACTGTGCTTGAGATCCGGGATGAAGGAGTGGGCATACCAGCAGGAGATCTGCCGCGCGTGTTCGATGCATATTTTACCGGGGTGAATGGACGAACCTTCCAGGAATCTACGGGGATGGGTTTATATCTCGTGAAGCAGATCTGCGGCAAGCTTGGACATGAGGTGAGTATCCGTTCCGAAGAAGGAAGCGGGACCACCGTGCGGATTGTATTTAGGGAGCAGCATATAACAAACCTTACAAATGTGTAAGGGCATTGTAAGTTTCAGAAATAGCAGCCCATGTGTACACTTTGTATAATGAAGGCAATCCAGTCGAAAGAAGGAGAGGTAACACTTGCCCATTCTAGATGTTCATAATTTATCAAAAATATATGAGGGTAAAGTGTCCACTCAGGCGCTGAATCATATCCGCTTTTCTGTAGAAAAGGGGGAGTTCGTTGGCATAATGGGCCCATCAGGGAGCGGGAAAACAACGCTGCTCAACACGATTGCCACCATCGACCAACCGACCTCCGGTCAGATTCTGATCAACGGCCGAGATCCTAATCTGCTTAGCAGAAAAGAAAAGGCACTTTTTCGCCGTCATGAGCTAGGCTTCGTCTTTCAGCATTTTAATCTACTGGATACGCTCACTGTAGAGGAGAACATCGTATTACCTTTAACGCTTGCAGGTGCCCGTGTCCCAGAGATGGAGAGCAGGCTAAAAGAGGTCACTACCTTGCTTGGTATCGAACATTTACTGAAGAAGCGCACGTATGAGGTCTCAGGCGGACAAATGCAGCGGGCGGCTATCGCCCGGGCGATGATTCATCGTCCAGCGTTAATTTTGGCGGATGAGCCCACAGGCAATCTGGATTCCAAAGCCTCAGGGGAAGTCATGAATATGTTGACAGAGGTGAATAAGGAAGAAGGAGCTACGGTGCTGATGGTCACGCATGACGCAGTGGCTGCAAGCTTTTGCAACCGGGTCATCTTTATTAAAGACGGACGTTTCTATAGTGAAATGTACAAAGGCAGTAATAGAGGCGCTTTCTTCCAAAGTATTATTGATATGTTGTCTCTGCTTGGGGGAACCAGCCATGACCTTTCGGCAATTCGCTTATAGGAATGTAACACGTAATAAACGCAAATATGCCGCTTATTTTGTCGTCAGTGCTTTTTCGGTGATGATCTTTTTCGTGTGCGCTTTGTTTATTTACCATCCGGATATTTCAAAGAGCTTAATTTATAGTACGGCGGCTCATACGATGATGGTGGCAGAGGCAATTATTTATGTCTTTTGTTCTTTGTTCGTGCTCGTATCCGTTGGATCCTTCCTGCAGTCGCGGAAGATGGAGTTCGGAATTTTATTGATGCATGGAATGACGAAGAGACAGCTAAACACCATGGTTTTTCTGGAAAATATGATGATCGGCACCTCTGCCATCCTGACGGGTACCCTTCTCGGGTTACTTCTGGGCAAATTATTTCTGATGATCGGATCCACTTTTTTGGGAATTCCCCTGTTAACCTTTCATCTCCCATGGCAGGCACTTGTGCTTACGATCTGCAGCTTCGTGTTATTGTTTTTTCTGATATCGCTTTGCACCTTTGTTTTTATCGGCAATGAGTCACTGATGCGTCTGTTTCAGGGAGAGCGTAAGGCAGAAGAAGAACCCAAAGTATCCTTTGTATTATCTATTATTACTGCTGTATTGCTGATTAGTGGTTATTATTTGGCGGCTACTGCAAAAGCTGCTTCCGTAGAGAAAGTCATGTTTCCGGTCGTTGCAATTACGGTTATCGGGACGTATCTCTTTTATACCCAGCTAAGTATTTGTGTGGTTAAGCTGCTTAAGGACATTCGGCGCTTGTATTGGCATCGTACGAATATCATCACTTTATCGGGCTTGTCCTACCGCTGGAAAGAGAATGGCCGAATGTTTTTTATGGTGACGATTGTATCCGCAGTCTCCTTCACTTCAGTAGGGGTATTTGCATCGATACATACACTTTCCAGAGAGCTGAAATTGGATTATCCTGCAGCAGTGGGTTATGTAGCTAAAGGAAATCAGGCGGATGAACCCTTTGATCAGCATCTGAACGAAATTAAGGAAGAGCTCAAGACGCACGGACTCCCTTATGAAGCGCTTAGTATCCCGATTAAATATGCTGAGGTCGAAGCTCAGACTGGACCCGATCGCACTTTACGCCTTCCCTTGATTGCTTTTAGTGATTATAATCTCGCCCTGCAGCGTGCAGGTTTCACAACGGCTGAGCGTGCTCTGGTGGGCAACGAAGGTCTGGTGATGATTGGTTCACAGCGGGATCGCAGTTTAACAGAAGGCAGAGTAAAAGCGGTCTATTCCTTGCAGCAAGGACTTGCCATTAAAGAAATAGGTTATACCGCGCAAGTCCCCATTGCTGAATATTTATTGCCGGAGCTGGATGGTAGAGATGGCGGGGATTTTAGTGGTGTCGTGATCAGTGATGAGCTCTACAGCGCTATTGATCCCGTGCAGACGGATCTTTATACAGGTTTTTATGTAGAGGATTTTCCACAGACGGTAGGTATCGCAGATGATCTTGCCCATAAAGGCAAACAGTCCTATGAAAGTGATTCTCCGTATGCGATTGTGATCAGCGGCACGCTGTTTGAGCTTCAGAAAACATTGTATAACACAATGCTTTTTGCTTCATTGCTGGTGGGTACTGTCTTTTTTATCGCGGCAGGCAGCTTTCTTTACTTCCGGTTATATACCGATCTTGATCATGATCGCAATCAATATTCCACTTTGTCCAAGATGGGGCTTACGGATAAAGAACTCAATCGAATAGTCACAATTCAGCTCGCTCTATTGTTTTTTGTGCCGGTCGGAATAGCTATTTTACACAGTGTGTTTGCCTTTATTGCGCTTCAACGGTTGTTCTACTTATCTATCGCAACGGAGACAGGCGCGGTGTTACTCGGATATTTGGCTGTTCAAGGACTATACTTCTTTTTTATTCGCAGCCGCTATTTACGCAACCTGAAGAAGAACTTGATATGAGAAATGGGGGTAACAAGAATGCAAGCATGGATTACAGATTTTATGGAGCAGTTTGGTTACTTCGGTATTTTTCTGATGCTGGCCTTTGAAAATATATTTCCACCAATTCCTTCAGAAGTGATCCTGCCCTTTGGAGGATTTATGACCACTACGACGAGCTTAACGATCCCTGGTGTAATCATTGCTGCCACTGCTGGATCACTACTGGGTGCAGTAATTCTCTATTATATTGGCCGATTATTGGATGTGAGCCGGTTAGAGAAACTGGTTGAACGCTGGGGGGGCCTAATTCGCGTCACTAAAAAAGATATCCACAAGGCTGACGCCTGGTTTGATAAATATGGCTATTGGACTGTATTGTTTTGTCGGATGGTTCCTCTGGTCCGCAGTCTGATTTCGATTCCGGCGGGAATGTCAGGTATGAAATTTGGAGTATTTATGATCTTCACAACGATTGGCACATTGGGATGGAATTTGCTGCTTGTGCTTATTGGCGCGGCTTTGGGCGAATCCTGGGAAGACATTGCCATGTACATGGATGTGTACTCCAATGTGGTCTATGTACTAATTGCTGGCGGATTAGTTATTCTTGGGTTTCTGTACTTCCGCAAACGCAGCCGGAGAATGAACACTGAGGGCTAAGCGGGTGGAGGACTGATAATAGAAATGACTATTAAAAAGGAGGGAAACACATGGAGCTATTAACGATTATTAAAGCCATTATTTTGGGGCTTGTTGAAGGTTTAACCGAATTTGCTCCAGTATCCTCCACGGGTCATATGATTATTGTTGATGATATGTGGCTGAAATCACAGGAGTTATTTGGACAATATACGGCAAATACCTTCAAAATAGTTATTCAACTGGGTTCTATATTAGCGGTTGTTGTGATTTTTAGAAATCGATTCATTGATCTGTTGGGCTTAAGGCGTTTCAGCCGTAAGCAGTTGGATCCTGTAACAGAGAAGCTACCGCAGTTAGAGCAGGGCGGGCACCTCAAGCTGACACAGGTTCTGGTAGGGTTAGTGCCTGCAGGTGTGTTAGGTGTTCTGTTTAATGATTATATTGATGAGCATTTATTCTCTACCTCAACGGTGTTAATTGGTCTAGTGATCGGGGCTATATTAATGATTATTGCGGATCTGTTTGGGCCGAAGAAGATCAGAACTGAGAGTGTAGATCAGATTACATACAAACAGGCACTTGGTGTAGGTCTTGTACAGTGTTTTTCGTTATGGCCTGGATTTTCACGCTCGGGCTCGACGATTTCTGGTGGCGTAATCCTCGGGATGAGCCATCGTGCCGCTGCTGATTTTACGTTTATTATGGCAGTACCCATCATGGCAGGTGCCAGTCTGTTGTCACTGATGAAGAACTGGCAATATTTCACCATGGACGCGCTGCCGTTTTTTATTGCAGGCTTTATTAGTGCCTTCCTATTTGCGCTGTTATCGATGCGTTTCTTCTTAAAACTGATCAATCGTATCAAGCTCTTACCGTTTGCTATATACCGTATAATTCTTGCTGCTGTAGTATATTTCGTATTTTTCTAAGTCCGTTATAAGGAATCGATATAACAGAAGCCCCAGTAATCTATTGCAGATTGCTGGGGCTTTCACGTATGATGACATCAGATTAAGACACTCAAATGATGAATGATATCGGAGACAGGTGCTGACCGGAAAATAGTAATTCGGTAGGCTTAATAGGGAAATTCGGTTCGAAGCCGATGCGGTCCCGCCACTGTAACGGAAGAATCTCGAGCAACAGAGGTCACTGGCAATTTACTACTGCTGGGAAGACTGCTCAAGATGTTGACGCCGCTAGCCAGGAGACCTGCCTGTTTCAACAGCACTGCTTCACCTACGGAAGATAGGGAGGTGTTAGACGTTAACCATGGGTATATCATGGGCGTCTTTCCCTTTGACTTTTTTAGGGAAGGGCGCTCTTTTTTATAGGAAAGCAAGTAGTTTTGGAGTTTGAAATAAGAGATTGAAGAGGGAGTGTATCGAAATGACGAATAAGGTAAAAGTAAGCAATCTTGGATATCCGAGAATCGGAAAGAACCGCGAATGGAAAAAGGCACTGGAGGCATTCTGGCAGGGGAAAATAAATGAGGAGCAATTCCGCTCCGAAATGGCAGCAATCCAGCTGCAGCATTTGAAGACCCAGCAAGAAGCAGGAATTGAGCTTATTCCGGTAAATGATTTTACATTTTATGATCATGTGTTGGATGCGGCTGTTATGTTTGGAATCGTACCTCCACGGTATGCGTATGATGGCGGCGACATCGGGCTTGATCTTTATTTTGCAATGGCCCGTGGTAATGCTGAGGCTACTGCCTGCGAGATGACCAAATGGTTCAATACGAACTATCACTATATCGTTCCAGAGATCGGCACACAAACACCACGCCTGACTGAAAACAAACCTCTAGCGGCTTATCGTTTTGCTAAATCGCAGGCAGGGATTGAAGGTAAACCGGTACTTTTAGGTCTGTATACCTTCCTTAAGCTGTCCAAAGGTTACGCAGCGGCAGATATCGCCAAGATTGCTGCACGTTTTGTTCCAGTCTATGTTCAACTGCTACAGGAACTGAAGCAAGAAGGGGTAAGCTGGGTACAAATCGATGAGCCAGCGATTGTTACAGGCATAAGTAAAGAAGAATTAACACTGCTTAACTCGATATACACAGACATTGCCGGCTCCGTGCCGGGCTTGAATATTATTTTACAGACGTATTTTGAAGCTGCTGAGCCGCTGGAGGCACTGCTAGAGCTGCCTGTTCAAGGCTTGGGTCTTGACTTTGTGCACGATGGTGGAACGAATCTGGCTTCCATCGAACGTCTTGGCTGGCCGAAGGACAAATGGCTGGGTGCCGGAATTATTGATGGACGGAACATTTGGCGTTCCGATTTAGACGCCAAGCTGCAACTGGTAGAAAAGCTCAGCGTTCATGTACCGCTTGATCGTCTTATTCTTCAGCCTTCTTGCAGTCTGCTGCATGTCCCAGTCACCGTTCAAGGTGAAGTGAAGCTGAAGGCGACAGTTAAGAATGCGTTAGCCTTTGCCGATGAGAAGCTTAAAGAGCTTAGTCTGCTCGGAGCAGCCGTCGCAGATAAAGGAGAAGCTTCTCAAGCAGCGCTGGCCGCTAGTCGTGAAGCTATTGCAGCGTTCCGCGCACTACCTGAGCGTGGCCGTAAGGATGTGGCGGAGCAAGTGCTTGCACTTGCAGCTCTACCAGACCAACGCAGTCTGCCTTTTGCTGAGCGCTTAAAGGTGCAGCAAGAGAAATGGCAGCTTCCACTTCTGCCAACCACTACAATTGGTAGCTTTCCGCAGACAGTCGAAGTGCGCCAGGCGAGATTGAAATGGCGTAAAGGGGTCTGGAATCAGGAGCGTTATGATGGATTTGTTCGTGAGCAGATCGCGGATGCAATTACCTTCCAAGAAAAGCTAGGTCTGGATGTTCTGGTCCACGGCGAGTTCGAGCGTACAGATATGGTGGAGTTTTTCGGAGAAAAGCTGGATGGATACTTGTTTACTAGTAATGGCTGGGTTCAATCCTACGGTTCCCGTTGCGTTAAGCCGCCGGTGATCTACGCGGATATTGCATTTATACAGCCTATGACTGTTAAAGAAAGCGTCTATGCACAATCGTTGACGAAGCTTCCGGTTAAAGGAATGTTGACGGGCCCTGTTACTATCCTCAATTGGTCATTTGTACGTGATGATCTCAGCCGGGAAGAGGTAGCCAATCAAATTGCTCTTGCCCTTCGCCATGAAGTAAAAGCGTTGGAAGATGCAGGCATCGAAATGATTCAAGTGGATGAGCCGGCTATTCGTGAAGGACTTCCGCTAAAGGCAGAAGACCGTGAGCATTACCTGAACTGGGCAGTGAAGTCGTTCCGTGTTGCCACGAACCATGTGAAGGCTACGACACAAATTCATACGCATATGTGCTACAGCGAATTTAATGACATGATCGATTCAATATCGGCTATGGATGCTGATGTAATCTCCATTGAGACTTCACGTAGCCATGGTGAGCTGATTATCAGCTTTGAGGAGCAAGCCTATGATAAAGGAATCGGTCTTGGAGTGTACGACATCCATAGCCCGCGGGTTCCAGCTGTCGAAGAAATGACTGCGAATATCGATCGTGCGCTGCGGGTGCTTGACCCTGAACAGTTCTGGATTAATCCGGATTGCGGTCTGAAAACGCGTGGCTGGCAGGAGACAGAGGATGCACTACGTAACATGGTAAGAGCTGCTGCTATTGCGAGGGAAAAGACAGGGGTTATTGCTTCTAAATAGACTTAAATAAATTAGAGCCAGGGTAATTTACCCTGGCTTTTTAGTTCAATTATTTTTTTGTAATCAGCTACTTGATAATAATTCTCAATCTTGTTAGAATGAAAAAGAAAAAGAAGGAACCGTGGAGGGTCCCTTTAGGCATTTACTTATTTACTTTCGAAAGTTTTGCAATCTGTTTCTTCTGCGCGTTTTGGTTCTTGGGAGCTGTGGAAAGCTACGAAGATCGATTCAGCGCTGCATTTGTTCTCTTCTGCCCAGTGGGTGCAGGAGTTAACTTCACAAACTACGTCTTTTGCCATGAGGGTTCACCTCCCCTTTTAGTAATTGACAGTATCATTCAAAGAACGGCTCTGTTCAGCAAGGTGGAGCTTGTCTCAGCAAAGCCGTGTCACGCCCTCATTCATTATGAATAGAGGGTATTTGGATTTTTTTACTAGGTTAGACGTGGTAATTGTACCAAATAATGAGTTTGTAAGCAAATGAGTTCTTTAACTTTCAGGACCCCTCCCACATAAAAAATATGTCCAATAAGAGCCGCAGAAATGCGGCTTTTTGTGTATTTCAACATGAAAAACCAAAAGAAATTTACCGAAATTCCATATTCCAGTGCAACCTTCCAAGTTTTGGGGCGTCAAAGAAATGAGAGACGGAAGAGATCTGTATAGAACATGACATTCCGTAACGTTACAATGCTAGGGATTACCACTACATTTTTGGAGGAATGAGAATGCGCAAATGGGGTCTGCATTACTTATGTTTATTAATTCTTGCGGTGGTATTGGCAGGTTGTGGCTCGGGTGATAACAATTCGGCAGCTGACAAATTAGCTAGTGACGGCGGAAATACGAGTAATTCTGCTGCAGCAACCACTGAGCAATCTTCAAAAGCTACATTAGCGGATAAGAACACCTCAGCAGAGGCTGAGACAGCAGCGGGAGGCAACGAAGCCCCAGTTGAAAAAGGTTTGACACCAGAGAACACGGATCAAGCAAACGCGGGATTCACGGGCAGTGATGTCGTGGAAGGATTGAACAAGAAGCTTATCTATCATGCCAATCTGACTATGGAAGTAGAAGACTACGGTAAAGCTCAGACTGAAATTCGAAACATGGTAACGATGGCTAAAGGATATATTATAGAGTTTAACGAGAACATGTCGCAATATGAGCAAGGGGGGACGTTTATCCTTAAGGTGCCAGCCTCCGGATTCTCTCCTTTTCTGAATAATTTGGAAAAAGTAAAACACGAATCGCTACAGCGCAGCATTCAAGGTCAGGATGTCTCGGAGGAGTATGTTGATCTAGAGTCGCGTCTGAAGGCAAAGCAGTTAATGGAAGCTCAATATACTGAGTTTATGAAAAAAGCAACGAAATCAAGTGATCTGGTCGCCTTTGCAAACGAGCTTGGTTCGATTCAAGAAACGATTGAGCAGATCAAAGGCAGAATGCGATATATAGATCAGAACGTATCCTTTTCAACGGTAGAGCTTAGAGTGTACCAGACGGATGAGAGCTTAGCTGTGAAGGAAAAGGCAGAGCAAGGTCCATTGCTGGAACGCGCATCAGATGCTTTAAAAGGAAGCCTGAACGCACTATCTGTTATGTTTCAGTGGATTTTTGTAATTCTTGCAGGCGCATTGCCGATTCTAATCGGTGTGGGCATTATTTTAGCCATCGTTTGGTTTGCCCGCAAAAATATCCGCGTACGACGGGAGCAGCAGACCCAGCGGATACGGCAGGGAAATCGGGAGCTGAACAAGGAGGTACTCCCTGCACCAGCAGAGCCAAAGGTGAAAACCTCAATAAAGGATAAGAAAGCGAACGAGGACGAGAATAAAGAATAAGCTCCTATGAATTAAAAAGCCTCCAATTCATGGTATACCGTGAATTGGAGGCTTTTCTATAAGACAGTACAGTTTCGCACGTTATCGAAGATTAGGCATGCTGGAAGAGTACACGATACTCGCCATAGCCCTCTTTCTCCAGATCCTCTTTCGGTATAAATCGCAGTGCCGCTGAATTAATGCAGTAGCGCAGGCCGTTTTCCCCTGGACCATCGTCGAAGACATGACCTAGATGGGAATCTGCTACTTTGCTGCGCACTTCTGTGCGAACCATCAAATGGCTGAGGTCCGTCTTTTCCTTCACGACGTAATCGCGGATTGGACGTGTAAAGCTGGGCCAGCCACAACCGGAATCGTATTTATCCTGCGAACTGAATAATGCTTCACCAGATACGATATCTACATAAATGCCTTCTCCGTGGTGATCCCAAAAATCATTTCGGAAAGGTGACTCTGTAGCGCTATTCTGAGTGACTTCATATTGAAGTGGCGTCAGACGTTCTTTCAAGCTTAGTTTCTCTTCTTTATGTGTCCAGTGGGTTTCGATAAAATCCTCTCGGCCGGAACCCTTACGGTAACGTTTGTAGTGGCCCGGGTTCTTACGATGGTAGCCCTGATGATATTCTTCGGCAGGATAGAAGGTTGCTGCCGGGAGGATCGGGGTAACAATCGGGTTAGCGAATCGTCCGCTTTCTTGCAAAGCTGCCTTGGAAGCCTCTGCTTGTTGCTTTTGCTCTTCAGAATGGGTGAAGATAGCCGTTCCGTAAGAGGTGCCGCGATCATGGAATTGTCCACCCGCATCGGTTGGGTCAATTTGCTGCCAGAATAACTCAAGCAGCTTGCTATAAGGGAAAATTTCTGGGTTGAACGTAATTTGTACCGCTTCAACATGTCCTGTGGTTTCGGAGCATACCTCTTCATAGGTAGGATTCACTGTATGCCCGCCAGTATAGCCGGAGACGACACTAATAATGCCTGGCAATTCCTCGAACGGCGAGACCATGCACCAGAAGCATCCACCTGCAAAGGTTGCTTTTTCCGCCTTGGAATTTATATGGTTAGTCTGATGTTCACTCATTAATATCCCTCCATTCATGTAATGCAATTAAATAGATCACAATCTAATTATAAAGCAAATAACCACAGCCTGCCAGCTTCCGCCAAATAAGCTCTCTGTTACCTAGTGTTTTTTTACTTCCTGTGAACTGTAACGAAAGCTTAGTCCGGCTATAATAAGCACAATGGCATAAACAACGATGGCTATAATCGCATTTCCAGGGTTCTGGAACAGTTGATCCCCAAGGAAGGCATACAAGGCGATGCCTGGGATTTTTCCAATAGCTGAGGCAGCTAGATAACTCCAGAAGGGCAGCCCGGCTGCTCCGGCATAGATGTTAACTGCGGTCTGCGGGATAATCGGCAAGAGACGTGCTAAGACAATAGAAGCAAAGGGCCGCCGTTCTATGCCTTTTGTGAATTTTTCAAGTAGGGGAATAGAAGTCAGATAAGCTCTCGCTTGATCTTGAAATAAGAACTTCACTACGCCGAAAAGGAATGCGGCAGCAAGGGTTGTAGCTACCCAGCAAATTAAAGCACCAGCCAAACTTCCGCATGCATAACCAAAAAATCCGATGACCGCTTTGTACGGTACAACTGGAAAGAGAGCCAGTAAAGTTGCGATCCCTATAGAGCCAAAAAGATTATGATCCTCTTTCATCCAGCTAAGGATGTCATATCTGTAGATAAACGCAAGGATTGTGCCCGAAACATAAAGAATAATCGAGAACCATTTTCTCATAGCTAATATACCCTTTCTTCCACTCATTCATCTCATCATACGGGATAAAAAGTAAATATTGAAGTGAAGATCATTGTCGGCGAACGCCAAGCAGGTATAATAGCATTTATAGAGAACAAAGAGAGAGATAAATTCTTGAATTATAAAGAGGGGAGTTAGATCAGTGATCGTTTCTGTACGCAAAAGAGTCGCCATCATCGGGATTGGCAATATCGCCCGCAAAGTATATTTGCCACTGCTCTCTCAGCATGGACAAGTTGAGGTAGTGGGGGTTCTCAGTCACTCGTCCACAACAGTAGAGCAAGCTGTTAATGCCTATCGCTTTCCTAAAGGTACGACAAATTTGGACGAGCTGTTGTCTTGGGATCTGGATGCAGTATTTGTGCATAGCCCAACGACGACCCATTATGATATAGTAACAAAATGTCTCGAACAGGGGATTTCGGTGTATGTAGATAAGCCGCTGTCCTATGATCTGGAAGAATCCATAAGGATGGCAGAGCTGGCAGAAAATAAAGGGCTGCTGCTAGGAGTGGGCTTTAATCGGCGTTTTGCCCCAATGTATGTCACCGCCAAGAGTTGGCTCGAGGAAGCTGGAGGCATTAGCCATTGCCACGCGATTAAACATCGCACGAAGCTGCAATTAGGCAGCAGCCGTGAGACTGTACATGACGACTTGATTCATATGCTTGATCTGCTGTTATGGTTATGTGGAGATCAGTATGAGCTGCTTCGCAGTAATCTTCAATCCAATGGAGAGGGGCGACTTGTCCAGGCATCTGGAATGCTGGGTTGGGAGCAAGGCTCAGTGGGGATGTATAGCATGGTTCGTGAGGCTGGTGTTGATTTGGAGAAGCTGGAGCTGCACGGTAATGGCCGTTCGGTGGAAGTGGCAGATCTGGACCAAGCCATCCTATATGAAAAAAATGCTTTGCCACGGACCCAGAGCTTTGGAAGCTGGGATACGGTGCTGGATAGAAGAGGTTTCGGTGGAGTGGTAGATCATTTCCTGAACAATATAAATACACCAGAGTTATGCAGTATTGCTGCTTCAGCAGTTCTGCCTAGTCATAGATTGGCAGCTCAGCTTGCTGAATGAGGTCTCTAAGAAAGGAGTAAAATATGGAAGACAACCGTAAATTAGTGGAGGAACAAATCATCGAAAGCTATAAGCGGGAGGAAGAGATGATGATCCTTGTATTCGCCCAGTGGTGCGTGAATCAAGGACTCGACCCGCACAGTTTATATTTGCAGGCTTATCCACAGCAAGAAGGGAATGAAGCCTTGCGAAAAGCGCTTGCCCTAACGGTTTCTGCGGAGGAAGCAGGGGATATTTCCGATGACACAGTTCTCGGCGTACTCTCCTTATTCGGAAATGATGACTTGGCGCAAATCGTGACAGAAGCGATTGCTCAAAGGGAATCTAAAGCACATACAGGGGATTGACAACGAGGATATAATGATAATGTCAGATGAACTTTTTTTAGTAAACGATGTTCATCAGGGATGAAATGTGTTAATATTATATATACTAACTAATAGTAAGTTTCGCTAGTGAGAGGTGAGAACAATGGAAGAACATCAAATTTCGATGTGTCCCAGATTTGAGACAGCCTTCTCTTTCTTAGGCAAACGTTGGAATGGACTTATTATTCAGACATTGATGAGTGGACCGAAGCGGTTTAAAGATATTTCCGGCCTCATTCCTTCAATGAGCGATAAGATGCTGTCCGAGCGGATGAAGGATTTGGAAGGTGAGGGTATTCTGGTTAGACATGTATACCCGGAAACACCTGTACGTATTGAATATGAACTAACAGACAAAGGCCGTGCGCTGGAGCCTGTTATGCAGCAGATTCAGTCTTGGGCTGAGAGCTGGGTAGAGTAGAAATCAAAGTCGTGTTTTGGCCCTTTTTCCTGAAGAACGGAGGAGGGCTTTTCAATTTTTAAATAAAAACCTTGCACAGATCGAAAAAATCTGTAATATAATAGAAAAAACGTTGTATGTTCCTTGAATGGAAACGCTTGCAATATTGGTTTTTGCTCAAATCTACTCAGCTGGAGTACAGGCATAGCAAAACTATTAGGAGGCGAGGGAGATGAAGACCACCCTGTATTCCCGGGAAATAACGTATGGAAAAAAGGATGTTACTGAGCTGGAGAACGCTTCGATCAAAGTACAGCTCATCTATGACAAGACGTTGTTCATGCTGCATAGCCATCTTCCAGATTCCTTATGGGATGCGTGGATTGGTGTGCCTTACAGCATTATCTCTTCACTCTACAAAGGCAACAATGATAGCGGGACTATTTTTCAAAAATGGATTCAAAGTCCTTCTGGCTGGAAATGTATCGGCTGTGAACGGCATTGTCTGGAGTCGACGGAACCTCTTCAAGAAGTGAATGTGGCGAGTAATCAACGACAATATAAGTTCCATAATGGCATTCGCCAAAGCATGGTGCTACAAGCCCTAATTTGGTCCATGTACGAGAATACCGTATTATTCAAACCCTTTTTAGGGGATGAGCCCTTTTTTGATGAAGATGATTTGCATACGATATCCTCTTATTTCGTGCCAACTTATCTTAACGATCTACGTCTACTGGAGCAGTCTAAGCCTTGTAAAGAGTACAAAGATCAGAATATACAGATTTATCAGGAATGGATATCCGCCCCTGACCTTGTCCTCAAATGGAATGGTGGCCTGACAGAAGGCAGATGGATGACCGGTGTTTATATGGATCACTCCCGCTTTGCTGGTTTAGGACCTTATTTAAAGGACGCAAAGGGTAAGCGAACGTATATGCAGGCTTATGTTCAATAAAAGATACAGATTTGGTGTGACCGAATAGATAAATGTAAGACAAATAACATTACTGATGCCCGTGTGGTAAACAAAAGACAGGTCGATTGTGGGGATATATCTCCATGATTGACCTTTTTCGTTCAACAAAGAGATACAATTTTCGTGAGTACAATCACAAGTCAAAACTCCTTTCAGGGTTAAGGTGAACAGGTAGAAAAGATTTTTTCAGAACCTGATCACATATCCCGAGGAGGAACTATTATGGAAACTAAACAACCTAATGATAGAATTTCAGATTTACAGCATAAGCAATCGGTGCAACCTGGATTTACTCCAGATGCCCTTGTAAAAGATATTGTGCTGCAATTCCCAAAAGCTGCGGATTATTTCAAGTCCAAACGGATTGATTTCTGCTGTGGAGGCGCCAAACCTCTTGCTGAAGCAGCTGTAGAGCGTGGACTAGATCAAGAGATGATCATTAGTGATCTCAACAAGCTATTCGAGGAATATCCGGTACCACAAGAAGAACTCGCATGGAACACAGCACCTTCTGCAGAGTTAATCGACCATATAGTGAGTAAACATCACCATTACCTGCGGGAAGAGCTGCCCCTAATTAGCCAAAATGTAACTAAGGTATACCGGGTTCATGGCGGAGATTCACCTCATTTAGAAGAGTTATATAGCTTGTTTAATACACTTAAGGAAGATCTGCTTCAGCATACAGCTAAAGAAGAGGAAGACGAGTTTCCAAAATTATTAGCGTATGATGCCAATCCAAGTGAAGAAGGGCTGACCATACTTCGTGAGGCATTAATTGACCTTGAGAGTGAACATGACACAGCAGGCGATATATTGAGACAAATACGCAAAATAACAGATGATTTCACCCCACCGGCTCATGCTTGTACAACCTATCGTTTGACTTATGCCCGGCTAGAGGAGCTGGAGAGCATGACTTTTGAACATGTTCATCTGGAGAATAATATATTGTTCCCTAGATTCCAGTAGAAAAAATGAGTTTTCAAAGAGTCCCTTAGGGGACTTTTTTTATATTTGAGAACAAAGCTTATTTACGTTATTCTTAAATAGACAGTATGCATAACTTACTACAAGCCTGAGACGCTGTGTGGTCATTAGGCGGGACAAGGCGGTGTCACTATGCCCACGAAATATATGTGGAGGTTGTTACTAGGATTAGTCATCGTATTCATAATAGGTGGATGTTCGACTCTTGCTGACGTTAATAATGAAGGGAATAATGGCTTAGCAGGATCAGACGGGCCTACGCTTTCGCTTATCGTTGCGGGAAATGACTTGCTGACCAACCCTTTGGACAAGCAGCTTAGCGAGAGCTACAGAAAAGGGATAACGATCTTTGACCTACTGAAAGGTAGTGGGAAGGCCACCTTTTCTGAGGATAACACAAGCATTCTAACGGTAAATAATATTTCACTCAGTCCAGGAATGAATTGGGAGCTGCAAATGGATGGGGAGACCATTGGATCTGAGGATTGGGGTCGAACCGTCGGGCATGAATCAAAATTAGTAATTACGGCGATGTCTAAGGAACAAGAGGAACCCCTTCAAATTGTGTTGTTGACCGTGAATGGCGGAAGTGAGCAAGTGAATTTGAATCATTCATATGTTATGGGATTTACTGAAGATTTAACAGTGAGAGGTTTGTTGAAGAACAGCAGTGTGGTGCAGTTGACCGAAGACAACAAAAAGGTGTTATCCATTGGTGATTATACTCCTCTTAGCAATGAAGTTTGGAAGATGAAGGTGAATGGGAAGCAGCTGCTTGAGAATGGAATGGACATGAAGCTTAGAGTGCAGGATGAATTGGAGATTTTATTGGCTATACGTTAAAAAAAGTACATAAATGCCAGATCTACGGTTATTCAGAACCTGTGATCTGGCTTTTTTTATTAGAATTTAGAACCTAACAAAATTGTCTTATTTTTTATGTGAAAACATTCACATTTAATGTGACTGTAATCACAATCTCTCTTAAATTTTGAAATGTATAATTTCATTATGTAGAAGATAAGTTGAAGCAAAGTTCAACAAGAACGGATAAGACTGAGGAGGCACCTAACTATGGCAGCGAAGAGAGAAAAATTAGTATTAGTCGGCAACGGTATGGCAGGCATAGGTACGCTAGAGCAAATATTGAAGCTAGGTGGAGCTTATGACATTACGGTCTTTGGAAGCGAACCTCACCCCAATTATAATCGGATCATGTTGTCCTATGTTCTCGAAGGCAGTAAAACCATCAACGATATCATCCTAAACGACTGGAACTGGTATGAAGATAACAACATTACCTTGCATACAGGAACAACAGTTACGCGAATTGACGAGCATTCCAAGCAAGTAATTGCGGATAACGGTATGGCTGTTTCTTACGATAAAGTGATTATTGCAACGGGTTCGAATTCATTTATTTTACCTGTACCTGGTTGTGATAAGGAAGGCGTAGTGGGTTTCCGGGATATTGCAGATTGTGATGCGATGCTAGCTGCGGCTAAACAATACAACAAAGCGGCGGTAATCGGCGGGGGCTTACTTGGATTGGAAGCGGCAAAGGGTCTTGTGAACCTTGGCATGGACGTTACTGTAGTGCATCTGATGGAAGATCTAATGGAGCGCCAGCTTGATCGTAATGCCTCCTCTATGTTGCAAGCTGAGCTAGAGCGTCAAGGCGTGAAATTTGCCATGGGCAAACAAACAGTAGAATTGACTGGGGAACAGAGAGTAAGTGGTTTACAATTTAGTGATGGCACTACACTTGCAGCTGATTTTGTAGTTATGGCTGTAGGCATCAAACCGAATATAACTGTGGCAAAAGAAAGCGGAATTGCTGTTAATCGTGGAATTGTAGTGGACGATTATTTGCAGACCTCTATGCAGAATGTATATTCCATTGGCGAATGTGCCGAACATCGCGGAGTTTGTTACGGATTAGTAGCGCCGCTCTTCGAGCAGGGTATGGTTCTAGCTAAACATCTCTGCGGAAGCGATACAAATCCATATGAAGGTTCTGTTGTCTCCACCAAATTAAAAATTTCCGGTGTGGATGTATTTTCTGCAGGTGAGTTTATGGATTCCCCTGAGCACACTGTAATCTCAAGCAAAGATGAATGGAAGCGAACCTATAAGAAAATTCTGCTCAAAGACAATGTCATTGTTGGTGCAGTCCTGTTCGGGGATGTGACGGAATCGGCTAACCTGCAAAAGTTAGTAAAACAAGGTGCTGTAATGACTGATGAGATTTATACAGAGGTCATGGGTACGGGCTGCTGCGGAAGCGGAGCCAAAAAGAGCACATCTGTAGAAGCTATGGCGGACGAAGAAATCGTTTGTGGCTGTAATGGGGTTACGAAAAAAGCGATTGTGGATGCGGTCATAGAAAATGGTTTTACTACTGTGGACGAGATCAAAGCATGTACAGGAGCGACGCGTTCTTGCGGAGGTTGTAAACCGGTTGTAGAACAAATTTTACAATTTGTCCTGGGTGATAGTTTTGAGCAGTCTGCCAAGCAAGGTATCTGTAGCTGTACAACGCTTAGCCGGGATGAGATTGTTGCTGAGATTACAGCTAAAGGTCTTAGTACTACTAAAGAGGTTATGCATGTACTGGGTTGGAAACAAGAGGAAGGCTGCTCTAAATGCCGTCCGGCGATTAACTATTATCTGGGGATGCTAAATCCGGATACACATCAAGATGAGAAGGAATCACGTTTTGTTAATGAACGTATGGGAGCCAATATTCAGAAAGACGGAACCTATACCGTTATTCCACGCATGTACGGCGGGGTAACGACACCAGAGGATTTGAAGAAAATCGCTGATGTCTCCCTTAAATATGATGTAAAAGTTGTGAAGGTGACTGGTGGGCAACGCCTGGATCTAATCGGGGTGAAAAAAGAGGATCTGCCGAAGGTATGGGAAGAGCTCGATATGCCATCAGGTTATGGTTATGCCAAATCGCTACGTACGGTTAAGACTTGTGTGGGTTCACAGTTCTGCCGTTTCGGTACACAGGATTCGCTGGGAATGGGCGCGCTCATAGAACGTAAGTATGAACGTCTTGATTTTCCTGCCAAGTTTAAAATAGCTGTCAACGGCTGCCCACGTAACTGTGCGGAATCCTGCACGAAGGATATTGGCATCGTCGGTAATGACGGCGGTTGGGAAGTATTTATCGGTGGTAACGGTGGGATCAAACCACGGATTGCTGATTCCTTCTGCAAAATTAAGACCGATGAAGAGTTGATCGAAGTGTGCTCCGCTGTGATGCAATATTATCGTGAGACCGGTAATTATTTGGAGAGAACCTCCGAGTGGGTTGAGCGTATGGGACTTGAGCAGATTCAAATGGTCATTTTGAATAATGAAGATAACCGCAAAGAGCTGGCCGCACGGATTGACTTTGCTCTGACTCAGGTGACGGATCCTTGGAAAAAAATGCTTAATGACAGTAGCACTCGTACTGCGCTTTTTGAAGAAACAAGAGTCTAGCGGATATAACGCACACAGAAGGGGAGAGACCAATGAATAAGACCACACAAACGTATGCAATAGGCTCAGTACAGGATTTCCTGCTGCAGATTGGCCGTGTAGTGATTGCTGGAGCTGTTGAACTGGCTGTATTTCGTGCCTCTGACGGAGCCATCTATGCAGTAGAGAATCGTAGTCCTCATCCTAAGGGTGGCCCGCTTGCGGAAGGGATCGTGTCAGGTCACTATCTGTACGATCCGCTGTACGATTGGAAAATCGATCTGCGCACGGGTGAGGTGCAGGCTCCAGACCAAGGTAGTGTTGTGACTTATCCAGTCACACTGGACGGAGAGAAAGTTACAGTGAGCGTGTAGACACCGAAGAGTGTAGTAATAGATTTAATAGAAAACGGTGGGGTGGAGTATTATGTTTACGCAAAGTGTGGAGAGCATCGTAGAGACGGCAGTCAGTAAGCGGGACAAAATGAATGAAAGCTTGCTAAGATATTTTCTAGCAGCCCTGTTGGCAGGTGCTTATGTAGGCATTGGGATTATCCTTATTTTCTCTCTAGGAGCACCGCTAGCAGCTGCTAAATCACCTTTCCAACCGCTTATTATGGGTACATCCTTCGGCATCGCCTTGACGCTTGTAGTATTTGCAGGCTCAGAACTGTTTACTGGGAATAATATGTTTTTTACTGTAAGTACACTGGCAGGCAGAACCAGTATCTGGGATACCGTTAAGAACTGGATCCTTGTATTCATCGGGAATGTGGTGGGTGCAGTGATTTTAGCGCTTTTAATTCGTGGGACTGGGTTATTCAGTGCTGCGCCGCCAGAGCATTTGATCTTTACAGCCGCTGCTAAAAAAATGAGTCTCCCGTTCTCTGAGCTGTTTTTTCGTGGAATCCTATGTAACTGGCTGGTCTGTTTAGCGCTATGGATGTCCTCACGTGCTAAAAGTGAATCTGCTAAGCTAATTTTAATCTGGTGGTGTCTGTTCGCCTTTATCGCAAGCGGATATGAGCATAGTGTGGCTAATATGACTCTGCTTAGTGTTGCTGTGTTGCTTCCGAATCATCCGGAAACCATTACGATAGCTGGATGGCTGCATAATATGATCCCTGTAACTTTGGGGAATATCATTGGTGGGGGCGTATTTGTCGGCATGGCCTATTGGCTGATCTCACCAGTGCGTGGTACTCGCAATAACCGTTAAATCCATTTTTAATTAACTATATTAGAGCTGAACCGATCTTGGGTTTAGCTCTTTTTTTGTTGAATATAAAAAAAAGACACCTGCATTAGGCGCCTTGGACCACTCTATTTTATATTATGCAGAATAATTGGGTCATGTATGTTTCATTGAGGTGAATAGAGGGTATATTATAACGGAATTAGATCCGGCAGATTTCGTTCGGACACAGTTCGCAGTGGCAAATTTCTTGCAGCATGCCAAGGTCCTTGATGACAATCATACCGTTCTCATACTCAACAGCATCTTTTTTACGCAGGTCGCTCAGCATCCGGTTAACACTTTCACGAGTGGCACCGATCATGTTGGACAAATCTGTATGCGTAATTTTTTTGTTGATAAGGATATTCTCACCATCGCTGCTCTTCTCACCATAGGTATTGCCAAGACGAATGAGCGTGGAGCATAGTGCACCAGGTTTGCCGTACATCATTAGATCACGGAATTTAGTTTGGGTGAGACGGTGATGAATACCCATCCATTTCATAAAGTCGATAGCAAAATCACAATGTTGGCAAATGAGAATTTCTAGATCCTTTTGTTCGATGACGCCAACTTCACTTTCTTCAATCACTTCGGCTGTAAAGCTATGCTTAGTGCTGAAGAATGGATCTGCTTGACCTACCATATCGCCAGCTTGATACATATAAAGAATGAGTTCTTTACCTTCATCAGTAGATTTAGTTAATTTCACACGTCCACGTTTGATATAAAACAATTTATCCGAGTAGTCGCCTTCCCAGAATAGATGTGAACCCTCTGGAACTATGCGCTCTTTCATTGTAACTAGAAGTCTGTTGAAATTCTGTTCGGAGAAACAGTTTGTATTTCCGTGGGCTTCGATAACATTGTAATGTTCTTTTAGCATAATCGACATCCCCTTTATTCCCTCAGTTTTTCAGTAAATTTTAAATTAATTATACCTTGAAAATCCCTCGAATTGGTTATAAAAAATCGTTTAAAAGTGTCGAATTTTCAACATTGTGATAAATTTCACTTCTAAAGTGTTCGATGTAATATTCTTTTTAACTAAAAAAGAGTAAGTGATCTCACGTTTATGATATATGAACAGCGGCTATCCATTATTCTCAAATACTGGGTTAATCGCTGTTTTTTTGCGTCCCCGTTAGATTGTAACATATAACACAGTTGAAATTCATGTTAAAGAAATTAGTTTTATCTCAACTCCGTATAAATGCACACATCTTCATTACGGTCGGACATTGGCTCTATTGCTATGCAGCGATATCCTGAAATTGGAGCAAAAATCAGGAGAAGGAGAAATCATATATGGCTAAAGTAGCAGACAAATATCTTAAGGTTGATCCGTGGGCAATTATTGAAGAGGGCTTTGATCCAGAAAGAAATCGGACTTCGGAATCTATTTTTTCATTGGGTAATGAATACATGGGTGTACGCGGATATGCAGAGGAAGGGTATTCAGGTGACACCCTGCAAGGAAGTTATTTTAATGGATTAAATGAACAATTGGATATTGGCAATCACTATAAAGGGATTATTCGCTCGCTGAGATATATGGTGAATGCGGTGGACTGGCTGTATACACGTCTATCTATAGATGGTGAACAGCTTGATTTAGCAAAAAGCAACGTAACAGATTATGTGCGCAAGCTGGATCTTCGTAAGGGTACGTATCGGAGAGAGCTAATCTGGCATCTAAACGATGGCAAGTCGCTAAAAGTAGTCTTTACACGTCTGGTCAGCATGACTATGTCTCATTTGGGGTTGCAGCGGGTGGAGTTTGAACCCCTTAATTTCTCAGGGAGCGTGGACATTTGTGCAGGTCTTAATTTCGGCATTATTCATGAAGAACGCGGCGAATGTATGTGGAACAGTCTCCGCAGCGGAGTAAGTGGAGCGTCCTCTGCTATTATGGCCAGTACAGTGAATACTGGGAATAAGCTGTTCTCAAGCTTTACCTTACAATCCTCGCAGCCGTTGCAGCTCACTGCTACTGAGAGTGATAAGTTTATTGGACAAAATTTCACTCTGGACCTTACGGAAGGAGAAGTTTCCTATTTTACCAAACTGGTTATGAACTATTCGGATAGTGATTCTGCCCATACAGCTGAAGAGCTGTGGAACAAAGGTCTGTCTCTTGCTGAAACAGCAAGCCAATTGACAGATACCCAAATAATCGCTGATCAGACAGCTTATTGGAAGGGCATCTGGGAGACAAGTGATATCCGAATTGAGGGCGATCCTGAGAATCAGCAGGGTATTCGTTTCTGTATCTTCCAGCTTTATCAGACCTATCATGGCGATCATCCCGGATTTAATATTGGTGCCAAAGGGCTGACGGGTGAAGTATATCGTGGGTTGGCTTTTTGGGATACAGAATCCTATTGCTTACCGTTCTATATGTTCAATAATCCAAAGGCTGCCCGGAGCTTATTGGAATTCAGATATAAAACATTGCCGCAGGCTATGCAGCGCGCTAAAGAGGTGGATTGTGAGGGAGCCTGCTATCCAATTGCTACTATAGATGGAACAGAAAGCTGTGATCTCTGGCAGCACTCTAATCTTCAGCTTCATGTAGGGACTGCTGTTTCTTATGGCATTTGGCATTATGTCAAAAATACCGGTGATAAAAGCTTCCTGCACAGTAAAGGGGCTGAGATGCTGATTCAGATCAGCAGATTCTATGCTACACGTGGCCAATGGGGGCAACGCAGCGGGGAATATGGTTATTTTGGCGTTATGGGCCCTGATGAGTTCCAATTGATGGTCAATAACAACTGCTACATTAATCTGATGGCTCAACAATCTTTTGAATACACCCTAGAGACTCTTCGGGAGATGAAAGAACAGGCTCCTGCTGCTTTTGCAGCTGTGGTAGAGAAAACAGAACTTCATGACGAGGAACTCACCGATTGGGAAAACAAGGCGCAGCATATGCGGATTCCGGTTGACGAAGTGACAGGAGTTTATGAAGAGCATGATGGGTTCTTCGATATGCCACATATTGATATTCATTCGATTCCTGTTACAGAATTCCCGTTATATTCGAACTGGTCATATGATCGTTTGTATCGCTATGACATGATTAAGCAGCCGGATGTACTTATGTTTATGTTCTTGTACAGCGGACAATTCTCTAAAGAAGCGAAGCTGGCGAACTATGAATATTACGAGCCTAGATGTATTCATGAGTCTTCGCTGTCACCTTCGATCCACTCCATTTTGGCGAGTGAAATCGGCAAACCCGAGGAAGCATATTCGTTTTTTGAATTTGCTACTCGACTGGATTTAGACAACTATAACCGTAATACCCGTGAAGGGCTGCATACTACCTCAATTGCAGCTGCTTGGATGAATATTGTTTACGGCTTTGGTGGAATGCGTTCGGATGGAGCACGTCTGTCCTTTCAGCCAACCCTGCCAGAACGCTGGGATAAATATAGCTTCCAAGTATTGTATGAAGGAGTGCTTCTGAGAATTGTGGTCGACAAAAATTCAGTAACAATCACTGCGGTTAATGGTGGAAGTACCGAAATTATAGTGTACGGACAGTCGATTACAGTGGATGCTTCCGGGAAGACGCTTCCGCTAGGCGAAGGGATGCTGGCAGGATGAACTGGATCGTAAAGGAGAGTTGTTTTGATAAACAGCTTGTGACGACGAACGGTAACAAATATATGTTAGGCAACGGCTACATGGGGTATCGCGGCACACTGGAGGAATTCAGTAAAACTGAGCTAGTAGCTGTCACCCTCGCAGGACTATATGACAAAGAGGGGGACAAATGGAGAGAACCAGTTAATGCCCCTAATGGATTGTTGACCAAAGTTTTCTGTAATGATCAGCTCTTAAGTGTGCTTGACTGTGAACCGGTCGCTCATACTCAGGAGCTGAATATCCGAAATGCCATTCATCATCGGAGCACTGAATATGCTGTATCTGACGGTGGGGCGTTGACGTTTACCGCAGATCGTTTCGTAAGCCAGGATAATCTTCACTTGCTCGTTAGTAAATACTCTATTCGCAGTACTCAAGACTGCCGAGTAGCGATTGAGACGGGAATTGACGTAGATGTGTGGGATATCAATGGGCCTCATCTTTACGGACAAAAGGTACAGCTCAAGGACGAGGTGCTGATCTCTTCTTCTGTTAGCGGAGAATTGAAGATTCCGGTTGTTGTGGCGGAGAGGGCGGTATTCAGTTTTGGTGAGGAGCTACTGGAAGATGGGGCTGCTGTTCGCCGGATTTCTTTTGATGCCCGTGCGGGTGAGACGTATGAATGGTTTAAGTATGTAGCAGTCTATACTGGACTTGATGCTGATCAGCCGGAGTCGGAAGCTGTTAAATCTGTCCATGCTGCTGAGGCGCTGGGTTTTGAGGGGTTATTTAAGGCTCATCGTCTGTTATGGGACGAGAGATGGTCACACAGCGATGTAATCATCGAAGGTGATGAAGCTGCCCAATTTGCCTTGAGATATAGTATCTATCAGCTGTTAATCATTGCCCCTACAGTTTCGGAGAAGGTGTCTATTCCAGCCCGGGGATTATCGGGTCAGGTATATAAGGGAGCTGTATTCTGGGATACGGAAATGTTTATGTTGTCGTTTTTCCTGCACAGTGATCCTAAGGTAGCGCGGAACTTGATGATGTACCGGATTCATACATTGGATGGTGCTCGCCGTAAGGCAGCGGAATATGGATTTTTGGGCGCATTTTATGCTTGGGAAAGTCAGGATACGGGAGACGATGCCTGTACGCTGTTTAATGTGAACGATGTATTTACAGGCCGGCCGATGCGGACCTATTTCCGCGATAAGCAGGTTCATATCAGTGGTGACGTTGTGCATGGGATCTGGAAGTATGTTCAATTCACAGGCGATGAAAGTCTGCTTACTAGTGGAGGAGCTGAGGTGATCTGGGAATGCGCTCGCTTTTTCTACTCTTACGCTTACTATAATTCGGTTAAACAGCGGTTTGAGATTCTGGATGTAACAGGTCCGGATGAATATCATGAGCGTGTGAACAATAATGCTTTTACCAATGCACTGGTTAAAGAGACGCTGGAGATTGCCTTGCATACGGCAGCTTTGCTGCAAGAGAAGTATCCTGAGGCCTACGGTCAATTGTCCGCTCCGTTTAGCTCAGGGCCATTCCTGAAGGAGTTCAAAACGATGCTGGATAGCTTTTATGTTCCACAGCCTGATCCTGCCAGTCTTGTTATTGAACAATTCGACCGGTACCTCACCTTGGAGGATGTAGAACTAACAGAACTGAAATCACGTGTGCTTAATAAAAATGAGTATTTTGGCGGCGGCAATGGCTTAGCTACCACCACAACCATACTTAAACAAGCAGACGTTGTGTTGATGCTGAATCTGTTTAAACACTCCTTTAGCAAGGAAGTGAAACAAGCGAACTGGGGATTTTACGAACCGCGTACGGAACATGGATCAAGCTTAAGCCCTTGTATCTACGCTTTGGTAGCTGCTGATATTGGTTCACCGGATTGGGGCTATCCGTATTTTATGCGTACGGCTACCGTCGATCTCACCGGCGAATCTAAGCAATATGTAGGGGATCTCTACATCGGAGGGACTCATCCAGCTGCGAATGGTGGTGCTTGGATGGCTGCGGTTCTTGGCTTTGCTGGGCTGGACTACGACGGAGGGGTTGTGCACATCAATCCATCTCTGCCGCAACATTGGCAGTCCGTTCAGCTTCCGGTTACACTGCGCGGCGATACCATCCAACTGCGGATCAGTAAGGATGAAGTCACTGTGATCACAGCTGCTGATTACAGTGGAGACTTAGTATTCTCGGTGCAAGGCGGAGAAGGCAAGTCGTGCTCTGCTGGTGAGAACCTTCGACTGGCTTTGTCGAAACGGGAGTATAAATATTAATACACAACGGAGAGGAAGCAAATCAATGTTGGAAAATATGAAAGGCGCCATCTTTGATCTGGACGGCGTGATCGTAGATACAGCCAAATATCATTATTTGGCGTGGGCGAGTCTTGCAGATGAGCTTGGCTTTAAATTCACGGAGGAGGATAATGAACGGCTTAAAGGTGTGAGCCGGATGAGATCGCTTGATATCCTGCTGGAAGTGGGTGGCCTGGAATTTGAGGAAGCAGAGAGGCAGGCAATGGCGGAGAAGAAAAACCGCCTGTACGTAGAATACATTTCTCGACTCGAGGAATCGGAGCTGCTGCCTGGAGTGAAAGAATACCTAACAGGATTGAGATCACGTGAGATTGGGATTGCGCTAGGATCAGCCAGTAAGAACGCTGAGTTTATTTTGAATAAGCTGAACATTACAGACTTATTTGATGCAGTTGTTGACGGCAACAAAGTGTCACTAGCCAAACCTGACCCAGAGGTGTTCCTGATCGCGGCTCAAGAGATAGGCTTGCAGCCGGATGAATGTGTTGTGTTTGAAGATGCTGAGGCGGGCGTTCAAGCAGGTAAAGCTGCTGGGATGAAGGTTGTAGGTATCGGCAAACATGAGGTGCTGAAGGAAGCTGATCTGGTCGTAAAAGGGTTGTATGAGCTGCTGACAGACTGAAGTTCTAAATAAACAAGGGACCGACTCCAAAGTAGCGGATGACTTTGGGGGCGGTCTTTTGTTGTGCAAAGTCTCTGTATTTAGCTAGCTCAGACTGTCTATCGGACCTCATAGTCGCTATTGGCCATAATACGGCTCATTTGCGAACCTATCGGACTCCATGAAGCTAGAATAAAAAGTGGACAGTAGTTAACAGACTGGCGATAATGAGTCCACGGAGGTGTGTTCACATGGGAGAACATCGACAACGGTATAACGAAGAATTTAAAAAACAGACAGTGCAGTTCATTCAAGAGCAAACAAAGACAGTGGGCGACTTGGCGGAAGAGCTCAACATCCCAAAAAGTACCCTGCATCAATGGATGAGTCAGTATCGAGAACTAAAGAATGAACCGGCAGCTAGCGTGGATCGAGTACGGGAACTCGAGGCACAGTTGAAAGAAATGAGCCGACAACTTCAAGAAAAAGATAACAAGATTGCTGATGTGGAAGAGGAATTAGCGATCGTAAAAAAAGCAGTGCACATCTTCAGCAAACCAAGGAACTGAGATTCCAGTTTATTGAAAAACATCGCTCCGAGTTTCTCTTGGAGAAGATGTGCATGACCCTACATGTGTCACGGAGCGGGTACTACAAGTGGCGGACAGAAAAAACCAGTACGCATATGCTTCGTAAGGCTGCGATAATGAAGCGAATTCAGTATCATTTTGCAGACCATCAAAAGCGGTATGGGAGTCCGAAGATCACCCGCCTGTTGCATCAAGAAGGTTATACCGTTACCGAACGCACGGTGAGTGTGTACATGCGACATATGAAGCTTCGCTCCATTGTCTCCAAAACGTATCGCGTACAGACCACCGACTCCAATCATGACCATCCGATTGCCCCGAATACGCTGAACCAGCAATTTAAAATACTCAAACCCAATTCAGTATGGGTTACCGACATTACGTACATTCCTTGCCGGGGAGGGCGCTTGTACCTGGCTAGTGTGATGGACCTTTGCACGCGTGAAATCGTGGGGTGGCGCTTGGAGGACCATATGGAAACTAGCTTAATTTCGGGCGCCTTACAAGATGCTTACGAAGCTAAACAACCGGAAAAGGGTCTATTACATCACTCCGATAGAGGTTCTCAATATACTTCTCATGAATATACGAAGCAGTTGAAAGCGTATGGCATGGAGTCCAGCATGAGCCGCAGAGGTAACTGTTATGATAACGCCTGTATCGAGTCGTGGCACAGCATTTTGAAAAAGGAGCTCATTTATTGTAATCCACGATTCAAAACTAAGGAGCAAGCCTACCAGACACTTTTTCAATATATTGAGTTTTATTATAACCGCAAGCGAATGCATGGCGCGCTGGGGTATCTTTCTCCAGTTCGTTTTGCTGAGCAATTGACTAGAATGTCTATTGCGTGACTGTCCACTTTCTTGACAGAGGTCCACCATAGTCGCTATTGGCTCGAAAAGCCCTCATATCGCGCATGTTTGGAACGAATAACGCCTCTGGAGTCCGAAACTCCCCGTAAAAGCCAAAAATCAGCCAAATAGCAGCATCTGAGTCCGATCGCTCATCGTGAAGGGGTGTGTGGGAATGTAAAACGCCGAATAAGTAGTTAGCTACACATTAAGTAATCCAAAAGTTAGTATTAAGCTCAGACGGTGATCGGACCCCATAGTCGCTATTAGCCGTATAGTAAATAATTCAGAAGGTTAGTCAAAAAGCTCAACAGTTTATCGGACCTCATAGTCTCTATAAGTAATAATACGGCTCATTTGCGAACCTATCGGACTCCATAGTCGCTATTGGCTCGAAAAGCCCTCATATCGCGCATGTTTGGAACGAATAACGCCTCTGGAGTCCGAAACTCCCCGTAAAAGCTGAAATTTGACCAAATAGCTGCATCTGAGTCCGATCGCTCATCGTGAAGGGGTGTGTGGGAATGTAAAACGCTCAACAAGCAGCAAAGCCGCACATCCGGTAATCCAAACGCACAACAAGCAGCAAAGCCGCACATCAAGTAATCCAGACGCCCAACAGCAAAGCACATTCAAGTATTGAAGTACTTGAGTGTTCAAGTGTTCAAGAACATACATCGCACTTCTTCCATATAGAGTTCATTCCTCCTAGCCCCACGCAGTGGTCTTTACGCCGTCCGCCCCTTTTTCTGTTTGCGGTTTTTAAGAGTTCGTTGATAGAGTTGCGAAGTGGAGGTTTGGAGCTGGAGAAACGCCAGTGGTCGCCTTTATCCTCGGATTTCTACCGCTCAGCGGTATAAAATCAGGAAATCTGAGGATAACAGCGATCGTAAGCCCAAACGCTCCACGTATGGCGAACATATCATCGTGCTCTTTTTATCCGTCCAACAGAAAAAACTACATACAAATGAACATAAAAAACTTTAAAATAAACATATGTAAGCGTTTATCACTTTGATATAGTTATTGAACCCGGAGGTGCATCTCGATGTTGTCTAGGCTGATTCGGCCGATTCTGAAGCTGAACGTCAAACAGCAGCTTATCCTGCTGTTTCTGATTATGATCTCGCCCATTCTGTTTTTGAACATTTACGGGAATATGAAGGCTGAGCAAATTCTGAAGCGCCATGTGACGAATGCTTATGTAGAGCTGAACAAGCAAAACTTCACCATCATTAACCGAGATATTGATACCGTAAATAAAATTACTACCACTGTAATTCAAAACCCTCTGATTCAGCAGATTAATATGACGGGTTCGGATACCATCCTGGAGCGGGTTAAACGCTATGAGACGATAGAGAAGCTGTTGGTCAGTTACTCGCAGGGAGCTGAGCGTGGGGACGGCATCTATTATTCCCTTTATATATACGATCCCGAGGATTATTATTTTTTTGCACCCAATTTCCCACAGGTTAAGAAGGCGGGAGTATATTTCTTTTCCAAAGCGGAAGAGCCATATTGGTTCGAGGAGGTTGTCCAGAAAAAGGGCCGCGGATCTCTAAAATTCACAGGGAAGCTAAGTGCGCAAGCGGAAAACTTGAAGACTCTTACCTATATGAGAGCTGTCAATAACATCTCCAGGAAAGCTGAGACTATTGGGGTCTTAGTCATTACCAAGATGGACGCGAAAATCGGAGAATCCCTCAAATCCATATCGTTGCCTGATGGTGATATTTACTTAACGGATCTGGATAATCGTGTACTCGCTTCTACTACGAATAATACTGGTGAGATCATTACATTGCCGGAAACGGTCATTGCTGAGGATTTGGAAGGTACCGTGGATGTTATTACCTCGGATTTTATTTATGTGGTCAATAATAACCACGCCTTAGGACAGAAGCTAGTCTACAAAATCGCCGTAAAAGCACTGCTGCAGCAACAAAACGAAATGAAAAGTGTGATTCAATACATAACTGTGGCCTATGCTGTTTTTGGATTAATCATGATTACTTATTTCTGGCGTTCATTAATGACGCCTTTGCAAAAGTTAGCCTTTTTCGTCCGAAAGTTTGAGCCAGGCAATCGTGTCCCTGAGACGCCAAAAAGAGGGAGCAACGATGAGGTCAGTGTGCTGATTGGATCTACCTATGACATGGCCCGCAGGCTTAATGGACTAATTACTTATAAATATCAGATGGAGCTAAAACAGAAGGAATCACAGCTTCAACTGCTCTATCAACAGATCAATCCGCATTTGCTCTACAACACTTTGGAGAGTATTTACTGGAAAAGCTCGCTGGAAGGTAACGTTGAATCCGCCGAGATGATCAAGGAATTATCCAAGCTTATGAAGATTAGCCTCAGTCGGGGAAGGGAGCTGATTAGCCTTGAAGAAGAGCTGGAGCATGCAACGGCCTATATCAAGCTGCAGCAGCACCGGTATGATTATATATTTCGTGTTGTAATGGAGATTCACCCAGATACGAAAAGAAATCTAATTCCTAAAATTACCCTGCAGCCGTTAATTGAGAATGCTATTATTCATGGTGTCAAAAATATGGGCGAGGATGGGGAAATCATCATTAGCGCAGTTTGTGTGGACGATACCGTCGAGATCACTATTGAAGATAACGGATATAAGTCTGTTGATTATCAGGCCATTGAAGCTGTGCTGAATGACGACAGTCCAAATCCGGCCAGCGGTTACGGGATTCGCAACATTAACCAGCGCATACATTTACACTTTGGCTCTGATTATGGCATCAGCTATACGCCTCGTAAAGAGGGCGGTACATTGGTGACGGTTAAGCTTCCGAAATCAGAGAATCAGGACTAAGGAAGGGGAGCATACAGATATGTTCAATATATTAGTTGTGGATGACGAACCCTTGATTTGTAAAGGGCTGAGCAATTTATTAGCTTCTTCGGGGTTAAACATAGACCATATTTATACAGCAAACAGTGGTTTTGAAGCGCTGGACTGCATTCGGATGGAGGAAATAGACCTGCTCGTTACTGATATTCAGATGGGCGCAATGAGCGGGATTGATCTGATGCAGCATGCAAAATTGGCCAAACCCTGGGTACAGACCATCGTGATTTCTGCACACGAGACGTTTCAATATGCGCAAATGGCGGTTAGGCTTGGCGCGAAGGATTATTTGATCAAACCTTTGAACAGTGAGCAATTTCTGGATTCGGTGCGAAATGTGCTGCTTAAGATGGGGAAACCATCACCAGAATTGGACATTTTCATGTCAGGAATTAATGAAAGCTTTCGGCTGGAAGAGCCGCTTCCGGAATACAGCAAGTTATTAAATGAGCTGCTCAATGAGCCTGAAGGTGTACTGTGTGATGCAGAACGCTTACAAAAGCTGGATAACCTGAAGCTGCAAGGGCCGTATTTTTCCGTCTTAAAAATTAAGGTGCCTCTGGCTGGAATGAATCAGGAGAAGCACTACACCCTGCGGGACAGACGGCTTCTTTGTTATGCCGCGCTGAATATCGCCAAAGAGCTGATGGATCAGGAGTGGAACTCGACAGCCTTTTACGCAGAGGATGAAGAAATAACGATCATTATTCAATGGGATGAAAAAAGCTATGAAGATTCGTCTGCCAGTCAAATCAATAGGCTAGATATTCTTGGCCGCAGTCTTCATTTTAATATTCAAAAATATCTGCACTTAAATGCAGTCATCGGCATCAGCCAGATTCTCAAGGGTCTATCATTTATGGCTGTATTGAACCGTCAAGCCTCCAAAGCCATTCTTTGGAATAATGAACATAATGACCATTATGTGTTTTACTACGGGGATTTTAATTGGAACAGCTACACAACCGATCCTTCAGTAGAAGAGCTTCATACACGCAGCAATCTGATTGTAGAGAAAGCGAGAGAGTATATTGACGAGAACTATGCGCAAAAAGGATTAACCATCCATGAAGTGGCTAAGAAAAACCATGTCAGTCCCAATTATTTGAGCTATCTGTTTAAGAAAAATACAGGTTACAACCTGTGGGAATATGTAATTAAGCTGCGGATGGAAGAAAGCCGGGAGATGATTTTGAACACAGATCTTCGCAGATACGAAATCGCCGAGCGTGTAGGTTATGAATCACCGGAGCATTTTAGTAAAATTTTCAAAAAATATTATGGGATTAGCCCCAGTGAATTGAAGAAGTAAAAACACATACTACTTCGGTAGATTTAGACATGTTCAGTACAACCCTCATTTTCTACAATTTAAGGTAGGAAGCATTTTGCGAAAAATGCTGAAAGAAAAATGGAATGAGGGAGCCTGATGAATCAAACCGCAGTTGTATCCGAAAATCCGCCGGCGCTGAAGGGTACACCTTACAAGCAAAACCGCTGGAAGAAAAACTTTTGGGGATATATGTTCCTCGTACCTGCTGTGATTATTTTTGTAATGTTCCTGTGGGTGCCAATTTTTAAAGGCTTGTTGTACAGCTTCTACCATGTTGATTTTGTAAAAGGGAATAGCTTTGTTGGCTTTGAGAACTACGCTAGAGCCCTTAGTGATCCAGATGTTTTGACCGCGTTAAAAAATACGGGGTATTACATGCTTCTATGTCTTATTATCGGGTTCTGGGTTCCGATTGCTTTTGCCATTATGATCTCGGAGCTGAGAAGGTTTGGGGGCTTTGTACGGGTAGCGGCTTACCTTCCTTTCGTTATGCCTGGTGTGGTTCTATATGGACTCTGGAGATGGATTTATGATCCGGTGGGCCCAATCAATGCGGTATTAAGCTCGCTTGGTGTGGACCAGGTTGCCTTCCTGACAGATACAAGGTGGTCGATGATTTCTCTTGTTTTTATGGAGACGTGGCAGCAGTTTGGATCAGGGATGTTAATATACTTGGCTGCTGTACTCAGCATTCCGCGGGATTGGTATGAAGCAGCTGAGATTGATGGGGCGGGTGTGTGGGCACGTATAAAGTACATCACATTGCCTTCGCTACGTAATTTGATCATTTTGATGTTGATATTACAGATTATCGGGACTTCACAAGGGTATCAGTCACAAATGGCGCTGCTTGATGGTGGACCGAATAATACTACGCTTACCTATGCGCTGCTGATCGTAAAATATGCTTTTACGCGACTCGATTATGGAACGGCGACTGCGCTTGGCATGCTAATGTTCATTGTCCTAGGTGGTTTGGGCATTTTACAGTTCAAGCTTAACAAGGAGGACAACTAAGATGAAGAGCGCAGACAGAGGGATTCTCTCAGAACATGATTTGAAAAAAACAAGCAATAAGATCGTTTATGGCTTGATGTGCGTGGTTATTTTGATTATGGTGTTCAGCATGCTGTATCCGATCTGTATGACGTTATTTAACGGACTGAAATCGAATCAAGAGGTGAACTCATTCCCACCGCATTTTTTCCCGCAGGAATGGCACTTCAGCAACCTTAAGGAAGCGATGAATTACATTGATCTGCTGATGTTCCTTAAAAACACCATTTATATTTTTGTGGGGAATATGGTCGTGACACTAGTAGTATTGGGAATGTCTGCTTTCAGCATTTCTCGTATGAATGTCCCTTACAGAAAGGCAATTTATTTCTTTTTCCTGATGACATTGTTTATTCCGGCGACCAGCTATATGATTCCCAACTTTGTCAATCTAAAAGAGCTTGGATTACTGAATCAGTACGCTGCTTTTTGGCTGCCTGCTGGTGCGAATACATTCTATTTTCTACTCTTAAAGAACTTTTTTGATGGGATACACCCTGAAATTTTTGAAGCAGCGCGGATTGACGGTTCCTCTGAGCCGAGAAGCTTTTTCTCCATTGCAGTGCCATTGTCGGTTCCGATTTTTGCTACGCTGGCGATCTTTATCTTTTCTACCGCATGGAATGACTGGTTCTGGCCATCTCTGGTTATGCACAGTGAAGAGAAATATACGCTCGCGACAGCAATCTATAAATACGTTATTAATGTAAAGGCACTTAATACGAATATTAAATTCGCCATCCTATTTATCGTATCGTTGCCGCCGATCCTTGTCTTCCTGATCTTCCAAAAGTTCATTATGCGTGGCGTCGCATTATCAGCAGTTAAGGGATAAGCGCGGATCGACGGATTTAGTCACGGATCGTAAACATGCACATGAAAGGAATATAAATGCACCTCGTTTGTAAACGATTTCTCTTTTATGATCGATATGTAAGATAACTATGAATTGAAAAGGGGAGTTTCAATGCGTAAGTACTCTAGCGTGCTACTAAGCCTCCTTGTGGCCGGATCGTTGTTAACCGCTTGCGGCGGTAATAACAATAACGGAAACACGACAGGAAACAAGGAAGGGGAAGCGACTACTGCGCCAACGAATGCTGCAACAGATAATGCTGGCAGTGCTACAGCAGCGCCAACTGATGATATCACACAAAGAAAAGTGACCATCAAAATTCACTATCCAACCCCTGACCTAACCGAAGTTAGAGCACAGGAAGATGACAAGATCAAACGTTTCCAAGAGGAATATCCGAATGTTGAAATCGTCAAAGACGATTGGCAGTACAATGTAAGTGAAATCGGCATCAAAATGGCAGCGAATGAAGCTCCAACCTTCTTTAACACCTACGCTACAGAAGCAAAATTCCTAGTTGAAAAAGGCTGGGTAGCTGACATTACGGATCTGTGGAATAAATACGAATTTAAGGATCAAATTAACCCGGTTCTCCAAAATCAATTTATCATTGACGGTAAAGTCTTCGGCGTAACTCAAAAGGGTTATGTAACAACCACAATGATCAACAAAAAAATGCTGGACGAAAAAGGTGTTGCTGTTCCACCTATGGATTGGACTTGGGATGATATGCTGAATACCGCCAAAGGCGTAGCTGATACCAAAAAAGGGATTTCCGGTATTGCTCCAATGGGTAAAGGGAATGAAGCAGGCTGGAACTGGACCAACTTCCTGTTCGAAGCTGGCGGTGAAATTCAGAAGATTGAAGGCGGTAAGGTTGTAGCTACTTTTAATTCTGAGGCTGGGATTAAAGCGCTGGATTTCTACAAGAAACTTAGATGGGAAGCAAACGCGATTCCTCAGGACTGGGCACTGGGCTGGGGTGATGCTGTAGGCGCATTCCAACAAAGTCGTACAGCAATGGTAATGGCTGGATCTGACGGTGTTATTGAGCAAGCGTTGAATCAGGGCGGTCTGAAACCAGAAGATGTACTTACGTATCCAATGCCTGCAATGGAAAAAGGCGGAAAACACACCGGGGTACTTGGTGGTGACTACCTTGTAATCAATCCAAATGCAACACCAGACGAGCAAGAAATGGCATTCCGTTATATTACATTTGATTACTTCTCCGATAAAGGTCTAGAAGCACTGGATGCGGTTCTGCAACAACGTACAACGGATGGTAAATACTTTATTCCGCCGCTCTTAGATTACTATTCTGCAGATTCTGACTTCGGCAAGAAAACGAAAGCTGTGTATGATAAATATACAAATGTATATCAATACAGCCCTGATATTTTAGGTTTGCTGGACGGTAAACCGGAAGCGCAATACAATACACAGGACTACTACGCAACCATGTCCAATGTAATTCAAGAGCTGTTCTCCAAAAAAGGAACAGATTCCAAGACACAGCTTGAAGCTGCTGCCAAAACAGTGCAAGAGAAATTCTTCGACACAATTAAAGTAGAATAGCTAGGAAGAACAGAACCGGCTCCTTAGGAGTCGGTTTTTTTATGTTTATATTATTGATATTTTTATAAATCAACACGACGGGGGGCATCCCACTATTTTTTAGAGGGTCATGAGAAAAATAGAGTGTCAACAAAATTAGGTTTGCTTTTTTAAAATATTTTTGCGAGCGGAAAGGTAGAAAATGGGTATCAGTTCTTGTCTTTTTAAACATAAACTTTAAATTTAAGAAATAATAAATCATAAATAATGGTAAAAAAGCTATAATATGATCGAATGAAAGCGCTTTGAAAACAAATCAAAAAAACTTTATACTTTGTGAAAGATTTCACTATACAAGGTGGAAATGATGTGATAAGATAAATGTGTAGAGAAAAACAACCTAAAAATTGACAGGAGGACGAGGGAGATGGCAGTTAAGAACGAAGTCGCCGCCCAAGTTAAACAAACTACCGCTGAAGAGTATATTCAGACTTTAGTGGATAAAGCGAAAAAAGCACATGAGGCATTCATGGCGCTGGATCAAGAGCAAGTTGACACAATCGTTCATGCAATGGCGTTGGCTGGACTCGACAAACATATGTACCTCGCTAAATTGGCTGTAGAAGAAACTGGCCGCGGGGTTTACGAAGACAAAATTACTAAAAACATCTTCTCGACAGAATATATCTGGCACGGAATTAAATACGATAAAACAGTAGGCGTTATTGAAGACAATGCTTATGAAAGCTTCCAAAAAATTGCTGAGCCCGTCGGAATTGTAATGGGTATCACACCGGTAACCAACCCTACATCCACCACGATGTTTAAAGCGTTGATTTCGATTAAGACACGGAACCCTATTATATTCGGTTTCCACCCATCTGCGCAAGAGTGTAGTGCAGCAGCTGCTAGAATTCTTCATGATGCGGCTGTAAAAGCTGGCGCACCTGAGAATTGTATCCAATGGATTGAAATGCCAACGATGGACAAAACAAACGCTTTGATGAACAACCCTGACGTTGCACTTATTCTCGCAACAGGCGGTTCTGCAATGGTAAAAGCAGCTTATAGCTGTGGTAAACCAGCTCTTGGCGTAGGTCCTGGTAACGTACCTGCATTCATCGAAAAGAGCGCGGATATCGATCAAGCCGTAACGGACATCATTCTTTCCAAAACATTTGATAATGGTATGATCTGTGCTTCCGAGCAAGCTGTTATTATCGAAGAACCAATCTTTGATCAAGTGAAAAAGAAAATGATCGCTAATGGCTGCTACTTTGTTAACAAAGAAGAAGCTGCCAAACTTACTAGCGGCGCTATGAACGTTGATAAATGTGCGGTTAACCCAGCAATCGTTGGACAATCCGCAGTGAAAATTGCTGAAATGTGCGGCATTCAAGTTCCTGCCGGCACTAAGATTCTGGTAGCAGAACTTGAAGGTGTAGGCACTAAATATCCATTGTCCGCTGAAAAATTGAGTCCTGTGCTTGCTTGCTACAAAGTTAAAAACGCAGATCAAGGTATCGAACGCGCAGCACAAGTTGTTGAATTTGGTGGTATGGGCCATAGTTCGGCTATCCACTCCAACAACGAAGAAGTAATCATGAAGTTCTCCAACCGTCTGCAAACAGGACGTATTCTCGTTAACTCGCCTTCCACTCATGGTGCGATCGGCGATATCTATAACACTAACATCCCTTCGTTGACGCTGGGCTGCGGATCTTATGGTCGTAACTCCGTGTCGCAAAACGTTACAGCAATTAATTTGATCAACGTGAAAAGGGTGAATCGTCGTACCGTGAATATGCAATGGTTTAAAGTACCTGACAAGATCTATTTCGAAAAAGGCGCTACTCAGTACCTGACCAAAATGCCTGATATCACACGTGTCGCAATTATCACTGACCCAATGATGGTTAAGCTCGGATATGTTGAGAGAGTTGAACATTACCTGCGTCAACGCCAAACTCCTGTAGCGATCGAAGTGTTCTCGGAAGTTGAACCAGATCCATCGACAACTACAGTTGAAAAAGGTACAGCAATGATGAACAGATTCCAACCGGACTGCATCATCGCACTTGGTGGTGGTTCCCCAATGGATGCTGCAAAAGGAATGTGGTTATTCTATGAACATCCAGACGCAGACTTTAACGGTCTGAAACAAAAATTCATGGATATCCGTAAACGGGTTTACAAATTCCCTAAACTTGGAAACAAAGCTAAGTTTGTAGCGATTCCTACTACTTCGGGTACGGGTTCGGAAGTAACATCTTTCGCAGTTATTACCGATAAAACAACTGAACAACACACTAAATATCCTTTGGCTGACTACGAGCTAACTCCAGACGTAGCTATCATTGATCCAGAGTTCGTATATAGCTTGCCAAAAACTGCTGTTGCTGATACAGGTATGGACGTATTGACACATGCCATCGAAGCTTATGTATCTGTTATGGCGAGTGACTACACTGATGGTCTGGCAATTAAAGCAATCCAATTGGTATTCCAATACCTTGAAAAATCGGCGCTTGAAGGCGACAGAGTTGCCCGTGAGAAAATGCATAACGCATCAACACTTGCTGGTATGGCCTTTGCTAATGCTTTCCTGGGTATTAACCACAGTTTGGCGCATAAATGGGGCGGTCAATATCACACTGCTCACGGTCGTACTAATGCGATCCTTATGCCACACGTTATTCGTTACAATGCTAAGAAACCTACGAAGTTCGCTTCGTTCCCTAAATATTCACACTTCGTAGCTGACGAGCGTTATGCAGAAATCGCCCGTATTCTGGGATTGCCAGCTCGCACAACTGAAGAAGGTGTAACTAGCCTGATCAATGCTATTCGCGATATGAACAAAAAACTGGGTATCGAAGAATCCTTCCAACAACTGGGCTTTGATCCTAAGGATTTTGAATCCCGTGTAGATTACTTGGCTGACCGTGCATTTGAAGATCAATGTACAACTGCCAATCCTAAGCTGCCACTGGTATCTGAACTTGCAGATGTGTACCGTAATGCTTTCTACGGAAGATTTGATAATTAATATTTGGTTAAGTAGATAATAGGATGGTTGTGGACTAGATATAAGTGACAAATATCACCGGAAAGGTGATATTTGTCACAGTCTATTTATAGAAAATAAACTAAAATGTTTATATAAACAACGGTCCCATACATGGAACAATGATTGTGAATTTTCGAACAACCATATCTTTCTTGGGATCACGAGACACGGGATCAACCTTCAAGCCCGCGATCTCTACAAATATTATAAATATAGATGGAGGGATTTAGCATGTCGGTGATTGAAAAAGATGTACAAGAAGTGAAATCCGGTTGGAGAAGTTTTACAAAAGGTAAATGGTCCAGAAAAGTTGACGTTAACAACTTTATCGCAAGTAACATTAAGCCTTATGAAGGAAACGAAGAATTCCTCGTAGGACCTACTAGTAACACAACTGAACTATGGAAGATTATTTCCCAATTGAGCAAGGAAGAAAGAGAAAGAGGCGGCGTATGGGATGTTTCCCTAGATACTGTCTCCACAATCACTTCACATGCTCCAGGCTACATTGACAAAGACAAGGAACAAATTGTAGGCGTACAGACTGACGCTCCTTTCAAACGTTCCATCCAGCCATTTGGCGGGATCAAGATGATGGTTGATGCTACGAAGGCTTACGGCTTCGAGCTTCCACAAAACATCGTTGACATGTTTACGAACATTCGCAAAACGCATAACCAAGGCGTATTTGATGCATATACACCAGACATGAGAGCTGTGCGTAAATCCGGCGTAATTACAGGTCTTCCTGATGCTTACGGCCGCGGACGCATCATCGGCGACTACCGCCGCATTGCTCTGTACGGTATTGATTTCCTCATTAAAGACAAAAAACAACAACAAACTGAGCTTGAAGTTGATTCCATGACTGAAGATATTATTCGTTTGCGTGAAGAGCTGTCCGAGCAAATTCGTGCACTTGGCGAATTGAAAGAAATGGCAGCCGCTCATGGTATGGATATTTCCAGACCAGCGACCAACTTCAAAGAAGCTACTCAATGGGTATACTTCGGGTATCTGGCAGCAGTTAAAGAGCAAAATGGTGCAGCGATGTCCCTAGGCCGTGTGTCCTCTTTCTTGGACATCTATGCAGAACGCGATATTGCTGAAGGTACTTTGACTGAAGAACAAGTACAAGAAATCGTCGATCATTTCGTAATGAAACTGCGTATCGTGAAATTCTTGCGTACACCTGACTATAATGATCTGTTCTCCGGTGACCCAACATGGGTAACTGAATCCATCGGTGGTATGGCTGAAGACGGAACAACTCGTGTTACCAAGAACAGCTTCCGTTTCTTGAACACCCTGTACAACTTGGGTCCAGCTCCGGAACCAAACTTAACTGTACTGTGGTCCGAAAAATTGCCTGAAGCCTTCAAAAAATATTGTGCTAAGGTTTCCATTGAAACTAGTGCAATTCAGTATGAAAATGACGATGTAATGCGTCCATACTGGGGTGAAGATTATGCGATTGCTTGCTGCGTATCTCCAATGCGTATCGGTAAACAAATGCAGTTCTTCGGCGCTCGTGCCAACCTGGCAAAAGCATTGCTGTATGCTATCAATGGTGGTATAGACGAAAAATCCGGAGCACAAGTTGGACCGGAATTCCCAGCGATCACTTCTGAATATCTGGATTATGACGAAGTAATGAAACGTTTCAAACCGATGATGGAGTGGTTGGCTAAAACTTATGTTAACACTTTGAACATCATTCACTATATGCATGACAAATATTCTTACGAACGTATCGAAATGGCGCTGCATGACCGTGACATTCTGCGTACGATGGCTTGTGGTATTGCTGGGCTGTCCGTTGCAGCTGACTCACTAAGCGCAATTAAATACGCCAAAGTAAAACCTATTCGTAACGAACAAGGTATTGCGATCGACTTCGAAACCGAAGGCGAATTCCCTTGCTACGGTAACAATGACGATGCTGTAGACAGCATCGCAGTAGAATTGGTTGAAACCTTCATGACTATGATCCGTAAAAACAAAACATATCGTGATTCTGTGCCAACTCAATCGGTACTGACCATTACTTCGAATGTAGTGTACGGTAAGAAGACAGGGACTACACCTGACGGACGTAAGAAAGGTGAACCTTTCGCACCGGGTGCTAACCCAATGCACGGACGTGACAAGAAAGGCGCCTTGGCTTCCCTGAACTCTGTAGCTAAACTGCCTTACTCCGATGCACAAGATGGTATCTCTAACACGTTCTCCATCGTACCTAAGGCACTTGGTAAAGACGAGGATTCCCGTAAGTCTAACCTGGTACACATGATGGATGGATACTTCCATAACAACGCTCAGCATTTGAATGTTAACGTATTTAACCGTGAACAGCTGATGGACGCTATGGAGCACCCAGAGAACTATCCACAATTGACTATTCGTGTATCCGGCTATGCAGTTAACTTCATCAAGCTGACTCGCGAACAACAAATGGATGTAATCAACCGTACATTCCACGGTTCGATGTAATTTGTTTCTGTCATGAAGATCTTTGAATTAGTACTACATTGAAATAATTGCAAGGAAGATACCGCCCTTGTCTCAAGGGCGGTAATATCTTGTTCGAGAATTGTTAAAATTTTAAATTTTATAGCCGCGATTTAGGGATATGACAGTCTCAAAGACAGGAAGCTTCATCGTTGAAAGAGGGACTGTTAGTCTGTCGTGGCGAAAGGATGACATCCTATGATTAAAGGTCGCATACACTCTTTGGAAACCTTTGGAACCGTTGATGGACCTGGTATTCGATTTGTCTTGTTTATGCAAGGCTGCTTGCTGAAATGTCAGTATTGCCATAACCCTGATACTTGGGCTTTAGATGAAGGTAAAGAAATGACTCTAGAAGAAGTGCTTTCGGAGATCGAACCATATATAAACTACTATCGTTCATCCGGTGGCGGGTTAACTGTATCCGGTGGAGAACCAACCTTGCAGGCGCAATTTGTAAAGCAGTTATTCACGGAAGTGAAAAAACGTTGGAATCTGCATACCACATTAGATAGTAATGGCTACAACGAAGGTGACAAGATTAATGACTTATTGGACGTTACAGATTTGGTTATGCTTGATCTGAAGCATATTGATGAAGAAGCGCATATCAAGTTAACCGGTAAATCCAATGATCGAACTTTGAAGCTTGCACGCTGGCTCTCAGACCATAATCGTAAGATGTGGATCCGACATGTGTATGTACCTGGTATTCATGATCGTGAAGAGGATCTCATTAACTTAGGTCGTTATATTGGAACCTTAAATGGCGTCGAGAAATTCGAAATCTTACCTTATCATCAGATGGGTATCTATAAATGGGAAATGCTCGGCAAAGCTTATGAACTGGATGGAGTACCTTCTCCAACAGAAGAAGAAGTGCAACGGGCATATCGCTTGGTAGAAGAAGGTCGTAAGCAAACGGCATTGGTATAATAGATATATATTTTTAAGAGAGACCGTACCCTCAGTGGTTGATCACTGAAGGTGCGGTTTTTTGTTATGAGGAAGTAAAAAGGGAGGGGATAAAGCTCCTCTGAGGGGGTAGTTTTATACTATTCCTAATAAAGACATGCTATAGTTACACGTGGTTAATGGGATGGATAATAAATGAATATGTCAGGTAATGTGACTATTTGGATGTTTTATTAATTGTTTCTAGAGTGAATACAAAGTTTTGTGATGAGAAAAACAAATAAATTAAGCGATTTAACATTTTTGTGTTATGTAATATAACTTATAATGTAGTTGATTCCGCTTACATTAGAGATTTTTATCCCTATAGTGGATGAATCTTAACCTTACGATAATGAAGTCTGTTTTCTATAATAAGAAGTGTAAAGCACATCAATATATAGGGAGGGTCACAAGAAATGAAAAAAAGTATGACTTTGCTATTGTCCCTGATTTTCGTATCATCAGCTTTACTGACTGGTTGCGGAGGCAACAACAATGAGTCTTCTAACAAAGGAGATGGAAACGCTACCGCGACTAATTCAGCCGCTACAAATGCTCCTGCAACAGAAGAACCGGTAAATAACGAGCCATTTGAAATGACGATTCGTCACACTCAAATCGGTGCAGACAAGCAGAAACGTCTGGCTATTCTCGAAGAAGTAGTTAACAAGGTACAAGAGGATGTACCGGGTCTGACCTTTAAACTCGATGGGGTAGATTCAGATGTAAACCGTAAAGAAAAATTGCGTGGTGAAATGGCTGCGGGTAATCCGCCGGAAATCTTCGATCTGTTCGGTAGTCCTGACTCCAAGATCTATGCTAAAGAAGGTAAATTACTTGACCTGACTCCAATTCTTGAGGAACTTGGAATTAAGGATAAATTCTCAAATCTTGATCCTTTCACTTATGAAGGAAAAATCTATGGATTGCCTATCGGTGGTTCTGGAGAAGGCTTCTTCTATAACAAAGAATACTATACAAGCAAGGGCTGGAAGGCTCCAACAACGTTTGCCGAATTGGAACAACAATTGGCTGATATCAAGGCTGATGGAAAAGTACCTTTGGCTGGTGCATCCAAAGCTGGTTGGGTACCACTTATGTTAGCTAACCACTTGTGGTCACGTTATGCAGGTCCAGATGTAACTGCTAAATTTGCAACAGGCGAAGCTAAATGGTCTGATCCAAATGTAGTAAAAGGATTTGCGAAATATAAAGAATGGGTTGATAAAGGCTACTTCAAAAAAGGCGAACTTGGCTTTGAATATGCTGAATACACAACACAATTTACTAGTGGTGAAGCGATCCTGCTGTATGATGGTACTTGGAAATCCTCCGTATTTAAAACTGGCCAATCTGGCGAAGGTTTGATCGGTAAAGTTGGCTTCTTCAATATCCCAGCAGTTGAAGGCGGAGCGGGCGACCAAACTGCATTGATGCGCGATGTGAACAATGGTTATGGTTTCTCTGCATCTGCTGAGAAAGATCCACGTCAATTGGCTGCTGTGAAATCTTTTATTAAAAACTTATTTAATGAAGAAATGCAATTGCGTGGACTTGTTGAAGATGGTGTATTGCCAGCAATGAAGATTGACCAAAACGTATTGAATGAGAATATTACTGATGATCTGATGAGCGAAATCGTAGGTGTACTTAACAACTCACAATCTTCGTTCCCAGCATTTGACTCTCTTGTTCAAGCTGATGTAACTACAGAAATCAGTAACATTCAAATTCAAAAACTGATTGGCGATCAGACGACTCCTGAGAAAATGGGCGAAGCTTTGCAAAAGGTACAAGAAGAAGCAAACGCAGCAGTTGAATAAATAGCTGCAAACTGAATGTACCCTGGTGCTAAATCCAGGGTACATTTTTAAAATCAAAGAAAATATGTGTTTGCACTTGATCTGAAGCATTCACTATTCGCCAGATGTCAAAGCAACCGGAGGTAGTCATGAATAAAGCATTAAGAAATCCAGTGGTATTTTTCCTTTTCGTTCTTCCAGCATTGATATTGTTCACGATGTTTTTCATTTACCCCATTTTCAGTTCTATTTATTACAGTTTTACCAGTTGGAACGGTGTATCGGAGACGGTTAAATCAGCCGGATTAAGTAATTATGAGAAAGCATTAGGAGATGAACGATTCTGGATATCCGTTAAAAACAACGGTTGGTTTATTCTTTTCTCCGTATGTATCCAGGTACCGTTGATCGTATTCTTCTCGTTATTGATTTCTAATGTGAAGAAGTTAAAAGGCTTATATAAGACAGCAGTCTTTATGCCTTCCATTATGTCTACAGCAGTTATCGGTATTCTCTGGGGGTTTATCTATGAGCCCAACATTGGACTTTTTAATAAGCTCCTTAGTCTAGTAGGAATTAATCCTATTTACTGGCTGTCAGATGAGAGATTTGCAATGCTTTCTATTTTGTTGACGAATGCTTGGCAGTGGACTGGATTTTATATCGTTATGGTCCTAGCGGCGATTCTAGCTATTCCTGGTGAATTGGATGAAGCTGCAGCCATTGACGGCGCAACCGGATTTCAACGCGCTACCCGTATCACGCTCCCACTAATCGTACCGATCATCTCGGTTGTAATTATGCTATCCATTGCTGGAGCAATGAAAGCGGCGGATATTGTCATCGTTATGACTAAGGGGGGACCTGCAGGTTCAACCGATGTAATGGCAACATACATGATTAAATATGCGATCACGAACTTTAAGTATGGATACGGAAATGCCATCGCTGTCCTGATCTTTGCGTTTACACTGGTGGTTACAGTCCTTTATCAGCTGCTGATTGCACGTCGTACAGAAAGGATTGAATACTGATGCCACGCGCCCTGAAAAAGAGTCTGCCACATATTGCCCTTTTATTCTATTTGTTAGTGATCCTGTTTCCTTTCCTATTCGTATTATTCTCTTCTGTGAAAAAGGATAATAATGAGATTGCGCTTAATCCTTTTGGCATTCCAAAGGAATTCGTCTTCAATAACTACGTCGAAGCTTGGGTAAATGCCAAGATCAGTACTTACTTTTTCAACAGTTTGTACATTTCGATACTTGCTTCTGTAGTGTCCATTCTGCTTGCGTCTATGTTTGCTTTTGCGGTTACGCGGATGCGTCAGGGGAAATGGAATACTATTTTGTTCTCACTGGTTTTAGTAGGAATGCTCATTCCGAATAATGCTTTAATGCTGCCGATTTATACGATTGTACGTAAGTTAGGAATACTGAACACCCACTGGGCGTTGATCATTCCTTATATCGCCAATGCGATTCCATTTACCATAATTATTTTAGCAGCATTTATGCGAAATTTACCTAGAGAAATAGAAGAAGCTGCGGTCATGGATGGCTTGAAGGCACCGGGTATCTTTGCTAGAATTATTGTACCTCTAACGGTTCCGGCTATGGTTACTGTATTCATTGTTAATTTCCTGGGAAATTGGAACGAGTTCTTGCTAGCTAACTACTTCCTGTCGAATGACGAGCTGCGAACGCTTCCAGTAGGTATGGTCCAATTCCGTGATCAATACCAAATGAACTATGCACAAATGTCAGCCGGTATCGTCTTCAGCGTCCTGCCGGTAATTATCATTTATGCTATTCTGCAGGAGAAGATTATTGAAGGTGTAACAGCGGGCGGCGTAAAAGGATAACTTTATTCTCAGTCAGGAGCACTAGCCGATGAATTTGCGCTATAAATTATTTACGGCATTTTTGGGCCTGATTATCATTCCTTTATTTATTCTAGGCATGCTTATGTTTTTTGTGACTTATAATTCTATTGAGAAAAAGTACAGCCAGCAGTCGGAATACTCACTTAAAGCGATTAGCTACAGTATTTCTAATGTACTAAAAGATATGGATAACGTTACAGACAACGGAATTGCTACCTCGGTATTTCATATGGCCCTTAGTGCAGATGATCCTACCAATCAGGATTTGACTGATGCTGAGCAACTGAATCTGAATGCGAGCCAGCGCAATTTCCGTAGTCTGTTGTTTAATCATCCATCGATCAGTTATGCGTTTTTGTACAATTTTAACGGTAGAGGTAACTCTGAAATCGTGTCGCTTTTTAACAAGGAAAATTTCCGAACGCTACCCTATGATACATTCAAAAAAAGTGATCTGTACCAGGAAGTTATGGACTTGAATGGTGTGCCGAAATGGCTGGCTCCTCACGAGTATCCCGAGCTTACGGGTACTGAACCTGTGTTTACACAAATTCGCTTAGTGAAGGAATTGAGCTTCTTTCAGAACATAGGTATCCTAGTTGTGCAGATCAAGAATTGGGAGTTCGAATCCATATTTCGCAATCTAAAAATTGGGGATAGCAATCAGGATGTTTCCTTTATGCTTGTAAATGATGATGGAATGATTCTTTTTGACCCAGATCAAAAGCTGGATGGACAGGACTTCCAGTCTTTCGCGGATAAAGAGATTACCTTTAAAAAAGGGTTTCAGAGTTTCAAAACAGAGTACAACGGGGAGAAAAGCATTCTTTCCATGTATCACTTGAAGGACTATCCATGGAGTCTGGTATCTGTGACTTCTTGGAATACGTTGTCTCACGAAGTTACAGTATTTGCTCGCTGGTTCGTCGCTGTGATTTTCCTTTGCTTATTGGCAGCTGTGATCTTCAATTTATTTTTTATGAACCGGATTACCGGCGGCATCGCCGTCATTGTTCGTTTTATGCGCCGGGTTGAAGACGGAGATCTGACCACTAGGGTAGAAGTTAAAGGAAATGATGAGTTAACGCTGCTTGCTAAGGGATTTAATGATCTTATGGATAAAATTAATGGGTTATTTAACAGAATTCATGTGGAGCAGCGTCGCAAGAATCAAGCTGAGATGCGTGTTCTGCAGGCACAGATTAAACCACATTTTTTATTCAATACATTAGAATCAATCAATGTTCTCGCTATACAGAATGAAGGTAAAAAAGTTAGTGAGATGGTCTACAGGCTGGCCAGTATTTTGCGAATTAGCATTCAGGATCGGGAAGAGATTACGCTGGATGAAGAAGTTAAACATTTGCGCAATTATTTGGATATACAAAAATTCCGCTTTGAAGATTTGTTCGAATATGAGATCGATATTCCGAATGAATTGATGAGTTGCGGTATCCTTAAACTCACTTTACAACCGCTTGTAGAGAACAGCATTCAACATGGATTTGAGGGCATTGATTACAAAGGTCATGTTTCTGTGAAAGTTTGGGAGAAGCAGGGGGATTTGATTTTACGTATTGAAGATAATGGTATTGGTATTACACCGTCTCAGTTAGCTATTTTTCAATATATTGTGAATGATCCTGTGGAGCAAGAAGTTAAGGTTGAACGGGATAACCGGATGAATCTTGAACGCAGAGGTCTTGGTATTCGCAGTGTAGCAGATCGCATCCGCATTGAATACGGTGACAGGTACGGAATATTTATCTGTTCTAGTCCAGGTCATGGTACTATTATCCAATGTGTCATACCTAAATACGAGCAGGGGGAAGATCATTATGCTAAAAGTATTATTGGTTGATGACGAAGCCCCAATTCTGAATAATCTGAACAGGGTATTGCCTTGGCAGGAGATGGGGATGGAGGTTGTCGGTATGGCGCGAAGTGGAATGGATGCTTTGCGTATTGCCGAGGAGAAACAGCCTGATCTTGTGTTATGTGACATCCGTATGCCAGTGATGGACGGGTTAACTTTTATCGGTAAGTTGCGGGAGATGGGATTGGATAGCGAGGTGCTGCTTCTTACCGGATATCAGGAGTTTGATTATGCACGTGAAGCGATTCGGCTAGGTGTTAAAGAGTATATTTGTAAGCCGATACATTATGAAGAGCTTGGCAATAAGGTACGGGAAATTGGGGCTAAGATCCGTAGTAAGCAGTTTAAGAATAAACTGTATAATAGCATTCCAATTTTTCAGGAAATCCCTGAAGGTGAAGATGATTCTGGCAAAAAAACACCGGATCAGCTGATGAACCAAGCAGCTAAGTACATCACAGAACATCTCCATTCTGATATTGGGATTGAGGAAGTGGCGAATAAGATCGGGATTAGTGGCAGTTATTTCTGTCTCTTATTTAAGAATCGTTTTGCTATGACTTTTGTGGAATACGTGACCCTACAACGAATTGAAGCTGCTAAGTTTATGCTAACTAACAGTGATAAGAGTATTACGATGATTGGCTCCGGAGTTGGCTATCAGGAGCGGCGTTATTTTACCAAGGTATTTCAGAAGCAGACGGGGATGTCGCCTAAGGAGTATCGCGACCGATGCCGGACCGAAGTGCAGTGAGGTCGGCGTCGCTCTGAGGAATGTTTGTTGCTGAGTGGTGAGGTTAGCGTCGCTCCAAGGAATGTTTGGACTTCCGGTCGCTGTTATCCTCAGATTTCTTGATTAGAAACCGCTATTAGCGGTTGAAATCCGAGGATAAAGGCGAACGCTACGCTCCTACAGTTCCAAACTTCCTCTCCGTTCCTTCTCCCTCACCCCTCTTCGTAGTAGTATAGGGGCCGTCCCACACCTACGGATGTGGGCCTTTCTGGGAACACAAGGGCTGATTGCCTAGGTTAATCTAAGGCAGGCAGGTATTATCAACCAGCCCTTGGCTGTGATGAAGAGAAAAGATTATCAACCAGCCTTGGCTGTGATAAAGAGCAAAGATTATCGACCAGCCTTAGCTGTGATGAAGAGAAAAGATTATCGACCAGCCCTTGGCTGTGATGAAGTACAAAGATTATCGACCAGCCCTTGGCTGTGATAAAGTACGAAGATTATCAACCAGCCTTTGGCTGTGATAAAGAGCAAAGATTATCGATCAGTTCTTGGCTGTGATAAATGCGATTAAGGTACATAAGCTATGATTAATTAAATTTTTTGCCTCTATTTAGAGGCTGAAGAGATGGTTTTCCTTGATTTTCGAGGATAATCGTCTCTTTTTTTATAGAAATATAATATGTTCCCTATACTCCCATAAATTATCATATGTTTTAATTAGAGTGTAAGGAGGATACGCAAAACGTTAGGCAAGCAAGAGTATTTGGGACTTAAGAATGGGATGATGGAGAATGGGGGAACCAAAAATGAGTGTGACGAATCCTTCCGTCAGCTTGTCAGAAGTAAAGAAACCAGGCAGGGGAAGAACGCCGAATTTCCTTAGAGTAATGAAGAAATATTGGGTGTTCTATTTGATGATGTTACCTGCGATAGTGATTCTAATCATCAATAACTACATACCGATGTTAGGAACGGTAATTGCATTTAAGGATATCAATTACCAAAAAGGGATTCTAGGTAGTGATTGGGTCGGGTTAGCAAACTTCAAATATTTAATCTCGACGGAGACGGCCTGGATCATTACGAGGAATACGTTATTGTATAATACAGCGTTTATTATACTGACGCTATTTTTTTCGCTAGCTTTCGCAATTATGTTTAACGAAATGCGTAGCAGATGGCTATCGAAATTCCATCAAAGCGCTATGTTTCTCCCTTATTTTCTCTCTTGGGTCGTCGTAAGTTACTTAGTATACGGCTTTCTGAGTGCAGAGCATGGGTTCATGAACAAGACATTACTCCCGTTCTTTGGGGTAGATCCTATCGAATGGTATTCACAGTCTAAATATTGGCCTGGGATTCTTGTAATTGTGAAGATATGGAAAGAGATTGGGTATACAACGGTTATTTATATGGCCGCTATCATTGGAATAGATAATGAATATTATGAGGCGGCACTTATTGATGGAGCTTCTAAATGGAAGCAGATTCGAAAAATCACGCTGCCCCTGATCAGTCCAGTTATTATAGTAATGACGCTGCTGCAGATAGGTAGGATTTTTAACGCAGACTTCGGATTATTCTTTCAGGTTACGAGAAATGCAGGAGCGTTATACTCGACGACGCAGGTTATCGACACTTATGTATATCAGACCTTCCTTGCAATCGGTGATATAGGAATGTCTTCAGCCGCGGGTCTCGTTCAATCTGTTGTAGGATTTCTATTGATTTTCTTGGCGAATCTAGCAGTGCGACGAATCAGTAAAGATGATGCTTTATTTTAAAGGGAGGTGGGAGTGTTGAGCCAGACAGAAACAGCAATAGGGTCGTCACGGCGTACAGGAAAGCGCACAAAACGGCAAAGACAACCCAATGAAATATCTAATATATCTAATTTGCTAATTAATATATTCTTTTGGATATACACAGCGATTTGTGTGGTGCCGCTGATCCTCGTAGTTATTGTATCGTTTTCGGACGAGAATTCCGTTATTCAGAACGGGTACAGCTTTTTTCCTAACAAGTGGGATATTTCTTCTTATGAATTTCTGTTAAAAGATTATTGGCAAATTATCGATGCAGCTTCCGTTTCGTTATTTGTGACTGTGGTGGGCACGATTCTGAGTCTTATCATTATGGCTATGTACGCTTACCCTATCTCACGTGGAGATTTTCCACATCGTAATTTCTTCTCATTTTTTATGTTTTTTACAATGTTGTTTAATGGTGGCCTTGTGCCTTGGTATCTGGTCTACACGCGAATGATGCATATGAAGGATACGTTATGGATTCTAATTATGCCGCTGCTGGTTTCTGCTTTCTTTGTTATCATCTTACGGACCTTTTTTGCCAATACCATACCACCAGCTTTAATCGAATCTGCTAAGATCGATGGGGCACCAGAATTCCGGATCTTCGTTCAAATTATTTTGCCTTTGTCTATGCCAGTGTTAGCTACAGTAGGTTTGTTTCAGACCCTGGCCTATTGGAATGATTGGTACCTTAGTTTGATCTTTATCTCACCCGAAGGTCATGTCAATTTACAATACCTAATGTATAAGACGATGCTGAATGTTCAGTTCCTGACTGCAAGTCCTCAGGCGATGGCTGCCTTAGCTGCACAAGGTGTAGAGATCAATATTCCGACAGAAACGGTAAGAATGGCGATGGCTGTTATTGGTATTGGACCTATCGTGTTTGTATATTCCTTCTTCCAGAAGTATTTTATTAAAGGGCTTACCGTGGGTGCTGTCAAAGGTTAAGGACGATTGTCATGGCTTAATTCGGCCGCTTTATGCTAAGGTGTGAACGGCCGATTCAGCATATATAAATATTTTGAGGGAGGTTATGGTGTATATGAAAGCTGTTAGAAAAAGCGCACTAATGACACTATTGCTAACGATGGTACTGAGTTTTAGTTTAGCAGGCTGCGGTGGGAATAACGGGAATAATGAAGCAGCTTCACCTGCTCCAAGTGAAAATGCAACCGCTACCAATGCTGCTACGGATGAGCCAGCCGCAGATCCTACTGCCGAACCGGCAAAAGAATTGGAGCCTTATACCGTCAAGTTAATCTATGTCGGTGCAGTGCAAAAGGATGAAAAAGCAGTAGAAGATGAAATCAATAAGTTATTGGAACCTAAAATCAACGCCAAATTGGATATCGCACCGATCGATTGGGGTCCATGGGACAATGATGTCAATCTGAAAATTGCGAGTCAGGAAAAATTCGATATCATCTTTACAGCTCAATGGAAGAACTACGTAACGAATGCAGCTAAAGGCGCTTATCTCCCGATTAATGACGATAGCGGCAAATATGGTAATCTCCTAAATGAATACGGCCAAGGGATTCTAAAAAATCTGGATCCACAATTCTTAAAAGGTTCAGCGATCAATGGTGTGAATTATGCTGTTCCTACAAACAAGGAGCTGGCTGCACAAGGTGGGGTTGTCTATCGCTCCGATATTGCGGATGAACTGGGCATCGATATGTCGAATGTGAAATCCATTCAAGATCTGGATGCAGTTCTCAAAGTAGTGAAGGAGAAAAGACCTGACCTGACTCCATTGTATTTCAAACAAGGTGAGACCTTTAACTCACAGTACATGGCACAATACGATACCCTTGGTGATGCTGCCATTCCTGGTGTTCTGCTTAAAGATTCCTCAGATACTAAGATTCAATCGATGATTGAGATGGATCGTTATAAAGAAATCATTAAACTTACTCGTGAGTATATGAAAAAGGGTTACATTAACAAAGACGCCGCAGTTGCTACGAATTCGACTCAGGATGCAATGAAGGCTGGCAATGTCTTTATGACAGTGCAATCGCTTAAACCAGGTAAAGATAGTGAGCTGGCGAATGCTACCGGCTTGGTTGGCAAGCTGAAACAAATTGCATTCAATGATCCAACGATTTCTACAAGTGATGCTGCTGGATCTATGCTTGCGATCTCTGCTTCCTCTGGTGATCCGGCCCGGGCTATGATGGTGCTAGATATTCTGCACACAGATAAAGATATCAACAATCTGCTTGTTTTCGGTATAAAAGGTGTTCACTATGAAGTCGTAAGTGGTGATACGATCAAAGCTACAGACAAAACAGCTGATTATAATACGGCTGCAGCTTGGATGCTTGGAAGTCAATTCCTGAACCCCGTGTGGGAAAGTGAAGCTCCAGACAAATGGGAACAATTCAAAGCCTTTAACTCTAAAGGTAAAGCTTCTGTAGCGCTTGGTTTCAACTTCGACGCCTCCGCGATGAAGACTGAAATGGCTGCTTGTAAAGCTGTAATGGATGAATACGACATCAGTTTGGATACGGGTTCTGTTGATCCTGATACCGTACTGACTAAGTATGCTGATAAGCTGAAAAAGGCAGGGCTCGATAAGATTATTGCAGAGAAACAAAAACAGCTGGATGCTTTCCTGGCTGCGCAAAAATAAAGCGAAAATGATTTAAAAAAAGGCTCTCCCCAGCAGGCTAATTTAGCCGGGGAGAGCCTTTTTTATGATATTACTTAGCGGAAGGAGCTGTCTATTTGTTTTGCGGCTTGAACAGCAAGGGTCCAAGCCAGTTCAGGAGTTAGCTCGCCTTTTTCAGCTTTGGTCAAGTATTCGAGCATGCTTGTCTCCACGTCAGCGTGATGAGGGCCGTAATAGGTCGGAATTACTGCTTTTGCTGCTGACGAAAGGGTCAGACCAAGCTCTGAATTAGGAAAATAAGGATCATGCAGATCGTGGATCTCTGGGTCATCATAGATTTCGGGGGTGGAAGGGAAAGCCCCTTGTACCTTGAAAGAAACCAATTGCTGCGTTGGTTCGGTTAGCCATTTAATAAGAGCAAAGGATTCATCAGGATGATTACCTGTCTTTGGTAAGGTCAGAACGGAGCCTCCGCGATTAGCGCTGTTTTCTGGGATTTGTGTTACATTCCATAAACCGCTGGCAGTTGGAGCACTGCTCTTGATATGACCAATCATCCAAGCCGGACAGAGCATGACTGCAAAATCTCCGTTGAGCAGGCCTGCACCCCAGCGTTGCGTATCCACTGCAATACTGGCGGACAGATTTAGCTTAAGGGCTTGAATTGAGAAGTCCCAGGCTCGTTTGACCGCTGGATTATTGTCGAGGATCAATTCTTGCGTTGTGGGACTGTAATATTGAAGCTTGGACTGACGTAGAAGGGTGAGATAGAGGTTCTCCAAGTCATTTACAAAAGCTTTTCCTGTTCTTTCCTGTACTTTGGTGCCCGCTTCAAGGAATTGCTCCCAAGTTTGGATTTCTTTAGCCACTTCCTCTGGTTTAGTAGGGAGACCTGATAATGCGAATATATCCGTTCGATATAACATGGCATAGGGTCCAATTTCCGTTGGTAATCCGAAAATAAAATCATTACCCAGCACCTCCTGCCACTTCCAATTCAGAAACTGGTCCTTCAGATTGTCAGCTTCAAAAGTTTTTAGGTTATAAAAATAATCAGGGAACTGTTTGAAGCGATCCAAATAGCTAATATCAATGGCAGCCACGTCCGGGGAACTATAACCTGCTGCGAATGAAGTCTGTAGCTTGGCTGGAAGCTGCGTGGAGGTGGAGGTTTGAATATGAATCTCTAGCTCGGGATGTTGAGATTGATATTGGTCAATGAGCGACTCAAGACCTGATCCGGCAGTGAGCCAGATGTTCAGCTGTATCGGGTCTTGTAAAGCGGTATCTTCCTTGGAAGGGGAGAGCTGACAACCACTTGTATTAAGTAATAAGCCAAATGCTAATAGGACAGTAATCAACTTACCATTTACATTCAAGAGAAACACACCTCTACTTTATTTGTTGTGCTTCTGAAATTCCTGAGGAGTCATCCCCATGTATTTCTTAAAAATAAGGCTGAAATATGCAGGATCCTTAAAGCCTACTAATTCGCTAACCTCATATACCTTGAGAGTAACATTCTCTAATAATTCAGTAGCTTTTTGAATACGAAGTTTGGTAAGGAAGCTAGAGAAAGGTTCCCCTACATCATCTTTAAACAATCGGCCGAGATAGGTAGGATTCATATACAGTTCATCTGCGATCATTTTGAGGGAGAGATTCTCTTGGAGCCGGGAATTCATAACCTCAATCATCATAGAGATTACCCTGCGCGTTGCCTTTACTTGTAATTGTTCAGCGAGCTGTGGAGAAGCCGAATGTATGGTGAGGTCTCTGAAAAAGATAACGGATGGCGTACTCTCTTTTTTGACCTGCTGACAAGCTTCCAGACTCTCGTGATAGGCGGTCGCGAGTGCCCCCAATTGATAGTGAGGGTTGGAGACCCCTGCACAGAATGGCGATTTCAGAATACCCGACAGCTTATGCAGCAGTTCTTGTGTCAATACCTCATCCACGCCGTTAGGCTGCTCAAGAGGATAGAATAATAGCATGATGGCTTCCTGCTCCTCTTGAATACCAACAACATTGGCGTACAGCGCAAAACATTCTTCTAATATATTAACGACCGCTGCATACATGGCTTGTTCCGACCAGTTCTGCGGCATGCCTACTCCAAGATGGTTTACGGTTATGACTACAAAGGAATGAAAAGGAGGAATAAGTTGTTCTTCAAAATAGGGTAACGGGATGCCGTAAAGAAGATCAGATAAGCGTTTCTCCCGAAGGTTTTTTTCTCTCAGCTGCGTTAATTGCCTCTGCTGTTTCTTCAATTGAAGACGTTCATATACGCCTGTTGCGACTTCAAGAATATGTTCTACTGAATTTGGTTTAACCAAATATTCCTTTACACCATAACGGATGGCTTGACTAGCATAGGTGAAATCCTGATAACCTGTGAGCAGCACGGTTTCAGTGTCTGGATAACATTCATGGATATGCTTTGCAAGTTCCAGTCCATCCATGCCGGGCATTCGTATATCGGATATCACCAGATCAACCATATGCTCTTTTAACAGTTGCACAGCTTCTAAACCGTTCTCTGCCGAGCCAATAATGCTAAAGTTATGATTCGCACTTCCCAGCATTTCTGACAGAGAACGGCGAACAAAACTTTCGTCGTCCACGATTAACACATTCATCGTTGTGCCTCCTTAACTTTGATCATACTGTAATGGAACAGTGACTTTCACAAATAAGCCACCAAGCTCGCTTGTTGATAGCTGTAGACCAAATTCCTGTCCGTAGATCAGCTCTATGCGATGATTTAGATTGGATAGTCCAATTCCGGTATGAAGCAGCTTCTCCGGATTAACCTCACCGCCGACTAATGCGTCTGCCATACTTTCCTCGCTCATGCCGTCCCCGTTGTCTTCTACAGTTAACACCAGAGATGTTCCTTCACTATAGGCACGTATGCGAATTAGCCATACTTCCCGAAGTGTGGGTTCAAGTCCATGAGTAATGGCATTTTCGACAAGTGGCTGAAGGGTTAATTTCATAAGCTGGCCATTCATAACCTCAGGATTTACAAAAAGATCAATCTGCAATTTGTCCTCGTAGCGCAGCTTCTGGAGAAAAATGAACCGTTCTAATTGCTTTAAATCCTCCTCAACTGTAACGAATTCGGATCCGCGGTCAATGCTATAGCGGAGCAGGTCACTTAGAGCGAGTACCATTTGGGACTCTTCCTGCATGCGTTTGTTGGCGAGCGACCAATAGATTGTATTCAAAGTGTTATAAAGGAAATGCGGGCGGAATTGCGCTTTGAGTGCTACGATCTGAGCTTGCTTTTCACTGATCTGCTTGCTGGATAGGTCAGCGATAGTATGATCCAGGTTTTGGAGCATCGAATTATAGCTTGAATAAAGGATAGCCATTTCTTTGTTCATGGTTGTTTTTACAAAAGGTAAAGTAGTTCCCCGTTCGACATTGCTCAGCTTGGTTGCCAGATTACGAAGGGGCTTGGATAGGGTCCAAGAGAAAAAGAAAGTGAATAGTAGGGCAGCGCCCATCCCCAGCAGGCCAATTAAAATAATATTCCGGCGAATCGTATTTAAATCTTTGACAGCGTCTTTAGAATCAATGTAAGCAAAAACGCTCCACTCGCTATAGTCGGAATAGGCATAGGATACGAATAGATTGCGTGAGTTTATTTTTTGTGGAATGATTCTGGCTTTATGATTGCTGAATTGTTTTAGAAGCCCGTCGTTCATATAGAGTCCAATTTCTTTTGGATCTGTGGAATAGACAATGGTATTAAATGAATCAACAACTTGGATTTTCTCATTTTTGCCGAGGTGAAATTGGCTGACAGCGTTATGGATAACCTCGACAGGGAGGACAAGAAACAGGGTTCCTAACCGGTTTAGATCATTCCAATCATTAATTTGTCTGGCACCCATCACCACAGGGATATTACCGTTCTGCCATACATCTACACCGAACCAGACCATTCGGCCTTTATTCTGTGCTATAGCCGGAAACCAATAAGCATCACGGATTTCCTTTTCGCTGTCCCAGATGACCTTTAAGGAACTGCTGTTGGTATACACCTGATCATCGGACAGCCCGAGCAGCTTGAACTGGATGTCAGAGTTTATGGAACGTGTCTGTTGATCTATGTAACGAGTAATTTCCATGGCGTCTGTACGAGGTGAACGTGACAACGCTAAGTCTCCCAAGGTTTCTTGAATCAAGGGACTGAACATGATCGTAGAAGAAAGCTTATCGTTATCCTGAAGAATTGCGTCCATTTTACCTTGAAGTTGCTTGACGGATTCCAGGATATATTGGTTGGAGCGGTTTAAAACAGCTTGAGAGGAAGAGCGGTAGGACAAAAAAATGGTGAATCCTACGATGGTGAAGATGATTAGAGAGAAGCCCATGATTAATTGAACGAGGATGGAGATTTTTTTGGACATGTTATCCCTCGCATGTAAAAGATATTCTTCCATACATTGTAACAAAAGCAAATGAAAGCGAATATAGTCAGACGAAAAATAAACATATTTATAGAAAAAATCTCATTTTTTTCAGGGGAAACAGCGTGGTTGTAGAATGTTATTTAATACAGCGTTAATCTTTCTTTACTTAATAATGAAACTTTTTATGGTGGCATGCGTCTAATACTATGTTTGTTATGACGATCGTGGCAAAAGCTTTTTGCCGCCCTATCGTGGGTGGTAGCATTTTGCGGGGAATATAAGAGGAGTATGAAAAAGATAGAGTCCTACTTATATTTACAAATAGGAGCAGAGGAGTTATATCATGGATTTGAAAAAGTTAACGTTAGTTGCTGTTTTGGCTGTATCTCAGGCCGCCTCGGCAGTGCCGGCTTTTGCTGAAGCTGTCAATAATACCCCAAGTAATACTACTGTAATAGGGACAGTTGTTTCAGCTGCGCCGGAGGTAATGCCAGAATCTACCGATCCATTGCCGCCATTGCCGACGGAGACGCCAGGAGGAGTAGTGTCACCAACACCAACTCCTATTCCTGCAGAGACAGTTGATCCTACGACTACTGTTGAACCTACAGCAACAATTGAACCTACTGCAACACCGCTTCCTACTGCAACACCGCTTCCAACTGCAACACCTGGAGTTACTACAGAACCTACTACAACAACAGATGGTGCTCGTGCTGCGGCTAGCAATCAGCTTATCCTTATGATGAACAGCAACAAAATGTATCAGAACGGCCAGGAATATTTAGCTAATCAGCCTATGGCAGTGAAAAACGGCGTGTCCTACGTTTCGATCCGGGCTATGGTAGAACGTGTAGGTGTGAAATACGTTTATGATTATAAAACGAAAGAAACCATTGTTACCAAGGGAAGCGACGTTATGCGCTTTAAGACCGACAGCAAGGTCTATACAGTTAATGGTGAAAAGAAGACAATGAAAGGTCCAGCTTACCAATACAAGGGTACTTTCATGGTTCCATTGACATCCATAACTGGGGCACTGGGCATTCCTTACACCGTTGATAATGTACAAAAGCGGGTAATCCTTACATTAAACAACAAACCTAAAGCTTCTTTCACAGTGCCAACTGAAATTTACGCCGGCGAACCAGTGACCTTCGTTACCTCCAGCTCGTCACCAAATGGTGTAGCTATTGTGGATGAAAGCTGGGGAGGTAACAAGCAGGATATCTATGATCAACCAGGATATTATGTAGTAACCTATTCCGTAATGGATGCGAATCAACAGTGGAGTGATCCTTACTCCATGACCATCACAGTGCTTAAACCTAATACACCTCCAGTTGCTAATTTCACTACAGACAAGGATTCATATAAGATGGGTGAAATGATTACTTATACCGATCTAAGTAACGATCCTGATGGTGATGAAATTACCGTAACTTGGACGAACAAAGCAGAAGCTTTCTTTACTCCGGGTCCAGCGACAATTGCTGTCCAAGTAAAAGATTCACATGGCGCGATCAGTACCTTTGAGAAAACCGTTAATATTTCGGATGAAATCTTGTACAGTAAAGAAGATTTCAACAGATTATTTGCATCTCCGGGCAGTGTGTTTAGCATCGATGGATCGATGGTTCCTACTTGGCAGCAAGTAGCTTATAATCTTTCTTCCGAGCCTTATAAACTAATTCGCAGCAACAGCCCAGAAACGGTGTATACAGAAGGTGTTACTTACCGTGAGACTTCATTAGGTAAAACCCGCTTCTTGATTCACCACAAGAATAACCTGAATATTAAAGCTAAAGTGTATGTGATTGCTACGAATAACAATCTTTACCCAACTACGCTTACAACAGAATATGTTGGCTTTGCAGGCCCAAGCACATATCCTGAAGGTACAGGTAAAATGTCTGTAGAACGTTATTGGAAATCTATGCTTACAAATGAGCATTATAAAACGATTGTTCTGCAACCCGGGGAAAGCGTCTCAATTCTGACGGATCTAAACCAAATTGCGATGAAACCAAGTGAAATTGTTTCACTGCAAGCGGACTTATTTAGTGATTATCCAATCGATTATAATGTCATGTTAATTGATGCGAATAAAGATCCACTGACTACACTTCCAACACTTCCAGTTCTGGATCAAGACGGAGTGCATAATCGGGGAACTTACGAAGATTCTACTCGTATTATCACGGTTACCGATGAGGTAGGAAAAACCCCTGCAAAACTTCTGCTAGGCGATAATTCCAGTGATAAGAACCTGGCTGGCGTAGACCCAATGGCAGGTACGGAAGCATCCAATGCCGGTAATTTCGGGGTATTATACAAGATCAGATTCGAAAATGTTGCACCAAACTCCTTGATTACGTTTAATCCACGTGGCGGTAACTATATGGGGCCGGTTATGGTTAATAATCAAATCGTGCATATGCCAAGCGTGGGAAGTCTTGCTAATGCTGATATGAACAGTGTGGTTTATCGTAGTGGTGAGTATGGCGGCAGTGTGGAGATTTTGTTCACAGCAGCTTCAGGCAGTAACTTGCCGGTCAATTTCCTCATCACTCCACTTCCAGCAAAGAAATAACAGAATAGGAATATCCCTATAAGCTCTATTGGGGAATTATCTACAATAAAGGCCCGGCTGAATATTCCGTAAAGGAATACGCAGCCGGGCTTTTGTTTAAATATAATAATTCATTGGTTATGTAGGGGTGCTTCATTGTGCTTCATTGACGGGGCATTTATTTTGGGGCATTATTAAGAGAGTGAAATATAAATGAACTGATCTTATGGGAGATGAGCGTATGCTGTCGACAGAACAAATATTAGAAGTCATGTCGGGGCAAGGACTGCGAATCACCGACCAACGCAAAACGCTTGCCCAGTTATTCGGCGAGAATAAGGGATATTTGTCAGCGAAGGATGTATATGAGCATATGGGCCGCAAGTATAGCGGGCTTAGCTTTGATACGGTGTACCGCAATCTTCGTGTAATGGAAGAGCTTGGTGTGCTTGAACAGATTGTCTTTGAAGACGGAGTGAAGTTCAAGGGAAGCTGCAATCATCAGGATCATCACCATCATATGATCTGCCTTCAATGCCAAAAGACCTACCCGATTAATTTCTGCCCGATGAATTTAACGGATACACCCGATCAATTCCGGGTAGTCAAGCATAAATTTGAGGTGTTCGGTTATTGCAAAGAATGTGAAGAGAACCGGGAAGAAGAACTAGTTGCAGCATCAGATAAACAAAAGGGACTTTAGAAATGGTGACCCTACGCAGAACGATTCAGGCGCCTATTCGGGTGTACCGCAGGTACATTTCCCCTATTAAACCAGCAACCTGTCGCTTCTATCCAACCTGCTCTGCCTATGCCTTGGAAGCCATTGAAGTCCATGGTCCACTGAAAGGCTCATGGCTTGCAGCTAAGCGGATTGCCAGATGTCATCCCTTTCATCCTGGAGGACTTGATCCTGTGCCGCCGCTTCAAGATGAATCTGCTGAGAAGGATTCTGCCCCTGCGACTTGACATGGGGCCTTACCTTTGGGTATATTCACAAGTAATAGTATGAATTCCGAAGAACGGATAAGTAAATCGTTACGTCCATTACAGAGAGCCGGAATGTGCTGAAAGCCGGTATGGAGCGTTAGATTGAATATGGTCCGGGAGGAACTGTGTTCGAGCGGGGACTGCAATTGAGGTTCACGTAAGATAACAGCGTGATCCAGCGTTAATGGACAGTTCCCGCGAGGGAACTGGCGAAGCCTGTGCTCTGTGAAGAGACAGGAAATTTGGGTGGTATCGCGTGAGTTATACTCTCGCCCCATTATGGGGACGGGAGTTTTTTGTTTTTTAATAAGAAAGGATGATTACCGAATGAGTGAGAAAAAAACGTTTTACCTAACGACACCAATTTATTATCCGAGTGACAAGCTACATATCGGACATGCTTATTCAACCGTGGCAGGAGACGCAATGGCCCGTTACAAACGTCTGCGCGGCTACGAAGTGCGTTATCTAACCGGTACAGACGAACATGGACAAAAGATTGAGCGGAAGGCAGAGGAAGCAGGAAAGACCCCTCAGCAGTTCGTAGACGACATTGTTGTTGGTATTAAGGAGCTATGGCGCAAGCTGGACATTTCGAACGATGACTTCATCCGTACTACGGAAGAGCGTCATAAAAAAGTGGTACAGGATATTTTTGATCGGTTGCTGCAGCAAGGAGATATCTATAAAGGTGAATATGAGGGCTGGTATAGTATCCCAGATGAAACCTTTTACACAGAAACGCAATTAGTTGATATTGTGCGTGATGATAACGGTGTGATTACTGGTGCAAAAAGCCCAGATAGCGGCCACCCGGTTGAGCTGGTGAAGGAAGCAAGTTATTTCTTCCGGATGAGTAAATATGCGGATCGGTTACTGCAATTTTACGAGGAGAATCCAGAGTTTATTTTGCCGGAATCCCGTAAGAACGAAATGATTAACAATTTCATCAAGCCCGGACTGGAAGACCTGGCAGTTTCCCGCACAACCTTTGATTGGGGTGTGAAAGTTAAGGGCGACGAGAAGCATGTCGTGTACGTGTGGATTGATGCTTTGACTAACTATATTACTGCTCTAGGTTATGGTTCCGAGGATCGCACCTTGTATGACAAGTTCTGGCCCGCGGATGTACACATCGTTGGTAAAGAAATTGTTCGTTTCCATACAATTTACTGGCCGATCATTCTGATGGCGCTTGGTGAACCCCTTCCGAAAAAGGTATTTGCCCATGGCTGGTTGCTCATGAAAGATGGAAAAATGTCGAAATCTAAAGGTAACGTAGTTGATCCTGTGACACTGATTGATCGTTATGGCTTGGATGCATTACGATATTACCTGCTGCGCGAAGTACCGTTTGGTTCTGATGGCACGTTCACACCGGAAAGCTTTGTAGACCGGGTTAACTATGACCTTGCCAACGACCTTGGTAACCTGTTGAACCGTACAGGGGCTATGGTTGAAAAGTATTTTGCAGGCGAGATTCCGGCATATGACGGGAATGTAACAGCATTTGATGGTGAGCTTCAAGCTGCGGCTGAGAATACTTATGCCAAAGTAGAAGAAGCTATGGAAAAAATGGAGTTTTCCGTGGCGCTAACAGCTATCGGAACATTCATTAGCCGCACCAACAAATATATCGATGAGACCCAACCTTGGGTACTTGCCAAAGATGAAAATAGAACTGCCGAGTTGGCTTCTGTGATGAGACATCTGGTGGAAGGTCTGCGTACTGCTTCAATCCTGTTGCAGCCGTTCTTGACACAAACACCAGCGAAGATCTGGGAACAGCTGGGTATTGAGCCTGGTGAGTTAACGACTTGGGATAGCGGTAAGACTTTTGGCATGATTCCGGCGGGAACAAAGCTGGTGAAAGGCAATCCAATCTTCCCGCGTCTGGATGTGGAGCAAGAGGTAGCTTATATTGCCGAGGCAATGGGCGCTGGCAAAGCGGCTGCTGAAGTGGCGGAAGCGGCTGCTCCTGCGGCTGCGGACTCCGAGCCAGTGGAAGAGCATAAAGAGGAAATCGGCATTGACGATTTCGCTAAAGCAGAGCTGCGTGTTGCTCAAGTTATTGCTGCAGAGCCAGTGAAAAAAGCTGACAAGCTGCTGAAGCTGCAACTGGATCTGGGTTATGAACAACGTCAAGTGGTTTCTGGTATCGCGAAATTCTATACACCAGAAGAGCTGGTGGGACGTAAAGTGATTTGTATCGTAAACCTTAAACCGGTGAAGCTGCGTGGGGAGTTGTCCCAAGGGATGATTTTGGCGGCTTCTGAAGGTGACCAGCTAACGATCGCTACCGTGCCGGACAGCATGCCAAACGGAGCAGTAGTGAAATAAGACAATACTGTTGTAGAAATTTTTTAATGAGGTTGTTTGATCAAGGGAATGCTCCTTCAGCCGGGTTGGCTGAAGGAACATTCCTTTTTTATTAAAGGCGATATTGCCGTTTCTTTTTGGATACTTTGTTGACTTATCGTAACGATTACTATTATACTACTAATAGTAAAATTTACGATTTGAGGGGTAGATCAATATAATGGCAGCAATGAAATCGCGTATAATTTTGCTCGTCCTTGCACTGGTACTGGTATTTACACTAAGTGCATGCGGACCTAAGAGCAGTGGAAGTATAGTTGAAGGGAAAGTAAATGTAGTTACAACCTTTTATCCTATTTACGAGTTTGCTAAGGAGATTGGCGGGGAAGATATCAATGCTATTAACCTGCTTCCAGTGGGTGTGGAGCCACATGATTGGACACCGCGCAGTCAAGACATTATCAACACTTCTAAGGCACAGCTATTTCTATATAACGGTGCAGGCTTAGAAGGCTGGGTCCCTAACTTTTTAAAAGGCCTTGATAGCAGCAGTAAAGTTAAGGCGGTTGAAGTAAGCCAAGGTATTGATTATATCATGACCGATGAAGATGACGGGCATGATCATGGGGCAAGTGAGGAAGAGTCTCATCAAAATGAGGATACGGATCATAACAGTAATGCCTCAGGAGACAGCCTGCATACGGACCCGCATACTTGGGTAAGTCCAAAATCAGCCATTACTATGGCTCAGAATATTAAAGAAAGCCTTCAGTCCGTGGATCCTGAGCATAAAGAAGGTTATGAAGAGCGTTACAATAAGCTTGCTGAACGTCTGCAGGCATTAGATAGTAAATTCAAAGAGGAGCTTGCTAAGCTGCCCAACCATAAGATCGTAGTATCACATCAGGCTTTCTCTTACCTTGCCCGTGATTATGGATTGGATCAGCATGCGATTATGGGACTTTCGCCGGACGCCGAGCCGCGCGGACAGGATTTAGTGAAGCTTGCGAAAATGGTAAAAGATGAAGGGATCAAGTATATCTTTTTTGAAGAGCTTGTCTCCGATAAACTGGCTAAGACACTTGCAGCCGAAGCGGGTGTTTCCACTATGGTGCTTAATCCGGTAGAGGGACTTACTGCGGAGCAAGAGAAGAACGGAGATAATTACTTCACTCTGATGGAGAAAAATTTGCAAAATCTGATTATGGCCTTACAATAATAAGGAAAGTATAAGGGAAAGGCGGTACTTAAGCATGCAATCGGTATCCTTGGACTGCCATCAGCATATCATCGATATACAGGATCTTTCTTTTTCATATGGGGAACAGAAGGTGATATCGAATCTTAACTATAGTGTAAGAGAACGAGATTTCCTTGGTATCATTGGTTCTAATGGTGCTGGTAAAACAACATTGATGAAAATGATCGTCGGCTTGCTTCCGGCGAGCAGTGGTGAAATTAAATTATTCGGAACGCCTGTCCGCAAGTTTAAAGACTGGGAAAGGATCGGATATGTTCCGCAAAAAAATGCCTTCAACCCATTGTTTCCAGCAACGGTGCGTGAAGTAGTTCTGTCAGGTCTATATAATAACAAGAATCTGATCCGCAGAGTATCTAAGGCTCAGCATCGTCAATGTGAGGATGCACTTGAAGTCATGCGGATACAAGATATTGCGGAGAAAAGAGTAGGCCAGCTGTCAGGCGGTCAGCAGCAGCGTGTTTTTCTGGCTCGGGCGCTGATTAACCATCCTGACCTGCTGATTTTGGACGAACCTACGGTGGGTATTGATGCCGAATCACAAGCGGGATTCTTTGAATTAATTACGCATATGCATGCTCATCATCATATGACCTTCCTGATGGTGTCGCATGATATCGACATGATCAAAAATTATTTAGGTCATGAGCCCGTGCAGACAAATGGTAAAATCAACTTTTACTCCCGCCACTCACATGATCTCCAGAATTGCACAGAAGAGAACCTGCAGCACACGCTCTCTTAAGTCATAATTGAACTCTGAACAGGGGTGCCTCTGTTCTCAGGGCATACATAACTTGCGTGTGGAAGTTAGTCAGTAGACATGGTTTTATTAAGAGGTATTTTAACCTTGTTCCTATTTCTTATTTTCTCTTACCTAAGCACCACCAAAGTACAAGCGTGTCCCTTTAGGGACGAAAGCGATCTTTCCCCGACCTATCTATGTTCAGTAACACTAACTCCTACGCTAGTTGCACTTAACGGGTGTCCAGAGGGCAGAGCCCTTGGGGCCCTCCCTTGGAAGGGAGGGTTTGGGAGGGATCGAAAAGGTTTGAAAAAGGTTTTAAAATGGTTTGAGTTTGTATGAAGGAGAGTTTAAGTTGGAAATACTATTTAGCGATTTTTTTCAGCGGGCGCTTGCGGGCGGACTGCTGATTGGTATAACGGCGCCGCTTATAGGCGTTTTTCTTGTGCTTAGACGATTATCCATGATTGGTGATACGCTGGCTCATGTTACTATAGCGGGGGTAGCACTCGGTTTTCTAACAGGATTTTATCCGCTGGGCGCAGGCCTTATCTTTGCAGTGGTAGCGTCCTTCGCGATTGAAAAGCTTCGCAAGGCTTATAAGAGTTATGCGGAGCTGTCGATTGCCATTATAATGTCGGGCGGAGTGGCGTTGGCTTCACTCTTTTTCACCTTAGGAAAAGGTTATAATGCTGACGTAATGAGTTATTTGTTCGGCAGCATTTATACGCTCGATAATACTGATTTGATCGTGGTAGGCATAGTGACTATAGCTGTTGTAGTAGTAGTATCGATGTTCTTTAAAGAGTTCTTTTTGCTTAGCTTTGAAGAGGATGCAGCAAGTGTAAGTGGGCTGCCGGTGAAGCTGCTTAACATGCTGATCACCATCCTGACAGCACTTGTGATTAGCACAGCGATCAAGATTGTGGGCTCGCTATTAGTATCTGCTTTGTTGACTATTCCGGTCGCAATCAGCTTATTGCTATCTCGTAGCTTTAAATCCTCGGTCATCCTGGCGGTTATCATTTCGGAGATTGCCGTTGTAGGAGGACTAGTAGTAGCTGGAGTGTGGAATTTGGCTCCCGGTGCAACTATTGTGCTTTTGCTCATATCATTATTGGTATTAACCTTGATCGGTAAAAAGGGATTGCCAGCATAAACAGCGAATTAAGTAATCGGTATCGCATTAGGCAAGCGTAAACGCCTTCGGTGTCCTTGTAAGGACGATAAGCGTTTAGGTGTGAAATATAAGAAAAGTAATAATGAGAAATTAATCCTTTCTTATATTAAAAAAAGGAGCCATAAGCAGCTCCATGAAGTGACTCGAATGCCGGAAGGAGAGCCGCTATTTTGTCTAATATCAATGCAGGAATTGCTTTAGCTGCAGGGGTGGCATCGTTTATATCGCCATGCTGCTTACCGCTGTACCCCTCTTATTTATCGTATATTACCGGGTTATCCGTTCAACAATTAAAATCAGGCAGCAACTCTAAAGAGGTTCGTATACGCACCCTGACTCATACATTGGCATTTATATTAGGTTTTTCTGCTGTTTTTTACACACTTGGTTTTGGGGCTGGGTTATTCGGGCAATTCTTTAATGGCCAGCGTGATCTGATCCGGCAATTGTCGGCGATTCTAATTATTGTAATGGGTTTATTTTTGCTTGGGATTTTTCAGCCCCAGTTTCTACTTCGCGAACGGAAGCTTGATTTAAAATGGAAACCGGCGGGTTATGTGGGCTCCTTTATTTTCGGGATTGGTTTTTCTGCTGGTTGGTCACCTTGTATCGGACCGATTTTGACGGCAATTATTGCACTGTCGGCAAGCGATCCAGGCACTTGGTTTACATTGATTACCGCGTATAGCATCGGATTTGCTTTGCCATTTTTTCTTTTAGCCTTTTTCCTTGGCGGAGTGAAGCGTATCCTCAAGTATTCGAATCTGCTGATGAAGATTGGCGGCGTCCTAATGGTATTTATGGGTGTTTTGCTGTTCACGGATCAAATGTTCCGGATAACAGTGTGGCTACAAGGAATAACGCCGGATTGGCTAATTTTTTAAAATACAAGAACTTTTAGAGCTTAGGTGAAGTAATCAATACCTGCTTCAGGAAAATGCTCGAAAATCCGCTCTGTGATAAATTCTCGCAGGGCGGTTTGCTGTTCATCCGGATAGACATATTTGTTCTGTCCCCAGCGGCCCCATTTCTTTTTACGTTTCTCCATGTCCATTTCTAGTTTAGATTTCGGGTAACGTTTCTCAATTACAGTCTTGGCTGTTTTGGTGAATCGGTGCTGAATCATTTCAAAGGTTAGACCTTTTCCTATTTCCGGCGGGAGGGTCTTGGCTAATTTGGCCAGCAGCTCCGCGTAGCCTTCCTGCCAGCCGTCATACCAAATAATTGGGGCAATGATGAAGCCCAGTGGATAGCCGGCACGTGCGACCTTTCCAGCCGCTTCAATTCGCTCTTCAAACCGCGAGGTAGCAGGCTCGAAATTTTTGATCACATAGTCAGCATTTACGCTAAAACGAATTCTGGTATGTCCGTTATGCTGCAAATCGAGTAGAGGTTCAACATGTTGGTATTTGGTCACAAAGCGCAGGCGGCCAAGGGGCTCCGCTGCCATGAATGTGATGAGTTCTGACAGAGATCCGGTAATATGCTCCAGTCCTAATGGATCTGAGGTACAGGCTGCTTCAAAAGTCGTGATTTCAGGGCTACGCTCCTCGATATATTTTTTGGCGGCGTCAATGATGTCTTCGGTGTTTACATATACACGAATGTAAGGCTTTGCACCTAAAGTAGTCTGCAAATAACAATAATGGCAGTGGCCCATGCAGCCAGTTGCGATCGGAATTGCATAATCTGCGGAGGGTTTGGATTGGTCAAACTTTAAGGTTTTGCGCAGGCCGACTACAAGTGTTCTTTTGGCAATTTTATATTGCTCGACCTCTGTGTCACCCGGGAAATTCATTATGCGGTTATGCGATGTAGTCATGCGATAGGGAATATTGTTAGCCTTCACCCATTCCATGATCCGTTCACCTTTCGGGTAATTTAAAGCATCCGGCTCGAAGAAAACAAGCTCGGGGACAAAAAGGGCTGTAGCTTTTCTGGTTCTCTTTACGGGAGGGGTCTCAGGTGTCACTATAGTCATGAATTCACGCTCCTTCTGAAAGATGAGTAAGTTTATTATGCCTAACTGAGTCTCATTAGAAGCATGGCAATCATGGGTAACTCCTCAGCATGTTCTCTTGAAGGACTTGCCAAGGGGCGTTAGAAACATGTATCATTGTTAGAGCAAGGTTTGGCTCGGCGCCAGGTTCATTATAGAAAAGAGGTAAATTTTAATGCCAACACCCAGCATGGAGGATTATTTGGAGCGCATATATAAGCTCATTGATGAGAAAGGTTATGCGCGGGTCTCGGATATTGCCGAGGGACTGGAAGTACACCCCTCCTCTGTGACCAAGATGATCCAAAAACTGGATAAGGACGAATATCTCATCTATGAGAAATATCGTGGGCTTGTCCTAACCAACAAAGGGAAAAAAGTAGGGAAACGTCTTGTTGATCGTCATCAACTATTGGAAGAATTCCTCGGTTTGATCGGAGTACAGCAGGAATTTATCTATAATGATGTTGAAGGGATCGAGCACCACTTGAGTTGGGATTCGATTACACGTATCGAAACGTTGGTGGAATATTTCCGCCGCGATGAAGAACGTCTGCAGACTTTATATGCTATTCACAATGAACTGGCAAGCGATTCTTGAAATGTTTTTTCCCGAAACGGATACCGTCCTTAAAGTTATGCCCAGCAAGGCTTTGGTGAGCATAAACTACTTGATGGTATAGCCGTTTCTATTTTGTTTAGTGCAACCTTTCCCAGTTTTTAGCGTCAAAACGGATAAGTCCTTTTTCTGGCTGAGACTGATACCGCTCTTTTGAAGGGTGGAATCGGTACATCAACTTGGAGGATTGATCCGTTTTTTCTTTTTTTATTGGATACATATTATTTTAGATTTGGGGAGGAATTATGAATTATCGTAAATGGATGTTGGGATTGCTAGTATTAGTATTGTTTCTGCCTTTATGGTCTCCTGGGGCACGTGCGGCAGCTGTGCAGATTACCATTGAACTGGATGGCGAGGCGCTGGCAAGCGATGTGCCGCCGTATATCACAGCTTCGAATGTAACGATGGTGCCAATTAGCGTCATTAGTAAAGGGTTGAGTGCTGGAGTAGTTTGGAATCAAAGCAGTAAGACAGTTACAATCACGCAAGGAGATACAGAGATCAAGCTGACCAGTGGCCAGAAAAGTGCATTAGTTAATAATGCTTCTGTAGCCCTCGACACCTCAGTACAGATTAAGCAGGGACGGGTTATGGTGCCGCTTCGTTTTGTAAGTGAGCAATTGGGGTTACAGGTTATCTGGGATCAGACTACCAAACATATTTCTTTGTACTCTAATACAGAGCCGCCGCAGGCTGCTGATCCGGAAACGCCAGCAGTACCTACAGCGACTCCAGTCGTTACAGCGACTCCAAAACCGACCTCGCCAACAGTTCCAAGTATCCCTGGTGCGTCGGCTAACAAGGAGATGAAGGGAGCCTGGATCTCTACAGTATTTAATCTGGACTGGCCTTCAGTAGCTTCTGCAGGTAACGAAGCGAAACAAAAACAAGAATTTGATAATCTGCTGGACAAGCTAAAAGCTGTTGGTTTTAATGCTGTTTTTGTACAGGTTAGAACCTCAGCAGACAGCCTATACCCTTCTGTTCTAGTTCCTTGGTCTAAGGTGCTGACCGGCACACAAGGAAAAAATCCGGGTTATGACCCGTTGAGCTATATGGTCAGCGCTGCACATTCACGCGGTATGCAGTTCCATGCATGGTTCAACCCATTCCGCGCGACAACAGATGCTTCTACATCCGCATTAGCAAGTAATCATGTGGCTAAGTCAAATCCGGAATGGATTGTAGACGCAGGAGGTAAAAAATACATCAATCCAGGGATCCCAGCAGCCCGCCAGCATATTATCGATACAGTGTTGGAGGTCGTCAAAGGCTATGATGTAGATGGTGTCCATTTGGATGATTATTTCTATCCTTCAGGTGTATCTTTTGCCGATGATACTGCTTATAAGACTTATAACACGAAGAACCTGTCCTCTAAGGCGGATTGGCGCCGCGATAATATCAATGAATTCGTCCGTCAATTGGGAGAACAGATTCATAAGGTGAAACCGAAGGTTTCTTATGGAATTAGTCCGTTTGGTGTATGGCGTAATATCAAAAAAGACAGCACAGGTTCGGATACCACAGCTGGAGTTACCGCTTATGACGATATGTACGCCGATGTTCGGACATGGATCAAGCAAGGCTGGATTGACTATGTCGCACCGCAAATTTATTGGAGTCTGTCCTTTAGCACTGCCCGTTACGATAAGCTAGTAGATTGGTGGGTTAAAGAGGTAGAGAATACGAATGTTAAGCTCTATATTGGGCAAGCCGCTTATAAGGTTGGAGCAAGTGACCAGAAAGCAGAATGGCAAAGTGGCGACCAAATCATCAACCAGCTTAAATATAATGAGAAATATAAAGAGGTTGCAGGCAGTATTATGTTCAGAGCAAATGACATTGTAGTCCGCAATCCGTTTGGATTATCAAATTTGCTGACCTTTTATTTTCAGTCCAAATAAGATAACTGTTCTAGATAAGGAGTCATGAATGCTCCCCCGTGCTCATAGATAAGCAATAGAATCTATGGGAAACGGGGGATTTTCGTGTATGGAGATTAACGCTGTGTTTGAAGGAGGGGGAGTAAAAGGGATTTCTCTCGCTGGAGCAGTTGAAGCCACAGAAAGGGCGGGGCGAACCTTTAAAAAGGTCGCTGGAACCTCCTCAGGCGCGATTGTAGCGACTTTACTGGCTGCGGGTTATGAAGGTGAGGAAATGAGTCGGATTATCCAAGGAACTTCTTTTTCATCGTTTATGAAGCGAGCTCCCATTTATAATACGGCTTGGGTAGGTCCTGCACTGCGAGTGTTATTGAAGAAGGGATTGTATTCGGGTGAAGCCTTGGAATCGTGGATGAGATCGCTTTTGCTTATAAAGGGAATTATCACTTTTCGTGATCTGCCTCCAGGCAAACTATCTATAATTGCTTCTGACATTACCAATGGCCGGATATTGGTCTTACCAGATGGGTTGGAACAGTATGGAATCTCTCCTGAACATTTTGAGGTGGCTAAGGCTGTCCGTATGAGCTGCAGTATTCCTTATTTTTTTGATCCAGTGATGCTCAGGTTAAATGGACAGTCCGCTAGAGGGAAGTCTTTTATTGAGCAATTTGTATACGTTGTGGACGGAGGATTATTAAGCAATTTTCCTTTATGGCTATTTGACGGGATGAATGAGAATAGTAAAGTGCCGGGGAAAAGAATCCCTACCGTAGGGTATCAAACAGTAGGTAAAACCGACCCGCAGCCCCACAGGATTAGGGGACCATTCAGTATGCTGCAAGCTATGGTCAGTACCATGCTGTCTGCTCATGATGAGAAATATATTGAAAATGATAAATATGTCCGCACAGTAACCATCCCAACGCTTGGTATCGGCACGACCCAATTTAATATTACGAAGATGCAAAGCGACGAATTGTATGCCGCCGGACTGAAAGCAGGGGAAGACTTCTTTAAGGAATGGCGCCCCCGATAACAAGCAAGCTTCATAATATCAGAAAAAAAGCATCCCGCACGTTATTTTGAAACGTGGAGATGCTTTTTTGTGTTTGTCATAATTTAGTTAATGGTACTTCGGAAGCTGATCATCGTTTTTCCCCTTATTTCCTTCGATGACTTGGAAGGGATAACTTTTGCGTTTGCCTGGTGCTGCTTGTGTCTTGCGAATCCCAGCAACCTTGGTCATGGTTTTCTGCGAAGGTTTGACTTTGATTCTAGATCCATTACTGCTGCGAGCGTATTTCCCTGGTCCCATTTTGTAAGCATAATAGATAATCGCTAACAATACTAAGGGGAGAATCAGCTTCGACAGCGTGTAGAAAGGCTCAGTCAAGACTCCAATCACAAAACCGAATATTGCAAGAATTACTGAAATCCAAAAAATTAAAGCATGCCTGATCATAGGACACTCATCCTTTCGCAGGATCCAATATGCCGCCTGACACACTTGCCTCCGTATATCCTCTGGCTTCAATCTCTGCATCAAGCTCACGCATACGATTGAAAGAGGCGATGGATACTTCTACCTGATCATCCTTTGGTTCTTTGGTAGTGAGCAGCTGCAGCCATAGTCCAGGGTATCCCAAGTATTTGAGACCTGGAATTTCTCTTACTGCGTTGGTACCCTTCAGAACCTCAAACGAAACACCGATTACGACAGGAAGCAGAATAATCCGTTGGATCACACGTTCCCAAAGATTATCCCATGGTACTACGGAGTAAATAATAACGCCGAGGATAATCGTCAGCATCATAAAACTGCTTCCGCAGCGGTAATGCAGACGGCTGTATTTCTGAACGTTCTGGACAGTCAGTTCTTCGCCTGCTTCAAAGGCGCTGATGACTTTGTGTTCCGCACCGTGATACTGGAATAGCCGCTTGATCACAGGTGTTTGCGAAATCGCCCATAAATAGACCAGCAAGAGGACCATTTTAATGCCGCCTTCTATGAGGTTGTGCAGTACATAGTTATCAAATGCATTCTTGAATAAAAAATCTTCGACAAATACTGGGACAAGCGTAAAAATGAGCTTTCCGAATAAGAAGGAGAGAATACCCATTACAGCAACGCCAAAAATCATTCCGAGGCTCCAGCCTTCGTCCTTTTTCTTCGGCTTAGCTTTCTCTTTCGCCAGTTCTTCGGGTTCCAATTCATCTTCGGCATAGGATTCAGCCGAATAGTTCAAGTGCTTAGAGCCTTTGGCGCTGGCATCTATAATACTGACAAGGCCGCGAAGCAGCGGAATCTTGCGCAGTTTAGTGACCCAGCTCTTATCGCTTCTTGGCACCTCCAAAAATGTAATCTCCTGATTCTTTCGTCGCACGGCTGTTACATTAATATGCTTGCCGCCGAACATGACGCCTTCAATGACGGCTTGGCCGCCATAGCTGGGAGTTTCCTGGGACAACCAATTCACCTTCCCGTAATTAATATGATTTATATAATACATTGTAACTAATTTTTGAAGACATTACTAGTTGGATCGCCTTTTGCTGCACATACTACCTTATAGGGACAAGGAGAGACAAATCGGTATTAAAATACGGAAAGCGAGGCAATTCTATGAGCAAATCACATCAACAACAATCAGATCATACTAATATTTGGTTTTTTGCGCTCGAATTAGGTTTTTTCGCAGGTTTGATTTGGGGAGGGCTGCACTGGTTAATCTACTGGTTCAGCTTTACCAAGGTTAGTCCTGGTTATTTAGCAGAGCCGTTTTTTAAACATACTTTTCTGACAACAATGTATGGACATCTCGTGGGTTATTTGTTTTTCATCTTATTTTCAGTGATAGCCTCACTGCTATATGTGCTTATTCTGCGCAAGCTGAAGGGACCTTGGCCAGGATTGGTTTATGGTGTTTTGTGGTGGGTAGTTATATTTATTCCCGGCTCGCAAATGTTTCTTATGCAGCCGCCTTTTAAGCTGCCGTGGAACACTGTGATTAGTGAGTTCTGCCTTTTTTTACTTTGGGGGATGTTCATTGGATACACAGCGGCGATTGAGTATACCGACGAACGAAAGCGTGAGCAAGCGACTGCACTTGCCTAACGGCTCGAAAAAACTTCTCAAGGGGATATCCCTATGTTAAAATACAATGTGGCTATTTCGAGAGGAGAATGAAAATGGGTAACGAGCGCGTCTCCAAGCTGCGTAAGGTTTTGCAGGATAAAGGATTGGAAGCAATGTTGATAACCAGCGGTTATAACCGCCGCTATTTAAGTGGATTTACCGGATCGTCCGGTTATGTATTGGTGACAAGCGATGATTGTTATCTGCTAACTGACTTCAGGTACATGACACAGGCTGCGGATCAAGCGGTAGGAGTTAAGGTTGTAGAGCATGGTCCTAAATTTATTGATACAGTACGCGAGTTGCTGCCAACAGGCAGTGAGGTACGTGTTGGTTTCGAACAGGATGATGTCTCATTCAGCGCTTATACCTCATATGCGGAAGCCCTTAAGCCGGCAGTGTTAGTTCCAGTTTCCAAAGCCGTGGAAGACCTCCGTATGTTCAAGGATGCTGAAGAGCTTGCTGTTATGCAACGTGCAGCTGATCTGGCTGATGCTACATTCAATCATATTCTGAATGTGATCAAACCAGGCATGACTGAAAGAGACGTCGATTTGGAAATGGAATTCTATATGCGTACCCACGGGGCAACTGCGTCATCTTTTGATACGATTGTTGCTTCAGGTGAACGTTCGTCCATGCCGCATGGCGTAGCAAGCAGCCGTGTAATTCAAGGTAATGAATTTATTACGCTTGATTTCGGCGCATTACTCGATGGATACTGCTCAGATGTGACTCGTACCATTGCACTCGGAGCTCCAGATCCGAAGCTAAAAGAAATCTATGATATTGTGCTGGAAGCTCAGCTACATACGTTGGCACATATCAAACCGGGTATGACTGGACGGGAATGTGATGCACTGGCACGTGATATCATCGCTAGCTACGGATATGGTGATCAATTTGGACATAGTACGGGTCATGGACTTGGAATGGAAGTTCATGAATGGCCGCGTTTGTCCAAGCTGAGTGACGATATCATGCAGCCGGGAATGGTCGTTACTGTAGAACCAGGTATCTATTTGCCGGGGATTGGCGGAGTACGTATTGAAGACGATATTGTGATCACCGAGAGCGGAATATCGCTGCTGACCCATTCGTCCAAAGAATATACAGTACTGTAAGTAAGAAAAAGTAGTGGTTTAATTATCGAATTCAGGAGGGATTTTTAGTGATTTCAGTAAACGATTTTAAGACAGGCTTGACCGTAGAGGTGGACGGTGATATTTTTACCGTTCTTGATTTCCAGCACGTTAAACCAGGTAAAGGTGCAGCGTTCGTTCGCTCTAAGCTGAAAAACCTGCGCAATGGTAACACTGTCGAGCGTACTTTCCGTGCAGGTGAAACTATTGGCCGTGCTATTATTGAGAACCGTGGCGTGCAATATTTGTATGCAAGCGGATCTGAGCATGCTTTCATGGACAACGAAACCTATGACCAATTCGAATTGTCCAGCAAGCAGCTTGAATGGGAATTGAACTTCCTTAAAGAGAACATGACTGTAAACATCATCAGTTACCAAGGTGAAATCCTTGGGATCAACCTGCCTACCAGCGTAGAGCTGAAGGTTGTTGAAACTGAGCCAGGTGTGAAGGGAAATACAGCTCAAGGCGCTACTAAATCGGCCAAGCTTGAAACAGGTCATTCTGTACAAGTTCCTTTGTTCATCAATGAAGGAGATGTGCTGCTTATTGATACTCGCGAAGGTAAATATATCTCCCGCGCGTAGGAAGCATCATACTTGCTGAACTTATAACCAATCAGCCTCCCCCGTTATTACGGTGGGGGGTTTTTGGTATATAAACGAGGATGCATGAGGAACAGTATGGGTGTGGGATATTATACTTACGAATTAAAGGATTAGAAGGAGGCGCATATGAGAAAATTAATTATATCTCAGTTCATATCCCTTGATGGTGTTATGGAAAATCCACAATGGACCTTCTCATTCGGAAGTGAAGAACAGGAGCATTTCAAATTTGCTGAACTGAAAGCTGCTGACGCTCTAATGTTAGGACGGACAACCTACGAAGGTTTTGCAGAGGCTTGGCCAAATATGGTTGAGCAGACGGGTGAGTACGGTGAAATGATGAATGGATACGCTAAGTACGTAGTCTCCACAACTCTCGAAGAAACAACATGGAGCAATTCAAGCTTGATCAAGGGCGATCTTGTTCAGGAGGTGTCCAAGCTGAAGGAGCAGCCGGGGAGAGATATTCTCGTTTTTGGCAGTCGTACGCTTGCGCAGAGCCTCATGCAGCTTGGCCTTGTCGATGAATATCAGCTTCTGGTCTTCCCGATTCTGCTGGGTAGTGGTCAGCGCCTGTTCGATAACGTTGGTGAAGAGAAGACGTTGGAGCTAGTGGACTCCAAAAGATTCAGCTCTGGAGTGATGGCCCTGACTTATCGACCTGCTTCTCAATAAAAAACTGGAAGACGGGTGAAATGAGGTCAGCTAGTGTCTTGAAGCTGACCTTATCTTTTTGTTAGCTTCTGGAAAATCAATAATTTTTTAATGAAATCATTAACGCATTACGCTATTTTCGTATTATACTGGTTTAAAGCGGGAAACCGATTAGAAGCAACTACATAGACCGATATGGGGAGTGAGTGGGACTTTGTCACTTTATGTTATGAAATTCGGAGGCAGCTCCGTCGGCGACACAGAACGCATGCAACGTGTTGCCAAGCGCATCGCAGACAAGCAGGATGAGGGACATCGCTGCGTTGTAGTTGTATCTGCTATGGGGGATACAACAGATGATTTGATCGATACGGCGAAGCAATTAAACGGGCAGCCGCCTGCACGTGAAATGGATATGCTGATGACAACAGGAGAGCAGATTTCCGTTGCTCTTTTGTCCATAGCTCTTCATGGGATCGGGCGGAATGCAGTATCTTATACAGGATGGCAGGCCGGGTTCCGTACAGACGAAACTCACGGTAGAGCTCGTATCAATGATATTGATCCACACCGTGTAGTAGCGTCTTTGGAACGCGAACAGATCGTTATCGTTGCCGGTTTCCAAGGGATGACTTTGGATGGTGAGATCACTACCCTGGGCCGCGGAGGATCGGACACGACAGCTGTAGCCCTTGCGGCTGCTATTCAAGCAGATGTATGTGAGATTTATACCGACGTTGATGGTATTTATTCTACAGATCCACGCATTGTGAAAACAGCCCGCAAGCTGAACGAAATCTCTTACGATGAGATGCTAGAGCTTGCCAATCTGGGAGCGGCCGTACTACATCCGCGTGCAGTGGAGTATGCTAAGCGTCATCAAGTTAAGCTGGTCGTTAGATCGAGCTTTAATCATAATGAAGGTACTGTTGTGAAGGAGGAAGCAAGCATGGAGCAAGGTGTCGTAGTTAGTGGGATTGCTTATGATAAGAATGTAGCGCGTGTCAGTATTCTAGGAGTACCTGATGTACCGGGTGTACTCGCTCAAGTCTTCGGCAAGCTGGCTGAAGAAGGCGTAAACGTAGATATCATTGTACAAAGTGGTGTGCAGAATGAGCAGGCTGACTTCTCATTTACAGTTTCACTTGATGAACTGGATCGTGCGAAGGAAGTAATTAAAGAAATCCATAAAACTTTACCTTACCGTGAAGTGACGTCCGAGGATAACCTCGTGAAGGTTTCTATTGTTGGCGCGGGTATGGTTAGCCATCCTGGTGTTGCAGCTCAAATGTTTGATGTACTCTCCCAAGAGGGCGTAAGCATTAAGATGGTCAGCACGTCAGAGATTAAGGTTTCTTGTGTAATCGAATCCGGCAATTTGCCATCGATCATTCAGGCGCTTCACACCGCTTATAATCTGGATACAACTGAGCAGGCCTTTGTTGGTGGTCCTAAGGATCGTCGTTAAGAGCCGTTTAATCAATAAAAAGGGAGATCCTACAGCTACTTAGCTACGGGGTCTCCTTTTTGGGCATCAGCTATAAATGAAAAGGAACGCTGCAGGTTTGAATGCAGCGTTCCTTTTTACATCTATATGGGTATTTATCCTAAACGTCTAAATCGGCCTAGAATTTCAACAGTCTCAAGTACATTGACGAAAGAGCTTGGATCCGTCTCAAGGATAGTCTTACGCAGCTCTGACAGCTCATAGCGGGTCGTTACGGTCATCAGCATTGTATTGCCCTCGTGACTGTAACCGCCCTCTGCGTTGACTACTGTGATGCCATGAGGCAGCTCTCTAAGACGATTCAGCATTTTATCCCGTTCCTTGGTAACAATGAAGCAGGTTAGCTTGACATGACGAATATGAATCATATCAACCACTCTGCTTTTCACAAAAATACAGAGCATAGCGTATAAGGCTGAGTCCCAGCTTTTAAAGAAGCCTAAACTCAGAATAACGATCCCATCCATTACGAAGAGTACATTCCCAATAGGAATATCCCGCTTACGTGTAATAATCGAGCCTAATATATCAAATCCTCCAGATGAGCCCCCGGCACGGAGAGAAAATCCAACCCCGCCAGCAATAATTACGCCGCCAAAAATACTAGCCAAAATCGGGTCTTTGGTCACTTTCACCGCAGGAATAATTGTCATGAACCAGGTGGTAGCTAAAACGGAAAGCATGCTTAGTAAGATGTACTTTTTCCCCACTGCAATAAATCCCCAGATCAGAACAGGAAGGTTTATCGCAAAATAAATGATTGAGATGTACTTCGGATTAGTTACATACCCAATGACTGAAGCCACCCCCGCTACCCCGCCGCTTAGCAGTTGATGAGGAATTAGAAATAATCTCATCCCTGCGGCGACTAAAAAAGCTGAAAAAATAATGATTGCCGCTTCTCTTACTGGTCTGACTACGGACCGCATGCTGAGCGGTAGCCCGTAATTTCGAACGTGCATGACACAAATCCCCTCTTTTTCTTATGTCTTTTTAGTTTGCCTTTTTTTGAAAATATAAACTCACTATATTTCCAATTAAAAAGGATACCACAGATGAAGGTGTTCGTAAAAATTATTTTATCGTACTGATTATATTTATTTATGAACCCACTCACTATGAATTCTTTCACAGTCTGATCTGTAAATCTGTCATTTCTCATTGTCTAAAGTGAAAAAGCCACGCATATCCATGAATAATAGAAAGCTAAACAAGCCTCAGATGTCTTTTGGTATGAATGAATTAGTAAAAGGAGTGGAGTAGATTGGACAAGTATGTAAGCTGGATGGCGACTCTGCGGTTGTTCTCGGGCAGTGCAGAGATTATAGCTGCGCTGATAATGCTCAGATTAAATCAGGTCGATAAGGCGCTGGCTGTCAATTCTGGACTGGCTTTGGTAGGCCCGACCATATTGATATTGACGACAGCAATTGGCCTGACTGGGATGGCACAGCAGCTGTCATGGAGCAAATTAGGCTGGGTGGGCTGCGGTGTAGCCTTTCTCTTAATCGGGATTTTGAAAAAATGATAGATGATAGGCATATTAGGCGCGTACAAGCATAAATATGGAATAAAGCAATTAAGTAGAGGACAGCTTGGGGGTACTTTGTATGGCAGATGACTGGCTGCAATTGTTTCCTGAAAAAGTAAGAGCGCTGTTAAAGTGCCTTCCCCTTCCGCTGCTAGGAATGGTGGAGGAGATTCGTGTCCGTGAAGGTCGTCCGCTGGAAATTAACTACTCTGGTAAATATCACTTTCTAAGAGTGAATGGCAGTTTGACGCAGAGGCCTGAAGAAGCTTACAAGCCGGATCGGGAAGACACTCATCGACTGCTAGATCTGATCAGCAACCATTCGCTATATACGATGGAAGAAGAGCTGAGAAAAGGATTTATTACGATTCCCGGCGGTCATCGGATAGGACTTGCTGGTCGGACAGTACTGAGTGGCGGAGGTGTAGAACATCTTCGTGATATCACTGGCTTTAATGTCCGTATTGCTCGTGAAGTACCTGGAATCGCAGATGGAGTGCTGCCTTATTTACTGGACAAGGGGCGGCAGCGAATGATGCACACCTTGATTCTCTCCCCTCCACAACATGGCAAGACTACCCTACTCCGCGATCTCGCAAGACAAATCTCCTTAGGAGAATTGGGCAAGCGCGAAGGGAGTAGACCGGGGCTGAAGGTGGGAATTGTTGACGAACGGTCTGAAATTGCTGGCAGCCGGCGTGGTGTTCCCGCCTTTGACGTGGGTCCGCGGACAGACGTTCTTGATGGCTGTCCCAAGGCAGAAGGCATGATGATGATGATCCGGTCGCTATCTCCAGATGTATTAATCGCGGATGAGATTGGCCGTCCTGAAGATGCCGAAGCGGTTACCGAGGCACTGCATGCCGGAATATCTGTCATTGCTTCCGCTCACGGAAAAGATGTAACAGAGTTGGCTCGTAGGCCGGGTCTTGGAGGACTGCTGGAACAAAAGATGTTCGAGAGATATGTCATACTCCATCGTTCAGAAGCAGGCCTCACGTTTCGTATTCTGGATGGCCAGAAAAGAGGAATGCTGCTTATCTCTCCCGGGGACCGACTAGGTGGTGATTTGCATGCTTAAGCTGTTCGGTGCTGTGCTCATTGTGGTGGCTGGTACGCTTGCAGGTCTCCAGTTTGCTCGTCAATATGCAGACAGGCCCAGACATATCAGAGGTTTAATAGCAGCACTACAGCGGTTGGAAACAGAGATCATGTACGGCTTCACCCCACTGCCGGAAGCCATGCGGCGGATTGGGAATCAGTCTAAGGACCCGCTGAAATCGTTGTTTGTCAAAACAGCGGAGGAGATGAGCCCTCCCTATGACAGAAGCGCCCAGGATGCCATCCAGCGGGCGATGGAAGCATATTGGAAGTCTACCGCAATGAAGGGGACAGAAAAAGAGATTCTTCGCCAGCTCAGCTGTACTCTCGGCACAAGCGATAGGTCGAATCAGAGCACTCATATCGCGTTAGCATTGCAGCAATTGAAGCAGGAGGAGTCGGTGGCCAGAGAGGATCAAGGCAAATATGAAAAGTTAAGTAAAAGCCTGGGTCTGCTGCTTGGAGTACTGATCGTCATTTTGATCTTTTAGCGAGGTGCCAGGAATGAATATTGAAGTCAATGCGATTTTTCAAATTGCCGGCATTGGCATAATTATCGCCATGATACACACGGTGCTCAAACAGATGGGAAAAGAGGATTTCGCACATTGGGTCACCGTGATCGGGTTCGTAGTCGTGCTGTTCATGGTGATTCGTATGCTGGACGGGTTGCTGCAGGAAATAAAAACGATCTTTCTTTTTCAATAGGCGTGCTATGGAGATTATTCAAGTTGTTGGGATTGGGCTGATATCGACCATATTGATTCTCGTACTGAAGGAACAAAAACCGATGTTCGCCTTCCTTCTTGCTACTACAACAGGAATTCTAATTTTTATGTTTCTGATCGGCAAGATCGGAATGATCCTCTCTACACTGGAGCGGGTGGCTGAGTCATCGGGGATGGAAATGATTTATTTGAAGACTGTTTTCAAAATCATCGGCATTTCCTATATCGCGGAGTTCGGTGCACAAATTGTACGAGATGCCGGTCAGGAATCCATTGCTTCCAAAATAGAACTCGCCGGCAAAGTGCTAATTATGGTACTAGCCGTACCCATCATCAGCATCATTATCGAAACCGTCATGAAACTACTGCCTGCTTAAAGCAATCGTAAAGAGAGCTGAGCAACGAATCGGGAGGAGAAATTATGCAAGAGCGCAGTGTTTTCCGTCCTCCAAAACTAAAAATAATACTGCTGCTGCTTCCATTCTTTTTCATTCTATGGTTTGCAGGTACAGCTCAGAGTGTGCAAGCTTCCTCAACACCAGAATCCGGCAGTTCTTCCCCGGTAGACCAGTGGGTCAAGAGCCAGGTGAATAATTTGCCAAAAGATAAAGTGGAGTCGTATTGGGATCAGCTGATGAAGGATTATGGTGGTTTTTTCCCGGACGGGGCCACACCTACGCTAATGGACATGCTGCTTCCAGGAGATAAGGGGCTCAGCTTAAAGGGTGTGTTATCTGGGCTTCTAGGCTTTATGTGGCATGAGGTTCTGTACAATGGAAAGCTGCTCGTGACGATTGTGATGATCAGTGTGCTCAGCATGATTCTGGAGACGCTGCAAACCGCTTTTGAGCGAAAAACGGTCAGTAAGGTCGCTTATACGCTCTGTTATATGGTGGTGCTGGTTATTGCCGTGAACAGCTTCAATATCGCTATTGGTTATGCAAAGGATGCTATCGACCGGATGATCGATTTCATGATGGCGATGATTCCACTGCTGTTTGCGCTGCTGGCTTCGATGGGGAATATCGTTACAGTCTCTGTCACCCATCCGTTAATTGTTTTTATGATTCATACGGTTGGCACCATGATCCACACCCTTGTTTTTCCGCTTCTGTTCTTCTCGGCTGTGCTGCATCTGGTCAGCGCATTGTCGGAGAAATATAAACTAACCCAGCTGGCTAACCTGCTGCGAAACATCGGTGCTGGACTGTTAGGTGTACTGCTAACTGTGTTTCTAGGTGTAATTTCCGTTCGAGGGATAACAAGCTCAGTAACGGATGGGGTCACCATTCGGGCCGCCAAATATATTACAGGGAATTTTGTTCCGGTCATCGGCAAAATGTTCGCGGATGCCACAGACACAGTAATCTCAGCTTCACTGCTGGTGAAGAATGCGATCGGGTTATCGGGTGTCATTATCATATTGTTCCTGTGTGCTTTTCCGGCAATCAAAATCCTGGTGCTTGCCCTTATCTACAACATAGCCGCCGCTGTGATGCAGCCGCTGGGAGAGACACCGATTGTAGTCTGTCTCCAGACGATTGGAAAAAGCATGGTGTACGTATTCGCTGCTTTGGCTGCTGTTTCCTTAATGTTTTTTATGGCGGTTACGATCATGCTGACTGCGGGCAACTTGACCGTAATGATGAGGTGAAGCAACAAAACCTTTAGGAGGGAAACCATGAGCTGGTTGGGCGATTGGCTGCGGGAGATCATCCTGGTTGTGCTGTTGGCGTCATTTGTTGAATTGCTGCTCCCAAGCAAATCCATGGAGCGTTATGCAAGATTGGTGCTAAGTCTCCTAATCCTGCTCACGATGCTCAGCCCTATCGTCTCTCTCCTGAAAGGTGATGCAATCTCCGAACTGAGTGTCGCTATGGGACAGCAAGAGAAAGAAGGCGGTTTGTTCACTGGCGGAGGGAAGGGAGACCCATCCTTGGAACAGATTCTGGCAGATGGGCAAAAGCTTGCACAAGGCCGTCAGGAACAGAGTCTGCAGCTCGCTGCCGAAGAGGTGGCGGGTCAGATGAAAGAGCAGATTATCAGCGAGACCGGCAAACGCGGGGTTAATGTCACCGTAACGCTGGGCATGGGGAAGTCTGGCGGCACCGGTAAGGAAGATGTTCCTGTCATTTCTAATGTAAAGGTCTCTATGCCTCAGACATCGGCTAACTCCCCGGGTACTTCCGGAGCTTCCAGCACAGCGACTACAGCACCCATTACAATCACTCCTGTAGCACCTGTAGAAGTTAAAATTGGCGCTAATCCGGGAGATAACGTAGAGAGTGAAGCGACATCATCAGACGAACCTAATAAAGCAGTGAACGGAACTGTGGCTGAAGACAGCGCGTCCTCGAGTGAAATGGAGTCCATTGTAAAGCTGCTGGAACTGAAGTGGGATTTGGATCCCAAAGTCATTCAGGTGGATGGCGGCGTGGCTAGTAACGTCAAATCATGAGCTTACGGTTTCTAAATAACTATAATTTTTAGGAGGGATGGGAGTGGGCAATTGGCTGAAAAAGCTTGAGCAGTGGGCTGGGGGTGGGGCCGGCAGTCCGAAGAGAAGTCATACCTTTCGCTGGCTGATCATTCTGGGACTGCTGGGCGCAGCGATCATGCTATTCAATTCCTTCGTCAATGTGAAGAGGATTGATAACGAGAATACAGGGCGCGAGCCGCCGCTGAATCAGTCCTCACAAACGGCGTTGGTGCAGAGTGATCCAACCACAACAACCAATTCGTTCGACAGCATCGAACTAGCGATGGAGAACCGGATGAAGGAGATTTTGGAGAAAATCGTTGGCGTTGGTACAGTCGATATCATGGTTACAGTGGAGTCTACAGAAGAAATTGTCGTGGTGCGTAATATGAATGACTCCCAGCAGCTTAGTGAAGAGACGGATGCCAGTGGGGGAAAACGTCATACGACACAATATACGAGGGATGGCGAAATCGTAACCTACTCGCAATCAGGGGACGAAACACCCATTGTGACGAAGCGGATTAAACCTCAGGTACGCGGCGTACTGGTAGTTGCCAAAGGGGCAGAGAACAAGGTTGTTCGTGGACTCGTCGAGCAGGCTATAGAAAAAGGCTTGAACGTCCCGATCCAGCGCATTTCAGTAGTACCACGCAAACAAGAGTAGCAGGAGAAAGTCAATAAGTGAGTGCTTCCGAAGCAGCCACTAGATTAAATTTTAGGAGGAATATGGAATGAACGGCAAAAGACAAACGATATGGTTGGTTTCTATGCTCAGCTTGATGGTGGTCCTCTCTGCATACTATTTATTCACTGAAGACTCAGGTGCTTCGATTCCAAAAGACACGGCTGGCACAATGCAGGTTGATTCCCTGAAAGACACAGCAGGTGCAGCGTTGCCAACGGTTGGTGACAAAGGTGTTGTTGTGAACGAAGTTGTTAGTCAAGGCGATGTTGTTGCTGATGAAGGCGTTGTAGATAGCACTACTGGCGCCGCTACTACGGACGACAGCGCTACTGCCGCCAAAACGGATGACAGTGCTGCTACCGCTAAAACGGATGATAGCACTACTACTGCTAAAACGGACGACAGTACAACTACAGCTGCTAAGGACGATAGCAGTAAAGCTGCCGCAAATAGCAGTGACTCAGAGAAGGCAACAACCGACACTGCTGCTAAAGATGCCGCGAAAACAGATACATCTGCTAAAGATACAGCCGCAAATACAACCACCAAGACTCCAGCCAAAAATGACAAAGAAATTCTCGATGAAGTAGCTTCTCAAAGTGTATCGGCGAGCAGCATGTTCACTAACTACCTTTATGAACGTGAGCAAAAGAATCTTAAGAACCAACAAGACTTGCTTGCTTTGATTAATGACATGGATAAAACACCTGCTGATAACGCAGTCGCTCAAGAACAACTTCTTAATCTTGAAGAAAAAGAATCCAAAATTACCGGTATCGAAGAACAGCTTCAACAAAAATATGGAGAAGCGATTGTAAAGGAAGAAGCTGGAGACAGCTACAAAGTGGTTGTTCTCAGCGACAAACTGGATGTAAAACAAGCGGTTAGTATCGTGGATCTCGTAATGAAGGAACTCAGTGTATCTCAAGATAAAATTAGTGTACAATACGTTTCCGAGCAATAATAAGCTGTAAAATTAAAAGAAAAATGACGAAAGAGCTCGGGTTGCCCCGGGCTCTTTCCATTTTTACCGATTGTGATATAATACATAAAGTTATCTTGTCCGCTTAAGAAGTGGCTTCGAGAGAAAGCTGAAGGAGTGAACTGATATATGTTCAAGTTGAGCGAAATTAAGGAATTGATTAAATTGCTGGACCAGACCTCCTCTGTACATGAGTTGGAGATCGAAAGCGAAGGAATGAAGCTTGCAATTCGCAAACCGGATCGCCCTGAAGCTGATGGAACAGCAGTACAGGCGACTCCTTATGCTGCCTATCCCTTTACGCCTGCCCCGCAGCCGCAGAGCGTACCGCAAGTATCCTATCCGGTAGTTGGTGAAGTTCCTCCAGCGCAGCAGCCACAAGCAGCTGATGAAGGCAAACTACATAAAATTGTGTCTCCAATGGTGGGGACCTTTTATAGTGCCGCTTCTCCGGAAACGCCTTCGTTTGTTAATGTTGGAGACCGTGTAAGTGAAAAATCAACGGTTTGCATTATCGAGGCGATGAAACTGATGAATGAGCTGGAAGCGGAGATCAAAGGTGAAATCGTGTCTGTACTTGCTGAGAACGGTCAGCTTGTAGAATATGGTCAACCACTATTCTTGGTTAAACCGGAATAAATACCGCAGACTACTTAAGGAGCGGAAGCTTCGCAAAACTTTGGGAGGAAACGCATGAACATTCAAAAAGTGTTGATTGCCAACCGCGGCGAAATCGCGGTCCGCATTATTAGGGCCTGCCGTGAACTGGGCATTTCCACCGTCGCGGTCTATTCGGAACCCGACCGGGATTCACTGCATGTCCGGTTGGCTGATGAAGCTTACTGCATCGGTCCGATGCCGGCCAAGGACAGCTATCTGAACTTTACAAATATTATGAGTGTAGCCACCTTAACGGAATGTGATGCCATCCATCCTGGCTATGGATTTTTAGCTGAAAATGCGGATTTTGCAGAGATTTGTGAATCTTGCAATATTATCTTCATAGGACCTTCTCCAGATGCCATAAACCGTATGGGTGACAAGGCTGTGGCGAAGGAAACCATGAAACTGGCTGGAGTTCCGATTATCCCGGGCTCAGATGGTCTTGTAGGCGATGTAGAGGAAGCTGTCATGCTGGGCCGCGATATTGGTTACCCAATCATCGTTAAGGCTACTGCGGGTGGCGGGGGTAAGGGAATACGGATTGCTGAGGACGAGGAATCTTTGGTGAAGCAGATCACTGCTGCACAACAGGAAGCACAAAAGGCGTTTGGTAACGCTGGTGTATATCTGGAGAAATTCCTAACAGGCATGAAGCATGTGGAGATTCAGATTATTGCAGATAAACATGGCAATGTAGTGCACTTAGGCGAACGGGACTGCTCCGTGCAGCGTCGTCGCCAAAAGCTGATTGAAGAGGCACCTTGTTCAGTGCTCACACCTGAAATTCGTGAAGCAATGGGTAATGCAGCAGTTCGAGCAGCACTTGCCGTGAATTATTCGGGAGCCGGAACACTTGAATTCCTGCTTGGACCGGATGGACAGTTTTACTTCATGGAGATGAATACTCGTATTCAGGTCGAACATCCAGTAACGGAAATGGTTACAGGCGTGGATTTGATTAAGGAAATGATTTCTGTAGCAGAAGGCAATCCGCTGTCATTCACTCAGGAAGATATCGTGATTAATGGCTGGTCGATTGAATGCCGTATAAATGCTGAAGATCCAGAGCGTAATTTCATGCCTTCACCAGGAAAAATCGGCTTTTATTTGCCACCCGGAGGCCTTGGCGTTCGTGTAGATAGTGCGGCGTACCCAGGATATACGATTTCCCCTTTCTATGATTCTATGATTGCAAAACTGATTGTATGGGCTCCTACACGTCAGGAAGCGATTGCGAAGATGAAGCGCGCCTTGGCTGAATTCGCCGTGGAAGGCATTCATACTACCATCCCTTTCCATCAGAAACTGTTGGAGCATCCTGTATTTTTGGATGGTAACTTTGACATTAAGTTTCTTGAAGAGTATGAAATTTAGGACGACTTCGGTTTGTTTGTCATAAAGTTCGTCAAATGATATAGTATGTTTAATAAGAGACGTGCTTTACGCTTGAAATCATGAACAATCTTTCTTGAAAGGTGTGAAGTCTAAAATGAGTACATTGCCGACAGAATACGAACGGACGGAAATCGGTGAAATCCAGATTGCTCCTGAAGTAATCGAGGTTATTGCAGGTCTGGCGACCGTTGAGGTTAAAGGTGTAGCAGGTATGAGCGGCGGATTCGCCGGTGGTATTGTTGAACTTCTTGGACGTAAGAATCTGTCCAAAGGAGTTAAAGTAGAGGTTGGACAACGTGAAGCTGCGGTGGATGTTTCTGTAATTATTGAATATGGCAATCGCCTTCCTGAAGTGGCTGCTGAAATTCAACGTAATGTTAAGCGCTCCATCGAGACTATGACTGGTCTGACTGTTGTGGAAGTGAATGTGCATATTCATGATGTGCAATTCAAGAACAACAACACTGTAGACAAGAACGAAGAAGCTGAAACGATTCTTCGTGTGAAATAGCAGTCATCGTTCTTCCATAAACCCCCGACAGCAAAGTCGAGGGTTTACTCTAATTTAAGGAGGTTATGAGACTCGTGGCAAAAATTTTGGACAGACTTTTGCTGTTTGTCTACAGCTTAAGTATCGGAATACTATCTGTTATTGCCATCCTCCTCTTAAGCGGTGCGATTCCTAGAACTTTGGAGATTGAGAATGGACCAGCAGCTTATATTACAGCAATAATAGTAGCAGTTGTCTTGTTCCTTCTGAGCATCCGATTTTTCTACATCTCTCTGCGCCGTGATCGCGCTTCATTGCCTTCGGTCGATCAGCGTACAGAGTATGGGGATATCCAGATTTCAATGGAAACCATTGAGAATCTGAGTCTTAAGGCTGCTGGTAAAGTGAAGGGAATCAGAGATCTCAAGTCACGTATTCGTGTCTCTCAGGCTGGCCTTGAAATTACAATTCGTGCAGTAGTGGACGGTGAGCATTCATTACCGCTGCTTACGACAGAAGTACAACGTCAGGTGCATGATTTCGTGCAGGAGACAACCGGCATTCCGGTTGCTGATGTGTCTGTATATATTGCTAACCTCACGCAGTCTCCAAGCTTCAAAAGTCGAGTGGAATAGAGGTGAGTTTCCCTTATGTCTTGGAAAGAAGTATGGGAAAGTCACGGGGGTAGAATCGCCGGAGTGACTTTCGGCATTGGTCTGGGTTTGATTTATTTAATTTGCGGTTTTTGGGATATGCTGTTCTTTGCACTGGTAGTGTTCATCGGATATACGCTCGGCAAAAGAAAGGATACCGCGCAAGCGCCCCTGTTTCAATGGCAGGAGTTGGTTTCGCGATTATCCGGACGCTGGCGTCCCTTTAAGTGAACCGCGATAGTCTTTTTCCCGGAGCAGGAAACCGTAAGTTTGTGTTGTCCGTTGCCCCCGGAAGAAAGGCATTGCGGTTTTTTTGCGACAAGGGATAGGTATATTTGCGAGCTTCCTCTGAAGGTATCTTCGCTTTGTGCAATAATCCTCACAGGATTAGGGAAAGAATGAATAAGTGTGAAGCGATATTTAGGTCGTAGACGTTGTTGCAGTACAAGTGAATATTTTAATGCGATATAAGATTTTAGGAGGAACACATGAAAAGACGTATAGCTAGAGAGATTATTGTCCAAAGCCTGTATCAGATGGAAATGAACGATGTGGAAAGCGCGGAAGCCGTAGAAATGCTGCTCGAGGAAGCTTCAGAAGAGAATGAAACCGAACGTGTAATCACGGACGAGATTCAGCTTAAACACTATGTGGTAGAGCATGTGAATGGGGTATGGGAGCACAAGGTAGCGATCGACGATATACTTGAACATTACCTGAAGGGCTGGCAAATGAGCCGTCTGTCACGTGTGGATCGTCAGATTCTACGTTTAGCAGCGTATGAAATGGTGTTCGCCAATGATGTGCCTGCGAAGGTTGCGGTGAATGAAGCGATCGATTTGGCCAAGCATTTTGGAACGGATGATTCCGGGAAGTTTGTTAACGGAGTACTCGGCAAGATGATCCAAGAGATAGATACTATTAAAGCTGACCATTCTTAATTTATAAACCATAGTAAAGTATATAAAAGGGGAGAGACTAACATGACAGCAGCAATCATCAGTGGTAAACAAGTATCCGAGGAAATTCGTATTAGCATTGCCCAAGAGGTTGCTGAACTGGCGAAACGCGGCGTAAAGCCCGGTTTGGCTGTTATTCTAGTAGGTGAAGACCCGGGATCTCAGGTTTATGTTCGCAATAAGGAGAAATCTTGTATCAGCTTAGGATTCCATTCGGAAGTGCATAAATTGGATGAATCCACTTCTCAAGAAGAACTTCTGGCACTGGTAGCAGAGCTAAACGGACGCGATGATATCGACGGAATTCTGGTTCAACTCCCATTGCCTAAGCATATCGAGGAGAAGGCTGTTATTGATGCAATCTCCGTGGAAAAGGATGTAGACGGCTTTCACCCTGTCAATGTAGGCAACCTGGTCATCGGTGCCGACAGTCTTCTTCCATGTACTCCTGCAGGAGTAATCGAACTGATTAAACGTACAGGAACAGGTATGGCAGGTAAACATGCCGTTGTAATTGGTCGTAGCAATATTGTAGGAAAGCCAGTTTCCCTCTTGTTGCAACGCGAAAATGCTACCGTAACTATGTGCCATTCCCGTACAGCTAATATGCAAGAGATTAGCCGTCAAGCGGATATTTTGGTTGTAGCGATCGGACGAGCTAATTTCATTGATGCTTCCTATGTGAAGCCGGGTGCTGTTGTCATCGATGTGGGCATGAACCGTCTGGATAACGGTAAACTCGCAGGTGACGTTGATTATGAAAGTGCAAAAGAAGTTGCCGGATACATCACGCCTGTTCCAGGCGGGGTTGGACCGATGACTATTACAATGCTGATGAGCAACACGCTGATTGCGGCTAAACGCCGTCACGGCCTGGAATAGGGGTAAGATTCATGGCGGCAGAGCGGCAGGTTTATTCGATAAAAGAACTCAACCGTTATATCCGCATGAAGCTAGACTCGGATAATTTACTTTCGGATGTGTGGATTCGCGGAGAGATTTCCAACTTTACACATCATGGCAGCGGGCATATGTATTTCACACTTAAGGATGAGAGCAGCCGCATTAAAGCGATTATGTTCGCTTCTCATAACCAGCGGCTGCCTTTTATTCCGAAGGAAGGCGCTCGGGTAATTGCCAGAGGTAATGTGACCGTCTATGAACGGGATGGGCAATATCAGTTCTACGCCACACATATGCAGCCTGATGGGATTGGCAGTTTATATCTGGCCTATGAGCAGCTGAAGAGCAAGCTTGAAAAAGAAGGCCTTTTTGCAGAAGCTCGCAAGCGTTCGTTGCCGCGGTTCCCGAAGTGTATTGGTGTGATTACATCCCCAACAGGAGCAGCTGTACGAGATATTGTGATTACGCTTCAGCGGCGGTTTCCGCAGGTAGCTATTGTAATCTATCCCGTACTGGTGCAAGGCAAAGGCGCTGCGCCTTCGATAGTGAAGGCGATTGGCGCGCTGAACGCCATGGGTGAAGCCGACGTGCTTATCGTCGGCCGCGGCGGCGGTTCGCTGGAGGAGCTGTGGGCGTTCAACGAGGAGGAAGTCGCACGAGCGATATCGGCATCAAGGATTCCGGTCATCTCGGCCGTCGGCCACGAGACCGATTTCACGATTGCCGATTTCGCCGCCGACCTCCGCGCGGCTACGCCCACAGCGGCCGCTGAGCTGGCCGTGCCTCATGCCGGCGAGCTAGCTGCGCAGCTTCGCCAGCTGCAGCAGCGGCTGCGCCAAGCGCTGCAACAACGCGCCCAGCGTGGACGCGAGCGCCACTCGGTGCTGCAGCGCTCGCTGGCGCTGGCAGGCCCGCGCCGGACGCTGATTCAGCACACGCAGCGGTTGGACATGCTGCGTGAGCGGCTCCAGCGCTCAGCGGATGCACGGCTCAGCCGTTCCCGCGAGCGTAAGGCGGTGCTGCATCACAGTCTGCAGCGGTTCCATCCGCGCGACAGTGTTGCCGCAGCACGTCAGCGCACGGACAGCATGCGCCGTGAGTTAATGGGCGCTATGCAGGCTCGTTTGCAGGAGAAGCGATCTCGCTATGTGGCAGAGATTCGTCACCTGGATGCGCTGAGCCCGCTAAAAGTAATGTCGCGCGGCTACAGCTTAGTGTATGACGAGGCGGAAGAACATTTAATCAAATCGCTGACCGAAGTGCAGCTTGGCGATCTTGTGGTGATAAAGATGAATGACGGACAGCTGAACTGCCAAGTATGGGGGATGAAGGAGGATGGCAAAGACGATGACGAAGGAAGCGGAACTTGATTTTGAAGGCGCTATGGACCGACTGGAGGAAATCGTTCGTGAGCTTGAACACGGCGACGTTCCTCTGGAGAAGGCCATCGATTTATTTCAGCAGGGCATGAAGCTGTCGCAGCTTTGCGGCAGCAAGCTGGAACAAGTAGAGCGTAAGATCGAAATGATTACCCAAGAGGACGGAGAACTGCGCAAAAAGCCGTTTGGTGCACGTCTGGAAGGGGACGCCGATGAATCGCTTTGAGAATGATCTGGAGGGAAGGTCCGCAAGTGAAAGCATGCGGCAGCCGCTGGAGGATTACATCGCATCGATAAGTGATTTGCTCTCACAGGAGCTTGAGACTATTCTTCCCGCAGCATGGACGGTTCCGGAAAATTTACAGCAAGCGATGAAGTATTCGCTAATGGCAGGGGGCAAACGCCTCCGGCCGCTGCTTGTGATCGCTGCTTGTGAATCACTGGGAGGCAGCCGTGAAGCAGCCTTGCCTATTGCTGCTGCTATTGAGATGGTACATACCTACTCGTTGATTCATGATGATCTGCCTGCCATGGATAATGATGATTATCGGCGCGGCAAGCTGACGAATCATAAAGTCTTTGGTGAAGCGTCAGCTATTCTTGCGGGTGATGCGCTTTTGACCCATGCTTTTTACAGTGTGGTACAAGCCTCCCGTAAATTTGGCATCCCTGCTGATAATGTTTTATCCATAGTGGAGGATCTGGCGGAAATGGCGGGTCCACGCGGCATGGTCGGCGGTCAGATAGCAGATATGGAAGGCGAGCAAGGACTAACAGATCTTGCACAGCTGAAGTATATTCATCTGCATAAAACCGGAGATTTAATTATCTTTTCGTTGTTAGCCGGCGGACGTATCGCAGGGGCAACAGAGAAGCAGCTTGAAGCTCTGCGTGATTTTGGCACAAGCATCGGACTCGCTTTTCAAATTCAGGATGATATTCTTGATTTGGTTGGAGATGAAGGCAAGCTTGGTAAAAAAACAGGCAGCGATATCAAACAGCA